>NZ_JAPMLP010000009.1 GCF_026410285.1 Sulfitobacter sp. F26169L | reverse complement strand
CGGGGCCGGCACTGCCGGCCTCGCTGCAGAACGCAGCGCGCGCGACAAAGGCGCGCGCACCCTGCTGATTGACGAAGCCTTTCGCGGTACGCTTTGCGCGACCACAGGCTGTATGCCGTCCAAACTTCTCATTGCGGCGGCGCGCGCTGCGCATGATGCGCGTGGAACAGATGTGTTCGGAATCACGACGCAGGAAATCAAAGTCGACGGACCTGCCGTATTGGAACGGGTTCGGCGGGAACGTGATAAATTCGTGGAGGCAACGCGCGGGTCATTCGACGATTTACCAGAGGGGGTCTGCATCAAAGCGCGTGCGCGTTTCACCGAGCAGACGGAGCTTGCTCTTGATAACGGCGATACAGTCAATGCCAAAACCGTTGTTATTGCAACCGGCTCTTATGCAAGTATCCCCGAGCCGTTCAGAGATCTCGGTGATCTCGCCCTCACCAATGAGAGCGTGTTTGAAATGCAAGACCTTCCCAAGTCGCTGGCGGTCATCGGGGGCGGTGCCATCGGGATCGAACTGGCGCAGGCGATATCGCGATTAGGTGTAGAAACAACACTTTTCGATCATGCAGAGACGCTTGGTGGCGCGCAAAATCGCGATGTCCAGACCTCTCTGGCTGATGTGATCGGACAAGAGCTTCCGGTTCATCTGGGCGTCGATGTGAAGGTTGAAAAGGTTGATGGTAACGCCCGGATATCATGGTCAGGTGCCACCAGCGGTTGCCGGGTATTCGACCGTGTTCTCGTCGCGACGGGCCGTCCGCCTGCATACGAAGGTCTTGGCCTTGACGCGGCGAATTTGGAACTTGATGACTACGGGAAGCCGGTGTTTGATCGTAATACGATGCAATGGGGCGATGCACCCGTCTTTATCGCCGGTGATGCGAACGCAGATGCGGCCATCCTGCACGAAGCGTCAGACGAAGGCAGTATCGCCGGTTGCAACGCCGCCCTCTATCCGCAGGTCGAGGCGTTTACACGTACGCCCCGCTTTACACTGACATTCACCGATCCGCCTCTCGCCGTTCTGGGTGAGAGTCCAAACGATACCACGATTACAGGGCACGCTTCTTACGCAGATCAGGGACGGGCCAAGGTTGAGGCTCGTGCAACCGGTCTCGCGCGTCTTTACGCCGAAAAGGCAGGTGGACGGCTTGTCGGTGCCGAGTTGTTCTGCCCGGGTGCCGACCACATGGCCCACTTTCTGATCCACGCGATCCAGCGGGGTGAAACGGCCAGCCAACTGTTGGAGATTCCATTGTATCACCCGACGTTCGAAGAAGGGCTGAAACCGGCACTCCGTGAAATCTGTAAGGCGACGTCAGTTACATTGCCGAAGGGCCGCGCATCTGATGATCCACCAGGATGTTGATCTAGCTCAGAGCAGCCCGATAACTTAATTTGAAAGAGGTGAGTCATGGCCGAGGAAATTGTCCAGTTGAGTGATACGTTCTGGAACATAAGGGGGGATCTGCGGATGGGCGGTGTCTTCAACGTCGGCACCCAATGCTCGTTGGTTAAAGTTGGCGAGGGGCGGTTTGTATTTCTCGATAGCTATACGCTGAAGGGTGAGATCCGCGAGCGCATCATGGCGCTGACCGATCAAGGGCGCTCGGTCGAGGCAGTGCTGAACGTACATCCTTTCCATACGCTTCACTGTGCACAGATGGCCAAAGATTTTCCGTCTGCGACGTTCTATGGATCTTCCCGCCATGCCCAACAGGTGCCCGATGTTGATTGGGCCGCCGACTTGGTTGAAAGTGACGCGGTCGCCGCGCGGTATCCGCAACTAAGCTTTTCCATGCCGGACGGGATTGATTATATCTGTGCGGACGAAAGCGTTCATGCGGGATCGTTGTTAGTGTATCATGCCGAAAGCGGTGCGCTGCATGTCGACGACACGTTCAACGTTTTGCCCTTGCCGAACGCCTTGCGTAAGGTGCTGCCACTCCCCGAGATCGCGCTCCATCCCAAATTGAAAGACGCCCTTCTCGACACGCCGGACGCCGGTGCGCGTTTTTGCGATTGGGCAGAGAGGATCGCGTCGGATTGGTCCGGGACGCGCACGCTTTGCGCCGCACATTCGGCGCTTAGCAAGTTCGGGGAAGGTGAGTTCTCAGAAGCGTTGCGGGCAGCGATCAAGAGGGCTCGGCCAAAGTTGTCAAAAGCACGTTCATGACGCTGCTGCATTGGCCTACAGCACGCGGGTCCCTTGACGCTATTGCACTGCAGTTCGGCACGGATCGCGCCGATCTCATGCAGTGGGCGCTCACCACTGGCGATCCGCTGGCTGATCCGGTTGCAAAACGCATCGCCGAGGGCGACCGTGAATTATCGGCTGCACTTGACCTTGGCCTACGCGAAGGGCTGGCCACACTTGATCAGCCTGATCCCGAACTTGCTGACTTATTTGAAGATATCGAACAGGCGGCAGCCGCAATTGATGGGGATTTGCTGTCCAATGGTGGCGAAGCGTTCCATACCATGCCCCCTGCTGTCCATGTGATTTCTCTCAGTGTAGGCTCGCTCATTCGCGTTTATGAATCGCCGTCGATCGCGGCGGTTCTGTCAGGCACGGGGCGGCTTGTCGAGGGTGCAGACGCGCGGCTGCGCGAAACCGCGAAATGGCTGGGCGAAGCCATGCTGCCCGGCGCTTTGCGCCCCGGTGCGCCGGGGTATATCGCGACCGTTGGTGTGCGCATGCTGCACGCGAAGGTGCGGTTTTACGCTGCCAAAGGTGATTATGATGCCAGCCGCTATGGGGTGGCGATCAATCAGGTGGATCTTGGTCGTACGTGGATGGATTTTACGCGTACTTCCTGGCAGGCTGAAGACAGCCTCGGTTTTGCTCTGACAGGTCAGGAAATTGACCGCCTCTATCGCTTCTGGGGCTACATCGGTCGGCTCCTCGGGGTGGATGCACGGCTTATCAGCGGCATCACGACCCATGCGGCCGCGCGCCGCGTGGATGAAATGTTTGACGCCGTGACCGGCCCGCTGACAGATCAGTCGGCGGTCTTGGCGCAAGCGACAATAGAGAGCGTGGCGGCGCAGCTACATGAAAATACAAAGCTTCCCACAGCGCTCGGGCGCCTTCTTTTGTGGCATCTCACGTACCGCTTTCATGGTCGCGCAAAAGCCGGAGAGCTGCGTGTGCCGCGTGCTGTTCTCATGCGCCCGATTGTCAGCGCCGCGACCACAATCATTCGCGCAAATCGCAGCCGTCTGCGCGCAAACCCCGACGCATGGGCCAGAACGATTGCACGCAACCAGTCGCAATTGCGCGAAAACCTCAAAACGCTCGCAAACAACGCCGAGTATGAAACGCTTTCGTGACAGCTTGGTGCGTTCCCGTTGTCCCCGATTTACATAAACGGAACAGTTGCAGATCGCCTTCATGTCTCGAGGTGGAAGCGTGGCCTTCGAGCAGACCAGCATTCAGCGCGCAAATAGGACGAACGAGCGCTTCAACCCGCGCTATCCTAAAGATGCGATCCAGAACTGAAGCGCAATAACATTGACGTTTTGAAAGTTAATTGCTTGACTAATTAACGTCCGCGAACGATGTTCTGGTCATGAAATTCATTGAGGTCCAGCGTTGCGTGGCAAATACAACTGTTTTACCTTTGCCAAGAAGCAGTCGCCGTGGCGCAGACATCGGCGCGATGCCGGAGCTTGGCGCTATGAGCGCTGCGACAGTCAGCGCCCCTGTATGTCAGCCAGACCCCAGTAATACCGTCCAAGGAGACTTTTGATGTCACAAGCATATATTATAGACGCCTGCCGCACCCCGCGCGGTGTGGGCAAGGTGGGCAAGGGGGCGCTGGCCCATTTGCACCCCCAGCATCTTGGCGCGACTGTCCTCGCAGCCCTGCGCGATCGCAACGACCTAGACACTGCGGATGTTGATGACATCATTTGGGGAACCAGCACCCAACGGGGTAAGCAAGGCGGTGATCTGGGGCGCATGGCCGCGCTGGACGCGGGATATGATATCCGCGCATCGGGTGTCACGCTGGACCGGTTTTGTGGTTCTGGCATCACCACCGTATCACTCGCAGCCGCGCAGATTATGTCCGGTATGGAAGACGTTGTGATCGCGGGCGGTACCGAGATGATGAGCTATACCGCCCAGATTGCAGACCCTAAATCACCGTTTATGATGGACGCTGGCAATCTCAGCTTGCGGGCGAAACATCCGCAGACCCAGCAAGGGTGCAGCGCGGATGCGATTGCGACGCTGGAAGGGATTGACCGCGAAGCCACGGACCGCCTTGCCGCTGTCAGTCAGCAGCGCGCGGCCCACGCGATTGCAGAAGGGCGGTTCGACCGCTCTCTTGTGCCGGTCTATGATCCGGACACCAATGCGCTGGTGCTGGACAAGGAAGAGTTTCCACGCCCCGGCACGACGGTAGAGACTCTCGGTAAACTGAACACTGTGTTTGACAAGTTTATGGAGTTTCCCATCGACGATGCGGGAACCACTTATGGCGATATGATTTATGCGCGCTATCCTGATCTGAAAGGCAAGATGAATTATGTCCATCATGCCGGCAACTCGTCCGGCGTTGTGGATGGTGCGGCCGCCCTGTTGCTGGCATCCGAAGGCTATGTGGAAAAGCACGGAATGAAGCCACGGGCGCGCATTGTGGCCACCGCCAACATCGGCGACGACCCGACGCTGATGCTCAACGCCCCGGTTCCCGCCGCGCGAAAGGTGCTGGCAAAGGCCGGTCTGACCACCGACGATATCGACGTGTACGAAATCAACGAAGCCTTTGCTGTTGTTGCAGAAAAGTTCATCCGCGATCTCGGTCTTGATCGTTCCAAGGTCAACATCAACGGTGGCGCGATTGCGCTTGGCCACCCTATCGGGGCCACCGGTTCGATCCTGATCGGCACCGCACTGGATGAGCTGGAACGCTCCGGCGGGCGCTATGGCCTGATCACCATGTGCGCGGCAGGCGGCATGGCACCGGCGATCATCATCGAACGCATCTGAGCGCGTATACTGGATCATTTTGGAATTTTAAGACGGAGAGACATCAATGAAACTGGATAATTCAATCTCGGCAGTCATCACGGGCGGCGCATCGGGCCTAGGTCTTGCTACTGCACGGGCGCTTGCGGCACAGGGCGTCAAGGTCGCGCTTTTCGATCTGAACGAAGAAGCGGGCGAGGCCATCGCCAGCGAGTTGGGCGGTGTGTTCTGCAAAGTGAACGTATCTGACGAGGCCAGCGTCGATGCGGGTTTTGAAAAGGCACGTGCGGCGAACGGGCAAGAGCGTATTCTGGTAAACTGCGCGGGCATCGGCAACGCGATCAAAACTGCGGGCCGCGACCGCAAAACCGGCGGCATTTCGCAATTCCCAATCGCGGAATACCGTAAAGTGATCGAAGTGAACCAGATCGGCACATTTATCTGCACAGTCAAAGCATCCGCTGGCATGATGACGCTTGACCCCGACGAAGGCGAGCGCGGCGTCATTATCTCGACCGCTTCGGTAGCGGCAGAGGATGGGCAGGTAGGACAAGTTGCCTATTCGGCCTCAAAGGCTGCAATCGTCGGCATGACCCTGCCCATCGCGCGCGATCTGTCTGCCGAGCATATCCGGGTCAACACAATCCTGCCCGGCCTATTTGAGACACCACTGTTGATGGGGTTGCCTGAAAACGTGCGCCAGTCTCTGGGTGCGATGGTGCCCAACCCTGCACGTCTCGGGATGCCGGAGGAGTACGCATCTCTCGCGCTTGAGATTGTGCGCAACTCTTACCTGAACGGCGAAGACATCCGCCTTGATGGTGCAATTCGCATGGCTCCACGCTGAGGGATCATCCGGAGCGGTGCCCTTTGTGGCACCGCGCTTTTACATGGGGCTGCCCCACAACGCAGGAGACTTGAATGACCGACACGCAAAGCGCCGACAGTGATGATCTGGATAAATTCTGGAGCAAGAAATTTGAATATACCAGCGTCACACGGGACGGGCATGTCCTTGAAGTGACGATTGATCGTGCGGATCGATACAACGCGCTTCACGGTCCGGCTCATCATGAATTGCAAGAAATTTTCAACGCCTATGACCGCGACCGCAATCTGTGGGTCGCAATCCTGACCGGTGCGGGGGACAAGGCGTTCTGCTCGGGCAATGACCTGAAGGCGACAAGCGAGGGGCATGACATTCAACCCGGAGAGTCCGGGTTTGGCGGCATCTGCAACCGGTGGGGCCGTGAAAAACCGATCATTGCTGCGGTGAACGGCGTGGCAATGGGCGGCGGTTGCGAGATTGTGCTGGCCAGCGATATCGCGGTGGCGGATGCCGGTGCGAAGTTTGCCCTGCCCGAGGTCAAGGTAGGGCTATTTGCGGCGGCGGGGGGTGTCCAGCGTCTGACGCGCCAGATCGGTAGAAAGGCCGCGATGGAGTTGATCCTGACCGGACGCGCGATTGATGCAGAGCGCGCCTGTGCGTTGGGTATAATCAACCGCGTGGCACCGGATGGAGAGAGCGCGATGGACATCGCCCGTGCCATTGCGAAAGAGATCACGATGGCCTCACCGACAGCGGTGCGTGCCTCCAAGCGTGTTTTGAACATTCTCGAAGAAGACATCGAGCGGCTGCCGGAAGCTTTCAAGGCGAGCGGGCCGGAATTTCAAACGGTTCTGACGTCAAATGACGGCAAAGAAGGGGTGCAAGCGTTTGTCGAAAAGCGCTCACCCAACTGGACCAACAGCTAAATCAATCAGAAATCCCAACGCGAAGCGCAAGTGAGGATACAACCATGATCAAGAGACGCATTTTTGAAGAAGAACATGACATGTTCCGGGAATCCGTGCGCAAATGGATTGCCGCCGAAGTCACGCCAAACGCTGAAAGCTGGCGTGAAGCGAAGCAGGTCAGTAAAGAGGCCTGGCTGTCGGCGGGTAAGAACGGCTATCTGGCGATGTACGCAGATGAAGAATACGGCGGCATGGGTCTGGACGATTTCAGGTTCGACATGATCCTGAACGAAGAGATCGGCAAGGCTGAAAGCTCGTTCTTTGTTCCTTTGCACAACCGCATCGTGGGTCCGTATCTGCACCGCTACGGCACAGACGACCAGAAAAAGAGATACATGCCCGGTGTCGTTTCCGGCGAGACAATCCTTGCGATTGGCATGACAGAACCCTCCAGCGGTTCCGATCTGGCAGGCATCAAGACGCGTGCGGAAAAGCAGGGCGACCACTGGATTCTAAACGGATCAAAAACCTATATCTCCAACGGCCAGATCGCCGGTCTTTACCTGATCGCCGCCAAAACCGATCCGGAAAACCCCCGCGCCATCGGCCTGTTCTGGGTCGAGGAAGGCATGGAAGGATTTGCCAAAGGCCAGAATCTCAAAAAGATGGGGCTGCAAGCGCAGGATACCTCCGAACTTTTCTTTGACAACGTCAAGGTGCCTGCTGCGAACCTCGTGGGGACGGGCAGCGACGGCTTCAAAATCATGATGACCAACCTTGCCGAAGAGCGTCTGATCGGCGCGGACGGCTATCTTGCGCGGGCTGAACGCGCGTTCGACATCACGATGGAATTCATCAAGGAGCGGCGCGCCTTCGGAAAACCCATAGGCACGTTCCAGAACAGCCGCTTTGCGATGGCGGATGTGCGGACCAAGCTTGATGTCGGCTGGGCCTATCTGGATCATTGCGCAATGGCGCATATGGAAGGTGAATGTACCGCAGAGATGGCGGCACAGGCCAAGCTGTTCACCTCTGAAATAGAGGGCGAGATCATCGACACTTGCCTGCAACTGCACGGCGGTGCGGGATACATGGAAGAGTACGAAATCTCACGCCTCTACGTTGATGCGCGGATCAGCCGGATTTATGCCGGAACGTCCGAGATCATGCGCGAAATTATCGGTCGCGGTCTGGGGCTGGACGACCGGAACCGGAACTGAGGAGATACCCGTGTCAGGACCCTTGAAAGGTATGCAAGTCGTTGAAATGGTTGGCCTCGGGCCTGCCCCGCTGGCGGGTCAGCTATTGGCTGATCTGGGCGCCGACGTCATTGTAATTGACCGCGCCCACGCACCTGCGGACAAGACGGATGTGAACCGCCGTGGCAAGCGCTCTGTCGTGCTCGACCTGAAAACAGAGGAGGGTCGGCAGGCTGCGCGTGCTTTGATTAACGCTTCGGGGATCGTGATCGAAGGGTTCCGCCCCGGCGTGATGGAGCGGTTGGGGCTGGGGCCGGACGATCTTGATGATCACGTCATCCTTGGCCGTATTACTGGATGGGGCCAAACCGGACCTCTGAGCAAGTTTGCCGGACATGACATAAACTATCTGGGGCTGACCGGTGCCTTGGCCGCAATGGGGACAGCGAACGCGCCGCCCCCGCCACCTCTCAATCTTGTCGCGGATTATGGCGGGGGCACGATGTTCCTGCTGCTGGGTATCATGGCTGCCGTTTACGAACGACACACCTCCGGCAAAGGGCAAGTGGTTGATGCCGCAATGGTCGATGGTGTTTCTGCGATGATGGGGCTGATCCATACATTCTTGGCCCGCGACCAATGGAGCAGTTTCCGCCAGAACAATGTTCTTGATGGCGGCGCGCCCTTTTATCGCTGCTACCGGACCAGCGATAATCTGTTCATGACCGTTGGCTCGATCGAGCCGCAGTTTCATGCGCTTTTGCTGGAAAAGGCGGGTTTGCCAGCAGAGCACGGCGCGAGCCAGTTTGACCAAACGAGCTGGCACGCCCGTTCAGCCCAGTACGAAGAGGTTTTTGCTGCACGCACACAGGCGGAATGGGTCGAAATTTTTGAGGGAACCGATGCGTGTGTCGCGCCTGTGCTGGCATTTGAAAATGTGGCATCACATCCGCATATGGCTTCACGAGAGGTAATGATTGACGTCAATGGTGTGTCACAGGCCGCGCCGGCCCCGCGATTTTCGCGAAGTGTTCCGGAACCTGTAAAATCACCTGCGGCTGTCGGTGGTGATACGGAGGAAATTCTTGCCAGCTTGAAGGCCTCATCCGGCGGTTGAAGCAGAAAAACTGCCCGTGATCCGGTTGTGCGCCGTGTGGCAATGCACCCGCCGTAAGTCAGGTCCGGGCCATCAATCCACCCATAATCATGGATATTGCTTGCTCGGAGTAGGCTCGACGCAGGTCGTCATCAATTTCGTCAATTTTGTGTATATATTTCAGTACATAACGTGACGAAAAGATGTGGTCACACGCCCCGATGACGATGAAGTAGAAGAAACGGTGATCGAGAGGCTGGAATTCACCAGCATCTACGCCTTCCGCAATCATGCGCTCGTACGCGTCGTGGATGGGCTGGATGTACAAACGTGCCAGCTCCGCACCGATCTCGTCGGTCTCGTCACGCATTGTAGCGGTAAGCAGACGTTGCAGATACGGGTATTTGAAATACATCTTAATCAGCCCTGAGAGATGATAGCGCATTTTGGTGCTCGGACGCATTTCCATCTCTACCAGCTCTTCCAGCTGCGACACGGCCAGAGTGAGATCCCTACCCAAAAGCGCCCGCATCAAACCACTTTTGTTGCCAAAATAGTACTTTACCAAAGCTGAATTCACCCCCGCCTCCGCCGCAATATCGGCTATCGGAATCGAAAGCGTATCGCGTCGGCACATCAGGTCGCTGGCTGCTTGCAGCAGGTCATCGCGGGTAGATGCACCTGCTGAGACAGGAGTTTCATCCGTCAGGGCAGTTGTATTCATTGTCCGACTAACTCCTCGTTCTAATCTTTTCATACGCCCGACTTGGGGCTTTGTCACCCTCCATCTACCTTACACGATCATGTGTATCGAGGACCAGCGTGCAGAATAATATGACTTCCTGTGGCAAATTGGCTTAAATGTCCGGTCATAGATGTCATCCACGTCCGTTCGCCCTGCCTGCACGAGCCATCTGTGCTCAGATCATTTCAATCGTTGGTCGGTGCCCCTCTCTGCTCTGTGTGAATTCGTCGCTTAATTACCACTTTACGCAGGCGTGTTAATCGGATAATTAACTTCCAGATCTGACGGGCTGGATAAAGGCACGCGGGTGCTTTGGCGGCGGGATTGCCGAGCCGCGCGAGTTGCGTCAGATCGTCAAAAGCCGACATGTCCAATCTGGGAGGAAAATGGAATGATCGACCCCGAAGCGATGATCACGATGAGTGTCGTAGCTCGAAGTGCGGCGAAGCGTGCACCGGATAGAATTTGTAACCGCTTTGAGGGTCGCAATACCACCTTTGGAGAATTTGACCGTCGCGTCGATCAGGTTGCTCATGCGCTCGACGCGCAAGGTGCAAAAAACGTTTTTTATCTCGGCAAGAACTGTGATCATGTTTTTGAGATCTATGTCGGAGCGACACGGGCGGGTGGGCTGTTCGCGCCGCTCAACTGGCGGCTTGCGGCGCAGGAGATCACACAGATATTACTGCGATATCCGCCCGATATCCTGTTTGTTGGTCCGGAATTCCACGATGTGGCCGAAAAGGTGCTGGCCGCCCTGCCCCCGACGGTTGCTGTCGCGATGGAGGGCGGTCATGCGGATTGGCCGGCCTACGAAACGTGGCGCGATGCCCAGCCGGCGACCCCGGCCGATGATCGCTCCGCTCCGCTTGACCCTGCGCTTGCGCTGTTTACTTCCGGCACTACCGGCGTGCCAAAAGCTGCGTTAATCAGCCACCGTGCACTGCTCCAGCAGCGGCTGGAAACATTGCCGCAGAAGCTGATCTATGATCACTGGGACGACGATGAAATTGGCCTGATCGCCATGCCGCTTGCACATATCGGCGGTATCGGCTTCTGGAATATCTAGTTCGTAAACACCTGCACCAGCGTGATCGCGCGCGAATTTGATCCGGTTGCAGCGCTTGACTTCATCGAAAACGAACGGGTTTCAAAGCTGTTTGTCGTACCCGCCGCTTTGCAGATAATGATTCAACACCCCCGCGCCAAAGATGTCGATTTCTCGCGTATTAAAGAGATCATGTACGGCGCTGCGCCGATGCCCCTACCCCTGCTGCAAGAGGCGATCGAAGTGATCGGCTGTGAATTCGCGCAGTGCTACGGCATGACGGAAACGACCGGCACCGTTGCGATCCTGCTGCCCGAAGATCACGTTGTCGAAGGGGCGCCGCGGATGCGCAGTGCTGGACGTGCCATGCCTGCAACCGAAATTGCAATCTTCGATCCCGAAGGAAAGCCCGTGGCACCCGATGTAATCGGTGAAGTTGCAGTGCGGTCCTCCTCCAACATGCTGCGCTATTGGAATGATCCCGAGGCCACCGCCAAAACCCTGCGCGAAGATGGCTGGCTGCTGTCAGGGGATGCGGGGTATATGGACGAAGACGGCTATCTCTTCATTCATGACCGGATCAAGGATATGATCATCTCGGGCGGTGAAAATGTATATCCGGCCGAGGTAGAGAGTGTTTTGCACGGTCATCCCGCCATCTGCGAGGCTGCCGTGATTGGCGTGCCGGACGAAAAGTGGGGCGAGGCGGTACGTGCTGTCGTCACCCTTCACAAGGGTGCCCAAATCGACCAGCAGGAAATAGCGGGCTGGATGCGAGAGCGCCTTGCCGCTTTCAAATGTCCCAAGCAGGTGGATGTTATTGACATCATGCCACGAAACGCGTCCGGCAAACTGCTCAAACGTGACCTCAGGACGCCCTATTGGGAGGGCCGCGACCGGCAGGTCAACTGATGCGCGATGCAAATCCCGACAGCGCCGACGGACAGGATGCACTGGCAAAGGCATTGTCGCGGATCGCTCCGCGCATTGATCCCGCCGCCGGCGGCATTGAAAACCTGCAACGGTTGTCCGGCGGCGCAAGTCAGGAAACATGGGCGTTTGAACTGAAAGGTGGTCGGCGGGATAAACTGATCCTGCGCAGGGCACCGAACCTTGACCGCAGCGGTATGTCCGGTATCGGGATGGAAGCGGAGGCGCGGGTTATCACGCGCGCGGCAGCTGCCGGTGTTCCCGTACCACGTGTCGTGCATGAGCTGCACCCTGACGATAAAGCGGGGCATGGATTTATCATGTCACGGATCGAGGGCGACGCACTGCCCGCACGTATCTTCCGCAACAAAAATCTGGCCCCTGCCCGTGCAAAATTCGCCTTTCAGGCAGGGAAAACTCTTGCTGCTATCCACCAGACCGATGCCAGGGATCTGGGAATCCCTCACCAGTCACCACAACAGGCTGTCGATGATCTGCAAGAGCGTCACGCATCGTTCGGCACGCCGCGTCCGGTCTTTTCACTCGCCCTGCAATGGTTGCGCACCAACACACCGGAAAACGTGACACCACGCCTTGTCCACGGTGATTTCCGGATGGGAAACCTCATGCTCGATCCCGAGGGGATCAACGGCGTACTGGATTGGGAACTTGCCCACATCGGCGATCCGCACGCAGATTTGGGATGGCTGTGCATGGAAAGCTGGCGTTTCGGGCGGCCCGAGCCTGTCGGCGGCCTGGGTTCGCGCGCGGACCTGTTCGCAGGCTACGCGGCTGCCGGTGGTGCGCCGATCAATCCCGCGACAGTGCGCTGGTGGGAGGTTCTTGCTGCTTTGCGGTGGGGTGTGATCATCGAAGAAATGGCAGCATGGGTGCGAGACGGCACCGATACCTCGGTGGAGCGCCACGTCATCGCGCGCCGCGCCTCGGAGACAGAAGCGATCCTGCTGCTGCATATGCTGGAGAAGGAATGAACCATGCAAGACGCACCTGAACCGGATGATATTCTTGGCGCTGTCACAAAATGGTTGCGCGGCACCGCTGTCGCGGCCTTGCCGCCCCACGCCAGTTTCGAGGCAAAAGTGGCGGCTGCTGCGATTGATCTGGTCCGCCGCGAGATTGCGGCGCGGAATACAGCCACCGAAGAGGCCGCACGGCTATCCGCAATTCTTGGCATGCAAGGTGATCTGGACAATCTCACGCGCACGTTGTGCGCGCGGATCGACGAGGGCACCGTTGATCTGTCGACACCGGAGCTTGCCGATGTGTTGATTGCATCCACGCTGGATAAAATATCTATCGACCAGCCGGATTTCTCCGCAGTGGCGCGCTTGCGCAGATTGGCAAGCGGCGCATGACACCCACCGACCGCCCCTTTCGATATGCCCGTGAAAAAAGGACTTTTTAGGATGAATTTTGATCTGCCGCCAGACATCACCGATCTGCTGACCCGCATTGATACCTTTATCGACGCCGAAATCGCCCCCTTGCAGGCGCAGGACGACAACGAGCGGTTTTTTGATCACCGCCGCGAATGGGCGCGCACGGATTTTGAAAACGGCGGTCTACCGCGCCCCGAATGGGAGGCGCTGATGGCCGAGGCCGTCGCGCGGGCGGACAAGGCCGGGCTGTACCGGTTCTCCCTACCGGCCGAGTTTGGCGGGCAGGACGGCGGCAATCTGGCCATGGCAGTGGCCCGCGAGCATATGGCGGCCAAGGGATTGGGCCTGTTCAATGATCTGCAATCCGAACACTCGATCGTCGGAAATTTTCCTGTAATTGTCATGCTGCGTGATTTCGGGACCGACACGCAGAAAGAAACCTTCATCAAAGGCGCGCTGAACGGCGATATTCGCATGGCTTTCGGCCTGACAGAGCCTGATCACGGATCTGACGCGACCCATATGGAGACGCGCGCAAAACGTGAAACCCGAGATGGGAAACAGGGCTGGCGCATCGACGGTGAAAAGATGTTGGCCACAGGGATGCATACCGCGACCCATTGCGTCACCTTTGCACGCACGTCGGGCGAGGATGGTGATGCGCAAGGCATTACCGCGTTTCTGGTACCAACCGATACGACAGGCATGAAGATCGAGGAATATCTGTGGACATTCAACATGCCCACCGACCACCCGAGGGTCAGCTTTAACGATGTCTGGGTGCCTGACGATCTGATGTTCGGGCCCGAGGGGGGCGGTTTGGCATTGGCGCAATCCTTTGTGCATGAAAACCGCATCCGGCAGGCGGCGTCGTCGTTGGGTGCTGCCGTTTATTGTATCGAGGAATCAGTGCGCTATGCCCGTGCGCGCAAGCCGTTCGGCACCGAACTTGCCGCCAATCAGGCGATCCAATTTCCGCTGGTCGAGCTGGCATCCCAAGCCGAGATGCTGCGCCTGTTGATCCGCAAAACCGCATGGGAAATGGACCGGATGCCGCATCCGGAAGTCGCCAAACATCTGTCCGACAAGGTAAGCATGTGCAATTATCAAGCCAACCGTTTGTGCTGTGATGCCGCAGATCGGGCGATGCAAATACACGGCGGCGTTGGATATTCACGGCACAAACCGTTCGAGCATATTTACCGTCACCACCGCCGCTACCGGATCACCGAAGGCTCCGAAGAAATCCAGATGCGCAAAGTGGGTGCATATCTGTTCGGCTATCTCGGGCCGCGCCGTGGTAAAATACCTTTGCCGACACCGCGCAGCATCGACCCATCCGTGCGTGACGCAAAATGAGTGTTGTGCAAACCGACATCACCGGTGGCGTGATGACCCTGACCCTCAACCGACCTGACAAGCTAAACGCCTTCACGGTCGAAGTGATGAACCAGTTTATCGACGCGATTGACGTTGCGGATGCAGATGATGCTGTTCGTTGCGTGGTTGTAACAGGTGCCGGACGCGCCTTTTGCGCCGGAGCGGACTTGTCCGGCGGGGCTGAAGGTTTCGTTGATGACGCGCCGGAAGATGACGGAACGCCCATGCGCGATACCG
Source organism: Sulfitobacter sp. F26169L (assembly GCF_026410285.1). GTDB lineage: Bacteria > Pseudomonadota > Alphaproteobacteria > Rhodobacterales > Rhodobacteraceae > Sulfitobacter. The sequence goes on along the minus strand of NZ_JAPMLP010000009.1, from coordinate 81,521 downwards.
GCGGGCGGCTGGCCCTGCGCCTGTTCGACAGCCTCAAGCCGGTCATTGCTGCGGTTAACGGCGCCGCTGTGGGTGTCGGTGCGACGATGCAGCTTCCGATGGATATGCGCCTTGCCTCTTGTGATGCGCGGTTCGGATTTGTCTTTGCCCGCCGTGGTATCGTGCCCGAAGCCTGCTCGTCATGGTTTTTGCCCCGTGTGGTCGGCATTTCCAAAGCGATGGAATGGAGCGCCAGCGGCAGAATATTCGACGCGCAAGAAGCACTTGATGCAGGGCTGGTCCGCTCTGTTCACGCCCCCGGTGATCTGCTGGGCGCGGCACAAGAGCTGGCTGAGGAGATCGGCGCAACTACCGCGCCCGTCTCGGTCGCTCTGACCCGGCAGATGATGTGGCGGATGTTGGGCGCTGCCCACCCGATGGAGGCACACCGCGTCGATAGCAGGGGTGTCGCTGCGCGGACTGCCTCCGCAGATGCGTCCGAGGGTGTCGAGAGCTTTCTTGAAAAGCGCGCGGCAGACTTTCCCGATCGTGTAAGCGACGGTCTGCCCGATATTTTTCCCGACTGGACGCCACCCGACTGGCGGTAAGCGTAAAATTCAACATACCGAGGAGCCTTAGATGACCACCAACCCTACCGATGACCGCATCCTTGTCACACGTGACGGTGCTGTCTGCATCATCCGTCTGAACAATCCGGACGCGTTGAATGCTATGGACATGGAAATGGCAGTGGCCCTGCGTGACACGCTGCGCACCGAAGCGACATCCGCAGGTGCAATTATTCTGGCAGGGGACGCGCGCGCCTTTTGTTCGGGTGCAAATCTGTCAGGTGATATTGCGCCAAAAGGCAGCGATCTGGATGCAGGACTTGCGCTGGAAGACGCCTATAATCCGTTGATGGAAACGATACGAGCCCTGCCGGTTCCTTTTGTGACGGCAGTGCGTGGTGCGGCGGCAGGGGTTGGCGCGTCGCTGGCGCTGTCGGGCGACATCATCGTTGCGGGGCGCTCGGCCTACTTTCTTGAGGCGTTCGCGCGTATCGGTCTGGTGCCTGACGGTGGCGCGGCATGGTTGCTAACCCGCGCTGTGGGCCGCGTTCGCGCGATGAAGATGATGCTGCTCGCTGAAAAGCTCTATGCAGAACAGGCCTTCGAATGGGGTCTGATCTCGGAACTGGCAGAAGACGATGCCGTCGAGGAGGTTGCTCTGAAATTGGCGCAAAAGCTCGCGGCGGGTCCGACCCGTGCACTGGCCCTGACGCGGCAATCCGCTTGGGCGGCTTGCGATGCAAGCTTTACCGAATCCATTCAGCTTGAGCGTAATTTCCAGCGCGAAGCGGGGCAACATCCGGATTTTGCCGAAGGCGTGGCCGCGTTCCGCGAAAAGCGCCCTGCCCGCTTTGGCGAATAACCCACTACAATCGAAAGGTATCACTATGACCGAAGTCTATATCTGTTCTGCATTGCGCACTCCCGGTGGTAGGCGCGGGGGCAAAGTCTCGGGGTGGCATCCAGTTGATCTGGCCGCGCATGTCCTGAATGCAACACTCGATTCCACCGGAATTGACCCGTCCGCTATTGAGGATGTGATCATGGGATGCGTCAGCCAGACCGGTGAGCAGGGGTTGCACGTGGGTCGCAACGCGGTGTTGGCCTCTCGCCTGCCGCAGTCGGTTCCGGCAGTCACCATTGACCGGCAATGCGGATCATCACAGCAATCAATCCATTTTGCCGCGCAGGCGATCATGTCGGGAACGCAGGATGTTGTCATCGCGGCGGGTGTCGAATCAATGTCGCGGGTGCCGATGGGTGCAACCGGCGCATTCACCCGCAGCTTTGAAGCCGGATCGGCGAAATCGCCGGGTCTGGACAAGGCCTACCCCGACATTGCGTTCTCGCAGTTTGTGGGTGCGGAGATGGTTGCGGAAAAACACGGTTTCAATCGTGAGGATCTGGATGCCTACGCTGTGCGCAGTCACCAGCGTGCTGTCGCTGCTGCCGATGCCGGTCACTTCGATGCAGAGATTGTGCCGCTTGAACTGGAGGGCGGCGGGATGCACACGCGCGACGAAGGGATGCGAAGCGATGCCTCGATGGAAACCCTTGCAGGATTGCGCACCTTGCAAGAGGGCGGCGTGATAACCGCAGGCAACGCCAGTCAGATTTGCGACGGAGCCTCTGCCGTGTTGCTGGCAAGCGCGGATGCGGTCAAGACCCACGGATTAACGCCCCTCGCTCGTATTCATGGATTGACGGTCACTGCGGGTGATCCCGTCATCATGCTGGAGGAGCCGCTGTTTGCAACCGACCGTGCGCTGGCCCGCGCCGGTATGAACATCGGCGATATCGACCTGTACGAAGTGAACGAGGCCTTCGCCTCTATCCCGCTGGCGTGGCTTAAACACACCGGTGCCGACCCCGAGCGGATCAACGTCAACGGGGGCGCTATCGCTCTTGGTCATCCACTGGGCGGATCGGGCGCAAAGTTGATGGCAACACTCGTCCATGCTCTTCGCGCACGGAACATGCGCTATGGCCTGCAAACAATGTGCGAAGGGGGCGGGCAGGCCAACGTCACAATCATCGAAGCGGTTTGACAACTAAATCTTGTCATATAAAAATGTTAACTATACGATTAATTGAGGCGGATGGTGCGCGTGTTCTAGCCGACATCATCCGCCGCCACAAAACAAGAATACAGCCGGGGAACAGCTCCGGATACCTGATCTGTAAAAGGGAGATACGATATGATTAATACCACAAAAATTACCAGCGGTGCCGCATCGCTTTTGATCGCGGGCGCTGTCGCGACCGTCTTTGGCGGTGCTGCGAGCGCCAAAGATTTGCGTTATGCCATCGGCTGGCCCGCCGGTGCCCTTCCTGTCGAAGCGGTCCAGACCTACGCCGACACTGTCGAGGAAGCTTCGGATGGCGACATCACTGTCAAAGTATTCCCGCTGTCGCTGCTGAACTTTCTGGAGTCGAGTTCCGGTGTGCGCGATGGAATTGCGGATATGACCACAGTTCTTACGCCCTATTTCCTTTCCGAGTTTCCCAACACAAACTTTGCAAGCGAACTGGCCAGCCTGAGCGAACTCGTCGAGGGGGATCGTGACCGGATGGTCTTTGCCTATACCGGTGCAATCATGGAATACGTCCTGTTCAACTGTGACGCTTGCGTTGCAGAGTTTGAGGCGCAAAACCAGATTTATACAGCCGGTGCAGCCACACCGCCCTATATGCTGCAATGCACCAAGCCAGTAACGTCCGCCGAGGATCTCAAAGGGACCCGTGTGCGCGCCGGCGGCGCATTCTGGAGCCGTTGGGTCGAGGCGATGGGTGCCACGCCTGTTTCAATCTCGGTCAATGAAACGTTCGAGGCACTTAACCAAGGGGTGATCGACTGCACGGCCTCCTCTGCGTCCGAGCTGACGAACTTCAGCTTTATCGACGTTGTGACGGACATTACCACAGATATACCTGGATCGTCCTTCTCTTCCGGTGTGACCAACGTGAACCTCGACACATGGCGCGGCCTTGACGATGCAGGGCGCACAGCATTGCTGCGGGGCTCCGCTGCGGTGGCAGCACACTTGAACTGGGCGTATTGGACAGAGGCAAAGGACAATGTTGCCAAAGCCGAAGAGCGCGGTATCAACTTCCGTACTGCGGAACCGGAAATGCTGAAGGCAAGCCGTGACTGGATCGAATCCGATGTAACGGCGATGGTGGATGCCTATGCCGAGCGGGGCGTGGAAAACGGTGCTGAAAACGCGCAGAAGATGCGGGATATCCTGATGAAATGGGTGCCCATGGTCGAAGGTGTAGAAACTGTCGAAGCTATGACGGAACTCTATTGGACCGAAGTGTTGTCCAAGGTAGATGTGGCAACCTACGGTAAATAGACCATAGGAGCGCCGGATCGCGTGTATGCCTAAAAGGCACGCACATGGTCCGGCGCCGCAACTTAACGATCCCACTGCCCTTCACCCAAGAGGAACCTATGCGCTTTTTTCAACGTCTGCTTGAACCGCTAATTTCTGCGATGGGGCTTGTCGGACTTATCTGCGTCACGCTGATGATGCTTCACGTTACAACAGACGTTTTGCTGCGTTTTGTCTTTAATCTACCGATTGGTGGCACAATCACCATCGTTTCCAACTACTATATGGTCATCCTCGGGTTCGGTTCTCTGGCGGTGGCAGAATCGCGCGGCGCGCATGTGTCGGTTGAAGTTCTAACCGAATTGATGCCGCGCAATGTACAGACCGGACTGGCCTCTATGGCTGCTCTTCTGGGCGCGGTAGTGTTCGGCTTTCTGACCGTTCGCACATGGATCGAAGCCATGGCGAAAATGGAGCTTGGAGCGGCGATGCAGCAGGGGACGATGACAATTCCTGTCTGGCCCAGCTATTTTGCTCTCCCGCTTGGCTGTGGACTGATGGTTTTGACGTCCCTTTGGCGCGCGGGAGCATTGGCGACCGGTGCGCCTTCTACATTCGGTCCTGACATGTCGGACCTTGAAAACTACGGAGATCCCAAAGATGAGTGATATCGAGATCGGACTCGCCGGCCTCGGCATCCTGTTCATGCTGATCGCGCTGCGTGTGCCCATCGGGCTTTCGCTGATAGGCGTCAGCTTCGGGGGGCTTTATGTCCTCATGGGTTGGAATGTCGCGTGGGGCGCGCTTGCGATTATGCCCTATCAGTTCGCAGCAAACTGGGTGCTTAGCTCAGTTCCGATGTTCCTGCTGTTGGGTTTTATCTGCTACCACGCAGAGCTGACTCAGGGAATGTTCCGCGCTGCACGGGCATGGACAGCTTCGCTGCCGGGTGGATTGGCGATTGCCGCCGTCTTTGGATCGGCGGGTTTCGCCGCCGTCTGCGGATCATCGGTTGCGTGTTCCGCCGCTATGGGCCGCATCGCCGTGCCGGAGATGATCCGTGCGCGTTATGATGCCCAGCTTGCCACCGGAACTGTTGCTGTCGCTGGGACCATTGGCGCGCTTATACCGCCCTCCATCATCCTTATCCTCTACGGAGTCATCGCACAGGTATCAGTCCCAAAGCTGTTTCTCGGCGGCATTACCGCCGGTATAATTACGGCAATCGGCTATTGCCTGGTGATCGTCATCCGCGTGAAGCTGAACCCTGCGCTTGCCCCTGCTGACATCAAAGTACCGTTGTCCGAGCGGATGGCTGCGTTGAAAGACACATGGCCCATCGTTGTGGTGATGATCGGCATTTTCGGCGGCCTGTTCTCCGGTGCGTTTACGCCGACTGAAGCGGGTGCTATCGGCGCCTTCCTGTCCTGCTTAGTCGGACTGGCCCGGAGGACTCTGGACTGGCGGAGGTTTCGTATGGCTGTCGAGGAAACCATGATCACCACCGCAGCATTGATTGTGATCGCGGTAGGCGCAACACTGCTCACGCGGTTTCTGACCCTGTCGGGGGCCGGTGACTTCCTGTCGGAATCGATTATCGGTATATCCGCGAACCCTACGATGATCCTGTTAGGCATCATTCTGGTGTACCTATTGCTGGGCATGTTCTTGGAACCGATTGGTGCAATGCTGCTCACCATGCCTATCGTTCTGCCTATCGTAGAGGATGCGGGCTGGTCGCTGTTGTGGTTCGGCATCGTGCTGACCAAACTTCTTGAAATCGGTATGATCACCCCCCCGATCGGGATGAACATTTTTGTGATTAAAGGAGTTATCGGAAACCTTGCGACCACCACCCAGATTTTCAGGGGTGTGACATGGTTCATCGTCATGGATCTTCTTGTATTGGCCCTGCTGGCGCTCTGGCCCCAGATTGTTCTAATCCTGCCCGAAATGATGGGCTAACGCCACAGACCAAAGCGGCGGTTATGTATTGCACGCCACTACCGCCGTTCGCTTTGCTATGAGTGGATCAAGATGTACGAGCGGCGCAGACCTGCCGGTCGCTCGCCGATGATCAAAATGATAGCCGCCTCCGTCCGCTCTACCGGTAGCGCATGCCGTACTCGATTAAGACGCGTCGGTATTCGGCTCGGGGGTTGTGGATCAGCGCAGTCAGTACTGCCAAACCACCGGGATCGCACACTGCAAATGCAAGAGCTACCCTGCCGACCCCCGCCATTCCGCTCCCACAACGGAGAGGTCGATCTTTGAAGTGCAACCAGAGAAGTTCCCTAAACTTCGTTGTTATCAGAAGATATCTGTCTGGGCCGCACTTGAAAGCGCGTCAGTCTCAAGATGATTGCGCGTTTTTCCAATCCCGCTTGATCTTTTTGGCAAGCGACCATTTGTGTACCTCCGTCGGACCATCATAGATGCGGAAGGCGCGGATTTCGCGGAACACCTGCTCGACGATGGTGTCCCCGGTCACGCCTTGCCCGCCCATCACCTGCACACAGCGGTCGACCACACGCATCAGCGCCTCGGACACCGCCACTTTGGTCATCGAGCTTTCAGCCGTGCCCAAAACATCGGTATCGAGGATGTCGGCACACCAATACACCATCAGTTCGGCCTGCTTCAGGTCAATGAGGTTCTCCGCAAGCATAAAGCCGACACCCTCATGATCGACAAGCGGCTTGCCGAAGGCCATACGACGGTTGGCGTAGTCGGACGCGATCTCGTTGGCGCGAATCGCAGCGCCCAACCAGCGCATGCAATGAGTCAGTCGCGCGGGCGACAGCCGTACTTGCGCATAGCGAAACCCCTCACCGCTTGTTCCAAGCATTTGGGTTGCGGGAATGCGCAGATTTTCAATCGACACAACCGCGTGTCCGCCGGGCATCGAGTTGTCGATGGTGTCCAACACCCGCTCGATCCGTATCGCAGGATCGGGCAGATCGACGAGGAACATGCAGGCACCATCATCGGATTTCGCCATGACGATACCCATACCGGCACCCTCGGCGCCGGTGATGTAGGTTTTTCGCCCGTTAATGACCCAGTGATTGCCGTCCATCTTGCAGGTGGTCTGCATCATCATGGGGTCGGAGCCTGCGCCGCCATCTTCTGCAGGTTCGGTCATGAAAAACGCTGACCGCATTTCGCCGCGCACCATAGGATCAAGGAATCGCGCTTTCAGTTCAGGCGATCCCTCTTTGCCCAGCAGATACATGTTGCCTTCATCAGGCGCGCCCACGTTGCAGGCCACCGGCCCCAGCGGAGACAATCCCGACCGGATCAGCACTGCGGCTGTTTCGCGGTGGCTCAGATGTTCGCCGTTCTCCAGAATATGCGGCGTCAGGACGCCCGCTTCGCGCGCTTTGCCCTTCATCTCGTTGGCAAGGGCATCTGTCGGTCCATGGGACGTTTTTCGGCTGTCCTTTTCGTAAGGCACGATCGTTTCACGCACGAAATCTTCGACCTTTCCGGCAATTTCCAGTGCCCGTTCAGACATGCGTGAATTTTCGAGTGCAAAGCTCATTCTGGCTCCTCCTGTTCATGCAAAAGGCGCCCGACCTGTTTGCTCGTGATATCCATATTTTATCGTTTTAAAGTCATACCTTTGGCCCCTCGGAGGGCCAGTAGGACGCTTTCAATTTCCGTTTGATGAGCTTGCCAGTAGGCGTTCGAGGCAAAGCATCATGGAAATCAATGCTGCGGGGGGTTTTGATCCCGGACAGTCGCGCGCGGCAAAAAGCAATCAACTCGGCGGCTTTCTCAGGCGAAGCGACGCATCCGGCACGCACCTGCACCACCGCTTTCACTTCTTCGCCCATCTCCTCGTTTGGTACACCGAAAACTGCCGCATCATCGACGTCCGGATGCGCGATCAGCGTGTCCTCGGTCTCTTGCGGGTAAATGTTCACGCCACCGGATACGATCATATTGGACACACGGTCCGTCAGAAACAAATACCCGTCCTCATTCAGGTAGCCCACATCCCCCAAAGTCGAACACCCCGGACGCAGATAGGCTTGCGCCGTTTTCTCGGGCGCGCCGCGGTACATAAACTCTATACCGCTATCAAAATAAACTGATCCGATCTCTCCGGCGGGCAGTGCTTTGCCCCCCTCGCCGACAATAACGATATTCCCGAGCAGTGATTTCCCGACCGTTCCGCAATGGCGCAGCCAATCGTCTGACAATGCCAATGTGACGCCGTTCGCCTCGGAGCCCGCATAATACTCCACCAGTATCGGCCCCAACCAGTCGATCATCTCGGCTTTGACGTGCTGTGGGCAGGGCGCTGCCGCATGAAACACGTACTTTAGAGACGACACATCAAATTGCCCGCGCACGTTTTGCGCCAGTTTCAGCATCCGCACAAACATCGTCGGCACGACTTGGGTATGGGTCACACCACGGGCCTCGATCAGGTGCAGCAGATGTTCGGCGTCGAATTTCTCCATGATGATGACGGTGCCACCCAGTTGCACTGTCATCATCGAAAACCGCAACGGCGCAGCATGATACAATGGCGCAGGCGATAGATAAACGGTATCCGAATCCATTTGACCGACCGTTTCGCACAAGACGGTCATCAGTGCCGGAATGACGGTTTCAATGGGTTGCGGCTCGAACTGTCGCACGATTCCTTTCGGTTGCCCCGTTGTGCCAGAGGAATACAGCATGTCCGCGCCAGCCGCTTCGTCCGCAATGGGCAGTGCCGGCATGGCATCTGCAAGCGCCTGCCAGTTGTCAGTCCGCTCGTTTGTACCGCCTGCGATGAAAAAAAGAATGTCGGGGCAGGCCGCGCGCAAATCCGGTAGATGCTGCGCATAAGCGATAGAAATCACCATGATTTTAGCCGAACAATCGCGCGCGATATAGGCGATTTCACCCACAGTCAGATGCGTGCTAATCGCGGAATAAAATACACCGGACCGCTGCGCGGCCCATGCAAGCACCATGAGGTCGAGACAATTCTCGAACAACAAGGCGATGTGGTCTCCCTGCTCAACACCCAGTGACCTCAACGCCTGCGCGCCTTGATTGGACCGATCGTTCAGCGCTGCATAACTGAGTTGAGAACCATCACTAGCCATGCGGTAAGCGATCTTGTTGGGTTGGGTTCGAGCAAAAGCAGACGGGTGTTTCGTCGCGCAGGTCATCCCCTAGCCTCCGGCAGTCAGCGTAACAATTTCCGCACTAGGCGGCCGTGCTCTAAGGCACGTCCTACGGATTTGACAGGATGCTAGAGCCGCTCTTTTCATTTTTCAAGCAGTGTATTAATTTTTACGTAACCGGGTATCATCACCGTACTTTTGTCTGGTAGCCATATCCGCGAACCATTTGTAAAAGGGTATTCAAATGGCCGAGACCCGAAAACAAAGCAAAGGAGCGCGCACCCGAACGCAGCTAAAAAAGGCTGCGATGAAACTGTTTGCCGAACGGGGGGTGGAGAATGTTACCATTCGCGATATTCAGGTTGCCGCGGGCCAGCGCAACAATGGGTCTATCACATACCATTTTGCGTCACGCGATGCGCTGATCCGCGAGCTGGTTCAAGACGTAGGGAAGATTCTCGACGACGCTAACAACGCGCGTCTTGATAATCTAGAGGCGACTGGAGAGCCGCTATCTGTCCGCGATGTGACCGCAATCCTCATCCCTTCACTATCACAAGATGCTGACGGGTTAGCACCTGAGGATGCGTACAGTATCCGTTTTTTCGCCTCCGTTATGTTGACCCATCGCGAGCTGTTATTCGAGGCGACGGCCGGTCAGGACCGTGGAACACGAAGGTGTTTTGGGGCGATCCGGCGCCTTGCCCCCGACATGCCACCGCAAATATTGCAGCAACGCTTGATGCTGACGCTGTTCTTTGCTGTGTCTGCCGCTGCGTCGATGGAGGCAGCAGCACAGAACCGACACATCTGGCAAAACCTGTGGGGGCAGGCGTCGTCACGCTCAAACCTGGCGGATACGATGGCGGGCATCATTCTTGCGCCGGTTTCAGAAGAAACTCTGGCCCTCGCGACCAGCCCGCAAGCCAACCCTTCCAGCCTCTAGCCTTACAACGATCTGGTGTCCGACAAATGACTCGGCAGAGCGATCTCTATCGGTCGTTGCCTCTTCGCATAGACATTTAACATCATTGGACATATTCACCCTACAGTGTTCAATTTTTGCGGTTCAAGATGAAACCTGTTCAACAACGCCTTCACAATGCCGCGCTCAAACTGTTTGTCGAGACGGGCAGCAAACATGTAAACGTGAGCGAGTTGGCCAAAGAAGCCGGTGTCGTGCGCGGCACCGTCTACAACAACATCAAAGATCCGGACATGCTGTTTGATCAGGTCGCCAGACATGTGGTCACAGAAATGAACGCGCGGGTCGAAAGTCGGCTGATCGGCATCGCCGATCCGGCGGAACGCTATGGCATTACATTGCGTGCGCCCCTGCAACGGGTGATGAACGAACCTGTCTGGGGCCGGTTTCTGGTCCAGTTCGCGATATCGAATTCCATACTTAACGGTTATTGGCGCGGTTCCCCGTCAGATGCCATCGCACAAGGCATAAAAAGTAACCGTTTTGAGTTGCAAGAGGACGAGGCCCTATCGTTTCTTTCGCAAGGGGCGGGCGCTACGTTTTCGCTGATGATCCTTGTTTTGAACGGCTACAAAACATGGCGCACCGCTGGTGAAGAGCTGGTGTATTGGCAGTTGCGCGCCCTGGGCCTGTCTCTGGAAGATGCGCGCGACATCTCGCGGCGTCAGCTGCCCGACAGTCACTAAGCCTTCCCTATCGCCCCACAGCCTGAATCATTTGCAATCGTGACAAGACTGTTGACGTGTGAAGATCAACACCTTAGACAATTTATGAACACATCTGTTCAATTTATTGCAGGAAAGCTGGATGGCGAAGGCCGATCGCACCAAAGAGACAATATTTAACGCCGCGATGAAGCTGTTTGGCGACACGGGCGGAGAATGCCTTGGTGTGAGCGATCTGGCACATGCGGCCAACCTGTCGCGCGGTACGATCTACAATAACCTTGACGATCCAAGCGTCCGGTTCGACGACCTGACCCCCATTCTTGCGCGCGACCTTGAAGATCTGATTTGCCAGAGCTTTGAGGGTATCGGGCATCCCGCAGATCGCATTGCGATCATCATCAAAACAATTATCAAACGCGCGCATCGAGAGCCGGTTTGGGCGGATTTCGTGAAACGCTATGTTCTGGTTGATACCGATTTGCAGAAATTCTGGTCAAACGTTCCCGCAAGCGAAGTGCGGCGCGGACAGAGCATGGGCCTGTTCGAAAACGTAACCGACGACGTATCATCCATCATTTCTGTCATGGGCGGATCGACGCTGATCGGGATGTTATACGTACGTCAGGGTGTCAAAGGGTGGCGCGACACCGGCACGGAAATAGCGGAATTGGTACTTCGTTCCTTGGGAATGGATAAGGCAGGGGCGCACAAACACGCACGAATTGCCTTGCCCGATGTTACAAACAGGATGTTCTCTATGGTTGCGTAATGTCCCGCGCGGACAGTGCAATCCTAACGAAGATCCAGGCGTGGGAGGACGCTTTGATGAGCAAAACAAGAAACCCTTCGGTGTTGATCATCGGGGCCGGTGCCACGGGCATGTTGTCCGCGATCCGGCTGCGTGAGGCTGGTATTACCGACGTTACTATCATCGAAAAAGCCGACCGCGTGGGCGGCACGTGGCGCGACAACACCTATCCCGGTGTCGCCTGCGATATCCCCTCCCATCACTACTGCTATTCATTTGAGCCCGCCCCGTGGAGCCACCAATGTGCCGTCGGTCCCGAGCTTCAGGAGTATATGGAGCATGTGGGCCAGAAATACGGTGTCACCGAAACGGTGCGTTTCAACGAGGTTGTCACCTCCTGCGTTTACGATGATGCGGGCAAGTGGACCGTGAAAACGGACAAGGATGCAACCTTTGTCGTTGATTTTGTCATCGCTGCCACGGGAATTCTGCATCATCCCAAATACCCCGATATTCTCGGTCTGGATGATTTCGCCGGCGATACATGGCACACCGCAAAGTGGAACCATGATGTTGATCTTACGGACAAGCGTATCGGCGTGATCGGCACGGGGTCCACCTCGCATCAGGTGGTGCCCGAGTTGGTCAATGCGGGCCACGACGTCACTGTGTTCCAGCGCACGCCGCAGTGGGTGTTCCCGTTTCCCAATCTGAAATTCCCCGAATGGATGCGCAACCGCTGGCGCGAGAAACCGTCGCGGACAAAACCGTGGAAGTGGTTCTTCAAAACCTTCATCGAACAGTTTTTCGTCAAGGCCACGGTCGGCGCACCTGTTCAGAACGCGATCCTGCGGTCGTCGGTCAAATCCTACCTGCGTCTATCGGTGCGGGACAAGGAATTGCGCGAAAAACTGACACCTGACTACGGTGTCGGGTGCAAACGGCTGGTGGTGAATTTCACCTTCTACCCTGCGATCCAGAAACCGAATGTCGAATTGGTCGTCGACGGGATCGAGGGGATAGAGGCGGGCGGTGTGCGCACCAAAGATGGCAAGCTGCATGAACTCGACGTGCTGGTCCTCTCGACGGGGTTCCACAACTTCAACTACATGCGCCCGATGAATGTTGTGGGCCGTGCAGGTCATACGATCGAGGACAGCTGGGGCGGTGGCCGCTACCGCACCAGCCACGCGATCCTGATGGAAAATTTTCCCAATTATTTCCTGATGCTCGGCCCCGGAACGCCCATTGGCAACAACTCGGTCATCGGCATGGCGGAAGAGCAGATCGCGTATGTCTTGCAACTGATCGACATCTGGCGGGAAGGGCGCGCGGACGAGATCGAACCGACACCGCAGGCCGTCGAAGCCTTTGGCGATTACATCAAATCCGGCCTCGAAGGCTCGGTCTGGGTCGGTGGCTGCCAAAGCTGGTATCAGGACGTGGACGGTATTCCCGCCATCTTTCCCTATCCGTGGAGCGATTTCGTTAAGTCGATGGAGAACGTTGATACCAATGAACTAACAATGCGAAAAATTCAGCCCAAGGAGGCCGCCCATGCAGTATGATTATGTGATCGTCGGTGGCGGTTCTGCCGGATCTACGTTGGCCGCGCGCCTGTCCGAAGACGCTGACGTGACGGTCTGCCTGCTGGAGGCCGGCGGTGATGGCAAGGATCTGTTGATCCGCGTGCCCGCCGGTGCCGTGGCGATGATGCCCGGCAAACCGGTAAAGATCAACAACTGGGCTTTCGAGACTGTCCCGCAGGCCGGTTTGAACGGGCGCAAGGGATACCAGCCGCGCGGCAAGGCTTTGGGCGGATCATCCGCGATCAACGCGATGGTCTATACCCGTGGCAACCGTCACGATTATGACGGCTGGGCCAATATGGGCTGTGACGGCTGGTCCTATGACGAAGTGCTGCCCTATTTCCGCAAGGCCGAAAGCAACGTGCGCGGCGCGGATAAATTCCACGGGGGCGACGGGCCGCTGCATGTCACCGATCCCGTTTCCTCCCGCGCAATCACCGAGGACTGGATCAAGGCGGGTCAGGCCAACCAGCTGCGCCGCACGGATGATTTCAACGGTGAGAACCCCAGCGGCATCGGGTTTTACCAGACAACACAATTTCACAACTCAAAGCGGGGCGAGCGGTGCTCGGCCGCGGCGGCCTATCTGCATCCCGTAATGGACCGGCCCAACCTGACCGTGATCACCCACGCCCATGCGCAGCGTGTGGTCGTCGAGGACGGTCGTGCAACCGGCGTCAGCTTCACGCGCGAGAAAAAAACCAGAACAGTTTCCGCCACGCGCGAAGTGATCCTTGCCGCAGGCACGTTCCAGTCACCGCAACTTCTCATGCTGTCGGGTATCGGACCCGCTGACCATTTGTCCGAACATGGCATCGAGGTCGTGCAGGATACGCCCGATGTGGGGAGCAATCTGCAAGATCACATCGATGTGGTCCTGTCCTATGGCGTCAATACGAAGGATGTCTTCGGAATCGGGCTGAAGGGCACTTTGAACCTGACGGCGGCAATGATCCAGTGGCGCCGTGACGGGCGCGGGATGCTGTCCACCAACTTTGCCGAAGGGGGTGCGTTCTTCTCGGTCGGGGAGGATGACGGTGACAATCCCGACACCCAGTTGCATTTCGTGATCGCACGGGTCGAGGACCACGGACGCCAGTTGAAACCCGGCTACGGTATCTCGTGTCACGCCTGCATCCTGCGGCCGCACAGCCGTGGCACGGTGCGTCTCGCCTCGTCCGATGCGATGGACGCGCCGGTGATCGATCCGCAGTTTCTGGCCGATGACCGCGATGCGGATCTGCTGTTGAAAAGCGTGCGGAAAACCATGGCGATCATGGATACGCCGCCGCTGTCCGACAAGATCACCAAGAATTTCACCACCGCAAACGTGACCTCGGATGCGGACCTGATGAAGATCATCCGCGACCGTGCCGACACGGTGTACCATCCCGTCGGCACCTGCCGGATGGGCAGTGACGACCGCGCCGTCGTGGACACCCGTTTGCGGGTGCGCGGCATCGACGGGCTGCGCGTGGTCGATGCCTCGATCATGCCGAAACTTGTCAGCGGCAACACCAATGCCCCCACGATCATGATCGCCGAAAAAGCGGTGGATATGATCCGCGAGGACGCAGGATTGATCGCGCCGCACACGACATCTGCGAAACCAGCAGCCACACAGGAGAATCCCATGAAAGCCAATACGCTGGACCATCTTTTTGACTATGTCGAACGCGGCGATTCAGGCCAGCCTGCGTTTCAGGACCTTTCGGGCCGCAGTCTGTCAGGGCCGGAATTCTCGCGCCTGACGCGCCGGACCGCCGCGGGGCTGAAAGCGCTGGGTGCAACCTCCGGCGCAGGTGTCGCCATTCTGGGTCTCAACTCGGTCGAGACATTCCAGACCCTTTGCGCCAGTGGCATTGCCGGTCTGGTTGCCGTTCCGCTAAACCTGCGCTGGTCGCCGGACGAACTGGTTTACGCGATCGAGGATGCGGGCGTGGAAATCCTTGCCGTCGAGGCACCGTTCTTGCCGCTGGTCGATGCGATTCGCGCCAAAACAGACCGCATCAAACATGTGATCCTGATGGGGGAAGGCGATGCGCCGGAGGGCGTGACGCCGCTGGCAGAAGTCAGCGGAGATGCGCTGCCGCTTGATCTGGACCGCGATCCCGACACCGAATTGCTGATGCTCTATACCGGCGGCACGACAGGAAAATCAAAGGGCGTGATCCACACCCATGCCACCCTCATGGCGGGTGCAGAGATACTGGTACAGGCCAATTTTCCCGCGGCGGGCAAATCCTACGCGGGCTGCTTCCCCTTCTTCCATGTCGCAGGCACGGCACCGGCACTGGCGCGGTTGATGCAACGCTCCACCAGTTTTCTGGTGCCGATGTTCCGGCCCGACTTCATCGTCGCGGCGGTGACGAAATTCGGGGTTCAGGAATTGGGCTTTGCCCCCACGATGATGCAAATGCTGATGGCGGATGACGCGTTCAACGCGGCGGATTTCGCCAATGTCGAGCGCATTCTTTACGGCTCCTCCCCTATTTCCGAAGGGCTGATGAGCCAGCTGCAAAAGAACTTTCCGGACGCCGGATTTGTACAGGCCTACGGCATGACAGAGGCCGGCATCTGCGTCTTTCTCGGCCCGCAATTCCATGTCGGCGATCTGGCCCGCATCGACGCCGCAGGCCAGCCCGCCGCACCCTCTGTCCGCATCCGCATCGAGGACGAGCAAGGCAACGAGGTGCCACGTGGGGAAAGCGGCGAGATCGTCTTTTACAGCCCCAGCGTCATGGCGCGCTATCAAAACCAGCCCGACGCCACAGCGCAGGCTCTGCGCGGCGGCGGGCTGCGCTCGGGCGATGTCGGATACCTCGACGATATGGGTGTGCTGGTTCTCAAGGATCGTATGAAGGATATGATCATCACGGGCGGCGAAAACGTCTATTCCGTCGAGGTGGAAAGTGCGATTTCAACCCATCCCGATGTCGCCATGGTGGCCGTAATCGGCGTGCCGGATGACAAGTGGGGCGAAGCAGTCCATGCTGTCATCGTGCCAGCGGGCGACAAGGCGCCTACGCTGGACAGCATTCAGGCCCATGTGAAAGACAAGATCGCAGGGTATAAAGCACCGCGTTCCATTTCGATTGCCAAGGAACTGCCTTTGTCACCAATGAACAAAGTGCTGAAACACGAGCTGCGCGCGCAGGCTATGGCATAGCGCACGCGCCGACATGAAAGGAAGTGCGGATGGTATCCTTTGCCCAACGGATGATAAACGCTCGCGTGCGCTATCTCGAAAAGCCGTTGATTGCTTGTGTCACCCACCAGCCGTCGTTGCGTTGGGTGTCGGGTATTTATGCGCGGTTTGCCTATAAAACGCAGTCCGACATGCAGTTTACCCGCACGCGGCTGGGGCACGGGGGCCTGTCGGTTCCGGCCGTCTGGTGCGATCAAGGCACACCCCATCGCAATGGTGTAATCCTGTATCTGCACGGCGGCGCCTATACGGTCGGCGGTGCCGCATCGCACAAACAACTTGCGGCGCGTCTGGCAGGGGTTTGCGGGCTGCGCGCTGTGCTGCCCGAATACCGGCTGGCGCCGGAATATCCTTTTCCCGCAGGTCTTGATGATGCGTTCACCGCTTACCACGCGTTGCTCGCCAAGGGGTACGAGGGCGGCCATATCGTACTGGCCGGTGACAGTGCAGGCGCGGGCCTGGCCTATGCCCTGCTTCTGCGCATCCTCGGCGGCGACCTGCCAAAGCCGCGCTGCGTGATCGCAATCAGCCCATGGGCCGATATGCAATTCACCAGCCCCACGTTTCAGGACAACAAGCGCGCGGAAATGATGCTGCCTCACTCATGGTTGAAACGCGCCAGACGGATGTATCTGGCGGGGGATGATCCCGCATCGCCCTTTGTGTCGCCGATCAACGGCGATTTCACAGGCGCCCCGCCAAGCCTGATCCTGATCGGCGGTGAGGAGGTACTGTTGGGCGACGCGCATAAAATGGCTGCGCGCCTCGAACAGGACGGGGTAGAGGTCGCGCTGATCGTGCAACCCGACGTGCCCCACATCTGGCCCATGCACTTTGGCCAGTCCGCAGAATCCGACCGGGCGATCGACGATATTGCCCGTTTCACAAGATCGCAATTCAACACGCCGAGCGCGTGAAAGGAGCCGACGATGAAAGACACCACCTTAACCATGCAGGACCGCTTCGACGCGATGATGGACGCGCACAAGCGCGATCCGAACCCGGATTATGCCACACGCAAGGACCGGCTGGAGCGGCTTGAGCAGGCATTGCACCGCTTCTCCGATGATCTGGTGGCGGCGATGATGCAGGATTTCAGCCACCGCAGCCCAAGCGAGGCGGCTACATTCGATGTTACCATTCCCATCGGGGATGTGCGTATGAACCGCCGCAAACTGCGCAGCTGGATGCGCCCCCGCCGGTATCACATGCCCAAACACCTGCTGCCCGCGCGGGGCCGCGTGCTGCCCCAACCAAAAGGCGTCGTCGGTGTGATCGCGCCTTGGAACTTCCCCGTCTATCTGGCGGTCGGCCCGTTGTCCGCCGCTTTGGCGGCAGGCAACCGCGTGATGCTGAAGCCGTCCGAGCTTACGCCGCGCACTTCCGAAGTGATCGCGCAAATGATCGCGGAAGTGTTCGAGCCGAACGAGGTTGCGGTCCTGACCGGCGGACCAGAGATTGCGGCTGCGTTTTCGGAACTGCCGTTCGGGCATCTGCTCTTTACCGGCTCGACGCAAGTGGGCCGCAAGGTGGCACAGGCCGCAGCGAAAAACCTCACCCCCGTCACGCTGGAACTGGGCGGCAAATCACCTGCCATCGTCGGTGAACACGCCGATCTGGCCTACGCGGCCAAGCGGATCGCGTTCGGCAAGACAACCAATGGCGGGCAGGTCTGTGTTTCGCCAGACTATGCCTTGGTGCCACGCAACAAGATGCACGAATTTGCAGGTGCCGTCGAAGGTGTGATGAAAGACTTTTTTCCCGATGTTGCGAATTCTACCGACTACACCGCGATCGTGTCGGACCGCCACCAACAGCGCCTTCAGGATATGATCAAGGAGGCCGAAGAGCGCGGCGCGAATGTCGTGCGAGTGGGTGATACAAGTCAGGCAAACACCCGCAAAGTGGCCCCTGCCCTGCTGATCGACCCCCCGCTGGACATCAAGGCGATGCAGGAGGAAATCTTTGGCCCGATCCTGCCGATCATACCTTATGACACTCGCGAGGAAGCGATGCAGTTTGTGGCAGACCGCGCATCCCCGCTGGCGCTGTATATCTTCACGGACCAACACGCCGAACGTGACGCCTGGCTGTCCAAATCTCTTTCGGGCGGTGCGTGCGTGAATGAAACGTCTTTTCATGTTGTGGCAGATTCCATGCCTTTTGGCGGCGTGGGCGATTCCGGAATGGGATCGTATCACGGCAAGGCAGGGTTCGACACGTTCAGCCACCTGAAATCGGTCTTTTATCAGCCCAAACTGAATGCGTCATTCCTGTTCAATCCGCCCGTACGCGAGTACCAGCACAAGGTTGGAAAAATTCTGCGAAAGATCATTTAGTCCAAAGATGAAGTTCGTTGTGACCCGTCCGAAAAGGGCCGATTTCATACATAATTCGAGAGCCTTTCATATCGTCAACCATTCATCATGTTCTTCGCGTTGATGTTGGCAGCGGGCATTGGTTCTATTTGTTCCTTTGCCCGCTCCGACAACACTCGAACTTGTTGAAGTGCTTTCGCGAGCGACCTCATGGGTGCGGCGTAGATCGTACAGAGAGATGCAGTTTTAGTGTCCATTGAAAACGCAAAGCTCAACACTTAAGTCCCACTTCTGCGTCGAGAGCTCGCCAAGATGCAAATTAATCAAACACCAATGAAATTTGTTCGAAAGGGAGAAATCCATGACGAAAATCGATCTCCCGAAGTATCCAACGTTCCATGGCTATATGTCGGAAAAAATCCAGTTGAACTATATTACTGCTGCCAGCGAGAAAAAGTTGCTGCCGGTCGATGCACACCGCATGCCTGAAATTGTGTCACTTACCGCACCGAGCGATCAAACGAAGCCTATCCAGTTCTGGCAGCTTTATTCGGTTCTTGGTCAGGATCCGATCGTTGGCATCGTTCAGAGATTCTATGAACGGGTTTTTGCGGATGAAGCATGGTTCACGTCGGTTTTCGAGCGCGTTGGCGATTTGGGCCATCACATCAATACCCAAGCATCTATGTGGATTGATGTGATGGGCGGCGGGCCATACTATCACGGTGGGGAATTCAGACTGAGCTTTCACCATACACACAACGCCATGCAATTGATGAATGACAAGGGGGCCAAGCGGTGGTCGCAGCTGATGCTCGAAACACTTGACGCGTCTGAAGACCTATTGCCACATGATCCAAGGGTACGCAGAAGTATCAATACGTTCCTGTCCCATTTCATGACGAAGTATGCGGAAGAATTTTCGTTCGGTGACTGCAACTTTTTCGGAGAGACCAATCCGGCGTTCAAAAAGAAGATCAACTTTCTGAAGATGACCGAAGAGGCCATTCAGGCTTTGAGCGAAGTTGAACTGCGAGAAGGTCTGACCGACCGTGGCGTCGATACATCCAAATATAGAGACAAAAATGCGCTGGTTCGCAAAGTGCTGATGATGTGAATTTTTTTGATTTAGAATAACCGTAACGCAGGGTGCCGTCCGGCGACCGTTCGTTGGGGCAGACAGAAAAGGTCCGTTTTGTTTCTAACGCAAAGATCAGCAACGGTTCGGGTAAAACCCGTTAAATCGGGCCTTTGTGACGCGCAGTATACTATTGAAGATCGTGGATATGCTAAACAAGTGGCAGGCGCGCGGATGCGCGCCTAGTCGCTGACGACAGGAGACAGTTGCTTTGGTGTTGATGAATTCGGGGGCGGGCTCGCATTCCACCTCCCAACTATGGCTGGTGCGGTTCATTCGGATGCTTACTTCGGTATTAAAATGCTATCTCAATCAGCTTCGAATATCACGGCTGTAGTATATGCAAAATTAAGTTCATCGAACCCGTTTGTTCGCAGGCCTTTGCGTATCGGATACGCTGTTACCTTCAAGCTCTTGATTTTTCAAACGCTCCCCACACTTTTCCAAAAGTAAAATTATCTTCGCGTGCGGTTTCCAAAACCGGTTTATCTGTTTCTTGCAGTGGTAGGATAGTACCTCCAAAGCATCAATGACATCCAGCCGGATAAACAATGCGGCGCCGCAGTCGGCGTGGATCATATGGTCACTACCTACGCACATGCCAAATATTTCGACCGTTGTGTCCAGTTTGCGAACGTGAACAAACCCGTGACTTGGCCCGATCGATCCTGCCACGACAAGAAAACCCTCACGCAAATCGTCAAGGTCGTGCATGACGCCGTTTGTCAACGATCCAGTTATGTCGAAACCTATTTGAACTGTTGTGTTGATTTCGCCCCAGTAGGCACTGATGTAATGCGGAACATCAACTTTCTCTACTACCGCAACCGACGGCTGAGGAGCATCAGCCAAATTGCGGTAATACTGCATGTGGCGCGCCTGTATCTCATCAGTTTCGGCACGAGGGCTGGTATCCGGAAGGGCCAGCCGGTATAGCCTTTCTGGGCCTGCTGCAAAATTTTCATCGCGACGATGCCGGGCATTCTCAGCCATGCCAGCGCAAGGTGTTGTGGTGCCCATGACTGTATTTCAGCGGCCCGCGCGCTGATTGTGTCACGCTTGGGTATCGGGGCCAGAAGAACCTGATAGCACGGCGACATATGGTCGATTTACGGAACGAAAAGGGCGCATCACCTATCATACCGGCGATCAGGACAAGCGGGATTACGAGATCAGCTTTGCCCCTTCTGGCATCGCCTCAAGTTTCGCATAGGCGGTTTGCAGATCAACCGCGACGAAACCAACATTCGTACCAAAGCCGCAGTCCGATCCGCCAATCACACGATCACCGCCGGCGATGTAAACAAGACGCTGATTACGCTGCACCACCAAGCGTGAGTGTTCGCCAAAGTTGGTTGTGGCATCCACAACACTGGCACCAGTACCTTATCATCAGGAATGTCCGCCTTACCGGTCTGGAATACTTCCCATTCGACCGTGAGCGCTTATCCCGGTAATATGGAGATCACGAACCGTCGGATCATGCCCCGCATTTGCGCTCAGGACAGCATTGTCGGGAGGCGGGATAACGATCTTGTTCATCGTTCCGTTTTTCCTGCGCATTGTTGGTTGGTCCATGCAAGGCCGCACATATCCTGATCTGTGCTGCAATTCCTGCATTCAGGTGCATTTCGCTTTCGGGCAGCGGACCAAGGCTCACAATTCACCAGCGACGAGTAGCGGGATTTTCTCGAACAGCACAATATCACACAAAGTATGAGCCGTCGCGGTAACTGATGGGATGATTCACTGGTGGAAAGCTTCTTCAACCTGCTCAAACACGAACGCACCCGACGCAAAAAGTATAAATCCGCGCCCAAGCCCGTTAGGACGTGTTCGACTACGTCGGGTTGTCTCTACAACCGACATTGCAAACATGTTAAGGACGGAATGCTGTCACCGATCGACTTCGAACAGCAGCAGAAACTGAAGCTGATAGGTGTCCAGAAAACTTGGGGCTATTCACGCGAACTAAAGCAATGTGGCAGTCAAAAATTCTTTTGGAATGGGAACTTAGTTTGGATCTGAGCTCGACATGCGTGCAAAAAGTAGTGAGGGAAAGATGAAAACCTATATAGTTCAAACAGAAGGCAGCGATGTTCGATTGAAGATCGTTGAGCGGGACCGTCCAACGCCGGGGCCGGGAGAAGTCCTCGTTCATTTGGGTGCGATGTCATTGAACTACCATGACATGGCGGTGATCCGAGGCGATATTCCAACTGCCGATGGGCGGGTACCCATGTCTGATGGGGCGGGGACGGTGCTGGCTATTGGCGCAGGCGTCACCCAATGGCGCGAAGGCGACCGCGTATTATCCACCTTCTTTCCCGATTGGGCCGACGGCACGATCAACATCGCCAAGCGGCGCAACGTTACCGGAGACACCATAGACGGGGTTGCGGCAGAGTATATCGTCCTGCCAGAAAAAGGTGTAACCCGACAACCCGAAGGTTGGAGCCATGCTGAAGCCTCCACTTTGCCCTGTGCTGCGCTGACTGCATGGCGCGCGGTGGTTGTTGAAGGTAAGGTTAAGCCTGGCGACTGGGTATTGGTGCAAGGCACCGGCGGCGTTTCCGTTTTTGCGCTACAATTCGCACGTGCAGCCGGTGCACGCGTGGTTGCCACCTCGTCCTCGGACAAAAAACTGGAAGCCATGCGCGACCTTGGTGCTGAAATCTGTATCAATTACCGTTCGACTCCAAAGTGGGGTGCTGAAGCGGCCAATCTGACCGGCGGGATCGACCAGATAGTGGAAGTAGGTGGTCCTGAAACGCTCAAAGAATCGATCAAGGCCGCACGCTTGGGCGGGCATATTACGATGATTGGCGTGCTAACCGGAATCAAGGGCGAGGTTCCAACTGCGATGTTCTTCCAAAAGAACCTACACATGACAGGCGTTAGTGTGGGCAGCCATGCAATGCAGCTCGACATGATCCGCGCTATAGAAGCTAATGACCTGCGCCCGGTTATCGATCGTGAATTTAGCTTTGCGGAATTGAACGAAGCCTTTGACCATCAGGCTGATCAGGCACATCTAGGGAAGATTATTGTAAAGGGCATTGAAGACTGACCCACCAAGGGGCGGCGCTAGATGCTCAGTCCCGGCATTTGGTGGATCGGATTTAAATAAACCGATCGGACTCTGAAGTCCAAATCTTGCAGAGGTATTCGCAGGGCGTCAGACCACTGAGAGTCTTGAGCCTGCGAACGAGTTTGACGGTGGCCATTATCGCTACACGTTGAAATATCAGGCGGATCAAGAAACCGGTCACGATAACAGGAAATTATCGTGACCGGTTTCTTGAGTATATTGGCGATTAAGCGATGCGATTCACGAGCCGCCCTCGGCTGCGTAGCGGGCAAGTTTGCTCTGCTCCAGCTCTGCTCGGATTTCATCATTGTGCTGGCCCCGTGTAGGCGGTGTGCGCAGAGCGGGAGTTTTTCCGTCAAAGCGGGGGGCAGGCGCGGCCTGTAGATCACCCCCGGTCTCCCAGATGCCGCGCTGTTTGCTCAGTGCGTGTTGTGCCGCTTCATCAGGGCTCAGCACCGGTGCGGCACAGGCATCTGTGCCATCAAACAGCGCGGCCCAGTGATCACGCGGCGCAGTGGCAAACAATGCAATCAGGCGCTGCGTAGCCTGCGCGAATAGCGATGCATCGAACTGTCGTGCAAAATCGGGATCATCCGACAGGCCCAGAAGCTCCAGAAAGATGGCATAAAATTTCGGCTCCAGACACTGCACGCTGATAAACCCGCCATCGGCACAGGCGTAGGTGCGGCTCCAGTGGGGACCATCCAGCAGGCTTTTTCCGCGGTCCGATGTTTTCGCACCGCTCTGCCGCAGGGTCATCAGCAGGTTCATCATATGCGCCGAGCCGTCAACAATCGCGGCGTCTACAACTGTTCCCTTGCCGGTTGCGCGCGCGTTCAAAATACCTGCCAGCATCCCGATGGTCAGATACATCGCGCCGCCGCCGATATCCCCCACCAGCGTAGGCGGGGCCACGGGGGGCTGATCGGGCAGCGAGGCATACCAGAGCGCGCCCGACAGGCCGATATAATTCATATCATGCCCCGCCATCCGCGACATCGGGCCGTCCTGCCCCCAGCCTGTCATACGTCCGAATACAAGCGCGGGGTTGATCGCATGGCATTCCTGCGGCCCCAGCCCCAGCTTCTCCATCACACCGGGGCGGAACCCTTCAATCAACCCGTCAGCGGTTTGCACCAGTGCTTTCAGCGTCTCGACATCGTCGGGGTCTTTGAGGTCCAGCGCGATAGAGCGTTTGCCACGGTCGATCAGCGGGCGTTCAGGCATCCCCGGTGCAGGGTTTGCGCCCTTGCGGTGAACCACAATGATATCCGCGCCCAGATCGGCCAGATGCATCGCCGAAAACGGTGCAGGGCCAAGGCCTTCGATCTCGATAATGCGTATCCCGTCGAGCATGTGTTTTCCTCCTGTCGTGGGTGCCTGCGCGTGCAGATGTAAGGATGCTTGAACTTGTGCGGAGATGAAACCATTTTGTCCGTCCAAGCGGCGGTAATGAATTTTGAAAAGCCGGTTGTGGCGGTTGTGGACATCGCTAATTTCAGGTAGAAAAACAGCCGTTCAGACGCCCTGACCAGACCGCATCGTCATGCAGAAACCGCAAGCCACCTATGCGTACGGTGCCAGTAGTCAGGGGTGATCTGTTTGCCTATATCCTCGGTACAACATCAACGCTTGGATTGAGGATCAGCACAATGTCAAAAGTTGTAAAAGACGCTCTGGGAATCGCTACCTTGGTTTCGGCGACAGGCCTGTTTCTGGCTCTGCACTCTTGGGCTTTCATCGCGTAACCCTATGCGCCCCCCGTTCAGGGATGGCAGCGAGCAGGTTACGCGCAGGCAATCAAATTTGCCTGATTGAATCAAAAAAGGCGCCCCGCTTCGGGCGTCTTTCGTCGTTTTGGTGGGCAGCTTATTTGCCGAGCAACAGATCGGGCAAGAACAGGGCCAGCTCCGGTATAAACGTGGTCAGCATCAGCGTGGGCAGCCATGCAAACACAATAAACACCAGCGTGGGCCACAGCATGCGCGACACCGGCACATCACAAATCTGCGCGCCCAGATACAGTAACGGCGCTGTAGGCGGCGTGATGTTTGCCATGCCAAGATTTACACCGATGATCGCAGCAAAGTGGATCGGATCGACACCGACGCTCTGCGCGATGGGTAACAGGATCGGCGTTGCCAGCAGCAGCCCTGAAATATCATCCATCAGCATGCCGATCAGGATCATCACAACGTTGATCATCAGCAGGATCACAATCGGGTTGTCCGAAACGGAATAAACCATATCCTTGGCCAGCTTTGGCGCGCCCTGTGCAATCAGGTTGTCCGATACGATCAGCACCATAAAGATCATCGCCATGACCACACCGATGGTGATGCCCGACTGGCAGATCGTCTGTGACAGTGTTTTCCACGTCAGACCTTTGTAAAAATAGATCGCAACCGGAATGGCATATACAACGGCAATGCCTGCGGCTTCGGTCGGGGTCATGATGCCGCCATAGATACCGCCCAGAATAATGATCGGCATCATCAGCGCCGGACCGGCCAGACGGCCCTGCCGCCCGAACGCGGGCAAAAAAGGTGAAGGCCGCTCTGACAGTTTGATGTTGTCATGTTTGCGCAGCATAAACTGGTTGGTGATGATCAACAGCGTGATCAGGATGATCGCGGGAATAACCGTCGACAAAAAGCATTTCAAAACGTGCTGCTGCGCAACCCAGCCATAGAGAATGTGTGAGGAGCTGGGCGGAATCAGCAGGCCCAGCGGGCTGGCCGACACAATCAGCGCCGCCGATTGGCCGACAGGATAGTTCGCCCTTTTCAGATGCGGCATCATAATGCCGCCGATGCAGGTCAGCGTTGCATTTGCACTGCCCGAGATGGAGCCGAAGATACCACAGGCCAGAACGCCCGCCGCACTTAACCCGCCTTTGATGTGGCCGATGAACATCTCTGCCAGCGCCACAAGCGGTGCGGCGATCCGGCCTTTTTCCATAATACCACCGGCAATCATAAACAACGGAATCGCCAGCAAAACCAGCGACCGTATGCCCGTGGCACCGGTGGGCAGATAGCCCGAAATAGATTGGTCCCCCACGAGCGCAATAAATATCAGCACCGATCCGAACGCGACATAGACGCTGACACCCAGCAGCAGCATCAAACAGACGATAAGAAGGCTTCCGGTAATGATCATTTCGCGGCTTCCTTCTTGGCATCCGTTTTCAAGGGCAGGCCAAGCCCCTTACGGATATGGACATAAAGATAGGCCGCCGTGAACATCGCCATCAGGCTGAATCCGATCATGATCGCGATGCGCCATGATACAAACGGAATACGCAAAACAGGAGTGGAGCGCAGGCGCGGAAACGAAAAATCATCCAGCAGCGAAACGTAGCAGGCATAAACGATAAAGACGATCACAAGCACCTCGATCGTCAGCACAACAAATTCGCGCCACCAGATCAGGCGAGGGTTTTCGATGATGATGCCAAGGATATCGGCGTTGATGTGCAACTTGCGCTCGGACGCCAGAACCGCACCGGCAAAAAACCCCACGATGCTGAACGCCAGCAACCATTCCTCATAGGCAAACAGATCGCCCCCGAAACCGTAGCGGATGACCACAACAGCGCCGAAGGTAAACGCCATCACAAAGCCCGACACCGTGGTGATCAGCTTCATGATCACAAGTATCCATTCCATCGGCTTGCCGATAAACGCCGGTAACTCCTCGGTGATCTTCATCGCTCCCGGAGGTTCGTCCTCTCCGATGTATGTTGGCAGTTCATCTTGTGTGATTTGCGACATGCCCGCGCCCCCTGTCATCCGCAATGTTCCAGAACGTAAAAACAGGGGCCTATAAATTACCGGCCCCTGTTTGCGTTGCTTAGTCGGATGCAGACATCAGGCGGTTGATGATTTCATCACCGACCGAGTCGGCCATCATTGGCCAAATTTTTTCACGCGCACGGGCGGCGAATTTTTCCTGCTCTTCGTCGCTCAGCGCCAGAATGGTGTAGCCGCTTTCAACCAGCTTCGCCTCGAACTCCGCATCGCTTTCGCGGTTGTAGGCAAAGAAATCATCGGAGGCTTTTGTCATCGCCGCCTGAAGCGCCTCGCGCTGTTCATCGTTCAGCTTGTCCAGTGTGCGCTGTGACGCGTAGAACGTCGTCAGCTCGGAAATGGCGTTGTACTGGACAAAATGCGTCCCGACATCGGATTTCGCAAAGATGGAGTAGGTCGCCGTTTTGGTGCAGCAAATCGCGCCATCCACAATGCCCGACTGGATCGCGGGGAAAATATCGCCCCACGCCATTGTCGTGGCCTGAAAACCGAAATCCTCAACCATTGATTTCACAATGTTGGACGACCAGACGCGGATGTTCATGCCTTTGTCATCGAAGTTGTTCCAGTTCGTCGGCTCTTTGGTAGCGACGATGCCGACAAATCCTTCGGGGTTCTGGGCCAATACCTTTACGCCATATTCATCGGTGAGTTCCTGAAGAATCTTGTTATATTCGGACTCCATATTGCGCATGATGTTGTTCATGTCGTCCCAGCCGCCCACAAGGAAGGGCATCGACAGAAACTCAAGGCGCGGATCGGTGTCGGCGTAGATAAACGCGCCCGCAAGGTCGATATTGCCACGCGCGACATCTTCAAACAGCGCTTCGCCCGATCCCAGCTGATTTGCCGGAAACACCTCGATGGTCAGGCCGACATCCGCCGCCGCAACATCCGCCGCCACCTGATTCATCATCTTCGTGCCTTGGTGATCGATCGGGAATACCCCCGCAAAGCGAAGCGTCTTGTCTTGCGCGAACGCCGCTGTCGACATCAGCGCGCTAACCGCACCAACCGTCAGAATTTTGGTTATTGCTGTGAAATTCATCGAATACTCTCCCTTGAGCTTTTTTTATCAGGCTTCGCGCGCACGTCAGCGCGCAGCCCGTTTGTGAATTTTTTCAGCCTAGGGAAATAATCTGCAAGCCGCAATTTTTTTCTCCTTCCAGTGGAAGCGAGACGATATGGCTGGCTAAGGCTCTATTTTGCATCTATATTTTCAAAGCCTGTCAGGTTGTTATGCGTCTCACCCAACCATACGCCTGCGCATGTTTACGCTTGCGCTGCCCTGCCCTCAAACCCGCGCAGGAAAGAATCCAGATTATCGCCAAGCGCGTCACACAGGTATCCGCCTTCCTGAACGATCACGGTCGGCAAATCCAGCGCCGCCAGCACCCGCGCGATTTCCGCGAAGCCCTTGGTTGAAACGGACAGCCCCCCGAACGGATCACCCTCAAACGCATCCAGCCCGAGGGCGACCACCACCGCATCGGGGACAAACGCCCTAACGTGGTCCAGACCATCGGTCAGCCCGCGCAAAAATCCGTCATCCCCCGTGCCGCGCGGCAGCGGAATATTCAGGTTATACCCATGCCCCGTCCCCTCGCCGGTTTCATGGGCGTGCCCCCAGAAGAACGGATAGAACCGCGCGGGGTCGGCGTGGATGGACAGGGTAAACACATCGTCGCGCGCATAAAATATGCCCTGCGTGCCGTTGCCGTGGTGCAGATCAACATCGATGATCGCAACCCGGTCACAAGTACGTCGCAAATACTGTGCCGCGATGGCTGAATTGTTAAGGTAACAAAAACCTCCCGCCAAATCGCTGAAACAGTGATGTCCGGGGGGGCGGCACAGCGCATAGGCGGCCTTCTCGCCACGTGCCACAGCGTCGGCCGCACTCACCGCGCAATTGGCCGACCAGCGCGCCGCCTCCCACGTGTGTTCACCAATCGGGCAAGACATATCGGTGATGTGAAATCCCGCCTGCCCTACCACCGACAACGGATAGCTGGCGGTGCGTCTGTCGGGGTGGACGTTGGGAAAAATTTCCGGCGCGGCATCGGGGATGCGGCTCCAGCGGGCGAAAACCGTAGACAGGAATTTCAGATAGGCAGGTGTATGGATCGCCGAGATCGGGCCAGGTCCGTGATCCTGTGGCGCACTCACCTCGTGACCGCCCGCGGCAACACCGGCCAGCAACCGTGCCATACGCTCGGGTTTTTCGGGGTTGGGCTGCATCACGCCGTTAACCAGAAACCCCGTGGGGTAGTGCCTGCTTTGCCGCTGCTGATCTGCAAAAACCTTCATGTCTTTAACTCCACCTTATCTGCGCGTCGGGCGGGTGATCCACACAGGCACCTCACCCCGCCAGCCCCGCTTCGCGCGCGAACACGTTCAGACTGTCATCAAGAATATTCAGAATCTCATCAACCTGCGGCGCGGTCACAATCATTGGCGGGCAGATCAGGAAATGATCCCCCTCGATCCCGCCACGGGTGCGGCGTGAATAGGTGATCAGATTGCGCGTATAACAGATTTCGACAAAGCGGTCGTAGGCGTTCAGGCTTTTTGGCAGCGGCTCCATCGTTTCGCGGTCCGCGACCATCTCGAAGGCGGCCAGCAATCCCTTGCCGCGCACATCACCGATGAAATCGTAGCGCGCCATCAGATCGCTCAGACCCAGCATGAGGTGATCCCCCATCGCGGCGGCGTTGGACAGCAGATCAAGGCGGTCGATCTCGCCCAGCACGGCAAGGCCCGCACTACACGCCAGCGGATTTCCCGCATAGGTGTGGCCATGGGCAAAACCGCCCGCATCAAGCACCGTTTCTACCATGCCCTGATCGGCAATCATCGCCCCCAGCGGGGCATATCCCGCACCGAATCCCTTGGACACGGCCACCAGATCGGGGCGGATATTCCAATGCTCGGACGCCATGAATTTGCCTGTACGCCCTACGCCCGACATCACCTCGTCCATGATCAGCAGTATGCCGAATTCATCACAGATTTCGCGAATGCGGGTGTAATAGCTGTCCGGCGCCACCAGCGCGCCGGTTGACGCACCGCCCACAGGTTCCATGGCAAAAGCCATCACCGTTTCGGGGCCCTGAGCGATAATCTCGTCGCGCAGAAGCTCTGCATATTTCAATCCGCGCGCATGATCACTCAGGTTGTCACGGTCCAGATAACAGGTGGGAGCCGCGATTTTCGGCATGGCAGTGAACAGCGGCGTAAACACATCCGTCAGCGGGCCATATCCCGTGATCGCCAGCGCACCCAACGTCGATCCGTGATAGGAAGGAAAGCGTGAAATCACTTTCCAGCGGCTTTCCTGCCCCGATGCAACGGCCCACTGACGCGCGAACTTTACGCAGGATTCCACCGCTTCGGACCCGCCCGAGACAAAGAACACGCGGTTCAATCCTGCGGGCATACGCTGGGCGATGGCGCTGGCCAGATCCTCTGCCGCGCTGTTTTCAAAATGCAACCTGTAGGCAAATGTCGCGCTGTCCATCTGCGCCTTCATCGCGGCCAGAACATTGGGGTTTGAATGGCCGATATTGCTGACCATCGCGCCGGACGATCCGTCAATATAACGCTCGCCGTTGTTGCCCCAGATATAGACCCCCTCCGCCCGCTCGACCTCGGGGCGGCGCGCACGGGTTTGATAAAACAGGTTTGACGATTTCATCCGATGTCCTTTCAGGGTCGCCGTGCCCAAGCTTCCGTGCGATTTCATCAATGCGCAAGTGCAACACCGACGTTTTTTGCCGCAAACCCAGCGGAAGATGCTTTACGGGTCGCACCTCGGTCGCGAAAATTTTTGCACCGTTTCTTTTGCAGGCTGTGCTAAGAGGCCGCATCAAGCGGGGGTGTTTGCTCCGCCCGCAATTGCCGACCGCTGAAAGGTAGCCCATGACACAGCAAGACACCCTGACGCTTCTGGCCTGCCAGATCGACATACCGCACACCACGAGCGCCGCCGCGCGCGACGGGCACCTTGCCGCCATCGCAGCGAAAGTGCGCCAGCAGCTTCGCACGCAGACGGCCGATCTGGTGGTTTTGCCCGAACTGTCCAGCATTGATTATTCCCGCGCGGCATTCGACCACCTCGAGGAAATAGCAGAGCCGCGGGAGGGGGCCTCCTTCCGGACATGGCAATCCGTTGCCACGGAATTCGGCGTTCATGTTGTCTTCGGCTTCGCCAGAAAGGACGCGAGCGGCGCGTATATCTCGATCGGTGTTGTCACACCCGACGGCGCGCTTGCCGGTCACTATGACAAGCTGCACCTGTGCCAATACGGCGCGTCGATGGAAAAAGAGTATTTCATCACCGGCGATCATTTGTTTACCTTCAAGGTGAAGAGTTTCACCCTGTCCCCGATCATCTGCTATGATATCCGATTTCCCGAGCTGACGCGGACGCTAGTGTTGAAACACGGCGTTGATATCCTGTTGCACAGCGTTGCCAATTTCAGGGATCGTTCCTTTCACATGTGGCACGCCTTTGCCATGACCCGCGCTGTTGAAAACCAGTGCTTTCTGCTCTCGCTCAACCGCGCAGGGACGGATTACGGCGACTCCCTATTTTGCTATCCGTGGATGGACGAAACACAGGGGCCGCTGCGGTTTGACGAACACGGCGAAGATTTCCGCTTTGTCACTGTCAACCAGCACCACATCAGCGATGCACGCCGCGACTATACCTTTCTGAAAGACATCAGAGACAGCTATGACAGCCCCCTGTCCCGTACACCCTGACCGTTAGCGCCCGAAATATCCGCCGTACTTGCGTATGCGTTCCTCAAACGCGGTGACATTTTCCGCCGCCCCGTCCGATTGCGCGGCCATACCCACCAGCAGCATTTCGACCGCCAGAAAGGCCGAGTTCAGCGACGGCATGAAATGCGGCCCCGCCATTGGCAGGCGCAGCACCTTCCACGCGCCAATCGCAATGGGCGAAGCGTGGCTGTCGGTCAGCGCCAGAATACGCGCGCCATTGCCCCGCGCCACTTCGCTGGCGCGTACCACCTCGGATGAATAATGCGCATAGGTAATCGCAACCACGATATCGTCCGCCGTGACCTGTGACATCTGGTCAACGATCCCCCCCGGCAACGAAGGCACATCGGCAAAGTTGGAAAACGCCATGCCGCCGACATAGGAAAAGTAATGTGCGATGGAATAGCAGCTGCGCACCCCAACAGTATGGATACGGCGCGCCGCCAGCATCGGCGCGACACAATCACCCAAAACAGCCAACGTTTCGGGCGCAAAAAGGGCATCGGTGTTCTGCCGGTGCGCCGCCATCATCGCGGAAAACGCGCCGCCATCCGATTGGGTGCGCAGGCTGCGTGCGCGTTCTCCATAGGTCGGCTCGCCCGTATGAAGCATCGCCTGAACGTCCGTGCGCAGCGCGTCAAACCCGGCGTAACCCAGCTCGCGCGCCAAACGGGTCACAGTGTTGGGGTTCACTCCTGCCTGCTTTGCCAACCCCCGGATCGAATGAAACGCAACCAGCGCCAGATTGTCGAGCACCCAAGGCGCAAAGGCGCGCAAAGCCGGTGTGCCCTCGACGCCCAGCCGCGCCAGCCCCTGCTTTAGCTCTTCTGCCTTGTCCATAAATCCCGCACGCTCCACATCCGCAGCCATGCAGATAAACCATTTGCGTTTTTTCGTCAATTCGAATAATACATATGCATTATTTCAATGCAATCGCGCGATTCCCAGAACGGGCCGCCCCGCAAAATCAGGACGCACAGCATGAGCAGCCATATCTTCGGTCGATCCACCAAAGGCAGTTTGCCTGTCGTCGCACAGGGTGACGGGTGTTACCTTATAGATACCGACGGGCGCCGCTATCTCGATGGCTCCGGCGGTGCGGCGGTGTCCTGTCTGGGTCACTCCAATGCCGCCGTGCGCGCCGCACTTCATGCACAAATTGACACAGTCGCCTTTGCGCACACGGGTTTTTTCACCTCTGAACCCGCTGAACAACTGGCCGACCGTCTGGTTGAAAACGCGCCTGACGGGATCGACCGCGTCTATCTTGTCTCCGGCGGGTCAGAGGCGGTTGAGGCTGCGATCAAACTTGCACGCCAGTATTTCCTCGAGATCGGGCAGCCCGACCGCCACCGCGTCATCGCGCGCCGCCAGAGCTATCATGGCAACACACTGGGCGCGCTGGCGGCGGGGGGCAACGCATGGCGGCGCACCCAGTTTGCACCGCTGCTGGCCGATACCACCCACATCAGCCCCTGCTATGAATACCGCGACCGTGGCGATGGCGAAACGCAGGAGGCCTACGGCCAGCGCGTCG
Source organism: Sulfitobacter sp. F26169L (assembly GCF_026410285.1). Classification (GTDB taxonomy): domain Bacteria; phylum Pseudomonadota; class Alphaproteobacteria; order Rhodobacterales; family Rhodobacteraceae; genus Sulfitobacter. Next base: position 48,627 of record NZ_JAPMLP010000009.1, on the reverse strand, counting down.
CGGATGAGCTGGAAACAGAAATCTTGCGCCTTGGCCCCGAAACCGTCATGGCGTTTATGGCCGAACCTGTCGTCGGCGCGACAGCGGGTGCAGTGCCTGCCGTGCCCGGATACCTCAAACGCACCCGCGAGATCTGCGACCGCTACGGTGTGCTGCTGATCCTTGACGAGGTGATGTGCGGCATGGGCCGTGCCGGCCATCTGTTTGCCTGCGAAGAAGACGGCGTTGCGCCGGACATGATCACAATCGCCAAAGGTCTGGGCGCGGGTTATCAGCCGATTGGTGCGCTGCTGACCACGGGCAGGATCTATGACGCGATTGCCGCCGGCAGCGGATTTTTCCAGCACGGTCACACCTATATGGGTCACGCATTGGCAGCCACGGCGGCCAATGCGGTGTTGGGCGAAATCCTTGACGGCGGGTTACTGGCGCGGGTGCGCGAACAGGGCGAAAAGCTTGACGTCGCCCTGCGCGCGCAATTCGGCCAGCACCCCCACGTGGGCGATATCCGCGGGCGCGGGTTGTTCCGTGGTATCGAGCTGGTCACAGACCGCGACACAAAAGCCACCTTTGACCCAAAGCGCACCATCGCGGCACGGATTAAGAAAGAAGCCTTTGCCGCCGGCCTGATCTGTTACCCCATGTCGGGCACCATCGACGGGCAGCACGGCGATCACGTCTTGCTTGCGCCGCCCTTCATTATTGAGGACGCCCAGATTGACGAACTGGTCGGCAAGCTGTCCACCGCCATCACCAAGGCAATCGCGGCATGAGGGGCCTGCCGAATATTATGGTCGCCCCCAATGGCGCAAAGCTGACCAAGGCCGATCACCCTGCCCTGCCCGTCTCTCTTGACGAAATCGTCACCTGCGCGCTTGCCTGCCACGCGGCGGGCGCGGACGGGCTGCACGCCCATGTTCGTGACGCTGAACAGCGGCATGTGCTGGATGCCGGACTATACGCCGAATTGCTGGCCGAACTGAAACACCGCGCGCCCGATCTTTATGTTCAGGTCACCAGCGAAGCGGCGGGCGTGTTCACACCTGCGCAGCAGCGCCAACTGGTTCACGATCTGCAACCCGCCGCGATTTCAATCGCCCTGCGCGAGATTACGGCGGATCAGGATGATGCGGTCACCCGCCGTTTCTTTTCCAGTTGCGCCGAGGCGGGAATTTGTGTGCAACATATCCTCTATGATGCCGGTGATGTTGCCCATCTTGCCCGTCTGGTCGCGCGCGGGGATGTGCCGCGTGCTAACCTTACCGCGCTGATTGTTCTGGGGCGCTATACAACGGGGCAGGTCAGCAGCCCCGCAGACGTGGCCGCTCTTGCCACCACCCTCACAGCCGCGCTGCCGGATGTGGATTGGTCGGCCTGCGCCTTTGGACCACAGGAAACCGCCTGCCTGATCGAGGCGATGCGCCACGGTGGCAAAGCGCGTATCGGTTTTGAAAACAACCGCAAGAACGCCGATGGCGGCACCGCCGCTGACAACGCCGAACGGGTTGCGGAATTGGTGGGCCAGGTGCGCGCCGCCGGTCTGGCGGGGTAAGCGGATCACTGCGCGGGGGTGGCTGTCTCCATCACCTTTTCCGCCTCGCGCAGCTCGTCGCGCAGGCGCGCTTCGCCTTGTGCTTTGGGGATTGAAAAACGCGCCAGCAGCAAAAAGGCAACCGGCGTCAGATAGAGCGTCGACAGCGTTGCCATGCCAAGACCGCCAACAATCACCCAGCCCAACGCCTCGCGCGCTTCGGCCCCTGCCCCCGCAGACAGGATCAGCGGCACACAGCCCAACACGGTAGAGGTCATTGTCATCATCACAGGCCGCAAACGGATGGTGGAGGCATCAAGGATCGCGTCATGTACGCTTTGCCCCTTGTCGCGCAACTGGTTGGCGAATTCGACAATCAGAATACCGTTCTTGGCCATGATACCGATCAGCATCACCAGCCCGATCTGGGAATAGACATTCAGGCTCTGCCCCGTCAGCAACAGCGCGAACACAGCACAGGCCAGCCCCACAGGCACTGTTGCCATCACCACCACAGCGGAAATAAAGCTTTCGAATTGCGCTGACAGCACCAGAAACACCACCAGAATGGCAAAGCCGAATGTGACAAACAGCCCCGCGTTTGTCTGGTCCAGCGTGGCGGCCTCGGCCAATGGCACAATGCGGTTGTTTTCGGCCAGCACATCATTGCCAATTTCGCGCACCTGCGCCAGCGCATCACCCAGCGACATTTCCGGCGTCAGACCCGCGGACAGTTCCACCGATCTGTTTTGCCCTTCGCGGTTCAGCTCCGGCGCAACCGCGCGTTCTTCCAGCGTAACAAAGCTGGACATCGGCACCATCTGCCCCCTGCCCGTCTGCACAAAGACATTTTCCAGATCACCCGGATCATTCACCGGCGTCGATGTGGACAAAACCTGCACTTCATAGCTGCTGTCATCAATGAACACCGAAGCCACCGTGCGCCCGTCCAGCACCGCCTGCAAGGCCTGCCCCAGTCCGGTGATATCAATCCCCAGATCAGCCGCCAGCGCGCGATCTATGTTTACAAACAACTGCGGCTGCGTTGTTTCATATTCCAGCCGCACCTGCCCCATACCCCCGATCTGACGCATCCGGTCCACCATGATCTCCGCCACTTCCGCCAGCTGGTCATAACTGTCGCCGGTGATCGCAAACGCAAGCCCCCTGCCCGCCCCGCGTATCCCAAGCGAGTTGGGCTGGATGGCAAAGGCGCGCACACCGATGATCCCGCGCAGCTTGCCGTTGATTTCGGAAACGATGTCTTGCTGGCTGCGCGTGCGGTCTTCCCAGTTTGCCAGTGTAAACACCATGAACCCGCGGTTGTCCGCACCGAAACCGGTGATCGAGAATATATTTGTCACCTCGCCCTTTTCATACAGCGGCGTCACAATATCCTCGATCTGGCGCATCTTGGTCTGGGTGTATTCCAGCGCCACGCCCTGCGGCGCCGTCACGCTGAGCAGGGCAACCGCGCGGTCTTCGGACGGGGTCAGCTCCTGCCGGATGCTGCCTGCCATCAGCGCCGCTGTTGCAACCACAAACACCGCAGTCAGAAGCACGGCATACGGCATCGCCAGAGCGCCGCGCAACGTGAGTTTGTAAAACGACATCAGCTGCGTGCCGAGCCAGATCATCGGGCCGCGTGCATCCTTGTCTGGTGCCTTGGTCAAAAGGCGGCTGGCCAGTACGGGGCACAAGCTGAGTGCGACAACCGATGACAACAGCACCGCCATCGCCAGCGTAAAGCCGAATTCACGAAACAGGCCACCCGCCTGCCCCGGCAAAAATGACAGCGGTACAAACACCGCCGCCAGCGTGGCAGTGGTGGTCACAACCGCAAAGAAAACCTGCCGCGTGCCATTCACCGCCGCCGCCCGTGGCCCCATGCCGGCGGCGCGCATCCGCACGATGTTTTCCAGAACAACAATCGCATCATCTACCACCATCCCCGTTGCCAGCACCAGCGCCAGCAGCGTCAGGATGTTGATGGAAAACCCGACTAGATAAATCGCCGCCAATGTGCCGATCAACGCCACCGGAAGCGTCAGCGCGGGGATAAGTGTGGCGCGCACATCGCGCAGGAAAATGAAGATCACCGCGATGACAATCACAATCGCAATCCCCAGCGTCATCACAACTTCTTCGATGGAACCTGAAATAAATGTCGCGTCGTCGGAGGTGACAAAGATGCTGATGTCATCGGGCAAGGTGCGGTCCAGCTCCGCAACCACCTCGCGCACATTTTTGGAAATTTCCAGCGTGTTGGAGGTGGCCTGCCGGATAATGCCCATGCCGATGCCCTGCTGACCGTTGGCGCGCAGCGCGGTTTCCCCCGGTGCAGGCCCCAGCGTGACGCGCGCAACATCGCGCATCTTCACGTTTTCCGAAATCTCCAGCGCCTCGAAGGCCTCTGTCGTGGCGACACTGGCAACCGTACGCACGTTGATCGACTGGCGCGCGCCTGCCAGATCACCCGCAGGCGCATCATAGGCGACGTTCGCAAGCGTCCGCTGCACATCGCCCAGCGTAAGCCCCCTGCTGGCCAGTTCAAGCTGGTCGATATCGACGCGAAACACCGGCTCGCGGTCGCCGTACACTTGCAGATCGGCCACCCCGTCCACCGATATCAGCCTGTCCTCGACCCGGTCGCGCACGATTTCGGTCAGTTCCTGTGGCGAACGGCCCGACGAAGTGACAGCGATCCGCATAACCGCCTGTGCGTTTGCATCCGCCTTGACGATCTCTGGCTGGTCGGCCCCTTCGGGCAGCTGGTTCACAATCCGCGCCACAGCATCGCGCACGTCCATCGCGGCCACATCAACATCGACGTTATCGGCAAATTCCAGCGTGACACGGCTGCGCCCGAACCGCGAGTTGGACGAGATTGTGCGCACACCAGACACACGCCCGACAGCGCCCTCGATCCGTCCGGTCAGTTCCTGATCGACGGATTCCGGCGACGCACCCGAAAACCGCGTGGTGACCGACACAACAGGACGGTCCACGTTCGGCAATTCCCTGATCTCGGCGCCGAAAAGCCCGGCCAACCCTGCAAGGATGATCAGCGCGTTCAGGACAAATGCAAGGATCGGACGGCGTACAAACAGCGCCGTGCCCGAGGATGATGTGACATCAGCCGCTGCGCTCACAGTGCCTCCTCCTGCGCGGCGGGGGTTTGGACGTCTGCGTCGTCCTCCGGCTGGCGGATCGTTACCGCAGCGTTTTCCCGCAGGGTTTGCACCCCTTCGGTCACAACCGTATCACCAACCACCAGATCGTCGGACTTGACCAGCACCGCGTCTTGGTTGCGCTGGATAATCGCCACCGGCATTTGAATCACTTTGCCCTCACGCACGGCCCAGACAAACGGGCCATCGCTGGACCATTGCACCGCAAGCGGCGCGATCGACAACAGGGTTTCACCCGGGAAAGACAATCTGACAGAAAAGGCCATCCCCCCGCGCAGCAGGTTTTGATCGTTTTCGACCACACCGCGCACCAGCATTGTACGGCTGGCACGATCAACCACGGTGTCAATCGCGTCTATCTGTCCCGTCAGCGTCACGTCGCGCAGCCCCAGCGGAACAATCCTGATCTGCTGCCCTCTTTCGATGGCGCCGATAAAGCGTTCAGGCACGCGGAAATCGATCAGGATGCGCGAACGGTCGGTAATGGTGGCAAGCTGCTCCTGACTGGCCAGCCGGTCACCTTCCTGAATGTCGGTTAATCCGACATAACCCGAAATCGGCGCGGTGATCTGGCGCTGCGACAGATCGTATTCCGCTTTTCGCAGTGTCAGTTCAGCATTGCGCAATGCAATTTCCGCCTCGCGCAGGCGCACTTCGGTGACAGCGCCGGTGCCTTGCAAACGCCCGACCCGTTGTGTCTCTGCCTGCACGTCTTCCAGCCGGATCTGGGCCAGCTCCAGCGCGATCTGCTCGGCCTCGTCGTCAAGCTGCGCGATCACGATGCCCGCATCTATGGTTTCACCGCCTGTCAGGTTCAGCTTTTCAATCAGCCCTGTCGCGTTGGACCGTACCGTCACAGAGCGCCATGCCCGCCCGTCGCCGATGGCCGTGATCCGGTCTGTCTGCGCCTGTTCCTCTACCTGCGCAACAACGACCTGTGTTTCCCCACCGCCAAAGCCCCGCCGCTCGCCCGCTGTACCCTGGCTGTCTTCTCCCGCTGTCTCGATGCCCAGCAGGTCGAGCAGCCCCGTGCGCTGCAACAGCGGATGGGCGGCGGGCACATAGGCGATCCAGACATACAGGCCAATCGCCAGAACAATTAAAAGTGCAGCAACTTGTTTGAGCGCCTTCATGGAGAAACTTTCTTCGATCGTCTGTAAAATGTTTTCACAAGCATAAAGCAGAGTTGTGTGCCAATCTTGGCATATATCTTCGCCACTGACCTAGCCTCTGAATCGGGAAGAGCAAAGATCATCTTGCTATTTCAGAGGGTATCAGCCCGAACCTTCTGCGCAAGGGTGCGCGGTTCACCTGCGAAATAGCGGCATTATCGCTCGCTACAGGATCGCGGCAACAATGACTGCTAAATCTTCATCGCCGACTGTACCCCGAACAATGGTCCGATCAATTCGGATAAAGAAAGTGATCGCGTTCTTGGCCTTCACGGTGCCAACTCAGGCAGAGGGGAATGGCGATAAACAACCGGACGCAGACCAGATGCATTTCTTCTATCAGACCAACGTGCCTTTATGGCCTGATATGATATGTTCTCCTTTGTTGGTTTGTGTTGCGGTACGGTACCGGGGCGTCCTGAAAAACCTCCTCAAAATTCATGAATCACTGTTCAGGTGGGTGACCCCTACAGGATCTCGCGATGCCAGTTGAGCTATTGGTCCACCGTCGGAAAGAAACCCGCCAAGATAGAACACGCCCGATACACAATCCTGAACGATCAAAGTAAGAGGAACAAAACTGGCGGCTCTCCAACCTGTCCCACGCACCCGTCTTGCCAGAAACTTAGAGCGGAACATAATTTGCAGCTAATTCGGGGTTGATTAGCAGGCGAAATACTTTCGCCGTTATCAATTAAACCGCATTGAGTTCGGTTTCTCCACACTTAGATTACAGCGTACTCAAACGCTTATCACAGTTCAGAGCAAGCCTAGCGCTTATGTTTGTTGTCGTACCAACCTTTGATCTAGGCGTTACCCTTCAGCGCCCTCATCCAACCTAGACCGTCCTGCGTTGTTGTGCGGGGGCGGTACTCGGCGCCGATATGACCGTTGTAGCCGAGGTCCTGCAAATGTTTCATCAACCAAGGGTAATCCACCTCGCCCTGATCCGGTTCTGTTCGGTCCGGCACAGCGGCAATCTGGATGTGTCCGATTATTGGCAAGAGTTCTTCAATCGTTTTTGCCAGATCACCCTGCATGATCTGCATGTGATAACAATCAAACATTATTTTAAGTTCGGGGCGCGCAAGATCGTTGATAATCCGCTCGGCGTGGGCGGTGCCTGACAGATGATATCCGGCAACGTCACGGGTGTTGATGGGTTCAATCAGGACACCGATATCGTGCTGCGCGGCCAGATCACAGGCGTAATTCAGGTTGTCGCGAAAGCAGTCTTCGGTGGCTGTGCCGCCATCGGTGCGCCCTGCCATGACGTGCACCGCTTCTACTCCTGTCGCGGCGGCATAGGTAAATGCGCGTTCAATCTCGGCGCGCGCTTCTTCTGCGCGACCGGGCAACGCCGCTAGCCCAAAATCACCAGCCGCACGATCACCGGGCCAGGTATTCATCCCCAGCATTCGCAATCCGGTTTGTGTCAGCGCGGCCTTCAATTTTTCGGGGGGCGTATCATATGGGAAGTGACACTCAAGCGCGTCAAACCCATCCACGTTGGCGGCGTGAACGGCATCGGTCAGGGAAAGATCAGTGTACAAAAAGCCAAGGTTAGCCGAGAATTTCATCAATCATCCCACTCTACATCAAATTTGGTTACCAGCGCCTGTACTTCTGTGTCGGACAACCCGCGTGCGTTCATGCCGCGCAGCATCATCGCCAGCCGCGCGGTATCTTCCAGCTCTTCAATCGCATTACACGCAGCCTCGATATCTTTGGCCGCAACGACAGGCCCGTGATTCGCCAGCATCACCGCGCTACGCTTTCCTGCAAGTCCGCGCACCGCGTCGCCCATGGCCGGATCACCCGGCATAAAGAATGGCAACAGCTTCACGCGCCCCAGCTTCATAATCCCGTAAGGCGTTAGCGGCGGCAGGAAGTTGTCGGCGTCCACCTCTGGTAACGTCGACAGAGCGACCGAGTGGCAGCTGTGCAAATGCACCACTGCACCGGCGGTGCTGCGTGTGTCGTAAAATGCCTGGTGCAGTGGCATTTCCTTGGTGGGCCGGTCGCCGTCAATCAAGGCGCCACCGGCATCAAACCGCGACAGGCGCGCCGGGTCAAGCCGCCCGAAACTGGTACCGGTTGGCGACACCAGCAGGCCGCCATCCTCTGTACGGGCCGAGATGTTACCGGTGCTGCCGCCCGTCAGTCCGCGGTCGAACATGGATTTGGCCAACAGGCAAATCAGCTCACGCAGTTCGGCTTCGCGCATCACCCCTGCCCCAGAATTTTTGCCGCTTTTTCAAAATAATCTTCGCTGCCGAAGTTACCTGATTTCAGCGCGATCACCAACGTATCACTGGCGCGCAAGGCTGGCACACCGGGATCAATCTCGGGGCCGATCTCAAGCTTGTCGATTTCAAGTGCTTCAACCACCGCGCCGGACGTTTCGCCCCCTGCGGTCAGGATGCGGGACACGCCGAGCTTCACCATAATATGCGCTGTTTTGCCAAAGAACTCTTCCAACGCATGCGCGGCTGTGTCACTTCCAAACCGCGCCTGTGTGGCGGCGACTTCGTCAGGGTTTGCAGAGCTGTAGGCAAGGGGCAGACCGTCGGTTTCAGCCAACCATTGGGCAACCTCTTGCGGGGTTTGCCTTCCCTCAATCACATCTGCCGGATCAACTTTCAGGCTCGGGTAGCGGGCGATATGATAGTCGATCTGCGCACGTGTCGTGGTCGAGCATGAACCGGACAGGATCGCCGCCTTACCGGTCTGCGGCTGCCACGGTACTTTTGCAGGCGTGATACCGAAATTTGCAGGCAGACCCAGTGCCACGCCAGAGCCGCCCGTAACCAGCGGCAATCCTCTGGCCGCTGCACCGATCTGCTCCAGATCACTATCGCGCAGTGCATCAACGATAATCATCCGGTGGCCTGCGCTATGTTCTTCCTCCATCCGCGCCGCAATCGCCTGCGCACCCTCAAACACCACCTCGGCAGGAACATGGCCCACCGAATATGCGCTTTGCGCTGCCATCAGACGGCGCAGGCTTGCATCCTTCATCGGGGTCAGCGGGTGGTTTTCCATTCCGCTTTCGTTCAGCAAGGCGTCTTTAACAAACAAGTACCCCTGATAGACCGACCGCCCTGCTCCCGGAAACGCTGGGCATACGATAACTTTATGCGCGTTCAGTGCATCGGCCAATGCATCGGCAACCGGTCCGATGTTGCCCTGATCCGTGCTGTCGAAAGTCGAGCAGTATTTGAAAAATATCTGCTCACAACCCTGCGCCTGAAGCCACTCCAACGCCTCAAGCGATTGCTTCACTGCCTCCGCAGGCGCAATCGAGCGGGATTTAAGCGCAACAACACCAGCCTGCACGTCCCTGCCCGCAGCCACTGACGGTATGCCGCTGTACTGCACGGTGCGCATCCCTGCCTTGGCCAGGGTATTGGCCAGATCGCTGGAGCCTGTGAAATCATCCCCGATACATCCCAAGAGCATTAGCTATCTCCAACCAGCTTTACACCGCCCTGACGGGCAAAATACTTGGCAATCGCGGCATCATCTTCCTGCCCCAGCCCCGCCTCTGACGCAGCGCGAAACTGCGCCAGCGCATTGGCGCTGATTGGCACAGGCAAGCCCGATGCCGCCGCGATATCGCCCACGATGCCCAGATCTTTCAGCCAGATATCGACTTTGGAGCGCGGGGTGTAATCACCCTCCACTACATGGGGCGCGCGGTTTTCGAACATCCATGACGTTCCTGCAGAGGCCGAGATCACCTCAACCACTTGTGCGGCGTCCAAACCTTGTGACGCGCCAAATGCCATCGCCTCGCCCATCGCGGCGATGTGAACCCCCGCCAACAGCTGGTTTACCGCCTTCATCGCAGAGCCTGCGCCAGCATGATCACCCAGACGATGAACAGTCTCTGCCATAGCCTCTAGCAAAGGCGCTGACGTGGTGAACGCATCCGCCGAACCTGACGCCATGATTGAAAGCTGTCCCGCAGCGGCCTTTATCGCGCCACCGGAAATAGGCGCATCCAGATATGAAAATCCACGCGCCTTCGCCACTGCTTCCATCTCGGCTGCGAACGCAGGCGACACCGTAGCACAAGAGAGGATCACGCCGGTTGCACGCAGCCGCTGTGACACATCTTGATCACCAAACAGCACAGCACGGGTTTGATCGGCATTCAGAACAACACTGACAAGCGCATCTGCCTGCGCGTCATCTTCACCAAAGGGTGACCCGCCCTGCGCACATAGCATGTCAACGCGTGCGGTATCAGGATCATAACCGCGAACGATATGGCCTGCCCGCACAAGGCTGACCGCCATGCCAAGGCCCATTGACCCCAAGCCTACAAAATCAACCAGCATTGATTATTCTCCAAATACCCATTCGACAGGCCACAGCGTGATTGCAGGAACGTAGGTGATAACCATCAACGCCGCGAAAACGGTCAGCACAAACCAGACGAGTTGCGGGATGATTTTTTCCACCCGCAGGTTGGCGACGGCGCAGGCGGCAAACAGGTTCACCCCCAGCGGTGGCGTGATCATCCCCAGCGCCAGATTGACCACAATGATCAGACCGAAGTGCACAGGATCGACACCGTAACTGAGCGCGATTGGCGTCAGGATTGGGGCCAGAACAAGGATCGCCGCCGAAGTTTCAATGAACATGCCCACGATCAGCAGCAGGAAGTTCACCGCCAGCAGAAATGCAATGCGGCTTTCGAATACGTCGCGGAACCATGCCGCGATTTCATTGGGCAGACCGGAGCGTGTGATCAGGAACGAAAACAACGCCGCCGCCGAAATGATAATCATAATCGCGGAAGTCGAGATGATCGTTTTCTTCAGAATTTCAGGAAGATCGTGATATTTCAGCTCACCATAAATGCCCATCCCCACAATCAGTGCGGCAGCAACGGCGGCGGCACTTGCCTCGGTCGGCGTGAAAATGCCGGAGTAGATACCACCGAGGATCACAACAGGGACCATCAAAGCGGGCAGCGCGGCCCACAGCGCGGCACCTGGGCGGGAGCGGCCCATGCCGTCCTCCTTGCCAATGCCGCGCACGCGGCAGATGACCAGAACCAGCGCCATTAGAGAGCCAGCTACAACCAATCCAGGTCCAAGCCCCGCGACAAACAACTTACCAATCGAGGTATCTGTCGAGACACCGTAAAGGATCAGCGGAATAGATGGCGGGATCAAAACGCCCAGCTCTGCCGAGGACGCCTGAATAGAAGCGGCAAGCGGTTTGGGATAATTGTGTTTCACCATCGCGGGGATCAGAATTGCACCGATCGCAAAAGTTGTTGCCACGGATGATCCGGAGACAGAGGCGAACAACATGCACGTCAGAACACACGTGCAGGCCAGACCGCCCTGTATCCCGCCAACCAGTGATTTTGCCAGTTCTACCAGGCGGTGCGAAATACCCCCCGCCGACATCAGATTCCCTGCAAGGATAAACAGCGGGATCGCCATCAGGGGAAAACTGTCGATGCCGGTAAACATGCGCTGCGCCACCAGCAACAGCGGCAAGCGCCCGCTTGCCTCGATCCCGATGACTGACGCAAGTCCGATAGCGACCGCAATAGGTACGCCAAGGACAAAAAGAATACCGAGTGAAAGACCAAGTGCGCTGTTCATTGTACATCTTCCGCGTTGCGCGCGATCAGCCAGTCACCCTGCACAGCGCGCACCATTGCCGCCAGAATGGCGACCAGTATGAATGCGGAGCCGACAGGCAAAGCGGCGTAAACCCAAGCGATTGAAACTTCAAGCGCGGCAAGGCTTTGCGGAATAACCCGCAGGGTCATCAGATACCCTTGCCACAGCAAGACAGAGAAAAATATCAAAGAGCCGATACTGGCCAGAATATAGACCCAAAGGCCCAGACGGGGCGGCAGTGCGTTCTGGATCACATCAACCGAAATCATCGCGCCGTGCCTGAAGGCAACGGCAACTCCCAAGAACACCGACCAGATCATCGCGGAGCGGGTGATCACCTCTGACCAGGTCGAAGGCGCGCCAAAGGCGAACCGCGTAACAACCTGATATAGCGCCAGCGCAGCGGCGATAACCAGAAATGCAATAGAGAGCCTTTGCGCCAGCCCTGTCGTAAAATCTTCGAGACGCAGGAAATAGCGCATTGCGGTGCCTCATGGAGATTGGAGAAATCGGAAAAACAGGCGCGGTGTTTTCCGCGCCTGTTCATGTTGTGTTATTTTACGGCTTGAATACGCTCGACCAGTTCGGTTCCGTACTGATCGGTGTAAACCTTGTATGCAGGCTCGGCCAGTTTGGCGAATGGTGCCTTGTCGATGTCGGTGATGACTTCCATACCGTTCTCGCGCAGCAGGGCAACGCCCGCATCTTCCAGCCGGTTCACTTCGGCACGTGTGGCCACTGCCGATGCCTTGGCCGCCTCGTAGAACCAGCCTTTCTGCTCGTCACTCAGACCGTCGATCAGAACCGGCGATGCCAGAACGGCAACCGGTGAATAGACGTGGCCGGTCAGAGATACGTGGCCCTGAACCTCCCAGAACTTCGATGCGGTGATAACCGTCACAGGGTTTTCCTGCCCGTCAACAACACCCTGCTGGAGTGCTGTAAACAGCTCGGGGAATGCCATTGGTGTCGGCGCTGCGCCCATCTGGGAAAACGCTTCCATATGAACCTTGTTTTCCATGGTGCGCAGTTTCAGCCCCTCCAGATCGGCAGGTGTGCGAACAGGACGTTGGGAGTTTGTCACATGGCGGAAACCGTTTTCAGACCATGCAAGACCAACCAACTGGTTTTCGTCGATCTTTTTCAGCAGTTCCTGACCGATTTCACCATCCAGCACCGCCCGGGCGTGATCATAATCGCGGAACAGGAAAGGCAGGTCCAACGCATAGACTTCAGGAACAAAGTTTCCCAAGGGGCCGGTGGATGTAATGACGACATCAAGCGAGCCGATCTGTAAGCCTTCGATCATGTCACGCTCGCCGCCCAACTGGCCAGCGGGGGCCTGCTCGCCGGTGAATTCACCACCCGACAGCTCCTCGAGCTTGGCGATGAAGGCATCCGCGCCCAGACCGTAGTGCGAAGTGGGTGACAGCGAATGACCGATCACGATGGATTGCTCCGCCTGTGCGGATGTGAAGGCAAAAGTAGCAATCGCGCCTGCAACTGCAAAAATTGTATGTTTCATTTTGGTTCCTCCCAAAAGTGTCTGGTTACGTCGTTTTAATGTGGTGAAGCGGCAGCATCACGCACCGTTCAGGGTTTTTTGGCCCATCTCATCCTCCAGATAAATCTCGATGATTTCCTGAAAGGAATTTTCTGCACGAAAGCCCATTTCAAGAGCGCGTGCGGTATCAAAATCGCGTGGCCAGCCGGCTACGATATTGGCAATTGTCGCATCGGCTTCGTGGCGGATCAATGCAACAGCCCCGTCACCCGCAACTGCGCGCAAGGCTTCGATCTGGTCGCCCACCGTGGCGCTCACTCCCGGCATGGTCATGCACCGCTGCGCGCCCAGCGGTGCCGTGTCCATCGTGGCCGCATGTTCGATATAGCCGACAGCAGAACGCGGGCTCGCGAACCAGTGGCGCACATCCCTATCCACCGGCAAAATCGCCTCTTGCCCGTTCAGCGGTTCCCGCAGGATGCCCGAGAAAAAGCCCGATGCGGCCTTGTTCGGCTTTCCGGGCCGGATGCAGATCGTGGGAAAACGGATGCCGACCCCATCCAGAAGACCTCGACGGGAATAATCGTTCAGCAGCATTTCACCCATCGCCTTTTGCGCGCCGTAGCTGGTCAGCGGGGTCAGATGATAATCATCAGGAATTTTGTCGGGAAACGGTGCACCGAACACTGCCAGCGAAGACGCATATATCACGCGAGGGCAATACCCCTCATGCGCAGCAATCGCTTCCAGCAGAGCGCGGGTGCCGTCGAGATTGACGCGGTAGCCTTTCGCCATATCCGCCTCCGCTTCACCCGAGACAATGGCCGCGAGATGCACAATCACATCCGGTTTGTCCGCAACCACGCGTGAAGCGATCCCCGCTTGTGCCAGATCGGCCGCGTATGCCTCCCGCTTGCCGGTAAAATCGATGGCAACTTCGGGCGTGACCACGTCAACCAAGGTCAATGCATCGACGCTTTGCCCGTTGATCTGGCCCGATGCCGCGATCCGTTCTGCCAGTTTGCGGCCAATCATGCCCGCTGCACCGATGATCGTTACTTTCATTCTGTTGCCCTTGTTGTTGATGCTGCCAGCAGCGCGCGCGTGCTGTCATAAATCCGGTTTTCATGTATCCCAAGCGCCGCGACCAGTGCGTCCCCATCCCCTGCTTCCAGTGAAGACAGGATTACGCGGTGATCTGCAATGCTTTGCGCAATGACACCCCGTTTGGCGACTGCACGGCGGCGGTGATCCATCTGGTAGGAATAAAGCGTTGTAGCGAGATCAGATAAAACCGCATTATCACATGATTGATAGACGGCCGTATGAAACGCACGGTCCGCGATCAAAAAGCGTACCGGATCATGCAGTGCCGCTTCTTGCGCGGTGATCAAATCACGAAGATGGGCAAGCGTTGATTTTTCGACCCGACCAGCCGCCAGAACAGCCACCCGTGCCTCCACCATCAGCCGCCCTTCATGAACATCCTCCAGCGTATAGTCAGTCACGCGTCCATTCGACAATGCCGACACTCCAAGACCACCGACATCTACCGAAGCAATTCTGGTGCGCGCGCCCTGAACGATTGTGACAATCCCTTTGGATGACAGAATCATCAACGCCCCGCGGATCGTTTCACGGCTGACGCCCATCGTTGCCGCTAGATCGCGTTCGCTGGGAAGGCTGTCGCCGACATTCAGGACACCCGATGCGATCAACGTGGCAAAACGCTCTGCCACCTCGTCTTTGATGGAGCGATGGGCAACCTTTTCCAGAGGTGTGGTCGGGGCAGTCAAAAATGCAGCGTCGCCCATATCCCCCCCTAGATAACGTATTCGTACCATCGTTTCGCAAGTGGTCTAATGACTAGACCACTTATTCAATTCGTGTCAACTCGCTTGCGCAGACCTTCAAGCAACAAGTGCTACCTGCCTTTGTGCATGCCGGCGTCACAGAAAACTTGACACATGCCGATTCTGCGGCAGGCTGGCCGAGAGAAGATTTACAAGCACACATGGAATGATGATTGTGAGAATGTCCTGATGTCCAGAGATCCGCTGCTACAGTCGTACAAACTCAAACACCTGACGCTGAAAAACCGGATCATGACAACCAGCCATGAACCTGCCTATCCCGAAGATGGTATGCCCAAAGAGCGTTACCGCGCCTACCACGAAGAGCGCGCGAAAGCGGGAGTTGCGCTGGCGATGACAGCGGGATCCGCTGCGGTATCAAAAGACAGCCCACCGGTATTCAACAACATCCTTGCCTATAAAGATGAGGTCGTGCCGTGGATCCAAAACCTGTCGGACGGCTGCCATGAACACGGATGTGCCGTGATGATCCAGCTTACCCATCTGGGGCGGCGCACAACATGGAACAAGGGCGACTGGTTGCCGTCGGTCTCATCCTCAAAACACCGCGAACCCGCGCACCGTGCATTTCCAAAACTGATCGAGGATTGGGACATCGAAAGGATCATCACGGATTTTGCAGATGCTGCCGAACGTATGAAAGCAGGCGGGATGGACGGGATTGAACTGCAAGTCTACGGCCACCTGCTTGATCAGTTCTGGTCGCCCCTGACCAACGATCTGGTCGGCCCCTACGGTGCCGATACGTTGGAAAACCGCATGCGCTTCCCGCTGGATGTATTGGCCGCAGTCAGAAAGCGGGTCGGTGCTGAATTTATCGTCGGGTTCCGCTACACTGCTGACGAAGCACAAAAGGGTGGCATAACTGCCGAGGACGGTCTGGAAATTTCAAAACGCTTGGCCGCAACGGGCCAGCTTGATTTTTTGAATGTGGTCCGCGGGCGCATCCATACAGACCCCGCGATGACAGATCTGATCCCCGTTCAGGGCATGGCCAGCGCACCGCATCTGGATTTTGCAGGAGAGGTCAAAAAGCTGACCGGCATGCCGACCTTCCACGCCGCCCGCATCCCCGATGTGGCCACCGCCCGCCACGCGATAGAGGCGGGGTTGCTGGATATGGTCGGCATGACCCGCGCGCACATGGCTGACCCGCATATCGTCAGAAAGATTATGGAAGGGCGCGAAGAAGACATCCGCCCCTGTGTCGGCGCGACCTATTGCCTTGACCGGATTTATCAGGCGGGAGACGCCCTGTGCATTCACAATGCTGCAACGGGTCGTGAATTGACAATGCCGCACGATATCCCCCCTGCCCAAACGAAACGCAAAGTAGTGATTATCGGCGCGGGGCCTGCGGGGCTGGAAGCTGCGCGGGTCGCAGCCGAGCGGGGCCATCAGGTTATAGTCTTTGAAGCCCAACCCGCTCCGGGCGGTCAGATTCGCCTGACAGCGCAAAGCCCCAGACGGCGGGAGATGATTTCGATTATCGACTGGCGGATGGCCCAATGTGCGGCCCGTGATGTGGTGTTTCATTTCAACACATGGGCTGAGGCAGAGGACGTGACCGCCTTGAACCCCGATGTCGTGATTGTGGCGACAGGTGGCATACCTAACTTGGAGCTGTTTGAAACAGGCAAGGACGCAACCGAAGTCGTCAGTGCATGGGACATCATCGCAGGCGATGTAAAGCCCGCACAAAACATCCTGATCTACGATGAAAGCGGCGACCACCCTGCCCTGCAAGCCGCCGAAATAGCCGCCACTACCGGATCGAGTGTCGAAGTGATGACACCTGACCGTACGTTTTCACCGGAAATAATGGCGATGAATTTGGTTCCGTATATGCGGTCGCTACAAGAGAAAGACGTGACCTTCACAGTAACCCGCCGCCTGCTGGGCGTTGCCCGTAGCGGTAACAAGCTTACTGCAACCATCGGGACAGATTACAGCGACTTCACCGAAGACAAAGAATATGATCAGGTTATCGTGAACTATGGAACTTTGCCGCTGGACGAGCTCTATTTCAATCTCAAACCGCTCAGTTCAAACGGCGGCGCGCTGGATCATGATGCGCTGATTGCCGGAACTCCGCAAACTGTGATCCGCAACGAAAACGGCTCTTTCCAATTGTTCCGCATCGGGGATGCTGTATCTGCGCGCAACACTCATGCAGCGATTTACGATGCACTGCGCCTTGTCAAAGACCTGTAGGCGCCCGTTCCTTGGGAAGAATCGACAATTTCCGGTTGCCGCAAGGTCGGCAATGCAGCCTCTAATAACTTTGATGCAGATTGGACCAATATGTGAAACCGCTAAATCCTGAAAACCGTCAATTTTCAAAAACTTAGCGCTGACTAAGGTTATTTGTTGCAACGATCTGCCCGACTCAACGGAATCCTGAAGGCAAAAAAATGTTGCCTGTTGATAAGTTGCGTGTCATGAGTTTAATTGTCGCAAGCTGACGCAATTCACGCGGTTTAGCGACGAAACAAGTAGGCCCGCCAAGAGGCCACAAGAGCAGAGTGTATTCGGATATGAAAACTGTCGAAAACAGTTCAATCGCGGCATCTATCGCTTCGAATGCTTCCCGCCTGTCGGAAGCGCTTAACAACCATATGCGCAACAGTTTCCAGCCCGATAGCAGAAAGTCTCTCCGCAAATTCCACCCCGCCGAAGTGTCCGAGATGACGGGCATTAGCATGTCGAACCTTAGAACACGCCATCAAGAAGGCGATTTCCCAGATGTAGAGACTGATTCCAGAGGGCGCAGGCTCTACACCGCTGCGGAGATTGACCAGATCCGTCATGTAATGGCACGCACCGGACGCAACGGTGATGCGTATTTGCCCGGTCGGCGTGAAGGCGACGCGCTTCAGGTGATTTCGATTGTTAATTTCAAAGGCGGCAGCAGCAAGACAACCAGCGCAATTCATCTGGCGCAACGCTATGCCTTGCGAGGATATCGTGTACTGGCGATTGATATGGACCCGCAGGCAAGCCTGACAACAATGTTCGGATACCGCCCCGAGATCGAATTCGCGGAAAGCGGCACGGTATATGATGCGCTCAGGTACCAAGACCCCGTCCCGCTAAGCCAGATCATCCGGAAAACCTATTTTCACAACCTTGATCTGGCCCCTGCCGGTCTTCTGCTGTCTGAATACGAGACCGAGACGGCCTATGCCTTGCAGCACAAGATCGATCCGCCTTTTACTCAGCGCCTTGCAATCGCGCTGGACGAGGTCGAGGCCGACTATGACCTGGCGATCATTGATTGCCCGCCGCAACTCGGATTTACGACGATGACAGCGCTTCTGGCTTCGACAGGGTTGTTGATCACCGTTGTTCCCAGCATGCTCGACGTAGCATCCATGGCACAGTTTCTTGAGATGGCCGGTGAAACCGTTCAAACGCTTGAAGAGGCTGCGGGCCCGATCGACTGGAATTTCCTGAAGTTTTTGATCGCACGGTACGAGCCGACCGATGTTCCGCAATCTCAGATGGCGGGATTTTTGCGGTCAATTCTGTTGGATCAAGTCCTCACCACACCGATGCTGAAATCCACAGCGATTTCCGATGCGGGAATGACCCAACAAACCATTTATGAACTGGACCCGTCGCAGGTTGTCAAGAAGACCCTAATCCGCATTTTAGAGAGCGTAAACGGTGTGGCTGACGAATTTGAAAAGACAATTCAGCAGGCGTGGGGAAGGGAAACTAACTAATGGCCCGTAGAAATCTGTTCCAACCCCCTGCCCCACCGGATGCCGAAGGAAAGATCCCCGGCACAGCCAAGCAGAAATCCCGCTTTCCTAACACGGGTGCAATGAGCGGCGTGAAATCCACACTAAAAGATGTTGCCAGCAACGCCGTACGCGAAATTCCGGTAGACGCTATTGAAGAGGACGGTCCGAAGGACCGGCTTTCGTTTGCTGATACGGATGTTAAACCGCTGGCCGACAGCATCAAGTCGCATGGCCAGCAAGTGCCGATTATGGTTCGCCCCATAGCGGACCGCCCCGGGCGATACCGTATCGTGTACGGACGGCGCAGATTGCAGGCGCTGCGGTCACTTGGCATTCCGGCGAAAGCACTTGTCAGATCGCTCTCGGATGAGCAGGCCATTCTGGCGCAGGGGCAGGAGAACACCCAACGGCTTGATCCGAGTTTTATCGAGAAAGCGCTATTTGCAGCCGAACTGGCAACCAGTGGTTATGAGCAATCGGTTATTCTGGACGCCCTTGCAGTGGATAAACCAATGCTGTCGCGTATGACCAAGGTCGCGCGGTCCGTTCCCACGCCGGTGATCGAAAAGATCGGTTCAGCGCACAGTATTGGCCGGCGCCGTTGGGAGGAACTGGCTGATCAATGCCGTAACGGAAACATCGATGTGAACCGGTTGACCGAAACTCTAGATCTAGAGGCCGCAAGATCCTCTGACGAGAGGTTCGCGCGGGTGAGTGAAGCAGTTAGGAAGGCTTTGCTGGCGGAGCTGATCGATCAACCGACGCGATACCCTCCCCGTTCAATCAACCTTGATGACGGAACCGCATTAGCGGAAATGAAAGAAACCGCGCGCGCCTTGACCTTTAAACTGTCAAAGGCCAGCACACCCGAATTTGCCCGATGGATGCGTGACAACGCCGAAACCGAGCTAGCACGCCTTTATCAGGCGTGGCAGTCAGATCAAAGTACTGACTGATAAACGACAGAGCAGAAACATAACAAGAGGAGCACGGCCCACAACCCGAAAAAGAAAGAGCCCCCAAGGTATTCCCAAGAGAGCCCAATCTGTTCTTTGCACTTTCAGATTTAACAGCTTCTCAACGCCAGTCAACAACAACCGATTCGGTTGACGAAGATTTGCGGCCTTTTTCTGCCTTTCAGAAATTACGGAGCCTTTCCAAACAGGTTGTCGTGAAAAAACATGACATTTATCAAAGCAACTGCGGCCGATGGCCAGCGGACTGATGAAGTATTGTCCGCGGACAATGTAGTGCCAGAACGGCATATCGTTATCGAAACGATCCGCAATGCGGCACCGAGGCTAGGCCTGAGCCCAACAGTGATCACGACACTGGATGCGATGCTGTCGTGCCTCGCGCCAAAACGCAACCACCACACCGTTTTTGCGTCAAACTCAACGCTCACATTCCGGCGCAACGGTATCTCCGACAGAACGCTCAGGCGTCACGCTGCAATCCTGGAGGACGCCGGCCTCCTGCAACGCAATGACAGCCCTAATAAGAAGCGATTCACAAGGCACAGCAAAATGGAAGGCAAAACACTCCGCTTCGGTTTTGATCTCTCCCCCCTTTTTTCACGGCTGTTCGAAATTTCAGCACTCGCGGCGGAGGTTATTGAGGAGAAAGCCCAGATCAAATACCAACGGACAAAACTGCGTGCCATTGCTAACAACAGGATAAACGTGGACCCCGAAGATCATCTAGCACTAGCGATTTTCAAAAAACTCCGCCGCAAGCTGAGTCTTCAGAACTGCGAAGAAATGTTGATGAGTTTGCAGGAAACGACCCTTGCAGCGGAAACAGTTGATGGCTCTTACACCTCGGATACAACTCAAATGGCCGACAACGACGGTCGAAATGTCCGGCACCATCATAGGTCTAATAAAGAAGATATTGATAGAAATCCGCCATCCAGTTCACCTGATGCCGAGGTAGACATCAGTGTGTCCCAATTAAAAACCGCCTGTCCCGCAGCCATGGAATTTGCTTTGAACAAAATTGAGACTTCACATGACGTAGTTGCACATGCACGCACGCTTGCGCCGATGTTGGGGATCAATAATCAATCCTACAACGCAGCCGTTGAACACCTCGGCCAACTTCGCGCAGCGGCAACAGTTTGGGCAATCATGCAGTTTCATGAAAAGATCAAAGCTGTCGGTGCATATTTCCACTCGATCACAATTGGGAAGAAAAGCAGCGGATTCAGCCCAGAGAAGCTGATCAAGCGTTTGGTTGCGGCACAAAATTGTCCGCGGACAATTTGAGATGGTAAGCATGAAAACCCAAGTTAACGAATTTCAGGAAAATAATCCGCCGGGGACAAAAGAGCGTCAGATAAAGTTTTGTCCCTACCCGTCAATATCCTGATCTGCGGACCGATCATCACATTTTCCCCAGGATTACTTTCAAACATCATCATCTGATTTAACGCCATAATACCTTGCTTTACGGGATCATCAAAACTGGCAGCAATCACATTGCCATTTTTCAGTCCCCTTAAGATCGAATGATTTACATAAGTGGAAATGAGCAACGGCAAATTCCCACCGTCATGCACGCCATACAACCCAAACGCGGCTTCCACGGCAGGGGCACTACCAATCAAATAATCAGCATTCGGATGCTGGGAAAGGGCATTTTCCGCTAGTTCAAGTTGATTGCGAAGCCCGGTGTCTGCTTCGAAAGTTCCTATAATTTCGACCGAACTCCGGCTCAAACCCCGCACTAGTCCATTTTGCAATGGACTGGTCCATCCCGCTTCTCGTGGACCAGTGAGGAACACCGCTGTTTTTGGCGCTGAACCGACCGGATGACGCAGGGCAAGATGTTCACCAAGCCCGCGTCCCATCTCTTTCCAATCAACACCAACTCTTCCGTGCAATGTTTCAACGTCCAGCGCGTTCACAAGTCCGAATACCGGTACTTGCATGGATATCTCCGTTACAACGGAAGTCAGATCGGGGTGATCAAACGTAACTGCCCCAATGAGAATAGCGTCGACATTCATTTTGGCACAGGCTTTCAACTGCTCTATCTGCGCAATCCGTGCATGATATCCTCCTGCTTCGAAAATTAGCAGATCCACGTTTTTGCGCGCTGCTTCCTGTTCAATTCCATAGCCAACGCTAAGCCAGTATTCGTCCTTGAAATGAGGCACCAATACACAAAATTCCGGTCTGTGTTGTGCGTCCGCCGGGAGGGATGCAGCAAACACGGAAATTACACAGGGAATGATTGTGCCCACTAAGGCTGCCCCGTATTGTCTGGTGATGCAGCGAACAAGTTTTGACACAAGATTGATCCGAATACTTAGCGCGATTGGGGTCTTGGCTATCATGGTGGGTGTGGCCGCTATTGGCGTCAACTGGTATCTGATCCGCGCACAAGAACAACTGGTGGAGAAAAATTTGCCAGCGATCGCGCTTGCTAGTCAAGTCGGTGCATCAGCGGAGGTTGTCGGAGCATTGGCATTTGCATTTGTGCAAGCCAACACCTCTGACGATCTTGAACAGATTGCCAACGACCTTGAACAGGCTGTGAGCAATATCGAGGATGGGGCAGGGGCGCTGGAGCGGATGAACCCGTCAAAAACCGGTTCGCCCAACCGCTCGCAAGCGGGAGACATCGTGGCGCGGATGCGTGTTAATGCCGCGACAGAACTGCAACTCGCCGAAGATGCAAAAACGATCGCGGCGACACTCTCAGAGCAAGGCACACGTCTTGGCGCGCTCGTCGATTCCGAGACGGAACTTGCGCGGTTGCGTGTCACCTCTGCAATTGCTGAATTATACTCAATCCCACAAGGTAACGCGCGTTCCACGCTGGATGCGTTGGCAGATCGGTACTTTTTTGCTTTCGAGCGGGTGAGCGAGCTCGCCGGAACAATTGACGCAATCCGGTTGCGGTTGCAGCAAGTGCCGTCAGCGGATTCAATAGAGACGCTTCAAATGGCCCAAAGCGATATATCATCGCTTTTATCTCTGGCGTTGCGCCGCATTGTTTTTTTGCCTTCGCAGACGGCTTCGGAAGAAGCAGGGGCACTTTTGGAACAGCACGAGGCCGCGTTGGCGGCAGGAGGAATTCTTTCGCTTCAACGCGAACGGATCGCGCTGCGCGAAACTATCACCGAGGACAGTTCGAAATTACAGGTCAACATTGCTGACCTATCAGCCCGCGCGCGGCAGGCCCGTGATACTGTTCAGGCCGAAGGGTTTGCGCAGATCGCTATATCGAAAAAGCAATCAACGCGATTGTTGACGGGTTTACTCCTGCTCACAACCGGTGCGGTGATTGCGGGTGCGCTCCTGTGGGCTTACGCGCGAAAGGAGCTTATTGCACGGCTTGGCAATATCTCAAGGCGTATCGTTTCTGTCGCCAGGGGGGAATATGGCGCACCGGTTCCGATTAGCGGACATGACGAGATCGGACGGATGGAAAAGGCGCTGAACATTCTGCGCCGGCGCGCTGTTGATGCCGCGCGACTGCGCGACAGTCTGGAAGACGCTGTCATTGCGCGAACGGGCGATGTGGTGGGGGAGATGCAGGCATCAGACGCCGCGCGCGCCGAAGCCGAGGCGGCCAACCGCAGCAAGACCGAGTTTCTTGCCCGGATGAGTCACGAGATCCGCACCCCCCTGAACGGTGTCATCGGGATGCTTGATATGCTTGAGGCGGGAGAACGCAACGAAGTTCGTAAAGAGCAGACACGCTTGGCGCGCCGTTCTGCCCGTGATCTGCTTGAAATTACCAATGACATATTAAGCTTCGCCAGCGGCGAAGACCGCAGCAGCCGCGGCAATCTTGTCCATTTTTCGCTGCGCGATCTAGTGGGACAGATGGGGCACCAGTTGCAATCGGTTGCCACTACGAAGGGACTTGAAGTCGCGGTTGATCTTTCGGCCTCGGCGCCGCCGGTGCTGTTGGGTGATGTAGTGAAAATCCGCCAGATTGTCGGTAACCTGATTTCGAACGCGGTGAAATATACCAAACGGGGGACCGTGACGCTGACGGTTGACCACGCCAAGGATGAGCAAACCGGTCAGCCGGTGCTAAGTTTCACCGTCGCGGATACCGGCATCGGGATGAGCCGCGAAACGATAGCGCACGCGTTTGATGCCTATACGCGCGCAGACTCGGCGAGACTTGCAGGGATCGAGGGGCTGGGCCTTGGGTTGGCGATTTCACGTAATCTGACCGAAAGCCTCGGCGGGGGCTTAAGTGTCGAAAGTGAATACGGTGTAGGAAGCCGCTTTACGCTTACTGTGCCGCTACTGCTTGGTAATCCTGAATTGGCGGCACAAGATGAAGAGGACGCGCCGCACATATCGGCACCGCGTGATGTATTGGTAATTGATGATCACGCCGTAAACCTGATCGTCGCGCGTGGATATCTGGAGCGTTTGGGGTGCCGGGTGAGTGAGGCGTCGAACGGAACAGATGGGGTCAAGGCGGCAGCAGAGCAAAGCTTTGATCTGATCCTGATCGACCTTGACCTGCCCGACATTGGTGGTGATGAGGTGGCGCGACGGATCGGTGCGATTGATGCCAATCCAGTGCTGGTTGCGCTAACGGCGCATATGATTGCCGATACGCCGGAAAACCGCAAACGGCTGGGCGTGACGTGTATTTTATCAAAGCCGATTTCACCTCGTTCATTGGCTGATGTTTTGCAGGGAAGTGGACAGGATTTGAACGATCAGGATACCGATGCAGTATTTGAAAGCCTGCGCGGCGATGTCGTTGATTTGGGGGGGGAGACAACCGCGCAGATTGTCAGAGAGTTTCTGGATGATCTACCTGTTGCTGTTGAAACAATTCTTGCAGCGCCGCCCGAAGGCCAGCGCAAGGCGGCGCACAAACTGAAAGGTGCGGCGTCAAATTTCAGGCTTGATAAGCTGTGTTCTGTGCTTGCGCGGATAGAGGCGGCAAAGGGCAGGGCGGATGAGGCGTTGCTTGCGCAGTTGCGAGGGCAGGCGGAAATCGCGCGAGATGAGTTGCGCGCGGCTGCCGATGCTGCCGGGCTCTAGGCGGCGGACGGATCGACAAAGCGGTATCCCCGCCCGTGCTCGGTCAATATCCATTCGGGGTTTGCCGGATCGGTTTCCAGCTTCTTGCGCAGGCGGCCGACGATAACATCAATCATCCGGTCGTTCGCGCGCAGAGAAGCGCGCCCCATTATCTCGGCCAGACGCGCACGGCCAAGGGTTTGGCCCGGATGGTCGGCGAGGGCGCTCATCACGTCAAATTCCTGTCTTGTAAGGCTTTCGATACGGGCGGCGGAAACCAGTCTGCGCCGGATTCTGTCAAAACACCACGGGCCGAAATTTTCGACCGGCGGTGCCCCTTGGGGGGCTTGCCCGATGTCTGCAATCCGCGCCAACAGGTTTTTGACCCGCGCAGCCAGTTCGCGTTTATCAAACGGCTTGGTCACATAGTCATCCGCACCCATTTCCAGACCAACGATTTTATCGACCTGATCATCGCGCGCTGTCAGCAGGATAATTCCAATCCGCGACAATGCACGTTGTTCACGGGTGATGGTCAGCCCGTCTTTCCCCTCAAGATTGATATCAACCAGCAAAAGCTCTGCGGGATCGGCGCTGATGACCTTTTCCATCTCGTCAGCATTCTCTGCTTCACTGACGCGATAGCCCCGTTCGCGCAAGTAGGCGGCAAGCCGCATCCGCGTGGTTCGATCGTCTTCGACAATGAGAATATGTTGGGACATGCGGCATCTTTACAATTCTTTACATCTTTGAACAAGCTACTTTGCGCCGGATCAAGGAGGGCGGCAGTCGGTTGACATACATTTAGCCCAAATTGATCAGCCGTAGGAGGCAAGTATGTCATTCACTCAACCAACACGCCGTAGCTTTATGCAAGGTGGCGCAGCTGCGGTGGGCGCAACAAGTCTGATGGGGTCAACCGCACTTGCCGCACTTGATCCAAACTCTTTCAGCGGCCGTGTTTTCCACGCAACCCACTTTGGATCGTTCGAAGCGATCGTACGCGACGGCAAGATGATCGCCATCGACTCTGTTGAAGATGTCGATAAACGCCCGACTGCGATGCTGAACATCGGTGTGATGGACCGGACCTATGACAAATCCCGCATCAACTATCCAATGGTGCGCAAATCCTATCTGGAAGGTTGGGAAACCGGAGACTTCAAGCCTGAGCTGCGCGGCAAGGAAGAATACGTCAGGGTGGACTGGGATACCGCATGGAGTCTGACCGCCAAGGCGCTGCTGGATACTGCCGCCAACCACGGCAACCAAGCGATCTTCAGCTCGTCCTATGGCGGTTGGTCAAACGCGGGTAGCTTCCGCCCTAACGTGCTTCAGGGCCGTTTGATCAACCTGATCGGGGGCTGCACCAACACGGCGGGCGACTGGTCTGCCGGTGCCTCGCAGGTTTCCTTGCCCCATATTATCGGTGATATGGAAGTCTATTCACCACAGTCCGCGTGGGAAACCATCCGCGACGAATGTGACGTGTTTGTTCTGGTCGGATGTGATCCGGTCAAAAACAACCGTATCGAATTTACTGTGGCCGACCATGATATGTCGTCACGCTGGGAAATGATCCGCGATGCAGGCGTCAAGTTCATCTCGATCAACCCGCAGAAAACCGCATCTGACGAGGTCTTGAATGCCGATTGGGTCAAGATCGTTCCCAACACCGATGTTGCGTTGTTCCTTGCCATGGCAAACCACGTTCTTGCGCAGGGACTGGAAGATCGCGCCTATATGAATAAATACACAGTCGGTGCTGACAAATGGATCGCCTATGTAAAGGGCGAAACCGACGGCACGCCAAAAACTCCTGAGTGGGCGGCAGGGATTACCGGCATCGACGCGGAAAAAATCCGCGAACTGGCCGAACTGTTCGCCAAATCAAACACCAACATCGCCGGCGCATGGTCGCTTCAGCGGGCCCAGCACGGCGAGATGACCCACTGGGCGATCATCAACTTTGCCTCTTTGACAGGCAAAATCGGCAAGCCGGGCTCTGGCGTAGGATTCTCCTGGCACTACGGCGGTGGCGGTATGCCACAATCCGGCAAAGCGACTCCGGTTGGTATGTCGCAGGGGCGTAACTTTGTCAGAGGGATCTGCCCTGCCAGCCGGATTACCGATATGCTGGAGAACCCTGGCAAAGAGGTCTTCTACAACGGCAACACCCACACCTATCCCGACGTGAAAATGATCTTCAACGCCGGTAACAACTTTATGAGCCACCAGCAGGACACCAACCGCCTGATCCGTGCGCTTGAAAAAGTTGAAACCATCGTAAGTGTGGATGTCTGGTGGACTGCGGCAACACGCTGGGCGGATATCGTAATGCCTGCGGCGTCTACTCTGGAACAGGACGACATCAGTGTCGGCGGCACCTATTCCAACGATAAAGTCTACGCGATGAAAAAGGTGATCGAACCGATCGGCGACAGCCTGCCGGACTACGAAATCTTTGAAGGGCTGGCCGACAAGCTGGGCATCTGGGCCCAGTTCACCGACAGCGAAGACAAGATGTACCACATCAAGCTCGCCTATGAAGCGTCCGGCGCAGCCGCCCACACCCCGTTCGAGGAGTTCTGGGAGAAGGGTTATGCGCGTATGGAGGTGCCGGAAGCGGCGCACAAGTGGACCCGTCACGGCGCGTTCTACGAAGACCCGGAAGGCGCGCCATTGCACACCGCGTCAGGCAAGATCGAGATGTTCTGCGAAGATTTTGCCAAGCTTGAGCTTGACGATTGTCCGGGCATGCCGATGTGGATGGAAAAGCACGAATACCTCGGCAACGCCAAGGAAGGGCAGTTGCACGTTGTATCGCCGCACCCGTGGTTCCGCCTGCACAGCCAGATGGACCAGTCCGAAAACCTGCGCGCGCTCTATAAAATCCAGGGCCGTGAGCCGGTACGGATCAATACCGAAGACGCTGCCGCGCGCGGCATCGAAGATGGCGATCTGGTCGAGCTGTATAACGACCGTGGTACAGTGATTGCCGGCGCGGTGATCAGCGATAATATTATGCCGGGCGTTGTCTCGATCTATGAAGGTGCATGGCCATCGCTGGACAGCAAGGGGCGCTGTAACTCGGGACTTGTTAATTTCCTGACCTCTACACAGCCTTCCTCCGGTCTGGCGCAGGCGACAACTGCAAACACCGTCCTGTGCAGCATGCGCAAATGCGAAGACCCTGACGGGCCGAACATGGCGTATGAAAAGCCTGCGATCATCGAGGACATGGAAATCGCTGAAATTGACGAGGACAAGCTAGGTCTTGATCGTCTCGAAGCGCTGACCGAGAAACTCTATGCCGATATGGGGCCGGGTGAAAAAATGTACTACGAGCGCTGTACTGTTTGTCACGCGCCACGTGAGGTCACCCACTTCAGCCAGCAGCAGTGGAAAGGCATCACACCATCGATGTTCCCACGTGCCGGACTGGAAGGCGAAGAAGCCGATCTTGTCATGGAATTCCTGATGAAGAACGCTTCGGACGCGCCGAAATAGGCTCTTAGCCCCAAACCGTAGGGGCCGGATGATCCGGCCCCTGCACTCTGTTTCGAAATTTGACAGGACCGGAAATATGCACATGGCACGCGTTGACGCCGGGTGTGGCTGTGACAGCCTTGCACCCTCGACCGGTATGATGGACATTGCCGAGGCGCAGAAACGTGCACTGGCACAGGTGCATCCGATAACCAACTGCCAGTCGGTTTGTGTATCTGATGCTTTGGGCCGCACGATGGCACATACCGTCTACGCAGCCGAGGCGATGCCGTTTTTCGACAATTCCGCGATGGATGGATTTGCCCTGCGCTGCGCTGATCTGGACGGCGGTTGCTGCTTGCCAATTGCGGGCACTGTCGCGGCTGGTGATCTGCCGGGTGTACAGCCAAAAGACGCAGCGTTGCGTATTTTTACAGGCGCGCCGTTGCCTGCCGGTGCTGATGCTGTTGTGATGGTCGAGGCCTGTACTGAAAAGGCCGGAACGGTCCATTTCAATCAATCGCCTGCAATCGGTCAGAACATCCGCCGCGCGGGCAGTGATCAGGCGGCAGGGCAGGGGCTGGTCGCCGCAGGAACGGGCATTGGCGCGCATCACATCGGTCTGTTTGCCGCAAACGGCATTGCGGAAATCGATGTTGTCCGCCGTCCACGTGTCGCTGTCTTTTCAACGGGCGACGAGCTGTGCCGCGGTGTTCGTGCAACCGGCCAGATCCCCGATGCAAACCGCCCGATGCTTTTGGCGCTACTGGCGCAGGCGGGGGCAGAGGCGATTGATCTGGGTATTTTGCCTGATGATGCCACGGCGACCGCTGCGGCATTGCGCGGGATTGGTGATGGTTATGACTTGATCCTGTCGTCGGGCGCGGTTTCGATGGGTGGCAAAGATCACATCCGCGATGCGCTTGCGGCAGCGGGAGGGGAAGTCCACGGCTGGCGTGTGGCGTTGAAGCCCGGCAAGCCTGTGATGTTCGGCAGATTGGGAGGGGCCGCGTTTACGGGTCTTCCAGGCAATCCGTTTGCCGTGCATGTGGGGTTTCACATGTTCGTTCTGCCGCAGATCAATCGCCTGTTGGGCGCACGCATCGAACCGTTTGCGCCCGTTCCTGCCGTTGCCGGATTTAACTGGATCCGCAAGGCAGGCCGCGCCGAAGTGTTTCCTGTGCGCCTTTTGGGGCATGACGATCATGGCCTGCCCGTGTTGCAGCGCCTGGGCCAAAGCGTGTCAGCCACCTTGCTTCCCCTCAGCGATGCGGACGGTCTTGCCATAGTGCCAGCCGATGCCAGCGAAATTCAAACCGGCGCGCCGCTGTTCTGGCGCCCCTTCTGCCGGACAGGAGATATCACATGAGCTTGTCACCCCTTTCAGCAATCCGTTTTGATGATGGCGATATCGACACGTTTCTACACGATATCGCGCAGATACTGGGTGCGCGCGGTCTACAGGTGCGTGGCGCTGTGCAGACCCGTGGTGCCGTCGGCGGTGAATGTCATTGTGCCGATATGGACCTGACGACGCTTGGGTCTAACCGGATTTTCCGCATTTCCCAGCCTCTGGGCAACGGTTCTCACGGGTGCCGCCTGCACCCCGGCGCGCTGGCGGAATGTTCTTCGTTTATCGAAGCGGAACTGGAGCAGGGGGCCGACCTGCTAATCCTCAACCGGTTTGGCCGTGGCGAAAGCGAGGGCCGCGGATTTCGTGATTTGATGGCAAAAGCCATGGCGCTTGACGTGCCCGTTTTGACCGCTGTTCGCCCGACCTATGCACAAAGCTGGAGGGAATTTGGCGCGGATGTGGCGTGTGATTTACCGATGGATCGCGCTGCCGTTCTGCACTGGTTTGCGGCTGTTCAGGAGGCCCGTATAGCCGCCTGAACCTCCCCGAATGTCGCAAATGGCCGCGTATTGCCATGCTGCGTCTTATGTTCGTCACAAACGAAAAAACCTAAATCCTTGAAAGGAAATTGAAATGAAACTTACATCTCTTGCTCTTGCCGCATTGGTTGCGATCGCGCCGCTGTCAGCACTGGCTGAAACCATCGAGGTAAAGATGCTTAACAAAGGCGAAACCGGATCGATGGTATTTGAACCGCGTTTCGTGTCGGCACAGGTTGGCGATACCGTTGTTTTTGTGCCCACCGATAAAAGCCACAATGCTGAATCCATGAAGGATATGCTGCCAGAAGGGCAGGAGGGTTTTAAGGGCAAGATTAACAAGGAAATTTCTGTCGAACTGACCACAGAAGGAATGATTGGCGTGATCTGCAAACCGCACCTTGCCATGGGAATGGTTATGGTAATTCAGGTTGGCGACGCGGAAGCGCCCGAAGGTTTTCTTGACGCGAAGATGCCCAAAAAGGCGAAATCAACCTTTGAGGAGATACTGGCCGAAGGTGCGGCAAGCTGAATAGGGAAGATAAAATGAGCAAAGATTTACCAGGCGCCGCCGGTGACCTCGCCCGAAAATTTCCGTTGATCTGGTCGGCTTATGCCGAACTGGGGGCCGCCACGGCTGATGCAGGCGGGCTGAGCGCGCGCGAGCGTCGCTTGGTCAAGCTGGCCCTTGCAATTGGCGCAGGCTCCGAAGGCGCCGTACATTCGCACACGCGCCGCGGTGTCAGTGAGGGTATAGCGGCGGATGACCTGCATCAGGTTGCATTGTTGGCCATCGGCCCGCTTGGCCTGCCACGTGCAGTCGCTGCGGGAACATGGATATCCGACGTGACCGACGAAGACTAAACCAATCAGGCACCGCTGCTGGTGCAATGGTGCCTGAACCTCTTTGAATTCAGTCAGGTGAAACTGGCGTCCAGTTCATCAGAAAATTTCTGATGATCCCCGATGCATTTACCCACCCATTCAGGGTTGTAGTAGGTGTCCAGGTAACGCTCTCCGCTGTCACACAACAGCGTCACGATAGACCCTGTGCGCCCCTTCGCCACCATCGTCTGTGCAGACTGCAACGCACCCCAAAGGTTTGTGCCCGTGGATGGCCCCGCCTTTCGCCCGATCAGCTTTTCCAGCCACAACATTGTTGCAACGCTTGCGGCATCCGGCACCTGTAGCATGTGGTCAATTACCCCGGGTTGGAAGGAGTGTTCAACCTTGGGGCGGCCGATCCCCTCGATGCGGCTGGATTTGTCAGAGACCAGATTGCAATCACACGTCATGTAGCTGTCATAGAAAACCGAATTCTCGGGATCAACGACCGTCAGTTCGGTATCATATCCCCTATAGCGGATGTAGCGGCCCAATGTGGCCGAGGTGCCGCCGGTTCCCGCGCTCATCACCAGCATTGAAGGGATCGGATGTGGCTCCCTCTCCATCTGGGTAAAGACGCTTTCGGCGATGTTGTTGTTACCGCGCCAGTCTGTCGCGCGTTCTGCGTAGGTGAACTGATCCATAAAATAGCCACTGATTGAACGCGCCAGTTCGACCGATGCATCGTGCATCTGCGGTGCAGAGTCGACGAAGTGGATCTTGCCGCCATAAAATTCAATCAGCTTGATCTTGCTGCGTGCTGTGCTTTTGGGAACAACAGCAATAAAGGGCACGCCAATCATGCGGGCAAAGTATGCTTCGGACACGGCTGTGCTGCCCGATGATGCCTCCACTACGGTGGTGCCCTGCGTGATCTTGCCATTGCATAGCGCGTACAAAAACAACGATCGCGCCAGCCGGTGTTTGAGGCTGCCGGTGGGGTGGGTGCTTTCATCCTTGAGGTAGATATCAACGCCCGCAAGGCGCGGCAGAGGAAGTTTGAACAGATGGGTGTCAGCCGATCTGTGCGCATCTGCATTGATCTTTCCGATTGCGTCAACGACCCAGTTGTTCATCTGGCTCTCCTGTTTTGGCGGTGCGTATTTTTGTTCTGGCAACGGTCTTAGACGAAGGTAATACCTTCCATATGTCGCCTGTTAGTCTCCGGTTCTAAAATCCCTGCATCAGCATGTCGATTGCTGCGGTTATTTTGTCGGATTCATCACTGATGTTTGTAACAGGCTGTCTGAGGATTTGTGCCGGCACCGCTGCGAGAAACTGGGTTACCATGACGACTTCGCGCCCCTCGATTTCGAATATCGGGTTGAGCCTGCTTGCGGGTTCAGGTGCCATAACACGGGGCAAAAGCGGCACGACAACCCGTGTGTTCAGCACGCCCAACAGGTCGGTCTGCACATCCAGAAGAAGGCCGTTACCGGACGGGTTGGGAAATACGTCGCATTTTGCCATTAAAATTGCCGGAACCGGTCAAGGGGCAGCCCGTTCTGTTCGACGTAAGCGTTCGAGCTTTCCAGTGCGCTGGCATTTTCCCTTTGCCACTGCTCCGCTTTGGCTGCGGCAACTGCAGAACGAACCCCTTCTTCTGCGGCGCGTGACAAGTTTATTTTAAGCGATTTCGCTTCGGAAAGCAGCAAACTGTCCAAGGACAGATTTGTCGGTTTGCGTGATTGGGCATTCATGATCGGGCCTCCGTTCTTAACGATGGTATGGCCGTACCGTATGCGTGTCAATCATGCGCATAATCCTTAGGCATATCCTGGGTGTTATACCAAGCCGTTAATCTGCACATAGCGCACAAACGTCTCGGTAAGATCATTACTGCTATTGGCTTGCCAAATCATTTGTACTTCGTGTTCCGCATTGGGTTCTTCGATCTCGATATAGATCACATCGGCCATTGACGAGCGGGACAGGGAGCGCGGCACCAGCGAAATACCCATACCTTGTGCAACCAGTGCGATGACGGTGAACCAGTGCTGTACACGGTAGGGCGAATAGGGTTCCACATCCGCAGCGCGTAAAAGGGCGACGATACGGTCGTGGTAATGGGCGGCAAATTCGCGGGAAAATACCAAAACCTTTTCGCCTGCCATTTCGGATATTGAAATCCGGCTGCGTCCGGCCAGACGATGCTGGCGCGGCACACAACACATCAGCCGTTCTGTTTCGATAGTATGAGACTGCAATTCGGGCGGTAGCGGAACAGCGTGAATGAATCCCACATCCGCCTTGCCTTGCAGCAAACTTTCGATTTGCCGGTTGGTGTTCATCTCGTGCAGGTCCAGACCGGCGGTGGGATAGGATTCTTCAAAGTTGCGCAGGGTGCGAGGTAGATTGCGAAATAGCATAGAGGGCACAAAGTGTACGGAGAGCGTACCGGCGACCCCCTTTGCCTGCTGTTCTGCAAGCGAGCGCGCCGCATCAAGCTGACCCAGAATCCGCGTACAGTGATCTGCAAAAACGGCGCCTGCAGAGGTAAGCCTGACCCCCCGCTTATCGCGGTGAAGAAGTCGAAAGCCCAAATTCTCTTCTAATTGTTTGATGCTGGTACTCAGCGGCGGCTGGGAAATGTTCAGCCGCTTTGCCGCGCGGCCAAAGTGTAACTCTTTGCTGAGCACAAGAAATTGCTGAAGCTGGCGGAATGTAATGGCCATAAATGCTCCTGTGATAGCCTTTTCGCTATCGCAGAATACTGTAATGGTATTGGAAATGGAATTGCCTTTGCGTCACCCTTCCCGAAATGCTGCCGTGCCGATGATTCATTATCCGGCTGATGAACTACTTTTCGAGAGGAACCGTCATGACACCGCTTATCCATAAAAACATTCCTGACAGTGCCGGAATGAACGCCTACGCCACAGATATCGCTTTGCAGGATCTCGCATGGTTGTATCTGGACAAAGATGTACAGGCCCGCCTGCTTCCGGAGCTGGACCGCATGGGGGATCTTGTCGGGCGACATTTGGAAACGCTGGCGCTGACAGCAGATAAAAACCCGCCGACCCTGCAAATTCGCGCCCGTAACGGCGCTGATCTAGAAGTAATTCACAAGCACCCCTCCTATGTCGAGCTTGAGCGTTACGCCTTTGGTGAATTTGGCCTTGCCGCAATGTCACACCGTGGTGGCGTGTTCGGTGCGGACGCGAAACTGCCCCCAATGATCAAGTACGCATTAGTCTATCTGTTTGTGCAGGCTGAATTCGGCCTTTGTTGCCCACTGTCGATGACAGACTCTTTGACGCGTACACTGGTGAAATTCGGCTCCAAAGAACTGATCGACGAATACTTCGAACGCCTGACGAGTCAGGACATGGATGAGCTTTTCCAAGGCTCGATGTTTATGACGGAACAAGTCGCCGGATCAGACGTGGGCGCGATTGAAACAACTGCAAAGCTGGTTGACGGTGAATGGAAGCTGACGGGCGACAAGTGGTTCTGCTCAAACCCTGACGCCGCACTTGGCATGGTTCTGGCGCGTCCCGAGGGGGGCGCACCGGGCACGGGTGGCCTGTCGTTGTTCCTGCTGCCGCGTGTTCTGCCTGATGGCACCAAAAATAACTATCGCATCCTGCGCCTGAAGGAAAAGATGGGCACCAAATCAATGGCCAGCGGTGAAATCGTGATGGAGGGTGCTACCGCATACCTTGTGGGTGATCCGGGGCAGGGGTTCAAACAGATGACGGATATGATCAACATGTCTCGTCTGGCCAATGGCGTGCGCTCTGCCGGAATGATGCGACGCGCGGTGTCTGAGGCGCTGTTTATCTCCAAAAACCGCACTGCCTTCGGCAAGCGTTTGATTGATCTGCCGTTGATGCGCCGCCAGCTGATGAAGATGATGGTCACCGCCGAGCAGGGGCGCTCGATGGTGTTCCACACAGCGCAGGTTTTGCAGGCCGCTGATGCGGGTGATGCGGAAATGGCCAAGGTGCTGCGTATCCTGACACCCTTGATCAAGTTCCGAACCTGTCGCGACGCACGCAAAGTCGCGGGTGACGGCATGGAAGTACGTGGCGGCTGTGGTTATATTGAAGAGTGGTCTGATGCTCGGGTGCTGCGCGACTCGCACCTTGGGTCGATCTGGGAAGGCACCAGCAACATCGTAGCGCTGGATGTGACCCGCGCCGTGCGCCGTGCCGGATCGCTGGATGCGTTGCGCACCTATGTCGGACGGTTGCTGGCAGACGTTGACGCTAAAGGCGACGATACCAAAACTGTCGCCGAGATGTTCAATCGCGCCACCGATTTGCTGGAAACCGTTGCAAATGATCGCGCTCTTGAAGTTGACGTGCGTGTTGCGGCCTCAGCCGTTTATAACGCAACCTCGGCGGCAGTGATGATTTGGGAAGATGCGCAACTGGCCGGTAGGTCAGGGTACAGCGGTGATCGCAAAGCGCTGGCAAATGCGGTTATCGCCCATAAGCTGCGCACACGCGATCCACTGGCAAAGACCGATGCAGAGGGCGAAACAGAGGCCGATATCGCAGCGCTTCTGGACCGTGCTCTTGCCGATAATGGTGAGACAACGCATAAGGTTGCAGCACAATGAGCACTGCAAACACCGGTGCGTTGAAGGGCCTGAAGGTCATCGACTTGTCTCGCGTTCTGGGGGGGCCGTTTGCGGGGCAGATACTGGGTGACCACGGCGCGGATGTGATAAAGATTGAACCTCCCATGGGCGATGAAACACGCGCATGGGGGCCACCATTCCATGAAGACACCGCCTCGTATTTTATCGGGATCAACCGCAACAAACGCGCGCTTGCGCTTGATCTGCGCCATGAAGACGGCCAGCAGGTTTTGATGCGCCTGCTTGAAGATGCCGACGTCCTGCTGGAGAATTTCAAAACAGGCACCTTGGAAAAATGGGGCATCGGGTATGATACCTTATCTGTGCGGTTTCCAAAGCTGATCCATTGCAGGGTTAGCGGCTTTGGTGCGGATGGGCCGTTGGGCGGCATGCCGGGTTACGATGCAATTCTTCAGGCCATGGGCGGTTTAATGAGCGTGAATGGCACTGAAGAAACCGGCCCTACGCGAGTGGGTTTGCCTGTTGTGGATATGGTGACAGGGTTGAATGCGGTTCAGGGCATTTTGTTGGCACTGCATCACCGCAGCACCTCTGGTAAGGGCCAGTTCGTCGAGGCAGCATTGTTCGACAGCGCATTGTCGCTGCTGCATCCCCATGCGGCAAACTATACAATGTCGGGGAATCTGCCCCGTAGAACAGGCAACGATCACCCCAATATCTCGCCTTATTCTACATACGCCACGCGGGATCGCCCGATTTATCTGTCAGTTGGCAACGACCGGCAGTTTGCCCGTTTATGCGAGGTGATCGGGGCGCCCGACATAGCGTCCGATCCACTCTTTGTTTCTAACGGGTTGCGGGTCAAAAACCGGACAGAGCTGCGCGGCGCACTTGAAGCCGTACTTGCAGGTTTTGACGGGGCCGATCTGGCTGACAGACTGATCACCGCAGGCGTGCCGGCTGGTCCGGTGTTGGACGTGGGTGAGGCGTTGGCGCATCCGCATACTGCGCATCGTGAAATGACCGTCAGTATAGACGAGTATCGCGGCCTTGGCGCGCCGGTAAAGGCAACTGCAACGCCAGCTAGCTTTCGGCGCAAGCCCCCGAAGTTTGCACAGCACCGGAGTGAAATTTTGGCTGAGGCGGGATTTTCTGAAGTGGAAATTGCGAAACTCACCGCGGACGGAATCACACCTGACAAGGGCGGCGGCACCTAACGATAAATTGCAGCAATAAATCAAGAAACCTAACGGAGGACACCCAATGACTTTCAAATTTACCGCTACCCTTGGTGCGGCCGCTTTGGCGGTAGCCGCAGCATTCCCCGCCGCTGCTCAAGACGTCGAACTGCCGCGTTCAATGCTTTGGTCCACTTACGATGTCGGCTCTAGTGGTTATGCCGAAGCATCTGCGATTGCTGATGCTTTTGGCAAGGAGTTCGGAACACGCGTGCGGATTACGCCATCGGGTACGTCCATCGGTCGCCTTCTCCCCCTTAAAACGGGCCGCGTGCAATACGGCTGGCTGGCCAACGAGGTCTATTTTGCGACCGAGGCGCTGTATGATTTTGAAGCGCAGGAATGGGGGCCGCAAGATTTGCGCATTGTTGCCGGTCGTCCGTCAACTTTTGGTATGGCCATCGCAACAGACAGCGGCATCAAAACGATTGCGGATATTCGCGGCAAGCGGGTGCCACGG
Organism: Sulfitobacter sp. F26169L; assembly: GCF_026410285.1. Lineage (GTDB taxonomy): Bacteria > Pseudomonadota > Alphaproteobacteria > Rhodobacterales > Rhodobacteraceae > Sulfitobacter. The sequence continues at coordinate 11,430 of NZ_JAPMLP010000009.1, read as the reverse complement.
ATCAAAGCCAATCCATCAATCAACATCAAGGTCGAAGCGATGCTGGCGTTTGCCGGATTGACGTGGGATGATGTTGAGGTTGTTGAAGTGCCTTCATACGGTGCGGCCTTGCGCGCAGTTGTCGATGGTCAGGCAGATGTAGCAGGCACGACTCCCACTGCGGCAACCCTGTACGAGCTTGAAGGCTCTTCACGTGGGCTTAGCTGGGCGCCGCTAAATAAGGATAATACCGAAGGCTGGGACGCGATTACCAAAGTCGCAAGCTTTTTCGCTCCTACTACCGCTACCAGCGGTGCAGGCATCTCCGAAGAAAATCCTGCCGAGATTTTTGCCGTACGCTATCCGATGGTTACTGTTTACGCCGAAGCGGACGAGACCGAGGTGTATAACTTTATCAAAGCGCTGGACACGTCATTTGATATTTACAAAGACGCAACATCAGCGATGCCCAACTGGGCGACAGATAAGTCCGGCACAACTCCGCAGGATGCACCATTCCACCCTGGTGCTATAAAATACCTGAAAGAAATCGGCGTCTGGTCCGAAAATGATCAGAAATGGCATACTGAGCGCCTTGAACGGATGCAAAAAGTTCAGGCTGCGTGGGAAGAAGCCACTGAGGCGGCATTTGACCAGAACGTGTCTGCAAAAGACTGGCCTGCCTTCTGGGCAGATCACCGCGCAAAGTCCTTGAAATAATTTTGTGATACTTGTCCCTGCCCGCGATTTTGCGGGTGGGGGCTGACTGTTTTTGGCAAGGGTTTTTGCAATGTCTGATTCAAAAGAAGCTATCCCCGACAGGTTGAACGGTCCGGCCCGTGTTGTTGTCGGCATACTCGGTGCGGTCGGGCTAGTTGGCATTGTTTTGCAAACCTTTAACATCGAGCTGCTGGGCCTTTTTCCGCTGTTGTCGAACCGATATTATTATCTGCTCATCGCGTTATTCCTCGCGACATCCTTCCTTTTACTTCCCGCCCGTGCGGACAGCGCCGTGGTACGCGTCAGCCCGTTTGACTGGTTGTTTTCTGCGCTGTCGTTGGGGGCAGGCATTTATCTAGCAGTAAATGCTGAAAATATTATCACTCAAGGCTGGGATGTAGTTGCGCCCACCGTGCCTGCGGTGGTGTCTGTCATCATGGTACTGCTTGCACTTGAGGCGCTTCGGCGCTCCGGTGGGCTACTTTTGTTGATTATCTGTACGTTTTTTGCGGCCTATCCGCTGTTCGCGGAATACATGCCCGGTTTTTTGTGGGGTCCGGCGCTTACCCTTCCTGAAACTGCTGCGGCGCATGTTATGGGCATGGAAAGCCTTATCGGCATCCCTCTCAGAGTTGTTGCGGATACGCTCGTCGGCTTTATCATCTTTGGTGCAGTGCTGAACGCAATTGGCGGGGCACGTTTCTTTATGGAGCTGTCGATGGCCTTGATGGGCCGCCGCCGTGGTGGGTCGGCCAAGGTGGCAATTATGTCCAGCGCCCTGTTCGGCTCGCTTTCAGGTTCGGTCATCTCAAATGTTCTGTCCACCGGACGTATGACAATTTCGGCGATGAAAAAAGCAGGTTATCCCGCGCGATATGCTGGTGCAGTTGAGGCCTGTGCATCCACTGGCGGCACTTTGATGCCGCCTGTTATGGGCGCGGTCGCGTTTATTATGGCTTCATTTCTTGACGTTTCGTATACCACAATCATTGTCGCTGCGATTGTGCCGTCGGCGCTGTATTATCTGGCTCTGCTTCTACAAGTTGATCTGTTTGCTGCGCGCAATAACATTACAACACCGCTCGATCAGGAAATTCCGGTTCTGGGTGTGGTGGTTTCGCAAGGCTGGCATCATCTGATGTCACTGGTTGCGTTGGTGGTATTGTTGTTTGTGATCAGTCCCGCACGCGCGGCTTATTATGCTACGGCGTTGATGTTGTTGCTCTCGTTGGTGCGGTACCGCGAAATACCCGCGCTGGACGCAGCGCGCAAGCTGGTGGAGGGGGTGACCAAGGATATCGCCTATCTTATCGCCACGTTGTGCGGTGTCGGGCTTGTGGTTGGATCGCTGGCAATCACCGGTGTAGGGGGCGCATTTTCCCGCGAACTGGTCCAGTACGGGGGGCAAAGCACATTCCTGCTGCTGGTCCTTGGCGCGATCACCAGCTTTGTCTTGGGCATGGGCATGACAGTTTCGGCTTGCTACATTTTCCTTGCAACCATTTTAGCGCCAGCATTGGTCAAGCTGGGTCTGTCGCCCATCGGTTCCCACCTTTTCGTGCTGTACTGGGGGATGCTGTCATACATCACGCCGCCGGTCGCGCTTGCATCCATTACAGCAGCGCAGATTTCAGGTGCGAAGGGCATGGCTACCGGCTTTACTTCTATGCGGTTGGGGATAGCGTTGTTCATCCTTCCGTTTGTCTTTGTGTATGAACCTGCGCTGCTGCTTCAGGGCGGTGACATCGTTGCAATCGTGCTGGCAGTTACTACCGCAATACTTGCACTGGTCGCGCTATCGTGCTCGCTTGAAGGTTATCTTTACAAAGTTGGCAGAATAAATCTGATCGAACGTGTGATTGTAGGAACGGGAGCTTTAGGCCTGATGGTGCCAGACCGCTCGTTCGAATTGGCGGGATTGTGTATCGTTGCGGTAGGCGCGGGCGTTTCCTTGATAAGACTTCGATCAGCGACGTCGGTCGGAGGATAGAGCATTCTCATCGCACGCTGTGAGAAGCGATCAAATCGCGATGACTTCATGGGTATGGACACACCGATAGATGGGATTGCAACAATAGTGACCTGAAATCCGTTCCTTTTTGGTTGGTGATCTTCATTTGTAGGGTGCTGGCTGCTTTGCTGTCGCCGGTTGAAAGATCCGGGAACATGGCTAGTATCCAGAGCTAACCGGAAAGGAAGTCTCGCATCCCAGCGATTCATCCGATGATTGCGGAAAACGCTGCGGTCAGCCCGCGCGAAATCGATGGCGGTTACGACACGACATTTCTGCGCAGAGAATTACAGAGGAGTACTGACTATGACTAAGGATAAGGGAAAGTTTACCACAACTGATGGTGGCGCACCTGTCGCCAGCGATGAACACTCGCTTACCATCGGGCCCGACGGGCCGATCCTGTTGCATGATCACTATCTGATTGAACAGATGGCGCAGTTTAACCGCGAGCGTATCCCCGAGCGCCAGCCCCACGCGAAAGGCGGCGGTGCATTCGGTCATTTCGAAGTAACTCAGGATGTCAGCAAATACACCCGCGCTGCCGTCTTCCAGCCCGGCACCAAGACCGATATTTTGATCCGCTTTTCAACTGTGGCAGGCGAAAGCGGTAGCCCGGACACATGGCGCGACCCGCGCGGTTTCTCGCTGAAATTCTACACGACCGAGGGCAACTACGACATGGTCGGGAACAACACACCAGTGTTTTTCATTCGCGACCCGATGAAGTTCCAGCATTTCATCCGCTCGCAGAAACGCCGCGCGGACAGCGGATTGCGCGACCATGATATGCAGTGGGATTTCTGGACACTTTCACCAGAGTCCGCGCATCAGGTCACGTGGTTGATGGGGGATCGTGGCATCCCGAAAACGTGGCGCCATATGGACGGGTTTTCCAGTCACACCTATAGCTGGGCCAACGCCGATGGCGAAAAATTCTGGGTCAAGTATCACTTCAAGACAGATCAGGGTAACGATTTTCTGACACAGGCCGAAGCGGACAAGCTGGCCGGTGAAGATGGTGATTATCACCGCCGCGATCTGTTCAACTCCATCAAGGAGGGGAACTTCCCCACATGGACCTTGCACATGCAGGTGATGCCGTTCGAGGAGGCCAAGACATATCGCTTCAACCCGTTTGACCTGACCAAAGTCTGGCCTCATGCCGATTATCCGCTGATCGAGGTGGGCAGACTGACACTGGATCGCAACCCGACCGATTTCCACACCCAGATCGAACAGGCCGCTTTTGCGCCTGACAGCTTGGTACGCGGCATTGGCCTGAGCCCGGACAAAATGCTTCTGGGGCGCAGTTTTTCCTATTCCGATGCGCACCGCGCTCGGCTGGGCGCAAACTTTGCCCAGATCCCGGTAAACCGCCCGATCGCCCCGGTGCACAGCTACAGCAAGGACGGCGCAATGCGTGTCGATAACGTCAGCGATCCGGTGTACGCGCCCAACTCTTACGGCGGGCCGCACGCCGATCCGTCGCTGACCGATGATGCGGGGAAATGGCACGCTGACGGAGACATGGTACGCGCCGCCTATACGCTGCGCGAGGATGATGATGATTGGGGGCAGGCGGGTACGCTGGTGCGCGATGTCCTTGATGACGGCGAACGGGACCGTCTGGTCAGCAACGTTGTCGGTCACCTTAAGGGCGGTGTGTCCGAGCCGATCCTGAAACGTGCATTTGAATACTGGCGTAACGTCGACAAGACGCTGGGTGATCGCATCGAAAGAGGCGTGCGCGAAAGCTGATCCATGAAACCGGCCGCCCCTTGACAAAGGGGCGTTCCGGCGGGGCAGGGGGGCCAATTGGCGCATCCGGGAAAATTACCCCCTGACCTTACGGTACTGGCGTTCTATGTTGATCGCGACATCACGCGGATTCGCGGCTTCTGGAGCATTTTCAATGACACATACCGAGACGCTGGTCGGCAGCTATGACTATATTATTGTCGGTGCCGGCACGGCGGGGTGTGTTCTGGCCAACCGGCTGAGCGCCGATCCGAAAACCCGTGTTCTGCTGTTGGAAGCGGGGCAGAAGGACAATTATCACTGGGTGAAAATTCCTGTTGGATACCTGTACTGCATCGGCAATCCGCGCACCGACTGGATGATGAAAACCGCCCCCGAAGCGGGGCTGAACGGGCGTGCGCTGGTCTATCCGCGCGGCAAGGTTCTGGGCGGGTGTTCGTCGGTAAACGGCATGATCTATATGCGCGGGCAGGCGGCGGATTACGATCACTGGCGCCAGCTCGGCAACACTGGATGGGGCTGGGACGATGTGCTGCCGTATTTCCTGAAATCGGAGGATCACCACGGCGGCAAAACCGGTCTGCACAGTGCGGGCGGCGAATGGAAGGTCAGCAAGCAGAAACTCAGCTGGGACATCCTGAAAGCGGTTCAGGAGGGCGCAAAAGAATTCGGAATTCATCCGCGCGATGATTTCAACGATGGCAATAACGAGGGATCGGGGTTTTTCGAGGTTAACCAGAAAAACGGTGTGCGGTGGAGCACGGCGCGCGGGTTTTTACGCCCTGCGATGAAACGCCCGAACCTGCGGGTTCTGACACAGGCCCATACCGAAAGCCTGATCCTTGAGGGTAAAAAGGTGGTTGGCGTGCGGTTTGCCAAAGACGGCAAAATCTGTGAGGCGCGGTGCAGCGCTGAGGTGCTGTTAGCGGCCGGTGCCATCAACTCGCCCAAAATTCTTGAGATGTCGGGAATCGGCCAGCCGGATGTGATTGCCGGTCTGGGCGTTACGCCACAGCACGACAGTCCCGGCGTGGGTGAAAACCTGCAAGACCATCTGCAAATCCGCACGGTGTATAAAGTGCGCAACGCCAAGACGCTGAACACAATGGCAAATTCAATGACGGGCAAGGCGCGGATGGGTCTGGAATATTTGCTGAAACAAAGCGGCCCACTGTCCATGGCGCCCAGCCAGTTTGGCATGTTCAGCAAATCCGACCCTTCGCTTGAAACGCCGGACCTTGAATACCACGTACAGCCGCTGTCGACCGACAAGCTGGGTGATCCGCTGCACCCATTCCCTGCAATTACGGTGTCGGTGTGTAATCTTCGCCCCGAAAGCATTGGATCAACCCACGCGCAGTCGGCGGATCATTACGAACAGCCCGACATCAGGCTAAATTATCTGTCTGCACAGAATGACAAACGCGTTGCGGTTGAATCCATCCGGCAGGCGCGCCGGATCATGACCGCCAAAGCACTGCAACCGCACGCGCCCGAGGAGATCCTTCCCGGACCGGCGCACACGAGCGACGAAGATCTTCTTGAACAGGCTGGCAATATCGCCACAACCATCTTTCACCCGGTCGGAACGTGCAAAATGGGCAGCGACCCGATGTCGGTCGTGGGCGTGGATTTAAAAGTGCACGGGCTGACCGGCCTGCGGGTTATCGATGCCTCGATCATGCCGAAAATTGTGTCGGGCAATACAGCCTCTCCGGTGGTGATGATCGCCGAGAAAGCTGCCGACATGATCCTGAAAACAGCGCGGTAGGTCGATTGCATGAACTGTTTGCCGTTATGGCATACTCTCTGCTCCGGCCATATGGTTCAGCGCGATCTTACGTCGCGAAAAGTTAACATAATTTACCTTATAAATTGCAAATTCTGAAGTAGGTGAACGCAATATTAGAAGAGCAGGAGCTATTTGTCGAATGGCATGAAGCTGGAAAGAATAACCAATGTAACTATGGATAACGCCCAGATCTGAAACTGCTATTTGAATGGAGGCTAGTGCGCTGGACTGGATTAAACACTGGGCAAACATTGAGACTGTCAAAACTGACATACCCCACGGCTCACCGATTTTTTTTGAGACATCTATGCAAGCACTACCGCTATGAAACAAATAGATAAAATCGACAATGCCATCTTGAAACTTGCCGCCGAGCGGGGAATGGGCAAAACAATTTGCCCGTCAGAAGTTGCGCGTCATGTTGGGGGACGTGATGAAGCCGATTGGCGTCCATTGATGGATCAAGTCAAAGAGCGCGCAATCAAGCTTGCGAGGAGTGGCAAGATAATGATTAAAAAAGGAGGTCAGATTATTGATTTCGATGACTTCCATGGCATCTATCGCATTACAGTTAGCGAAAAGGATCAAGTGTAGCGGAGGTTGTCACTGCAGCACTTGTCGCAGACGTCTCTTGACCCCGGGGTCGACCTGCAATATTATTCCGCAAGCTTTGCCTGTAGTTGTCGGTTAGGGATATGAAGACCGTACCATGTTCGAATTTGCGTGGCGTAGAGCGTCCTGGGATGGATTTGCCATTCTTCGTTATATATATCTAAACAGAATTGAAATCTTGCCGCTACAATAGCAGTTCTTGCAGCCGAAATGGCCGCTACTTTCAGTTCTACTTGATTTATTTCGCGAGGGTGAAGATCGGCAGACGGGATCCAATTAGCACTTTGTAGGAGGTTTTCAAAACCTCTAAGATCGACGCCATCCCATAGTTCAGCGGTCCCTGAAAGCTCGGTGCAGCACTCAGATGCACTTTTCGCCGCGAAGCTCTGTCAAAACAATGCGGATCTTTTCCCCGGCTGAGTAAGTCTGCCATGTCCTACGGCGGATGTTCCTAACCACCTTCTCGGCGGCCTACGTCGATGTTTGTGGTCTCGATCTCCTGATTGATGACATGAACCAGAAATCACCCACAGTCCAAATCCCTAAATATGTCCTACGGGTGCTGATGTCAGACAAGCATCACGCGCAACTACGGACCGCATGCACAGTGATCCACGGCGGAGAGCAGCAACATTATCACTGATGGAAGGTGTTTGTATCAGCACCGGTTACTTTCATACCGTGGAATCGGCAATCGGAAGCAGTAACCGTCACAACTCCATTTAAATGGCTACCGTTTGATTGCTCGCCACCCTGCAATCAAGACGCAAGCCCCAACCAGTCCAACAACCAATTGCGCAAGCCAGCTTTTCTCAGCATAAATACCCAACGCACCCAAGATCAAATTCAACACAACTGCGCCAATGATCCCGAGCCCGATATTAGCGAACAAGCCAGTATCGACTTTCATTATCATACTGGCAATCCACCCCGCCAGACCGCCAATGATAATCGCACCAATCAATCCAATTCCCACGTCGTATCCTTCCAATCTAAGCTTACGCATGCAGAACATACTTATCGCAATTTGCGGTTGCTTCAAGCTTTGCCCAGAGTATACGCGTTGCGCGGGTAGCCTGCTTCCTTCGATGTTTTAGGCCGTCAGGTCAAACATATCACCGCCGATGCGCAAGTTGATCTCGTCCTGAACATCCCGATCTATCAAAGCCCACACGATCTGGCCGATCGGGCGATAGATCACGAACGGTTCCTCAATAATGTCAACGCCAGCGTCTGGTGTTGACGTTGTGTTGTTGCCAAACCCGAGCGTCGCGCAATCTCGCGTATTGGCATTTTGTCACGCAATGACCAGCGTCGAATAACGCTCAAAAAATCCTGTATGGATCGGCATCGTGCCAGAGAGAGTATTTAATAGAACCAACTCTTTGGAACTCACGGAAAGCGGTACGCAATCGTGTTTAATGTGCCGGTTCGCGACTGAAGTGCATGATCTTGAACACGGCTTTCAAGTTTCTTCATGCGCCATTTTCTTAAGGAAAGGATAATCAATATAGCCTTCCGCACCGCCGCCGTAAAAGCGACGCTTGTCAGCATCATTCAAAGACGCGCCGCGACGGAATCTTTCTGGCAAATCAGGGTTGGCGATAAACGGTCGGCCAAACGTAATAGCATCCGCGTGCCCTGCCCCAATGGCATCCGAAGCTTTTTTCGCATCATAATCGCCATTTCCGAAATAGGTCCCATCAAACCGTGCGCGCAGGCGCTTTAACATGGCGCGGTCGGCGTCAGTTGCATTGTTCCCGTAAAAACCTTCCACAAAATGGAGATATGCGAGGCCACGCTGCGATAGCATGTCGACAACAGCGCCGAAAAGTGTTTCTGGATCGCTGTCCGAAATGTCATTGGCCTGACCCAGCGGCGACAGACGCACACCCACACGAGAAGCGCCATAGACATCCGCAACGCGCACTACCACTTCCCGTAACAGACGCATGCGGTTTTCCGCAGATCCGCCATATTCATCCTCGCGCCGATTTACGCCGTCCTGAAGAAACTGGTCAAGAAGATAGCCATTTGCGCCGTGGATTTCGACGCCATCAAATCCGGCCTGCTTTGCGAACTGCGCAGCTGTGGCGTAGCCATCCAGTGTGCGCGCGATATCGTCTTTACCAATCGCCACCGGCTCCGAACAGTCCTCAAATCCGTTTTCTGTAAAGGTCTTGGTATTGGCGCGTATCGCGCTGGAAGACAGCGGCTGTGCGCCATGAGGAAGAAGGGAAACATGACTGATGCGCCCAACATGCCACAGTTGCAGGGCAATCCTTCCACCAGCTGCATGAACAGTTTCAACTATCCGCGCCCACGCATCGGCCTGCTTTTGCGTATAGATCCCAGGGGTGTCGAGATATCCCTTCCCCATTTCGCTAATTTGTGTGGCTTCACTGATGATCAGGCCCGCACTGGCCCGCTGGGCGTAATAGGTTGCCGCCATCGCGCAAGGCGTGCCGTCACCGTGCGCACGGTTGCGGGTGAGGGGCGCCATTACTACGCGATTGGGAAGCTCCAGATCGCCGGCTTTCAAGGGGTTGAAGAGGATTGAGGTGTCGGTCATGGCTGGGCTCTTTCATTTCAGGCGTGTGGAATTTAATCCGCTGATGGGCATTGCGCAATTCCTGCGCAGACCGTCCCGTTTATCACGAGTGCTGGTCGATGATATGCTGTTCCGGAGGCTCTTGTGGGCCAAAACCCGCAACATACCAACGCACGGCAGTAATTTTGCGCCTAAGTTGGTTAATAAACATGTGGCACATCAAAAAAACTCACTATACGATTAATTAAACTATAAATCAGGTACGCGAAACTGCAATGCTTCGAGCAAAATAACTTGGGAGATACTTTAATGGCATTACACACACGGATCACCGAAATGCTCGGGATCGAGCACCCAATCGTTCAGGGCGGAATGATGTGGGTTGGCACGGCTGAACTCGTTGCGGCAGTATCCAATGCTGGCGGGCTTGGTCTTCTGACAGCGTTGACACAGCCGACCCCGGAAGCGCTTGTCGCCGAAATTAAGCGATGCCGCGAGATGACGGACAAACCGTTCGGGGTTAATTTGACCATTCTCCCATCTGTCACCCCTCCCCCCTATGCAGAATACAGGCGCGCGATTATCGAAAGCGGGATCACGATTGTGGAAACTGCTGGTGGACGCCCGCAGGAGCATATCGACGACTTCAAAGCCAATGGAATAACGATACTGCACAAATGCACCTCGGTGCGTCACGCGCTGTCAGCACAGCGTATGGGTGCCGATATCATTTCGATCGATGGATTTGAGTGTGCGGGCCACCCCGGAGAAGACGACGTTCCCGGACTGGTGTTAATTCCAGCGGCGGCGGATCAGGTGACAGTGCCGATGCTCGCGTCGGGCGGGTTCGGGGATGGTCGCGGTCTTGCGGCTGCGATGGCGTTGGGGGCCGAAGGTATCAACATGGGCACCCGGTTTTGCGCCACGCAAGAGGCCCCGATTCACGACACGGTAAAACAGTTTCTTGTAAAGAACGGCGAGCGGGACACGAACCTGATTTTCAGAGGTTTCAATAACACTGGTCGTGTCGCGAAAAACTCGGTTTCCGATATGGTGGTTGAGATCGCTTCAAAACCGGGCGCTACCTTTGCAGATGTTCAGCCCTATGTTTCGGGCGCAAAAGGTCGCAACGCACTGGCAAGCGGGGATCTGGATGCCGGTCTGATCTGGGCCGGTCAAGTACAAGGGCTGATTAATGACGTTCCGAGTTGTGCGGATCTTATCGGCCGTATTGTGACCGATGCAGAAGAGATTATTTCCAAACGACTGGCCGGCCTTCTGCGATGAATGCGATATGTGCGTCGGTCCGGTTTTGCCGAAGACCCCGAGGCTGCCACAGACGGGATGATTTACGTCAATCTGGGCGCTATTTTTCAGCGCTCAGCTTGCGGCTGACACCATATGAGAACGGCCGTAAAGGGTCTTGACGCCCGCAGATGTGGCGTGGGCCGGCGCGCAAACAATCAAAAAGACACGGTTCAAAGTTCCAATTTCAAGCGGTATCAGTCCGTTGGCTCGTTTTGTCAGGCTTTCGCTGGAGTGGGTTTGAGGAACCATCTTGCGGAGGTTTGCCGCTGATGAGGTCGCCGCGTCCTAAAACACAATTTCTGGCGCGGCTTGCGAAGGCGGTATCGCACTTCGATGCGGTAAAAATGCATTCACATTGTGACAGCCTCCGGTCATGGATGCAGTTATGAAATGAAGTTTGACGCGAGGTGTGGCGGAACGCAAAGTTACGCAAGGAGCGCAACAAGCCCGTTTTTTCCGGATGTGAAGTCACTTCTGTCAGTTACCGCATCTTGGGCCTGCTTCAACACAGCACCAGCGTTGGTAAAAGCAGGTCACCTAACTCACCAGTTAACTTCATGCACTATGACCGCATATAAGGAACTTTTTCATCACGCGATACGTTGCGTTTCCAAGATTAGTTTACCAAATTTTGGAGAAATTTATGACCGGTCAGATCACCACCATCAATCCTGCGACAGAAGAGCAGCTGGAAAC
>NZ_JAPMLP010000008.1 GCF_026410285.1 Sulfitobacter sp. F26169L | reverse complement strand
GCTGCCCCGTCGCTCATTGCTGCGCTTCGGTAAGAGGCGTTCTAGTGTTACTTTCAAAGACCCGCAAGCGCTTTCCGCAAAAAATCCAAACTTCTTGCGTTTTTCAGTATAAGACGCTGTATATTAATGATTTTATTTGATAATCATTTCTTCAGAGAGCACGCCGCTTTCAGTCAAATTCTCCCTGGTCTCTGAAAATCAGGCAGACTCAGCTGTATTTCTGACCATCAGGGGTGTGAATCAGCCGTTCCATCCCGATTCTGCCATGGAATCACCAGAATCAAACTGGGCCTTGGTTACGATTGCATCGAACCGCACGGATTCGGCTGGATCCGGCAACCCGTGAAGTACATCGATGTGTTTGGGATTTGGTTTTTGTCACACGAAGGAGATTCCGGAAGGAACTTCAACCAAGTGAGGACGGTCTGGCACCACAATAGGGTGCCAGAACATTTTTAGTCGTTCGGGCGTACGCGTGCTGCGCTTTTATCGGCGAATGCGGCAAGGCGTGCGCGCGCGTCCGGCTGAGTGTTCACGACACCTGCAACGACTGCTTCGGCATAGGCGGCATCCATTGCCGACATGTTCTGCATGTGGCTGACGGCCGAGCAGATTGCGAAATTGGATAGTGGAAGGTTCTGCGCTGCCTTGCGCGCCAGTTCCAGCGCGGCATCATAGCTTGAGCCGTCTACGATATACTGGGCCAGTCCCAGATCGACAGCTTCCTGACCCTGATAAACGCGTCCTGTCAGCATCATGTCTATCATACGGGATTTACCGACCAGATCGGTGACGCGGATGGTTGCCCCGCCACCGGTGAACAAGCCGCGCTGACCTTCAGGTAGGGCGAAGTAGGCTGTCTGGTCCATTACACGGATGTGGGCTGAGCTGGCCAGCTCCAGACCTCCACCGACAACGGCGCCTTGCAATGCAGCGATCACGGGTACGCCGCCATATTCCATTTTATTAAACGCTTCGTGCCAGCGCAAGCAGACATGCATGAAATCGGCCGGGCTGCGGTCTTCGTCATGGTGTTCAATCAGATCAAGGCCTGCGCAGAAGTGATCCCCTGCTCCGGCCAGCACAACCGCACGCACACCTGCGCGTGGTGCGGTTGAAAAAAACTCGACCAGTTCCTCGATCGTATCGATGTCCAGCGCATTGCGCTTTGCCGGACGGTTCAACGTCACTACCCAGACGCCTTCACCATGATCTTTAACGTCAAGGTTGGTATACTGGGCCGTATCGATTGCAAGAGCCATGAGCGTGTCCTTATTCTATAGGCAAAATTTCATCAGTGATTTGGTGTGCTATTTTCTACAATACAGCAAGCCATTGTTTTGACCACAATACCGCACCGCTCTCGGGGTTATGCTCTACCGTTAGGCGCCACTGGCAGGGCGTTTCATCGCGGCGGCCAGCGCCGAACCAAATGCGCCCTGACCCTCGCCTTGTGATTGGGCCGGCTTGGCAGTTTTTGGCTTCTTGTTCGACCTGGGCTGTTTCTCGGGCTGTTTATTTTGTGCAGACGCCCCGCCGCCATCCCTGCGCATGCTCAGACCGATCCGTTTGCGGGCAACGTCTACTTCGGTCACCCGCACCCGCACGATATCACCGGCTTTGACAACTTCGTGCGGGTCTTTGACAAAGCGATCGGCAAGCTGGCTGACATGCACCAACCCGTCCTGATGTACACCTATATCAACAAAGGCACCAAAGGCCGCAACGTTTGTCACAGTTCCTTCCAGTGACATGCCAGCCTTGAGGTCTGTAATACTGTCGATACCTTCGGCAAAGGTGGCGGTTTTGAATGTCGGGCGCGGGTCACGGCCGGGCTTTTCCAGCTCTGCCAGAATATCGCGGACAGTGGGCAGACCGAAGGTATCATCGACAAACTGCTCTGCCGTGACATTTGCCAACGCGCTGCTGTCGCCCATGATTGCGCGGATATCGCGACCGCAGGCTTGCACGATCTTGCGCGCAAGCCCGTAAGCCTCGGGGTGGACGGATGATGCATCAAGCGGTTCCGTCCCGTCGGTGATCCGCAAAAAGCCCGCGCATTGCTCAAACGCTTTCGGCCCCAACCCTGCCACCTTCAAAAGCGCCTTGCGGTTTGCAAACGGGCCGTTTGCATCACGATGCGCCAATATGGACTGCGCCAGCGACGGGCCAAGTCCTGCCACATGGGACAGCAGCGGCGCGGATGCCATGTTAACGTTGACGCCCACCGCGTTCACAGCATCCTCGACAACCGCAGCAAGGGTTTGTGCAAGACGTCGTTGATCAACGTCATGCTGGTATTGCCCTACCCCGATAGCCTGGGGTTCGATTTTTACCAGTTCGGCCAGCGGGTCCTGCAAGCGGCGCGCGATGGATACCGCGCCGCGCAGGGATACATCGATATCGGGAAATTCCTGCGAGGCCAGTTCGGACGCCGAATAGACCGACGCGCCTGCTTCGGAAACGATAACAGGCGTCGGGCGGGGGCTGCCTGCTGGCAAGCGCTTGATCACATCCGCGACAAGCCGTTCGGATTCACGGCTGGCGGTGCCATTGCCCACCGCGATCAGGGCAATCTTGTGGCGGCGGATTAACTGGATCAGCGCTTCCTCTGCCCCGCGCAGATCATTGCGCGGCTGGAACGGATAAATCGTCGCTGTCTCTAACAGCTTGCCCGTTTCATCCACCACGGCCAGCTTGCAGCCTGTGCGGATACCAGGATCAAGACCCAGCGTTGCGCGCGCTCCCGCAGGGGCGGCCAACAACAAATCACGCAGATTGCGCGCAAACACATCTATTGCAGCGGCATGGGCGCGTTGACGTAGATCGGCCATCAGATCCATGAACATCGACAGGCCAAGCTTTAGGTTCCACGCCCAGCTTACCACACCGCGCAACCACAGATCACCAGCCCCCTGGCCCGTTATTCCGATTTCTGCCGCGATGATGTTGATGATGCGCGGCAGACCAACCTCCGGATCGGGCGCGATGTTGAGTGTGACGACTTCTTCCTTGGCAGCGCGCAGAATGGCAAGCGCTCGGTGTTCCGGTATCGTTGCCCACTTTTCGCTGTGATCGAAGTAATCCGAGAATTTCGCGCCGGTCTCTTCTTTGCCTGCAATCACGCGCGCGGTGATCAGCGCCTCTTTCTGCATCACATCGCGCAGACGCCCCAGCAAGGTGGCGTTTTCGCCCAGCTCTTCTACCAGAATGTCACGTGCGCCGTTCAGCGCGTCTTTTTCGGTTGCGACCGTGTCGCCCAGATAGGATTGCGCCAGCTTGGCGGGATCAGCTGTGCGATTTTCAAGAATGGCACGCAGCAATGGTTCCAACCCGTTTTCGCGGGCGATCATCGCTTTGGTGCGCCGCTTGGGTTTGAACGGCAGATAGAGATCTTCCAGCACCGATTTCGTGTCGGCCTTGGCAATCTCGCGCGCCAGCGCATCGGTCAGTTTGCCCTGTGATGTAATTTCACCAAGGATGCTTGCACGGCGCTTTTCAAGGTCACGCAGATAATCCAGCCGCTCGGCAAGGCGGCGAAGCTGGGTATCATCAAGACCGCCAGTCGCCTCTTTGCGGTAGCGCGCCACAAACGGCACCGTGTCCCCCCCGTCCAGCAATGCAACCGTGGCGGTTACTTGCGCCGGACTGGCACCGATATCGTCTGCGATATTACGGGCAATACGATCAGCGACAGCACTCATGGCAGGCTCCTTTTCAAGGTCGGAAGCCGATTGATAGCGGCGCAGTGCGAGGCCGCCAAGCCCCATTTTCAATCAAGCTTGCTCCGCCGGGGCAAACACGAAAAAGGCCGCGCTTTTTGCAAAGCGCGGCCTGATGATCGGGGTATCGGACAGTTACCCGATAATGTCGTTCAGGGTTTTCGACGGGCGCATAACTGCTGCGGTCTTGGCGTCGTCCGTGTGATAATACCCGCCCAGATCGGCAGGGCTGCCCTGTGCCGCGGCAAGTTCGGAGATGATCTTGTCTTCGTTCTCGCCCAGCGCTTTGGCGACCGGCGCAAAATGCTCGGCCAGTTCTGCATCGTCTTTCTGATCGGCCAGGGCCTGCGCCCAGTAGCGCGCGAACCAGTAGTGGCTGTCGCGGTTGTCAGGCTCACCGACCTTGCGCGAGGGCGAGCGGCCATTGTCGAGTATACCTTGGGTCGCGGCATCTACCGCCTGCCCCAGCACACGCGCCTTTTCATTGTTCTTGGCATCCGCAAGGAACGTCAGGCTTTCACCCAGCGCGCAGAATTCACCCAGACTGTCCCAGCGCAGATGGTTTTCCTGTTGCAATTGCTGAACGTGCTTGGGGGCAGAGCCGCCAGCGCCGGTTTCAAACAAGCCGCCACCGTTCATCAGTTTTACAATCGACAACATCTTGGCAGATGTCGCCAGTTCCAGAATCGGGAACAGATCGGTCAGGTAGTCGCGCAGCACGTTGCCGGTGATGGCGATTGTATTTTCACCCTTAGTGATTGTCTCAAGCGAGGCGCGCGTGGCTTCGCGGGGGGCCATGATCTCGAATTTGTCGACAACACCCTTTGCTTCGAGGATCGGCTTCACATAAGCGATCAGTTCCGCATCATGGGCGCGGTCGGCATCCAGCCAGAAAATCGCGCGGCAGCCTTCAGCTTTCTGGCGGTCAATCGCAAGGTTCACCCAGTCTTCGATCGGCGCCTTACGGGCAGAGGCAGAGCGCCAGATGTCGCCCTTTTCAACCTTGTGCTCATGCAGCACCGTGCCATCGCCAAGGATCATCTTGACAGTGCCTGCTGCGGGCATTTCGAATGTGGTCGGGTGGGAGCCGTATTCTTCGGCCTTCTGTGCCATCAGACCGATGTTCTGGACGGTGCCAGCAGTTGCCGGATCAAGCTTGCCATTTTCTTTGAAGAACTTGATCGTTTCATCATAAACAGGCGCGTAGGAATTATCCGGGATCACGCAATTCGTGTCGGATTCGTTCCCGTCCGGCCCCCAGCCTTTGCCGCCTGCGCGGATCAGCGCGGGCATGGAGGCGTCAATAATCACGTCCGATGGAACATGCAGGTTTGTGATGCCCTTGTCGGAATCGACCATGTACATCGGCGGGCGCTCGGCCATGCAGGCTTCGATATCGGCCATGATATCGGCGTTGCCCTTGACCCGCTCCAGCAGATCACCAAGACCCGAGTTCGGGTTCACACCCAGATCGCGCATCGCATCACCGTGCTTTTCAAACACCGGCGCAAGATATGCCTTTACCGCGTGGCCGAAAATGATCGGGTCGGACACCTTCATCATGGTGGCCTTCATATGCAGTGAAAACAGCGTGCCGTCTTTTTTGGTCTGCTCGATTTCGTCTTTCAGGAAAGACTGAAGTGCATCGGCGCTCATGTAAGTTGCGTCAACCACGGTGCCGGCGGGATATGTCAAACCGTCTTTGAGAACCGTTTCACCATCGTCATTGACCAGCACGATTTTTGCTGTCGCCTCATCGGACAGGGTCGCCGATGTCTCGTTCGAGAAGAAATCACCACCCGACATTGCGGAAACCTGTGTTTTGCTGTCGGCCGTCCAGTCACCCATGCGGTGCGGGTTCTTCTGGGCAAAGCTTTTAACAGCTTTGGCGGCGCGGCGGTCAGAGTTGCCTTCGCGCAGAACAGGGTTCACGGCAGAGCCTTTCAGCGTGTCGTACTTTGCGCGGATTTCTTTTTCTTCATCGCTTTTGGGCGCTTCGGGATAATCCGGCAGCGCAAAACCCTGCGACTGAAGCTCTTTCACCGCTGCAACCAGCTGCGGAACAGACGCGGAGATATTGGGGAGTTTGATGACGTTTGCGTCGGTTGTTTTTACCAAGCGACCCAGTTCGGCAAGATCGTCCGACTGGCGCTGCGCCTCGTCCAGATGCTCGGGGAAGGTGGCGAGGATACGGCCTGCAAGGCTGATGTCTTTTGTTCCGACAGAAACGCCGGCAGCGGCGGCAAATTTCTGGATGATGGGCAGGAAGGATGCAGACGCCAATTCGGGCGCTTCGTCCACTTTGGTGTAAATGATATCAGACATCAGAAGACTCCTTATATGTGGTTTGGCCACCTCTTAGCGGATGCAACGGCAGGCGTCGATAGTATACCGTAGTATACGAAAGAAATTCCCGAGGGCACTGCCAAGAATTCAGATGCCGAACAGCACTAAGTAACGGGTTGTTGCGCTTCTTGCACGGCGAGGTCTGCCATCCGCAACGCCGCTTCGCGGGTATCGGCAACGGCAATAAACCGCCCGTTGTGGCAAAACTTTGCCCCCTTCACACCGCTGGCCTGTTCCAGCGCATCATCGGTCAGCCCCGCCCACGCGGCAGGCAAATCTGCGCGCTGTTCAAAACTGTCACCACTCAGCCGGATGCCGGTGATGGCCCAGTCTGTGTCACGCGGATGCACAACAAACAGCAAATGATCGGCGCCTGCCTCTTCAATGGCGGCGCGAAACGGCATGCCCATGGGCAGCTCGAGAACCCGCGCGCGGCCTGTCTCGGCAATCGCCCTCAGCACCATCGCTTTGGCGCGACGTTTGGCGGCTTTGCCAGCGATGGATGCTTCGACGAACGCCCGCGCGACCGGCACGGCGGCCGCAAACGCCTGATCATCAGCCCCTGCCCCGCGATTGTCGAAGACAGGTTTAAGCGTTTCAAGCAACACGGGCAGGGTCATGCCTGCCAATTGCCCAGCCGTTGCGGGGGCCAATGCGCCGTTATCGACCAGATCGATCGGCAGGACAAAACCGGCATCAAAGCTGCTGTGAATATCCTCGATATCTGCCTCTGGAACATCCAGGGCGCGCAGATAGTCGCGCCCGTAATGCAACCAGATCAACCCGAAAGAGCTGTAGGGCTGGCCATCCTCACGCAGCGGGTTGGGCCGCTGGTGGTGGTCAAACAGTTGCGCAGCGGCGTCATAGTCGCGACCCACGTCATAGATGATCTTTTCAGGCGACGGTGTGATCCACGCAGCATCACGGGACCGTACCAGTTCTGCCTGCGGAAACAGCCGCGACAATATGACAGTCGAAAGCAATTCATCTGCATGGAACCCGCCAGAATGGGTGACGAGATGGGTAATTGTCATTGAAAACACCTCTTTCAGAAAAGACGAAGGGCGACCGGATAGGTCGCCCGCAAGTTTTTCTCTGTATTGTTTCTTGTCGTCCGCGAAGGATTAATGCGTCCAAGAACCCCGACGGTTTGTCGCGAAGTTTTCGCCGTAGCCGCCAGCGCGAATGTTGGGCTTGCGGCGATTGGGATCTTGAATTTGCACGGTGATGCCATGCTCTTCGGCGTATTCCACTGCTTTTTCCTTGGTAGCGAATTGCAGCTTCACTTGGCTTTGCGTATCAGAAGAGGAGGTCCAGCCCATCAGCGGATCAACCTCACGGGCCACGGCCGGTGCGAATTCCAACACCCACATGTGGGTTTTTGCCGTACCCGATGACATTGCGGTTCTGGCTGGTTGATAGATTCTCGCGCGCATCTAAGCTCTCCGTCGTTGCTGCACCGGATATGACATGGCGGCGCTGTCGGATCAAGAGCGCCTGCTGCTGACAGTTTCTGACAGGTGAACACGCGCTGCGTCTTGAACCGTGCGTAAAACATGACACTTATACAGGACGCCAAACCGGAGACTGTCCAATGCCCTATGCGCTGACTGACAAAAGCGAACTTGCAGAGCCTATTCTGGCCAACGCTGCCCCAGATGTGCGCACCCGCGGCAAGCTGGAAGGCGGCAAGAAATTTGTGCTCAAGACCGAATTCGAGCCGGCGGGGGATCAGCCCGCGGCGATCAAGGAGCTGTCCGAGGGCATCCGCAACGGCGAGCGCAACCAAGTGCTGCTTGGCGCAACCGGCACCGGCAAAACTTTTACCATTGCCAAGATGATCGAGGAAACCCAACGCCCTGCCATTATTCTGGCGCCAAACAAAACGCTGGCCGCGCAGTTGTTTGGCGAATTCAAAGGCTTTTTCCCTGATAACGCGGTCGAGTATTTTGTCAGCTTTTATGACTATTACCAACCCGAAGCCTACGTGGCGCGGTCCGATACCTTCATCGAGAAGGAAAGCCAGATCAACGAGCAGATTGACCGGATGCGCCACTCGGCTACACGTTCGCTGCTGGAGCGCGACGATGTGATCATCGTGGCCTCGGTGTCTTGTATCTATGGTATCGGGTCGGTCGAAACCTATGGCGCGATGACACAGGATTTGAAGGTCGGGTCATCATATGACCAGCGGCAGGTGATCGCCGATCTGGTCGCGCAGGCGTACAAGCGCAACGATGCCGCCTTTCAGCGCGGTACGTTTCGTGTGCGCGGTGACAGTCTGGAAATTTTCCCTGCCCACCTTGATGATCGCGCGTGGCGTCTGTCGTTCTTTGGCGAAGAACTGGAAAGCATCACCGAATTTGACCCCCTCACGGGTGAAAAGACGGACACGATGGAGCAGGTGCGCGTTTACGCGAACTCACACTATGTCACCCCCAAGCCCACGATGAATCAGGCTCTGGTAGGCATCAAGAAAGAACTGCGGATGCGGCTGGACCAGCTGGTAAGCGAGGGCAAGCTGCTGGAGGCGCAACGGCTGGAACAACGCTGCAATTTCGATCTGGAGATGCTGGAAGCAACCGGCGTGTGTAACGGCATCGAGAACTATTCGCGCTACCTGACCGGCCGCGCCCCCGGAGAGCCACCCCCGACCCTGTTCGAATTCATCCCCGATAATGCAATTGTCTTTGCCGATGAAAGCCACGTCAGCGTGCCCCAGATCGGCGGTATGTACAAAGGTGACTACCGGCGCAAATTCACATTGGCCGAGCATGGCTTCCGCCTGCCGTCCTGTATGGACAACCGCCCGCTGAAGTTCGAGGAATGGGATGCGATGCGTCCGCAATCCGTCTTTGTGTCTGCTACCCCCGCCGCGTGGGAGATCGAACAGGCAGGCGGTGTGTTCACCGAACAGATCATCCGCCCCACCGGCCTGATTGACCCTCAGATCGAGATTCGCCCCGTTGAGATGCAGGTCGATGATTTGCTGGACGAGGTGCGCAAGGTCGCAGCCGATGGTATGCGCACGCTGTGCACCACCCTCACCAAGCGCATGGCCGAAGATCTGACAGAATACATGCACGAGCAGGGTATTCGGGTGCGCTACATGCACTCGGATATCGACACCATTGAACGGATCGAAATCCTGCGCGACTTGCGACTGGGTGCTTTTGACGTGCTGATCGGGATCAACCTGCTGCGCGAAGGTCTGGATATTCCCGAATGCGGTTTGGTGGCGATTCTGGATGCGGACAAGGAGGGCTTTTTGCGCTCTGAAACGTCATTGATCCAGACTATCGGCCGCGCGGCGCGGAACGCTGAAGGCCGCGTTATCATGTACGCCGACCGCATCACAGGCAGTATGGAACGCGCGATGGGCGAGACAGACCGTCGCCGCGCCAAACAGCTCGCCTATAACGAGCTGCACGGCATCACGCCCACAACCGTCAAGAAGAACGTCGAGGATATTCTGGCTGGCCTTTATAAAGGCGACACGGATCAATCCCGCATTACTGCCAAAATCGATAACCCGCTGGCGGGGGGCAATCTGCAAACCGTTCTTGAAGGGCTGCGCACCGATATGCGCAAAGCTGCAGAGAACCTTGAGTTTGAAGAAGCTGCGCGTTTACGTGACGAGGTCAAGCGCCTTGAAGCAGTTGATCTGACCATTGCCGATGATCCGCTGGCGCGCCAGTATGCGGTTGATAAGGCTGTGAACGATGCGCAGCAGAAATCCGGTCGCAGCACCATGGGGCGCGGCGGGATGCGTGGCGGCGTCAAGCGGCGTGGTCGCTAAATAATATCACAGCGGCGCGGGTCTGAGCTTCTTCGAAAAACAGACCCGCCCGCGCTTTGCGATTGATCCTGTCACCAGCCAGTCACCGCGCAATCGGGGATGTTCCGCACGCCATGTGCGGAAACGGTCATTGCTGACAATCTGGATGCGCCCTTGCCCGCAGTCACCAAGCAACAGCGCGTCCGCCTGTGTACCACCCGGCGCGATAATGACTGGCGCAAGCGTTTCCAGCCGGTTCAGGGTGGCCTGATCTGCGTAAAGCCGGATACTATTGTCAAAGTAGATGACAGGTGAAAAGCGACGCGCTGTTAGCGCTGCAACCACCATTTCCGGCGCGGCCACATCGGCCTGACCACCCCGCCAGTAAAGTACGTTAGAGCCGTCTACCAGTATCCTAACTGACACCTGTTACCCTCTTTCGGTAATTTTCTCGGGAACTTTCTTTTGGCGTAGCGGTTTATTCAACAATCAACAACGAAACATTTTCGGGAGAAATTCAAAATGGAATATGGGTTATTCGGTCTTCTGGTACTTATTGCCGACATCTACGCAATTTACCAAATCTTCACGTCACGCGCCTCTGGTCTTGCAAAGGTTCTCTGGACGCTTGGCGTGATAATCTTCCCTGTTGTAGGCTTCATTGTCTGGCTTATTGCCGGTCCGCGCGGCGGCTCTGTCCACGCCTGAGGCTAACCATACTACACTTAAAGGCTCGGCAGTTTGGCCGAGCCTTTTTGCATTTCGCGGTAACACTTTGTTAACCGGAATTAACCAAGATCAATCGCATGAGTCTATGCGACACGTTACGCCGCCTTCTTGCGATCCTAATTATTTTTGCTTGCACCCAAACGGCGAGTGCAGGACCTTGGCTGCGCGCAAAAGGAACATCGTTCACCTCGGCATCGTTTGCCAGCACTTATCACATGGATACTGCAAGCCAGTCGTATCTGGAACACGGGCTGACAGATAAAACAACAATAGTCGCCAACATTGGCATGGCGCGTTTACGGCACTCCCCCAGCGGCGGATATGCGACATTTTCAATGCGCCGCGCGCTATCCGCACCCGATGCTACATCGAAATGGGCATATGAAGTCGGCGTCGGCGCCGGATGGCTGGGCGATGAGGTTTTGCCCCATTTACACACAGGACTAAGTTGGGGGCGCGGTGTCACCTGGGGCAAGAAATCGGGCTGGGCCACGATAGAAGCCGCGGTGATCTGGGACCTCACCGACGCGCTGCACCTTGGCAAGGTCGACGCGACTTTCGGGATAAATTTCACCGATGTCACAGCGGGAATGCTCCAGATCTACACCGCCCACACATCAGAGCAGCACATCGCGACGTTTGCGCCCTCGGTGATCTTTTCGTCAAAGGTCAGCAAATTCAAGATACAGATCGGGACGGAAAGCCAGATCGGGAATTTGGGAAACAGTGCAATAAAACTCGGCCTCTGGCGGGAGTTTTGAAAGCTCCGGCGCTTGCACCGGAGCTTTGATAGATCAGACGACGTCGTTATCCATACGGGCAGTCACGGCAATCTTTCCCCGCACAGGCGCTGGCCAGATCACATGCACCCGATCGGCTGTGGCGCTTTGTTGTGCGCGCACAAACGGGTTGCTGTAAACCAGCGCATTGGCAGCATTGCGCACCCCGCCGCGCACCACAACCGCATCGACACTCAGCGCGCGCCCCTGAAACGGAAGGCCGGGGCCAGTCGGAACAACCCAGGTCTGGGAATTCGAATTTTGCTCGAATTCAATCAAGTGCGGATTTGCGACAGGTTTGTTAATCCCGTGGAATGAATTGCCCTCAAACCGGATGTTACGCATACGTGTGAAGTTCAAATCGGCGAAACTGGTATCAACCCGCTCAGCCCGTTCAACAAAACCGTTGATGCTGCGAAATCTGTTACCGGACACATTCAACCCATTGATAAAATGTCCGGCACCGTAGGGTTTAACCACCAGATAACTGAAACTGGTCGCCACCTCTCCCGACAAAAAGATATTGCTGGTTATGTCCAGCGCACTGAACGAAAACCCGCCGTTGAATGCCGGTGTGGGATCACGTTCGTTGGTCCATTCAAAGAACGCATTGTCCACGTAGTTCTGCGAAAAGACGCACGAGGCGTAGGCTTCGGCCAACACGACTCCCGCCGAACGGATACCGCCGGCGACCGTATCCCCCTGAAAAAAATGGTTTCCCGTAATCAGATGGTTTTGCCCCGTCATCACCGCAAAATGGCGGAACCTCTCGGCGCGACAATTGCGAAGCTTTACGTCATTGGCATTCACGTTCAGCGCAATGGTTTTGCGCTGTGACACGGGAAGATTGTTTTCAGCCGACAGGAACTGGCACCGCTCAATAAACATGCCCTGACAGCCGCCTCCCATAGAGGTAATACCACGGTCTTTCGGCGTTGTGATAAAGCAATCACGAACCGTAAAAATTGTGCCCGCATTGGCCAGCATAATACCGCTACACAGTTCCTGACACTGGAACTCGATGTTGTGCAGGATGAATTTCGCAAAAACTTCGAAGCCGCTGAAATCAAGCATGTATTTATAACGCCTGAAGGTAAAGTTTTGTGTGCCGGCGGCATCATACAACGGCCCGCTCAAGGTCAGCTCACCACGGGCAATGTTCTTTCCGCGCACGTAAATTTCCCGTCCAACGCCCGGACCGCTGACATGGCTGCCGATTGGGATGTTTGCCACGTTTGCCACATTGCTCAGCGTGCGGGTGTTCGCGGTGTTATAGGTTGCCTGAGCGGTGATAGTTGTCGTGTCCCAATCGCCACCCGTCATCGCAATCAACTGGCCGTTATGGATAGCGCGCCGCGTCTCGTAGCGGGTGCGGTTGGGCACGGCGGCCTGCATATCAACAGGCTTGGTCAGCGCCACCTTACGGCCACCAAGATCAAGCGATTCATGGTCGGAATTGTTCAGCAGCGCCTGAAACGCCTTACGGAACGCCAGTTCCTCATCGTCGAACGCCTGAATATAGTTGGGCAAGTCAAAGTTCTGGCGCAACAGCAAGACGGCATTCACCGGCATGCTTACCGTACCCTCGAACTTTGTCGGTGCGTCAAAAGTTACATTGCCTTCCAGCCGGAATGTTCCCGCAGGGATCAAAACAGTCCGGTCATTTGCCGCACTATTTGCAGCTACAAATGCTGCGGTATCGTCTGTGGTGCCATCTCCGACTGCGCCGTAGTCGCGCACATCGATGGTTGCAACAACATCCGCCAGAAAGCGGCTTGAGACATCGGTGATTTCGATATCATCCACACGAACCACGCCACCATTTTGCCCCAGCAGATCAATGCCGAAATGGCCATAATCTGCGGACGCGCCCCACACCATATCCACGCCGGTACGGTTGCCGATGCCGACAACGGCACTGATCTCGATCACCTCGCCGTAGCTCGTGAGCGGGGTGATGGCCCCTTGCGTCACCACATTTGCAATCGGACTATCATCGAATTTTGCCGCATAGGCCGCAATACGCACGGAAGGCAGATTACCACTTACCGCTTTCAGCCGCACCTTGATCTGTAAATAACACCCTGGCTTGATCGGGGTCTTGCCCTTGTAGCGCAAGGTCTGTGTCGCCTGAGTTTTGACAATTTCCAGCGCACCGCCAAAATCCTGATCCGCAGGAACAAACGCCCCATTTCCAGACGTCGCGTAGCTGGGTGACCCAGATGTACCGTTTCCGTTTGAATATGCGCCCAGTCCCTCGGAATAGGGGGCGGGTGTAAGTGTAGCCGTGCTCATGGATATCCCTTTCGCGCTTCTCCGGCGCAACTGCCGGACAGGTACAGGGAAATATCAACAGCATGTTAAAGGCCGGCTACACGACCGTAACGGTGGCGTTGCGCTCAGACGGCCGCGCCCGGCGCATCCAGTATCTGCACAGCACCTATGCGCCACCCCTTCGGGGTTTGCTGCATCCGGTATTCAAGGTAATGAACGCGGCCCTTATCATCCACAATCTGCACCTTCTGCCAAAAGGTGCCGTTTTCTTCACGCAGTTCGAGGTAATCAACTTTCGCGGGGCGCCAGACCATCGGATAGCCCTGTGTTACCATGCTGCCGAAGTTTTGCGGCGTCTGGAAAAACCGCTGCAAATCGGGGCTGGCGAAACTGAATGCAGTTGCAAAATCGTCCAGTTTGAAGGCGTCAAACTGTCGGGTGATTGTGTCGCGTATTTCCGCGTCCTGCGCCTGCGCGCCTGTCACGCTGGCAATCATAAGTCCCGCCGCCATCAATCCGTTTCGCATCTCTTGCCCCTTTCACCCGCGTTACGTTACCTAACGCACGCGGGCCACAGGACAATAGTTTCACGCCTCGACAAGTTTTCCGGTCAAAGCATCGTCAATCAGGGAAATGGTTTCATCAACGCCGTAAAGCGCGATAAAACCGCCAAACCGTGGCCCCTGAGATGCTCCCAACAAAACCTCGTACAGCGCTGTGAACCAATCGCGCAGCGGATCAAAACGGTCGCGACCGCATGCAAATACTTCTGATTGCAGCGCTTCGGCGTCCAGCCCACCCTCCCATGCAGCCAGACGGGCGCGCAAATCTTCCAGAGCCTCACGTTCTTTGTCCGTGGGCGCGCGGAATACTTTTTCAGGCTTAACGAAATCATTAAAATAGCGCACCGCATGTTCGGCCGCGGCATCCATTCCCGGATGGGTTTGCGGAGTCGCTTCTGGTGCGTACCGCTGGATAAATCCCCAAAGCTGCGCTTTGTCCTCTGCCGAGGAAACAGACGCGAGGTTGAGCAGCATTGAAAACGGCACAACCATATCCGACTTGGGCACATCGCCACTGTGAATGTGCCAGACCGGATTGTTCAGCCGGGCTTTGATGTCCTGGGTTTCATAGGCGCGCAATTGTTGGTGATATTCATCGACTGCCTTGGGGATCACATCGAAATACATCCGCTTGGCGGTCTTGGGCTTGAGATACATGAAATAGGACAGCGACTCCGACGAGGCATATGTCAGCCATTCGTCAATCGTCAGACCATTGCCCGAGGATTTCGAAATTTTGTGCCCATCCTGATCCAGAAACAGCTCGTAAGTGAAATGCTCGGGCGCGCGGGCGCCAAGTATCCTACAGATTGAATCGTAGATCGGTGTGTTGGTGGAATGGTCTTTGCCATACATTTCAAAATCCACGCCCAGCGCCGCCCAGCGCGCACCGAAATCCGGCTTCCACTGGAGTTTTACGTTGCCGCCTGTGACCGGCAGTGTCATTTCCTCACCCTCGGGCGTGTCAAAGGTAATTGTGCCCGCTTTGGCATCTACCTCTTTCATCGGCACATACATCACACGGCCCGTTTCGGGGTGGATCGGCAAGAAGATAGAATAAGTCTGGCGGCGTTCTTCGCGCAATGATTTCAGCATCACCGCCATGATTTCATCGTATTTTTCCGCGGCCCGCATCAGAATTTCATCAAATTGGCCCGATGCGTAGAATTCGGTCGCCGAGTAAAACTCGTATTCAAATCCGAACGTATCCAGAAAACGCCGCAACATGGCATTGTTGTGATGACCAAAGCTTTCGTGAGTACCGAACGGATCAGGCACCGATGTCAGCGGCTTTTGCAAATGCTCCGCAAGCGCGTCGGGGTCGGGCACGTTTGACGGCACTTTGCGCATTCCGTCCAGATCATCGGAAAAACAAATCAGCCGCGTTGGGATGTCGCTGATCACTTCGAATGCGCGGCGGATCATCGTTGTGCGCGCTACTTCGCCGAAGGTGCCGATATGGGGCAATCCGGACGGACCATAGCCTGTTTCAAACAGAACATAACCCTTTTCCGGCATCTTCCCGGAATACCGTTTGAGTACACGGCGCGCTTCTTCAAAAGGCCACGCTTTGCTCTGCAGTGCTGCTTCCCGCGTCTCAGACATATCAAACTTCCCGAAATTAATCGCCAGCGCACTATCGCGCAACTGTGGCTTCATCTATTGTGCAACGCCAGTGTCGTCAATAATCTCGTCCTCAGGCCCAGCCATGCACAGAAAGTGATCAGATGCCCGAAAACCCTTCCCTCACCTTGAGCGCGCAAGATTGTCTAGTTGCCGTTATGGTTGCAATCTCTGCCTCTGACGAGAACATCGGCACTACAGAGTTGATCAAGATCCAGACCGCAGTGAATTTGCTGCCAATTTTTGCGGATTTCGATGTGGACCGGATAAAAACCGTCAGCCAAATGGTGTTCGACCTATTCGAGCAGGAGGACGGGCTGGATGCGCTGTTCGGACTGATCAAGGAAGCACTGCCGCACCGGTTAAACGAAACAGCCTATGCGCTTGCCTGTGATGTGGCGGCGGCGGATGGAACACTGGAAGAAGCCGAACTTCGTCTACTCGAAGAAATCCGTTATGAGCTGGACATTGACCGCCTGCACGCGGCTGCGATTGAGCGCGGTGCACGTGCACGCCATCTGACCTAAGCGCGGATAGAGGGGCACAAGGGGGGCCAGCCCCCGCCTTCGCAAAGCGAAGCCTCCCCCGGGATATTTTTGACCAAAAGAAATAGGTGGTCTGGTATCAGGCGCCGTAGAGGACGCCCCAACGTTCTATAAGTTGTTGCTGCATTCGTTTGGCGCGACGATTCCAGCTTGCGCCACCTGCAGGGCGTTCGCGTTCAGCGCGCGTCAGTGTTGTGCGTATGTCTTCATCAGCGGCGAAAATCGCGAAGGCCATTTCTGTGCCGTCCGGTCCACTCAGATATCCTGCGAGAGAGGAAACGAAGTTAAGCGTACCTGTTTTGGCATCCACCTTAATGGGGTGGTCTTTGATCACTTTGCGCTTGTCGTCGCGCATGGCAATCGGTTTCAGAATATCGCGCAGGCCGGTGCTATGCATTTTGACCAGCGCTGTGACCATGTCTTCGGCGGTCATTAAGCTGGCATCCCCCAAGCCGGAGTGGTCCACCAAGGCCACGCTTTTCATTCCGAGGTTTTCGCGTGCCCAGATGTTCATCTGGTCTGCGGATGCTTTCAGGTTTTCAGGTTTTCCGGTGCTTGCCGCGGTAGCTGCGAGGCCCAGCATTTCAGCCGTCAGGTTATTGGACCATTTCAGCATGTCACGTGCAAGGCTGCGCAGATTGGCGCTTTTGTGACTTACCAGTGTTTCACCTGCGGGAAGGGTGTCGATCAATTCGGGCGCAGACAGCCTGATACCATGGGCGCCTGCAAGGCTCTGGAAAACCTCACCCGCGTAAAGGCCGGGTTTGCGAACGGGCAACCAGCGTGATCCATTGCCCCCCAACGCACCGCGCGCCACGGTCCATGCATCGATGCCACTGACATCTTCGTAAGTGTAAACCGGTGTGGCGCGGTCGCGAATTTGCATCACTGCCATGCGCACGGCGGGGCGATACCGGTCTGTGCGCCCTTCCATGGTAACGGCGTACTTACCGTTTGCGCGCTTCCATTCGAAGTGAACGCGGTTGTAGTTCAGCGCCAATCCGGAAACGCCGGGGTTATAGCCGACCTGGTCAGGTTGGGCAGCATCAATGCGCGGCATGACGGGAAGGCCCGCTTCGTACACTTTCAGCGCGCCTTTGACGCCGATGATGCCCGAAGATTTTAGATTGGCCGCCATCGTCGCCAATGCATCGGTATCCAGTGTCGGATCACTGCCGCCGACAAGTATCAGATCGCCCTCAATCTCTCCGTTTATGATGCCGCCTGTGGCCATCAGGCGCGTTTCGAAACGGTGATCTTCACCCAAAGCATCCAGTGCGTATAATGCCGTGACCGTTTTTGTCACACTTGCCGGAGGACGCCCTGTTGTCGCCTCGCGGCTTTCCAACCCAAGACCGGTTTCGGCGTCAGACACTGCGAACGAGACTTTGCCTGCCAGTTTTGCCTGAGCAAGAATGTCGTCAACACCGCGTACCGCACGCTTGAAAAAATCCTCGCCGCGCAGGACGGGACGCAGCGATGTTGCCGGCGGGCTGGCATATGCCCCCCGCGATAGGCCGGCTCCTGCTCCGATAAAGCCGGCCGAAGCAGCCGAGCCCAGAAAGTTCCGTCGTGAAAATACGCGTTTCATAAACCATGGATTACCCCGAATCCGTAAGCAGCTACAAGGACCGATAATTCACATTCCCCCCCGCGTAAGCCCGTGATAGCGCACCGCCATGCAACGCGCTGTATTAATCATGTTTCTGGCAATGTCGCTGATCCCCGCGGGGGACAGCGCAGGCAAGTTGTTGACAGGCACCTTCGACATTGCCCCCATCTTTGTTGCCTGGTCACGATTTGCGGTTGGTGCCGTTATGGTACTGCCGTTTGTTTCACGTAATGCTTGGGCGCTACTCCTCGATTGGCGTATATGGGCACGGGCTGCCACATTGGCGCTGGGGATAACCTCTATCCAAATGGCGCTTCAGGTCGAGCAGATTGCAACGGTTTTTGCCGCGTTCTTTGTGGGGCCGCTGATCAGCTATGTCCTTGCGGTGATCTTTCTGCGCGAACCTGTGACGCGGATGCGTTCGGCTCTGGTTTTGCTGGGGTTTATCGGTGTTCTGATTGTTGTTCGTCCTGGCTTGGGGGCCAGTGTCGGGGTCTTGTGGGCGCTGGCCGCTGGTGCGTGCTATGGCGTCTTTCTGACAATGTCGCGCTGGCTTGGTCATCTGGGCAGCCCGATCGCGCTGACGTTCACCCAGCTATTTATCGCGGCATTGCTGTTGTTGCCGCTTGGCATTGTCAACCTTCCCGCATTCTCCGGTGCCGTTACGGCACTCACCGCCACTTCTGCTCTCTGCTCCATGCTCGGGAATTTACTGTTGCTCTATGCTTATAAATTTGCGCCTGCCACGCGTGTTGCGCCGCTTGTTTATTTTCAGCTTGTCGCTGCTGTAGGGTTGGGCTGGATCATCTTTGCGGATTTGCCCGATGCATGGACCTGGACCGGCCTTGTCGTGGTCCTTGTTGCCGGTCTAGCATCAGCGCGCCTGCGCTGACCACCCACCAGACGCGCGGATTGCTGAAGATGATACATTTATCATCGGCACATTCACAAAGCACCATGCGGGCGCGCGCGCATGGGACAGCAGTTGGCTATTGCGCCCGGCTATCCGGTAGTCCGCATAAAACTTGGCAGTCCGGCTCATCCGGGCCGAAATGCGCTGTCCGGGACGTGCCAGAATACCCAACGGCACGCTTTCGGCGATACCTTGCCAATCCTGCCACAGATGGAACTGAGCCAGATTATCAGCGCCCATCAGCCATACAAACCGCTGTGCCGGATAGTGCTGTTGCAGGGCGCGCAAGGTCTGGGCGGTGTAGCGTGTGCCGATACGTGCCTCGATGTCGGTAATCTGCACGCGCGGATGATCCATCAAACTGCGCGCCCGCTCGACGCGCTGCGCCAACGGGGCGGGTCCGCGGGATTTTAGCGGGTTTCCGGGGCTGACCAGCCACCATACCTGATCCAGACCAAACCGCTTGAGCGCCTCAAGGGTGATATGCACATGGCCTGCGTGCGCAGGATCAAATGATCCGCCCAGCAATCCAATCACCTGACCGGATGACGCATAGGGGATTTCGTGGCGAAATATCAAAATGATCTCCGGACAATGTGCAGGATTGGAAGTGACGGGATGACAACCTGTTTGTCAATCGCGTGCAATCCATCATGCTGGAAAACCAAGCTGTAGTTTTTGGCACTTCCCGCCCCACCTATCACAATCAATTTGGGCAAAACCATCTGGCGAGGCGGCTCAATCCAGCGGGCATTCCCACACCAACTCACGCCGTGCCACTGTGTGCCGTTGATCTTGCGCGCCCCGACCGATATTGCAGGGCAAATCCTGACACACACGAGGAGTCGCGCCATGGCCGCTTATCAATACGTCTATCACATGCAAGGGGTCTCAAAGACCTATCCCGGCGGCAAAAAGTGCTTTGAAAACATCCACCTGAACTTCCTTCCGGGGGTGAAAATCGGTGTTGTTGGCGTTAACGGCGCGGGTAAATCCACCCTGATGAAGATCATGGCAGGGCTGGATAAAGATTTCACCGGCGAAGCTTGGGTCGCCGAAGGGGCCAAAGTCGGCTATCTTCCGCAGGAACCAAAGCTCGACGAGAGCCTGACCGTGCGGGAAAACGTCATGCTGGGCGTTGCCAAGAAAAAGGCGGTCCTTGATCGCTACAACGAACTGGCGATGAACTATTCTGACGAAACCGCCGATGAAATGGCTGCCCTGCAAGACCAGATTGATGCCGAGAACCTTTGGGACCTCGACAGCCAGATCGACGTGAGCATGGAAGCCCTGCGCTGCCCGCCCGACGATGCCGATATTTCCAAACTATCGGGCGGCGAATTGCGCCGCGTCGCACTGTGCAAACTGCTGCTTGAAGCGCCGGAAATGCTGTTGCTTGACGAACCGACCAACCACCTCGACGCCGAAACAATCGCCTGGCTGCAGCAGCACCTGATCGCTTACAAAGGCACGATCCTGATCGTCACCCACGACCGTTACTTCCTTGACGATATCACCAGCTGGATTTTGGAACTCGACCGTGGCCGTGGCATTCCCTATGAGGGGAACTATTCCGACTGGCTGGAACAAAAAGCAAAACGTCTTAGTCAGGAAGCGCGCGAAGACAAATCGCGCCAGAAAACGCTTGAGCGCGAGCTTGAATGGATGCGTCAGGGGGCCAAAGCGCGCCAGTCGAAATCCAAAGCCCGTATCAAGTCCTACAACGAAATGGCCGAACAGTCAGAGCGTGAAAAACTGGCCAACGCCCAGATCGTTATTCCCAGCGGCCAGCGTCTTGGCTCCAAGGTTATGGATGTCGAAGGTCTGACAAAAGCGATGGGCGACAAGCTTCTGGTTGAAAACCTCAGCTTCTCTTTGCCGCCCGGTGGCATTGTCGGCGTGATCGGCCCCAACGGTGCGGGTAAATCAACGCTGTTCAAAATGCTGACAGGTCAGGAACAGCCCGATTCCGGCACGATCGAAATCGGTGACACCGTGCAGCTGTCCTACGTTGACCAGTCGCGTGACGATCTGAACCCGGATGATAACGTCTGGCAGGCGATCTCGGGCGGTGCGGAACTGATCCAGCTTGGCGATGCTGAGGTGAACTCACGCGCCTATTGCTCGTCTTTCAACTTCAAAGGCGGTGACCAGCAGAAAAAGGTGGGGCTGCTGTCTGGTGGTGAACGCAACCGCGTGCACATGGCGCGCCTGCTGAAATCGGGCGGCAACGTACTGCTTCTGGACGAACCGACAAACGATCTTGATGTCGAAACCCTGCGCGCGCTGGAAGACGCGCTTGTCGATTTCGCTGGCTGCGCTGTTGTCATCTCGCACGACCGCTTCTTCCTTGACCGTATTTGTACACATATCCTCGCCTTCGAGGGCAATGCCCATGTCGAATGGTTCGAGGGCGGTTTCACCGACTATGAAGAAGATAAAAAGCGCCGCTTGGGTGCCGATGCGCTTGAGCCAAAGCGCCTGAAGCACAAAAAGTTCGTGCGCTAGGCGTATTCTGCCATCTGTTCTATCTCGCGTTTCGCGTTCGGGCGGCCTTCGGGTCGCCCCTTTTTTTGGCCGCAGGCCAAAAGCTGCCAATGCCCTGTACAGGCCTTGATCGAATCCTTTGTCCGCCCTATGTTCTGTCTGGCTAACGTTTATCTATTTCGACCCACTGTCTCCCTAACACGGCGCAGATCGAACTCAGAACGACCACGCCAAGCCATCGCACAACGCGGATGGCGCACTATACTAGGAGACTACGGAATGGCTACTGGCACCGTAAAATGGTTTAACACAACAAAAGGCTTCGGCTTTATCGCACCCGATGGCGGCAGCAAAGACGTGTTTGTACACATTTCTGCTGTTGAGCGCGCAGGCCTTACAGGTCTGGCAGACAACCAGAAAGTGACTTTTGACATCGAAGCAGGCCGTGATGGCCGCGAGTCCGCGACAAACATCGCGCTCGCATAAGCTGGATTGCCGGACGGGAAAACCTTCCTGATCCGGACGCACACAAAGATTTGACCGGCCATTCTGCAACGGATGGCCGGTTTTTTCTGTTTATAGCTTGATAATGTCGCAACTATTGAGACATTAGAAACAATCCAATGCTGCAAAAGGACCCATCCATGCTCCGTCGTACATTTATCGCAAGCACACTTGCCGCCACCGCACTGCCGCAGATCGCAATGGCGAAGACTGTTGTTTTTGATCCAACGCCACAAATGGTACGAATTAAAAAGAGCTACAAGGTGGGCGAACTGTTGATCCTGCCGCGCAGCTATTACCTGTATTATGTCACCGCCCCCGGCGAAGCGATGCGCTATGGCGTAGGTGTCGGCAAAGCCGGTCTTGAATTTACCGGCACGGCCACGATCTCCGTCAAGAAAGAGTGGCCCACATGGCGCCCCACAAACGAGATGATCGAACGTGATCCGAAAGCCTACGCCCGTTTTGTCGGCAACACAGATGCCCAGCCCGGCGGCCCGGGCAACCCGCTGGGTGCGCGTGCGCTGTATCTGTTTCAAGGCGGTAAAGACACATATTACCGTATTCACGGTACAACTGCCCCAAAATCCATCGGCCGTTCAGTATCAAGCGGCTGTATCCGCATGTTGAACGAACACGTCAAAGACCTGTACAAGCGCGTGCCAATCGGCACCAAAGTAACCGTCCTGTAAGGCGATAAACCCCATTGATGAAAGGCCGGTGACTTCACCGGCCTTTTTCATTTGTAACGATCATTTCGTTCGGCAGTCATCGACCATATTCCATGATGATTTAGATTTGGCGCCATTTAACGCAATCGAACGCTCGACACCAAATGATGCGGAGTGCGACAGAATGCGCAAACACATGTGGATGATCTCGCTCGTCTGTTTCGGTGCGCTCGTCGTGATCTCTCTTCTTGAAGAGACGCGCCTGATCGGCCCGTTCAATGGCGACAGGGATCTGGCCGCCCGCGCCACCCTCGCCCTCGTTACGCTGCTGGGGGGCACGGCATTTGCATTTATTCAGCCCGCGATGTGGCGCACTTATGCACGGTTGCTACAGCGTCTTATCGTGCAAGGCGGCGCTGGATCGAAGCTGGCTGCCTACATCACCGACACAAAGTTCAATATACACATTTACAGGGCCGCTATCTGCCTTTGCATTTCTTTTTCGCCGCAAGTTGCGGCCTAGCGTTGCTGTTCTGGATCAATTGAGTGAATCCATAGCGGCAATCCTTTTCAGAAAAACCCAGATAATTCTGCCCTTTGTGCTTTTCCTTGAAAACATGAAGGGGCCGGTGAAATGTACCGGCCCCTTTCCTCAAATCGCAACGGACTTAGTTGAGCGCTTTGTCCGTGATCATATTTGTCCATGCACCCTCAGGCTGCTTGGAAATCACCGGATCAGATCCACCCGCAAGCAGTGTATCAACCGTTCGCTGGTAATCCGCCTCGGCCAATGCGCCGTTTGAACCTGCGGTCAGCTTGGCGACTTCCTGCATCATCCGTACCTGTGCTTCTTCTGATTGCGCACCGGTTTCGTCATTCTCGATAATGATCGCGCCCGCTTCTTCTGCGTTCTCTTCCGCGTACTTCCAACCCTTCATAGAGGCGCGGACAAAGCGTACCATTTTGTCGACAAACACAGGATCATCCAGATTGTCCTCAAGCACCCAAATGCCATCCTCCAATGTGGCCACGCCCTGATCCTCATATTTGAAAGTAATCAGCTCGTCAGGATTCACTCCGGCATCCAACACTTGACCGTATTCATTATAGGTCATCGTCGAAATACAATCGGCCTCACGCTGCAACAGCGGGTCCACGTTGAACCCCTGCTTGAGGACCGTGACACCCTCGTCACCGCCATCCGTACTGATGCCTTCCTTGCTCATCCAGCTCAGGAACGGATACTCGTTACCAAAAAACCAGACGCCGATGGTTTTTCCTTTGAAATCCTGCACCGACGAGATGCCGGTATCTTTCCAGCACGTCAGCATCAGGCCGGATGTCTTAAAGGGCTGTGCGATGTTCACCACCGGCAGACCTTTCTCGCGCGCGGCCAGCGCCGATGGCATCCAGTTCAGCATCGCATCAGCGCCGCCCCCCGCCAATACCTGTGGCGGTGCGATGTCCGGCCCTCCCGGAAGGATCGTTACCTCCAGCCCTTCTTCCTCATAGTATCCTTTGTCCTGCGCCACATAATATCCCGCAAATTGTGATTGCGTGACCCACTGCAACTGCAATTTCACTGTGTTTGCATGTCCGTCCGCAAATGCGGGTGCGGCTGTTAGTCCAGCGGCACATGCCGCAGCCATTACAAATTTTTTCATCTTTCGACCTCCAAGTCGGTTGGTTTTATATCGCGCCCCGTTCAGGCAGGGTCATCGTTATCGTTGCGACGGGTGCCAGAAGGTTACCCGTTTTTCCATCCATGTCATTGCGCCATAGAACGCACTGCCCGCCAATGCCGCCACCACGATCTCGGCCCACACCATATCCAGCGCAAGCTGGCCGAAACTGGTAGAAATGCGAAACCCCATTCCAACCGTGGGAGAGCCGAAGAATTCAGCAACAATCGCGCCGATCAAGGCCAGCGTCGTACCAATCTTCAGACCGTTGAAAATGAACGGCGCAGCACTGGGCAGGCGCAGTTTGAACAGCGTCTGCCAATACCCTGCCGCATAGGTGCGCATCAGATCACGCTGCATACCGCTGGTGTCTTTCAGTCCGGCAACAGTGTTCACAAGGATGGGAAAGAACACCATCACCGCAACAACCGCAGCTTTGGACTCCCAATCGCTGCCCAGCCACTTCACAAATATCGGCGCGGTGCCGACGATGGGCAGTGCAGCCATAAAGCTGCCAACCGGCAGAATGCCCCGCGTCAGAAAATCCGAACGGTCTGCAATGATTGCTACCACAAAAGCCGCAACAGTGCCGATGACATAGCCGCTTACGGCACCTTTCAGAATCGTCTGCCGGAAATCTGCCCAAAGGATAGGCCCTTCATCCACCAACCGCAGCAGCACCGAGGATGGTGCGGGCAAAATAACGGGATTTACCTCAAACCCCCGTACCAGCAGTTCCCAGACAATCACAATAGTCAGGCCAAATATTGCAGGTATCATGAATTTTACCGCCATCCGGTCCGATGTCGCACCGTTAGCAAGACGCACGTTCAGCCACCAGCCTGCGACCCATATCAATACTGCTGCGATTATATACATCATGCGGCTGCCATCCCCATGCGACGCAGGGTGATACGCTCGATCGCACTAAACAGCCCCACCAATGCAGCAGCCGTCAAGGCCGCCGCAAACAGCGCTGCCCAAGACACAAGCGGTTGACCGTATTGATCCCCCACCAGCATCCGCGCGCCAAACCCCGCACGCGCGCCGGTGGGCAGTTCCGCAACAATGGTGCCGACCAGCGATGCCGAAACACCGATTTTCAGCGATGCAAACAGATAGGGCGCGGATGCAGGCAGCCGCAATGTCCAAAACCCCTGACTGCCGGTTGCATTATAGGTGCGCAACAAATCCAGCTGCATCGCAGAGGGGCTGCGCAGGCCTTTGACCATGCCCACGACCACAGGAAAGAAAGACAGATAAGCCGCAATCAGGGATTTGGGGAACAGCCCCTGTATGCCCATCGATCCCATCACCACAATTACCATCGGTGCCAACGCCAGAATAGGGATTGTCTGGCTCACAATCGCCCACGGCATGACCGAACGGTCCATAACACGGCTGTACACAATCCCCACAGCCAACAGAATCCCCAATCCCGTGCCAATCGCAAATCCCAACAAGGTCGGCGCCAGCGTGACCCATCCGTGATAGACCAGTGACCGTTTCGAGGTGATCTTTTTGGCAAATATCGTTTCATACATCTCGCCCGCCACCTGTTGCGGGCTGGGCAGCCTTGGCCGTTTGAAACTGTACGTAAGCGGGATCAACGCGGGGTTGCGCACCGCAAGGGCCGCGCCGCTCAGGCCCTGACGCGCGGCGGGTGTTTCGGGTTGAACAACCGCGCCGTCACGCTGTGCCTGATCCGCGACCAGATGCATGTTCATCGGAATAACCGCCAGCAACCAGATGCCAAGGATCGCCGCTATCACAGTGAGCACTGGCAAAACCGACTTCACAACAGATACTCCGCTCTGCGGGATGGCGGGCGGGGCGTCGTCACCGACGCGCGCCGCGCGGTATCACTGCAATGCTCAATCATCTGCATGCCCCGCACGCAGCCCTTCACGCACTCTATGGGCGATCTCCAGAAATTCCGCACTTTCCCTTATTTCCAAAGGCCGCTCTTTCGGCAACGGGCTTTCAATTACATCTGTAATACGTCCCGGACGGGGGGACATCACCACAATCTTGGTACTCAGGTACACTGCTTCGGGGATCGAGTGTGTAACAAAAGCAATGGTTTTCCCCGTCCTGTCCCACAGCTTTAGCAACTGCTCGTTCAGGTGATCGCGCACAATTTCATCCAGCGCGCCAAACGGTTCATCCATCAACAACAGATCGGCGTTAAACGAAAGCGCCCTCGCAATGCTCGCCCGTTGCTGCATCCCCCCCGACAACTGCCACGGGAATTTCTTCTCGAACCCAGCCAGTTCAACCAGTTCCAGCACCCGTGCAACCCGCTCCGCATGCTCGGCCTTCGGCACACCCATAATTTCCAGCGGCAGCCGGATATTACCGCCAATCGTACGCCAGGGATACAGCCCCGCCGCCTGAAAAACATACCCATAGGCCCGCGCCTCCCGCGCCTCTCGTGGCGAGACTCCATTTACGGTAATCTCCC
This sequence comes from Sulfitobacter sp. F26169L, assembly GCF_026410285.1. Taxonomy (GTDB): domain Bacteria; phylum Pseudomonadota; class Alphaproteobacteria; order Rhodobacterales; family Rhodobacteraceae; genus Sulfitobacter. The sequence continues at coordinate 197,009 of NZ_JAPMLP010000008.1, read as the reverse complement.
CCCCCGTAGGCTGCTCCAAATCGGCCATCACCCGCAAAAAAGTTGTCTTTCCACAGCCAGACGGCCCGATAAAGCTGACGAATTCGCCCTGTCTGATATCCAGATCAACACCTTTCAACGCGTGGACAGGCCCATCGTTGGTCTGAAACGTCAGGTCTAGGTTTCTAGCGCTGATAACGCTTTGCGGCTCACTCACAAATCAGTTCCTGTCTGCACAAACGTCTCAAATCCCGGCCGGAATATTCAACGGATCGCGTTTTATCATCTTCGGCGCATTCAGCTCTTTCCATTTGCTCAACGCCACGTTCGCACTCGGGAAAGCAGGCCGCGGGATAAACCTGCCGCGGCCCGGATTAGGCTGCGAGTTCTGCCCCCAAGCCCAAATCACTTCTCCTCGGCTAAGGGTAAACCGGCTTTGCGCCCGTACTTCGAACCCTTCAAACACGTTATAATCCAACACCGAATGGTGATTTGCGGGGGAAATTGTCTTGGTAATTTTCGGATCCCACACCACTATATCCGCATCCGCCCCTTCCACTATCGCACCTTTGCGCGGGTAGATGTTCAGTATCTTCGCCACATTTGTGCTGGTTGTGGCAACAAACTCGTTCATCGTTAGACGCCCTGTCTCAACACCTTCTGTCCACAGCACGGCAAGACGCTCTTCCAATCCGTTCGACCCGTTCGGAATGATCCGGAAATCATCGCGACCGGCCCGTTTCTGCTCGGTGCTGAAAGCCGCGTGATCCGTCGCAACCACCTGCAACGATCCCGCCTGCAATCCCGCCCACAGGCTGTCCTGATGATCTTTGCTGCGAAATGGCGGTGACATGACCCGACGCGCGGCATAATCCCAATCCGTGTCAAAATACACACTCTCATCCAACGTCAAAAACTGGACCAAAGGCTCCCCGTATACCCGCATACCCTTCTGGCGCGCACGGCGGATCGCCTCGTGTGTCTGCTCGCACGAAACATGCACAATATACAGCGGCACTCCCGCCGTATCTGCAATCGTGATCGCACGGTTGGCCGCTTCCCCCTCCAACTCCGGAGGGCGGGAATAGGCATGCCCCTCAGGCCCCGTGATCCCTTCATCAAAATACTTCTGCTGCAGTTCCGCAACCAGATCGCCGTTCTCCGCATGCACCATCGGCAGCGCGCCCAGCTCCGCACAGCGCTTGAAAGAGGCAAACATCTCGTCGTCCTCAATCATCAACGCGCCTTTATACGCCATGAAATGCTTGAACGAGTTCACCCCCATATCCACAGCGTCTTTCATCTCGTTAAAGACGTTCTCGTCCCAGCCCGTGATCGCCATGTGATAGCCCACATCGCCACAAATCTGCGGCGCGGACTTGCGGTGCCACTCGTTGATTGCATTCTTGATCGAGCCGTCCTCACCCGGCAGGCAGAAATCCACAATCATCGTGGTCCCGCCAACGGCAGCAGCCCAAGTCCCGCTCTCAAATGTCTCGGCCGCCGTGGTGCCCATAAACGGCATTTCCAGATGCGTATGCGGATCAATCCCGCCGGGGATCACATAAGCTCCCTCGGCATCAATGTATTCGTCACCAACCAGGTCCTCGCCGATGCGCGCAATTTTCTCGCCTTCGATCAGCACATCCGCTTTCCAGGTCCGGTCCGCCGTAACAACCGTGCCGCCTTTGATTACCTTGGTCACATCAATTCTCCCCAACTATTTCTTTTGGCCCTAAGCATCCCGGGGTTCGGGGCTGGCCCCGATCCGACCCGAGATATCCACGCCCCGCTCAGCGAATAATCTCCGCCGTCTCCACAACCGCATGCAACAGCACATCCGCTCCCGCCATCGCCCATTCCTTGGTGATCTCCTCCGCTTCATTGTGCGACAGCCCGTCCACACAAGGGCACATCACCATCGCCGTCGGCGCCACGCGGTTGATCCAGCAGGCATCATGCCCGGCGCCTGAAATCAGATTCATATGGCTGTAACCCAGCCGCTCCGCCGCATTTCGCACAGCAGTCACGCACCCCTCGTCAAAGGCCACAGGATCAAACCCGCCAACCTTCTCGAATTCAATTCCCAATCCCATATCATCGGCAATCTTTTGCGCCTCGACACGCAGCCGCGCTTCCATATCCTCAATCACGCTCAGTTCGGGCGAACGGAAATCCACCGTAAACACCACCTTACCGGGGATCACATTACGCGAGTTGGGAAAGACATCGATATGCCCTGCCGCGCCAACCGCATGGGGGGCGTGGCTCAGTGCTATCTCTTCTACCTTTTCCAGAATCCTCGCCATGCCAAGGCCGGCGTTCCGGCGCATCGGCATCGGTGTTGATCCGGTGTGGCTGTCCTTGCCGGTGACAGTCACCTGCGTCCACGACAGGCCCTGACCGTGCGTGACGATTCCGATATCCTTGCCCTCGGCCTCCAGAATCGGGCCTTGTTCGATGTGTAACTCAAAAAATGCATGCATTTTGCGCGCGCCTGTCTCTTCTTCACCGCGCCACCCGATCCGCTTTAATTCGTCACCAAAAGTTTTCCCCTCCGCATCGGTCTTTTCATACGCCCAGTCCTGCGTATGAACGCCCGCAAAGACGCCCGATGACAGCATCGCGGGCGCAAAACGCGTGCCTTCTTCGTTGGTGAAATTTGTTACTACAATCGGATGCTTTGTTTTGATGTTCAGGTCATTGAGCGTACGCAAAATCTCCAGCCCACCCAGCACACCCAATACACCGTCATACTTGCCGCCCGTTGGCTGCGTGTCCAGATGCGAGCCGACGTACACAGGCAGCGCATCGGCATCCGTGCCCTCGCGGCGCGCGAACATATTGCCCATTTGGTCCAGCCCCATGGTGCAGCCTGCGTCCTCACACCATCTCTGGAACAGTGCACGGCCCTCCGCGTCTTCGTCTGTCAATGTCTGACGGTTGTTGCCTCCCGCCACCCCCGGCCCGATTTTCGCCATCTCCATCAAACTGTTCCACAAACGGTCAGGGTTGATTTTGAGGTTCTGTCCGGACGCTGGCATAGGCTGGCTCCTGTTTGTCGGGTTGAGCCGCGCAGGCGGCCAAAAATTTTACCAATTGGTAAAGCAACGATTGCGCCTCCCTTCATGTCTGTCAAGAACTGCTTTAGAAAGAACTCCAGTGAATTTGACCAACTGCCCTTTCCGCAAACCGCAGCGAGCCTTCCGTGACCGACCAACCCGTAAAAAAGCCGAGCCGCATCCAGACGCGCAACCGCCGCCTGATTCTGGACGCCGCTCTCGATGTTTTCTCCCGCGATGGCTACGGCGGCGCCACGCTTGATGCTATCGCCAAAGGTGCGGGCCTCAGCAAGCCAAACCTGCTCTATTACTTTGACGGGAAAAAGGAAATTTATGTCACCCTGCTCAGCCAGCTTCTGGAAACATGGCTTGACCCGCTGATCGAGCTTGATCCCGAAGGGGACCCTGTTGAAGAACTGCTGGGGTATGTGCGCCACAAACTAGATATCTCGCTGGACCTGCCCGCCGAAAGCAAACTGTTCGCAGGCGAAATCCTGCAAGGCGCGCCGCGCATCACAACGCACCTGAAGGACGAACTCAAACCACTGTTTGATCGCAAATGCGCATTGATCCAACGCTGGATCGACGCTGGTCAACTGGCGCCCGTCGATCCCGCGCATCTGATCTTTTCGATCTGGGCAACCACACAGCACTACGCAGATTTTGGCGCGCAACTATCCGTATTGCTTGCCGGACAAGACCCCACCAAACGTGCTCACGCCCATCTGGAACAGATGTTTCGCCAGTTGCTTACACCCGAAACCGAATGATCAGTCACGGATTATTCGGCAGCGGTGGCCGCCGGATTGTTCGGATGGGTTGTCCAGTTGGCGTACACCTCCTCGACAACCTTGCCTGTACGCGGATCGGTGGAGCCTGCCTCCATCTCGACCATGGTGATGCAATTTTCTACCGGACAGACCTCGACACACAAATTACAGGCCACGCATTCCTCATCAATCACGGTGAATGTGCGGTCCTCGGACATCGCAATCGCCTGATGCGAGGTATCTTCGCACGCTGCGTAGCACCGCCCGCAGCTGATACAATCATCCTGACTGATTGACGCCTTGGTCACATAGTTCAGGTTCAGGTACTGCCAGTCGGTTGTGTTCGGAACCGCCGCACCTTTGAAATCCTGAATAGAAGTATGGCCCTTTTCATCCATCCACTCGGACAAACCACTGATCATTTCCTGAACAACCTTGAAGCCATAGGTCATCGCCGCCGTACAAACCTGCACATTTCCGCAGCCCAACGTGATGAATTCCGCCGCATCGCGCCACGTTGTCACGCCGCCGATGCCACTGATGGGAAGACCCGCTGTGTCAGGGGCGCGCGCGATCTCGCTCACCATGCTGAGCGCGATGGGTTTAACCGCAGGTCCGCAGTATCCGCCATGGCTTCCCTTGCCATCAATGCTTGGCTCGGGGCTCATCGTGTCCAGATTGACCGAGACAATCGAATTGATCGTGTTGATCAGGCTTACCGCGTCCGCACCGCCGCGTTTTGCCGCCGCTGCGGGCAGGCGCACATCGGTGATGTTCGGCGTCAGCTTTACGATCACGGGCCTGGAGTAATACTGCTTGCACCAGCGGGTGACCATTTCGATATATTCGGGCACCTGCCCCACCGCGGCCCCCATCCCACGTTCTGACATGCCGTGCGGACAGCCGAAGTTCAGCTCGATCCCGTCTGCACCGGTTGCCTCCACACGCGGCAGGATGTCCTTCCACGCCTGCTCCTCACACGGGACCATGATCGACACGATCAAGGCCCGGTCGGGGTAATCGGCTTTGACCCGCGTGATTTCATCCAGATTGGTCTGTAAATCACGGTCAGTAATCAATTCGATGTTGTTCAGGCCCAGCACCCGCCGGTCGGCACCGTGGATCACGCCGTACCGCGGCCCGTTCACATTCACCACCGGCGGCCCCTCGGACCCCAGTGTCTTCCAGACCACCCCGCCCCAGCCTGCCTCGAATGCACGGCGGACGTTGTACTCCTTGTCGGTCGGCGGCGCGGATGCCAGCCAGAACGGATTGGGGGATTTGATGCCCAGAAAGTCGGTTGTCAGATCAGCCATGTCAAATTGCTCCTAAACGTCAACGAGGGTCTGGAACCCGCCATAAATCATACGCGCACCGTCAAACGGCATCGCACCCATGTCAGCGATGCGCGGGTCTTGCATGGCTTTCTCCATGTTGGCGTCACAGGTTTCCTTGTCAGGCCATTCCTGCCAGCCGGTCACGACGGTTTCCCCCTCCTTGGCGGCAACGGCCAGCGGAAAGGATGTCATCTTGCCATCGGGAATCATATCACCCCACAATTCAACGACACGCAGCGCACCGTGGGATTTGAATATCTTGGCGGCCTCCTTGCAGTGCGCCAGATAGCTGTCCTTGTTGGCTGTCGGCACAGCGGCGACAAAGCTCATTACATACACAGTTTTTCCTCCCAGAAATATCGGGACCATCCAGTTGGCCCATGCCGGTCTACCCCATCAGAACCGCGTGCATATCCATCGCGGCATCGCGGCCTTCGGCCACTGCCGTAACTGTCAGGTCATCACCACCAGCGGCGCAATCGCCCCCTGCCCAGATACCTTCGATGCTTGTGCGGCCCCGTTCGTCTACCGCAATCTTGCGCCCTTCAAGCGCGGGTAATCCCGATCCGCTGAGCGTCTGGCCAATTGCCTTGAAAACCTGATCCGCAGCAAGGCGCAGGGTCTGGCCCGTGGGGGTCAAATCCTCGCCAACATATTCAAATTCAATCTCGCGCACGGCACCGTTGCCGTGAATCGCGCGCGGAACAGCGTGGGTGACAATCCGCACACCCTTGGAAGCGGCCAGATCCTGCTCGAACACACTCGCGTTCATGCGGTCGCGTCCGCGGCGGTAAACAAGTGTTACGTTCAGCGCGCCCAGCAGTTTGGATTGCACCGCCGCGTCGATGGCGGTCATACCGCCGCCGATCACCACGACATCGCGGCCCACGGGCACCTGCGCCACATCTGATGCCTGCCGTAAATCAGCAATGAAATCGACAGCGTCCAGCACGCCATCCTTGTCATCACCATCAACCCCCAGCGCGTTCACACCGCGAAGCCCGAGACCAAGAAACACGGCGTCATAATCGGAATTAAGCTCGTCCAGCGTCACATCACGGCCCAGCGCGCGATCTGTCATGACCGTGATACCGCCGATTTTCAGCAGCCAATCCACTTCACCCTGCGCAAAGCCGTCGGGTGTTTTGTAAGTTGCGATGCCGTATTCGTTCAAGCCGCCCGGTTTTGCCCGTGCATCCAACATCACAATGTCATGGCCCAGCATTGCCAGACGGTGCGCCGCGCTTAACCCTGCCGGCCCTGCGCCCACAACGGCGACCCGCTTGCCGGTACTTGCAGCGCGGGTGAATGGGTGCAGCCCCTGCTCTTGTAAATGGTCGGTGGCATAGCGCTGCAACTGGCCGATCAGCACCGGCTTGCCCTCTGCTGCTTCGCGCACACAGGCTTCCTCGCACAGCTGCTCTGTCGGGCAGACGCGCGCGCACATCCCGCCCAGAATATTCTGGCTCAGGATTGTCTTGGCCGCCGCATCAGGGGTGCCTGTTGCGATCTGGCGAATGAACAGCGGGATGTCGATATCTGTCGGGCAGGCCGTAATGCAGGGCGCATCATGGCAGAAGTAACAGCGGTCTGCGGCAACCAGCGCCTCGTGACCATCCAGCGGCGGATGCAGGTCGGCAAAATGGGTTTCATAGGTCTGCGGGTCCAAGCGTCCGGCCTGTACTCCGGCCTCGAATATCCTGTCTGCCATCTGCGCATCCTCTGCCTAAATCGTATGGGTAGGATTTCACGCTTGCACAGGTCTATTTTTTTATCAACTGGTAAAATTTATCGCCTGTCGCGCTTTTATACTACCTGCAATGGCAGGCAAACACAGCGCCACAGCTCAGCTTTGGCCGTCCACCCCGGCAATCAGCGCCAGCACCGCAGGCCCGATCGCCTGCACAATACGTGCCACGCCTTCGGCATTCGGATGGATGCCATCCGGCTGAAACCATTGACGTAATGCGGCGGGGTTTGTCGGGGCCTGCCCATCTGACAGACCGGCAAAGAAGCTTTCGAAATACTCTGTCCCGTAGGCTTGTGCCAGTTCGGGATAAATCGCATCAAACCGCGATTTGTAGTCGGCCCCGAAATTTCCCGGTGCCTGCATCCCGATCAACAGAACCTCCACCTCCGCCTTTTGTGCGGCTTGCAGTATCCCCTCGATGTTGCTGCGGGCTTGCGCCGGGTCCAGACCGCGCAACAGATCATTGCCGCCCAGCGCCACGATCATGGCATCCACCTGCGGCTCCAGTGTCCATCCGACCCGCGCCAGCCCGCCTGCGGTTGTATCACCGGACACACCCGCATTGATCAGCCGTACGTCAGCATCGTGGTCGCGCAGCCACGCCTCCAGCTGCGGCACAAATCCGTTTTCCTGCGTCAATCCATAGCCCTGCGTCAGACTATCACCCAATGCCGCAATCACAACTTCGCCCGCCTGCGCGATAGTACCGACCAGCGCAAAGACGTTGACCCAAACCACAAGAAAACCCATCCAAACCTTGCGCATCGCGTCAATCTCTCCATATCCCGTAGGGACGCCAACAAAAGGGCACCCCATGAGCAATCCAATATTCTCCCTCAAAGATGCAGCCCTGCGCCTGAATGGCAATGCCGGACCTGTCGAAATCCTGCGCGGCATCACGCTCGACATCACTGCGGGAGCGAGCATCGGCCTTGTCGGGCCTTCGGGTTCGGGCAAATCATCGCTGCTGATGATCATGGGCGGGTTGGAGCAGGCGACCGGCGGCAGCGTTCATGCAATGGGCCACGATCTGACGGCAATGAATGAAGACGCGTTGGCGCGGTTCCGCCGTGACCGGATGGGCATCGTGTTTCAGTCCTTTCACCTGATCCCCACGATGACCGCGCTTGAAAATGTCGCCACCCCGCTGGAACTGGCGGGGCACAAAGACGCGTTCGAACGTGCCGCAGAGGCGTTGCAGGGTGTCGGCCTTGGGGCGCGCACCGGCCACTATCCCGCGCAGCTGTCAGGGGGCGAGCAACAGCGCGTGGCGCTTGCCCGCGCGACCGCGCCACGGCCCGCAATACTGCTCGCGGATGAACCCACAGGCAATCTCGACAGTGCCAATGGCGATGCGATCATGGACCTCCTGTTTGATCTGCGCGACCGGCACGGCTCGACCTTGGTGCTGGTCACACACTCCGATGCGCTGGCGGCGCGCTGTGACCGGGTGATCACGCTGCGCGACGGGCAAATCGCATGAGCCTGCGACTGGCCACCAGATTTGCACGCCGCGAATTGCGCGGTGGTTTGCGCGGGTTCCGGCTGTTTCTGGCGTGCCTGACCCTTGGCGTGGCCGCAATCGCCGCGGTAGGATCGGTCAGATCCGGCATCGAGGCGGGGCTGGCCCGTGAAGGTGCCGCATTGCTGGGCGGCGACGCCGAGCTTGAGCTCACCTACCGCTTTGCCGACGCAACAGAACTTGAATGGATGCAGGCGCAATCTCTCGCCGTGTCCGAAATTGCCGAGTTCCGCTCCATGGCGAGTACGGGAACGGACCGCGCACTAACCCAGGTAAAAGCTGTTGACGCGCAATATCCGCTGATTGGCACAGTTGTCTTGCAGCCCGATATACCACTGGCCGATGCGCTTTCTGTTCGCAACGGCATCGCCAGCGCGGTGATGGAGCGTGCATTAATCGATCGGTTGGGCCTGACGGTGGGCGATACGTTCGCCCTTGGCACCCAGACCCTGCGGCTGAGCGCAGAAATCATGCGCGAGCCTGACAATGCTGCTGCGGGTTTCGCGCTCGGCCCGCGCACGCTGGTGTTGCGTGACAGTCTTGCCGCCTCCGGCCTGTTGTCTGCCGGAACGCTGTTTAACAGCAAATACCGCCTGATGCTTTCGCCCGACACATCCATTCCCGCGCTTGAGGTTGAGGCAAAACAGACATTCGCCAACAGCGGAATGCGCTGGCGCGATGCGCGCAACGGAGCGCCGGGTGTCGCGCAGTTTGTTGACAGGCTCAGCGCGTTTCTGATCCTTGTGGGCCTGTCCGGTCTTGCGGTTGGCGGGGTGGGTGTATCGGCTGCGGTGCGCAGTTATCTGGCGCGCAAAACCGAAGTTATCGCAACCCTTCGCGCCCTTGGTGCAGACCGCGCTACCATTTTTCAAACCTACTTTATCCAGATCGGTGTCCTCGCCATACTTGGCGTGGCGATGGGCGTGGCGCTTGGCGCGCTTGCGCCGCTGGCCCTTGCCCCCGTGCTGGAGGCGCGTCTGCCCGTTCCGGCGAGCTTTGGTATCTACCCCGCTCCGCTGATCGAAGCCGCGCTGTACGGTATCCTGACCGCCTTTATCTTCACGCTCTGGCCGCTTGCGCGCACCGACAGCGTCCGTGCAGCCACGTTGTTTCGCGATGCATGGGACGGAGCCCGCCGCCTGCCTGCGTTGCCCTATATCCTTGCCACAGCGACTGTCACCGCAGCACTTGTGGCATTGGTAGGGTGGTTTAACGGCAGTTGGTGGCTGACCCTCTGGACTTTGGGGGGCATTGCAGGGGCATTGGCGCTGCTGGCCTGTGCCGCATTCGTGATCCGCATCGCAGCACGCGGGTTAGGCCGCCGCTTACGCGGATATCCGCGCTGGCGCTGGGCAATGGCGGCCATCGGCGGCACTGGCGAAGGGGCGGGTGCGGTTGTACTGTCGCTTGGCCTTGGCCTTTCGGTGCTGGCCGCCGTGGGCCAGATTGACGGCAACCTGCGTCAGGCAATTGCTGGTAACCTGCCCGACATCGCGCCCAGCTATTTCTTTGTCGATATCCAGCGCGACCAGATGGAAGGCTATACCAAACGTCTGACAGATGACTCCGCCGTCAGCCGGATTGACAGCGCGCCAATGCTGCGCGGCGTGATCACCCAGATCAACGGCGCACCTGCGCGCGACACCGCCGGCGATCACTGGGTGCTTGAGGGCGACCGCGGCGTCACATACGCGGCCACTGCTGGCGAAAAGGCCAATATAACACAAGGCACATGGTGGGCGCCCGACTATACCGGTCCGCCGCTGATCAGCTTTGCCGCAGAAGAAGCCGAGGAAATGGGCCTGAAGATCGGCGACACCCTAACCGTCAACATCCTTGGCCGTGACATCACCGGCGAAATCGCCAGCTTTCAAGAGGTTGACTTTTCAACCGCCGGTATCGGCTTTATCATTACCATGAACCCCGCCGCCCTGGAGGGTGCGCCGCATACGTTCATCTCAACCGTCTATGCCGAACCACAGGCAGAGGCGGCTATTCTACGTGATCTGGCCTCGGCCTATCCCAACATCACCGCAATTCGCGTCCGCGACGCGATTGACCGCGTGGCCGATGTGCTGGGCGGGTTGGCAGCGGCCACATCATACGGCGCAGCGGCAACCCTGCTGACAGGGTTTCTGGTGTTGATCGGCGCAGCAGCAGCGGGGGCGGATGCGCGCACTTACGAAGCGGCGATGCTGAAAACACTGGGGGCATCGCGCCGAATGATCGCGGCCAGTTTTATTTTGCGCGCGGCCTTGCTGGGCCTTGCCGCTGGTGCTGTTGCGCTGCTGGCAGGAATCCTTGGCGGCTGGGCGGTGAGCCGATTCGTGATGGAGACGGATTATACTGTGATCTGGTCCTCTGCCCTGTTGATCATCGCGGGCGGCATTACAGCAACCGTGCTGGCGGGGCTGGGTTTTGCCCGCCGCGCGCTTCAGGCCCGTCCGGCACGGGTGCTGCGCGCGCGTGAATAATTACCGCCGCTTCCCCTTTGCCCTTCGCATGGCGGCGGCGTAGATATAGTCCAACAAGGAGCGCCATTATGTCTGAAAAAAACACCTCGTCCGACGAAACCGGAAACCTGCCAGCCCGCCTCGAACCGGCGGTCACACCTGCCCAACGCACGCAAATCATCAACATTGTGCGCCGAGCCGCGCGCGCTGAGATCATGCCCCGTTTCCGCAGCCTGTCAGACGGTGATATCCGTACAAAATCCAACGGCAATGATCTGGTCACCGACGCCGATACCAAAGCCGAAGCCATGATCACACGCGCACTGCAAATTGCCTTCCCCTCTGCACTGGTGATCGGAGAAGAGGCCGTCGCCGACAAGCCGGAGTTGCTGGATGGTATCGCAGATGCGCAACTGGCATTTCACATTGATCCGGTAGACGGTACATGGAACTTCGCGCACAGCCTGCCCCTGTTCGGCGTTATCATCGCCGCCACACGGTACGGCAAACCGGTATTCGGCCTGATCTATGATCCCGTTGGCGATGATTGGGTTATTGCGGATGAGGAGATGACGCCCCAGCTGCAACGCCCATTCGGTGCCGCACGTGATCTGAAAGTTGCCATGAGCAAGCCGCTGGAGGAATTGTCGGGCATAATCCCGCTGCATCTCTTCCCCAAAGAGGCACAAACGCAACTGGCGGCGACCTTTCCCGGTTTTGCACGGGTAAGCACGCTGCGCTGCTCGGCGCACGAATACCGGTTGCTGGCGCAAGGCTTTTCCGATTTCAGCCTGACGGCCCTTCTGCATCCGTGGGATCACGCGGCAGGCGCGCTGATTGCGGCGCGTGCCGGTGCGCATGTCGAAATGCTGGACGGGGGTGAATACACCGCCACGCGCAACACCGGTCATCTGCTGATCGCACCTGACAAAGCGACATGGAACAAGCTGAAAAAAGTATTCAACTTCCTTATCGCGGAGCAGAAAAGCGAATAGCCCTTAGCGGGTGTATTTCTGATAAACCGCTTCCGACATGAATTCTTCCAGCGCGTCCGGATCATCAATGCTCATCTTGAAGAGCCAGCCGTTGCCTTGCGGGTCTTCGGTAATGATTTCGGGCGCGTCGATCAAACGTGTGTTGGCCTCTGTGACCTCGCCATCCAGCGGGGCAAGAATATCGACTGCGTCATCATCTGCTTCGATCACAACAACCGGATCATCAATAGAGATGACATCCCCTTCGTCCGGCAGTTCGATAAATTTGGCCTCGCCCAGTTCAGCCGCGCCATAAGTGGTCAATCCGACTGTGATTTCGTCTTCGCCGTCCTCGACGCGCAACCACAAATGTTCTTCTGTAAATTTCATGCTACTGGCCCTCCGCCCGCCTTTATTGCCAAAGCTGTAACCCTTTTTCAATCCGCTCTGTGCGTGGTTGCTCAGAAGCCACAGCAGTGATTATGTAGCGCTGGATTTTTCATTACAAAGGCCCACGATGCACCCATGTTTTTTCGGCTACGGCAGCCTCGTTAACCGCGCTACACACACCTATGCAGAAGCATCGCGCGCCCGCCTTGACGGCTGGCGGCGTAAATGGGTCTACACGCAGGAACGCGGCCTTGCTTTTCTGAGTGTTATTCCCGATGCGACCACGTCGATCGACGGTTTGATAGCAGACGTTCCCAACGCCGACTGGGACGCGCTGGATGCACGGGAGTACGGGTATGCGCGTATCGTGTCAGGCCCGGCTGTGCAGCATCCGCGCGATCCGGCGACGCAAATTTCGCACTACGCCGTTCCGAAAGATACATGGATGCAGGGCAGTGATAGTTACATCCTGCTTAGTTATCTGGATGTCGTTGTGCAGGGGTATTTGCGCGAATACGGCGCAGGCGGTGTGACAGATTTCTTCGCCACTACAGACGGATGGGACACCCCGATCCTGAATGACCGCGCGCAGCCACGATATCCGCGCGATCAAAAGCTGTCTGCGCAGGAAACAACGCTGGTTGACCAGCACCTTGCCCTGCGCAGCGCACGGATTGTCGCGACCTGACGGATCAGCCGCGCGCTTTTACAACTTGCAACAGGGACATCACCGTTGCCATATCCGGCCCGTGCGCTTGCCCTGTCAGCGCCTTGCGCAGCGGCATGAACAGCGCTTTACCTTTACGGCCTGTTGCCTCTTTCACTGCGGCGGTCCAGTTGCCCCATGTCTGCGCGTCAAATTCCCCTTCGGGCAGCAGCGTCATGGCCTGCGCAACAAATTCGCGGTCCTCATCATCAATCAGCGGCTCTGCGCCTTCGCTGAACATCCGCCACCACCCCTTGAGATCGTGCAGTGTGGTAATGTTCTCACGGGTCACGGCCCAGAAACTCTCTGCCTGATCGTCCGGCACACCCAATGCGGCAATTTCATCAGCCACATCGGCCAGTTCCAGCGTTTGAAGGTAGCGCGCAGTCAGCGGTTTCAGATCTTCGGCATCGAATTTCGTTGGCGCGGAACCGAAACGCGAAATGTCGAAACCCTCGATGAACTCGGACATTTCGGTGCGCAATTCTACCGGATCGCTTGACCCCAGACGCGACATCAAGCTCAGCAAGGCCTGCGGCGCGATACCCGCTTCGCGCAGGTCTTTCAGCGCCAGTGTGCCCAAACGCTTGCTCAGCGCTTCGCCCTGCGGACCTGTCAACAGGGAGTGGTGCGCAAATTTTGGCACAGAGCCGCCCAGCGCCTGCATGATCTGAATTTGTGTACCTGTGTTGGTTACGTGATCAGACCCTCGCACAACATGGGTGACACCCATTTCGGTATCATCCACAACAGAGGCCAGCGTGTACAAGATTTGCCCGTCCCCACGGATCAGAACCGGGTCCGAGACAGATGCGCCATCTATGCTCACATCCCCCAGAATTCCGTCATTCCAGACGATCCGCTCGTGCAGTAGCTTGAAGCGCCAGACGCCATTGCCACGCTCTGCGCGCAACGCGTCCTTGGCGGCATCATCCAGCGCAAGCGCTGCGCGGTCGTACACAGGCGGTTTGCCCATGTTCAACTGCTTCTTGCGCTTGAGGTCCAACTCGGTCGGGGTTTCGAATGCCTCATAGAAACGGCCCATATCGCGCAGTTTCTGTGCCGCTTCGTGGTATTTTTCCAACCGCAGCGATTGGCGCTCGACGCGGTCCCAATGCAAGCCAAGCCAGTCAAGATCACGTTTGATCCCGTCGACATATTCTTCCTTCGAGCGGTTCGGATCGGTGTCATCAATCCGCAAGATAAACTCGCCGCCCGCCTTGCGCGAAATCAGATAATTCATCAGCGCGGTGCGCAAATTCCCCACATGAATCCAGCCGGTGGGCGACGGGGCGAAACGTGTAATTGTTTTGTCAGACATGAAAGCCTCCTGTTGGCGCGCTTGCTGGCACAGTGCTGTGGATTTGTCCAGTTTGGCAACCGTGCAACCCGTCGTTGATGCTGCCTGGCAGCATCCCCTCCAAAGCCTTTCTTACAATGCCAAAGCGGCGGGCGGTCGTGCCCGTTTAACTTGGGTCGCGCCAGCGGTTAACAATTGGGTATCGGCGGTCCAGCCAGAACGCGCTTTTCGTCAGCCGCGGTCCCGGTGCCGACTGGAACCGCTTATATTCGGAAATATAGATTAGATGTTCAATCTTTTTGGCTACATCTCGGTCAAACCCTGCGGCAACGCAATCGGCGATGGAGCCGTCGTTATCGACCAGTATTTCAAGTATGGCATCCAGTTCAGGGTAATCCGGCAGGCTGTCACTGTCTTTTTGATCATCGCGCAACTCGGCTGAGGGGGCTTTGGTGATGATATTTTCGGGAATTAGCGGCCCCTTTGGCCCCATCATCCAGTCGGCGTGATTGGCATTGCGCCAACGGCAGGTTTCAAACACCCGCATTTTGTACAGATCTTTAATCGGGTTATACCCGCCAGCCATATCGCCGTAGATGGTGGAATAACCGACCGCCACTTCGGATTTGTTGCCCGTGGTCAGCAGCATTTCACCAAATTTGTTCGACATAGCCATCAACAGCAATCCGCGCAAACGGCTCTGGATATTTTCCTCTGTCAGATCGGGCTCGGTGTCTTCAAACAACGGCGCCAGGGTTTCCGTGATCGCGTCACGCCCTGCCTTGATGGGTAGAAAATCATACCGCACGCCCAGTGCTTTGGCGCAGTCTTCGGCATCTTTCAGCGATGCATCAGAGGTATATTCCGAGGGCAACATCACACAGCGCACGTTTTCAGCGCCCAGCGCATCCACGGCGATTGTTGCCACAATAGCCGAATCAATCCCGCCCGACATGCCCAGCAGCACTTTCTTAAAGCCGGTCTTGCGCATGTAGTCGCGCAACCCCTGCACCATCACGCGGTAATCCTGCGCATAGGCGTTTTCATGTACCGCTTTCAAACCTTCGACGAGCTGCCAGCCATCCGGCCCGCGCTCCAGATCGATATGCTGTGTCATCGCCTCGAATGCGGGCATCTGGAACGCCAGCTTGCCACTGGGGTTCAGGCCAAAACTGGCGCCGTCAAACACCTGATCATCCTGTCCGCCGACCATATTCAGGTAGATCAGCGGCAATTCGGTATCAATCACGCGTGCGACCATGTGATTGATCCGCGTGTCGAATTTTCCGCGATAATAGGGCGATCCGTTGGGCACCAGCAGAATCTCGGCACCGGTTTCAGCCAATGTTTCGGAAACGTCCTCATGCCACGCATCCTCGCAGATCGGGCTGCCAATGCGCACATCACCCACCGAATACGGCCCCCCCAGCGGCCCTTGGGCAAATATCCGCACCTCGTCAAAAACTGTTTCGTTAGGCAGATGATGCTTCAGCGTGCGCGAAGCGATCTTGCCATCCTTGAGGATCAGATAAGCGTTAAACAGCTCTGCTCCCACGACCAGCGGTGCGCCAATGGCCAGTGCGGGCCCGTCGGCACAATCTTTGGCCAATGCCTCGATGTGGGTCATTACATCCATCTGGAAGGCTTGTTTGGCTACCAGGTCTTGTGCGTTATAGCCTGTGATAAACATTTCCGGCAGGGCAACCAGATCAGCACCCGCTTCGCGCCCCTCGATCCAAGCGGCGTGCGCCTGTGCGGCATTGCCTGCCAAATCACCAACTGTCGGGTTCAACTGACCCAGTGTAATGCGAAACCGCTCTGCCATGTCTATCCCTCTCGATTACGCTATGGGATGTAGCAGATCGCCGCGCAAGGGAAAGCCCACATTGCCCTGCGTGGCAAAAGGCCGTTGCCCCTTTGTCGCCGCGCCCTTAGTCTGGGCCAGACACGTTACGCCTCAGATAACAGGATCACCATGACCCTTCGCACCCTGCTTCTTGCCGCCGCCCTGACACCTATACTGTTGACCTCTGCGCTGGCGCAGAACACGCAGGTGCTTAGCAAGCAATACGACGATGGCGGCGTTTACGAGGGAACGTTTAAAGACGGCCTGCAACATGGCAGCGGCACCTACACCCTGCCCAACGGCTATCAATATAGTGGCCAGTGGGTCGAGGGCGAGATCAAGGGCACTGGCGTGGCACGTTTCCCCAACGGTTCAGTTTACGAGGGCGAATTTGCCAAAGGCAAACCCGAAGGCATCGGCAAGATCACCATGTCAGACGGTGGCACCTATGAGGGTGAGTGGCAGGCGGGTACAATTGTGGGGCAAGGCGTGGCCATTCACGCGAGCGGCGACCGCTATGAAGGCGGCTTTCGCAATGGCAAACGGCATGGCAAAGGCGTTCTGGTGACGCCGTCGGGGTATGAATACAAAGGCGACTGGGTCGATGGGAAAGCCACGGGTCAGGCCGTGATCAAAGACGCCGAAGGGGCCGTGTATGAAGGCACCGTGGTCAATGGCGCGCGCTCGGGTACAGGCACGCTGACCCATCCCGAAGGGTTCACGCTGGAGGGCACATGGGCCAATGGCCAGCTGAACGGCAAGGGCAAAATCGTTCAGGCCAACGGCGACACCTATGAGGGCGATCTGGTAGAGGGACGCCGCGAAGGCATGGGCGCCTCCACGACTGCGACGGGTGATACATATCTTGGCGCGTATCTGAACGACCAGCGCCATGGCGTGGGCACATTTACAGGCGCTGACGGCTATAAATACGAAGGCGAATGGGTAGAAGGGCGCGCTGAAGGTACAGGCACCGTGACCTACCCTGACGGATCGGTACAAACCGGCATTTTCAAGGACAACCTCGCCGAGGGGCCGGGCAAGATCACCTATCCCGATGGCTCCACCTATGAGGGGGACTGGGTTGCCGGAGTGATCGAGGGTCAGGGCCGCGCGACCTATCCCAACGGGATGGTATATGAAGGCGGCTTTGCCGATGCACGCAACCACGGGCAAGGCACGCTAACCTATCCCGACGGGCGCACCTATGTCGGCATGTGGAAGGAAGGATTGCGCCACGGCACCGGCACAGCCACTTACCCTGACGGCACCGTTTACGTGGGTGAGTTCGAGAATGGTCGCCGCTCGGGCACCGGCAAAATCACGATGGCCAGCGGATTTGTCTACGAAGGCGAATGGGCCGAGGGCGAAATCGATGGCACCGGCACCGCCAACTATACCAACGGCGATGTCTATGTCGGTACTTTCAAAGAGGGCAAGCGGCAGGGAACCGGCACAATGCGCTATCATACCGGTGAAGAAGCAACAGGCGAATGGGAGAACGGGGCACTTACGGCCCCTGCTGCCCAAGCTCCTGCCATTGGTGAAACCCAGCCCGCCGAAGCAGCCGCCGACAATAACTAGTCCTTGCGCTTTAGCGGTTTGTAAAACGCATTCCGCTCCATCATTCCCATCAGCACGTATTGGGCATCGGGGAACATTTCCTGCAGCTTTTTCTCCACGTCGCTGGGGTCCTGACCTGTCAGCGTTTCCAGCACGATCAACGGGTGGCTGTTGGATATGGTCTGCTGTGCGCCCTCAATCGCGGGCCATTCGTGCCCCTCGATATCCAGTTGCAACACACTCACCTTGCGGCTGTCGGGCACCAGATCATCAATTCTGGTAATTTCGACATCTATCGTCTGGCCCTCTGAGGCCTGCTTCACAATCTTGGATGTGCCGCCCATCACTTTCCCTGACGCATTGGCAATCTGGAGCGGCAGAACAGCCTTTTCACGTCCCACAGCAACAGGTGACAGTTTGACATTTTGCAGATCATTCAGGGCTATCGTCATTTCGGTTGCGGCAAACCCCATCGGGTTCGGCTCGAACGAATGCAAATGCGCACCCCGCTTTAGCGCGCGTGACATGACCGGCAGAAAATCCCCGACAAACGCGCCACCGCTCACGATATCGCCATTGCCAACGAATTGCTGGATCAGTTGCAGCGTTCTCGGCTCGTTAATCTCACCCTTCAAAAGAAGTTTGGATACCTCCCGTTTGCGAAACGGACGGGGAATACAATAAAACCCGTACGCATTTACTGCGGTAAGATACGGAAAATCCGGTGTTGTAGCTGGCATATTATCTTCTTTTTAATTAACTGCTGATTGCGACGAAAGGTTGCAGATGCGCGCGCGCGTCACAATCCCGCCCGTTAATCTTTAATCCCGAACTGTGCCCTAAACGCCCCGCGCCCTGCGGTGGTAAAACGCACGGCGCGGCTGCCGCTTTGCCGCTTGGCCCAACCCAAGACTTCGATCCTGGCCAGCAAGGCGCGGCCCAACCCACCCGCCAGATGGGTGCGCCGCGCGCTCCAGTCCAGACAGGCACGGCAAACCGGCGCGCGGGCGCGTTGCAGCGCTGCCAGATCCACACCGAAACCTGTGACAAAGTCATTTCCGGCAGGTGTCAGCGTGATCACATCACCGTTTACTTGCAAAAAGCCCCGCGCGACCATGGCATCGAACATCGCGATGCCCTGCGATCCAGCCAGATGATTATAGCACACCCGCGCGTCGCGCAGCACACTGTCGGCGGGTCCGGTACGCGTGCGCATATGCCCTGCACCCGCGGCCAGCCCCATCAGGGCCTCAAGCACTTCGGCCACATCCGGCCCTGCCAATGAAATGTATTTATGCCGCCCTGATTTGCGCACCACTGTCAGGCCACCGACCTCCAGCTTGGATAGATGCGTGCTGGCGGTTTGCACGGTTACACCCGCCTCGCCTGCCAGTTCGGTCGCCGTCAGCGCCTTGCCCGTCATCAGCGCGCCAAGAATGTTTGCACGTGCCGGATCACCGATCAGGGATGCGATACGCGCGATATCCGGACCTTCTTTCATACTTCGACCGTAACCGAAGCATTGGTGTGCGGCAACGCGCTAGACAGCGATCACACAAAAAGGAAAACAAATGCTCACCTGTATTATCCGCTATCAGATCGACCCGACCAAAAAGGCGCAATTCCAACATTATGCGCGCAACTGGGGCCAAGCCATACCGCGTTGCGGCGCGGATTTGGTGGGATATTACGCACCGCACGAAGGCTCCTCCACCCTGGCCTATGGCATCTATAATATCCCTTCGCTCGCTGAGTACGAAGCCTACCGCACCCGCCTTGCCGCTGATCCACTGGGCCGCGAGAATTACGAATTTGCCCAAGCCGAGAAGTTTCTCTTGCGTGAAGACCGCACCTTCCTCACCCTCGCCTCTGCACCCCATGGAGAACACCAATGATCGCAGTTATCTTCGAAGTCATGCCCGACCCCGACCGCAAGGCCGAATACCTCGACATTGCCGCAGCTATGCGTCCGCTGGTGGATGAGATAGACGGTTTCATTTCCGTCGAACGGTTTCAGAGCCTTACAAATCCCGACAAATTGCTGTCGCTATCATTCTTTCGTGATGAAGAAGCCGTCGCGAATTGGCGCCGCCTAAGCAAACACCGCGTGGCGCAAAAATCTGGCCGCGCTGACATCTTCACAGATTACCACCTGCGCATTGCCCATGTGATCCGCGACTATGGCATGTTTGATCGCGAAGAAGCGCCCGAAGACAGCAAGGAAACACATGGCTAAGATGGCAGACTACCGAAAAGCTGCACGCTATGGGTGATTATTCCAGCGTCACGCCTTCCAGCTTTCCCGATTTCGTCCGTTGGTCGAATTCACGGTTTTTCAGCTTCCAGTATTTCGTGATCGCACCCGTCCCGACACAATTGTGGCGCTTGATTTCTTCAGCGGTGTAGGTTGCAATTGCCACATGCTGCATCTCATGGGCGCGCAGGGCGATTATCATTTTTGCTAACTTCAGCCTGTCAACGTCACTCAGCCCGCCGGAGCCAAGCAGCTTTGGCATGGTGACCTGAATATCGACGCTAACATCACAACCGGCCGACGAGTTTACGGTCCAGGCCGTAAGTGCCCATTTCTTTTTCGGACCTTTGGACGACATATTTTTCGCGATCTGCGCGAGGGAATTGCCGTTTACGAGATAGTAGTCAAATTCGAGGGTCCGTTTCACCTCGGTGGCATATCCACTGGTCGGGATCATGGCGCAGGCCATTGCGATACCTCCATACCACGGGAGTCGTGCAAAGAAATTTCGAAACGGATTGAAATCGGGCATTGATCGCTGCTCTCCTGCTATCGGTCGATAGAGTGAGCCTCACATCATCGCGCGGCAAAACTGGGGCGGTCGCACAAAAAAGATCGCTTTGGCGTCACACCACCTCGCCCGCATCCAGCTTTGCCAGAACGGCCTCGGCATCTTGCAGCACCGTTTTGCGCTTGTCTTCATCCATCCGTTCCCAAGTGCGGTACATGTTGCCCATCCGTGGATTGCCGGAAAACCGGTCGCGGTGACGGTCCAGAAAGTGCCAGTAAAGTGTATTGAACGGGCATGCGCCCTCGCCTGTTTTCTGGCTCACTTTATACGCGCAGCCTTTGCAATAATCCGACATCCGGTTGATGTAGGCGCCCGATGATACGTATGGTTTTGACGCGATCACCCCGCCATCGGCAAACTGGCTCATCCCCACCACGTTGGGCGCTTCGACCCATTCGAACGCATCCGCGTAAACCTCGAGATACCAGTCAGACACCTGCGCGGGATCTATGCCTGCGATTAGCGCAAAGTTGCCGGTTACCATCAGACGCTGGATGTGGTGGGCATAGGCGTGCTGCGCAGTCTGGCTTACTGCGGCTTTCATACATGCCATCCCGGTTTCCCCGCCCCAGTACATTGCCGGCAAATCGCGGGTTTGCTTCAGGACATTGCGCTTCGCGTATTCCGGCCCTTCCAGAAAATAGATGCCGCGCACGTATTCCCGCCAGCCGATAATCTGCCGGATGAACCCCTCAACCGCGTTGATCGGGGCGATGCCATCGGTGTACGCCTTTTCCGCAGCTTGGCAAACCTCCAGCGGCCCCAGGAGGCCGATGTTGAGGTAGGGCGAGATGATCGCGTGGAACAGGAACGCCTCGTCGTGCAGCATAGCATCCTGATAATCCCCGAATCCGGGCAGGGAGTGTTTGATAAAATGATCAAGCGCCTCAAGCGCCTGCGCGCGTGTCGTGGCAAACCAGAACGGGCGCAGCTCTCCGAAATGGGTATCAAACTGCGTCTCGACCAAGGCCAGAACATCGCCTGTGATATTGTCCGGCTCAAACCGCAGCGGCCCCTTTGCGTCTATGTCGGCAGGCGCGCGTTTGCGGTTATCATGATCAAAATTCCACTGCCCTCCGGCAGGCTCGTCACCCTCCATCAACAGGCCCGTCTTACGCCGCATGTCGCGATAGAAATACTCCATCCGCAGAGCCTTGCGCCCGTCGGCCCATGCCTCGAATTCGCCATGCGAAGCGATAAAGCGGTCATCGGGCAGCAATGTGGTTTTGATCGGTGCATGGGTCAGCTTGTTGATCAGGCGCCACTCCCCCGGCTCTGTGCAGATTACCTCTGCCGCGCCGGTTTGCTCTGCACGGCGCAGAAGCTCCCCCACAATAGACCCCGCATTTTCCGTGTCGTCCAATTGTGTGTAGGCTACGAGCCATCCGTCATCCTCCAGCACGCTGGCGAATTTGCGCATCGCGCTGAAAATCAGCGCAATCTTTTTCGGATGGTGGCGCACATATGTCGCTTCGTCCTTCACCTCTGCCATGACAACGGTGTCTGTTGTGCGGTCACCTTCGCGCAGCGCGCTTAGCTTTTCACTCAACTGGTCCCCCAGCACAAGGATAAGACGGCTCACCAAGCCACCTCTTTTCCCGCCCAGTCGTAGAAACCGCCGGATTGATCCGGGGTCAGCCCCTGTAGGACGTCCAAGATATTGTCAGCGGCTTCATCCGCGGGCACAGCAGGATGTCGCGCCAGATATTTGGCGGTGAACGGGGTTTTCACCGTGCCGGGGTGGATCGCGACACAGACCAGATCGGGGTGCGTGCGGGCAAGCTCTATCGCTGTGGTGTGCACTATCTGGTTTGCAGCCGCTTTGGCCGCGCGGTAGCTGGTCCAGCCGCCGATGCGATTATCTCCGATCGATCCGACACGCGCTGTCAGCACGGCGCACACGCTGGCCCCCTCACGCGGCAACAGGCGCGCGGCGTGACGCAGCACCAGCGCGGGACCGGTCGCGTTAAGGGCAAACTGGTCTGCCATCGCCTGCGCGCTTACCGCCTTGACGGTTTTTTCCGGCGTTGCCCCGTCAACCTCCAACGCGCCGGTAGCGATGATGATCCCGTCAAACTGCCCTTCAAGCGCGTCCAGATGGGCATCGACCGATGCCTCGTCTGTAATGTCGAATCCGTCGGCCGACCGCGACAGCGGCACCACCTGCACGCCCCGTTCTGTCAGCGCTGCAACCAGCGCCGAACCAATGCCGCCCGAAGCGCCTATCACCAAATATCTGCCCATGTACCGCGAGGTAGCGCGCGCAACCTTGGGATCAACGGGATTTCAGCAGTTTTGCGCAATGCCAACAAAGAGTCATATCCCCCTTCCCATCCGCAAAACCGCCGTTATAAATGAGTCTATGAATAATATTGCACATAGTCAGATTTCTGCGCGCTTTTCTGCGCCATTGCTACGTGCCCTGCTGCTAGCCCGCCTCTGAGCGTGCCGTTCGGCGCGCCCGCTCAGAGGGATGTGCCGCGCGCCAAAAACAGCTACAGCAGACAAGAGAAAGCCAATTACATGACAGACCCGACAATAAAATCCCTTGCCACAGGTGTGACCCAGGACCGTGTGTTGATCTTTGACACAACGTTGCGCGACGGAGAGCAATCGCCCGGCGCTACGATGTCCCACGCCGAAAAGTTGGAAATCGCGCAATTACTGGATGAAATGGGTGTCGATATCATCGAGGCGGGTTTCCCAATCGCGTCCGACGGTGATTTTGCTGCCGTTTCCGAAATTGCCCGCCAAGCAAAAAACGCCCAGATTTGCGGGCTTGCGCGTGCGCAGCTTCCCGATATCGACCGCTGCTGGGAGGCGATCAAACACGCCGTGAACCCGCGCATCCACACGTTTATCGGCACCTCGCCGCTGCACCGCGCCATCCCGAACCTTGATATGGACCAGATGGCGAACCGCATTCACGAAACGGTCACACATGCGCGCAACCTTTGCGAAAATGTGCAATGGTCGCCCATGGATGCCACCCGCACCGAAGCGGATTTTCTGTGCCGCACGGTCGAGATTGCGATCAAGGCGGGTGCCACCACAATCAACATTCCCGACACTGTCGGATATACTGCGCCCCGCGAAAGTGCCGCGCTGATTGCCATGCTGCTTGAACGTGTTCCCGGCGCGGACGAGATCGTTTTTGCCACCCATTGCCACAACGATTTGGGCATGGCGACCGCCAACAGCCTTGCCGCAGTAGAGGCAGGCGCGCGCCAGATCGAATGTACCATCAACGGTCTGGGCGAACGTGCAGGCAATACCGCATTGGAAGAAGTCGTCATGGCCCTGAAAGTGCGCAACGACATCATGCCATTCCAGACCGGCGTTGACAGCACCAAGCTGATGAACATCTCGCGCCGCGTCGCCGCAGTGAGCGGCTTTGCCGTGCAGTTCAACAAAGCGATTGTCGGCAAAAACGCGTTTGCCCACGAAAGCGGTATCCATCAGGACGGCATGCTGAAAAACGCCGAGACATTCGAGATCATGCGCCCCGAACATGTCGGCCTGTCCGAAACCAACATTGTGATGGGCAAACACTCTGGCCGCGCCGCGCTGCGCTCAAAGCTGGAAAACCTCGGATATCAGTTGGGTGACAACCAGTTGAAGGATGTCTTTGTGCGGTTCAAGGAACTCGCCGATCGCAAAAAGGAGGTGTATGATGACGACCTTGTCGCGCTTATGCGGACATCATCCGACCCCGAAGCAGACCGGATCAAGCTGAAATCAATGCATGTCGTCTGTGGCACAGACGGCCCGAACGAAGCCAAGATGACCCTGATCGTTGATGGCGTGGAGCATAGCACCGAGCAGTCCGGTGACGGACCGGTTGATGCATCGTTCAAGTGTATCAAGGCATTGGTAGAGCATTCCGCCCGCTTGCAGTTGTATCAGGTTGCTGCTGTTACCGAAGGCACCGATGCGCAGGCCACCGTTTCAGTACGGCTTGAAGAGAACGACAAGATCGTAACAGGGCAGTCAGCGGACACTGATACAGTGGTGGCTTCGGCGCGCGCGTATATTCACGCACTCAACAACCTGTTGGTGCGCCGCGAAAAAAGCGGCTCTGACAAGCGCGAAGTCAGCTATAAAGACGTGAGTTAACGTTATGCCGCCGCAGGTCACAACGCTGGCCCGCGGCGGCGGTTTGCGTAAACGCGCCCTGCTCTGCAAATCACATGCTTGGTCAAACCCGGGCCTTCACATTCAAAGGACAGCTTTATGCGCCGCAGCCTTCTGACCGCCTTTGCCCTCTGCCTTGTGACGGCGTTTCCAGCGCTGGCGAAATCCTGCCCGACGCGCGCGGATCTGAACGGGGATGGTATCCGCCTTACCCGCAGCGCGCCGTTTATGACGGTGTTGTTGACCAATCGCGGCGATACCCAGATATCCGAGCGGCGGGTAAAGCGGAACGGCAAGACAACGCGTGTACGCTCGACCTATCTGCATCCGCTTGCCGTGGCGCAGCGCCAAGACACGCGCTCTGTGCTGACCATGAAGTACAGCCGCAATACCAAATCCCTCCAGAACCTCGACAACACGAAGGTCTGGCGAAGCCGGATCGAAATACTGGACGGCACAAAAACCATCGACAAAGGGTCTGTAACCATGCGGCTAGGCGGCAAGGGCACACATACGGTTGGCGGATGCAAATATCCTGTCTGGTCGGTTGTCGAAACATATGAAACCGGCAAATTGCCGATTTCGTCGCGCGAAAAGATTTATGCACCCACGCTGGGCATTGTCCTGACCTCTTACGCGCTGGGCCGCGATGGCAAGCGCCGCCGTAGCGGCTTTGCCCCAGACAAGATCAGCGCCGAATAGAAATCACTCATACGGATTGGACGGACTGCGGTCTGCTGACAATGATTGCTGACTGCGCTCGACGATCATAACGCTGGCATCCGCCAGATGCTTGCGCGCGATAGCCTTGTCACCACGTTCTACGCGCAATTTATGCGCCTGCATCATCACTTCGGCATGTGATGAGCCGCGTGGCGGTATGAAGGTGTAGCAGGCCAGCTCTATCAACAATCCAAGCGGATCTTTGAAATAGATCGAATCCATAAACCCGCGGTCTTTTACGCCGGAATGGCCGATCCCACGCGCCTCCAGACGCTCGATAATCTGGTCGAACATCGCGCGGTCTACTTCGAACGCAATGTGATGCACACATCCTGGGTCCATGGGCGTACGCCGGTGTATCCGCGTGCGGGTTTCGTTTGTAAAAATCGTAATCAGACGCCCGTCACCGGGATCAAAATACAGATGTCCCTCGTCTGGGTCATCAAGATTTGGCTGCTCGAAGACAAAAGGCATCCCCAGAACACCCTCCCAAAAATCAATGCTGGCCTGACGGCCTGCCCCTGTCAGCGTAATGTGATGCACGCCAAGTGACTGGATTTTCTCCATTGTGCTCTCCTTCGTAAAATTGTTGGCAGG
The DNA here is from genome assembly GCF_026410285.1 of Sulfitobacter sp. F26169L. Classification (GTDB taxonomy): domain Bacteria; phylum Pseudomonadota; class Alphaproteobacteria; order Rhodobacterales; family Rhodobacteraceae; genus Sulfitobacter. The sequence goes on along the minus strand of NZ_JAPMLP010000008.1, from coordinate 171,078 downwards.
CCACAAATCTGGCGGATCTTTCGGGTGGCGCAATCACGCCGAAACATCACGAACTGCCTCTTTAACCTGCGGCTATGCGCGCCTATAAGGGCGCTGCCTGCCCTCGCCAGAGTCGTGGGCGAATACGTATTTTGCAAGGTGCTGCCCCACATGTCGATCTTTGGAAACCTCCGCGGCCTGTTCTCGTCTGATATGGCGATCGATCTAGGTACAGCTAACACACTGGTTTATGTGAAAGGCAAGGGCATCGTGCTAAGCGAACCATCGGTAGTCGCCTATCACGTCAAGGATGGCGTGAAAAAGGTGCTGGCCGTGGGAGAGGACGCAAAGCTGATGCTGGGCCGCACGCCCGGGAGCATAGAGGCGATCCGCCCCATGCGCGAAGGGGTCATCGCGGATTTCGACACCGCCGAAGAGATGATAAAACACTTCATCCGCAAGGTTCACAAACGCTCGACGTTTTCCAAACCAAAGATCATTGTCTGTGTGCCGCATGGCGCGACACCCGTTGAAAAGCGCGCAATCCGCCAATCGGTGCTGTCCGCAGGGGCGCGCCGCGCAGGGCTGATTGCAGAACCGATTGCAGCCGCCATCGGCGCGGGCATGCCTATCACCGACCCGACCGGCAACATGGTAGTGGACATCGGCGGCGGTACAACCGAAGTCGCGGTTCTGTCATTGGGTGATATCGTTTACGCCCGTTCGGTCCGCGTGGGTGGTGACCGGATGGACGAGGCAATTATCAGCTATCTGCGCCGCCAGCAGAACCTGCTGGTCGGTGAAACCACCGCCGAACGGATCAAAACCTCCATCGGGACGGCACGTATGCCCGACGACGGGCGGGGTACATCCATGCAAATCCGCGGGCGTGACCTGCTGAACGGGGTTCCCAAGGAAATCGAGGTAACCCAGGCGCAGATTGCCGAAGCCCTTGCAGAGCCTGTGCAGCAGATTTGCGAAGCCGTGATGACAGCGCTTGAAACAACCCCGCCTGACCTTGCGGCGGATATTGTAGACCGTGGCGTGATGCTGACGGGTGGCGGCGCGTTGCTGGGCGATCTTGATCTGGCGCTGCGCGAGCAGACGGGTCTGGCCATTTCGGTCGCGGACGAGCCGCTGAATTGCGTGGCCTTGGGAACGGGCAAAGCGCTTGAGTACGAGCAGCAGTTGCGTCACGCTATAGATTACGACAGCTAAGCGCCCGCAACCGGCGCACCTAAATCATCACTGCCCAAGAAGGGCATCACAAAAGCAGCCCCGTCAAGGAGAGCGTCACGCCGTCATGGCCAAAGATCGCTATCAGTCCAGTGATTATACCGGCCCTCTGCGCCGGTTGCTCACGGCTGTGCTGGCGCTGGTGTTGGCAGCGATTTTCATCCTATGGCGCATCGACAGCCCGCGGGTTGAGCGGTTCCGCTCGCAGGTGACCGATAGCCTGATTCCGAACCTAGACTGGGCAATGGCACCGGTCACAGGAACGGTGAACCTTCTGCGTGATTTTCAAAGCTATCAACGTCTGTCAGATCAGAACCGTGAATTGCGCTCGGAATTGCGGCGCATGCAGACGTGGAAAGAAGCGGCCTTGCAACTGGAGCAGGAAAACGCCCGCTTGCTGGACCTCAACAAAGTGCGGCTCGATCCGCGCCTGACCTATGTCACCGGTGTCGTGCTGGCTGACTCAGGCTCTCCTTTCCGGCAGTCGGTTCTGCTGAATGTCGGGGCGCGGGACGGGCTGGTGGAAGGCTGGGCCACGATGGACGGGATCGGCCTTGTAGGTCGTATTTCCGGCGTTGGCGAGAATACAGCCCGGGTGATTTTGCTGACCGATGCCTCCAGCCGGATTCCCGTTGTTATCCAACCCTCGGGCCAGCGTGCGATTGTTGCGGGCGATAACACATCCGCACCCCCCATTGATTTTCTGGAAAACCCCGATCTGGTGCGCCCCGGTGATCGGGTTATCAGTTCCGGCGATGGCGGCGTTTTTCCCGCTGATTTGCTGATCGGTCAAATCGCCGCCGATCCAGGGGGGCGACTGCGTGTGCGCCTTGCCGCCGATTTCGAGCGGCTGGAGTTTCTGCGCGTCTTGCGCCATCACGGGACAACCAAGCTGGAGGACAAACCGGAGGTTATTTCTGGAACTCCGGTCTATTCCGACGCGCCACCATCGACAGAGGCGGAGACGACACCCGCCCTTTCGGAGTGATATATGGACGAGTTGTCACCTGCCCGCCTGTTTCTGATGCGGAGCTTGTTCGTTGCGATCACGCTGCTGATTATCTTTTTCCACCTGCTGCCGATCGATACACAGCCCGTTACACTTTTCGCGCCAGAATTATTGCCACCTCTGGCCAGCATTGATCCCGCCGAGGCACGCCTTCGCGCGCTGCTGGATCAGGGTACACGGCGGATGTTAATCGGCCCCGATCTGCTGATTGCGTTCGCCTTCGCTTGGTCCCTGCGGCGCCCCGAATATGTGCCGACCCTTCTGCTTGCGGTGATTTTCCTGCTCAGCGATCTACTGCTTCAACGCCCTCCCGGATTATGGGCGCTTCTGGCTTTGCTGGCTTGCGAAAACCTGAAAGGGCGCAGCCGGACCCTGCGGGATTCAACTTTCGGCGCAGAGTGGATAGCGGTGTCGTTGCTGCTGACCGGAATTTTGATCGCAAACCGAGTTGTGCTATCTGTATTAATGGTGACACCCCCACACCTGCGGCTGAGTCTCCTGGAACTGGGAATAACGATTCTGGTTTACCCAGTCGTAGTTTTTGTGACCCGCTCGGTCATGGGGGTGCGCCGCGCTGCCCCGGGAGAGCTGGATACCCTTGGTAGGCGGACATGACGAAATGAGGCTGACCGTATGAGACGCTCAAGAGCGGAAACAGATGCAAATCACGCAAAGCTCAGCCGCCGCGCTGCGCTGCTGGGCGGTGCGCAGCTGTTGTTCATGGGCGGATTGGCCGCCCGAATGCGTTATTTGCAGGTCGATCAGGCCGACCAATTTCGCCTGCTGGCCGAAGAAAACCGGATTAACATCCGCCTCATCCCGCCGGTACGCGGCGAGATTTTTGATCGCAACGGGATGCAACTGGCCCAAAACGTACCCAGCTATCGCATCGTGATGGTGCGCGAGGACGCCGGCGATGTTGAAGCCGTCATGATGCGCCTTGCCAAGCTGATCAATCTCAGCCCCGAGCAAACGGCACGCGCCCTCGAAGAGTTGAATCAGAATACTGCGCGCTTCCTGCCGATCACAATCGCAGAGGATGTCAGCTGGGAGGCGGTCAGCGCTGTTTCGGTCAACGCCCCCGCCCTGCCCGGCGTCACACCCGAAGTCGGCAGCACAAGAGTGTATCCCCGTGGATCGGATTTTGCGCATGTGGTGGGCCGTGTCGGACGGGTAAGCCCCAAAGACCTTGAAGCGCTGGAAGATCCTGACGCGGTGTTGCGCATCCCGCGCTTCCAGATTGGCAAGATCAATGTCGAAGCGCGCGAGGAATCCCTGCTGCGCGGCGTGGCCGGCACCAAACAGGTAGAGGTCAACGCCACAGGCCGCGTCATGCGCGAGCTTGAGCGCCGCGAAGGCCAGTCGGGTGCCGATCTGCAACTTACCGTTGATGCCAAACTGCAAAACTATGTGCAGGCGCGTCTGATGGGTGAAAGTGCTGCGGTGGTCATCATGGATTGCGAGAACGGCGATATCCTCGCAAATTCATCGGCCCCCTCATACGATCCCAACCTGTTTATCGGGGGTATCCTGTCAAAGGATTACGACCCGCTGCTGAACGACAAATACCGCCCGCTGGTGAACAAGACCGTGCAAGGTGCCTATCCGCCCGGATCGACGTTCAAAATGATGACGGCGATGGCCGCAATCGAGGCAGGTATCATCGGGCCCGATGAAACCGTGTACTGCCCCGGTCACCTGGAGGTCGGGGGGCGACGGTTTCACTGCTGGAAACGCGGCGGCCACGGCTGGGTCGATCTGGAAACATCGCTAAAGCGGTCCTGTGATGTCTACTACTACGATCTGGCCCTGAAAGTCGGCATCGAGAAGATTTCGGCGATGTCCAACCGTTTTGGCCTTGGGATCAAACATGATCTGGCGCTTAGTTCGGTCAATTCGGGGCTTACCCCTACGAAGGAGTGGAAATTACGCCAGCGCGGTGAGCAATGGGTGATCGGGGATACGGTCAACGCTTCTATCGGGCAGGGTTTCATGCTGGCCTCGCCGCTGCAACTGGCTGTGATGACCGCGCGGTTGGCTACAGGGCGCGAGGTAACACCGCGACTGGTGAAATCCGTGAACGGAATAGAACAACCGGTAAAGGGCAACGGCCCGCTGGACATGCGCGAGACCAACCTGCGCAAAATGCGCAAATCGATGTATTCAGTGGTGAACGACAGACGCGGTACTGCCTACCGGAGCCGCATTATTGCCGACGGGATGCGGATGGCCGGTAAAACCGGCACCTCGCAGGTCCGCTCTGCTGTGGTGAACAACAACGAAGTCCCCTGGGAGCAGCGCGACCATGCGTTGTTTGTCAGCTTCGCCCCGTATGAAAACCCCCGATATGCCTGTGCCGTCTTGGTCGAACATGGCGGCGGCGGTTCCACCGCGGCGGCGCCGATCGCGCGGGATGTCATGCTACAGGCGCTTTACGATGGCGAACCCCCGCTTGAGGCCTATCCCACCGCTGACCGTGGCCGGATTAAAACCCAACAGCGCAAGCTGCGGGATGTCCAGCCCGAGGCCCGTGTGAAAAAGGGCAAGGACCAAGCATGAGCTATCTTGAATACACCGTAAAATCGGTTCCTACCGGATTGCGCAAAGTGCTGTTTCTGAACTGGCCGTTAGTGTTGTTGTTAACGGCGGTGGCAGGCACCGGTTTCCTGATGCTCTATTCGGTTGCCGGTGGCGGGTATGATCCGTGGGCCGCCCCGCAAATGAAACGCTTTGGGCTGGGTGTGGTGCTGATGCTGGCGGTCGGGCTGGTGCCGATCTGGATGTGGCGCAACCTTGCCGGGGTTGCCTATGGTATATCAATCATGCTGCTTGTCGCGGTGGAATTCTTTGGCGCAGTGGGCATGGGTGCCCAGCGATGGATCGATCTCGGCGTGATCCGTTTGCAGCCGTCCGAGTTGACCAAAATCACCTTAGTGATGTTTCTTGCCGCCTACTACGACTGGCTTCCGGCCAAGAAAACTTCGCGCCCGTTCTGGGTGCTGCTGCCTTTGTTGATTATCTTTGTACCCACCGCGCTGGTGCTGAAACAGCCCGACCTTGGCACCGCAATCCTTTTGCTGGCAGCGGGCGGTGGTCTGATGTTTCTTGCAGGTGTGCACTGGGCCTATTTCGCCACCGTAATTGCCGCAGGACTGGCGTTGGTGACAGCGGTTTTTCAATCACGCGGCACATCGTGGCAGATGTTGAAAGATTACCAGTTCCGCCGCATTGATACGTTTCTTGACCCCAGTTCCGATCCGCTGGGAGCGGGGTATCATATCACCCAGTCCAAGATCGCACTTGGTTCCGGCGGCTGGACGGGGCGCGGGTTTATGCAGGGCACACAATCGCGTTTGAACTTCCTGCCGGAAAAACACACCGACTTTATCTTTACCACGCTGGCAGAGGAGTTCGGGTTTATCGGCGGGATTTCCCTACTTGCGCTTTATGCGCTGATCATCCTGTTTTGTGTTTTTTCAGCAATTATGAACAAAGACCGCTTTGCATCGCTGCTGACACTTGGCATCGCGCTGAACTTCTTTTTGTTCTTTGCGGTCAATATGTCGATGGTGATGGGGCTTGCGCCTGTGGTGGGTGTGCCGCTGCCACTGGTCAGTTACGGCGGGTCTGCCATGCTGGTGTTGATGTTGGCATTCGGGCTTGTGCAATCTGCGCACGTTCACAGGCCCCGCTGACCCTTTGCATCGTGGATGGGCTGCGCTATCTCTGGGCCGAACTCTTCCAGAGACAGGGCACATATCATGTCGATTTTTCACTTTGCTTTCAATGTAACAGACCTTGATGAAACGCGCGCGTTCTACGGCACCTTGCTGGGCTGTACAGAGGGGCGCAGCACACAAACATGGGTTGATTTCGATTTCTTCGGCCACCAGTTGTCGTGCCATTTGGGCACCCCGATGAGCATCGCCGCAACAGGTTTGGTCGGAGAGCACAAAGTGCCCATGCCACATTTCGGAATCGTCCTGCCCTATGAAGAATGGCGTGATCTGGCCGACCGCCTGACGGATCAGGGCGTTGATTTCGTGTTGGAACCACAGACACGTTTTCCCGGAGAGCCGGGCGAGCAGTCGACCATGTTCTTTATGGATCCGTCTGGTAATCCGGTCGAGATCAAGGGACTGGCCAGCATGGACGGAGCATTTGCGAAATGATCAACATTCTGTTTGCCGCACGTCCCGAACGCTGGACAGCATACGAACAACCCCTGCGTGATGCACTGCAAGCTGCGGGTATAACAGCCCATCTGGCCGAAGAAATTACTCCTGCCGAAGTGGATTACATCATTTACGCCCCCAACAGCGATTTGCAGGATTTCACCCCCTACACCCGCGCAAAAGCGGTGCTGAACCTGTGGGCCGGCGTCGAACGGATCACGGACAATAAAACGCTGCGAATTCCGCTCGCGCGCATGGTTGATCCCGGACTGACCAAAGGCATGGTTGAATGGGTCACAGGGCATGTGTTGCGCTATCATCTGGGGATGGACGCCCATATCGTTAACCCCGCACATGAATGGCACGTAACGACACCACCGCTTGCCCATGAACGCAATGTTGTAATCCTCGGGCTCGGTGCCTTGGGAACGGCATGTGCGGATGCCCTTCTGGGTCTGGGGTTTCGCGTGACCGGATGGTCACGCAGCCCCAAGAATGTGAAAGGCGTGGATTGTCTGCACGGGGACGCAGGCCTGAGCCAAGCGCTTAATCGTGGTGAGATTGTTGTGACTCTACTGCCGGACACTCCGGCGACAACGGATATCATCAACGCACAGACCCTGGCGCAGATGCCCCGTGGCGCGTTCCTGATCAATCCGGGCCGTGGCCCGCTGATTGACGATGATGCACTGATTGCGGCCCTCGACAACGGCCAGCTCGCACATGCCACATTGGACGTGTTCCGCACCGAGCCATTGCCGCAGACGGACCCTTACTGGGCCCATCCGCGGGTAACAGTGACCCCGCATATCGCCGCAGCAACGCGCGACAAGACGGCAAGCGAACAGTTGGTCGAAAATATCCGCCGCGGCGAGGCGGGCGAACCCTTTATCAACCTTGTCGATCGCAAACTGGGCTATTAGGCCGCTACCAATCCGCGGCCCTTCAGCAACGCCTCAACCCCCGGTAGGCGGCCTCTGAACGCAACGTACAAATCTGCTGCGTCACGGCTGCCGCCGGTGGACAGGATGTGTTCCTCCAACGCGCGTGCGCGCTCGGGATCAAACGCACCGCCCGCTTCCTCGAACGCTTCAAATGCATCGGCGTCCATCACCTCGGACCACATATAGCTGTAATATCCGCTGGAATAACCGTCACCGGAAAACACATGCGCAAATTGCGGGGTTGCGTGGCGCATTGTGATCGCGGAAGGCATCCCGATGCTGTCTAGCACTTCGCGCTGTCGACGCACCGGATCGGCTGGCGGCTCTCCTTCGTGGAAAGCCAGATCAACCAGCGCGGACGCAACATATTCAACAGTCTGGAACCCCATGTCGAATGTCGCCGCGCCCAACACCTTGTCGAGCATCTCTTTCGGCATTGCTTTACCGGTTTTCGCATGGGTCGCGAACTCTCCCAAGACTTCTGGCACTTCAAGCCAGTGTTCATAAAGCTGGCTTGGCAATTCGACAAAATCGCGCGCGACAGAAGTGCCCGAGATGCTTTCGTAAGTTACGTTTGACAGCATCTGGTGCAGGGCATGGCCAAATTCATGAAACAGGGTGCGCGCATCGTCATACGACAACAGCGCAGGGTCACCTTTGGCAAAGTTGCACACGTTGATTACCACAGGCGATTGTACCGCCGGAAATTTCGCCTGCGACCGCATGGCCGAACACCACGCCCCCGACCGTTTCGAGCCGCGCGCGAAATAATCCCCGATAAACACCGCCACATGCGCGCCATCGCGGGTCACTTCCCATGCGCGGCAGTCCGCGTGGTACAGCGGCACATCCAGCGGTTTGAACTCCAGCCCGAACAGACGATTCGCGCAGGCAAACGATGCCTCGATCATCCGGTCCAGCTGGAAATAGGGTTTGAGCGCGGCTTCATTCAGATCATGCTCCGCCGCGCGGCGTTTTTCCGCGTAATAGCGCCAGTCCCACGGGGCAAGATCACCGTTCACACCGTCGGCATGCATCATCTGTGTCAACACCTCGGCATCGGCGTTTGCCTGCGTCTTTGCAGGTTCCCAGACCTGCATCAACAGATCGCGCACCGCCTCCGGTGTCTTGGCCATTTCTGTTTCAAGCTTGTAATCGGCAAAGCTGTCATAGCCGAGCAGGGCTGCGCGCTCTTTACGCAAGGCAAGTATTTCAGCGGCGGTGGCGCGGTTGTCTGTTTCGCCACCATTGGCACCGCGCGCCTCCCACGCTTTGAACGCCTTTTCGCGCAGATCACGGCGCGGGCTGAATTGCAGAAACGGCGTGATCAACGAACGCGACAGCGTGACCACAGGGCCACCCGCCTCTTTTTCCTCGCCTGCCGCACGGGCGGCATCAACGATGAACTCCGGCAGGCCATCCAGATCATCCTCGGACAACGGCATAAACCAGCTGCGCTCGTCGCTTAGCAGGTTCTGCGTGAATTGTGTCCCCAGCACGGCGAGACGGCTCTTGATCTCCTTCATGCGGGCTTCGTCTGCCCCCGTCAGCGCCGAACCTGCCCGCACAAAGCCACGGTGCGTCAGCATCAACACGCGCGCCTGTTCATCACTCAGGTCCAGCGTGTCGCGCTGTTGCCAGACCGCATCAATGCGGTTGAACAACGCCTTGTTGGCGGAAATTTCTGCGAAATGTGCGGACAGCTTGGGCGAAAAGTCGCGCTGCAATGCCTCGCGCGCGGGGGTGCTGTCGGCCCCTGCGACGGTGAAGAAAACACTCAGCACCTGATCCAGCTGTTGTCCTGCCGCCTCCAGCGCCTCAACGGTATTTTCAAAGGTTGCGGGCGTGGTATCTGATGCAATTGCGGCAATCTCGTCGTTGTGGGTGGCCAATGCCTGCTCAAGCGCCGGACCAAAATCTTCATCCGCGATCTTGTCGAACGGGGCGATGGCAAACGGCGTGGTCCAGTTTTGCAGAAGGGGGTTCATGGGCGGTTCTCCTTTGCGCTCAACCTAGGAGCGCGGGACGGGGGATACAACAATCAGGCGCGGGTTTGTGCGCAGATCGGGCAATCACCGCGCGGTGCAATGCGAATGCTGCGGTTTTCAGCATAAAGCGCGTCATAGATTACCATCTGGCCCCGCAGCGGAGTGCCGGCCCCCGTGATGATCTTGACCGCTTCAACCGCCATCATTGCGCCGACAACGCCGGGCAATGGGCCGATCACACCTGCCTCTGCGCAACTGGGGGCCAGGTGTGCGGCGGCGGCTTGGGGGAAGATACACTGATAACAGGGCGCACCACGGGCAGGATCAAAAACGCTCAACTGCCCCTCCCACTGGCTGAGCGCGCCCGAGATCAGCGGGAGGCCGCCCGCCACGCAGGTTGCGTTGACCAGATAGCGGGTTGCGGAATTGTCAGTGCCGTCAAGTACCAGATCATATTCTGCAAACAGTTCCGGTGCGATATTTTCATCCAGCCGTCGGTTGTAGGGGCGCACGGTAATGAACGGGTTTTGCGCCTGCATTTCGGCTTGTGCCGAGAAAACCTTGGCCATCCCGATTGACCCATCCTTGTGGATCACCTGACGGTGCAGATTGGTGTTTTCGACCGTATCGTCATCTATCACGCCGATTGTGCCCACACCTGCCGCTGCCAGATATTGCAACGCAGGCGCGCCCAGACCGCCGGCGCCGATAACGAGAACCCTCGCGTTTTTCAGCGCCTTCTGTCCGGCACCGCCAACCTCGCGCAGGACGATGTGGCGCGCGTAGCGGTTAAGTTCACTTTCCGAGAAGCTGCCGCCCTGTCGGGGTGCTGCGGATGCGGGCGGTTTGGCATCAACACCTGTGCGCGCACGCAACCGCACGATAAACCGTGAATACACCCAAACCAGCGCACCCATCCCGATCACAATCAGCCACAGTGCCGCACTGCCCCCGGTGGCGGTGCGCAGCGGGTGACCATCGGGAAACACCAGTTGCACACCAATCACAGCCACCAGCAGCAGCGCGATTATCATCCACCTTGCCGATCGCGGGACGCGCATCATCGCACCCAACCCCCAAAGTGCGGCTGCAAGAACAACTACCAGCATCAACTCATCCCGTTCCGGTAGAGCCGAAGCCGCCCACGCTGCGCGCTGTCTCTTCAAGCTCTTCTACGATATGAAATCTGGCCTGAACAACGGGGGCAACGACCATCTGCGCAATTCTCATTCCGTGCTCAATCACAAAGGGCGCGTCCCCTGCGTTCATCACAATCACCCCCAGCGGGCCGCGATAGTCGCTATCGATCGTTCCGGGTGCATTCGGCAATGTAATTCCGTGCTTTAGCGCAAGCCCCGAGCGGGGGCGGATCTGAACCTCGTATCCGCCTGGAATGGCCAGCCGAAGGCCCGTCGGCACCAGCGCGCGCGCGCCGATGCCGATTGTGATCGCGTTGCGATCCTGGATGTTTGCGCGCAGGTCCGCACCGGCAGCCCCTGTAGTTTCATATCTGGGCAGACCAAGCGTACGGTCGGCGCCCTGTTCCCACATCATGCGGATATCGACGCCGTTCATCCCGTTATCGCCGCTGCAATACGTGCCGCAAGCTTTTGGGCGACGGCGGTTTTATCCATCCGCGGCCATTCTTCAGCGCCTGCGTCGCTGATCAGCGTCACGGCATTTTCGCTGCCGCCCATAATGCCCGTTGCAGCGGAAACATCATTGGCGACAATCCAGTCACAGCCCTTGCGCAACCGCTTGGCGGTGGCATTTTCGATCACATCATTCGTTTCGGCTGCAAAACCGACCACCAACGGCGGGCGCCCTGTCTCCAAACGGCTTACGGCGCGCAAAATGTCGGGGTTTTCAGCGAATTGCAGCTCCGGCAAACCGTCTTTGGTTTTTTTCAGTTTGCGATCAGATGCCGAACTCACCCGCCAGTCAGCGACGGCGGCAGCAAAAACTGCTGCATCAACGGGCAGCGCCGCGTCAACCGCGTCTTTCATCTGCTGGGCCGTTTGTACCGCAACCACCTCCACCCCTTCGGGCGGGGGCACATCAGCGGGGCCAGTTACAAACACAACATCTGCGCCCAGCGCTGCCAACGCGCGCGCCAACGCAGTCCCCTGCGCCCCTGACGAGCGGTTGGCAATATAGCGCACCGGATCAATCGGCTCATGTGTCGGGCCAGAGGTTACCAGAATCCGGCGGCCCTTTAATGGCCCATCCGACAGCGCTGCCTCAACAGCTGCGACGATCTCCATCGGTTCCGACATCCGGCCCGGGCCATGTTCACCACAGGCCATATCACCGGCATTCGGCCCGACCACGGCAATGCCATCGCCGCGCAATGTCGAAAGATTGCGCTGGGTCGCGGCGTGCTCCCACATGCGCACGTTCATAGCGGGGACAATCATCACTGGCGTGTCTGTCGCCATCAGCAACGTAGAGGCCAGATCGTTTGCCAAACCCGCCGCCATCTTTGCCATCATATCTGCCGTTGCAGGGGCAACCACCACCAGATCGGCAACGCGGCTCAGCTGGATATGACCCATCTCTGCCTCATCGCCCAGATCGAACAGATCCCGGAAAACCTTGTTGCCTGCCAGCGCCGATACAGAGAGAGGCGTCACAAACTCTTCGCCCGCGCGGGTAAGAACCGGGGTCACTGTCGCACCGCGTTCACGCAATCGGCGGATCAGGTCCAGCGATTTGAACGCTGCGATCCCGCCGCCAATAATCAACAGAATATGTTTGCCAGCCAGCATCGCGCGCCCCTCGGATCACCAGTACCGGTTCAACATAGGCGTCAGCGGAGTGCAACGCCAGACCCTAGTGAAACCTGGCTTCTGTCCGATTTTCTGCTGGTATCCCCGAAAACGCCGCCGCGATCAGTTCAGAAAGTGGAAAACTTCCTGCGATTGCATTTCAAGTGATTTACGCATTTTCTGGAAGGCCGCTGCCTCAAGCTGTCTCACGCGCTCTTTGCTCAGGCTCAACTCAGCGCCCAAACTTTCCAATGTGCGAGGCTCATCACGCAGCTTGCGCTCGCGCACGATAAACTGCTCACGCTCATTCAACGCCGCCATCGCCGATAGCAACCAAGCGCGCAACTGCTCAGTGTCGTGACGCAGCTCGACGTTTTCGGCGGCTTGCGCGCTGTCATCCTCCAGTGCGTCAATCCACTCGCGGCCTTCATCCTCGGCTGATTGTGTGGCATTCAGCGAATAATCGGAGCCGGACAAACGCCCCTCCATCATCTCGACATCACGCAGAGGCACACCGATCTCGGTCGAAATCATCTGACGAAGCTGGTGGCGGTCCAGTTCCTCGCCCGCACTTGCGGCCTCACGCTCAAGCCGCGCCTGAACGCGGCGCATGTTGAAGAACAGCGACTTCTGCGAAGATGTCGAACCGGTGCGTACCATTGACCAGTTGCGCATCACGTGATCCTGAATCGACGCTTTGATCCACCAGACGGCATAGGTTGAAAAGCGCACACCACGATCAGGATCAAATTTATCCGCAGCTTTCATTAGCCCAAGACCCGCTTCCTGAACAAGATCGTTCATCGGCGCGCCGTAGCGTTTGAATTTAGATGCCATGGAGATCGCAAGCCGCATGTAAGCTGTGATCAAGCGATGCAAGGCCGCCTCATCACGCTCGTCCCGCCATGCGTAGGCGAGCTTAAGCTCTGTCTCTGCATCCAAAAGTTCGGCTTTCATTGCAGTGCGGGTCAGTGAAAAGTCCTGCGCGGTTCCAATTGCCATCTGTTTCGTCCCCCTGGTTCAAGCCGCCACCTTGTGGCAACGTGTTGTTAATACTACGCATGAACGGGCGAGTTGGTTCAAAAAGGGGCGCGAAAAATGTTGCCGAAAGGAACATTCATTCTAGGGGGCGCAGCATCGGGCAAATCCGAATGGGCCGAAAGCTATATCCTTTCCAGTATGTTGCCCCCTGTCTATCTGGCAACTGGCCGGATCGGAGATGACGAGACAAAACAACGCGTCACGCTTCACCAGAACCGTCGCGATGCCCGCTGGACCACGATAGAGGAGCCATTGGACTTGACAGCGCCGCTTGCCGAGTTGTCGCCCGACAGGCCAGTATTGATCGACTGCGCAACCATGTGGCTGAGCAACCAGATGATGCAGAACGCCGATCTAGGCAAGGCTACTGCCGCATTGCTCTATGCACTTCACAACTGTGCGGCACCTTGGGTAATCGTCTCCAACGAGGTGGGGCACGGCATCGTGCCTGACAACAAACTGGCGCGGCGATTCCGCGAAGCACAAGGCAGGCTGAACATCGCCCTCGCGCGGGATGCCGACCTTGCCGTGATGGTAATTGCCGGTCTGCCACAGGTGCTGAAAGGAAGGTTACCGTGACAACGTGGCATTGGGTGCGCCATGGCCCTACGCATGAGAAATCTTTTGTCGGTTGGCGGGACGTGCCTGCCGATTTATCCGATACCGCTTTGCTAGGCCGCGTGCGCAGGCATTTGCCGCAACGGGCCATCATGGTGTCGTCCGATCTGATCCGCTCTGTACATACGGCTGACGCCTTGGCGGGACAGACCCACACCCGTCTGCCACACGAACCCGATTTGCGCGAAATCGATTTTGGCGTCTGGGACGGGATGCGATTTGATGCCGTGGCCATACGGGATCCTGAACTCAGCCGCGCATTCTGGGACCAGCCGGGGGACATACGCGCGCCTGACGGTGAAAGCTGGAACCAGACGATGCAGCGGGTTAGCGCCGTCGTGGACCGGATGAATAACAGCTATCCCGACGCCCATATCATCGCAGTCGCGCATTTCGGCGTGATTCTAACTCAGGTACAACGGGCGCTGGGCGTCACTGCTTTTGAAGCGATGTCACACAAAATCGACAATATTTCGGTCACCACATTGCACCATCAGGGCGGCGAAGATTGGCAGGTTGAGCGGATCAACCACCTTCCCTGATGGCTTCCGGAACGTAAATTGATTTGCCGCCGACGCCGCATCAGAATATTGCTGTATCCATGGAATATGATCTTTTTATCGGTGACCGCACATTCTCAAGCTGGTCTTTGCGCGGCTGGCTAATGCTGCAAAAATTCAGTCTACCGTATCAGGTGCATCCGGTTGGCCTGTACAGCAACACAATGGCACAGGATATGGCGAGTCTTGCCCCCGCTCGTCTGGTGCCAGCTTTGCGCACACCGGAAGGTGATGTAATCGGCGAAAGCCTGGCCATGGCCGAGACACTGGCCGAGCGGCATAGCAACATCGCAATGTGGCCCAAGGACGTTAGTGCACGCATCCGCGCGCGATGGCTCTGTGCAGAAATGGCAACCGGTTTTGCTGCATTACGCGGGAATTGCCCCATGCAACTAGCCCATGTCGATGCAAAGTTTACGCCGTCAGATGCAGTGTTGGATGACCTCGCGCGTATTGAAACGCTATGGCGTTTCGCACGTGAGAAAGCCACGGACGGGCCATGGCTTTTCGGGATGTATTCGCTGGCCGATGTATTTTACGCGCCGGTTTGTGCGCGTATCATTGGCTACGCCTTGCCGGTGTCCGATGATGCACGCGCATATTGCATGACCACACTGAAAGACCCTGATTTTGCGACATGGCGCAGCGAAGGTTTGAAAGCCACGTACGATCCTTTTCCATACCCTCCGGCGGGGCGCACGCTGCCGTGGCCCGTTAACCATTCCTAAAGACTCGCTGCCGTACGTTAACCTTCGGGTAAGCACGGAGTCGGAAAATGGTTGCACGCGCGTACAGCGTAGCGTTTCAAGGGGTCGAGGCGCGCATTGTCGAAGTGCAATGCGCCGTCACGCCCGGGTTGCCGGCATTTTCCATCGTAGGGCTACCTGACAAGGCAGTTTCTGAAGCGCGCGACCGTGTGCGTACAGCGCTTACCTCGATGGCGATCGCGCTTCCCTCCAAACGCATCACCATCAACCTGAGCCCTGCTGATCTGCCAAAAGAGGGTAGCCATTTTGACCTTCCCATTGCACTGGCTTTGCTGGCTGCCCTCGATATTCTGCCAAAAGACGTAGTCGAAACCGTTGTCGCGCTCGGCGAACTGTCTCTCGACGGCTCACTGGTACCGGTTGTCGGCGCCCTTCCTGCTGCGGTGGCAGCGGCGCAGGACGAGCGAAGCCTGCTTTGCCCAGCCGGATCAGGGGCAGAGGCCGCGTGGGTAAACGCCTGTCAGGTCATCGCTGCGCAATCGTTGGGCGATGTTGTGCGCCACTACACCGGACAGGTGCCATTGCCCCCCGCCGAACCCGGCGAGGTTGCGCCGCAGCAACACAGCCGCGACTTGCGCGAAGTAAAAGGACAGGAACGCGCCAAACGCGCCCTGGAAGTTGCCGCCGCTGGCCGACATCACCTGATCATGGTTGGCACCCCCGGTTCAGGTAAATCCATGCTCGCATCCTGTCTTCCGGGCATCTTGCCGCCACTTTCGGCTGCCGAAGCATTGGGCACATCCATGGTCCATTCCCTCGCCGGTTTGCTCGACGAAGGCGGGATCAGCCGTGCGCGCCCGTTCCGCGACCCCCACCACACTGCATCCATGGCAGCAATAATCGGAGGCGGACGCAACGCCAAACCCGGCGAGGTCAGTCTTGCCCATAACGGTGTTCTGTTCATGGATGAATTTCCCGAATTCGCACGCAACGTACTGGAAACCCTGCGCCAGCCTATCGAAACAGGGGAAGTCATGATCTCGCGCGCGAACGCACATGTGAAATACCCCTGCCGATTTATGCTGGTCGCTGCGGCAAACCCCTGCAAATGCGGCTATCTGCCTGACCCGGCCCGCGCCTGCGCACGCGTGCCGCAGTGCGGGGACGACTATATGGGCCGGATATCGGGGCCACTTATGGATCGCTTTGATTTGCGGGTCGATGTTCCTCCCGTCGCCTATTCCGACCTGGACCTACCGGCCTCTGGAGAACATTCGTCCACTGTTGCTGCCCGCGTGGCGCAAGCGCGTGATATCCAACTGGCGCGATTTGCGCCAAAAGGCAACCTTGCCAGCAACGCAGATGCGCAAGGCGATATGCTAGAGTCCATTGCAGCCCCCGATGCAGAAGGTCGTGATCTACTTTTGCGCGCTGCCAAACGGTTCAGCCTGTCGGCGCGCGGCTATCACCGTGTTTTGCGTGTGGCGCGCACCATCGCCGATCTTGACGGATCTGCCGATGTCCGCAAACCCCATATCGCCGAGGCGGTAAGCTTCAGGCTTCCCAGTTTTGCTGTTGCCTGATCCAAAACGCGAGCGCATCCAATGTTTTTCGGCCCTCGGGCAGGATGTTGTGAAAAATCGGCCAGACGTGAGGTAGATCTTTCTCGATCACCAGATCGACCGTGCCGTTATATTCCTCCAACCGCGCAGCAAGCCTGCGCGCATCATCCAGCAGAATTTCGGTATCTCCTACCGTAATCCAAGCGGGCGGGGCATCTTTGAACGTACCAAACAACGGGCTCACGCTTGGCGTGTTACCGGCGTGACCCTGCAGAAGCATTTCCGCAAGCTCGGCTGCCCGTTCCGCTGGCAGCACGACATCACTTTCTGCATTCCGCTCAAAACTTTCTCCGCTGTACGTAAGGTCGGTAAGAGGAGAAAAACCGAACACTGCACCCGGAAGTGGCGCGCTCTCTTCACAGAGTGTCGAAACCAGACCAAAAGCCAGCGCGCCGCCCGCACTGTCCCCTCCGATTACAACGCTGGCAGGATCAACGCCGCTGGCCAACAGACCGTCCCACGCATCGCGCACATCTTGCGGCGCCGCGGGGAAAGCAGCCTCGGGCGCAAGCCGGTATTTTGGCATAATCGCCCGCGCGCCGAGCCGGTGCGCTAGGTTCGCGGCCATGGCGCTGTGCGTATTCGGGCTGCCAAAAACAAAACCGCCGCCGTGAATATAAAACAGCACCCGATTGGCGGTCTCGCTGCGCGAATTGAGGGTAAGGCAAGGAACGTTGCCGAAACTGGTCCAGTGACGGCTCGTGCCGAATGGCGGATGGAAGAACAGGCGCGCCTGCACTTCCAGCGCTTTGCGCAAGGTTTCCGGAGACCCGTTGCGCAGGCGCCGCTTTTCGACCCTGCGCAACCAAGGGTTAAGCAACCGGCGCGCAAGACTCATGCGCGCTTGGCCTCGATCACATCCCAGATTTTTGCGGCAATGTTTACACCATCGAAACGCTCAAGTTCCTGAATGCCGGTCGGGGAGGTCACGTTGATTTCGGTCAGATAGTCGCCGATCACGTCGATGCCCACAAAAACCTGCCCTTTCTCCTTCAACAGCCCGCCAATTCGCTTGCAGATTTCGTGGTCCCGCGCGCTCAGCCCCACTTTTTCCGGCCGCCCGCCAACGTGCATGTTTGATCGTGTTTCACCTTCGGCAGGCACACGGTTTATCGCGCCAACCGGCTCACCATCAACCAGAATGACGCGCTTGTCCCCTTTGGACACATCCGGCAGAAATTTTTGCACAATCAGCGGCTCACGCGAAAAAGCGGTGAACAACTCGTGCAGTGAACTCAGGTTGCGATCGTCCTTGGTAAGCTTGAACACTCCGGCGCCGCCGTTGCCGTACAGCGGCTTTAGTATCACATCGCCGTGCTTTTCCTTGAACGCTTTTATCGTCGCCAGATCACGGGCAATTGTTGTTGGCGGGGTCAGATCGGGGAAATCAAGTACCAGCAGTTTTTCGGGATAATTGCGCACCCAGAACGGATTATTTACAACCAATGTTGTCTCTGCAATCCGGTCGAGCAGATGGGTAGAGGTAATGTAGTGCATGTCAAAGGGCGGGTCCTGCCGCAACCAGACAACGTCAAACTCTGCCAGGTCCACTTCCCGCATTTCCCCCAACACGGCGGGGGTGTCCGCAACGCGCTGAACGGTCATATCCTGACCACGCGCTGTGATCCGCCCCTCCTGATACGCCAGATGATCCGGCGTGTAGAAAAAGAGCGTATGCCCCCGTGCCTGCGCCTCTTCGGCTAGGCGGAAGCTGCTGTCTGCGTCAATATTCACGGCCCCGATCGGGTCCATCTGAAATGCAATTCTCATGGGCTTTTCCTTACTGTTGTCATCTTGATGACAAAGCAGGGCGCCCTACGCAATGCCTTCAACAGTGCGCAAAGGCATTTTCAATGATCTGGGTCTCGCCGTGTCCGTTTACCAACGCGACGTCAAAGCGCACGTCCGTTAGACTGCCGAGCGGCTGCGTGCCCAGATATTCCTCTGCACAGGAGTAAATGCGCCGCATCTGCGCAGCGCTCACCCGGTGGGCTGCGCGTTCAAAGCTGCGGCTCTGTTTAACCTCGATAAAGATTAAACCTTCGCCATCTTTTACAATCAAATCCACTTCCCCCGTTTTTCCCCGCCATCTTTGGCGCGCTACGGGAAATCCGCGTCTTTCGTAATCTTGCGCGATACGATTTTCAGCGGCCAGTCCTGCGTGGAATGACATACTACCACGGTGTTTGCGCGTCTGGGATACCTTCATTCCGATCCGTCCTTCTGTGTGTTCAGTTCCAACGCCTGCTGATAAACTTGTCGGCGCGGCAGTGCGTGGGCCTTCGCAACCAAATCCACCGCATCGCGCATCGACAGTTCCTTTAGCGCAGCTTTCAGAGACGTTTCTAAATCATCCGGATTAATAGTTTCTAAATCGCCACGATCCACCAGAACGACGATCTCGCCTTTCGGGGTATTGCTACTGTAAAATTCTGCTAGCTCTGTCAGTGAGCCGCGCCGGACTTCTTCGAATTTTTTGGTCAATTCCCGACAGACCGCCGCCATCCGCTCACCTCCAAGGGCCGTTGCGGCATCCCGCAACATTGCTCCGATCCGTTTTGGCGATTCGTAAAAAACCAATGTGGCCCGCGTATCTCGCAGACCCTCAAGCGCGCTCAGCCTTGCAGCCTTACTGCTGGGTAAAAAACCGGCAAAGTAGAATGCATCAGTGGGCAATCCGCCGAGCGCGAGCGCGGTCAGCACCGCAGAGGGACCGGGCGCACAGGTAACGCTTACACCTGCTCGGGTCGCAGCGCGCGAAAGCTCGAACCCCGGATCAGCGATAAGTGGCATCCCTGCCTCAGAGGCATAAGCAACTGATTTTCCCTCTTGTGCGGCTTTAACCAATCGATCCACTGCGCTCTCGCTTGAGTGATCATGCAGGGCCGTGATTCGCCGGCCGTCCAGCGAAATTCCATGTATATCCATAAGCTTAAGGAGGCTTCGGGTGTCTTCTGCCGCCAACATATCGGCGCTGGCCAATACATCGAGGGCACGTAGCGTAATATCGCGCGCCGTCCCAATCGGGACACCCACGAATGTTATGCCGGCTGCTAACTTTTGCTTATGGATATTCAACGCTGGACCCGCCCTTTGGACACGATATGATTGCCGCAATCACTATTTGGGCCGTTGCCCGCACAATTGACTGGGGAGTACCGTTACCATGTTTGCCATTATGCGCACCATCCGAAAGCCCTTTCGGCTATTGATATTGCCAATATTTGCAATGTTGTTGTCAGCTTGTGATCCTGCAGCGCTGGGCGGACTTAGCAGTGCCGGCGGCCCCAAAATCGACCCCAGCGCGCCAGTTCCAGTAGCGTTGCTGATTCCCCGTGGTGGGTCTGCGGCTGACAATCTGTTAGCCAAAAACCTTGAAAATGCGGCGCGGCTGGCCATTCGTGATCTGGGCGGTGTGAAAATCGACCTGCGGGTGTACGGCACTGCGGGTCAGGCAAGCACCGCTGCAACTGCTGCTACCCAAGCGGTTTCGGATGGCGCGAAGATCATTCTGGGGCCGGTCTATGGTGAGGCAGCCAATGCCGCCGGTTTAGCCGTGGCCGCGTCGGGCGTAAATGTCCTGTCCTTCTCCAACAACACCACCATTGCGGGCGGTAATGTTTTTGTTTTGGGGCCAACGTTCGACAATACGGCGAACAGGCTGGTAAGTTACGCCAAGCGCGCCGGTAAAAGCAAAATCGTCGTTCTTCATGCGGACGATATCGGTGGTCAGTTGGGCCGCAACGCAATCCAGCAGGCCATTGCGGCGAATGGTGCAACATTGTCCGGTACTGTTGGATACGCCCTCAGCCAGGAAGCGGTGCGTGCATCCGTTCCCAAAGTGAAAGCCGTCATGGCAAGCTCGGGGGCGAATGCGCTGTTTATGACATCCAATTCTTCCACAGCCCTTCCGCTGCTTGCTGATCTGCTGCCCAGCGTAGGTGTGACCAATTCTTCCTCCCAATATATTGGTCTGACCCGTTGGGATATTCCAGCTCAGACACTCGCCCTGCCCGGCATTCAGGGGGGCTGGTTTGCCCTGCCCGATCCAGGTGCCAGTGCAGCTTTTGCATCACGCTACAACGCAGCTTATGGCGAGCGGCCACATGATATTGCTGGGCTCGCCTTTGATGGTATCGCGGCCATCGGTTCACTGGTTAAGAGCGGCAATAAAAATGCACTTACCGGAGGAGCACTAACCCAGGGAGCGGGTTTCAAGGGGGCGAACGGCATCTTCCGCCTGCGTGCCAATGGTACAAACGAACGTGGTCTGGCGGTGGCGACGATCCGCAATAAGCAGGTGGTATTGCTGGAAGCTGCGCCAAGGGCTTTTGGCGGCGCAGGTTTCTAGGCGCGATTGTGTATAACGTCAGCGCAGAAGACTCAGACGTGGTTCAAGAGCCACGTCTGAGTACCCATCCAAACGAAATCTACGATCGCACGGCAATCGACGCAGCTATCGCAGCTGCTGCACAAGACAGTGCCCCATCCGAATTGCGTGAACAGACTGTCAAAATCCTGCAAGCAGCTCAGATAAAAGGCCGCGCTGAAATCGCAAGCGCCTTTGCCGCTGCACCCTTTGATGCAGGCGCAATGACTGCATCGTATACCTACCTGACAGATGGCATGGTAAAATCGGCCCTCAAGGTTGCCACCACTTATCTGCATCCTGCTCCCGGCAACGCCCCCGCACTGAGTGTAATTGGCGTAGGTGGATACGGTCGTGGTGAAATGGCGCCTTTTTCCGATGTGGATGTGTTGTTTCTTTTACCCGGCGAAGTGACACCATGGGCCAGCAGCGTGATCGAGGCGATGCTATATATCCTTTGGGATCTAAAGCTGAAGGTCGGCCATGCCAGCCGCACGATTGAAGAATGTGTAAAGCTCGCCACAGAAGATTACACGATCCAGACAGCTCTACTGGAGCATCGGTATGTTTGTGGTGACAGTGATCTGGCCGAACAACTGGACGAAACACTGAAGCGGGAGCTGTTTTCCGGCACGGGCCACGCCTTTATCGAAGCGAAACTGGCCGAGCGGGATGCCCGCCACCTCAAGCAGGGTCAGCGGTATGTGGTTGAACCGAATGTCAAAGAGGGTAAAGGCGGCCTTCGCGATTTGCAGTCTCTGTTCTGGATCGCGAAATATATTCATGGTGCCGAGCACTCCGCCGATCTGGTCACGGCTGGCGTTTTCCGCATCGATGAATACGAGACATTCAAAGAAGCCGAGAATTTTCTCTGGGCGGTACGCGGCCATCTGCACCTGCTGACAAATCGCGCGACCGAACAATTGACATTTGACATGCAGGTCAGCGTCGCCGAGGCCATGCAATACGAAGACAGCGAAGGCCGCCGCGCGGTTGAGGTATTTATGCAGGCCTTCTTCCGGCATGCCACGGCTGTGGGTGATCTGACCCGCATTTTCGTGACCAAGCTGGAAGATATGCACGTCAAATCCGAACCACTGCTGGAGCGGCTGTTTCGCCGTCGTCCGCGCATCAAGGCGGGGTATTCAGTCATTTATAACCGCATCGCAATTGACAACAACGATAACTTTTTAAGGGATCCGCTGAATCTGTTGCGCCTGTTCGAAGAAGCGTTGCGCACAGGCATGTTGATCCACCCCGATGCAATGCGCACGGTTAAGGCCAATCTGCATCTGATTGATGACACTGTCCGCACGACACCCGAAGCACAGCGCATCTTTCTGGATCTTCTGCTGAAACACGGCAACCCCGAACGCGCGTTGCGCCGCATGAACGAGTTAGGCGTGCTTGCCGCCTTTATCCCCGAATTTGAACCCATTGTAGCGATGATGCAGTTCAACATGTATCACAGCTATACCGTGGACGAACACACGATCCAGACCATCGCGCATCTTGCAATGATCGAAAAGAACGAGCTGGAGGAAGAACTCCCGGTTGCCTCCTCGATCCTCAAAAGAGGGGTCAACCGCAAGGTTTTGTTTGTGGCTCTGTTGCTGCACGATATTGGAAAAGGCCGCTCGGAGGATCACTCGATCCTAGGGGCCAGGATTGTGCGCAAGGTTGCCCCGCGTCTGGGCCTGAAACAGGATGAAGTCGATACTGTCGAATGGCTGGTGCGCTATCATCTGTTGATGTCTGACATGGCGCAGAAACGCGATATCGCTGATCCGCGCACTGTGCGTGATTTTGCCAAAGCTGTGCAAACCGTCAAACGGCTTGATCTGCTGTGCGTGCTGACAGTTTGCGATATTCGCGGTGTGGGGCCGAATACGTGGAATAACTGGAAGGCCGTCCTGATCCGGGGCCTTTACCGCCAGACCAAACGCGCATTGGAAACCGGCCTGGAAGACCTGAACCGCAAAAACCGTGGTACAGAGGCGAAAAAAGCCCTGCGTGCTGCGCTGCCGGACTGGCCCAAAAAGGCGTTGAAGGAAGAGACAGCGCGCCATTATGACCCTTACTGGCAAGGCCTGCACGTTACTGCGCATGTGGCTTTTGCCAATCTGTTGCGCGAGGTGGACAAGGATAAGGTCAACATCGATCTGCACCCCGACGAAGACCGCGACGCCACAAGGGCGTGTTTTGTGATGCCCGACCATCACGGTATTTTCAGCCGTCTGACAGGCGCGCTGGCGCTGGTCGGCGCCAATGTTGTAGATGCGCGCAGCTATACCACCAAGGACGGATATATCACTGATGCCTTCTGGATACAGGATGCCGAAGGCAAACCCTATGAAGCATCGAAACTGCCGCGCCTACGCGAAATGATTGAAAAGACGTTGCGCGGCGAGGTGATCGCACGGGATGCGTTAAAAGCCCGCGACAAGATCAAAAAGCGTGAAAAGGCTTTCCGTGTGCCCACGTCGATCACATTCGATAACGACGGCTCCGAGATTTACACGATTATCGAGGTCGACACGCGTGATCGCCCGGGCCTGCTGTATGATCTTGCCCGCACATTTGCAGAGATGAATGTCTATATCGCCAATGCCGTCATCGCGACCTACGGCGAGCAGGTTGTCGATACGTTCTACGTAAAAGACATGTTCGGCCTGAAATATCACTCCGAAAGCAAACAGCGCACTTTGGAAAAACGCCTGCGCCAAGCGATTATGGATGGTGTAGCGCGCGCTGATAGCTGAACTGTTGCCGCTTTGCATGGCCTCTGCTTGCACAACGCGTTGCGCGTGCGGCAAAAGGCAATTGCACAGGCGCGCACCAATCGCTAGGCCATGCAATACCTGCAACAAAGGCTTGGCCCAATGAAATCCATTCGCCTGATGTCCGGCTTCTTCACTGTCGGAGTCTGGACCCTGCTCAGCCGCATCCTCGGCTTTGTGCGCGAAGTGATGATCCTGTCACTGATCGGCCCCGGTCCGCTAATGGATGCCTTTGTCGCGGCCTTCCGGCTGCCCAACATGTTCCGCCGCTTCTTTGCCGAAGGCGCGTTTAACGCAGCCTTTGTGCCGATGTTTTCCAAGCGGCTGGAGGCCGGCGAAGATGCCGCCAAATTTGCCCAAAACGCGTTTTCCGGCTTGTTTTTCATGGTCGCCCTGCTGACCGCACTTGGCATGATCTTTATGCCCGGTCTTGTCTGGCTCACCGCTGAAGGTTTTACAGGGGACGGCAGATTTGATCTTACGGTCGGTTTCGGGCGCATCGTATTCCCCTATATCCTGTTTATGTCCTTGTCGGCGCTGTTTTCCGGCATCCTGAATGCGACGGGACGCTTTGCGGTGGCGGCTGCAGCACCTGTCCTGCTGAATGTCTTTGTGATCTCTGCTCTGACGTTTGCCGCGCTTACAGGCGGCGCGGCGATAAACTGGCTGATCTGGGCCATTCCGCTGGCTGGTATGGCGCAACTGGCGCTGACGTGGCGCGCGGCGTCACAGGCAGGCTTTTCCCTGCGCCCCAAACGCCCGCGCTGGAATAAAAACATGCGCGATCTGGTTGTCATTGCGCTGCCTGCGGCACTTGCATCCGGTGTGATGCAGATCAACCTCGTGGTCGGACAGCTTGTCGCGTCCCAGTATGAAAACGCTGTTAGCTGGCTATTTGCAGCCGACCGTCTTTACCAGCTGCCGCTGGGTGTCGTGGGTATCGCAGTCGGTGTTGTTTTGCTCCCCGATCTTTCACGCCGCATGCGGTCAGGCGATAATGCAGGCGCACAAAACGCGCTGAGCCGCGCCGCCGAAATATCACTGGCGTTGACGATTCCATCAGCAGTTGCGCTGATGGTCATTCCCCTAACACTGGTGTCGGTTTTGTTTGAACGTGGCGCGTCCGGTACGGATGACAGCGCCGCGATTGCCACTGCTGTTATGATCTACGGTCTCGGCCTGCCTGCGTTTGTTTTGCAGAAAATCGTTCAGCCGCTTTATTTCGCCCGTGAAGACACCCGCCGCCCTTTCTACTTTGCGCTGGTGGCTATGGTGATCAATGCAGTCCTTGCGGTGGGCCTTGCGCCATGGGTTGGCTGGCTGGCCCCTGCCATGGCCACAACTGTCGCGGGTTGGGGCATGTACGGGTTACTGGCTATTGGCGCGCGCGGTTTCGGTGATGCAGCACGTGTTGACGCGCGGTTCCGTCGCCGGATCTGGCGGATCATCGCTGCGTCCCTGATCATGGGCGCGGTGCTATGGTTCTTTAACGTACAGCTCAATACCCTAATGGCGGTGCCGTGGTGGCGCGGTCTGGGCTTGTTGATCCTGCTTTGCATCGGAGCGCTGGCTTATTTCAGCAGCGGCCAGATGCTGGGCGCGTTCAAAGTTTCCGAGTTCAAGGCCGCGATGCGACGTGGCGGTTAACGCTGCCGCAGACGCTGCAAGATGCGCGCCCACTCCCCCGGCGCGCAGACAAAACTGATCACAAAGCCGCAGACAAATCCAGACAGCTCGGCCACCCAACCGTAGCCGACAGATGTAAACAGGCTCCACACCAGTTGCAGTCCCATCAGCATGGCAATCAGAGTGAAGGCCTGAAGTTGTTGCCCGCCATTGGCCCCCAGCTTGCGCCACAGCAAAAAGCTGTAGCCGCCGATCAACCCGTAAACCGATGGATACGCCCCCACCAGCCACACCGGATCATTCAGGAACAGCGCATAGGCCAGCGCGCCGCCAATGCCCGACAGGACAAAAAGCGCCAACATCGCCAGTTGCCCCATGACCTCCGCCGCCATCTTGCCCAGCGCCAACATAAGCACTGTTGCAATCAAGGCATGGGTAAAACTCAGGTGGATAAACGGATAGGTGACAAACCGCGCCAGATGTTCAGGCGCCCAGTACCCTTGCGCCAGCATCGCGTCGAACAGATCACCCGAGAACCCCCAATCACGCACCAGCCCAAGCCGCCAGCCAATCGCCTGCGGCCCGCCGACCAGCCCCGCCTCTCCCGCGGTCAGGGTCAGTTCGATCCCGGCGATGATCAGGAACAGGATGATCACCACCACCGGCAATTTGTTGAACGGGGATTCGAACTCGGGGTCGTGCTGGTCTGACATGGGCGTGGCTTTCAGGTCTGGTTGACGGGACGTAGCGCCATGGGTAAGCCCATCGCAATAGCATATCCAGCCCCAAGCGGAGCCTCCCATGACCAAAACCACATTTACCCCTCGCGTTTTTTCCGGCATCCAGCCCTCGGGCGGGCTGACGTTGGGGAATTATCTGGGCGCGATCAAACGCTTCGTGGACATGCAGGATCAGGGTGATTTCCAGACGGTCTATTGCATGGTTGATCTGCACGCGATTACGGCCAAGCTGCTTGACCCGGCGACTCTGCGCCATAACACCCGCGAACTGGCCGCAGGTTTCATCGCTTCCGGTATCAGCCCCGAAAAATCAATACTGATCAACCAAAGTCAGGTGCCCGAACACGCGCAGCTTGCGTGGATTTTCAACTGCGTGGCGCGCATGGGTTGGATGGGCCGGATGACCCAATGGAAAGACAAGGCCGGCAAAAATGCCGAGGCCGCATCATTGGGGCTGTTTGCATACCCTGCGCTGATGGCTGCTGATATTATGATCTATCACGCAACCCATGTGCCCGTGGGCGAAGACCAGAAACAGCACCTTGAACTAACACGCGACATTGCCACCAAGTTTAACCACGACTATGGCGTTGATTTCTTTCCAATCGTCGAGCCTGTAATCGAAGGTGCTGCAACGCGCGTGATGTCCTTGCGCGATGGATCAAAGAAAATGTCAAAGTCCGATCCGTCAGATGCCAGCCGGATCAACATGACCGATGACGCCGACACCATCGCTAAAAAGATTCGCAAAGCCAAAACCGATCCCGATGCGCTTCCATCCGAAGCGGCAGGCCTGAAAGACCGTCCAGAGGCGCGCAATCTGGTCAATATCTACGCCGCCTTGAACGAACAATCTGTGGATGAGGTGCTTGCAGAGGTTGGCGGCCAGCAGTTTGGCACGTTTAAACCCGCGCTGGTTGATCTGGCTGTTGCAAAGCTGTCGCCGATCTCGACCGAGATGGCGCGCCTGATGAACGACCCCGCCGAGATTGACCGCCTGCTGGCCAAAGGTGCCGTTCAGGCGCGCGAAATCACTGCGCCGATCCTGAAACAGACCTATGAAATTGTCGGAATGGTTGGCAGTTAACACGTTCGAACGCCGGGCGTCACGCTGAAGAACCAGCACACGGGATGTCGTGAAGACAGGTTTGACTTCTCTGAACGGTGTCAAATAGGATCGCCGCCAGATGCGGAGGATCCATTTATGGCACGGCTCAGGATTATGTTTTCGCACGTCAGCGTCGTGGCAATGGCGCTCGCCGCATTGGTTGGCGTCATTGTCATGGTTGCTCATGCGCCGTGGTGGGCATGGCTGTTGATTCCTCTGGGCGTTGGCGCGCAGATGCTGAATGAATACAATCTTCACAGGTTCATCTTCCATCTGCCCCCACCGCAAAATCAATGGGCGTTTGATCTGCTGTACCAAGCGCATTACGGTCACCACGACTTTCCCACCAATCACGGATTGTTCTTTGTGCCGCCTTGGGTGGCGCTGCCGGTGCTGGCGTTCAACTTCTGTCTGGTCTGGGGCATTGCAACATTGATAGGCCTGCCTGCGGCGTTTGACATCGCTGTCGCCATTGTTCTGGTGGGCGGTGTGCTGATGTTTATGGCGTACGAATGGTTTCACATGACCTCACACCTCAACATACCCAAAACCAGGATCGAGCGCCATGTGACGACCCTGCACAACCAGCATCATTTTCGCGACTTTTCAAAGTGGTTTCACGTCTCTCCCGGTGGGGAGGTTATTGACCGAGCCATGAACACGGCGATTGACCGCGAGGCGCTGAAATCGAAACAACGTATCGAATTCATACGCACATTGGGGCTGCGCCCTGATGATAAACGTCTCGTCGCCGCACGGGCGCGGTTTGCGCCAAAATATGGCTTATCGGATGCCGAGGTGGCGCGCGCTGCGGCGGCGTGATGCGGATACCTTACCCAAATAGTCATGATTGACGTGGACAATCCGCACCTGCTTTGCGACCTTTGTGCAAAGCTGAATAATGGCGATCACCCACAGAGATACAGGATGAACCACTATGCCAACCCCGAACCCTGCCGCGCTGGAATTTTTACTTAACCGCCGCTCGCGTCCCGCCAAGACACTGACCACACCAGTGCCGCAAAAAGACGAGCTGATGCAGATATTGACGGCCGCCGCCCGCACCCCTGATCACGGGAAGCTGGAGCCGTGGCGTTTTATCGTGATTGATCATGCCGCGATGGCACGCCTGTCTGAACTTGCCAAAACCCGTGGTGCGGAACTGGCGCTGGACCCTGAACAGATCGCAAAGGGATGCGCGCAGTTTGATCAAGGCAATCTGGCAGTGGCCGTTATCGAAGTGCAAAGAGATGCGCCGAAAATTCCCCCGCTTGAGCAGACCTATTCCGCAGGCGCGGTCTGTCTGGCGCTGCTTAATGCTGCGCTGGCTTCTGGATGGGGCGCGAACTGGCTGAGCGGTTGGGTCAGCCATGACCGTGGGTTTATGGAGCAGGGGTTTGGCCTTGGTGCGCATGAACGTATTGCAGGGCTGATCCATATCGGGACCCCCAAAAGCACCCCGCCGGAACGCCCCCGCCCTGACATAGAGGCAATAACAACATGGCTATAGACACGATTTTCAAAGCCTTCGGTCTGGCGCTGGGCCAAGTCGGTGACCCGCGTTTCCGCCGTGTTCTGATGATCGGCGTCGGCTTGACGCTGGCATTGCTGATCGGTGCAGCTGCCGGATTCGTCTGGTTCGTAGACTGGATTACCGGCGAAAGCGCATGGTTGCCGGTCTTGGGCGAAGTGCAATGGCTGGACGATCTGTTCAGCTGGGGCGCTGCGTTTCTGGTGCTGTTTTTGTCGGTGTTTCTAATGGTGCCGGTGGCGTCCGCCATCACATCCATGTTTTTGGATGATGTGGCTGACGCGGTCGAGGCGGTGCATTATCCGCATATTTCCCAGCAACCGCGCACACCGTTCTGGGAAGCCCTGCGCGATACCGTTAATTTTCTAGGTGTAATTGTGGGTGTGAATATCGTCGCCCTGATCCTGTACGTCATTTTTGCGCCGGTGGCGATTTTCATTTTCTGGGCGGTGAACGGCTTTTTACTGGGGCGGGAGTATTACACCCTTGCCGCGATGCGCCGTGTCGGACGAAAACGGGCGCGTGAATTGCGGCGTAAACACTTTGCCACGATCTGGGCAGCGGGCATCCTGATGGCAATGCCGCTGTCCATCCCGCTGTTGAACCTGCTGGTTCCTATCCTTGGCGCCGCAACATTTACGCACCTGTTTCAGATGTTGCCGCAGGGGCGCCCCGCCCCATCCAGTCCTCAAGATTATCAACGCTGATCATTCCGGACAGAATAACCGCAACAAAGAATCCCCAAACGACAAGAGCGATCACCGTACACCAGATCGCTTTCTTTCCCAGATGATGATGCTCCGGCGCGCCAGCGTGTGTGCCGGGCACGATGTCTTTCAGATCACCCTGCGTCTGCACCCGAATGGGCAAAATGATCAGGAACACCATGAACCAGACAACGGCAAACAATACGGCAGCAGATACAGGACCCATGGTTTACACCTGCTCGAGTTCGACGAGCGCGCCGTTGAAATCCTTGGGGTGCAGAAAGATCACCGGCTTGCCGTGTGCGCCGATCTTCGGTTCACCATCCCCCAACACCCGCGCGCCTGTTGATTTCAGATGGTCACGGGCCGCGATAATATCATCAACTTCGTAGCAAATGTGGTGAATACCGCCTGACGGGTTCTTGTCCAGAAACCCTTGGATGGGGGAGTTTTCGCCCAGCGGATAAAGCAGCTCGATCTTGGTGTTGGGCAGTTCGATAAAGATCACAGTGACGCCGTGATCAGGCTCGTCCTGCGGCGCACCGACATTTGCGCCCAGCGCGTTGCGATACTGGTCTGCTGCGGCCTCAAGGTCGGGCACAGCGATGGCGACATGGTTAAGACGTCCGATCATGGATCTCTCCTTAGAAAAATGGTTTGCGCGGTTATGCGATGCAATGGGCCGACACGCAATGCGACGCGTTAACCCTCTCTTAGGTATGACTGCGTAACGATGGGGCAACATCACATGGAATCGGAGACCAGAATGGACACCAACGACCCTTTCGCGGCCAATTATCCGGCCCCAACCGCCGCACGCCCGCTTCTGGGTCTTACTGTGCTGGTGGTCGAAGATAGCAGATACGCCTGCGAAGCGATGCGGTTGCTCTGCTTGCGATCCGGTGCGCGGATCAGGCGGGCCGATTGTATCCGCTCGGCCCGCCGCCATCTGCAAGTGTACCGCCCCTCTGTTGTGGTGGTTGATATGGGGTTGCCGGACGGTAACGGCGCCGACCTGATCGCAGAACTGGCCCACGTCGAAACGGAGCGAAGCGTGGTTCTGGCCACATCCGGCGATGACACGCTGGAGGGGGAAGCCATCGCCGCAGGTGCGCAGGGGTTTTTAAGTAAACCGATCACGTCTCTTGCCGTTTTCCAGCAGCTTATTCTTGCGGCACTTCCTACCGATCGTCAGCCTGCCGGCCTGCGTGCCGTTGTGGACGAGCAGGTATCCCCCGACCAGATCGCCTATCACGACGATATGAATTACGCCGCCGAATTGTTAGAAAACGCCCCCGACGATCAGGCGCTGGATTATATTGCGCAATTCCTCGAAGGGGTCGCACGATCTGTCGAGGACGGGAATATGGAAAACGCAGCGCGCGCACTGGCGGACAAACGGGCAGCCGGAAAAACAGCTGCATCCGAAACGGCGCAGATTTGCGGGCTTATCCAACAACGATTGGCAAACAAAATAGCGATTTAACGCTGTGACGACAACGCCGGATCGTCCAGAACACGCACAAGCCGCGTCATATCACCAAGGCTTTCGCGCTGGACACCATTTCCATCGAAATTGGCGGGGGCCAGCCATGCGGCATAGGCTTCCTTCAGTGCGGGCCATTCCGCATCAATCGCAGCGAACCAAGCGGTATCGCGGTTGCGCCCTTTCACAACAGCCGCCTGCCGGAACACGCCTTCATAGCTCAGACCAAGCCGCTGTGCGGCTCGGCGCGATGCCAAATTCAGCGCATTACACTTCCATTCATAGCGCCGGTAACCTGCATCAAATGCCCACGACATCATCAGATACATGGCTTCGGTTGCAGCGCGGGTTCGTTGAAGTGCCGGACTGAAGTTGATGTGCCCCACCTCGATCGATCCGGCATCCGGGTTAATACGCAGATAACTTGCCACGCCTTCCCAGTTGCCGGTTTGCAGGTTCTTGATTGCATAAAATGACGGATCATCGCGCTGCTCGTATTCGCGCACCCAGCGGTGATATTGCGATGCAGACGAAAACGGGCCGTAAGGCATATAATCCCACAAAGTATCATGCCCAGAAAAAGCACGGTGCAACAGGGCAGCATGAGCATCGGCGTTCAGTGGCTCAAGCCGCGCGTACGCACCTTCTTGCACTTGCCAATCCGGGCGCGGCGGGATCGACCAGTTTTCAACGATTGCGCCAAGGGGTGCGCCGGAAGGTGTGTTTGTGTTCATCGGCTATGGATATGCTGCAACTTGCGGCGCGCCAAGCACAGAATTCCCACCTCATCGTTAGAATACACTCCTTTTGCGCCGGTTTTCGACAGCATATCGTTTCGGATGGTTAGGAAATGCAAAACCCGAGACCTTCTGTCGGGGTTTCGGGAACTATTGAGCGGCGCCAAAAGTTATACCGCAAAACAGTTCTGAGGAGAATTCCATGCCTTCCATTTATGATGCCATTACAGAAGATCACAATAATCATCGTGCACTGTTGGACGAACTCGAACAGACCAGCGGAGACAGCGAAACACGCCGCAAGAAGTGGAAGGAATTTTACGAAGATGTAAAATCTCACGCCGCCGCGGAAGAGGAGACGTTTTATTCCAAACTTATTTCCGAAACATGGGGGCAAGATGCCGCGCGCCATTCAGTCCACGAGCACCAGCAGCTTGATGATCTGATGGAGGAGTTGAACGGGATGGACATGTCATCCTCTGGCTGGCTGACCCGTTTCAAAACGCTCAAACATGATTACGAACATCACATGGACGAAGAAGAGCAGGACGTTTTTGACCGCGCCAAGCAGGTGATCGGTGAGGAACAGAATGATGGCTTTGGTATGCAATTTGAAGCGCGCAAAAAGGAAGAGCGCGCACTGATCGAACAGAAAAAAGCCGATAGTCTGGAAGATTGAGGCACCCTAATCAGCGCCGCAGTTATCCGCGGCGCTGTTGTAAGTTTAATCCTGCGGGATTACGCGCAGGCCCAGTTCCATTAATTGATCCGATGTCGGATCACTTGGCGCGTTCATCATCAGATCTTCCGCGCGCTGGTTCATCGGGAACAGGATCACCTCGCGAATGTTGCTTTCCTCGGCCAGCAACATCACAATCCGGTCGATCCCTGCCGCACAGCCACCGTGGGGCGGTGCGCCGTACTGGAATGCGTTAACCATACCGCCAAACCGCTTGCGCACTTCTTCCTCGCCGTAACCGGCAATTTCAAACGCTTTGAACATGATTTCGGGGCGGTGGTTACGGATCGCGCCTGACACAAGCTCATACCCGTTGCAGGCAAGATCATACTGGTATCCCAACACGTTCAGCGGGTCGCCGTTCAGCGCTTCCATACCGCCTTGTGGCATAGAGAACGGGTTGTGCTCAAAGTCGATCTTGCCGGTCTCTTCGTCTTTTTCGTAAATCGGGAAGTCAACAATCCACGCAAACGCAAAGCGATCCTTCTCGGTCAGGCCCAGTTCTTCACCGATCACATTGCGCGCACGGCCTGCAACGCTTTCAAACGTTTTAGGCTTACCCCCAAGGAAAAACGCCGCATCACCGACGCCAAGGCCAAGTTGCTGGCGAATGGCTTCCGTGCGCTCTGGTCCGATGTTCTTGGCCAGCGGTCCGGCTGCTTCCATCCCCTCGCCCTGATCACGCCAGAAGATATACCCCATTCCAGGCAACCCTTCTTTTTGGGCAAAGGCATTCATTCGGTCGCAGAATTTGCGGCTGCCGCCTGTGGGTGCGGGGATCGCGCGGATTTGCGTGCCTTCTTGCTCCAGCAGTTTGGCAAATATAGCAAAGCCTGACCCCTCGAAGTGTTCGGACACGATCTGCATTTTGATCGGGTTTCGCAGGTCCGGCTTGTCAGAGCCATACCACAACGCGGCATCCTTATAGGAAATCTGCGGCCATTCCTGATCGACGGATTTACCTCCGCCGAACTCTTCGAAAATGCCGGTCAGCACGGGCTGAATAGTGTCAAACACGTCTTGCTGCTCGACAAAGGACATCTCGAGGTCGAGCTGGTAAAAATCGGTAGGCGAGCGGTCTGCGCGCGGATCTTCGTCACGGAAACACGGTGCGATCTGGAAGTACTTGTCAAAGCCGGACACCATCAACAGCTGTTTGAATTGCTGCGGCGCTTGCGGCAGGGCATAAAATTTGCCCGGATGCAGGCGGGATGGCACCAGAAAATCGCGCGCCCCTTCGGGTGAAGAAGCTGTGATGATCGGCGTCTGGAATTCCTTGAAATCCTGTGCCCACATGCGCTGGCGGATAGAGGCCACGACGTCCGAGCGCAGGATCATGTTGCGCTGCATCTTCTCACGACGCAGATCGAGGTAACGGTAGCGCAGGCGGGTTTCTTCGGGGTATTCCTGCTCTCCGAACACCTGCAACGGCAGATCGCCGTTTACCCGGCCCAGCACTTCGATGTCGCGAATAAACACTTCGATCTCGCCTGTCGGTATTTTTGTATTCACCAGTTCGGGCGCGCGCGCTTTTACCTCGCCGTCAATGCGAATGACCCACTCTGCGCGCACCTTCTCGACTTCGGCAAATGCGGCCGAGTCGGGATCACAAATCAACTGTGTGATACCGTAGTGATCACGCAAGTCGATAAACAAAACCCCGCCGTGGTCACGTACGCGATGCACCCAGCCGGACAGGCGGATATTATCGCCCACATTCGAGGCATTCAATTCGGCGCAGGTCTGGCTTCGGTAGGCGTGCATGGCGGTCCCTTTTGTTTTCAGCGAATATGGCGCGGCGATGGCTGCGCCAAAACGGATATATCGCGCGCAGCTACACCGCGCACAAGCTGCGAAGTCAAGAGGACGGGCCGAGAAACCGCCTGAAACGAAGGGTATTGCGGCGCTAAAACACTGCTACTGGCAAGCAAGGCAAGCCCGTGTCGCGAGCCGAAGTGCAACAAATGCCTGCTGCCCTTCCCATCCGGCGCACCCGATGTCAAAAGCAGATATGTCAAAGAAAACCCTGAATGAAGCAAACCTTGCCGCCCTTGGCGCACAGAAACTTGCCCGCCTGTTGATCGAGGTCAGCACGGGCAGCGCCGAGATAAAGCGGCGGCTACGGCTGGAATTGAGCCACAATCTGGGGGCAGAGGAGCTGGCGCGCGATGTGCGCAAACGTCTGGCATCAATCCGTAAATCACGTAGTTTTGTCGGATGGCGCAAGCGCAAGGCGCTGGTCAGGGATTTGAGCACACAGGCGGAGATGATCACCGAAAAAATCGCACCCGACGCGCCGGCAGAGGCGTTTGATCTGCTGTGGCAATTTATCGAGTTGGCACCATCGGTTTATGAACGTGTTGATGACAGTCGCGGCGATGTGGGTGATGTGTTTCGCGCGGCACTGGCGCGGTTTGGCGATATCGCACCGTGTGCACAGCTCAGCCCGACTGATCTGGCGGTGCGGGTTTGGGATGCGTTGCGCGCCAACAGCTATGGTGAATTCGACGGGATCATCCCCCTGCTTGCCCCCGCGCTGGGGGATGAGGGACTGGCGCAATTAAAGGCGTTGGTAATCGCCTATCAGGATGCCCCGCTGGAAACCGGCGAAGACCACGCCGCCCTACAGTTTTTGCGGGATCTGCGCAGCAGCGGTGGCAGCTTTGCCGCTGATCGCAAGGCGCGATTGATACAATCATCTTTGCAGGACATCGCAACCGTCCAAGGTGATCTGGACACATTTATTGCGCAATACAGGAGCAGCGATCTTGCCCGCCCCCGCATCGCTGCGAAAGTTGCGCGTCTGTTGCTGGATGCCGCCCGCGCAGAGGAAGCACTGGATATTCTCACAGGGGCAGACATCGACAACGGCGCGGGACGAACCGAATGGGATGCTGCCTATATCGACAGCTTGCTTGCGCTTGATCGCGTTGAGGATGCACAAAACCATCGCTGGACCTGTTTTTGCGAGACGCTCGATGGCCAGATGCTACGGGACTATCTGAAACTTTTGCCGGACTTTGAGGATATCGAGATTGAGGACGGCGCAAAAGACCACGCGCTGGCGTTCGAGGATGCATTCACCGCATTGCAGTTTTTCATCGACTGGCCTGATCCGGCGATGGCCGCGCGCCTGATCGAAAGCCGCATTGCAGAACTGGACGACGATTTCGCCCATATTCTGGCACCCGCAGCCGATACGCTTCGGAACAAATATCCTCTCGCTGCAGTGTTGCTGTGGCGGTCGATGATCAATCACGCCCTCTGGCAGAGCCGCACCAACCGTTACGCACAAGCAGCCGATCATATACAGGATTGCGCGGCTGCGGATAACGACATTGCAGATTACGGCAGATTTCCATCCCATCAAATCTATATGGAAAGCCTGCGCGCCGCACATCGTCACAAGACATCATTCTGGGCAAAGCTGCCTTAAGCCGCAGAAAATTCCGCCCTGTACACAGCGTTCTGGTGAACCGCTCCCTGAAAATTGTTAAATATGCCGGTTAAACAGGTTGCTTACAGGCGATGCTACTTTACCTTGGCTTCAAAGGAACGGGAGCGCGAAGCGATATGTCGAAAGAACCGATCATTGTCGCGCAGGGCATCGGCAAGTCATTTGGCGACTTCAAAGCGCTAACCGATGTCAGCCTAACCGTTCACAAGGGGGAACGTGTCGTTGTTTGCGGGCCGTCAGGGTCCGGAAAATCCACACTTATCCGCTGTTTTAACGGGTTGGAAAACCACGATACCGGACATCTGACTATAGATGGCGCAGAGTTGTATGAGGACGCGCCGCACATCCGGCAGTTGCGTCAGGATGTCGGGATGGTGTTTCAGCAATTCAATCTGTTTCCTCACCTGACAGTTCTGGAAAACCTGATCATCGGCCCGATGAAAGTGCGCAAACTCAGCCGGGCGCAAGCCGAAACGACAGCACGTAAGTATCTTGAACGTGTGCGCATCCCCGAACAGGCCGAAAAACGTCCTGCGCAGCTGTCAGGGGGGCAGCAGCAGCGGGTCGCGATCGCACGCGCGCTGTGTATGGAGCCGCGTGTAATGTTGTTTGACGAACCGACGTCATCGCTGGACCCCGAAATGATCGGCGAGGTTCTGGATGTGATGGTTGAACTGGCGCAGACCGGCATGACGATGGTTGTTGTCACCCATGAAATGGGCTTTGCACGCAAGGTGGCCGACAAGATGGTCTTTATGGAGGTCGGGCGCATTGTCGAAATCTCTCCGCCGGAGACATTTTTTACCAACCCCGCGAGCGCGCGCGCGCGGATGTTCCTTGACCAAATTCTGGAGCATTAAGTGCCTGCCGCCAACCGCCCCCTGACATTAAAGCGTGTGCTGAACACGCCAGCCATTGCGATCACGCTTTATGCGGCAATCGTGGGATTGATCTGTTTTGTGTCCTACACCGGTGCGCAGAATATGGGCTATAACTGGCAATGGTATCAGGTGCCCAAGTATCTTTACCGCTTTACCGACGACGGGTTTCAGGCGGGCGAGATTTTGACGGGTCTTTGGGCGACAATCGTACTGTCGGTGTCGTCATTTGCGTTGGCGCTGTTGTTGGGGCTTGGCGTTGCTTTGCTGCGTCTGTCCGGCCTGTTGGTGGGTAAGGGCGTGGCGGTTGGATATCTGGAATTCATCCGCAACATCCCCCTGCTGGTTCTGTTGTATCTGTTCTACTACGTTTTAGGGCCGGTCTTCGGGCTTGACCGTTGGACAGCCGCAATGCTGACGCTGGCGGTCTTCCACTCGGCGCTGATCTCCGAGATTTTTCGCGCGGGCATCAACTCGGTTCCTGTCGGCCAGTGGGAGGCAGCAGCCTCTATCGGGATGAGCCGTGCACAGGCTTACCATTATATCATTTTACCCCAGTCAATTCGCATCATGTTACCCCCCCTTACGGGCGAAGTTGTTCACCTGATCAAATCGTCTGCCATTGTCAGCGTAATCGCTGTGGCCGAGCTTACGACCGTCGGGCGCAACATTATTTCCGACACATACATGAGTTTTGAGATCTGGTTTACGGTTGCAGCCGTATATCTTGTACTAACCCTGATCCTGTCGTTCGGCGTTTCCGCTGTCGAAAGGCGCTTTCAGCCCGAAACCTGATAAAACCCAACAAGGAATTCCTGATGTCCACCACACGTAGAAAAATCATGTCAAACGCGCTTGGACTGGCTTTTGCAGCCCTGACAAGCACTGTGTTCACCCTGCCGGCGCTGGCCCAATCCGCCACCCAATCCATCAGCTCCGAATCCGTGATCGAAACGATCAAGAAAGACGGCGTCATCCGGATCGGGCTGTCTATCTTTACGCCCTGGTCCATGCGCGACAAGAACGGCGAATTGATCGGGTTCGAACTTGATGTGGGTCGTGCGCTTGCCGAAGACATGGGTGTGGATGTCGAATTTGTGCCAACCGCATGGGATGGTATCATTCCCCAGCTTGTATCGGGCAACTTTGATGTGATCATTTCGGGCATGTCGATCACCCCCGCGCGCAACCTGACGGTGAACTTTACAGACCCATACGGCTATTCCGGCCTGACCATTCTGGCGAACACGGCAATGACCGAGGGTTTCACGCTGGAAGATTACAACAGCCCCGATGTGACCTTTGCCGCCCGCCGTGGTGGCACGCCTGCCTCTACCATCGCGCAGCTTTTCCCCGAAGCGCAGCTGTTGTTGTTCGACGAAGACGGTGCAGCCACGCAAGAAGTGTTGAACGGCAACGCCCATGCAAACATGCAGGCCGAGCCGACACCGTCTATCGAAGTGCGCCGCTATCCCGACACGTTGTCGATCCCGTTCGATACTCCCTTCCTTGCAACCGGCGAAGGTTTTGCCGTGCGTAAGGGCGACGTTGACGCGCTGAACTTTTTCAACAACTGGATTGCCGTGCGCCACGCAAACGGCTGGCTGAAAGAGCGCAACGATTACTGGTTCAAGACAGAAGACTGGGCCGATCAGGTTAACCAATAAGCCACGCGCGTGCCCTCGTTCATTACCAAATTACGCTGGCTTGACTGGCTGATCCTCGTCATTTTGACGGGGATCGTCGGCTATGTGGTGATACGGGTCGAAGGCACGCTCAACTATGAATGGCGTTGGGAGCTGATCCCCGATTATATCCTGCGCTACCGCGAAGACCGCGGCGAGTGGTTTGCCAATCTGCTGTTGCAGGGGCTGTTTGCAACAATCAGGATCAGTATCTATGCAGGTATCCTTGCGCTGATTTTCGGCACAGTTCTGGGTATTGCCCGTGTATCGGAAAACCTGACCATCCGGCTGCTGGCGCGCACCTATCTTGAATTGCTGCGCAATATTCCTCCGGTTGTCATTATCTTCATCTTCTTCTTTTTCCTCTCTCAGCAATTGATCGACGCGCTGAACCTGAATTCATGGTCACGCAGCATTGCACGCAGTGACAGCGCGCCGGTCTGGGAGTTTTTCTTTGGCGAAATGCGCCGCTTTCCCTCGCTGGTTTCAGGAGTGCTGGTGCTGGCGATGTTCGAAGCCGCGTTTGTGGGTGAGATCGTGCGCGCAGGCATCCAGTCGGTGCCCAAAGGCCAGCGCGAGGCCGCGCGTGCCATCGGCATGAGCCGCTATCAGGAGATGCGCTTTATTGTGATGCCGATAGCCCTGCGCAAGGTGGTGCCGCCAATGGCCAACCAATTTATCAGCCTGATCAAGGACACCTCGATCATATCGCTTATTTCCGTGCAGGAGCTGACCTACAAGACCGTCGAGCTGGTCGCGTCGACCCGACTGATATTCGAGGCGTGGATCACCACGGCAGGGTTTTACTTTGTCTTGTGTTTCGGCCTGTCGATGCTGTTTCGCAGATTGGAAAAATCGCCCTGAAACCCCGCAACATAGCCAACCGGCGGATTTCGGGCCATTTTTGTCACCAGCGTGACCACATTTATTGTACAGCATTGACTATTGAACCGCTTGTACCTACCTTTTTTCATTATGATGAAGCACGCAAATCATTTCCGGTTTCTATTGCTGAACCGCCCCTTTCCCCGGGCGGTCTAGGGGCGTTTACGCTTTTCTAACCTACCGGGGTTTCCTCACATTACCGAAACGTGAAAACGGCGCATATCGCTCGGGGTTAAACTATGATCTGGCTTCTCGAACACGCATCCGTCTGCCCTAGAAACTTCCGCTTTCGTAATGTTCCTGCGGGACAGCTTGGATCAGCAGTTGCCTGAATACTCTCAGGCCGGATCGACCCCACCACAGACCTGCCGCCAGATGTGCACCAACCACCATCCGTAATCCGGCCCTGCCCTACAAATCAAAGATTAACCAAAGGAGTTTTTCAGATGACCACCGCGACCCAAACACCGAAAAAGCCCAGCAAACGTAACCCGAAAGTTGTGATTAACGCAGATGATCTTGCCCATCTTGAAGGGTTGGCTGACGGCATGATGCGGCGCCACCCCGCGCTGGCAGACCGCCTGTTCGAAGAGATCGGGCGCGCGCGCGTTGTGCCAGCGGCAAAAATGCCTGCAAATGTTGTTAGCATGGGCAGCACCGTAACCTACCGCGACGAGGCAACGGGGCAGGAAAAGTCTGTTGTGCTGGTCTACCCCGAAGAGGCCGACATCACCCAGCTTCGTGTATCCGTGATGACGCCCATCGGGGTGGCTCTGCTGGGGCTGGCCGAAGGGGCTGTCTTTTACTGGGACACCCGTGAGGACCAGCGTCGCACCCTGACGATCATCAAGGTGGAACAACCCTCCACCGAGGCCTGATGTCACATCAATTAAATTCTATGGGCACCATTTCTGTGACATGGTGCCCGTTAAACAGGGGATGATCCCTCCCGATTTGGCAAAACCTTGCCAGATGGCGCATGCGAAAGGCGTTAGTGATGAAAATCGTTGTGATGGGTGCAGGTGTGATCGGTGTCACCACCGCGTATTATCTGGCCAAGCAAGGCGCGCAGGTTGTCGTGATTGACCGCCAGACCGGGCCAGGGCTGGAAACCAGCTATGCCAATGCAGGCCAGTTGAGTTACGGAATGACATCGCCATGGGCAGCTCCCGGCATTCCGTTAAAAGCGGTTAAATGGATGTTTATGAAGCGCCGCCCGCTATTCATCTGGCCTTTGATCAGCCCGACGATGTGGAAGTGGTGTGTGCAGATGGTGCGCAACTGCAACGAAGAAAGCTACCGGATCAACAAAGGCCGCATGGTTCGTATTTCCAGCTATTCGCGCGATGTGATGCCGGAACTGATAGCAGAGACAGGCATTGAATATGACGGACGTGCGCAAGGTACTTTGCAACTCTTTCGTACTGCAAAACAGATGAAAGCATCAAAGGCGGATCAGGACATTCTGGCAGAGTATGACTCTCCCTATGAAGTTTTGGGCCGTGACGCCTGCATCAATGCCGAACCGGCGCTGGCAGAGGTTAGCGACAAATTTGTCGGCGGCTTGCGACTGACCGCCGACCGCACGGGCGATTGCCGCATGTTCACCATCGCGTTGACCGAAAAATGCGTCGAAATGGGCGTGGAATTTCAATATGGTCAGTCAATCAAATCTATCGCGGTAGAAAACGGCAAAATTGCCGGCGTAGATACAGAAATTGCGGGGCGTATCACTGGTGATGCTTATGTCTGCGCCATGGGAAGCTATGCCGTAAGCGTTTTGAACCCGATCGGTATCAAGCTGCCTGTTTATCCCGTCAAAGGCTATTCTGTGACCCTGCCGGTCACCGATGATGCTTTTGCTCCGCAGTCAACGATAATGGATGAAACGCACAAGGTGGCAATTACCCGTCTGGGCGATCGTATCCGCGTTGCGGGTCAGGCAGAAATTGCCGGATATTCGGACAGGCTTGGCCCGCACGCTACAGACACGGTCAAGCATGTGATCAACGATCTGTTTCCGAAAGGTGGTGACATTTCGCGTGCCGAAGGCTGGACCGGTCTGCGCCCGATGACACCTGACGGAACACCCGTTCTGGGCCCGACGCAATACGACAACCTTTTCCTGAACACGGGGCACGGCACGCTTGGCTGGACAATGGCCTGCGGATCAGGCCGCGCTGTCGCGGATGTTGTGCTGGGCAAACAGCCGGAGATATCAATGGATGGCCTGACCGCAGCACGTTACGGATGACGTCTCAACCGCCGACAAGAGCAATGTTGCGGGAGCGCGATCGACGTTGATCTCCTGACGGGATCTTTTCATTCAATATATCGAAGCAGACACGCGATGCGTCCGGTAACTTGTTATCCTTTAGAAAAAATTTTCGATCAAAGGTCGTTGCCCCTATACCTCTTCGGGCGATCTATCAACCACAAATTGTGCTTGAAACTCTTCTGAAATTTGGATCATGTTGCCTCAATTCTTTGTGAACAAGGTGTCTCATGATAATCAAAGCAATCGACAGTTTGAACGAGGCGGTCGGGCGGGTCATCTCGGTTGTCGCGGTCATTTTTGCCGCGATCATCATATTTGATGTTGTCATGCGCTACGCCTTCAATGATCCGACTCGCTGGGCGTTTGACGTGACGAAACAGCTTTACGGGTTTTATTTTGTTTTGCTGGGCGGGTACGCATTGCGCCATCAGGCGCACGTACGCGTCGATTTGGTAACCGAAAAGCTGGGATCAGGCGCGCGCCGCTGGGTCGAAGTCGCCGGTTATCTTATCTTTTTCTTTCCTTTTGCTTGGGTCTTTATGACCCGCTCGTGGGATTTTGCGCTTACCTCTTGGAATCAGGGTGAAACCACTTACGGATCGGTCCAGCTGCCGGTTTATCCAGTCAAAATGTCTATGGCTGTCGCGGCGGGGCTGTTGTTCTTGCAAGGCATTGCCGAAACGTTGAAACTTGTCCTTGGTCGCGAGGTTCCACACCATGACGCCTGAACTTATCGCCCTTTGCATGTTTGGCCTGCTTCTGACTGGTCTTTTTATGGGCCATCCGCTGGCCTTTGTTCTGGGCGGCACGGCTGTTCTGGGTGCTTTGATCGCAGGCAAGCCAATGGTGCTGGGCATTGTGATCAACCGCATTTTTGGCGAGGTTCTAGAGAACTTTGTGCTGATCGCCATTCCGTTGTTTATTCTGATGGCAAGGTTTCTGTCTGACAGTGGTGTCACGGACCGGATGTTTGAAGCGCTGCGGCTCCTACTGTCAAACGTGCGCGGCGGTCTGGCGCTGGCGGTTGTTTTCATCTCTATCCTGCTGGCCGCGACCACGGGTATTGTGGGCGCATCGATCACTGTAATGGGTGTAATGGCCCTGCGCCCGATGTTGCAGTATGGCTATTCGCCCACGCTGACTACGGGCGTTATCGCGGCGTCAGGTTGTCTGGGCATCATCATTCCCCCATCAATCATGCTTATCCTGATGGCATCCTATTCACCGTTGTCTGTGGGTGAATTGTTTGCCGGTGCGATGATCCCCGGTGTTCTGTTGGGTCTGCTCTATGCGGTGTGGGTCGTTATTGTTGCAATCTTCGATCCCAAATCTGCTCCGGCTGTTCAGCCCGATGAAAAGATCTCTCGCGGTGCGCTGTTGCGGATGCTGGCATTTGAAGCAGTTCCACCGCTGATCCTGATTCTAGGTATCCTCGGCTCGCTTCTGGCAGGCATCGCCACCGCAACAGAAGCCTCCGCCATCGGTGCAGCCCTTGCACTGCTGATCGTAATTTTGCGCGGGCGTTTCACGCTGAAGAACTTCTATTCTGCGATGCTGGAAACCGGACGTACTTCGGCAATGATCCTGTTTATCGTAGTTGGTGCGACCGCGTTTACAGGCGTTTTCAACATCACGGGCGGCCTGCGCGCGACCCAAGAGATCATTCGCAACTTTGACATGGCCCCATGGCTGCTGATTGCCACGATGCTGCTGATCGTTTTTATTCTGGGGGCGTTTCTCGACTGGACAGGCATTGTTTTGCTGTCGTTCCCGATCTTCCTGCCAATCATTCAGGAGATGCCGGATGTGTCGTTGCTGTGGTTTGTTGTGCTGGTGGCACTTGTGTTGCAGACATCATTCCTGACGCCACCGTTCGGATATGCATTGTTCTATTTGCGCGCAATCGCGCCAAAAGAGGTGCGTACCAGCGATATCATCAAAGGTGTACTGCCGTTCATCGGCATCATCATCGCGATGTGTGTCGCGGTTGCCCTGCTACCGCAGCTGGTGCTGTGGCTGCCTGACACTCTCTATTCCAAATAACCCAAGAAAGGAGTTTCTCATGAAACTGACTCACTTTATCGCCACCGCCGCAACGGCGCTCGGCCTGTCCGGCGCTGCCATGGCGCAGGAAAGCTGGACCATGACAACCACATGGCCCACATCGCTTGAGTTGATCGAAATCGACAAGCACTTTGTCGAGCTTGCCAACAAGCTGACAGGCGACGACCTGACCATCGAATTCTTTGAAGGCGGCGCACTTGTTCCCGCAGGCGAAGTTTTCGGCGCGGTACAATCCGGCACCATTCAGGCCGGTGCCGACTGGCCCGGTTACTGGGCTGGCCGTAACTCTGCATTCTCTCCGCTTGCCACAACAGCGTCGCTGTTCAACGCAGTTGACTACGTAAACTGGATCCAGCAGTGGGGCGGCGCAGAGCTGTACAACGAAATCTACGGCAAATTCGACATGGTTTACCTGCCCTACGGCGTAACCAACAACGAATCCGGTTTCCGCACCAACAAAAAGATCGAAACGCTTGCCGATCTCGAAGGCATGCGCCTGCGTCTTTCCGGCCTTGAGCAGGGTCGCCTGCTGGAAAAACTCGGCGGCAGCCAGATTTCCATGGCCGGTGGCGAAATCTATCAGTCGCTTGAGCGTGGCGTAATTGACGGCGCCGAATTCTCCACACCCAACGTGGATTTCTCCGGTGGTTTCCAGCAGGTGACAAAGTTCTGGGCAACGCCGGGTTGGCACCAGTCGGCATCGATTTTTGGTGTGATGATCAACAAATCATCATGGGATGCCCTGTCTGACGAGACACGCGAAATGCTGCAGGTTGCGGCGGACGCAAACCTGATCTGGTCGCTTGCGTTTACTGAAAAGCGCGCCACAGAAGCCTACCAGCAGTTCAAGGATGCAGGCATCGAAATCACCCGCTATGATGACGAAACACTGGCGAAAATTCAGGACATGGCGAACACAACCATCGAAGAAACCGCTTGTGAAAACCCTGACAGCGCAAAAGTTTACCTCAGCATGGTTGAGTATCTGAGCGATTATTCCAAGTGGCGCGATGCATCCGCACCGTTCAACCTTGGCCGTACTCCTAACGGCCCTGATGTAGAAAAACTGCGCGCTTGCGCCGGTAACTGATCTACTCTTGATCCGATGAGTGAAAGGCCTGCATTTTGCGGGCCTTTCGCATTTTATCTCTGGTGCGTCGTATTGTACGGTGGTGGTATTCGTGACAATTAGAGCCACGCAAATTGCTTTTGGAGAAATGGTATGCGCGTCTTGGCAATGA
The DNA here is from genome assembly GCF_026410285.1 of Sulfitobacter sp. F26169L. GTDB lineage: Bacteria > Pseudomonadota > Alphaproteobacteria > Rhodobacterales > Rhodobacteraceae > Sulfitobacter. The sequence continues at coordinate 126,120 of NZ_JAPMLP010000008.1, read as the reverse complement.
TATTTCGGGCGATTTGCGGGCTGAACGCACTCGTTGGCCATGTGTTTTCATGGCTGTCGCTGGGCATCGTTCTGGTCTGTTTTACCGTGGTTGTGCAGCGATATCTGTTCGCGGCTTCCTATGTCTGGATGCAGGATCTTTATATCTGGTTGAATGGCGCGATGTTTACGGCGGTTGCCGGTTTTGCGCTTATGCGCGGTGATCATGTGCGCGTTGACATATTCTACCGCCCTGCAAAGCCGAGGACCAAAGCTCTCGTTGATCTTTTGGGGTCCGTTCTGTTTCTGCTGCCGTTCTGTGCGGTTGTTTACACCTACTCCATGCCTTTCGTGATGCGCGCGTGGAGCTATTCTGAAGCTTCTGCAAACGTCGGCGGAATGCCGGGACTGTATATTCTCAAAAGCTTTATCATCGTTTTTGTCGGCCTGCTTGCCCTGCAGGGTATCGGCATGATCCTGCGCTCTGTTCTGGTGCTGGCGGGCCGTTCCGATCTGCTGCCAGTTTCACAACGTTACAGCGCGGACGACCCGCTGTCTGACACCGGGGGAGTTGCGTGATGGATCCTGTTCTGATCGGAGAGCTTCTTTCGGGGCTGATGTTCTTTGGCATTATCGCCTTTTTGCTGTTGGGTTTTCCGGTGGCGTTTACGCTGGCGGGTGTTTCGCTGATGTTTGGCGCGATGGGCATGGCGTTCGGCGTGTTCGACCCGTCGAATTTCGGTGCGCTGCCCAACCGCTACATCGGTTTTATGACCAGCGAAGTGCTGGTCGCGGTGCCCCTCTTTATTTTCATGGGCGTGATGCTGGAACGATCCAACATCGCCGAGCAGTTGTTGCTGACCATGGGCAAGCTGTTTGGCAACCTGCGCGGCGGTCTGGGCATGTCGGTGATCATTGTGGGAGCCATGCTGGCAGCGTCTACAGGTGTTGTCGGGGCCACTGTGGTCACGATGGGGCTCATCTCGCTGCCGGCGATGCTGCGGGCGGGGTATGACCCCAAGCTGGCAACAGGTGTGATCTGCGCAAGCGGAACGCTGGGCCAAATTATCCCGCCTTCTACGGTCCTGATTTTTATGGGCGACATGCTGTCGGGCATAAACTCGCAGGTGCAGATGGCAAAGGGCAACTTTGCTCCGACCGCTGTTTCGGTCGGTGATCTGTTTGCAGGTGCGTTGTTGCCGGGGTTTCTGCTGGTGGGGCTGTACCTTGCCTATACCATCTTCAAGGCGTTCACCGATCCCGAAAGCTGCCCTGCAACGCCCGTTCCACAGGAAGAAAAGAAAGACCTGCTGCGCGAGGTCGTTGTTTCGCTGCTCCCGCCGATGCTGTTGATCCTGTCGGTTCTCGGTTCGATCCTTGGCGGTATTGCCACCCCGACAGAAGCTGCATCGGTCGGCGCAATCGGCGCGATGATACTGGCCGCAATCCGCTGGCGTCTTTCCTTCACAATCCTGCGGGAAACAGCTGTCGCGACAGCAACGATTACATCCATGGTTTTTGTGATCTTGTTGGGCGCTTCAGTGTTCTCTGTTGTTTTCCGGCTTATGGGGGGTGACAATCTGGTGCATGAGTTCCTGTCAAACCTGCCCGGTGGTACGCTGATGGCGGTGGCTGTAGTTATGGCGATCATGTTTGTGCTGGGCTTCATCCTTGATACATTCGAGATTATCTTCATCGTTATCCCGATCACCGCACCCGTTCTGCTGATGCTGGATGTTGATCCTGTCTGGCTGGGCGTGTTGGTGGGCGTGAACCTGCAAACATCGTTCCTGACGCCGCCGTTCGGATTTGCCTTGTTCTATCTGCGTGGGGTTGCGCCGGATGATTTGCCAACCTCGGCGATTTACAAAGGCATCCTGCCCTTTGTGGTGTTGCAGATCACCGCAATTGCAATCCTGTTTATATTCCCCGGAATTGTCACATGGTTGCCGCGGTTGATTGCCGGTTAATACAAGAAAGGCCCGACGCGATTGTCGGGCCTTTCGATTTTCGCTGAAAACCTTTTAGTACTTCAGGAATCTCTGACGCGCTGTCACGTACGGACCGTCGATTTTCTCTGTCCGCTCGCGCACAAGGCCCAGCGCCTCGATAAAGCTTTCGGCAGTCTTCTTGACCAACGGATCGTCGCTTTCACGCAGCTCCTGAATAACCTCGACAGACGCGTTTGCACCTGCTTCCATGATGTCATCGGGGAAGTTCCGTACAGTTACGCCGTGATCATTGACCAGCGTGCGCAGCGCGCGTGGATCGTTAGCGATAAAGTCGGCGGACACCTGATCATACTCGGCCTGCGCTACATCGCGGATGATCGCCTGTAGGTCATCAGGCAATTCCTGATACTTTTTCTTGTCGACAACCAGTTCTGTCGCCAGACCGGATTCAACAAATGACGGCATGTAGTAGTTTTTAGCAACCTGATGGAAGCCCAGCGCCAGATCGTTGTAGGGGCCGACAAATTCGGCTGCGTCCAGCGTACCGGACTGCAACGCCTGAAAAATTTCGCCCGCCGCCATGTTGGTAACAGTTGCGCCCAGTTTTTCCCAAACGCGACCGCCAAGGCCGGGTGTGCGGAAACGTACGCCTTTGATGTCCTCAAGGCTTTTCAGCTCGTCACGGAACCAGCCACCTGTCTGGGTGCCTGTATTGCCGGACAAAAAGCCCTGAACGCCAAACTGGTCATAGATTTCATCCCAAATTTCCTGACCGCCCATATAGCGCATCCATGCTGTCAGTTCGGGTGTGGTCATTCCGTAAGGAACGCCAGTAAAGAACGACAGGGCGGGTGATTTGTTCTGCCAGTAATACGCGGCGCCGTGGCTCATCTCGGCGGTGCCATCAATGACAGCATCCAGCGATTGCAACGGCGGGACCAGTTCACCGGCAGAGTAAACCTGCACTGTCAGCCGGCCGCCGGATGCGGCTGTAACACGGTCGGCAAGGCGCTGCGCCCCGACACCCAGACCGGGAAAGTTTTTTGGCCATGTAGTAACCATGCGCCACGTGATGTTGCCTTGCGCAATGGCCGGAGCCGCGAGGGTGGCTGCTGTTGCGCCTACGCCTGCAACGCCGGCGCGCTTGATAAAGGAACGACGATCCATTGGGACCTCCCAAAATGAGATGACATGCCAGACGGTACTCCGTTTTATTTGGCATGGCGGTCATAACAACCTGCGCTTACAGCTAAATCTCTGGGAGACATAATGTCCAGACAGGCTGGGACTGAATTTCCGCAAATTTAGTTTCGGGCGGATTTATGTGGGTGGACAAAGGGTTTGCCCACCCTTCGCGTCAGATAATACCCATTGCATCCATCGCTTCCGCGACACGCACAAAGCCCGCAATATTGGCCCCGAGAACATAATTTCCCGGTGCGCCATACTCATCTGCAGTCTCGTCACAGATTTCATGGATGCCGTGCATAATTTCGGCCAGCTTCGTTTCGGTCTTTTCAAACGACCAACTGTCGCGGCTGGCGTTTTGCTGCATTTCAAGTGCAGAGGTTGCAACACCGCCCGCGTTCGCTGCCTTACCCGGTGCAAACAGAACCTTGGCCGTCTGGAACATTTGGACCGCTTTGGGCGTACAAGGCATGTTGGCACCTTCTGCTACAGCGATGACACCGTTTTCGATAAGCGCCTTTGCGTCCGCGCCATCCAGTTCATTCTGTGTCGCGCAGGGCATCGCGATATCACAAGGAACGTGCCAGATTGATCCGCCCTTCACATATTGGGCATCGCCACCTTTCAGATCGACATATTCCGAAATACGACCACGACGGACTTCCTTGATCTGTTTGATCAGGTTCAGATCAATCCCGCCCTCGTCAACGATATAACCGCCCGAATCCGAGCACGCGACAACCTTGCCACCGAAAGCCATGATCTTTTCCATGGCATAAATCGCCACATTGCCAGAGCCTGAAACAACACAACGTTTGCCATCAAAGTCCGTCCCCTGACGCGTCAGCATCGAGCGGACAAAATATGTGGTGCCAAATCCGGTCGCTTCCTTGCGCGCGCGTGATCCACCGTAAGACAGCGCTTTTCCCGTCAGGATACCTGCTTCGAAGCGGTTGTTCAGACGCTTGTACATGCCGAACATATAGCCGATTTCACGCGCGCCAACACCGATATCGCCAGCAGGGACATCGACATATTCGCCGATATGACGGTGCAGTTCGATCATGAACGATTGGCAGAACCGCATGATCTCGCGGTCTGATTTGCCTTTGGGGTCAAAGTCGGAACCGCCTTTACCGCCGCCGATGGGCATACCCGTCAGCGCATTTTTGAACGTCTGCTCGAAGCCGAGAAATTTGATAATCCCGACATTGACCGAAGGGTGAAAGCGCAAGCCACCCTTGTACGGGCCGAGGGCCGAGTTGAATTGCACCCGAAAGCCGCGGTTGATCTGGACCTGATTGGCGTCATCAATCCACGGAACGCGGAAAATGATCTGTCGCTCCGGTTCGCAAATCCGCTCGATCAGTGCTTCATCGGAGTATTTGGGATGCCGTTCAATCACCCGCCCAAGGCTTTCCAGCACCTCGCGCGCGGCCTGATGAAATTCCGCCTCGCCCGCGTTGCGGTGTTCAATAGTGCGCAGGATCGGTTGTAATTTTTCGACTATCTCGTTCACAATACATACTTTCCTTGGTTTCTTCCCTGATTTCGCCCAAGATCGGCAAAGATGCAATGGCGCTACAGCCCTGCCCCGAAAGATGTGAGATCTTGCAAGAGGTTCTGTTCAGGCAATCTGGTTTGCCGTGTTTTGCCACACCCTGAAAATATATCCAACGCGTAATTCGTACTGGCGGGTAGAAAATATGCGTTAGTCCGGTTTGTCCCAGTTTGCCAATGCAAAAATTGATGCCACAGGCGTCGCCGGGGCCTCCAGTGTTTTGCGTGATTAAAGTTTAGATCATCGAGTCAAAAAACAACCGACCCGATTTGCAACCTGCGCGTCGCAATCGATCAATGCCAACAACACTGTGCCTTATGGCGATCCCGGGAGGACTCGAACCCCCAACATCCTGATTAGAAGTCAGGTGCTCTATCCAGTTGAGCTACGGGACCACTTTGACGCTTATGCGCTAAGGTTTAGCTTCCATCAATAGCAGAGTGAAACCTTAAACATTTTGAAACCAGTCAGGGAGTATCGTTCGGCACACATAATTAATAAACGGGGGCTTTACGATACCCCGTTTTGCGTCTCTTACAGGGTTTTCCCTGATTTGCTCATATCCCAACGCCACCGCTTCCGGCCAAGGCAGTTCTTGAACAGCGGCCAGCTTGCGATAGAATCTTTTGGCATGAAAATCGGGATTGGCCCAACCGTTTACGTTCCAATCTTCCCCCACTGTATCCGCAACAGATTTGCGCGTGGCGTTGGTGAGCTTTAGCGCTTCGGAGTTGGCATGTTTGAGGTGCACGAAAAAAACATCGTCCGGCATTTCAAACGGAAAATCATCGGTCTTGCGATAACCGCAAAAGACGCCGTGCCAGCGCAATGGGATTGGCTTTCGGACTGCCCATGCCTTGCTGTAATTTCCGGTTACACATGCGACCTTGCGGTGTGTCAGCGCGCTGTCCTCGGGTCTTAAGGGGATGTCCCCTTCAATCTCTGCGAGGTTCAGACCAAGGGCAAAAAGTGCCGGCGCCGACGTTGTTTTGAACAGCGCCTCAAAAGAATTGTAGTTATCGGGGTTGAAGCACACCAGCTCGTCCGCGTCGGTCTGGATAACCCAGTCATAGATATTGTTCAGACCCGACTGGATGCCGTTGATCAAACGCAGCCGGACCCTATCAAAGTTCTTCAACTCGTCCCGCGGGATCGTAATAATGCTGGCTTCGGGACAGAGGCGTTCGATCTCTGGATCATATCCATGCGAAATTATGTACAGATTACGATTGCCCAAATGGCGACCATAATATCGGTACCATTGCTCTATCGCCCAGTAGTCTTGGTGGACCATCGTAATGGCACAAATTTTCATCGATTGGCCTCGGCGTTTGTCTGGAATTATCCGATGGAAGGTATCGGATCAAGTAGCGGCAATAGTCGGCATAGCTTAAGGTTGCAGTCCTTCAATGTCCCTTAGAATATTCTGATTTTATCGTCAGGATATTTCGGCACCTTTCTCGCGGAGAATGACGAGTTTCTGCCCCCCTTAACACGATTGTCATCCTCTTCGGTTACAATCCAGCCATCTTAGTAGCCTGCAAAACATCAAAATGCGTCGACGCAGTTTTTTAGCGGTCCGATTGCTCCCCTACCTTAAACCAGTGTCGGATCGTTCGCAGCCGCGGTCCGCCGTTCTCTGGCCAAAGAACTGAGCCCGAGGTCGTCCAGAATCGCATAGATGGCGGGAAGAACGAAGAGAACGATAAGGCTGGCCGTCAGCAGGCCGAAAACCAAGCTGGCCACCAGAGGTATCAGGATTTGTGCCTGCAGGCTTGTCTCCGTCAGAATTGGGAGCAGTCCCGCGGCTGTCGTGGTGGTGGTCAGAAAAATCGCTCGGAATCTGGCGCGCGCAGCGCGGCCCGCAGCAATAGCAACAGTCGACGCATCACCATGTTCGCGTTTCACGAAATCGACCAGCAGGATCGAGTTATTAACCACCACGCCCGCCAGCGCCACAAACCCCAACATGCTAGGCATAGAAAAGTCCAACCCCATTGCCATATGGCCGAATATTGCGCCGGGCAGTGACAGCGGAATGACCATCATGACCACTACCGGCTCGATATAGGATCGAAACAAAAAGCTAAGGAGTAGAAACACCCCGATCAGCCCGAAGAGAAACCCTTTTAGCATCGATTTCTGGGTCTTCCCTGCTTCGGAATTCTGACCTTCGACAGTGACCGCAATTCCCGGATAGTTCGCCCGCAGGTCGGGAACGAAACGGGCCAACGTATCGTCGACAATTGCGTTAGCATTGGCGACGCGCGTGTCGATTGTACCCTGCACCGTCACAGTGCGGACACCGTTCTCGCGGTTGATGCGGGCATATCCCTGTCCGGTCTCGACATGCGCTACCACCCCAAGCGGTACATTTGATCCGTTGCCACTGGTGATAATAAAATTATCGAATACCCGTTCACTGCTCCGCGCCTGAGCAGCCAACTGTGCTGTGACCTCCAACAAGCTTCCATCGATCTGCATTTCGCTGATTGTAATCCCGAAATAAGCTGCGCGAAGCTGGTCGGCGATCATCGCTGCCGTCACACCCAATGGTCCGGCGGCATCATTTAGAGTGATGCGTAGTTCCCGCTTTCCTGGTCGCAAATCATCCAGAACGGACGTGACGCCGTTGTATTGCCACAACCAGTCCTGCAATTCGAGCGAGGCTGATTTAAGTATCTTTAGATCATCTCCTTTCAGGCGCAGGTCAATGGCGATGCCAGCCGGACCAATGGTCGATTCAGCGAATTTCAAGCTGATCACATCGGGAACCGGACCGACGATCTCGCGCCATAACTGCATAATTGCATCGGGGCGGCTGACACGGTCTGCCGAAGGCAGCAAATCGACGCTGACAGTGGCGACATGAGCGCCGGTTTCAAATGCGTCACGGTTGAGGCCGTAATAGACCGAGATATGGCGGATCAGGTCCGCGCCATCAGGCTGCTCTGGTGATAGCTGTTCATTTACCTGCGCAAGCCCGTCCTCCAGTTCAGCCACAATCGCTTCGGTGCGTGATAGCGGCGTGCCTTGCGGTAGCAGAACACGCGCCACAATCGTATCACCATCCAGTTCCGGGAAAGCGGTGAATTTCAGGTAGCCGCCCGTCAGCATGGCTACCGAGACAAGCAAAACCGCAATATTCGCGCCCGCCGTCACATAGCGCCAGCGAATGGTAAAATCCACCAGCGGCCCCACAAACCGCTCGCGCGCCCAAACGATAGCGGCTTCGACACGGGCCGAAATACCGCTCGGCTTTGTGCGCGTCTCAAGAGAATGGATAAGATGATGTGGCAGGATCAGAAACGCCTCTATCAGCGAAATCATCAACACGAATAACATCACCACCGGCACAACCCGCAGAATCGCGCCAAGATCACCTTCCAAGAACGCCAATGACCCGAAAATCATCGCTGTTGTGCCGAATGATGCAAGCACATTGGGAAATACCTGCACCGCGCCATCAACAGCAGCGTCCATCGCACTACGTCCCTTCTCACGCAAGCGGGCGATGTTCTCGGCGATGACAATAGCGTCGTCCATCAACAACCCGATGACGATCAGCAAGCCAAGTGTGGTCATCAGGTTGAGCGAATAACCGACCAACCCCATCAGCGCGACGCCTCCCATAAACGAAACTGGCAGGCCCATGGTGACCCAGAACGAAAACCGAAAGCCAAAGAACAGCCACAATACCAGAAAAACCAGCGCCAATCCCTGCAAACCGTTGACCACCACCAACGTCAAACGATCACGCACCACCGAGGCCGCATCGGTGCTGATTTCCATGATCACCCCCAGCGGCGCCTGTTGGCGCTCGGATGTCAAAAAAGCGTCTAGTGCGTCGATGATGCGCAGTGAATCCTCAGCACGGGTCTTGTGGATATCCAGAATTGCCGCGGGCCGCCCGTCGAACACAACCGCATCATCTTCCAGCGCGAACTGTTCGGTGATTTCGGCAATATCTCCCAGCCGGACCTGACCTCCCCCTGCTGAAGAACGCACAATTAAGCCCGCCAGATCGTTAACATCGCGCCGTTCCTCGGCAATGCGGATCAGCAGGGTCTCGGTTGAGGTCTCGATAGTGCCCGCCGGTAGATCCAGACTGCCCGCCTGCACTGCCCGTGCAATATCAGAAACAGAAACGCCGAACTGGTGCAGCGCCTCGGGCCTCAGGCCGATCTGCAACTCACGGGTAGAAAACCCTCGAAGATCAACTTTGGGAATACCGCCCCATTGCAGCATACGCGTGCGCACCTGCTCGCCGTAGTCTTTCAGGTCGGTTCTGGTAGCGGGGCCGGTGATGGCAACCGAGGCCACGAAATCGGTCTGATCCAACGGTCTGACACGGGCGGTTTCGGCACGATCAGGAAAATCGGTGATCGCGTCGATTTCGGACTTCACTTCCGCCATGAAGCTTTGGAAATTCTCACCTTCGCGCATCTTCACTACGGATCGCGCGGAGCTTTCCCGCGCCTCGCAAGAATGACGCTCGATGCCCGTCACCGCATCAAGCGCGTTTTCAATGCGCTTGCAAATCGCACTTTCAACGTCTTCAGGGCGCGCACCCGGATAAGGTACTGCGATTTCCACTTCGTTCTGATCGGCGCGCGGGAAGGTTTCGCGCAACAGGGTTGGCGCCACGAATAGACCCGTCACGAGGAAGAAGATCATCAGCAGGTTCGCAATAGTTGGATGACCCGCGAAGAACCTGATCATTCTGTGCTGCCCTGCGCAGCAAGCTGCGCCATCAAGGCCCGGTCTTCGGTGACGTCCAACAGCATACCCGAAATGGTCGGGCTTGGTGTGCTGACAACAATGCGCGCGCCCTCAGCGATGCCACTTGTAATCACGGCGATCCCGTCCTGCACCATATCAAACCCCACCGGAAGCAGGTGCAACCGGTCTTCCGCATCAGCCACCATCAGTTGCCCATCCCGTAAGGCGCTACGCGGAACGACGAAACCGTTGATCTGTTGCGCCTTCAAGGTAACTTCGACGAACATCCCCTTGGTCAGAGGCGGGCGCTTGCCGGGTTTTGCATCTGTATAGGCGGAATCAACACGAACGATCACGCCTAACGTTCCGGTTTTCTGATCGATTGTATCGCTTATTCGCTCTACCGACGCGGCCCATGTCAAAACATCCTGACCCAGCCGCAAGTGCACCTCTGCCGAAAGACCCATGTCACGAAGAATTTCGGTCATCCTTGACGGATCGACCGGGACGGAGTCAGCGCCTCGGTCTGTCGATTGCATCAAATTGCGCATTGTCGTGATCGAAACTTGCGCCTCCACCTCGGCAGCGTCGATGCCGTTCAGCACAGCTGCGGTCTGGCCGACCCTCACGAATTGCCCAACCTCTACAGATGTAGAAGAAACCCGCGCGGCAAAGGGCAGCGTCAGTTCAGTGCGCTCAAGGCTCAGCTTCGCAGTTTCGAGGTTTGATCGGTAAACGGCAATCTGCTCGGTTTGCACCGTGCGCTGTGTTGGCAGCAAAGCCAGCGCGCTTTCGACATTCTGGACTTTTTGGCGTTGCGCCAAAAGTGCCGCTCGGGCCGCATCACGCACTGTCGCTGGAACAGTGCCGCCCGACAGCAGGGTTTCGGCGCGGTCCAGATCCGCTTCTTTCAGTGCCAAAGTCTGTTTCTCGATTTCCAACGACGCGGTTTGGTTGATCTCGGACACCGTCAATTCCTCCAACCGTGCCTCGGCGGCTCGAATATTGGCATCGGCTTGCGCTATGGCGAGATTGAAATCAGCCGGAGAAAGACGGATCAACACGGCGCCGGATGGCAAAATCGCGCCTTTCGCCAAGCCGGGGTTCATATAGCTTACCGTGCCACCCACCTGCGCGATTGCCTCGTAGGTTCTGGCCGGATTGATCAGGCCAAATCCGACGATACTGGGAGTGACAGCCCGGTTGCGCGCGATGATCACGCGCACCGGCGTAGGCCGCTCTGTTAGCGCGATACGCTCGGGAGGTGGACGGTTTGCAATGGTATAGGCAAGTATGCCGGCCCCGATCGCAACCAGCGGCACCGTAACGAACAGCAGTTTCAAGACATTTCTCAAATACTGTCTCCTTCCGATGTTAGTAGCGATAGCTGCAAATCCAGCAGCCGTTCCCCTTCTCTCAACAATATCTCGGGATCACGCGTAAGAAGCAGCCTCAATGCAAGGCCTTGTATGATCCCGAAAATCAAGGCGGCAATATCTGACGCGCTGATATCCGCACGGAGCTGCCTGGCTGCTTGCGCTTGGCGAATCGTGTCTAGTAACTCCTCACGGAACTTCGACATGCTCGCCCTGATCTGTGTGAGGGATGCGCTTTGTGCCTCTGTAGGGTCACGCATCACCATAATCTGCGGCAGGGCGGGATTGACTTGCACCAGACGCAGGTGACCCAAAACAAGCTTTCGAATGCGACTATCAGGCGTCGGTGATGATTCCCCCGACTTTACAATATTAGCCAAAATCTGGTCGCATAGACTGTTGGCGACACCCTGCCAGATATCTTCCTTGTTTTTGAAGTGCTTGTAGATCGCCGGCTGCGTCAGCCCGAGCCTATCCGCTATCATCCCCGTTGTCAGTCTATCCGGTCCCGCCTCAAAGGCCAGATCGAGAGAAGCCTGCAGTATCTCGGCTTTACGATCCTGTTGCGATTTCCGCTCTTTCATAGGCGGCCTGTCCGTCCGTGCAGAAAAAGCGCGATCACTGTCCAAAAGCCCGTCCTGACAGCCAGCGCACCAACGGTTCGCACCTCGAAGGCGCTGCCCTGAAGGATTAAAGCACCAAAGATCAATGCCGCCGCTGCCGTTGCAACCGCGATCAGTATGGAAAGCTTGAATGCCCAAGCGCGCCCTTGCCAGATGCCGGCCCCAGCGAGGATGTAAATGAATCCGGCAATGAAGTTGAACATGACAACAAACGGAACATAGGCGCCCGCCATTTCGCGGGCATTGCCGGTGCCAAACAAGACGCTGCCGCCGGAAAACAATGTGACCAGCCCGAACACAATTGCAACCAGTGCAATGCCTCTCATCTGTCTGGATGGGCTTGTTTTTCGTCCAATCGCAACTTTCACAAGTTCGAACTCCATTCAACTGAAACGGGAATAAGGCTGACGAAGGAATGGTTATAGTACTATAACCATACATCATTCAAAAAAGCTTGCAACTGTTCTGGCGTCAGACAATCGAATTACTCACGGGTTAGTCCGGTGCGCAATAGTGACGTCGAACTTATACGATGATGTCGCAGCGCGAATTTTCTGGCTCGGAAATTCAGCTTCCGAAGTGAGGTTGAATTTTTATTAATTCAACGCAAAATATTTTAGCTGTCTTTTCGAATGAATATCTAGGGAAGAGTAATCGTGCGGCTGATAGACACGCACAAGTTTCGCGTGGCCGGACGAATTCTCTAGCACGAAGCATCTGCACCTTGAGCTTCATGGCAAGCCTGTCAACGAGGCGTCACCACTCCGACGCAACTCGTCCTTCTAGGACTGCAGCGAGCAATCTAATCCGGCCAGAAGGTTTTAGCCCAATGGAGTTAAGCGTGCCAAAAACTGCCACCAAAGCAGGTGCGCACGCTTTATTCTAAAGACGGCGGAATGGCACAGCCGCCTCGATACGTGTACCTGCAAATTTCTCGACGAGCTGTTCCATCGCCATTTCGCTCTCGCACAGGCAGGCCGCAGTAGAAAGCGCATCCGCAAGAGCGGCAGAACCCGCAGAGATTGAAATTTCCTTCCACAAAGCGGGTGCAGGAAGGCCCGTGCGGGGATCAAGTATATGCCCGACCTGCGCATCTGTATCAAACGTCGTTCCCAAAGGAGCAGAGGTGGCAAGCGCGCGGGATGCGAGCGGAACCTCCCCCCCCGCAGCTAATTTGACAGGCCAAGCCCGCCCGTTTGGGTGACTGCCCAAAGCGCGATACTCACCTGTGTCGACAAGAACGTTAGTGAGCCCTTCAGCCTCCAGCATGACGGCCACACGGTCTGCGATATACCCCTGCGCAATACCGTTAAGCGTGAGTGCCATGTCCGGTTTCAATTGAACGGAAGAGGCGTGGAAACGAACATGCGCCCAACCTGTTCGCGAGAGAGCCGCGCTCAGAGCGTTGCGTTCAGGCGTTTGTCCCAACACAGAAGCATCGGCATAGCAAGCCCACAAAGGTTGAATAGTCACATCGAACTGTCCCTCGCTTGCCTTGTGTACAGCACCGGCAAGAGTAAGACATTCGAGCAATTCGAAAGGCGGAGCATCGAGCCTGCCCGTCTGGTTCAGTTGCATCAAACTGCTATCAGGGCGGTATAGACTGAAGATATCTTCGAGCCGCGAAATTTCTGATGCCACCCGCTCGCTGATGGCCTTCGCGTCCGTATGCTCAAGCCGCAAAGTTGCGCGTGCCCCAAGGGCGACACCCTGCCAAGTATAAACGGATGCGGTGCTACCAACGCTTGGAAAAGTTGCGGCAGCAGCGCTGATGGCGAGGAAACGACGGCGGGTTGTCATGGTTCTAATCTCCTGATTTGCGCGAAAGAGCGCGCAGGCGTTGTTCGAAATCGGCATCGTCGCTCTCACCTTCAAGCGTGACGGGAGCCAGCACGGCTTCATCGGGTATCTGCGTCAATCGCATGACCTTGCCGCCATTTTCCGTAGCAAATGCCCGCGCTTTGGCAGCATCCGAAAAGGGAACAAGTTCCGGCGCGCCCATCCCGCCAATCAGACGACTGCCCACCACGTAGTGCGCCTCTTCGGCATCAATCCAGTTGGTGGTTCCGGGAGCAGACCAATTAGCCTCCGGTGCTCCCATATCGTTTACCCACACAGCCAGCACTTCGTGGGTCTGCTCAGGTAGGCGCAGGTATGCAACCACATCGCGCACTTGGCTAAAAAACAGCGGCATCTGTGGCAGACCGTTCAAATGGGCCTGTCCTTTCGGTCCTTCATGCTCGAACAGGTTCATTTGGCAGAAATGCCCGACCGCCTCGACCGTCAGCGGAAGGGGGGACGTATCTTGCGCCGCCTCCTCTTTGCAGGCGACCAGAGAAACAAGGGCCAAGATGCACAGCAAACGGATCATGGCTCGACCTTTCGAAAGGTCAGCGTTGCGAAACCGAGGGCAATCAGAGGCCAGACCAGAACCGACACCAGCGATTTCCACAGCGCAATCGTAGCACCAGCAGCGCCGATACCGGAGGCCGCCGCAGTGGCCTGCGAGGCGGTCAGGTTGAACAGACGAAAAGCGTCGGCAGGGTTTGCAAGCAAGGCTGCGGGAAAAAACCGGGTGGTGAAGATACCACCATCATCGGCCACAACCGCTGCCAACAGTGCGAGATCATAAAGCACCACCAGCCCCAGCCAAAGCCCGATCGCCAGACCCGCAGCACCGGACGCGCGGCGCGCCAGAGACGACAGGGCATAACCGATCCCAAGGAACGTTGCGCCCAAAAGGGTTGATGCCCATGTCAGCCGCCACAAGGCTGCGAAACCGGCAGCTGCGGCGGGATCGCCAGCAACGGCGATAAGGGCTGCCGCGCCGTAACCAGCCACCAGAGCGACAAGCAGAATACCAGTATGCGCCACCAGCTTACCCGCCAGAATTTCCCAACGCGCCACCGGATAGGTAAGCAGCAGAGGAAGCGTGCCCCGCTCAACCTCCCCCGCAACAGCGTCGAAGGACATGAGCAACGCGACCAAAGGCACCAGATAGACCGAAAGCGAGGTCAGCGACGCAACCGTGACAGAGAGTCTGTCCGCCCCAAGCCCGCCACTGGGGGCGGAGCCGACAGCCGAAAGCACCAGCGAGAAGACCACCATCAACCCCACTGCGATCAGCACCCAGCGGTTGCGTCGCGCAATGTGCGCTTCGGTGATGGCAGTGGCAAATATACGCGCAATCATTGGCCGTCCCTCCGGCTGAAATGACTATAAATGTCTTCAAGGCTGGGCGGGATGACGTCGATGTCCGCCACCTTTTCCTTGAGGCCTGCAACCAGAGCGAGGGTACCAAGCTTTTCTTCTTGGGTGCAGGTCAGGTGCAGGGCGCTGCCCACTCGGATAGCATCCGGCAAGACCGACAAGACATCGGCATCATAGCCGTTGATGGCAGTGATATGCATTGCCACAGGCAATGCCGCTTCGCGCCGCAAATCTGTCAAGGATCCGGTCGCGACCATTTTGCCGCCCGACAGAATTAGCAGACGGTCGGTGCGCGCCTCTACTTCAGTCAAGGCATGGCTGGACAGCAGGATCGCAGCGCCCTCCGCCGCAAGCCCGTCCAGAAGTTGGTAAAAGTCGCGGCGCGAGACGGGATCAAGACCGCTTGTCGGCTCGTCCAGTATCAGCAGGTCAGGACGCCCGATCAGCGTCTGCGCCAGTCCAACACGTTGCCGCATGCCTTTTGAATACGTGCCGATTCTGCGATTGGCTGCATGGCCCAGCCCGACCTTGTCGAGCAGCGTCATCGCCCCCGATGTATCCTCGCCGCGTAACCGAAGGTAATAGGTGATTTGCTCCAATCCTGTCAGCGCGGAATGGAAGGTCGCATTTTCGGGCAAATAGGCGACCCTGGCGCGCGCAGCGGCGTCTCCCGGTGCGCTGCCACAGACAGAAATTTCGCCACTGTCCGCTGCAATCAAGCCCAAAATCACTTTCATCAGGGTCGATTTTCCAGCGCCATTATGGCCCAGCAATGCGACCCGCTCACCTGCGGCCACATCCAGTGACACATCCGACAGGGCCTTCACCCCGCCAAAGGCCTTAGTGAGATGAGAGATCGTTAATGTCGAAGTCATCGGGTTCGCTTTCACTCCACCGCTCGGCCGCTTCGGCCTCCATGGCGAGATATTTTAAGGGTATTTCAATGGTCGGTGCTGTCATAAGCGGGTTTGAATCAATAACACCACCGGGCAGCGTCGCGGGAAAGCTTGATTGCGCCCAGCGGATAAGTTGCACCACAGGGGCGCCGGTCAGCAATGATGCCGCAGGCTGTGACCAGAGGATGTGATCCATCAGATCATTGGGCCGGAATGCACTGTCGGCAATCCCGTCACCACCCAGATCAAAGCTGGCGTGATCGGACCAGTAATTGCCCCTGCCTTCAAAGCTCCATTCGATATCACGGGTGCCCACATATTTTACCTGCGTGCGGTTACCCAAAAACGCGTTTCCGGTCAGCACATTGCGTTCCGAACCGGCGGTGAAATGGATGCCGATATTGCACCCCTCGAAACGGTTTCCATAGATCAGGTTTTTATGTGCGTTGTAGATAAAGGTACACCTGTCCGCCCCGCCGCGCACCAGATTTCCCGATACATCCGCGTTGTTGGCGAAATTCAGCATGACACCATGACTGCGGTCCGACAGGCTCAGATTGTCCTTGATGATTACCTTGTTCGAAAACATGATGGCATAACCGAGGTGGTTGCCGATCGACACATTGCCCGATACTTCGGAATCGTTAGTGTACATATAATGGACCGCAAACCGCAAATCGCGGAACAGGTTATTTCTGTAAATCCCTTTGCGCGAGGTGTTGGAGAATATCCCGTCACGGCCCCAACGGACGGAATTTCCCTCGACTACCGTTCCCGGTGAATTCCAGATATAAATCCCGTTTCCACGGTCGTTCATGCGCCGCTGTTGCGTGCCCTCGATTGTATTGCTCCGCACCTGCGCATCATGTCCGCCGTGCACATCAATGCCATGCAGATTACCCAGCACACGGTTGTTTTCGATGATGGCGCGATCGGCCTTTTTGAGGACCTTGATGCCCGCGTCTGTCTCTTCACTGTTGAGGCCCGATCCGGTCACGGTAACGTTGCGAATGATCACATCAGAGGCATTGATACTTACGACCGTACCCTGACCCGTGCCATCGATTATTGCGTCATGGCCACCCGTTAGCGTCAGCGGGCGATCGATTACGACCGGACCAAGGTGCAGGCCCGGTTGGAGAATAAGCACATCGCCAGGGTTGGCCCCGGCGATGGCGGTTGCAAGCGTACCCTGACCCGATGGTACAAGCCGCTCTTCCGCCCAAAGGGGCAGCGCAGTCAGCACAAACAGCAACAGGGTCAGGGTACGCATCATGACTTAGCTCGCCTTTGGTTCAACAAACATCCGGCCGCGCATTTCCATGTGCAGTGCGTGGCAGAACCACTGGCAATAATACCAGTACACACCGGGTTGCGCCGCGACAAAAGTGATCGAAGCTGTCGCCTGCGGTCCGAGTTCCATCGCTGCACCGTGGTTGCCCATGGTGAAGCCGTGGGTCAGGTCATCGATGTCATCGAGGTTGGTTACAATGACAGTCACCTCGTCATCCTGCTGCACTGCAAAGGATTCCATCGAGAAGTTCGGCGCATTGCTGGACATATAGACCCGCACTTTTTTACCATCGCGGATGATTGTCTCTTGCCAATCATCCAGATCGACACCGTCGATTTCGGCCTGCGCGCGAACGTCAGCCCACATCGGGTCATCACGCTCCCAGACCGATTTGATGTTCAGTTTGGACGGATCGACGATGATAGAATCATGCGGCTCGGCAAAGGTCGGACCGTCATGGATCAGCGTCATCTTGTCCCCGTCAATTGCAAACAATTGCTCGTTTTCGGGCTTAAGAGGGCCGACATTAAGGAACCGGTCCTTGGAGAACTTGTTCATGGTCAGGTAATATTTGCCGCTAGCGTCAAGTGTCTCGCCCATAACGGTGGAGTTATGGCCCGGCTGGTAATGCACGTCTTGCTTGGTGCGGATCGGGTTTACGTCCTCGCCGTTGTAAAGCTTGATCGCATCCTCGATGTTCCATTTGACCACCTGGCTGTCGAGGAACAGCGTGGTGTATGCATCACCTTTGCCGTCAAAGCAGGTGTGAAGCGGCCCAAGTCCCAATTCAGGTTCTGCCACCACAACGCTGCGAGGGTCGGCGTCCTCGTCAAATACCGCATCCAGCTTGCGCACGTCGATCACAGATACGGTGGGTGACAGTTTGCCTGCAATGCACAGGTGGATTTTGTCCGGTGCCATGTTGCAACCGTGCGGGTTGTTCGGGATCGGGATATAGCGGGTATATTTCTTGTTCTGCCCCTTTCGTCCGTCGATCACCTTAACGCCATTCAGCTCTATGTAGTCGCCGGTCTCGATGCCTTTTTCGATCTCTTTGATGTTGAAGACCACAACGTGATCCATGTCTGCCTCGGTCATGTCGGGCAGTGTCATGCCCATTTCCGAGTTGTAGGAGGTCGAGAATGCGTATTTTCCGTCATAGTCACAGTCGGTGTTATCAAGGTTGCCTGTCACCATGACCTGCCATGCGACTGTCATTTCGTCAGCGTTTACTGCTGTATAGAAGTTTACGTACTTTTCGGGCTCATCCAGAATAGAGCCATCGTTGACCATCGGCACCTCGTCTTCGCCGTTACAGAAGACATAGTCCGTGCGGGGCCATTTTTGCGGACGCAGACCGTGGATTGCCTTGGCGTTCGGGATCTCGATGATTTTGTCGCATTTCATCACGTCGCAACGTACACGTGCCACACGGGTGTTTGCCTTATCATTCATAAACAGAAAGCGACCATCGTACGTGCCTTCGGTGAAGGACATATGGGGGTGGTGCAAGTCGCCGTTCGGTGGGAATTCCAGACCGTTCGCTTTAAGGTATTCCTTAGTTTTGGGCAGCAGACCTTCGGTCAGGATCTTCTTGGATTCGTTTGTGATGCCCCAACCGGTAGCGGAACAGGTATTAAACACAGGTACACGCATCAATTCGCGCATCGAGGGGATGCCTAAGATACGCATTTCGCCACATTGGCCCGAAGACCAAAAGCCATAAAACTCATCAAGCTGTCCGGGGCCAACCTCGGCGCCTGCCGCCGCACGAGCGCTGGTAGCGGTGGCAACTGTCGCCGCCCCCACGGTGGCACCACCCAGCATGGCACGGCCTCCCCATGTTCCGGCAAGGGCCGCGCCGCCTGCAGTCGCCCCCAGCAGGCTTCTACGCGAAATCGGCAGTTTTTTATCCTTAGACATGTCGTATCCTTTCATGTTGTAGGTATTTTTAGTTGGTTTGGATGTCCCATTCCGGCGCGTGTGAGGTCGGGCGCTGTGCCAACTTTTTCACGACGCTTGAGTTTTTTGATCACAACGGGACAGGTTGTCTCGGACTGGTAGAGGACCTGACAATGCAGACAATTGATGCATTCGTTCGGGTTGATCTCACCGGTGGGATGGATGGCCTGTACAGGGCATTGATTTGCACAGGTCTGGCACGGATTTCCGCACTCTTTATAGCGTTTGAGCCAATCAAACATTCGCAGCCGTGCGGGGATCGCAAGCGCGGCGCCTAACGGACACAGATAACGACAGAAGAACCGTTCGACAAAAAGACCAGCGATCAGGAGCGCAGCAGCATAGGCGACAAAGGGCCATGCGCGCACAAAATTCAGAATGATGGCCGTTTTGAATGGCTCGACCTCGGCAAGCCGCTCTGCCTGCTCGATACTCACCAACGAAACACCAAACAGGCCGAGGAAAATCATATATTTCAGGGGCCACAAACGCTCGTGCAGCCCCCACGGCAAGGTCCACTGCGGGATGCGCAATTTGCGTGCCACCTGATTGAGCAATTCCTGAAGTGCGCCGAAGGGGCACAACCAGCCGCAATAGGCACCGCGCCCCCAGAACAGCAGTGCAGCCGCCACCGAGAACCATAGAATAAATGTAAGCGGGTCCAGCAGGAAAGCCTGCCAGCTAAAGCCCGACACCAGCGAGCCGAACAGCGCCATCAGATTGACCACAGACAGTTGTGCGTTGGCGATCCAGCCGAGGTAAACCAGCGTAACCGTTAGAAAACCGATGCGGAACCAGTAAAACCTCCGCTCGTTCCGCACGGCCAGATTTTGAAAGAAGAACACGCCTGTAAGCAGGGTTAGCATGACGCCTAGCACAGCAATCTCGACCTGTTTTCCCGCCCAGATGCGTTTCCATAGGGCTTGTTGCGCATCAAGCTCGGTTTGCGATGTTACAGCTGCGACACTGGCTGGAACCTTTGCTGCAGGGGGCGGAGCGATGGAGCGGACATACTGTGACGGCAATTGGTAACCTAGATCGAATGTCGTAAAGACCTTTTCGATCGCGCCCACTTCGCGCTGCACCAACAGCTGGATGCGGAACGGTTTTGTCGGGTCAAAGCCGCTGTCGGCGGGAATTTTGAACAGATCAGCCTCGGCAAACACCGGCGCACCTTCTGCGGCGATGGTATTGATCCGCTTGTGCATCCTGTCGCGGAACCGGACAGACACGTCATCCTGAATCAGGAATATCCGGTCAAAGATTCCTCCCCGTACATAGCCGGATCCCTTGAAAGAATAGAGACCACGCCCCACAATCGCGACCGCGTGATCCCCTTCTTCCAGCCATGCCTCAATGTTCTCAGCCACTGCTTCGCCCAATATGGCGCGCCCGATGGCGGGGTGCGAAATGAGTGCGGCTTGCATCTCGATAAAGGTTGTCTCAGGCGCTTCGGTGAGCGCGCGTTCGCCTGCGCGTTTGTCTTCCATTGCGGCAAATGCGGCGTTTACCTGACCCACATCCAGTGACAGGCGGCGCAATGTGCCATCACCCTCAAGCGTCATCCAGTCGCTCGACGCGTCGGCATCTGGATTTATCTCGAATTGCGGGCCGGTGTTTTTGTCTTCAACGGCCAGTCCACCCAGTCCAAGCTGCCGCGCAACTTTCAGACCAGCACGCACAATAGAGTCGTCGATGACCATGATCGTGACCGTCGCACCGGAGATAATATCAAGCTGGTGTGCGGTCCCGCCGGATTCTGCCTCTGCCACAAGGTCTAGACCCCGATAATTGGCGACGAGTGCTTTTACTTTCGAATCCGGAATACCGATCAGCACGATTGGCTCGTAGTGCTTGACCAGCTCCACGCCGATCACCTGCGCCGCATCATCAATAGCGACCATCGTATGAATGGGCTTGCCCGAATATCCCGTGGTAGAAACAAAATCCGAGGTAATGTAGGCCCAGCCGATCCGCTCTCCACCTTTAAGAACCTGGACTACGGGAATGTCTGGATGGGTTGCGCCAAAGGCATCTGCCCCCTCGACCAACTCTGCTGCGCTGATATCGGGCAGAAGCTTGGACAAAATCGTATCAGCAGCAACAGGAAGCGCGATAAAGAGCAACGTCGCAAACATTGCCAGAAATTTAAGTGGGGTGTGTAGTGTTTTCATGCGAAGGCGTCCTTAAACAGAAGTTGCCCGTCGCTGTGCGCATATTTGCCCAACCCAATGTGGGCTGCCAAGACCATGGCGGAGTTGGCTAACTTAGAAATTTGCACGACTGGAGGGCCACGCGGCTCGGGTAGAACATGTCGTTTAGTGAGGATGGGATTTTGTGCGGAACGAGGCTCTGTTGCTAGTGTGACTATGACAATAGACGGACTAGCTCCGCAGTTTTGCGGAATTAGGGTCGCGACAGCGTGACAACAGGTCATACAGTCAGGACAGCTTGCACCAGGTTCAACCGGATTCCCATCCGCATCAAACAGAACTGTTTTCGCAACACCGTCTGCACAAATCTCCATTGAGAAAACCACCGCGCCAGCAGTCTGCGCAATGCTAAATGGGCCGTACAACGCAAGGCACACGGTCAGCAGAACGCCAAAGAGAGAAGTGGAGACAGCTTTCATGGCAAAAGCACTATTTCGAGTAATCTTGAATTTGGGCGACGCAGTCTAGCTTCCGAAAAATCGATAACTCGACGTGGAGACTGTCCCTGTCCGGTCGGGTGGGTCTGAAAAATAACGCTGAGACTTACCCTAAACCAGGCCATGGCATTTTTCAGAATTTTCACATCCGGGAAGGGATTCGCGCCGTCGTCAACACCGCGCCCGAAGGTGGGTAGAACTGGAACAGAGTGAAGCAACGCGAGAGACACCAGATTTCCTTTGAAATGAATCAATTTCAGAAACATCAATGGCTGACTTTGAACGATCGAACTTTGCGCCAGATCAACCTTCTAACAATTACGTGTAGTTTTAGGCGGTGCCGGTGGACTGGCTAAAAAGCCCTTGGGACAGAGGCGGCAGCATCAATGCTTGGGGGGGGGGGCGGTTTTGCATAGAAGATGCTGACCACGCAATCGAAGCGCCTGATGGAAATCGAGGCCAAGTGGAAAAGTTAATCTTCCGCGATCCCGACAATACGTGCCAGTCGACTGTCGCCGTGCCTCAGCCGATCAGAGCCGCTGTTTTCGATAACGGGAAATTCGGCCTTTGAGTATCCCAGATAAAACCTATGGGCGTTAATACCTTCTTTAGTCCGGACTTGTTTGAGGCTGCCCGACCGGATTTAGACATCCACAAAAGGCAAGGCGGATGCCCGTCCGTTTAACTGCTCATAGGAGGCGTCATGTATTTGGCCGACGCGCCGAACCGTTCGGAACTTGCCTTGAATTCTCCCTTGGCGATTGATCGCAAATGCACTTCGTCAGGGCCATCCGCAAACCGCAAAGCCCGCGCGAATGTATATATCTCGGCCAACGGGGTATCAGGGCTCATCCCCATTGCTCCAAAGGTCTGCATGGCGCGGTCCGTCACACGGCAGAGCATGGACGGTACAAGCGCCTTTATCATCGAAATTTCAGCCCGTGCGCTCTCTACTCCGACTGTGTCAATCATCCATGCCGCTTTCAGCACCAGCAACCGCGCTTGCTCGATCTCTAATCGGGAGTGAGCGACCCAGTCAGCGACATTCGCACGATCACTTAGATAGCTCCCGAAGGTTTTACGCTCTTTGGCGCGGTCACACATCAGCGCGAGCGCCAGTTCAGCCTGCCCAATCGAGCGCATACAGTGATGAATTCGCCCAGGCCCCAGACGCGCCTGCGCCATTTGAAAGCCCTCACCCTCGCCACCCAGCAGATTATCGGCAGGCACTTTCACGTTACTGAACAGGATTTCACAATGGCCTTCGGGTGTATGGTGGTTAAGCACGGGAATATTGCGCTTGATCTCTACGCCGGGGGTGTCGATGGGCACCAAAACCATACTCTGTTGCAAATGGCGCGGAGCGCCAAAATCGGTCTTGCCCATGACGATCAATAATTTGCAATCAGGGTGCGCCGCATTTGTGATAAACCATTTGCGCCCGCTTACAGTGTAGCCGTTACCATCTTTTTTGATCGAGGTCTGGATGTTTGTCGCATCGGACGACGGAACATCTGGCTCCGACATGGCAAAAGCGGACCTGATCTCGCCTTCCAGCAACGGCATCAACCAGTTTTCACGCTGCTTGACCGTGGCAAACAGATGCAGCAGTTCCATATTGCCCGTGTCCGGCGCACTGCAATTAAATACTTCTGATGCCCATGGGATCCAGCCCATAACTTCTGCAATCGGTGCGTAATCAAGTGTGCTGAGCCCCTGCCCCGGTTCATCATGCTTCAAGGACGGCAAGAACAGGTTCCAGAGCCCTTCGGATTTTGCCAAGGCTTTCAAATCAGCCATAAATGAAACCGGATAATTCCCTGCGGCAACTTCAGCGTGCCACGATGCGTTACGTGGCGCGATGTGGTTATCCATGAAATCCGAAACCAACCGCAGATATTCCCTGCTTCGGGGCGAATGTGAAAATTCCATCTCAACTGCTCCTGTTCTAACGCTAGCGCACCTCCGGTTGAATGAAGACACCGTACAAAAGCTGTATCCAGCTCTCCAAGGGTCGCCCCACGTCGGGATAGCGGCCCCGCATCAGCATTTACCTGTGCCGGATCGGCCCATAATGTTCGCAGCTTAGGTCGCGCTTTCACGCTGGACATTGCGCAAGATCAAACTCGGAACAGGTTGCTCGTCAGAAAAAAGAAACACGTCTTCGAGACAGGGGATCGTGAGGTCGATCAATCCGTAACTAACCGACACAGGCAGCGCGCGCGGGGATATCGGACAAACTCCAGCTCTAGGTCCTTGCCGGATCTAGGCAACGGCTGTCCAGCACGTCAGTCATTTCTACCAAGAGCGCGTTATCTAAGTTGCGGCTGAGGGTTAGGCCATCAGCTCAACACATGGTTTACAGGGGACGAGGCATCTGGTGGGGTCTGGTCAAGTGCTTCTGCTATCGAAATTTCAATCGTGCGGCACATCGCATCAAGAGGCAGACCGTTTTGTACATTGCGGAAAGGTGATTCCAATTCGTTGGTTACAGCTTGCAGGCCAAAGAAAACATAGGCGACAACTGCCGCAAATACCGGAGCGAACCAGCCCGTGGTTTCGATTAATGCAAAAGGTAGCAACCAGCAGTAAAGGTATGTCGTTCGACGGACCAATAAGGAATACACAAATGGCAGCGGTGTCGTGACGATGCGTTCGCAGCCTGCTTGCGCCAAAGCCAGTTTTGAAAGGGTTTGCGAGATGGTCATCTGGCCAAACCCGCTTATTGCGTCTTCCTTGATCAGCTGTCCGATCTTGTCGGCTATCGACCGTAACGCTGCATCTGCGGGATTCTTTTGCGCGATCAACGCATCGGCCTTATCTTCACCAACCCATCCAATGATTTCAGGTTTCACATCCACGCCCCGCAAAAATCCGCGATGAAGATGCGCAAAGGCAGCGGCACATGACAGAATATTGGAACGGTCCGGCCCAGTGCCTATAAAAATAGACGTATGCCGGCCTAAATTTCGCACATCGGCGATCATCGCTCCCCATAGCTTGCGGGCTTCCCACCAGCGATCATAGGCTGCATTGTTGCGAAATCCGAGAAACAGCGAGAGTGCGACGCCGAAAATACCCATGGCTCCGATGGAAATATGCGGCAGCGTGATGACGTGTTGATCAATCAACAGGACAAGCACAGACAAAAGCGCAACGCCGATGATCCGGCTCATGATTTTTGGCACGACTGATCCCTGCATGACAAAGAACAGTTGCAATGAAGTCGGATGGTCCCTGACGATCATTTGGTAATCCTATTCGAGAGCAATTTAATAGCGTGCAAGGTTAGGCCAGTCCCTGAGATAAATGATCCAGCAACAAACGCACCTTCGGCGAAAGGTGACGGTTCTGCGGATATATCGCCCAGATGCCGTCATCCCTTGCGCGATAAGAGTCCAGCACAGCCACCAATCGACCCGCTTGAAGCTCTGTCTGGACATAATAATCCGGCAGCTGAATGATCCCTATACTTTTTCGGGCAGCATCAACCAGTGATCTGCCGCTGTTACAACGCATATTTCCCTTTACCCGAATATGACGCGGCTTACCTTCTTCCTGAAACCTCCAGTAGCCCAGCGTGCCTTGCAAGCAGTTATGCTGTTCAAGTTCGGATAATGTATGTGGTGCGCCATGGGCAGCCAAATAATCGTGTGAAGCGCAGACGTAATGGGTGCGAGACGCGAGCCGTTTGGCCATCATCGTGCTGTCTTCAAGTTCGCCAAGACGGATCGCGAGATCATAACTTTCTGCGACCAAATCAACCACCTGGTTGGTCAGCTTCAAATTGACCTCCAGATCAGGATAGCAGGCAACGAAGTCATTTACCAAGGGGGCGATCCGGTTTTCGCCATATGTCACCGGAGCGGTCAGGTTTAACCTTCCCTTGGGTGTCTGGTGCAAGTCCGAAATGGCTCGCTCTGCCTCGGCCAACCCGTCAAGCACCTGTCGACAGTGATTGTAGTAAATTTGGCCGGTTTCTGTGATCGTAACCTTGCGTGTCGTGCGATAGAACAGCTTCACTTCCAACCGCGCTTCCAACGCCCCGATCTGGCGGCTGACTTGTGCTGTGGATATTCTCAATTTGTTGGCTGCGCCCGTAAAACTTTCGGCTTCTGCAACCGCAACAAATTCGGAAACACCTTCCCAACTGAACATCGACGCCCCCTTACCACAAAAGCCATCCATCATTATTACGCATCTGCAATAGTTATTTGCAATAATATAAGATTATGACAGCAGGGAAATAGTATAGACACATTTGTACAGTCGCTGTTCAGGCGGCATCTCAACATTCACTAACAGAGCGAGACCCCATGACCGAAATGATTAAATCCAAAGCCGCTGTAGCCTGGGCGGTAAATCAACCGCTTTCGATTGAAGAAATCGATGTGATGCCACCACAAAAAGGCGAAGTGCGCGTGCGCATCATCGCATCAGGAGTATGCCACACCGACGCTTTCACGCTATCCGGCGATGACCCTGAGGGGCTGTTCCCCGTCATATTGGGCCACGAAGGCGGCGGCATCGTGGAATCCATCGGCGAAGGCGTGACTAGCGTAGCTGTAGGCGATCACGTGATTCCCCTTTACACACCTGAATGTGGGGAATGCAAATTCTGTAAATCCGGCAAAACCAACTTGTGCCAGAAAATCCGCGAAACCCAAGGCCGCGGCCTGATGCCCGATGGCACCAGCCGCTTCTTTAAAGACGGAAAGCCGATCCTTCACTACATGGGCTGCTCGACGTTCTCGGAGTACACAGTGCTGCCGGAAATTTCATTGGCAAAAGTAAACCCCGAGGCACCGCTTGAAGAAGTCTGCTTACTAGGGTGCGGTGTCACCACCGGCATGGGCGCTGTGATGAATACCGCCAAAGTTGAAGAAGGCGCGACAGTTGCGATCTTTGGCATGGGTGGCATCGGCTTGTCGGCAGTCATCGGCGCGACGATGGCCAAGGCCAGCCGGATCATTGTGATCGACATCAACGAAAGCAAATTCGACCTTGCCCGCAAATTGGGCGCAACCGATTTTATTAACCCCAAAGACCATGACAAGCCGATCCAAGATGTGATCATCGAGATGACAGACGGCGGCGTTGACTATTCATTCGAATGTATTGGCAACGTCAATGTCATGAGGTCTGCATTGGAGTGCTGCCACAAAGGTTGGGGCGAGTCCGTCGTGATCGGTGTTGCCGGAGCGGGTCAGGAAATCTCCACCCGTCCATTCCAGCTGGTTACTGGCCGCGTCTGGCGCGGGTCGGCTTTCGGTGGCGTTAAAGGTCGGTCGGAACTGCCGGAATATGTCGAACGCTACCTGAAAGGTGAATTTGCGCTGAATGATTTCATCACCCACACCATGGCTCTTGAAGATATCAACGAAGCGTTCAAGCTGATGCACGAAGGCAAAAGCATTCGTACAGTCATCCACTTCGACAAGTAAATTGGTCTTTCGGTCGCGCTCTATGTGGCGCGACCCCAACTCCCAAGTATGAGGTGCAGCATGTCACTTGAAAACACGAGCGTTAACAAAAGTTATGGTGGCTGGACAAAGCATTATTCCCACCATTCAGAAGTGCTTAACTGCGATATGCGGTTCGCCATCTACCTGCCGCCACAAACGGCAAACGGACAAAAGGTGCCTGTGGTCTATTTCCTGTCCGGATTAACCTGCACCGACGAAAACTTCATCCAGAAATCCGGCGCCCAGCGCATGGCTGCGGAACTGGGTATTGCAATTGTCGCACCGGACACCAGCCCGCGCGGCGACGATGTTGCCGACGATCCAGCTTATGATCTCGGAAAGGGGGCCGGGTTTTATGTCAACGCAACGCAGGCCCCGTGGAACCGTCACTATCATATGTATGATTACGTGATGAACGAACTGCCACAACTGGTTGAGGCGACTTTCCCTATCACCGACCAACGTTCAATTTTCGGACATTCTATGGGCGGTCACGGCGCATTGGTAATGGCATTGCGTCATCCGGACCGTTTCAAATCCGTGTCCGCGTTCAGCCCGATCGGCAATCCGGTTGATTGCCCTTGGGGTCAGAAAGCCTTTACCGCTTATCTTGGCGAGGAACGCGGCGCATGGGCAGATTACGACGCCAGCCTGCTGATGCGCAAAGCATCAGGCGTCGTTCCCGCGCTTGTCGACCAAGGAGAAGCAGACAATTTCCTTGCTGAACAGCTAAAGCCGGAAACATTGGAAGCGGCAGCAAAGGCCAGCGGCTACCCTTTGGAGCTGAACTTTCGTGAAGGGTATGATCACAGCTATTACTTCATCGCCAGTTTCATCGACGATCACCTGCGCTTTCACGCGAAACACTTGAACGCATTAAATTCATAGTGATTTGGGCCGAAAGATCAGGGTCGAACGTTGTGCAGCAATGACGGCTTAAACATGAGCGGATGACCCTGATCGCTATAACTTTCGCTCCGCATGTTTTGTCCGGCAGTTTTCATGCATATTCGGCCTTGATTTCAGACAAAGTGCTTCCCAGCAGGAAGACCCGACTGTCTTTAGTAGTGGCACCTCCTCCGACAAGACACCTCTCATAGTTATGTGATATTTGATCTTCTGCGAATGGCTCACCAGGATCCAAATTTTCAATACGGCCTCGCACTTCGCGTCGAATGCGCCGGAAATACTACAATTCCAACAGGGCAACTACCGTGGAGGATTGCCCATAAATGAAGCGGAATGAAGATATCATCTTACCCTCAAGAATAGTGGCGGACAAACAATCAAAGCGGACCCAATTGGCCTTCTCGGCTTTGATACCTTTCACCCCGAACCGCTGACCGGGGTCGAAACTGCCCCCACAACCGATAGCATCGGGAACCCACTAGACACCGCACCATCCTTCAACGTGATAAGGTTGCTCCATTCCGATGCCATCAACGCCCATAAACCACGGAAGCCGACGGGCACGGTCAGGCCGAAACCTTGAAACGAGCGGCAGAAAAAAGTCGAGACCTCCGTGAAGGCACCTAACAAGTAGCCCAGCCCTTGAGCCTAGCTATCTCAGTTGAAGATGTGACGGCTCATCGCCAAAAAAATCGGAGACAACTCCTTCAATCAAAGTTTGACGGAAGCAAACCTATTCGAGCAAAACCCCTTCTCAGCCCCCCCCCTTTCAAGGATTGCGCAACTCAAGCCCCGCTCCCTAAAACGTTCAATGCCGACTGTGTGTTCGGTATATTTATTGCCCTTTGCCCCCTCCTCTCGCGGTCAATAAATGCGCTCTGGCCTGAGTCTTTCGCGAGTCGAAAGACATCTCAGGGAATTTCGGACCCATTCATCAGCTCGTTTGGCAACGCAATCCCGAAGGCGTCTGCCCCGCGAATAAGGTGCATACCTGTTTAACCTTACAAAGCAACTCACTAGGCACAGAAGTAGATTAATCAGAACACCATAAAACATTATGAAAAACTCATCGACCTAGACGAACATTTTTACAAAATTGCTCTTGTTGCTCGGGCACATATAGATTAGTGAACCGTTATTGACGCGGGATGGAGCAGCCCGGTAGCTCGTCAGGCTCATAACCTGAAGGTCGTAGGTTCAAATCCTACTCCCGCAACCATAAACACTATACTTTGCATAACCTCCTGTTCGCAGGAGGTTTTTTGCTGTTGAGGCATCTCCTTCATGGCAAGGCTGAGCGACAGGATGCCCGCGAGTGCGCCGTGTACCTGCAATTGTGGGGTCATGCGCTTGCCACCCGTCGGCACAGGCGTGACCACGATCTTGTCGATCAGGCTTCGTATCTCCTCCTTTGCATCGCTATCGCTGTCTGGTTCGGCCAATCGCTCGATCAGGGCCTTGATGCGGGTGTGATAGGTGTCCGCCATCTTCGGGTGGATGCGCAGGGTCGCATTCGACTGAGGCGCAGCGGACAGTTCTGTCTCCAACTGCTTCTGACGCGCCTCTAGCTGGGCCATGCGGTCCTTGATCCGGTCCGCAGGCGTTCCTGCCAGAATGGCGTTGACCAGCACATCCTGATCCTTGATCACCTTGGCCAGTTCTTTCTTTTTATTCGCCGTATCGTCCGTTTTGGTCGCCGCAAGGCGGTTGCGCTCTGCGATGTATTCCTCGGCAAAGGCCTTCACCAATGCGGGATCCATCAAGTGATTGGTGAGCGCATTCAGGATCTGCCCTTCCATGTCCTGACGTGCGATCGTGGTCCGGTTGGTGCAAACCGACGTGCCTTTGTTGCGGGAGTTACTGCAGCCGAAGCGATCCAAGGAGACGGTGGAGAAGCCCCCACCGCAGCACCCGCATTTGATCAGCCCGCTGAACAAGAACCGGGGCTTGCGGCGCTCCCAGGCTTCGGTCTGTGTGTGCTTGATCTTGCGGCTTTGTTGTCGGGCTTTGACCGCGTCCCAGAGTTCTTGCGGCACGATGCGCAATTCCGGCACATCCTTGGTCTCCAGCTCAGCTTCGGATTTTGGTCGGGCCTGCCGTTTGCCATTCTGGGGGTCCTTCACGAACCCCTGCCGGTTCCAGACGCGGCGGCCAATATAGAGCTCGTTGTTGAGGATACCCGTCCCGCGCTTCGGGTTGCCGTGGATTGTAGATTTGTCCCATGACGGGCCGCGCGGTCCCGAAATACCTTCGCGGTTGAGCATGTCGGCGATCTTGTTCGGAGACATGCCATCGAGATACGCCTGAAAGATCCGCACCACGATCGGGGCCTGATCCGGGTTGATCGCCAGATCACCTCTGTTTAGCTCACCATCTTCGCGAAGGCTGCGCACGACATCATAGCCGTAGGCCTTGCCGCCAGCAGATTTGCCTTTCTGGATGCGCCCGCTGAGTCCCCGACGAGTCTTGGTCGCGAGGTCTTTGAGGAAAAGGGCGTTCATCGTGCCCTTCAGACCGATGTGCATTTCGTTGACGGTGCCCTCAGAAACGGTCTCGATCCCCACACCCGCAAAGGCAAGCGTCTGATAAAGATGCGCGATGTCCGCCTGATTGCGGGACAACCGATCAAGGGCTTCGGACAATACGATATCGAACCGACGGGCGGACGCATCGCTCTGCAGCCGCTGGATACCGGGGCGCATCATACTGGCGCCCGACGTGGCGTGGTCCTCGTATGTGCCGACGATCTCCCAGTCTTCGCGCGCGGCACGGGTGCGGCACAGCCGGATCTGGTCATCAATAGATGCGGCGTTCTGAAGGTCCGAAGAAAAGCGGGCGTAGATTGCAACGCGAACAGGTGATGTTGTCATTCTTCTTCTCCAATATGCCGAACTATTTCCTGGACGTGTCGTTCATATTTTTATCAAGCAAATCGGCCTCGTGATCCACCTGCGCCGCATCGCGTGCCAGTGCGCGGACCAGAGCCAAAATCTGAGCTTGATACTGTGATGCTACACGGGCTGAGGCAATACGCACGTTCGAAGGCATCGCGGTCGCAGGTGGTACCGCCGCTGGCACCTCCCTGTCGCGCGCATGTCTTTTCCGGTCCCGTGCCATTGGCCGAGGTCTCCTGCCCGTTACGGCGGTGAGCCGGACGGTTCAAATTGATGTGTTTTGTGACCGGATTTGGTCCGGGGGTGTGATCGTCAATATAGGGCATTGGGGTCCTCATGGGTTGTCGATAATGGTGCCAAAAGTCTTTTTTATGTGGATAAACAATGGGTTGGAAAAGTATGTCAAAAACTTAAAAGCGTAGGAAACGCAAAAAAATAGCCATTAAATTTCCAAAACCCAAAACCCGTTACTTTTCCTTCCTCAAAAAATCGAAAAAGGAATCACCTTGCTCTTTCTTGAAAAAACCAAAAAACCTCCTGCCTTTAAAAACACACAACTAAAAAAACTCAAAAACGAGAAACACCAAAAGAGCTTTGAAGAATAACTGCGGAGGGTCGTAAATAAGCGTATTCATGTTCAAGCCAAGATTTACAGCGATCATAAAGGCATCCTTTCACCTCTCCAGAACAGCTCTTTGCGGCCTTACCTACACCGCCCAAAGACGATGTGGATAGAAGTTGTTGATCAGCCCGAGATGGGTTGGTTGGGGTTTTCGCGCGCGGGTGCGGTGTTGGCCTCCGGTTCAACGGTGTTGTTGGCAATGTCTTGCAGCCAGTGATGGATGTCGCGCTCCCGCATGGAACGGCGTTTGACCAGATCGCGGGCCAGGCCTTCCAGAATATCGCGGTGCTGTGCGAGCAAAACACCGGCCCGCTGTTCTGCGCGGGTCAGTCGCTGGCGCACGCGGTCGCGGATCGCAGGTGTTTGTAGATGCACGGCCTCGGGTTCGGCATGCCAGACCAGCCCTTCAAACCCGAGGCCGAAGGTGGTTTCAAGGCGGATGGCCCATCGTGTTGCCAATGCAAGGTCAGACACGTCTTGTCCTCCCGCACCGGCCGAGACTTCGCCCAGAACCAGCTTTTCGGCAGCACGGCCTGCGAGGGAGTAGACAATCTCGGCTTCGATGTCTGACAGCAGGCTTTCATTCGGCACATTGCTGCGCTGGATTTGGCCTCCGTTTGTTGTGATGGAGATGCTTTGGATCATACCGAGCCCCAGCGCGGCACCCGACACTGCATGCCCCGCTTCATGGACCGCAATCCGCCACAGCACTTTTTCGTCCGCGCCGGTGGTCTCGATACCCATATTTTTATGCAGCATTTCAACATTCAACAACTTACGCGTGTGCCGAGCATCTGACCGCGCGGCGCGGATTGCAGCGTCAATATCTGCCGCGCTCCGACCGACAGCGAGATGCGACAGCGCCATCAAATCCGCGTCCGCAATATCCTCGCGCAGATGGTGGCGCAGGATGCCAAGGATGGCCTCTGCGTCGGGCAGCGGCACATGGATTTTGACGTCCATGCGACCGGCGCGAATAACAGCAGGGTCCATCCGTTCGGGGTGATTGCACGTGCCAATCACAACCACGCCTTCCTTTTGGGCGATGGAATCCATCTCGCCCAGAAATGCGTTGATCACCTGAATGCGATAATTGGAGGCGTGGCGATCTCCGTCTGAGCGCGATCCAACGGCATCAATCTCGTCGATAATCAGCACACTTGGGGCCAGCCGCCGTGCTTCGGCAAAGCTGTGCTTCATGGCCGCAAGCATCTCGCCCAGATGGCCTTTGGCCTGCCAATCCGCAAAGCTGGCGTTAACCGCCGCAATCTCTGCGCTGTTGGCAATTGCCCTTGCAAGATAGGTTTTGCCCGTGCCCGACGGGCCGCAAAGCAGCATTGAACGGCTGATCTCGTTCCACCCTGCTTTGCCTTGCTGCCACAGTAAAAGGTCATCGACGATCCGGCGTGCAGCGACAAGGGCAGGACTATCGCCTGCGAAGTCTTTCAGGCGCGGGCCGGATGATCTGGCGTCGTTGCGGATCATTGCATCTAAACGACGCACTGCTGACAGGGGCGTTGGTGCCCGTAAGGCCGCACAGGTATCAAGTGTGTCGAGATGGGCGAGATCGGCGTCATTCGGCAGGGCGGCATATAGCGCGTCCGGATCAGGGATTTGATCGCAGAGATGCCCCGCCAACATGTAAGTCATGAGAATTTCGCGCGATATTGCCGCAAAAGGTAGAATCTGCGGGACCGTCGCCACAAGATGGCGCGGCAGCGATACCCCGTTAGCCTGCAAGATCAAAACCGGTTCGATCCGGTCAAGATGCTCGGCAATCGCGATGTCAAAGCGGTCCTGCGCGTTCTTTGTGACACTGCCATCTACGATGTCCGGCGAGACAATTTGCCAACCTTCATGCGGAAAGGCCAATGCCAGAACGTCCTTCAGGCTGCGCATATCACTGGGGGTGATATCGCTGATGACCGTCAACGCGCCGCAGAGACGGCTTTGCTCATAGGCGCCTGACCCGTCGATTGTGGCGGAGATCCGGATCGTGGTCAGGAGCTGGCGCGCAGGGACATAGCGCGACGGCAGACTGGAGCATTCCGCCAATATCTCGGTCGTTTTGCCATCGTCAAAACGGGCAAATAATTCATCAAGTTCGGACAGCGGCTCCATCTTACGGACGGTGTCCGCGCTGTAAGGCGCAGGCACGCCATGATGGCGGCGTAAGGTGTCGATGGTGGCAAAGGCGAAATCGGCCCAAACGGGCTGGATGAAGTTGGATTGGGGCATAGCTGCGCCCTCCCTAATGAGTGGGTGTTAAGGCCCCAGGCTCAATGCCCGGGTTTGAGGTGTCTTTTAGTGGGGCGTTAGGCGACGCTACGGGTGATCCTCGCCTCGATATCGTTAAGGTGGGCAATGATCACATGCGTCAAGGAGCCATCGTAGACTTCCGAGATTACCCGGATCTGGCCGCGATAGCACGCAGGGTCGACAATGTGGTCAGGGTGCGACTGCTTCAACGCCTTATGCAGGCGTTTTTCCAGCGACATTGCAATTTGCCCTGTTGACACAGCAACGGTCTGTAAAACGGCGCTTGGCATCTCGGCGTTCACCCTCAGCTGATGGTGCAGACGGTTCCATGGAATGCGCGAAAATCCTACTTTGACCACCTCGCGGCCATTCTCGAGCGTGAAATGCATCGCGTAGATAAAGCTTGGCGCGGCAGGCCAATCGACCCCGCATTCTCCACAGCCAAAGCGCCCACTTTGCATATTGGCGCGCGCAATACGTTGCGTGTGGCCGCAATCCGCATGTTTATAGAGGCGATAGTTTGGGTTGCCTTGGGGGTCAGAGCCTATCAGATCCCAGCCCATCACCTGCGCCTCTGCAGCTTCGACTGCAGCATGGCAGATCTCGCAACGTAGACCGGTTTCGCCTGCCGCGACCCTTTTGATCAGCGCGAACTGGCGACTGATCTCATGCCCGCAAGCCATGCGGTAGATGCCGTAGTGGCGGTGCGCCGGATCGCGCTTGATGAACGTCCCCCCCGCGGCAGTCGCGTCCGCTTTCCAGGCCTGTTCCATGCAATTTTCGCAAAGCGGCTTGGCGCTCATCAGCGTGTAAAGGCGAGTTTTGTTGAGGTGACCGCACTCTTTGCACTGCAAGGCAATATGAAGGCGGTCCACAACGCGGGCGACAATATTAAACCCCTTTTTCTGTGCCTCTTCGATCCATTTGGGCTTGATCGCACCGGTGTGGATCGGAAACGGGAAGTCTGCGATTGTCATATGATTTGGTGTGTTAAACGTGTGCATAATGAAGTCCTCCGTAAAGATTAGAGAGAATGGCGACATGACAATAGGGCACCTGAATGGGTCAGATGTAAGTTGCCGCGGCGCGTATTGGTGGAAAATGGTCTGGCCTGTTACGGCCAGACTAAAGACTTAGGTAAGCGCCGGAGGATCGATTGAATCGTCGACTTCGACTTCATCATACCCATCGTAGGTAAGCAGGGTCGCCATCGCGTCAATGTGTGCCAATGCTTGCCCAAGCATGACATTGCGATGGCGCACAGCGGGACTGCTGCCTTCACACTGAAACAGGTCTTCGAAGTGCGGCCGCAAACTGTAGAGATACACAAATGTGTCCGGTTCTTCCGAGCCGATCAGATTTGTTAACAACAAAGACATGCGTTTAAGTGGTTTGTCGTGGTCGCATGTAAGTTCAAGAGACGCGATAGTTGACAGATGTGTCGTAACATCTGCAAAGGCCTCTTCAGCGTCCGTAAGCCAAGCTCTGAAAGCTGGGTTCCAGATATCAACTTCTTCGATTTCGCGTTCTGCTTCGATATGACGAGCGAGCGCCGGGAGCAAAGCGGCAAATGCATTTGCAAGGGATGTGGGATAATTTGAACAGTCAGCTTTAAGCGCCGCGACTTGCGTGGTAATGTTATAGTTAGTCATGATGATCTCCTAAGGATCTGAATGGTTAGGACGAAGGCGAGGGCTGCAACCCTTGCTTTCGTTCGACTAATATGCCATCACAACATTATGATGTCAACATCAAAATGTAAGGAAGTTCTATGGCACCCCCAAAAAAAGATACCGAGGCGCTAACACTTCGCCTTTCGCGTGATATGATTGAGGCACTTGATGACAGAAGGCGATCAGAGCCTGACCTGCCAACGCGCCCGGAGATGATCCGGCGGCTTTTAACAGAATGCCTCGCTCAGAAGACCTAAAACAATAGTCCGAACTTCACTGGAGTTGTGCCGTGATGTTCGGACTTATCAATCCTTCAGCAGATCATGGGCTAAGCAGATAGCGACTGCGTGGGTTTTGTTTTGGGCACCCAAACGGGAACATGCTTTTCTGATGTAGAACTTGACCGTGTTTTCCGTCAACTCAAGCAGAATTGCGGTCTCCCAAGCGGATTTTCCGTTTGCTGCCCACAGGAGAACATCTTTCTCTCGTGGTGCAAGGGTTACATTTGCAGGCAGGTGGATGCCCGAAGCAATTTCTTGATTGGTTCCTTTGGAGCCGATTTTGTCAGCTTTAAAGGAAGTCATGTTATTTACGAGATGCTGATTGAACTGATCAAAAGCAGGCATCTTGAAGTGATCCGGGAAGGCAACACGCGAGAGCATTGCCAAAGGGTCGTCGGACACTTCCATCCGAACTGGTGATCTGAATTGGGTGGACATCGCGAAGCCTCCATCGTGTTGAGAGG
This sequence comes from Sulfitobacter sp. F26169L, assembly GCF_026410285.1. Classification (GTDB taxonomy): domain Bacteria; phylum Pseudomonadota; class Alphaproteobacteria; order Rhodobacterales; family Rhodobacteraceae; genus Sulfitobacter. Next base: position 90,141 of record NZ_JAPMLP010000008.1, on the reverse strand, counting down.
CTGACCGGCATAGAGCCGGGTGTTAGTAATCCCGCACACAGCACAGGACGCCACCATTTTTAGGCGAGCCCTGGACATGTATGGTGGCCACCCGGCCAAGAAAAATCCTGACCGGCCTGTGTGCTATTGGAGTTACTAAGCCCCACGTGCAGAATTTGCTGCGCCGCTTGACATATTTGGCATGCCGATATGCGTTCTTCAATGCTGAATACCTGCTTTATGCTGTATTTCCCGAAAAATGGACCTGTGCGAAAAATGCGTCATTGAGTTCACTCCATTCAAGGAGCCGTCGGATGCATATGAGAACAGCAACTTTCAGTGCCGCAATTTGCTTTTGTAGCTTCTTCTCTTCCTTTGTTGAAGCGCGTCCCGTGCAATGCCTTCTTCAAGTTGATGGCGGCGTCTACATTGACGGGGATTGCGATTTTAGGCCTCTCTCTGCAGGAGCTGGCGATTTCCAAATCACGGGCGCTGGCGGCAAATATTTTGCATATCTTTACGTCGAGGGTCCCGACCTGGGGAGCGGGCACTGGAATGGGGTGACTGGTGAGGTACGCGCGCATACGCCACTTGGCGCACTGCGCCGCGACGGGGCCTGTTGGACCAACGCGACCGTTAAACTGTGCGCATGGTGAACTGGTAGTCACCTCCCTAAATTTAACATCCATCAGAGTGGCATAGCGATCTTGTCCAAAGGGCAGCGTGCGGGAAGTTGCAGAGTCGCGCATGTCTTTTTGCCTCGAGAGCGACAAGTAAGAAGGAGATTGTCATGACCAAAAAAGCAGTATTTCAGCAAGGATATGAGATTCAACAAGAGGGCAATAAGCAGGTCATTTCTTTTGGCGGGGATGGACTTTCTTGGGCAGCGTATGTCGTTTTTCCAATTGCTGTTCCGTTTTTCCTTCTTTCGATTACTTTAGTTTTTCCCGCATCTTGGTGGCCGGTTCTTGTCGCCCTGATCCTCGGTTTTGCTTACCTCATCTACACGACGTTTCAGCGTCAATCCTTTACGCTGACGCCTTCGGGGATCGTTAAAGGCGGAGTGGAATACGATCTGGATCGGGTAACCGAGGTCTTCATCGACAATCCTCTAGATAAAAATGTGATGCTCACCGGACAGCCGATGTTTGTGTTCGGCGGCAGTGGGGTAGCCGGGGCTTCGTTTGCTGCGACGGGGGCCATGGCTAACGCAACGACCTCAGCTATGGCTGGCGCAAGTATTGCAATTGGCCGTTCCTCGGCAAAACGGCGGTATCGCGTGATGATCCGCTATGGCAGCAAGACCATAAAGCTTGGGCGCAACCTTAAGCAGGACCGCGCCATCGCACTCTTCAACCTTCTGACCACCGAGCAGAAGGTCGAAGCCTGAGAATTGCAGCGGGCCACTCCCGGTTAAGTCAGACGCCTCTCATCGAGGTAGCTGATGTCGCCCTTATTCCCAAATAAATTCCCATACAAAAAAAGGATCATCCTCATGATTTCTAGAACCGCTCTTATCCTTAGCTTCGGTGCCGCGATGTCTTCAGCCGCCTATGCCGAGACATATTCTAACCCTGATCCCATATGGTGGGGCCGCTTTTTCAACGCCGTAGAGAGCCAACAGCCCGATTTTGAGATGATCGCCAAAAAGGATCCGGCCTACATCGCTGCAAGCGAATTTGATCGCGACGAGGTGCTGACGCGACTTGTTGCAGAACTCAAACAACAGCAGGGGCGAATTGACGTCGGGAGTGCTGAGATCACGGTCACAATCAGCGCGACGCTGGGCGATTATAGCGCTCAAGCTGGGGGCTTTCCGTCAAGCGTGTTTGTCCCAAACATGCATCTGCCGATTGGAGTTCAAAAGCTCTTCTTCCGGAATTTTCACGATTTTCGCATTCTTTCTGCTACGCGTGATCAAGGGAAAGCTCTGCGCGACCGCATCGGCACACGGGCGCTGACTGCTGATGTGACGTTGACCAATATTCAGGCATCAACCACCCGACCGCGAGCCTTCGAGGCGTTCGTGAGCAAGGTGGTCTACACGGCCGCCGACGGTCTGGTTGTGGGCGAATTCACTGCGACTGAAGCCGCACCACTGCCTGCAAGCGTTGCAGCGGATCAGGTGGCAACCATCCGGTCAAAGATCATAGAGATGGCGGGCATCCCCCCGCTCGGCACGCCCTGGGCAGACGCGAGGGCCATTATCCAGTCAAGCTATCCACACAGCGCCAGCGATACGTATGCTTATACTGACAAGGGCAAGGTGATTGCATATCAGTATGATAATGGCACCACAGTCCTCGACGCACCGCACGAAGAAAATAAAGCTTTTCGCATCTATCTTCAGCAGACTGAAGGGGACTGGCGCACCACGAGGGGGTTCTCGGTGGATCTGAGCGCAGGCAATTCGGTTAGCGTTAAAGGAACTGGGCCGGGCCTTGCATGCTATACGCCCGGCGTAATCGATCGATGCGCAGTGCTTGAATTCTCCCCAGCAGACGGTGGTCACATTTTGACACGCGCTTACGGTGTCATCGAACTTGAACGCTCGGGAACGACGCGGGAGGCGGCGGAAGAGTTTGCGGGAGATAATATCGCTGCTTTTGACGCCTTTGGCGCACAGGTCGACTATGATGCCGACACCTTAAAGACGGGCGTTCTGGCGTCTTATTCGGGCGTCCGTGGTGTGTCTGCCTATGTCATGGGGGCAGGAGAAGACCGTGAGGGCGCGCCGCTGTATGATCCGCTTGAAAACACCACAGGACTCAATTCGGTCACTCGCGAGGTTGCATTGTTCGCCATCGATGGCGCACCAGATCGAATCCCGCTGCTGTTCGTGCTGCAATAAGTCTGAAAATTCGTGAGCTCACATCCTACTGCCCTTCAATAACCGGGCGGCAGGAATTACAAAGCTGATCACTTGGCATGACGTATATCTTTTTTCTGCAGACGATAATCTGAGGTCATGCTCGGTTGTCATCAGGAAAATTTCAGACCTTCTGCGGAGTATTCGTCTGTTATATTTGAAATTTGAGACTCAGGCGTAACAGTTTTCTGAGCGTGGGCTTGAGTCAAAAGCTTTGCATTCGGGAACATTTCGTTGAGCTGCTGGTTTAAATCGGGACGTTCAGCGAACGAGTCCTCATTAATAATGATCTTGCGACCCTTAGTCAGCCAATTGATATGTGCCGTGCGCGCCTTCGATAATGCGTTTCCAACAATTACAATCATAGGCGTCGGACCATCAACTTGCAGCAGGCTCGTGATTGCGTCGAAAGGTGTGCGCACCAGCAGACACGTGTCGGCGGGCTGAGGACCGATTATGCAAACCCCACCAGTTGAAGTCTCTCGGATCGGTGCGCGAGGATCAGCTTCCAGCAACATACGATCAAACCCGACTATTCTTCCCTTTGTATCGCAACGGGCAAATAGCAGGCCGTTATTTCCATCAACGCGCAGTGTATTTTGATGCCGTGCAACAGTGTCTTTAATGATCTGGGACGCATATGGATCTTTGATGGATGGTGCGACCATCCAGTCCTGTCGTCTGGCAGTGTGATCATCGCGCGAGGCCAAGCCACTCTGCCTTGTGCGTAGCACGAGGCGATAGCGTTCAAGATGTGTTGCCTTCGGCTCAGGCATGCGCGGCGGTCGCGTCGCCGTCAGCTGATGTTTCAGCGCTTTGATTTCGTTATTTTGTGATTCACGCATGGCAGCACGCAAGCCCTGAGCCGCAAAAAATCTCGCGCCTCTCAGCGTGACTCGCACCGCAATCCGTGCGCGCAATTGTTTACGCTTCAGATTATTGATTTGCTCACGGTATCCGGATTGAGCGACCTGCGCAGTTCCAGCGGACGCATTGCTGCGGGGGATAAACGTGCCAAGGCGCTTGCACATGGCGCCAAAGCTGAATGCGGCGCCCAGCTGGTTCGCCTGCATGAACCGCTGTGTTTTAATCTCGCGGATGCGCGCGCCGCTGCCTGCGGGCACATACTCCAGCCCCGCGTTCTTTAGACCGGAGTGGACCGAACGCCAATGGAGTGCCGTTTTCAATATTTTGCGCGCGAAGTCACGCAGGTTGGCGGTAAGATCGTTGCGTAAATAGCCTTGATTTGTAAGTCGGTGATGCTCTCTTACGGCCTTGCCATCTGGCCTCAGTCCTTGCGCGCGCTCTTGCGTTTTGCGGTCCCAGTGTTCTTGGGGCTTTGGGCAAAGTTCAATCTTGCCATTCACCAACGCGATATCGAACCGCCCTCGGTCTGCGGGCCAGCCGAAACGGTGTTCAGTTTGCCGACAAGCACGCTCAAGGCGTGCGTAATCGTTGCTGAGGGACAGACTTGCGCCCGTAGAGGGATGCACGCGGTTCAGGATGATATGAACATGGGTGCTATCTGTGTTACGGTGGACCGCAAGTATCGCCTGATGCTCCGAGGCTCCAATTTCGTTCAGCACCATCTGTGCAGCGGAAAGCAGATCATCATCACTGGGCCGTTCCGTTTCATGGAAACATAAGACGATGTGGCTACATGGTGCGCGGATCGGCGGGTTGAGTCCGGCAGTAAATGCCATTTGCGTAGATGCGTCCTGACAATCGCCGATGAGATTGAGCATCAGTATGGCAGAAGCTGTCCGAGACGCGTATTCAACCCGCTGTCGGAAAACGTTTGCCCCGTTGCCAGCCCACGATCGGTTAGGGATCACTTTTGCGAGCATTGATGTCCCCCTCGATCAGCGCCGTTTGCAGCAACGTGATGTCCGACACGATTGCCGCCAGTTCATCTTCAACGGCACTCGGAACATCCTTTTTTCCGAGAATGACGACACGCGCACCAATCTGACCGAGCCTACCTGATATCATTCGACGGAGATGCAAGCTGAGTTCGCCATTGCTGTTGATCAGATCTTTTATCCATGCCGACAGGCTGTCAAAGCCAAATCGGTTTGCGGACCGCCGGAACGATGACTTTTCTTCCGTGGTGCAGCGCAAGCAGATGCTCTCCGTCTGTCTGCGTTGGTTGGAGCGGGGCTTGGGAGTTTTTTCCTTTTCCATCAGCATCACACAACGCGGCCTTCAGTTCCGCCGAACTTGTTGAACAATTTCTCTGCATCAATCCGCTCTCTTTGCTTCTCTTCTTGCAGGCTGATCTCTAGTTCAAGTGGTGAAACGTCAGTCTCTTGATTGGTTATCGACAATCCTTTCTCGGGCAAATCTTTATTTTGCGGAGTTATAGCTTGGTTGCCTTTGGGTTTCGTTTTGGCTCGTGCGCCGGTCTTGGCAATGCGTTTTTTCGGGTCACGGAGATAACTGCGTAGGGTGCTTACGCTGAGCTTCGCGCCTTCTTCAGAAAGCCATTCGGCAATTTCTTGAAAACTGTATCCCTGCTCATTTACGGCTTGCAAGATTGCGTCTTTGTTCATTTGCACAACTTCGCGTGCAGAGAATGAAGTCTTTTCTTTGGCTGGTGCATCTGCAAGCTTTTTTGCAAATCGCGCCGCAGCGTCAATCGATATGATATTGATATTCTTGGGCATGTCGGTTTCCTTTTAATTACGACCGACTCTTTTACTATGGGCGATTCGCGAAAATTCAAAACAAGGTTCGCAATTTTTCTGTGGATTACGTAATTTTCTTGTGATTCAGATAATATCTGGAAGTGATCCATATGGGCCAAGTATTTCAATATTTCCAGATTTCCGAAAACAGCAGGGTATGCGGGCGGTCGGACCGCCTGATTTTATTGATATTCTTAGAAAGGTCTTATTGGAAAAATGGTGTCGTCAGCTTGATGGTTGAGCGATTGACTGCGCCGTCACAAAAAGCCCGCGCCTACAGCACGTAGTGATCTTGTTGGCATGGGTGTTGGCTTACATACTATGACCATGACCAAGCATGTCCCTAAATCCGGTTGCTCGGGCCGCCAACCGAGAGTGATCGGGATGTGGAAGAGGCTTACCGGATTGCGCTCAAATCGCTGATACGTCGATATCTCGAAACGCACGATGAGATCGCCGATCTGGACGACATGATCAAAACAATTGTCACTGACCTTGCTCCGGATCTGATCGCATGCAGCGGGGTCGGATTTAGCAGCGCGCCTCATTTATTGCTGACCGCAGGCGGCAATCCGGACTGGCTCAAATCCGAAGCCAGCTTTGCTGCTTTATGTGGCAATAGCCCGGTTCCGATATCATTGGGGAAAACGACGCGGCATCGGTTGAACCGAGGTGGCGATCGAGCAGCAAGCAGCGCTCTTAACATCAACGCAATTGGACGGTTACGTCTACCTTGATAACATCTTCATTGAACGGATGTGGCGCAGCCTGAAGCAGGAAGCGATCTATCTCGAAGAGATCACGATAACTTCCAAGCCCGGCGAGTCGTCAAAGTTTGGATGGCGTTCTACAACTCCAACCGGCCCCATTCCGCACTTGATTGGCGAACGCCGGACGAGGCATACTGGGTTAGTCGCGAAGAGCAAAAGAGCAGCATGAAACCTAAACCCGATGCACTCTAGAAAAGCTGTAAACCTGTCCAAAGTGGTGGATCCACTTCAATGATTGAGGTCGTCCAGATGTATCGCGGTGCGCCCGATCCCACGCCTGTTTCCCTCAGTGTGGAGTTGACACATGAAATACGAAAAAATTCTAAATTTGGTTCGCTGGACCCGTCGCCACATCGAGATTGTTTCATTGGTGATCTTGAGCATCGCTGTTGCTTCAGTATGGGCTCTCGCTGAATTGACCGATGAGGTCGTGGAAGGGTCAACCCGCAACCTTGATCGGGATATTCTCTTGCTTCTGCGGACGCCGGGGGATCTGTCCGATCCAATCGGTCCTTGGTGGTTTGAGGAAATGGGCCGCGACATCACTGCCCTTGGGGGCGTTGCAGTTTTGACGCTCACGACACTCATTGTCTCGATCTTCTTTTTACTGCTCCGCCGCTGGACATCAGCGCTCTACATTCTGGTAACCATCGGAAGCGGAATTTTGATCAGCAGTGTTGCAAAAGACTTTTTCGACCGCCCGCGGCCCGACCTCGTGCCGCACGATTCCATAGTCCATACCGCCAGCTTTCCATCAGGTCATTCCATGATGGCGGCGATTGTTTACCTTTCACTGGGAGTTTTGATTGCGCGGGTGCAGCCGCGCTTCTTTCTCAAGCTATATGTTATGATCGTTGCGATCTTACTGACACTGTTTGTGGGGATCAGCAGGATCTACATGGGCGTTCATTGGCCGACAGATGTTGCAGCAGGTTGGCTCGCCGGAGGGGCATGGGCGATGATTTGTCTGATCATGGCCCGCATACTGGCGCGCCGCGGACACATCTAAGCGGAAGCAACCAAAGATGCCGGGTATGATTAACGCGTCCAGGCGCGCGATCTTCTGTTTTTGTGATTGTCCAACGCCCTCCAGCCCAGATATCCCAGAACCGCAATCCCGGCGATCATTGCAAGGTGCCGCGGACGCACGCCCTCGCCTGCCGATGTGCTTTGCCCCGGCAAATAGCGGGGGTCCAGCAGGCGCGTGTCTGCAAGAAAGCTGCCCACCCAACCTTCCTCGTCCGGGTGAATTCTGCGCAAACCGCGTCCTTCTGAAGCATTAACGCTTTCGATTGCGCCAATAAGCGTTTCATGTTCTCGTAAAACCTTATCGAATTCATCGGGCGAGACATCCAGATGTTCCGACAAAAGCCGTGTTCTAAATTCGGTGATCAGCTCTTCCTGCCCTTCGATTGCAACATCACACTCCGTATCAAAACCCATTGAACGGTCATTCAGATTGCTCGATCCAAGGCGGAGGATACGGTCATCGACGATCATGATTTTCGCATGAACATAGATCGGTTCACCCGCACTGTTGACGGGATAGTAAATGCGGAACCTGTCGCCGTGGCCGGCTTCGTTCAGCCGCGCGATCATGCGGCCGCGCAGAACATGCATCGCGTCGTCTTCCAGCTGGGATTCAGCCTCATAGGGGTTGATGACAACCACTTCCGGGCCGTCGCTTTCGTTCAGTCTCTTTTCAAGCGCGGCACAAATTTTCTCAGCGGCAAAATACTGGGATTCAATATAGATCGTTTCCTGCGCCATCTCGATACTTCTCAGATAAAGCGTCTCGATCTCGTTGATCAAAGGCGAGTCGTCATAGGGTGGCTCCGTGCGCGCGATCGCGACTTCGACACCGGTGGCATCGGCATCCAGCATTTCAGGCCACTGCATAATGTCTGAAATATCGGGGCGTTCGAGCTTTTCGCCATTGGCACGACACCACCGCATGCGGGACAAATCGGCCAGTGCAGAGGCCGCCGGTCCGGTCATCGCAGTGGTCGCGTCATGCCACGGTCCAGACATGGTTCCGTCCTTGCGCACCCGTCGTGGATCATCCGGCAAATGTTTAGACGTGTCCCACCGCTCCGCTGTCGCGTCGATCCCGCCACAAAAGGCAAGGCTATCGTCGGCCACAACGATCTTCTGGTGATGGCAGGCCCCGAACGGATGATGCCCATCAAGCGCGAAATGGATACGGTCGCTGCCAAATGTTGCCAGCGCAAGTGAGGGCAGTATCGCGCCCGGTGCGGCCAGAACCGCGCCGTTCCATTTCAACAGATACACATGAAGGTCAGGCGATTGCTCTACCACAGCCTCGATAAAATTACCCAGATGGTTGGGCAACCCGTCAGGAGCGATCCCGTCTTCGTCGCTTTCGCCGGGTAGCATATCCATCTCGAAGTCAAAGTCCCATCCAATCAGCAACAGCTCTTTGCGCGCCGCCTTAAATGTCTTGCGCAAAACGCGAAAATAGTCTGCTGCATCAACGATCAGGGAAAACTTGTCAGCGCGCGCTACCCGCCAGCAGGTTTCATCAGGTTCAAATATCGACCCGTTTCTATCGCTGCTCGAAGTCTCTACCGCGCTGGATGTCATATTGGATCCTTTGGAAGCCAGATGTTTCTCCGTCTATCACTGCTATTGTATGCAACAGCTTTTGTGACCGTGCAACTTATCGACAGACAAACGTTTGCCACCCGGAATTTCCGATGCACAGAGCGCAGTCCGAATAACACAATCGCGCCCTTACAGAGCAAATAGAGAAGGGAGGTTTACCGACTAATCGAACTTGTCACATGCCTGTTCGACGCCCTTTTTTCCGAGGCCGGGGATCAGAAGGGTATATGGAGTTTGGAACGAAACAACCTTTCAGACGTTGCAATTGCATGGATTCGTAAATCGCAACGAGAGGCCGTCACGATAACTGGACAGGCTCAACCAACTAATCGTAAGGAATTTAGAATGGCAAAAACTCGCACAGCACCTTCTCTTGTTTCAGAGGTTGAACTTGATCGGGGAGGTCGCACCGCTTGGGGCGCGATACTCGCCGGAACTGTCGTAGGGCTTGCCATATTTGCGATGCTCACCCTGTTGGGTATGGGGATCGGTTTGACCGCGATCGAGGTCGACGCCGACAACCCTATGGGCGTCGTCCCGACAGCATCGCCAATCTGGATGTTCATCAGCCAGATTGTTGCCCTTGGCGCAGGCGGCTACGTTGCCGGACGCCTCGCAGGGGTCCTGCACAAGGCTGGGTCGGTTTTGCATGGTGCCGCCGTCTGGGGCGTTGCTACCCTTGCCGCGGTCTGGCTAACAGTGAGTGCGGGAGCGGGGCTTTTCAACTTAGCGGGATCCGCCCTTAGCGGTGCCGGAAATGCGATCTCGGCTACGGCGTCCGGCGCCAGTTCGGCTGTTCAGGCGATTATTCCCGATGACGTCAATCTGCCTGACATGGCCGTGAGCCAAGTCGGCATGGAAGATCTTCCCAATCCGGTTGCAACGCGTCTGCGCGAAAACGGTATTACGCCACAGAATTTCCGCGATGAGGCCCAAGAAGCATTCCGCAATGTGATCAGCCGTTCCGAACAGGCGCGTGCGCGCCGCTTGGTGACGGGAACTGCCATGGATATCGCCCAGTCACCAACTGACGCAAAAGCTGAAATTTCCAGCTTGGCCGACACACTGGTAGGCGGCGAAAATGCCGTGCTGAACGAAGAAGACCGCAAAGAAGCCATGCGGGTGATGCAGCGCCGCCTGAACCTCTCGCCTCAGGAAGCAGAAGCGTATGTCGATCAGGTGCAGGCACGTCTGGATGAAATCCGCACCGACGCACAGCAGTCTATCGACGAAGCACAAGCTGCTATCCAAGAGGCGCAGACAGCAGCAGCTGATGCAGCAGATCAGGCAGTTGATGCTGCGGCATCCGCCGCTCTGTGGGCGGCGCTCGCTTCCCTGCTGGGCCTCCTTGCCGCTGCGGGTGGTGCGATCGCTGGCCGTCCCGCTGAGGTAGACTGATCCCTGCGCACCGCGGTCGCCTGTCATCGCTACATTCGTAGCGGGGGCAGGCGGCAAATTCATAAATAAAAGTCTGTGAGCAGCGCGAGCCCATAGCTGGCACGGGTTGTTCATAATTTTCAGCGCAACCCGACCACCGCTCTGCAACAACCGGAAATACTCTGATGTTAATGATGATAATCGTCGTATGCGTCGTATCCGGTGCTTTGCTTTTAGGCGCGGCTTGGGGTCTTTTCTGGTCACTGCCCAAAAAACTGGAAGGGTTCATGATCGCGACAGCGGGTGGTGCGCTAATCGTGTCGGCGATGTCCGAATTGATCGAACCGGCACTTGGAAAAATCTCCTTGATATTCGTTACTCTGTCGGTTGCCTTGGGCGCGATTGTTTTCACCGGCGTTGCAAGTCTGATCAAAAAGAAGTTCGGTAACGACAGCGGTGGCGGTTTGCTGGCATCTGTAACGCTTGACGGTATTCCTGAAAATCTGGCGCTTGGCGTGGCCCTGATCGGCGCTGGACCAATGCAAGTTGCGGCGCTGGCAGGATCAATCTTTCTGTCAAATCTTCCCGAGGCAGCAGGAGGTGCCAAGGAAATGGCGGAAAATCAATCCAGACGCCGTGTTTTTCTGCTATGGGGCGCAACGGCGGCACTTCTATCGGTGGCAGCCATTGCAGGTAACTTGCTTCTGTCAGGTGTCGCAGCGGAGTATCTGGCCGCGATCCGTTGTTTTGCTGCAGGAGCGGTTGTTGCATCTTTGGCAACAGCCGTGTTTCCGAAAGCCTACCGCGAAGACAATGACATCGCAGGCATAGCAACCGCGCTCGGGCTGCTACTTGCGCTGGCACTCGGAGAGTTGGGCGATGGATCTGACAAGCAGGGAAACACCTCGAATGCCGGTTCAGTTGAGGCAACAAGCGATCCTGCCTGAACAGGATTTAGGACTTCAAGGGGGCTATCCAGCGCGAATTTCACGTATCTTCCAGAATGAACAGAACGCCACGAACAAGATCACGGCTGTCCGAACGCCCGCCAAGCGAGCCCGCAAGCACCCCCATCGCCGCAAGGAAGAGGCTGAGCTTGAGGTGGTCGAGCGCGGTTGTGGCTTCTCCGGCACCGGGCCAGCTTTCCATCAACTGCTGAGGAAATACGGTCAGGATGGCAAGATACATGATGCCGCCGAAGAATGTGAACATGACCATCAGGGTCAACAAAAGCGACAAAAAGGTAGCAGCGATCGTTATGACGCTGGATTCCGTGATCCGTCTGTCGCGGCTGAGCAATGTGTCAAAGGCAAAGGCACGATAAAGAACGAATACTGCCACTGCCAGACTAACGACCGAGAAAAATGCGATCTGGGGAACCGTTACGGCATGGGCAACGTCCCATGTTTCCGCGCTGAAAAGTAGCACGATTATGACGGATAAAGCTGCTGCCAGCATAGTTGGCATTCGCGTGAGCAACCGAAACGGATTGGCACGCACGACGGCGCGCGCAATGGCACCGGCGTTTCTGAAAAGGGTTTGAAATATAAATTCCAATTTGCCGTCACGCGTTGATCGTTCGTTGGCTTCGAGCGGCAGCATGCGGAACATTCGCTCTTGTTGTGCAGCGGTCATTTGCCCCATTTGATCAAGATCCTCGACTCCTTCGAGCGGATACATGGCATTCGCGGGATCGCATTCATGCTTGAGCGAGACAAGATGACCGAAGCTGTGCAACAACAGGCCTGCCAGACGCCGCGCGGATTTTTCCCGATCCGGCTGATCGCCCCAAAAACCGGGGTCAAGACGGCGCGTGGAAATGATTGCGATATTGGTTAGCGGACTTGGCAGGGCCAGCGTGTAGGCAAGCGATGAGGAAGACAGGTCAACCTCGGTCACGATCAGCAGAAACGGGAGATCGCGTTCGAGTTTCTCGGCAAGACCGATCTCCAGAAAGTCGAGCGGTGCATAGTTCCCGGCGCCCGGGGTCAGATGTGGACCCGCAAAGGCCAATGATCTGGTGCTTAAGCGTGAATCGTGCCTCAAGGCGGCTTCCAGTATGACAACCGCCCGAGCGACCACATCGTTGAACTGCTCCGAATTACGGCCCTCAACTTCCATCTTCATCACACCGACAACGAAAGGGGCTAAATGTTCTGATTGCAGCGATGCAATTTTATTTTCGGTCATTATCCTTGCCCCGTGCCAGTCGTCTTATTGAAAATGCTTCATCTATCCCATGACATAGACTCGGCAAAACCTGTCTACATATACCCTGCTTCTGTCAGGTTTGACAAAAGACCGGTAAAGCCGGAATATTTTCATATAGTCGCAATTTTTTCGCTGGTGCTCAAAGTTGATAGATGAGGCTACTCGTGAGACTTCCCACTGTTTATTATAGCTTTTCTATGGGCGCTTCGTAGAGTGTCTTTTCATTGTGGACGCCGTGAAGCCGGTGGAGGTTGTCGAAGCGCTCCCATTCTTCCAGCTTGGCTCCGAGATCGACATCGTCTTTGTAGCTGAGCACTGGCAGATTTCTTGGTCATCCGACCTGCGAGATCGTTCGACCTTCTTGCTGTTCAACCCGGGCGTGCCGCTTTTTAGTTAAGCGTGGGGTTGCCAAGGTCCTCGACGTGCCAATGGCTCTTAGCTTGGAACCCGTTGCTCTTGTTAATGGGGATTTCCCGCGTGCGAAACGGGAACTTTTCAATAATGTGATTTGCAAAATCTATGGCGTTGGCTTGGGGCTTTCTCTCATAAACCTTTAACGCTCGTAACGCTCGCACACGGGTCGCTCCTTCAACAGCCGTATGTTGAAATCGACATATATCTCTCCCTTTTGGTCTTTAAAATAAGTAACTTAACATACATTCGGATGTGATGCCCGGCAACCTGCTTTGGATACTCTTGGTGTGAACTTTACGCACGCGGGTACCGCGAGGGAAGCGTTTCATTTCATGGTGCTGCAAAGCTTCGTGAGACCTGCGAGTCGGACATCTTGATGTCGTGATAACGCGGCAATTTCCAAACGATCCGAATTGCACCGAGGTGCTATTTGCGACGAAGGCAAAGATCCCCTCCCTCGAGCTTGGGCGGCGTTCTGTTGGCACTCCATTTGAGGATGGGCGGCACGTAGAACAGACCAGCCTTTCAGCCCTTTCCGCGCTCGCTGTAGGCTTTGCGCCGGCGGTGAAAATGGCGCGACCGATCCTAAAATAGCGGCATGAAGTAGCGGCATGCCTTAGCGAAACATTCGATCTCATCGGCGTGGTGCAACATCCGAAGTTCGCGTTTGTCTTTGATTATCTCCTCCTTCCCAGACATGGGAGATAAACGGAAATATCTCGAGAGTAATGGCCGATCTACAGTTTGGTAGTGCTTAATTGATAGTGCTTAAGTAGGTTCGCTTTCGGGCACCTCAATTGGATTTGGGTTATGTGTCATAATCAATCGTCCAATCGGGACCGCTCTGTTGGGTTTGGTCCACCCGCCGGAGCATCACCCAGTGTCTTTTCGGGCCGATGAAGATCGTCTTTCGGTTTCTTCGGTGGTGTCTTTTGACTGTCACTTTTATCGTTTTCCGGCTTTCCCATTTTCTTCTCCAATAAATGAATGAGGGGCCGGCAACTGCCGACCCCTACTTGTCATATTCAATCGTTCATCTTGTCTTTGACATCACCGACACTCTTTTGCACTTTACCCTCAGCCTGATCGGCCTGGCCTTCATGCTTCATCTCGTCGTTATCAATCGCGTCACCGGTTTCTTCTTTAATCTTGCCGCCGATGTCTTTCGCTTTACCTTTTACTTGATCTTCATTAGGCATCGTCATCTCCATATTTATATCTTGTCTGATAGAACAACGTGTAACGTGACAGTTAGTTCCTTCTACAGCCGGAACGCCCCGCGATCCTTGTTGAAACCATACATTGTAAACCAGCAGATAAGCTGCAAGAGCGAGTTGACGCGAGCCCGTCATAGGACGGTGAGACCATGCTCAACTCCGAGGACACATGTTCGACCCCTTCAAACGCACACGCCGCAAGGCGGCCAAAAGGCTACAACGCACGGCCGTTTCTGCGATCAATGACGCTTGGGGTTCAGCGCTCGCGCCTGCCAAACCCGCCAAGCGGAAGGCTGCCAAAAAAGCCGGGACATCTGCCAGTTCGCGAAAAACTGTGCGCAAATCCAAAGATGCAAAGCCCGCAGCCAAATCAAAGCCGCTGACAACATCGCGATTAGAGATAACCGTTCCGCGCGGTGCCACATTTACCGACGGCACTTATAACAGCGCTGAAGGCGCGCGCTCTTATAAGATTTATATTCCGGTCATCGCTCGTAAGGCGGAAAAACCGGTGCCGCTCATCGTAATGCTTCACGGATGCGGACAAACGCCTGACGACTTTGCACGCGGCACCGGCATGAATGCACTGGCCGAGGAATTTGGGTTTCTGGTGCTTTACCCGGCTCAATCACGCCACGCACATCTCAACCGATGCTGGAATTGGTTCAAACGAGAAGATCAGGCCCGCGCGCTTGGCGAACCCGCTATAATCGCTGGCCTGACGCGTCAGGTTATTGCCACGCAAAACATTGATCCGGCAAAAATCTATGTGGCCGGGCTGTCAGCCGGCGCATCGGCGGCAATGATTGTCGCAACGGCCTATCCAGATATCTTTGCGGCCGTCGGTGTCCATTCCGGTTTGCCGGCCGGTGCCGCACATGATGCCGGATCTGCCAGTCGGGCCATGCAAATTGGGAACCCGGGCAATCGTCATGAAGCGCCCGTGCCGACAATCATTTTTCATGGCGATGCGGACAAGGTGGTCAACCCGCGCAACAGCCGGTTTATCACCATTCGCGCATTAGAACCCTTCAGTGGTTTGACAACGACCGAACGCAAAGGCCGTATCGCAGATGGGCGCGAATTCACACGCCTGCTGCACCGCGTCGGAAAAGGACGTCCCTATGTCGAACAATGGATCGTTCACGGAACCGGCCACGCTTGGTCGGGCGGGCATCCCACCGGAAGCTATACTGACCCGGCGGGGCCGGATGCTTCACACGAAATGGTCCGTTTCTTTTTGAAGCACAGGACGACCAAAAAGAAACGGGCGCAGTTTGGCTCCTGAATATTCGCTGGATGTGGATCGTGATATCCGTGGCGGATGACTTTCACATTTGGTTGGCCCATTACGATGAGTTATCGGGTATGGATTGAATCCAGACCGCCGGTATTTGATAACTTCCTTGTCAGAGACAAGCATTTCACAGCCCAAAGGGACATCACCTCAACATGATCAAATTCGGATCTACATTTCGATTACAGTCTGGTGGCTTTGTGCATAAAAATGTTCTGAAAAATGTCGCGTGCGCCCTGCTTTTGTTAGCGGCATTGGCCGGCGCGTATCCATCAAGCGCACGCGCTCAGGAAACATCATTTGAAATATCATCGCTGAATTCAGGGCTGCCGCCAGTCCCTGACCGGATTGACCGGCGGACACCCCGTTCAGCAATGGCAAGTTTTCTGCAAGCCGCAATTGACGATGATTGGAAAGCGGCTGCGCATTTGCTTGACCTGAACGAACTGCCCGCCGAGCGGCAGGCGGCGGAAGGGCCCGTGTTGGCGCGCCAGCTTCACGGTGTGATCGACCGCAAGGCGGTTCTGGATTGGTCGTTGCTGATTGATCGGCCGGATGCGCTTCAGACCGAGGGCGGTGACAACAAAGCTCAGGCCGGTGAGCCGCGCCGCTCGCTTTTACTGCGGGATTTGCCGCTTGATGTCATTCCCGCAGAAATCCGGCTTAATCGCGTTCTGCCAGAGGGGGCAGAGCAAGCTGTCTGGGTCTTTACGCGCCAGACGGTGCGCAACATTCCCGCCCTGCATCTGCACTATGGCCCCTCCAGTCTTGAGCAGTCACTGCCGGCCATTCTTCGCAACAAGACAATTGGTGGATTGATGTGGTGGGAGTTGATTGGCTTGCCATTGCTGGTGCTGGCCGCAATCGCACTTGGCTGGGTCGTTCACCGAATTCTTCAGGTTTTCTGGCGGCGCGCGAATACGAGAGTCACAACCGGACTGTTGCGCGCGTCGTCTATACCGATTATCATTGTCAGCGTTACCAGTCTTGTGTGGTGGGTCACGGGGAGCATCTTTGTTTTTTCAGGCCGGATCGACATCTTTCTGGCTCCGCTGATTGCCACCGGATTTGTCACCGCACTGCTGCTTTTTATCGTAAACAGCGTTGAGGTTCTGTTGGATGAACTGATCGCACCTGGCGACGATGTGGACCTGACGCTTGCTAAACAAGCCGATGCACGCGTGCTGGCGACAAGGTTGAATGCGGCAAAGCGCGTGCTGGTTGTTATCGTCTTTTTGATCGGCGCAGGTGTGGTCCTGTCATCGGCCAATCTTGCAAGCAACCTTGGCCTGTCCCTTCTTGCCTCAGCGGGTGCGCTGACGATTGTTCTGGGCTTTGCCGCGCGCAACGTGCTGGGCAGCATCATGGCATCGCTACAGATTGCCTTGAACCAATCCGCACGCGTGGGAGATCGCGTTCTTTACAAAGATGAGCTTTGCCACGTTGAACGCATCAATATGACCTTCGTGCAACTGCGCAACTGGGACAGCACACGGTTAATTGTGCCCGTCGAGGAGTTCGTATCCGAGACGTTCTCGAACTGGACGCTGCAAGATCCGGCCATGCTGCGCATTATCAAGCTAAAACTTGATCCAAGAGCTGACGTGAGCGCGCTGCGTGATGCATTCAATGATGTTCTGCAAAAAGTGTCGGACAGCGATACAGGGCGAAATCTTGATGATCTTTCGGGATCAAGCGTGAATGTCGCGGATCAGGATGCATTTGGTATCGAGGTCTGGTTCAGTATTCCGTGCAAGGACCCAAACACTTCCTGGGAAGTCGCTTGCGATGTGCGTGAACGGCTTGTTGCGAAGGCAGCGCAGATTGAGGAAGAAAGCGGGAGACACGTGTTTCCCGAGAGCATAACCGCAGCCGCCATGACTTGAGACACGCCGTCCAGAGAGTTGATGCGCACGGAACTAATCCAGCAACCATGAGTTGACCCAACGTGAAGTTGTCGCTTGAAAGTCGTGTGACGCGCCCAAGAGCATATGTTTTGCAACTCGATCTTTCTTCAATGGGGGCATTCGAAAGAAGTGTCTTAGGGAATATATGCTTGATTTTGAACCGAACGCGCTGTCAGAACGGCTGGCTGGATACGGTCCTATCTCGGAATTTGAAACAGACTTCCTGTTGTCTGTTCAGGCCGATAAAGTTTCAAAACAGAAAGGTGATTGCCTAATCAGGTTGGGAAAAGTTTCGGCACAAGTGATGGTTTTGCAATCCGGTTGGGCGGTTATGAAATCCAAGAGCAAGGAGAAAGGGAATCAGATTCTTCACATTTATTTGCCCGGTGATATCATAGGCTTATCGGAGATCGGATCAATCTATGCGACCCATGAGATTGTCATGCAAACTGATGGAACTGTGAGTCAGACTTCACGCAATGATTTTTATCAAGGCTTGACCCTCCACCCGCATCTCTCGGCGCTGTTGCTGGCTATTGGCAGCCTCGATCTGGCGGCTCTCCGCTACCACAACGCATGTATGAGTTCGATGGACGGAGGCCAAAACCTTAAATTTTTTCTGTTACAACTGCGATCGAGGCTGCATGTCACGAATATCGGACGAGGCGACAGATTTCAGGTTCCGTTCAGTCAAGTCGAGATCGGACAAGCGATCGGGATGACGTCGATCTATGTCAATAAGTTGTTGCGCGCGTTCAAGGACGCTGGTGAATTAGAAATCCAGAGGCCTTATTTCCGGTTGCTCGAGCGTAATAAATGGGAAGCAGAAACCGAGTTCCAGGACGCGTTTGTCAATCTCGATACTTCATGGTTTCCAGAGGCTGACCAATGCGAGGGGCAGGCCCAAGGCAAGGCAAGTGTTTCACGCGCTCAGCGTTACAAGCGTCAAACAGCGACTTTCCACTAACGGATACCCAAACCACTTGGTGCATCGCCGGACTGTCTGTTGTTGACAGGCCCGAGCTAAAAGGCCGGTTTCCTGTCTTGGTTTAGGAAAAAAAAGAAGAACGGTCGGCTTGAAGCTGTTAGGGGAGAACGGTCGGCTTGAAGCTGTTAGGGATGGTGACGCGTGCTGCATGCGGGCGGTTTAAAACGCCCTTTGTCGCTGCTGGGATCATTGCGGTTTCGAAATACCAAACCAAGGAAAGGGCGATGACATGCGGTTTTCTTCTGCCTCTATCGATTCACATTTACTGACGTCGTGCGGGATCATTGCGATTTTGGGTGCCATAGCGATGGTCCTCGGAAATGTGGTCGGTAGCATTGTTGTACCGGACCACGATTGGATTGCGGATACTGTCAGCGATCTTGCAGCTGGCAAATACGAAATCATTCAGGATGTTGCGTTGTATGGATATGCGGCGACCTTGATTGCCTGTGCCATCGGCGCGTCACATCTTCATATGGATGGAACGCGGTGGAACTTGGGTATCGGCTCTCTGGCTTTACTTGCGATGTGTGTTGTCATCATCGGCGCGCGTAACGAATACGGCGATCAGGATAACGAAGGCATCGTGATACATATTTATGTCGTTTATGTGCTTGGATTGTTGTTTGCCCTACTTTTTCTTCTGATGGCGCGTGGAATGGCCCGCGCAGCTCGTCGCTATGCTGTGATCAGCTATTGCTGTGCGGCTTTATGGATCATCGCAGCGCCGATTTTCTTTGTCATGCCGACGGGATACGATGGCGCCTTTGAGCGGGGTTTGGGGATAATCACGATTATTTGGGTCACTGCATTTGCATGGCTGTTGATAGCTGTGGCGCAGGATCGTCTCACCGTTAACTCTTACTCTGAAGGATAAATCATGTTTTTCGATCACACGCTGATAGATGCCGTTGCAAAAGGGGCATTGCTGAGCGCTTTGGGTCTTTGCTGGATTATTGTGCTTGTTCGCTTTCTCGGCCTGCGATCATTTTCAAAAATGACCAACTTCGATTTTGTCATGACGGTTGGCATGGGATCACTGCTCGCCGGTGCATCTCAGTCCTCGGATTGGGCTGGATTGGTGCAGACCATGACTGCAATGGCTGCATTGTTTGCCGTGCAGTTCTGCGTTGCATTTTTACGCCACCGCTCGGAAGCGATTGACAGTGTTTTACAGAACGAACCTGCGCTGTTGATGAAAGATGGTGAGATACTCCACGAAGCCCTGCTGAAAACACGCGTTACAGAAGGCGATCTTTTAGCCAAACTGCGTGAGGCCAATGCGCTTGAGATGTCGTCGATAAGGGCCGTCGTGTTGGAAACCACGGGTGACGTATCTGTCTTGCACGGACCACAGGTAGACGGAATCCTTTTAAAGGGATTGGGCAAATCCCGATAGATGTCGATGTCACCGCTTGAAAAGTCCATCAAACTTGTCAGGGATTAGTGCCTGCGTTCCCCACGCGATATCTTGCGCTGATATGATTTGATCAGCTTCAAAGACCGGCGGCAATGCTGGTTTGGGCGATCACGGATGACGACGGTTGGGCAGCGTCTCTACCGATCTACGTTCGTGTAAACCGATGACCGTTGACTACTTCGCCGGCCCCTTTTCTTGGGGCGGCGGGCCAACGGTCAAGATCAAGGAAAACACTATGAATTCGTTAATGAAAACACTTCTCGGCTCTGTTGCGTTGGGCGCGATAGTTGCGGGTGGCGCAATCGCGCAGACGACGACAGATACCGACCAGACAGCTGTTCCGGTTCAGGGCGGACAGGTCGTCGTTGAACAGGAAGATGCCACTGTAAATGTGACAGTGCCCGACCCTAACGTCGAAGTGACTCAAGGCCAGCCCGTCGTCACAGTGGAACAACCGCAGCCGGAAATCACCGTTGTCGTGCCAGAACCAACGGTGCGCGTGCGTCAACAGGCGCCGATCATCACAGTCGAGCAAGCCCAGCCGCAAATTACTGTGGTCATCCCGGAACCTGTTGTCACGGTCATGGTGCCGAAGCCTGAAATAGACGTCGAAACAGGCGAGCCGATTATCGACCTGGATCAACCGGAGCCGGTTGTGCGTTTTATCCGGCCCGAACCGCGGATCACGATTCAGGAAGCGCAGCCGCGTGTTGAATTTGATCAAGGTGAAGCTGAGGTGAGTGTCACCGAAGCTGCGGATGCAGATGTTAATGTTACGCAAGAGGACGCGCAGGTGAACGTGGAACAGGGCGATAATGCCAATGTGTCTGTGACCAGCGAAGAGCCAGAAGTAAACGTCGTTGGTGGCGGCGAAGCAGATGTTGAAATCGAACAGATGCAGGCTCGCGTTGTTATGGAAGATTTCAACGCTGACGAACAAGGTAACATGGCGGACGAGGATCGTGCCCGTTATCAGGAAGCTGTTCGCGTTCTGCCGATCTTTGACCGTAAGGCCGAAGACCTGATCGGTCGCAGCGTCGCAACTGAAACGGGCGAAGATGTCGGCGAAGTCGACTTCATTGGTATGCGCGGTCAAACGCTTGTCGCTATTATCGGCGTTGGCGGGTTCCTGGGTATGGGCGAAAATGAAGTCGCAGTGCCGGTTGAAAAGTTGATCTTGCGTCAAGATGAGTTGATCTTGCCAGAGTTTACCCAATCCCAGCTGGAAAACATGCCGGAATACAACGAAAACGAGGTTCGCGTTCTGGACCCCGGCCTTCGTTTGGCTGAACAGCTCGGCCTCGACTAAATCGAATATAACGCAGCCCTTGTCCCGGCTGCGTTATCAGCGGGCGAACCATCAAGACGGGTTATTCCATGGTCGATGATGCTTCGCCCGTTTTTTGCCTCATTAGAGGTCTTTGAAAGGAAATTGAAATGACTGGAATAGGTTGGATCGGCTCGATCATCCTTGGTGCTCTGGCGGGCTGGATCGCCGAGAAAATAATGAAAACCGATCAGGGTTTACTGATGAATATTATCCTTGGCATCGTCGGTGCGCTGGTGTTGAACTGGCTTCTTGTTGCGATTACCGGATCAACATTAGGCGGTTGGTTTGGTCAGCTCATCGTGGCAGCGGCAGGTGCCTGTTTGTTGATCTTCGTAGCGAGACTTGTTCGACGCTAGATCCAATAATGACCGGCAGGCGAAGATAACACCTTTGTATGCCGCTACTACCCTTTTTCAGTGTCGTTGGCATAATCTTCGCTATCACCAAGAAACCGCGCGAGCGTCAAAAATGTGCCGGTTTCATCGCAGGCGATCTTTATGACTATCAAAATCGGCAGGGCGACGACCATACCCATAATGGACCATATCCAGGCGAAAAATGCGACAGAAAGAAATACGACAGTGGTATTCAATCTCATCCTGCGCGAAATGACGAGCGGCGTGATGAACTGACCTTCGATAGAGGTCAGCACGATGTAAGTCGCAAACACTCCGGCTGCTGCCCATGTGCCGTTCAGGCTTACAAATGCAACAGCTGCCGCGATTACGGCACCCATCAAGCCCCCCAGAAACGGCACAAAGTTCAACCCGAAGGCCATGAAGCCGAAGATCAATGCGCCTGGAATTTGCCATAAATACATCGCGACAGCGACCGCTATGCCCAATCCCGCATTGATAATCGCGATACCGCCAAGATAATATCCAAGGCGTTCCTCAATCGAATGCAATACTTCCACTGCCTGACGTTTGTCGCTGAACGACTTGAGACTTTCCAGCGTTTTTGTGAGGAACATATCGCCAGATGCTACGAGGAAGAAAAGCAGAACCAAGGCAAAACCGACCCGACTTAAAAAGCTCGGCGCCATGCTGAGGACGGTCGCCACGAATCCCGTGTCGGATACGACCTCGACTTCGACGGTGTTAGCCTCCTGATCCGCCATGACCTCTTCGGCTGCCTCTGATGCGTCGTTGAGAGCTTCAAGTGCGCCACCAGTGCCCGCGATCTTTTGTTTGATCTCGTCTACCAGCGAGGGTAAATCCTCGATGAATTGCGCGGCCGGGCTGCTGAGTTGTACAAGCAGGATAAAGATCATCATGGCCATGAACGTTGTGAACAAAGCGGCCGACGCGACCGGTGGAACACCGATCCGTTGCAGCCATCTGCGTGGGCGATTAAGCACAAAATAGCCAAGAAATGCCGTGATGACAGGGATCAGAAAACCGCTTGCAGAGACAAGCGCCTGCAACAGCAACAGACCAAAAATTCCGTATAAGGGGAAATAAAGGTTCCTCCAGTTCAGCGAGGCTTCGGGCCGTTTTGCGGCGGCGCTTTGAGTATCTGTTGGTGTTGCATTATCCGTCATTGTGCGCCCCTTTACCGGTGTCAAAAAAGACCGTCGCTGTTATCGGGAAATGATCAGAGCCGAAATTCTCAAGCCGTGCGAACGAGACGAGCCTGACTTTATCCGTGATGAACAACTGATCAATGGGTAGGCGCATGTAGGAATGATTGGCGTGAAAGCTGGATATCATCCCCCGTCCGACACGCGGTTCTGCGAAGTTGCCATATCGTTTGAAACGTTTTGTGGTCCAAGACCATGCTACATCATTGAAGTCACCCATACAGACGGTTGGTCGGTCAGCGGACGACGTCATCAGGGCCTTGTCTTTAATTTGCTGATCTCTGGCTTTAGTGTCATTTCCGGGCACGGGCGGACGAGGGTGCAGACCTATAAAATTGAAATCTACCCCGCTCTGCGCGCGCAAAACCGCTTTGATTGCTGGTGTGTCGTCCTTGTCGGGCCACTGGAGTTCGATATCTTCAACGTCCAGACGGGTTGCGAATATCAGGCCGTAGTGATCGTTTGTCAGATGTGCCTTTACCTCATCATACCGCGCAAGCACCGGAGCGAGCGCATCGCCCCAGACCTTATCGGTTTCCATCAAAAACAGGATATCAGGGTCTTCACGTCTAATGATTGTGATTAAATCATCGTATCGGTCATTTTCCATCAAAACGTTAACCGCAAGCATCGTCACTGTGTCCGAGGGCGACGGTGGGTCAGACGTATTGACTTCGGTCTTGGCAAACGGCGTATAGGGGAAAATCTGCTTTGCCTGATAAATGAAAGCGACACACAACAGTGCGAGCAAAATCCGTTTGAAGGCAAAATCAACCGGCAACGCCGCCAGAAAAACAATCAAAGCAAAAATCGCGATATGCAGTCTTGGAAAATCCCACATGCGCACCCACCAGCGCGCGCTGTTGGTCAGAGGCAACGCTGTCGTCACGAGAACGATAAGGGCGAGCGCCCAAAAGACTGACGTAAGCATTTCTTAGTCCAATCTTTATTTGCCCGCAGCATCGCCGAGATTGTCGGCTTTCACGGCATCGCGGTGGCCCATGGGCTCATCGTGGCCTTGGGTCGTGTCGGCGCGGGTCTGCGCCTCTAATTCGGCGTTCAGTTCAGCACCCAAAAGTATGATAAACGCAGAAATCCAAAACCACATCAACAGGACAACAACACCGGCAAGCGTGCCGAAGCTTTCATTATAGGAGCCAAAGTTACTCACATAAAACGCAAAGCCTGCCGACGCCCCAATCCACAACAAACATCCGGCAACCGCACCCGGAGAAGCCCATTTCCATTCGGGTTCGTCGCGCGACGGAGCGTAACGGTAAAGCACCGAAAGTCCAAGAATTGTCAGACACAAGAGGCCGATCCACATTGCCACAGTAATCAAAGTCTCAATCATGCCGCCCAGATCAACGAAGGACAGGGCTGCGGGTAGACCGATCATCATAAGCAGCGCCACCAACAGCCCGATCATCAACGCAATCGTCAGGCCGAAAGTAACCAGTTTGAGTTTGATAAATCCCCGCTTTTCTTGTTCATCGTAGGCAACGTTTATGCCCTGCATCAGGCTGGCGACACCTTTGGACGCGGAATAGAGCGCAATGATAATACCCAGTAGAGCGGCCAAACCCAATCCACCCTCGCGTGAGCCGGCTACGGCTGTGGCCTGCTTGGTGATAATGGTGATAACTTCGTCGGGCATGACGCCCGACAATCCGCGCAATTGTTCAACGATGGCGCTCGGCTCCACCAGCAAACCACTGATTGCGATAAGCGCAGTGATGGCTGGAAACAGGGCAAGGAGGCCGTAAAATGCGACACCAGCAGCAATCAAACCGACGCGATCATCTGCAATTTCATCCTTGAGACGAAATGCAATATCCTTCCAGCCAGATGCCGGAATTTCGGTCGGTTTTTCAGCGTCGCGTCCACGTGCCATGAGATACCCCAAATAAAGTCAGTTGCTCGAAGGGGCCGTAATTGCGGCCCCCTCGACCCGGTTCAAGTTTTGGGCTTGCCTAAATCTTTGTCTTTAGCGGTGCTCTCTGCCTTGTCAGCAACCCTTTTGGCGGCAGATTTGGCCTTATCGCCAATGGCATCAACAGCAGACTTGTCGCCGGGCGCACCCGAATCCAGATCCGCTTTTGTTTCGGACGCGATGTCTTTGACCTCGTCCTTCACAGATTTGGCGACCGACAACGCCTTGGTTTTCTCTTCTTCATAGATACGCTCTGCCTGGTCAAACAGATCATCGCTTTGCGCGCCCATCAGGTCGTCTTCGGTTTTGGAGCGCGGCAACGCACCACCAAGCGCTGCTCCCACGGCGAGAGCCAAGGCCCCGATCACCAACGGCTGGCGGTCATAAATATCGGCGGCGGCGTCCGCACCGTCGCTCATGGAGCGGGCTGCCGAGTCGCGCATCTCAATAGCTTTGCGACGGGCTTCAACGACCCGCTGACGACCTTCTTCAGTCAGGGTTTCCGTGCCTTCGGAAATCCGGCTTCCGGCAGCAGCTATGCTACTGCGTGCAGATTGCGCACCGCTCGAAATGGCGGACCCTGTCGAGGATGCGGCGTCAGATATTGCTGATCCGGCACGTGAAGCACTGTCCGAGACTGAAGATGCAGTAGACCCAACGCCTTCCTTTACGGCAGAAGCTGCCTGCGACGCCTTGTCTTTGGCGGTTCCCGTTGCGTGAGCAGCTTTTTCAGTCAATGAAGTATCGTTATCGTCTTCATCGTCACGCGCCCAGGACGGTCCGCGGTTATAGAACGCAGCAGGGCGAGCGGGTGGTGTGTATGGCCGATCCTGAGCCAGACGAGTGCGGCGGAAATCGCGCTCGTATTGGCTATAACCCTGGTCGTCGTCGTAATCACGGGACCGGACCGATGCCGTCTGTTTTTGGCTGTTTCCAAACATCATCCACGCCAAACCGATACCCGTCAACGCAAGTGGGATGGGGTTGGCTTTGACCTGTTCCGAGATTGAGCGCCCCATATCTCCCCCGTGTTCGCGGAACTGGTCGCCGATTTGACGCACCACCGTATCTATCGAAAACTTATCTTGCAAATCTTCGAGGTTGGATGTCAGGTCCGAACGCTGTGCTTCGATTTCACGTTCGATTTCTTTCGGGCTACGTGTATCATTTGTCATCGTAAGCTTCCTTTACGGCTGCGGCATCGCGCTGAACGTTCTTAACCGTCCGCGTCGGTGCAAGGCTTGAAAGTTTCAGGTCATTGATGCCTTTGTTGATCAATAGATAGGCGAGCAGTCCCAGCAAAGCGCCAACGATCAGCGCTGACCAGCCTGCGTCGATCCCGGCTTCGGTGAGGGCCGCGACAAGGGCTGCAGCAAGCACATTCAATGCAACAAGTGCGATGATTGCAGCACCCGCGATCAGACCGACAGCAACACCAGCCTTGTTGATGTTTTCACTGACCTCGGCTCGAGCCAGATCAACCTCATTACGGACCATTCCGCTAACGTTTTGCAAAGCGTCTTGAAGCAAGCCGCCAGCGCTCTTGTTTGTGTTATGATCGCTCATGAAAAGTCACTCCGGTATGTGGTTGGTGTTGTGTGTGTCACATCGTTTGACGTATCACCTGACGCTTTCGCGAAGCGTGTCGCTGCAAAACCGATCAACGCAGCACCCCCCAAGAAAACCATCGGGTTCTTACGTGCGAACGCACTGACGTCTTGCACCATCGTGCTTAGGTCTTTTTCGCGCATTGCATCAGACGCGTCTGCCAGTCCTTCGGCAATTTGACCGAATGTCCGTTCCTGTGGCGACCCACTGCGCATTTCTTCGGCTGCGGTGCGTAGGGCAGAGGCCACGCCAGACACCTCATCCGCGACGGATGACTTGGCGGCGTCCGCCTGTTGCGCCGCAGCCGAAGTCGCGTCTTGCGCCAGCTTGCCAGCCGCCGCCTTACCTTGCTCTGCTAAATTCGATGCGCTTTCTTCGACTTGTGATTTGGTTGAAGAGGTTTGGCCAGCATTTTTGTTATTATCGGTTGTCATGTTATCACTCCCTTTAAGGTTCAAAATACGAAGCCGATAATCGCCAAGACGACGACAATAAGGCCAATGAGATAGAAAACGTTGTGCATAAGTGATGTCTCCCTTCGGTGTCGCAGCGGGGTTGCTGCTTTCTAAAGATAACTTATACGTGATCGCTTTGGTTCCGTGGGCCGCAGACGCTAAACTGGTTTAGCAAAAACCCTGAAACCAGCGATGCTTGTCAGATGCTCCCTGTCGTGTTGGTCTATATGCGATAGCGTGGCGGGAGATATTGAAAGGACTCGCGATGCGTATCGACACATTGGAAGACCTCTACATCGAGCAACTCAAAGACCTTTATAGCGCAAATACACAGGCACTTGATGTCACCAAAGCGCTGGGACAAGTGGCCCGAAACCGAAGACTTGTTCATGCGTTGCGCGCAGGAGTTGGCAATATAAGTGAGGGGATTGCTACCTTGGAAAATATCGCGGTCGGCCATGAGGAAGAGATCATGGGAACACATTGCGAAGGTATGGAGGGACTTGTGAAGGACGCTCGTGCTCAAGCGTTGGAAGAGTTCATCGGGGAAGAAACGACTAAAGATGCGATGATCATCATTCAATATCAGCGTTTGGCGCATTACGCTATCGCCGGATATGCCTCTCTCGTTGCCTTTGCCGACCACCTAGAGCTGGATCAGGATTTGATGGCGCTAAAAATCTGTCTTGCCGCATCCCATGATGATGATCACACGATGATGCGGCTTGCCACGGATAATATCAACGAACAAGCGCGCCATTAATGGGGCAGGGGTGATTACGACGTCGCGTTTGCAGTATCGTCCTTCGCCGCCGGAAACCATGACGTGTCCATGTCATGAAACGCGTTTACAAACTCGCAGTCCTTTTCCCACTCATCGCGTTTCAGCAAACGAACATAGGGCCGTTCGACTTCGATAGCTCCCTCCTCAACAAATTTTCGTAGCAACTTGTTCACATAGATCGATGTCAAACCGACGGCCTGACCGATCTCGACCTGACTGAAAGGAACACGAAACCGGTTCCCGAGACCGACGTTTGCAACTTCCAGTCTTGATCTAAGCTGAAGGAGCCAGAACTTGAGCTTGTTTGCCGCATCCATAGAGGCGAGGCTGCTGGCGTGATGGCGCAAGGCAATTTGGTCAAGGCTGCCCAAAGCTGCCAGCAATGCCCCAAGTCTGGGATAGTCCGAAAACAACGGTGCCAGACCGCTGCGGGGGAATGGACAAATCTTGCCATCTGTTTGCATAACGATACGATGATTGGCGTGGGTTGATCCGATCTCTGCCAGCCCCATGACCTCTCCGGGCAAATAGACCCGCAAGATTTGACTGCGGCCATCTGAACTGTCGGCTTTGACGACCGCCCACCCCGACTTCAGCACAATGACGCCCTCGGTCGTATCGCCTACGGCAAGGACGGGACGCCCTTTACGGCAATCATTCTCGTCTGCCTCCATAAGGGCAATAAACGCGCATTCAGCTTCCGTCAGAGTGACGAAGCGCGATAGCCTGCTGACAAGGCAGCTTTTATAATTATCATTCATTCATATTCTTAACATGGATTAAGTCAGGGTATTGTTATTATATTGCCTAACTACCCGACTTCGTGTTTTCAGCGTAGACCTACCTGAAAGAAAGTAAAAGCATGGATATCATCCGCATCATCTTATCGGTCATTATTCCACCACTGGGCGTATTTTTTAAGGTCGGCATCGGAAAGCACTTTTGGCTGAATATCTTACTGACGATCCTTGGCTACATTCCGGGGCTGGTGCATGCAATCTATATCGTTGCGCGCGACTAATCGCGCATGTCAGCCACGGAGATTGAAAAACTTGACCGGCTTTCAACCTTGCTGGACAGTCGATACCGAATACCGGGAACGCCCATCCGGTTTGGATGGGATTCAGTGGTGGGCATCATTCCGGGTGTGGGCGATCTGGCGAGTCTGGGGCCATCGGCATATCTGATCTATCGCGCCCAAAGGCTTGGTGCGAGAAAGCGCACGCTCGGCCGGATGGTTGCCAACACCGGTTTTGACTTTTTCATAGGAGCGGTGCCGCTTATCGGGGATATCTTCGATCTGGTATTTAAGGCAAATAATCGGAACTTTGCGTTGCTTCGGGCAGAATTGGAACGACGAAGCGATTAGCGAGTGCCATGACTGCTGTTGTTGCCATGCTTTTTTTACGATTAATCAGACGAAGGGCTTTTGTTGAGAGAGGCGGTCGCATCGAGGTTTCGATAACCTGAGGATATCGTCAGTAGATCCCAATGCACATGCCATCGGGGACCGGAACGATATCCGACGGCATGAGCAAGAGCATTTGACGCGGGGCAGAGATCAGGCCACGTCTTTCACCTCTGTCGACGACGGCAAATACTCGACAACAGGTCGCCCCGCGCCTTTGGCATAATCCGAGGCTAACCGCTGCCAGTCGATCATGGCCGCAGCAGACCAATCCGGCACCGTCTCTTGAATTTCGCCTGGCAAGGTCGGCCCATTATCGGCATAGTTTACAGTCCTCTGTCCTTCCTCAAATCCATGAAGCGATTGATCCCAGCGTTCCCCTTTGATCGTAAGGCCAAGCGTTCGCCGATTGGGATCGTATTCAGCCGTAAACAACGTGCCGAAGCCGTGAGAATAGCGGTCTTGTATCAACGGCGCACGGAGGAACGCCTTGTTCAGCTCAGCCGGTGTTGCACGTAGACCATCAAGATATTCAAGTCGCTCGAAACTGCGTGTAAACGAAGGCCGCTCAGCGGGCTTCGGGCCACTTTGATGGTTGGTGGCAATAGCATTGGGCATAATTTTGACCCCACCGCCGGGAGACAACTCTAAGCTGGCCGTCCGCCCTGATGCATCGGCAAGCACCAGATTATATGCCATGTGCGACGGCACACGCCCAAACGCCGCAATTGCTTGTGCCACGGTATCGCAAGTCTCCAGCACATATCGCAGGATCGTCGTGATCCCGAACCCCTCAGCGGTCTCCGAGCGGCCCCCGTAAGCGAGTGCGACGCTGAGCCCCGCATCGTTGATACCATCGGACAACCCCCAAAGAAATTCGACCATGCCCATGACAGGGCGGCCGGTCCACGAACTATGGAGCAACAACCCTTCATTCAGTTCCGGTGACAGGTCGTAATTACGCACAAGGCGCACCTCGTCCTTGTCGGCGACAGCGGCAAGCGAGCAACCTCCAAGATAACACGGCGGGCACCACGTCGACAAAAATCGCGCAGCGCGGTCTGAACCGCCTGAAATCAATACCAGTCTGTCATAGAGGGATACCAGTTCGGGCATATACCGCTTTAACGCGTCCCGGCATTGCACCGTGGTTGGCCCTTTGTCACCGCCATTTGCGATAAACCAAGCCTCGTAAGCGGGCCAGGAACGGTTCCAGCGTCCCTTCCATTTCGGGCCTGGCTTTGCTTCTTTCACTGCGTCGAATGTCATGGGTGTCATTTCAATTAACCTCATCGGCGTTGTCAAAAAAGAACCGCAGCATCTCGGCGCTGGCATCCGGACCTTTCGGGTCAGTGTAGGTTCCGGCGTTCGATCCGCCCGACCATGCATGGCCCTGTCCGTCAATGCGCCAGTATTCCACCACAGCAGTGCCGTCCGTGTCGGTTGATATGTACCGTGTAAAGCTGCGTCCGTTTTCTTGACCCTGTTCGTTTGTCTCGATGCTTTGGCTCATGTTGGTGCCCAAGGCACGCTGCACGATAATGTCGCTGTTTTTCGGACTGACAGTCGCATCGGCTGTGCCGTGAAAAACGATTGTTCGGACCCGCGTTTCGTTGCGGGCGCGGATCGGCGTATCCAGAATTTTGCCGCCCATCGCAGCGAAAGCCGATGGGATGTCCTTGGCGGCACCGACCGGTAAACCGGAGTGGGTCCCGACAGCAGCAAAGACATCCGGATAAGTTTCTCCCAAAATACTCGCCATCGCGCCGCCTGCGGACAATCCGGCCACAAAGGTGCGGTCCCGCTCAACGCCATGAAAGCCACAGATTTGAGACGCTAATCCCGCCAGTATCGCGGGTTCTCCGCGGCCGCGCTGCTGGTCGCCGCGGCTGAACCAGTTCCAGCATGACTGCGCATTGTCGCCGCGCGATTGCGCCGGATAGACCACTGCAATCCGATGCTGTTCTGCAAGAGCATTCATTCCAGTGCCAGCCGCAAAGTCTTCGGGGGATTGGGTGCATCCATGTAACATCATGACAACGCCCGTGATGCCCATATCTGCCGAGGCCGGAATATAGGTTCGATACATCCGGCTGCCTTCCGCATGTGTGTAGGTTTTCTGTAAAAATTGGGCCCCCTCGGGGATTTCGGTGTGCGCAGGGGCGAATCCTCCGCTGTTTTGCGTAAATCGGGCCATCAGCCCATCCACGTTGGGCAGCCCCCCATTATGGAGACAACCCGATTGCGGAGTCTGGCTGCCGGGCAACAGCCCGTGCTGGGCAAGGGTGCGCTGCACCAGATCGCTCGCAGCGGACAGGCGTGCGTCATCAGCCGCAGGGCGCAGAGCGCCTACGTTAAAGAGTTTCATTTCGTTTCCTTTTTTAGGTGTGGCGCAGCCTATTTGATGCGGTCCGCAAGTGCCTTTTTGATTCCGGGGCTTGCCTGCAGGGCACCCAGAACGGTGATGGAGCCGATGGTCTGGAGCGCCAGTTCCGGCGTGACATCTGCGCCAATACGGGCAAGCCCGACAACCTTGACGTGCAGCACCTCACCGGCGTCGCGCAACGCTTCCAGATCGGACGCGGAATAGTCGCGCAGGCCCAACTCCATCGTGTGGCGCTCCAACGATTGGCTGACAACGCCGGTGTGGCTTTCCAACTGGTTGCGGATCGCTGTGCGGATCAGGTCGCTTCGATTTGAATAAAACCCTTCCTGAACCAACAGGTCGATGCGACCGAGGTCGACAAATCCAAGGTTGATCGTGATTTTTTCATTCTCGGGCTGCTTGTCACGCAGTTGTTTAACGTTACTCATTGAATACTCCATCCATATGGATGGTGTATGGCGTTATTTTCAGCCGTGCAACCTCAATCTGAAATATTCCTGCAAAATTTGGCCAGGAAGCCGTGTGCGTTAGAAATGCTATTCTGGTTTAGCATTCTTACCATTCGATCCCCTTGAAGGATGGTCCATGCGCAATTGATGCGCCACTTAGGATGACAACTGATACACAACATAAGAATAACAGCTGACAATGATAGAGGATCAGGGCGCGTAGTGTTGGATGCGTCACTGCGCTCTAAGCGGATAAGGACAGTGAGATGAACCAGGACCTAATTCCGATCGCGGACGTGTCGCCTCACGAAGAGGTGGACGCAAGCCATGTCGATCACATCATGACCGCTATCGTCACAGACCGAGTTATCAAGCGGCCTTTGATTGTTGCGCGTGGCTGTAAGACGCTATTGGACGGGCATCATCGGTATCACGCGTTGCGTCTGCTGGAAGTGGATTTTTTGCCCTGTGTCGTGGTGGATTACGATGACCGTAGTTTGGTCGAAGTGGATTCATGGCGCGAGGGCGAGGTGGTGACCCGAGAGATCATTCGCAGCGCCGCAGCAAGCAACCAGATGTTGCCGATCAAAACGTCCCGGCACATGCTGAAATTCGCTGTGCCCCTAATGGGGATGCCTCTTGCGGATCTGTTTACAGACAATTTTGATATTCGTGAACCTGTATTGACACAGGTCGAAAAGGAAAGCCCATGCGCGCCAATCCAACCTTAACGTCTGACACAAACAACCCTTTCGCACGCATTGCCGATGACGTTCTCGATTTAGTAGGGCAGACGCCTATGGTGCGGCTAAATCGGTATCTTGATGTGCCGGATGTTAACCTGATCGCGAAAGTCGAATCTATGAACCCTGGCGGCAGCGCAAAAGATCGGCCCGCCCGGTTCATGATTGAACAGGCGCTTGCGGATGGTCGTCTCTGCGTTGGTGACACGGTAGTGGAATCGTCATCGGGCAACATGGGTATTGGGCTGGCGCAGACCTGCGCAGTGCATGGTTTGAAATTCATCTGCGTTGTCGATCCCAATGCGCAGGCGCAAAATGTGGCTATCATCCGCGCCTTGGGTGGAAAAATCGAATTGGTCGATCAGCCTATTGAAGGTGATTTTCTGGCTGCGCGTCTGGAACGTGTCGCGGCGTTGCTGGAGGCTTCACCGGACTGTTTCTGGCCCAACCAATACGCCAATACCGACAACCCTGCATCCCACGAGGCGGGAACGATTGCCGAGATTGACGCCGCGATGCAGGGTCAAATCGATTATCTTTTTGTCGCCTGTTCAAGCACAGGAACGGCGCGTGGCTGTAGGGATTATCTGCGCCGCATGGGGCGGGAAACCAAGGTTGTAGCGGTTGACGCACAAGGCAGCACACTTTTTGAAGGCGCCGCCGGACCCCGCAAGATTTCCGGAATGGGCGCAGGGCGCATTCCTGATCTGGCGAAAGGTCAAATTTTCGATGATCTGGTGCGTGTGGCGGATGTCACCTGTGTCGCCGGATGCAGGCGGGCGGTGGCGCGAGAAGGGTTTTTGGTTGGTGGTTCCGGCGGTGGGGTGCTGGAGGCAGTGCGCAGCATGCAAGACACGTTGCGCGGTAAAACTGTCGTCGCGATTATCCACGACTCGGGCTCGCGGTATCTGAGCACTATCTTTGATCCTGAATGGGTTGAACGGGAGTTGGGAAATTCGGATGCCGAGGTGCAGAGACTGGCCGGACTGGACACACCCGCGTCGTGACTGGGAAACGTAAAACCATCGCCATAATCGGCTGCGGGCCCAAGGGGCTCTATGCGTTGGACAGCCTGAGCCAAGTGGGGCGAAATAATCCGGCGTCACAGATTGATCTCCACATTTTCGAAGCCTCGCCACATCCGGGCGCAGGGCCGATTTACGATCCATCGCAGCCTGATATTTTGCTGATGAATTTCCCAGCGCGCATGATTGATGCGTGGACGGACGGACGGGGGCCGGATTTTTTGAAGTGGTCACACAGCAACGGTTCAAGCGTCGCGGCTGACGATTACGTGCCCCGATCAAATGTTGGTGCATATCTTGGCTGGTGCTTTAAGAAAGTGGTCGAGAACGCGCCCGCGAACATCAATCTCACGCTTCATACGACCTCCGTTACCAGTCTGAGGCAAAAGCAGGATGGCTGGATCGTTACGCCGAGCGGTATTGTTGTTGATGAAGTGTTGGTCTCGACGGGGCATCAGGATTGGTTGCGTGAAAATAGCGCCGATAGCGCTATAACCGTTTCGTCGCCTTATCCGATTAGCAAAACTTTAACACCTGCCTCAGTGAGAGCGGGCGCAATCGTTGCTTGCAGGGGGTTCGCGCTTACATTTATCGACATGATGTTGGCGCTAACCGAAGGTCGCGGGGGGGTCTTCACTGAAATTGACAAAGGTCATTCCTATCAGCCGTCGGGGCAGGAACCAGCGCTGATCGCCCCATTCAGTCGCTCTGGTCGACCTATGCGTGCCAAGGTTTCGCAGACCCAATTTACACCGCCGCGCGATGTTGAATTCTGGACGGAACAGTTGGATGGATTCCAGATGGTGCTGGGCGATCCACGCGTTGACCTATTCAGTGAACATATCTGGACCAAGTTGCTTTCTATTGCGGATAAACTGCAGGGTGCATCTGGCGGTGCGGCAAGGGAATTTTTCGATGATTGGACCGCAACCCCGTTTGATGCGCACAGGTGTCGCGACGCGTTACGGCTGGGGTATGATATTGCTTCGGGACGAATAGCGCCGGACATAGGTTGGGCCTTGGCCGAGACGTGGCGGCGATGCTATCCTCAGCTCATTCGCTGGATTAGCTATAGAGAGCTTTGTCAGCACGATGCTGCGCTGTTTCTTGAGGTCGCCGCCGAGATGGAGCGGCTTGCCTTTGGACCGCCAGCGCAAAACGTGGGCAAGTTGATCTGTCTTGAAGAGGCAGGTTTGATCAGCTTTGATCACCTGACCAACCCACCAAACGCGGATGTCATAATCGATGCAACGATCCCGTCAGCTGGCGCCGCTGCCTTGTCCGAGCCGCTCGCCGGATTACTTCGCGACGGGCATGTATCGGTCGGTGCGTTAGGTGGGCTACGGATCAACGCTGATGGGCAATCATTATGCAATAATGGTGTGACAGCAGGCCTGTCGATCATCGGGCGTGCTACTGAAGGCTGCGTTCTGGGTAATGATACCTTGTCGCGCCTGCTTCATGACTTGCCCGAAAGATGGGCGAAACAAGTTCTGCGTTCAACGGCAGCGCAGAATACGGGATTGGAGGCAGCCACATGAAGACACAAGTATCTGTTTATGAGCCCTGTCGTGGCATCGTACCATTGCGCGCCCGGCTGGAGAACTGGATGGTGACGCTTCTTGAGGAGCCGAAACTTGTTCACGATCTGCTCGACAAGCATGGCGCGCCGCTGAACATACAGTCTGATGCGCCATTTCGAGGGAATATCGCTGATTTAATCGGCTGCGTGGGTGAATTTGATCTGCCTTTTCTTCCGATGTTTGCCCGCAAAGCCAACAAATGCCTGACCTACGTCGATGCAGCGCGGGACATAAACATTGGCATAGATACAGCCAGCCATGCAGAAGTTGTTCAGTGTCTGGACCGCGGCTTGCCCGGCGACCGGATCGTCTGCACTGCGGCTGTCAAAGACCAGGACTTGATGTCTTTGTGTGTGGCCAACGGGGTGACGATCATCCTCGATAATCTGGATGAAATCACGCTGCTGGAAGAGGTCGTTCAGTATCAGGACAGGCCGGTGTCAGTCGGTCTGCGGTTGAACGGTTTTGAACGCGAGGGGCAGCCACTTTATTCTCGGTTTGGTCTTCCACTGAGGAAGATACCAGACATTGCAACGCGTTTGTCGCAAACGCCACAGATCACGCTGGATGGCTTGCACTTCCATTTGAACGGCTACAGCAGTGCGGATCGTATCGCAGCCATTGCCCAGACCCTGCCGGTTATTACCGCGCTTCGCCATAGCATACAGCGCGACTTCTTTTTGGATATCGGGGGCGGTATCCCGATGAACTACCTCGATGATCCAGCTCAATGGGACACATGGAAGTCCGAGCTGGATGCTGCACTGGGCGGTACGCGTGAACCCATCACGCAGCACAATGTCGGACTGGGACGGACTGTCGACCCTGATGGTGCAAAAGGGTCAATCGACAGCTATCCGGTGGCCCAAGGAGTGGTTCAGACGGATTGGATGCGCGAAATCCTGAATGCAACCGACGGAGGCAAGACCATTGCGAACCGACTGCGCGATGCAAAAGTATCCTTGCGCTGCGAACCGGGTCGCTCGGTGCTGGACGGCTGCGGAATGACGCTCGCGCGCGTAGCGTTCTGCAAGACCGACAGCGCCGGCGTGCCAGTGATCGGGGTGCAGATGAACCGCACTCAATCACGATCCGGCTTTAGCGAATTTGCATTGGACCCATTGATGGTCCCCGGTCCCGAGCCGCGCGGTGATCCGGTCGAAGGGTATCTTGCTGGAACCTATTGCACCGAAAGCGAATGGCTGACGCGGCGCAAGATGGTGTTCCCCGCTGGTGTGCGACCGGGTGATATCATGGTATTTCCGAACACGGCTGGCTACCTCATGCATTTCTTGGAAAGCCGCTCACACCAGTTTCCTTTAGCGAAAAACGTGTTTCTGCAACGGGATGGCACAGCAACGCTTGACGCAATCGACACTGACTAACGCGACAACAAAAGGCGCGATTGGCGCTGCATATATTAGGGAGATGAAACCATGACAGAGCCAAAGATGGACAAGGGCGGTGCGACGCACCAACAAGCCGACCAGCGCGATGAGACAATGACAACCGCGCAGGGCGGCCCGATTGCGGATGATCAGAATTCTCTCACGGCGGGGTCACGCGGACCTGTGCTAATGGAAGACCATATCATGCGGGAAAAGATTTTTCATTTCGACCATGAGCGGATTCCAGAACGCGTCGTCCATGCGCGTGGCTATGGCGTTCATGGCCACTTTGAATTGACAAAGGCGATCCCGGAGCTTTCCTGCGCAGACATTTTTCAGCGCGAGGGCGAGAAAACGCCCCTTTTCGCTCGGTTTTCGACAGTCGCCGGTAGCAAGGGATCATTTGATGTGGCGCGCGATGTTCGCGGCTTTGCGGTCAAGTTTTACACAGGTGAGGGCAATTGGGATCTCGTCGGCAACAATATCCCCGTGTTCTTCATTCAGGACGCGATAAAGTTTCCCGATCTGGTCCATTCGGTCAAACCCGCCCCCGACCGTAACTTCCCACAGGCGCAAAGCGCGCATGACAACTTTTGGGATTTTATATCGCTGACACCTGAATCCATTCATACAACACTATGGACTATGTCCGATCGCGCGATCCCGCGCTCCTTGCGTTTCATGGAAGGGTTTGGCGTTCACACCTTCCGATTGGTCAATGCCGATGACAAATCGCACTTTGTCAAATTCCACTGGAAGCCCAAACAGGGGCTGCAATCGGTAGTCTGGAACGAAGCGCTAAAGATCAATGGCGCGGACCCCGATTTTCACCGGCGTGACATGTGGGCCGCGATTGATTCCGGCGATTACCCGCAGTGGGATCTGGGTATTCAGGTCTTTGATGATGATTTCGCCGATGAATTTGAATTCGATATCCTTGATCCAACGAAATTGATTCCCGAAGAACAGGTGCCTGTGCAAATCATTGGCACCATGACGCTCGATAACACTGTAGATAATTTTTTTGCAGAAACCGAACAGGTGGCGTTTTGCACGCAAAACATTGTGCGTGGGATCGACTTCACTAACGATCCGCTTTTGCAGGGGCGCAATTTTTCCTACCTGGATACACAGACCAAACGGCTTGGCGGGCCGAACTTTACCCACATTCCGATCAATGCGCCCAAATGTCCGATGAACCATTTTCAACAGGATGGTCACATGGCCATGCACAACCCCAAAGGGCGCGCCAATTATGAGCCCAACAGTTGGGGCGACGATGGTGGACCGCGTGAAAATCCCGAAATCGGGTTCACCAGTTATTCCGAAAGGGTGCAGGGCGACAAGCAGCGCACGCGGTCAGAAACCTTTGCCGATCACTACAGTCAGGCGCGGCAATTCTACGTCAGCCAAACAAAGACAGAGCAGAACCACATCGCCGCCGCTTATACGTTTGAGTTGTCCAAATGCGAACATGAACACATCAGATTGCGGATGCTGAGCCATCTGATGAATGTGCATGATGATCTGGCCAACGCCGTGGCCAAAGGTCTTGGCTATACCGATATGCCGGACGCCGCGAAACCTGCGCGCAAACCGATCACGGATCTGCCTGCTTCTGATGCATTAAGTATTCTCAAGAACGGTCCGGACAGCTTTGCAGGTCGCAAATTGGGCTTGTTCCTGACGGATGGGGCGGATGCGAATTTGGTTAACAAGATTGAGACAACTTTTACCGACGCGGGCGCAAAGGTTGCGATCATCGCGCCGCACATCGCGGGCGTTAAGCTGTCCGATGGCACCATGAAAGCTGCCGACGAAACAATCGACGGTGGCCCGTCTGTTCTATTCGATGCAGTGGCACTGATTTTCTCTGCCAATGCGGGCGAGGAATTGGCCCGAAACAAGCCGGCACAGGATTTTGTCAGTGACGCATTTGCCCATGCGAAGTTTATTGCTTGGACAGACGCCAGCACGCCACTTTTCGAAGCAGTGGGGGTAGCGGGAAAATTAGATGATGGCATCTTAAAGTTAAACAATGATAACGTCGCCGGTTTTCTGAAAATGTGCGAAGGATTGCGCTATTGGGCGAGAGACGCATCTTGATCTGATTGCGAAACTGCGTGTTTACGCAAAAATGTATGACCAACTGCGCGCGCCGCGTCCGATTTCAAAAGCAATCGGTTTGAATCCTGCTGCGCTCTAAGGCTTAAAATTTGGGGGGCGCGCGTAAATACCTGTGTAGTCGAGCCGTGGTGATCCGCCAAAGCAGAGACGAAGCGGCTGGGCACGCTATGGGGACGGGGCGGAACTTGCAAAGACCGCCATTTTCATCAATGGTCTGGCCAAGGCTTCTCGGCACTGACAGAAATTCTGCAGGCAAAAACCCGCGAATGATGAGAGATAGGCTTAGCTATTCTATTCCAACTACTTCTTACTGCGGTGATTGAATGACAACCCATGCGGACACGCACAGCCTGACCTGGAAGGTTTCACCAGATATGATCGGCATTGTCGATCAAGCCGGGGTTTTTGTCGAAACGAACCCTGCGTGGCAAAAGGTGCTGGGGTGGTCCAAAACGGAAATCAAAACGATGGTCTTCACGGATTTCCTTCATCCCGAAGATATGGAACGCACGCAAAAACTGTTCATATCAATGAAATCAGGCCAGTCTGCATTGCATTTTGAAAATCGGTATCGTTGCAAAGACGGATCCTACCGTTGGCTGTCGTGGGTTGCTGTCCCCGAAGGGGATATTTTTGTATGCTCTGCCCGTGATGTGACAGACGACAAAGCACGCTCTCTTGCTTTGAAGTCGTCCGAAGATGAAGCCATTTTGCGTGAACAGTTCATTGCCATACTCGGACATGATCTGCGCAATCCATTGGCTGCGATTGGATCAGCTGTCAGAATTGCGTCACGCCAACCCCACGACAAAGAAATTGCCGCAATGTTTGCAGCGATTGACGACAGTGCAGACCGGATGGCCAAACTGATCGATACCACGATGGATTTCGCGCGAGCCCGTTTAGGCAGTGGTATCCCAGTCGATTTAGCCCCAATTACAGATATCAACGATCGATTTGAGCAAGTCGTTGACGAAATACGTCTCGCACACCCCGAACGGAAGATCATGACCTCGTTCAAGTTCAAGGGCGTTCTGACTTGTGACGCTGCGCGGTTGGAACAGGTTTTGTCAAATCTTGTGGCCAATGCTGTGACACATGGATCAAGGAACAAGCCAATATTAGTTGATACGGATGCGCACGATAATGTCTTTGTGATGTCGGTAGCCAATTCCGGGAAGGTGATCCCCGAACAGACAATCTCACGCATCTTCGAACCGTTTAAACGGTCTGCCCAAAGCGACTCACTCCAAGGGTTGGGCTTGGGGCTTTATATCGCTCATGAAATCGTAAAGGCACACTCCGGCAAAATTGATGTGATATCAGATGCGAACAAGACTATTTTTCAGTTAGAATTACCCGTTGACGGAAAGCCTGACCTGTTCCCCAGCCAATGATTTTTGTGCTCATTATGAATGCTGATCTACGAAAACTGGCCGACTTTTTGATTCCCAGTCGTTCGTGACTCTGCTTGCTGAATTTAGGTTCAGTAGAATGCTATACGCGACCAATGCCTGCTTTTGTTTAGTTAATGGATTGAAAGACCAATTTTTTGGCTCGTTTCGTCGCTACGTGAAGTTGATCAGGAGCAAAGAATGCCGATCGCCCGAGCGGAATGCAAAGGCAAGTATTTCTGAAATCGAGCTCCCGCAACCAACTTTAGCGAATTTTCGTTTTAAGCAAGGCCCGCCTCATCGGCGGGCCTTGCTGCGTTTAGCATAGCCACCAACTCTCCACGCAATTCCAGCCCGTAAATCTTGGCCACCGCGTCCCGGCTTACGACAATCTTGCCAACTGGCCCCGTCACGGTTTGATCCCGCTCCTTTGAAAGCAATTACCGCAACAAAGGAGATGAACTATGAAACTGAAACGGACGAACTTCGTAAGGATGCGGTGCGGTTTTCATTATTTCGTCGGATATCTGTGTTTCAGGTTTCTACCCTCGAAACGCGTCATTAAGGCATTTTTTTCTGCCTTACGAAAAATGCTCAAACAACTCGGCGCAAAAAATCTTTCGTGCGCGTATCTTGCGGGTTTTCGAGCAGCTCTTTCGGGGGGCCCTGTTCGATAATTCTTCCATCAGTCATGAACAGGATTCGATCCGCTATCTCGCGGGCGAACTGCATTTCATGAGTAACTATCAACATAGTCTGGCGTTTCTCGGCCACCCGCCGCATCAGATCGAGAACCTCTCCGACCCATTCGGGATCGAGTGCCGAAGTCGGCTCGTCGAACAGCATCAGATCGGCGTCCAGCGCCATGGCACGACCGATACCTACACGCTGCTGTTGCCCACCTGAAAGAGCGGCCGGATAGGCATCGGCCCGTTCGGTGAGGCCGGTTTCTCTTAGGATCGCTTCGGCACGCGCATTGGCATCGGTTTTTGACTGTTTTTTAACCGTAATGAGCGGCTGAGTGATGTTCTCACGTGCCGTTTTGTTGGCGAAAAGCGCGTAGTTCTGGAAGACAAACGAGGTTCGCCTTCGCAACGCCAAGATGTCGTTGCGGGACGCGCTGCTGGCGTCTACCGTCAGATCGCCTACGCGGATCACGCCTTCATCAGGGCGGTCGAGAAAATTCAGACAGCGCAGCAACGTCGATTTTCCGGTGCCTGATGGCCCGATCACGACGACACGTTCGCCCGGCGCAATCTCGAGCGAAATGTCCTTCAGGACAGCAGTGTTTCCGAAGGCCTTGCTAAGCCCGGTCACGGAGATGCCAGAGTTTGATGTCATCTTGCATGCGCCTTGTTGAGGTAGATTTCGAGCCTACGTTGCACAAAGGCGAGCGCTTCGACCATGATCCAGTAAATCGCGGCAACCACGAGAAAAGCCTCGAAATAGAGGAAACTGCCAGCGGCTTCCTTCTGCGTTGCGCCCATCATTTCCGTAACGCCAAGCGTAAAAGCGAGCGACGTGCCCTTAATCATGTCGATAAAGTAATTGACCAGCGTCGGGGCCGCTACGCGCGCCGCTTGCGGCAGGATGATCTGCGACATCATCTGGACCTGTGTCATGCCGACAGCTTGGGAAGCTTCCCATTGACTGCGGTCGACACCAAGGATCGCGGCGCGAATGCTCTCCGCCATATAGGCAGAGAAATGAAGCGTCAGCCCCATGATTGTCGCGGTCACGCCGTCTATGTTTGTCAGAAACGACAGCACCTGCGGCAGGCCATAATAGAATAGGAACAACTGAACCAGCAGCGGCGTACCGCGGAAAAAGCTAATGAAAAGCCGTACGAAAACATCCAGCACCGGCACGCGAAACACCCGCTCCACCGCCATGATAGATGCCAGTACCAGCGCGAAAACCATGCCAACCACAGCCATAAACAGGGTTAGCGGAACGTACCCCAACAAAATGGGCACCAGATCCCACATGTATTCGAAATCGAGTGCCCTCATGTTTTCTACTCAGCAACAGTAATATCAGTAGCGAACCATTTTTCCGAGATTTCGGTCAAGGTCCCATTTTCTTTTAGTGTCGTAATGGCGGCGTCAATCCGGTTGCGTAGCGCATTGCCTTCGGCGTTGTCCTGAAATGGCAATGCATTTCTGATCTGACTGAAAGGTCTGCCCGCCAATGCCAGCGGCAGCGGGCTTTCCGCGATCAACTGGGCCGACGACACGCGATCCATGACAAATGCATCAACTCTACCCAGAGCAGTGTCCTGCGCGATGTTGCTTTCATAAGTACGAATTTCGATTTGATCGGCGTTGGGCAGTTCGTTCAGCAGTTGTTCGAAATTGGACCCAAGGTTCACCGCCACGGTTTTACCGCTTAAATCTTCGACATTGGCGATTGTGTCCTCGTTCCCCGCCTTGACCACCACTTGCGCCCCGTCAAAAACGTAAGGCTGCGAAAAGACGAACTTCGCCTCGCGTTCTGGCGTTATGGTAATCTGGTTCGCGATTGTATCGATCCGGCCGGATTCAAGAGCACCTACAAGGCCGGAAAACGACATTGTAACGAAATTGACTTCGTCACCAGTTTCGGCAGCAATGGCATTAATGAAATCCACTTCGAAACCCTGAAGTTCATCTAATTTCACAAAGGTAAAAGGGAAATACCCCCCCGACATGCCTACGTTCAGCGTTTCCGCCTGAGCTGTGCCGAAGATGGATGCGATAATGAATGATGTGATGGCAGCTGTTTTTTTCATGATATACTCCGTCGGTTCGCGAGATACTTAACAATGGGGGGACCCCCTTCAATGATCGTCGGCTAACTAAGTCTGTTATAACAGTAATTGCGGCACCGCCGGAACGTTGTCCTTGATAGGGCTTATTCCAAAGAATGTTATCAAGGGCCTGCGCCTTGGCGAATGGAGGCTGATTGAAATCAGGGCCCCGATCAGCAGCGTACGATGTTGAGTTTATGAAGCTTCGTTAGCCCCCTCCCCTTAACAGATTGCTCTCACTGCCTGCCGCGATACTGCGCAGATCAGAATGATTCCATCAGCAACGCCCTACCGGTCCATTCGGCATCCTCTACAGCGTTCGCCAACACGGCTGCGACATCGCCGCGCGCAGCTTTGCCCGTCATGTCGACATCGTCACCGAAACGCATGTTTCGGGTGCCGTGATCATCGGTCAGGCTGACCGGACGGATGATCGCATAGCTGAGGCCCGAAGCCTTCAGATGTTCGTCTGCTGCGTGTTTTGCCTTAAGATAATGTGCGAGATCGCCATCCGGATCCGCATTTTCAGCGCCAGCACTGCTCAGCATTACGAAGCGCTTCACCCCTGCCTTGGCGGCAATGTCGATCAGACGTTTGGCTCCGTCGCGATCCACCTTGTCGGTCATTTCTGGACCGGTGGAGCCGCCGGAGCCGGCTGCGAAAATCACTGCATCGCATCCCTCGCAAACGTCGTCCTGAAGATCGGTCAGATCACCGTGACGGAGGGCGATATCGGACGGCAAATCTCCAGTATTGGAGGATTCTCGGACCAACGCGATCGGAGAATGGCCGATCCTTTTCAGTTCGTTGACCAGGCGCAGACCGGTATTGCCCGTCGCGCCTGCTACAAGGATGTCCATTGAGATCTCCACTTCATAAAATTTGGCTTCTGGAGCATCGGGGCAACCACGTGCAGGTTGCCCCGGCGCGGCCCTACAACAACGCCAGCAATTTGCGCGCAGCTTCTTCTGATGACGCAGGATTCTGTCCGGTCACCAGCTTGCCATCGGTTACAACAAATGATGCCCAATCGTCGCCTTTCTGGTAATCACCACCATTCGATTTCAACATATCTTCGACCAGAAAAGGAACGATGTCCGTCAGACCAACGCCCTCTTCCTCAGTGTTGGTGAACCCCGTGACTGTCTTGCCCGACACAAGCGGCTTTCCATCCGACCCCTTGGGATGCTTGAAAACGGCAGGGGCATGGCAAACAGCGCCGATGGGGCGGTCAGTCGAGTTGAACGCCTCGATCAGCTTTCTGCTATCGCCATCTTCAGCTAGATCCCACAGCGGGCCGTGACCGCCCGGATAGAAGATTGCGTCGAATCCATCTGCAGATACGGTGGACAAAACTTTGGTGTTGGCCAAATCCTTTTGTGCAGCATCGTCGTCTTTGAAACGCTTGGTGGCTTCAGTCTGTGCGTCGTCCTTATCACTCGAGGGATCAAGTGGCGGCTGGCCGCCTTTGGGTGACGCCAACGTGATCTCGGCCCCCGCATCCTTGAATACGTAATAGGGCGCGGCGAATTCCTCCAGCCAGAAGCCGGTCTTGTTGCCGGTGTTGCCCAACTCGTCGTGGGACGTGAGTATCATAAGAATGTTCATTTCTTTGCCGCCTCTAATTCTGTGTGTTTGCAGGTCATACACTCTGACATCTGGTCTGCCAGAAGCCCTGCCCTTCACTGTGCGAACAAACGCCGACGGTGATTGTTCCGGCATTTCGGTCAGTTTCTGAGACTCTTGACCTTTTATCGCGGCACTCGTCCCCTAAAATGGCAACTTCGGTAATTGTTTTCCGCGTCCCGAACTGTCAACAAATTAGGGTTTTCTGCTTCGAAAAACGCCGCA
Source organism: Sulfitobacter sp. F26169L (assembly GCF_026410285.1). GTDB lineage: Bacteria > Pseudomonadota > Alphaproteobacteria > Rhodobacterales > Rhodobacteraceae > Sulfitobacter. The sequence goes on along the minus strand of NZ_JAPMLP010000008.1, from coordinate 45,546 downwards.
CTGCGATTGTTTGGCCGAGGTCAATCCCCATGAAAGGCTAAGATGTCGGTGCCACTATGCTCTCGTAGCCAACGTTGACCACTTGATCAGCCTGATATCTCTCTAACGAACGAGCGTAGTTTCCTATACTCGCATCAAATTTCGTCGGATTCTAATGTCCCTTTGTAGCCAAACCGAAAAGGGTAGGAATGCTCCTCCCGTCTTTCACCCGCTCAACCCAGCAATGCATTCAAAAGAAACGCGATAATTTTGGCTAGCTAGGAACATGGTGGAGACGGTTCAGAAGCGTGCCTGTTTTGTGTTACTTACGTTAGTCACAAACTACGGCGGCTTGGGCAACAGAGTCATCAAACCTGACAGCAGGTTGCGCGAACAGGGGCACCACGGCGCCTTGACGATCACTCGTTCGGGCCGATCGAACACATAGGTGACGATATCCATTGGCTAAATTTGACCAATTGTCGTTGCATGGGGCAAGATCAAACTTTGCGATATTGGCGGCCTGATTTTCCAACTTAGACTAGCGATTTTATGCATCATGGTAGTAGGATAGCACAAGCGAGACCTTACCCGCGCGGTCCGTCGTTCAAATATCGCATTCGGACGCGGTATTCTGCGCGAAATTGGTGGGCATCACGCCCTTCCACATCCGAACTTCGAGAGCAGATGATCCCATGTTATCGGTCTGCGCCCATGCATCTTCTGCGGCTGTGAAATTGGCAAGCACTCGGTCCAGATCGGGGTTTTGGCACCGCTACCCCGGATCTGTGGATCGGCCATTGGTGGCTCCGCTTCCAATCAGATGGGCACCCCAGTCTTGCGCAGTTCATTTTTTCTGAATTTTGCCAGTGGCACCCATCTGCAGTTTATCGACAAAGATTGTGGCGTCCGGCGTTTGTTATGACGTTCTGAAAGGACCTTGCCCTCATAGAACGCCTGCAATTCAGCTTAGGTCAGGGTTGCACCGGGTGCTTTGATGGCAATGAAATGGGCCGTTCATCCCACATGTCATGATGCGCGGCGATGGCAGGAGGATATTGCGATGGTTTCAAGCTCGACGATCGATATCCATTCACCTGCGGGTTTGACAATACCCTTGGAGCAGTCACGGATGATAATGCAACCGGTGTTACATCACCGATGTCAAACTACCCGTCATCTAATCGCAAGTCCCATCTTTGCCAAAGTAGCGCTTCACAACCCTATCACGTCGCAGTCTGTACAATACATTTGCTGTTACGGGCGCAACACCAGCCGCCTATATCCGAAGCGTACGTCTACATTCATGCCGGAAAATACTGGAAGCGAGAACGTTCGCCGCGGGAACCTCGCCGGTCTTGCGCTTGATTTCAGGTTCAAAAACCAATCTCGATTCAACCGCGCCTTCCGCCGGGAGTTTGGCATCACCCCCGATCAATGCAAGAAATCGGCGTAAGACAGGCAGATCATAAAAGCGGGATCGGTTTCCCGCACCCAAAGAAAACCGCCAGAATAAGTGTCGTAATAACTCCCCTTACGAGGCGTTTTGCACCGGTCGCGTGCTTTTTCTTGGCCCTGTTCGAGATGGCTAATCTAAGTATCCCGAGACACAAACAAAGGTCCTGCCCATGATTTCTCAGGGACAGGTCCTTTCCGATCGAAATATGCATCAACACTCTATCGTCTAGATGCAGCGGTCAGTCCGGTCAGGCTTCTGCGTCGGTTGGGTGAATGTTCAAGGGCGGTTTCGTAAGCTACCCTCGCGGCCGCTATATCCCCGATTTCGAATAGCAAGTCGCCAAGAAGTTCACGGGCAGGAAGGATGTGTCCCGGTGTAACTGGCGCCTTGCCGATCTTGTCCTCGGTCTCGGCAGCCTGTCGCATCAAGTTGAGCGCTCTTTCTGAATTCCCGTCCAAGAATTCTATCCAGGCTTCGATGGACTTGGTCTGTGAGTCGAGAAGTGCCAACCAATACTGCGCCTGCATTTCCTCCATTTTCCCTTTTAACACTACAAGCTCGTCGAGTGCCTGTTGCGCGGCGGCAGCATCACCTGATCTGGCTGCACCTACGCCGCGCGCAAACCAGCGCATCGCAATGGCCTGCGGGTAGCGAACCCATGTGATGGCGGGATTGAGGTCGGTAGGCAACTTTGCCGCTTTTTCCCAGTTATCCGTCTCAAGCGGAATGCGTGCAGCTGCAGCGGCCGTCGCGTAGGCTGAACCGAACGTATTCTCAATTCCGGGGTGCTCCTCAAGCTCAGCCAAAAGTGCCGCTGCTTGCGCAACGTTGCCCACCTGCAGATGGGCATAAACAGCATAGTCGATTGCATGCGGGTAATGGTCGGCGAGTACACCACCCCCCACTTGGTCAAGTACCGCCGCAGCGCTACGCGCATTCCAGGCTGCGGATTCCTCCCATAGTCCTAAACGTGTGAAGATGTGAGATGGCATGTGAAGTGCATGAGGGACTTCGGGTGCAATTGCCTCATACCCCCGAGCCGCTTCAAGCGCCATTTCGGCAAGTGCCGGGTGGTCATAGGCATGCAACGCATAGTGATAGCCCGCCGGATGGTATGGGGCGGTAACGCGCAATGCATCCATCCGCTTTCCCACCGCGCGCAGTTCAGGGACCGCGTCGGGGCCGCGCGGGGCCATAGTAAGCTGTGCGAGAGCATCAAGAGCTTTAGCATCCAGATCATCGGGATAGGCATCATCTATCTCGCGTTGCTTGGCAGCCCAAGCGGCAAGGCGGCCGCGAAACCCTACATCTCCACCCGCATAAAATGCACGAACTGCATCGATATAAGCTGCCTCGCGATCTGAACCAGCCTCCATTTCAGACAGTTTTGCAGCGGCGGACTGGCCGGCTGCCGTTTCTTCCGGTGTCGGGCCGCCGGGCCAAAGCGGATGAAACTTGGTCATCGCAATGCCCCATTGCGCCATAGCGCATTCAGGATCCGTCTCAGCCGCAACACTGAACACTTGTGCCGATTGGCGATACATCATGTGATGCAATAAAAGCAGACCGACCTGAAAATTGTCATGGGCGTCTTCAGTGCAGGATGTCGCGAACTCTACTTTCCCAAGTGTAGAGGAATCAAGGCCTTCCATTACCGCATCAAGGTTATGTGCCGCGGCCGGCCCTGTCGCTAAAAGCAAACCAACAAGCGAGACCGTTGTCTTCGAAATCACATTTTTCATGAAATAGTTTCCTTCTTCTGCGCGAACATCATTCGTTTTGGTTCGCCGGACAAATAAAGTGTGGTAGGCTTCAATCGGAGGTTCTGGCGTGCGTTTTTTCAAACGAAATTCCTTGAAATCTTTTGAAATTAAGTGCGGCGCAGCTGTGCTTGACCAGAGGTCCGGACATCTTCGCGACAGTTCGGGTTGCGAACTTCCGATGCGATATAAGTCCCGACAGGTTCTGAAATATTTGGCACAACACAAAGGCAAGGTCGTCACGCGCGCACAGCTTGTTCAGGCCGCGTGGGACGTCGAACTGGTGTCGGATGAAAACGTTGCGCAATGCATTGCGGACATTCGCCGCGTCCTGTCGGACACCGATAAACGCATCGTCGAGACGATCCCAAGGCAGGGCTACCGCTTCGCCTCCGCTGCCGAGCCATGTGAATCGATATTATCGGACCAGCCATCCGCAGAACCGAAACTACCCGGAAACGGGCAAGCAGCTGCAACGCGAACCCGCACGTTTATCGCTGTGCTTCCGTTTGACAACCTCGGCGTATCCGGAGTGCGGGCTCCGGCACTGTTGGCGGCATTGGCTGAAGCCATCATCACTTACCTTGCCCGCTACCCCGAACTTACTGTTTTCTCGCGTCTCGCTGATCCAAGCGAGCCAACGGCACACCGGTTGGGCAAGATCGCCGCAGAGCAACGCGCCGATTACGTCGTCACAGGCGGCGTCCAGAGTGACGGAACTTGTGTCCGCATCAGCTTGCGACTCGTATCAACCAAGGACCATGCATGTGTCTGGGTTGATCAGGTGGAACTCAGTTTAAGCGAATTTTTCAATGTCACGCCGTGGATCGGACGACATGTCGCAAACGCCGTGGGGGCGAAGATAATCGACATGGCTCAGAACCGTATGGATATGGGCGATATCAGTGCCATGCTCATCGAGAATGCGGCGCGCAGTCGTATGTTGCGGTTTCAGTCCCGAGAGGCATTCCAACGGAACGTTCTGGAGCAAGAAACCGCACTGAAACGGTTTCCGGATGCACCGTGGGGGCATTTCGGTCAATCGCTGGCTTTGCGGGTCGGTATCGACGCCGGCTGGATTATAAAAGACATCGACGCCGCTCGTAGCCGTGCCGAGACATTGGCGGCCCGCGCACTTGCCATCGCCCCAGACAACTACCTTGTGCATTATGCAATTGGGCGAACGTTAGTTGGACGTGGCGAAATCAGATCCGCAATTGCAGCGTTTGAGCGTGCAGCCAAAATAAATCCGTCCTCGACACTCGTCGTAACGGGGATGATTGATCCTTACCTCAATCTTGACGATACAGCCCGCGCTCTTGAATTGATCAATATGGCAGAGCGGATCAACCCGTTGCGGAACCGCGAACTGGCCTACAAGAAGGGGCGCATATATTGGCAGATGGGCGAGCATAAAAAGGCGCTCAAAGCTATGGAATCCATTCCGTGCAGGACAGCCGAACAGGCAAAATTGTTGGCCGTGATCTATCATGAGCTCGGCAATTCAAGGGCGGCACGGAACGCATTGATCCCCTATATGGCAGAGAATCCTGACTGGTCGATTTCCAGAGAGTGCCAGATTCAAGACGAACTTCACACACCCCAACGCGTGCGCCGAGATTGGCTTTCGGGACTGACGAAAGCAAGCATGCCGGCATAGAGTGAGATTAGGGCACGTCTCATTCTGGTCTGCTACTATCCTATGATCGTCCGCTCCCGCTATGAGGAACCGCCAACGGCATGTTGCGCACGCTATAACGGACGGCAGAGAATGGCCCTGTGTCGCCCCTGATATTCAGAAGTCATAATGTTCGAGCGAACGTCGGGCGCAATCTCCGGATGAAGTCGTTCCAATGCTGGAGGCCGGAAACTGAGGAGTGGCACTCGTGAAATCGAGATCCCGCAACCAAAATGATTAGATTCTGTTGGTATGTTAGAGGCCTTGTTTCGGGGGAGTGTTCGGGGAACTGGATGCGAACTTACTACACTTTCATCCGAGAACCATCATTTGACGTTCCGGACCCAAAGCCGGCATTCCCATTTAGACCACGCAGAAATTTGCTTGGTTCCCGGTATTTTCACTGCTGGACGTCAACCCGGCCGAGCACCGTAAACATTATCTTGGAGCCTGATTGAGAAGCGGAAAAACCAAGTCATAAACCCAGTTAAAAATGAATGCATAAATCAGATAGAACACAACGAAGGCCAAATCCACGACAAGTGCCTGCCACAAACCAATTCCTAAAACATACGCAAGGAGAGGTAGCGTCACCAACAAGAGACCTGCTTCAAAGAGTATTGCATGAAGAATGCGGAGGATGATCGATTTCTGAACGCTACCTTTCCACCACCTCATGGCTCGATCAAAAAGCCAGTTATATAGATAGTTCCACAGGGTCGCGATGGTCGCTGCGCTGACTGCGACGACGCCAATATCTGCAGCATGCAACCCGAACCCAAGGGCCCCAAGCGGAACAACAAGCAGGAGGCCAATGAATTCAAAACTGATTGCGTGGCGAATACGGTCGCGAGTTGTTCGCATGATACTTCCCATCTGATAGCTGGGTCGTCCCAGAAAATTGCCCTAGATGGGGGAGGCCGTCCTCACGAACCAACTTATGTTTCTCTCCGCAGTTGTCAACTCAGACAAAAAGTCCGGTAAAGCTGCGCGCTCTGTACGGTGCCGTCCCCCCCCTGTGAGGTAGTGTTGGATAAGGTTCCGAGAGTAACCATACGATACGTTTAAGCGTCCATGTGGATAATCTGACCGGTGATGAAACCATCAACTGCGCGCTCCAAAGGCTTTGCCTAACAATTTGCTCGGCGCGGGCTCAAAGCCAGAGATCATTTTAGGATAAACATCCCAGACTTCTGTCAAAACTGCTGGGCTGACCGAGTTTACGCGGATGACACCCGGCATTTCGTAAGCAACCACTTTGGAAAACGTATCGATCGCATCACTTGTTACGGCATCTGCAACCGCGGACGGGATAGGTTTAACGTTAAGCACTCCAATCATCCGAGCGAACAATCCATTTTCATCGACTTGGTGCTCACCCCGTCCCCAGCGCGGCTGGCCGTTATGATTGCAAGCCTACCCGGACCACTCAGCGCTGTTTGGCCCCTTTTCCATTTAGCGCCGATCAGAATTATTTTCTCTGACATTGCGCTTTCCTTTTTGGTGTCACGTGCCATGCGCCCGCAGAATTCTTCCCGTTTTCTGATTGTGACACTTATGCGCGAAGCAACGCATCACGGGTCGCAGAACAGATGGTTCCGACCCAGCAAGCAATCAACTCAAGACGATGCGGGAAGTCTTCGAGGATCCGCTATTTATTCGCAAACCAAACGGTTTTGTCCCGACGCTCGCCGCCGAATGTTTAAATTTCAAAATCCAGCAAATTCTTTTGGATCTGGAAGCATTGACCGCGCAGGATACCTTCGATCCGGCAACCGCTTCGGGGGCGTTTGCGATCGCAGCAACCGATTATGCGCAGGTCATTGTGATGCCTGAGATTATTGAGCGCATTCGTCAGGACGCACCCGATTTTTAGAAAATTTCCCGTGACATTGATAACGAACGAGCCACTGAAACGATACAATTCGGGCAGGTAGATCTTCTGATTGCGTTTCCGGATGTTGTTCCCAAAAGCCATCCATCCAAAGTGCTTTTCAGAGAGTAATACGTCTGCGCCGCGTCAAAATCGAGCCGTTTTTGCAAATGACTAGATTGATATTGCTGAACTGGCGCGCCACCTGCAAATCGCGGCATCGCGGACACGATTGACCAATCGGGTTTTATAGATCACTTGTTTGATCAACACTTAGATACGCGCAATGTGTGAAATCCGCATCATGCTTTTCACTTGTGCCAGACTATATCAATCGCACTGATGCAGTATGGTCCTACGCTGGCGCGGCTTTCGCTTACGTGGAAAACCTTGCATCTCTAAAGCTATTCTTTGGATGCCAAAAATCTCGACATCAAACTCTTACAGATTGAAAGGCCGCCTGCTGGACGTGTACGAAAATGCCAAGCCAGCGGTAGCAGCATCTGGATAAGCTGGGTTAATCCTGCAGAGGTTGTCCGGAATAAATTCATAAGGCCAGATTTTCCATCCAAGACTCAACCAATGACAATAAGGAGCCCACAGCAGACGTCTTGATTTTGTGCTGCGTGCGCTCGCAGCGAAGATATTGCTGCAACTGAATACGCTCCTTTGCCGCCGTGCCCCGCAAAACCTGGTCGTGCATGTGAACCGCAGCGATAACGAATTTCCTAATGGTTGAGTCGCTGCGCTTTCCCACAACTTCCTCTCAAATGAACCGAGAGCGCTCGCGCCGTACGAAACCTGTTCTGAAAAATGCCAATTTGGACAGTTTATCGGGATATGGTTTTATATTTTTGCCCAAAATTTTAGCGCCCCCTACCCGCGTGCCTAATGATTAATCGCTTTCGCGCATTCGGTCACTTTGGTGGCGGCACTCTCCTTTACGCTGCAATGCAGCGATCCCTAGGCTGAAACTGCACAGTCACCCGAACGAGGAGAGAAGAATTTGAAATTCATAATCGCAACCATAAAACCATTTAAGCTAGAGGAGGTCCGTGAAGCGCTTACCGCTGTCGGCGTTCGCGGCATGATGGTTCATGAAATCAAGGGCTTCGGCACGCAATCGGGGCATACCGAGATCTACCGTGGCGCGGAATATACCGTGAACTTTGTCCCCAAAATAAAGCTCGAAATCGCTGTTCCATCCTCATTGGCTGACGACGTTATCGAAGCGATTTCCCAGACTGCCCGCACCGGAAAAATTGGCGATGGGAAGATTTTCGCAATCGATATCGCACAAGCCGTTCGCGTACGCACCGGCGAAACCGGCGAGGATGCACTATGATAACCTCAAACAGGAAACCAACTATGCACAGATTTTGGAAACTGGGCCTGCCCATCGCCCTAATTTTGCCCCCCCAGATCGGCCTTGCTCAAGAAGTGGACCAAACACCGCTCACGGCAGAAATAGGATTCATCTTCACAACATTCATGTTTATGGTTTCGGGCTTTCTGGTCTTCTTTATGGCTGCGGGTTTTGCCATGCTCGAAGCTGGGCTTGTGCGCGGTAAAAACGTGGCCATGCAACTGACCAAAAATATTGCCTTGTTTTCGCTCGCTTCTCTGTTCTTCTATCTGTTGGGGTACAATCTGATGTATCCGGGCGATGCATGGACGATCCCGAACATATTGGGCGCTTTTGCGGTGACCGGCCTTGAGCCCGTCGGGCTTACGGGTGTCGAGCCAGATCTGACCTATGCCTCCGTCGGGTCCGATTTCTTCTTCCAACTGATGTTCTGTGCTGCAACGGCATCGATTGTGTCCGGTGCTCTGGCGGAACGGATCAAACTTTGGCCTTTTCTGGCGTTTGTCATCATTTTGACAGCTGTCATTTATCCAATTCAGGCAAGCTGGAAATGGGGCGGTGGTTTTCTTGATGCCATGGGTTTTCAGGACTTTGCGGGCTCAACAGTTGTTCATTCGGTCGGTGGTTGGGCAGCACTTTGCGGCGCCATTATTCTCGGGCCCCGTTTAGGCAAGTATAAAGATGGCAAAGTTGTACCTTTTCCGGGCTCAAATCTCGCGCTTGCCACATTGGGCACATTCATTCTGTGGATGGGTTGGTTCGGATTCAACGGTGGCTCGCAGCTGTATATGAATACAGCAGGTAATGTTGCTGACATAAGCCGCATCTTCTCAAACACCAATATTGCTGCGTCCGCCGGTGCTGTCGTTGCATTGATGCTAACCCAGCTAATGTACAAGAAACCCGACCTCACAATGATCCTGAACGGTGCATTGGCGGGACTGGTGTCTATCACGGCAGAGCCGTTGACGCCTTCTCTCTTTCAGGCATCATTGATCGGTGGTGTAGGGGGCGCAATCGTGGTCTTCGCGGTGCCCTTCCTTGATCGGCTAAAGATTGATGATGTGGTCGGTGCGATCCCTGTGCATTTGTGTGCAGGCATCTGGGGGACCATTGCAGTAGTGTTCACCAACGACGCTGCAGCTTTGGGCACTCAAATTTACTCAATCCTTGTTGTTGGGGTATTTGTATGCGTCACGTCTTCGGTTGTCTGGATGGTACTTAAAGCAACTGTTGGCATCCGCGTTGACGAAGAGAGTGAAATCAACGGGCTTGATATGGCAGAGCTGGGCATGGAAGCGTATCCGGAATTCAAAGCAGGCTAAGCATCTGGTGTAAAAAAAAGGCGTTTCCCTGCTTAGGCTGGGGAATGCCTATCGGAATGTTTCTTTGCAGGCGACACTCACTACTACACAGAAATGCGGAACAGTGTACTTACAGCCGTCAACTCCATTTGCAGAGATGGCGGGTGTGGCTCCACCAAACAGAGATCATTCATACCAATGCGATGCTCTACGCGACGGCACAGTGTGTTATGTTAGCGTCGAATTGGAAGCCGCTTTGAGTATTGCGGAGCGCATGGACATCCAAGCGATGTTGGGGAACGGTGCGTGCCATTCACCGGTTTGGAAAAAATCTGAAATCAGGCAGCGGCGAGGACGGAATGCGAGCCCTGAGCAGAAAGTTTTAATCTTCGCTGCTTCCACACGTAGCACACAACTTGCCGCAAATGCCAAAATTTTGACTTCGCAATGCGACGTGAATACCAGCTACTCGTGCACTTCGCTGCGAAAGAATGCCGGTCACGGGCGAAGTTGCAGTCGAAGCAGGCTTTCGCCGCAAGTGTTAAGATACCCGCTTCGACAAGCTGTCCGACGAGCGGTGGATTTCAGGACATTCTTGGGGAAGCAGAAAAACTTCGGCATCAGCCCACGCGATTTCCGTTCGCATCAATCAGCGGCGTGCCATCCTCTTTTGTCATTGGGCCGGGCGGCAAACGGTCAAGAAGATCCAGTACCGCCTCACTCGGGCGGCACAGGCGAATGCCCTTGCGGGTGCAGACGATAGGGCGATTGACTAAAACGGGGTACTCAAGCATCGCTTCAAGTATTACATCGTTGCTGACCGAAGGATCGAGCAGTCCCAGTTCTTCCGCCGGCGACTTCGTCGTGCGCAGGGCGGTGCGGGGCGTTAGACCGGCAGCGGCAAAAAGCGCCAAAAGCTGTGGGCGGGTCCAGCCGGTCTCAAGATAATTGATGACCACTGGCGTCTCGCCCGACGCTTTGATGATTGCCAAGACGTTGCGCGACGTGCCGCAATCGGGGTTGTGGTGGATAACGACGGTCATGATGCATCCTTTTCCTTTGGAAACCAGTGCTGTGTCCTGTTGGCAAAGGCAACAAGCGAGAGCATCACTGGCACTTCCACCAGGACACCGACAACCGTTGCCAGTGCCGCGCCAGAGCCTAATCCGAACAGACTGATTGCGACCGCGACAGCCAGCTCGAAGAAATTGGATGTGCCGATCAGTGCGCAGGGAGCTGCGACGTTGAAGGGAATATTCCACGCCCGCGCCGCAAAATAAGCGACAAAGAAAATACCATAGGATTGGATAATCAGCGGAACCGCGATAAGCGCAATAACCAGCGGACGCTCGATGATCACCTCCCCCTGAAACCCGAACAGCAGAACGACCGTCACCAGCAAACCGAAGATCGAGAAGGGTTGCACCCGCGATTTAAAGACATCCACCGCCGCCTCGCCGCTTTGCGCGACGAGGGCTTTGCGGGTGAAATATCCAGCGATCAGCGGTAGGATGACATAAAGCCCCACCGACAATAGCAGCGTATCCCACGGCACGACAATGTCGGTCACGCCCAGCAATAGGGCTACGATGGGCGCAAAGGCGAACACCATGATCACATCATTCACGCTGACCTGCACCAGCGTATAGGTCGGGTCGCCGCGCGTCAGGTTCGACCAGACAAACACCATTGCGGTACAGGGCGCTGCCCCCAGCAGGATAACGCCCGCCAGATACGCCTGCGCATCATCGGGCGGGATCAGGCCGGCAAACACAACCTCGAAAAACAGAACGCCAAGCGCTGCCATTGTGAAGGGCTTGATCAGCCAGTTCACCGCCAGCGTCACGACCAGCCCTTTCGGCTTGTCGCCCACCTGCCGCAATGCGCCAAAATCCACACCCACCATCATCGGATAGACCATCGCCCAGATCAGTACCGCCACGGGCAGATTGACCGATGCAACCTCCAGCGCAGCCAGAGCGGCAAAAACCTCCGGGAAAAGATTGCCGAACAGCAATCCCGCGCCAATCGCTAGCGCCACCCAGACGGACAGCCACCGCTCAAATGTTCCAAGACCCGCCGCAGCGGAAAACGATGTATCGGTCATGATAGTCTCCTAACAGGCACAGGCGAGTTCATTGATAACGGGTTGGCAAAGCTCGGGGTTTCCGCCGCAGCAGTCTTCCATCAGAAAGCTCAACAGTCCGCGCATCCCCTGCATATCGGCGAAATAACGGATGCTGCGCCCTTCTCTCGCGCTGCGTATCAATCCGGAACGTGCAAGGATCGACAAGTTGGCCGACATCGTGTTCTGGCGGACCCCGAGAGTATCACTGATATCGCCTGCCGACATGCCGACCTCCCCTGCCTTTATGAGCAAGCGGAAGACGTCTAGCCGGGTAGGCTGGCTGAGTGCGGCGAAGGCATCGAGAGCGGTCTTACTATCCATATATCAAGAAATATTGATATTACGGCGATCGTCAAGTTCTATTTTGGATACTTTCACTTTTACCGCAATTTTGCAGATTGTGCTGAATAGGAGGCAGATAAGATTCAAAACCCAATTTCCTGCGATATTCCAGAAGCGCGGAACCTCGAATATTGATCGCCTAGTCGGCCAAAAGAGTCTGCTGCTTCCCGAACGGATCTTGGCTCTTTGCGCAGGCCCCTAACCCGCGGAAAACCTTCCGGATCCGGGTTTGTTCATTGTCGCAGTCGATAGGATGTTGGACGTTTTTGATCCTGTCACGCTCAAAGACACGGATCTTATCTGCGATGACATACTACGGGAAAGACTGTGACCAACTGGATTAAGTCTTTCAAAATAACCGGATGCCAATTTATGTTTCCGGGCCTTTCCATGACCGTCCGCACTTATCAACACGCCAGTTTGAGCTTCTGGTTCGGAACTGGACTGTTTTGATTGGCTTTAAGTTAAGTGGCTACGGCAACCATTCTGTGCGCTGCACGAGGACGTCCAGCTTCTGCTGGGCCCCAAAAAGTCGACAGTTCCCCGCTATCCAGGGGCAAAGATTGAAGGCGCGGGGAAGTATCGTCGAACCGGCCAACATCTATAACTTCTAACAAATGTTAAACGTCGCTCGCGATTCCAAACCGGTTGTGATCGATTGACACCTCTTTCGCAGCGCCCACACCTCACATCAACCATTCTGCGTGTGCAAGGATCAAAGGCTCGCAAGGTGTCGATGAAAACGGCCATTCACCTTGCTAAGCAAGTCGACCGGGTCGGGCTGGGTTGTGTTTATGTCGGGCACGCCCAGTCTTCGCCGAGCGGCGGTCAATTGGAGCTGAACTGTTTCGAGATCAGGACTATCGGCTAAAGGAGTATGCTACCGACAAGTTAGGTTGGTTACTCTTTTGTTACCTTCTGAAGCCGGATACAAACCCCCGAATGGATTAAGGTACAGGTGCAATCATGCCCGACCAAAAACAACAGCAACTCTGGGCGGCACAGGATTTGATTGCCGCCTTCCCGCTGCCAACGTTAATCATCGGGGATGAACACGTCATTGTAGCGTTGAACGAGTTGGCCGAAGATGTGCTGGGAAACGCTGTTTTGGGACGTCATTTCGCGACTGCTGTACGGCACCCGAAACTGGTTGCCGCTGTAGAGCAAGGTTTGACGAACCGCACACCTCAAACCGTCACATATCAGATTGTCGAAAACGGCGAGGACGTGAACTATAAGGGCCATTTGCAGGTTATTGGCGATACTGATTTACTGTTGTTCAGTCTTGAAAACGTGTCCGGTGCTGAGAGAGCAGAACAAATGCGGCGCGATTTCATTGCGAACGTCAGCCATGAACTGCGCACGCCATTAACGTCCGTGATGGGGTTCATTGAAACTCTGCGTGGCCCAGCGCGCAACGATGCAAAAGCGCAAGACCGGTTTCTGGCCATCATGGCCGATGAAGCGGAACGGATGAACCGGCTTGTAGGTGATTTGCTGTCCCTTAGTCGCGTCCAAGCCGAGGAACGGGTGCGCCCAAACACACAGATCGATCTGCGAGCGCTGTTGCAAACCACACTGAAAAACCTCAACCCGATGGCTGCGAAAAACAACGTGACCTTGCAAATGGAGTTGGGGACAGGGCCGCTGTCTTTTGTCGGAGACGCCGACCAGTTGATACAGATTTTTACCAATCTGATCGAGAACGCGATCAAATATGGTGGCGCGGATCAAACGGTCGATGTGACGATCGAACACGTTATGCACGATCCTGTCCTACGTGGCCCTGCGATTGAGATCAAGATTGCCGATCAAGGTCCGGGGATTGCTCCGCTCCATCTGCCACGCTTAACCGAACGTTTTTATCGCGCCGATGGTCATCGCAACCGTCAACTTGGCGGCACCGGATTGGGGCTGGCGATCGTAAAACACATACTAAATCGCCATCGGGGTCGACTGAAGATCAGCAGTCAGGTTGGACAAGGGTCGCAATTCACTGTCGTTCTGCCCTCGATTGTCAATGATGGATAAGTCTGTGGGCAGAAGTGCCCGCCCCATCAAGATGTCATAAAACTGTAATGTTCCTGTAGCAAAACTGAAAGCAAGCGCGCCGATAAGCGCGCCAGGATCACCATGGGGGTGGTCCTCAAGCGAATTTGACAGGAGCGACTATGTCACTCGTAAAATTTACAACTTCATCACTTCTTCTTGCCACCGTATCCGCCACTGCGGCCGTTGCGCGCGAAAACGTGCAGGTTGCAGGCTCATCTACTGTATTGCCATATGCGGCCATCGTTGCCGAAGCATTTGGCGAAAACTTCGACTTTCCAACTCCGGTTGTTGAATCCGGGGGGTCATCGGCAGGCCTTAAGCGGTTCTGCGAAGGTGTCGGCGAAAACACAGTCGACATTGCTAACGCCAGCCGTGCGATCAAGAACTCCGAAATCGCAACCTGCGCTGAAAACGGCGTGACGGATATTGTCGAAGTGCGCATTGGTTACGACGGCATCGTATTCGCCAGCGACATCGACGGTAACACATTTGAATTTACGCCTGCTGACTGGTATCTGGCCCTCGCTGCCGAACTGCCTGTTGACGGTGCAATGGCGGCAAACGCCAATACAAACTGGACCGCGGTGAACGCTAAACTGCCGGATCAGCCGATCCAAGCGTTTATTCCGGGCACCAAGCACGGAACACGCGAGGTGTTCGAGGAAAAAGTGCTTCTGCAAGGCTGTGAAGAAAGCGGTGCGCTGGACGCAATTCTGGCGATCAACGGCGGCGACGAGGATGCTGCCGAAAGTTCCTGCATGACGGTTCGAACAGACGGATTGTCGGTTGATGTTGACGGTGACTACACCGAAACACTAGCCCGCATTGAAGCGGATACCAACGGTATCGGCGTATTCGGCTTGTCGTTTTATGAAAACAACAGTGATAAATTGCAGGTTGCCACAATGTCCGATGTTGTGCCGACGACAGAGAGCATTTCCACAGGCGACTACCCTGTCTCGCGGCCGCTTTATTTCTACATCAAGGCCGCGCATCTGGGTGAAATACCGGGTTTGCAGGAGTTTGCTGATTTCTTCGTAAGCGATGAAATCGCGGGGCCGGACGGCCCACTGGCCGAATACGGTCTGGTGTCTGATCCCAAGCTGGCGAGCACGCAAGATGCAGTAGCAAACCGCACCCTTCTCGACGGTATGTAAAACAGGTTGCAGGGCTGATGCTGTGTCGGGCCTGCAGCCATCAAAAGGAAAGCTGCCTTGATGTGGGTGTTTGAATTTTTCATCTCGTTGCCGGTTGTTGTTATAGCACTGGCAACAATTGGCTTTTGGGGGGCCAAAGTGCGCGCTACGGCGGCATCACAAGGAGATGTCCGTACGTTAGCTGCATTGCCCAAAGCCCACGCAACGAATGCATTTCTGAGCGTGATTGTTCCTGTTTTAGTCACTGTTTTTGTGTTGTATCTGATCCGGTCCATCGCGCAAAAACAGGGCATCGAAACGCTTTCATTTCCCGTATTGTACTGGACGGTCTTAGGTGTCGCCGCACTTGGGTGTATCGGTGCAATACGGCAATCCACACGATCCTTTCGGGCCCGTACAGCGTCCGAGCGTTGGATCAAGTTTCTACTGCTCTGCGCATCAAGTGTCGCCGTTTTAACGACTGTGGGCATTGTTTTATCGATGATTTTTGAAACAGCCAACTTTTTTCGCGACTACGACTGGGTCGATTTCTTCTTCTCGGCTGAATGGGCGCCCAATTTTCGCGGTGACAGCGCGTTGGGCATCCTGCCACTGCTTTGGGGCACGCTTTATATCAGCGTCATCGCATTGCTCATTGCGGTTCCGGTTGGCCTGTTCGCGGCGATATACCTGTCCGAATATGCAGGGCCGCGCATGCGAGGTTTTGCCAAACCGATGATCGAGGTGTTGGCCGGTATCCCAACGATAGTTTATGGACTTTTTGCGTTGATGACTGTCGGGCCGCTGCTAAGGGATCATTTTGCGCAACCCCTCGGACTGGGAGACAGCGCATCATCAGTCATGACAGCAGGACTTGTGATGGGGATCATGTTGGTTCCGTTTGTATCCTCGTTGTCGGATGACGCCATTAACGCGGTCCCCCAATCCATGCGCGACGGGTCCTTTGGTCTTGGGGCGACGCACTCAGAAACCATCCGGCAGGTTGTCATCCCAGCAGCGCTACCCGGCATTGTCGGTGCAATTCTGTTGGCCGCAAGTCGCGCAATTGGCGAGACGATGATTGTGGTTCTAGGGGCTGGCGCCGCTGCGCGGATGTCGCTGAATCCGTTCGAAGCCATGACAACAATCACCGTCAAGATCGTCAGCCAATTGACGGGGGACACCGATTTTGCCAGCCCTGAAACGTTGGTTGCCTTTGCACTTGGGCTAACGTTGTTCGTCCTTACATTGGGATTAAATGTGGTGGCCCTCGTCGTTGTGCGTAAATTTCGGGAGCAGTACGAATGAGCAAGGTTACCCCATCACTATTGGTGCGCGATGATCGCACAAAGCGCCGCAACGCAGCTGAGAGGCGGTTTCGCTTCTATGGGCTCGGCGCGATTGGCATCGCTGCACTGGCACTTGTGGTTTTGTTAACAACCGTTGTTTCAAGCGGTGTGGGCGCGTTTCGCCAAACTTACGTCACCCTTGAGATCGCATTGCCCGAAGACAAACTTGACAAAACCGGCACGCGCGACCCAGACCTCATGGCAAGGGTTACGACGTTTGGCTATGCGCCATTACTGCGGGCCGCGTTGATCAGGCAGCTGGCCGAGCTGGGCATTACGACCGATTTATCAGATAAACACATCGGCGAGATGATCAGCAAAGAAGCGGTAGCGACTGTGCGCAATCATGTTTTGGCGAACCCCGAACTGGTTGGTACAACCCTGACAATCGACGTTCTGACGGAGGGGCGGGTCGATGGATATTTCAAGGGCCGCGTCACGATGGAAA
Organism: Sulfitobacter sp. F26169L; assembly: GCF_026410285.1. Lineage (GTDB taxonomy): Bacteria > Pseudomonadota > Alphaproteobacteria > Rhodobacterales > Rhodobacteraceae > Sulfitobacter. The sequence goes on along the minus strand of NZ_JAPMLP010000008.1, from coordinate 28,672 downwards.
GCGCAGCATTGGATGGTAACACCTCCCCTGAAGCACTGGAAATTGCACAACGCCTTGCAGACCTCGGCGTGATTAAGACGCGGTTCAATTGGCGGTTTTTGACAGCGCCCGATGCCAGCGACCAGCGCCCCGAAGCAGCCGGATTGGGTGTGGCCATCCTGGGGTCGCTTTATATGATGCTTGTGGTTCTTGTGCTGGCTTTACCCCTAGGTGTTGCCGCCTCGATCTATCTGGAGGAATTTGCGCCGAAGAACCGGCTTTCTGACTTTATTGAAGTAAACATCAGCAACCTTGCCGCCGTGCCGTCGATTGTCTTTGGCATTCTTGGCCTGGCGATCTTCATCAATTTTGGCGGGCTACGCCAATCTTCACCACTGGTTGGCGGATTAGTATTAACCCTGATGACCCTACCAACCATTATCATCTCAACGCGCGCCGCCCTGAAATCAGTGCCACCGTCGATCCGTGATGCGGCACTGGGGGTCGGGGCGAGTAAAGTGCAATCCGTATTTCACCATGTTCTACCGCTTGCGGCACCTGGAATTTTGACAGGCACCATCATCGGTTTGGCGCAGGCGCTGGGTGAAACCGCGCCGTTGTTATTGATCGGAATGGTGGCCTTTGTACGCGAATATCCAGCCCCCTACAGCGAAACCGCAGGGCTGTTTGGCGAAGCTGCGACGGCACTGCCTGTGCAGGTCTTTAACTGGACACAACGCGCCGATCCCGGATTCGCTGAACGCGCGTCAGGGGCGATCATCACATTGCTGGTGTTTTTGGCCATCATGAACATTGCCGCAGTCCTGTTGCGTCGCCGATTTGAACGCCGCTGGTAAGGAGAAAAACAAATGAAAGACATTCAAGTGATCGAAAGCACCCAAACCACGACGCGACAAAAAATTTCGGCCAAGAACGTAAAAGTTTCCTACGGCGAAACGATCGCAATTAAGGACGTATCGGTCGAAATCGCCCCGAACACAGTCACGGCATTTATCGGGCCATCCGGTTGTGGCAAATCCACTTTTCTACGCTGCTTGAACCGAATGAACGACACCATCGATATTTGCAGTGTCACAGGAGATATTCGCCTGGACGGCGAAAATATCTATGACCGTAACGTCGATCCTGTGCAGTTGCGGGCCAAGGTCGGCATGGTGTTCCAGAAACCTAATCCGTTTCCAAAGTCGATATTTGACAATGTCGCGTATGGTCCGAAAATTCATGGGCTTGCCCGTAACAAGAGTGAGATGGCTGACATAGTCGAAAACGCCTTGCGCAAAGCCGCATTGTGGAATGAAGTCAAAGACCGACTGGAAAACGCAGGAACAGGGCTATCGGGGGGGCAGCAGCAACGTCTGTGCATCGCGCGCGCCATCGCAACATCACCCGAAGTGTTGTTGATGGACGAACCTTGCTCTGCGCTTGATCCAATCGCAACCGCACAAATCGAGGAATTGATTGATGATCTGCGCCAGAATTATTGCGTTGTTATCGTCACCCACTCGATGCAACAGGCCGCGCGAGTCAGCCAGAAAACAGCGTTTTTTCATCTCGGAAGTCTGGTAGAGTACGGGGACACCGACCAGATATTCACAGCGCCGGTTGACCCGAGAACTGAAAGTTATATCACCGGCAGGATCGGATAACCCATGACAAAAGAACACATTTATTCTGCTTTCGACACTGATCTGGACGGTGTTCAAGCTGAAATCATGAAAATGGGCGGCCTTGTTGAAGACGCTATTCGCCTCGGAATGAAAGCGCTCGAAACACGCGATGAGGATCTTGCTCAGCAGGTTCGTATTGGGGATGCTGTAATTGACCAACTTGAAGAGACGATCACCGAGCGCGCGGCACGGATCATTGCGTTACGCGCCCCGACCGCCATTGATCTTCGCCTGATACTCAGTGTGATCAAGATAAGCGGAAACCTTGAACGCATCGGTGACTATGCCAAGAACATGGCCAAACGCACGGAAGTGCTCGCACAAATCGCTCCGATCAACGATAGCGTCGGGACGCTTCGCCGGATGACGCGCGCCGTTGAGGGAATGTTGAAAGACGCGCTAGATGCCTACATTCACCGTGATGCGGCGCTGGCTGCCGATGTCATCGCCCGTGATGTCGATGTTGACCAGATGTACAATGCTTTATTTCGAGAGTTGCTGACCTTCATGATGGAAAACCCGCGCAACATAACTGCTTGTTTACACCTTCACTTTATCTCCAAGAACACAGAGCGGATGGGGGATCATGTCACTTCAATCGCAGAACAAGTCGTATATTTAGCGACGGGGACGAAACCAGATGACGCACGACAAAAAGCTGACGATACCTCAACGAGCAAGGGGATCTGATCGGTGAGAACGCTGCAGGCGCAAATTCTATTGGTTGAAGACGAGCGAGCGCAACGCGAGGTTTTAAGTTACAACCTTGAGGCTGAGGGGTTCAACGTACGTTGTGCCGAAAATGGCGAAGATGCCCTTTTGATGATAGAGGAAGCTTTGCCCGATCTGGTGGTCCTTGATTGGATGATGCCCTTGATGAGTGGTATTGAAGTGTGTCGCCAAATCAAGACACGCGACGACACCCGTCATATTCCGGTAATCATGCTGTCCGCGCGATCCGAAGATGTCGATAAAGTGCGCGGTCTGGACACCGGTGCGGATGATTACGTCATCAAGCCCTATTCTATTAGTGAATTGATGGCGCGCGTACGTTCTCAATTGCGTCGATCCCGACCGGTTGCAGCAGGACGCGCGCTTGAATTTGAAGATATAATCCTGGATCCTGTAAACCACCGTGTCAGCCGCAATTCGCATGAGCTGAAATTGGGCCCCACTGAATTTAAATTGTTAAGTAGATTGATGGAAAGGCCGGGTCGCGTTTTCAGCCGTGATCAATTGCTTGACCTGGTGTGGGGGCGCGACGTTTTTGTAGATATGCGTACTGTCGATGTTCATGTCGCAAGATTGCGTAAGGTATTGGTAAGCTATGGCAGTAGTGATCCGATAAGAACGGTTCGCGGCGCCGGTTACGCGCTTGGATGAACGTGGGTCTTTGAGGAGACTTACAAAGTCTGGGATTTCGACAAAAGTATCGAAATTGCAGGTTTGATAAAATCCGCCGTGTGGCCAGATAAGCTCTGCTTCAATTGCGACGGATTTTTTCGTAAGCATTAGCTGCGCCTTAATTAAACGTTGCCTCTTTTTGATCGGATTATTGAGAACCCTCAAACATTGCGCGTGATCGTTCAACATCACTGTCACTGCCAGCCGCCCATACCGATAGCCCCTCAAGTTCATTGCCCATTCCCGTCAGGGTATATCGAACCGCGACGGGCGGACCGTGCTCCAGATTATCCGTCACGTCCCGCACTTTGCAGATTCTCCGTCAAAACCTGCTGCGTGATCTCACCGATTGTGCGTGCAAGTTCACCAGCGCAAGATGCCATCTTCCTGCGATAGCAAGATGAGAACCTGCCGGACAACACAGGTGTCGACATCCTCTTTGGTCAATGTGATTACGTTAACTATGATTGGTCCCTGAATATTGCGTAACTGGGACCTGTGCGGATTTGGCACCTGACGAGTCATCAATGCACAATAATTGACAGTATCACCAAGAAAACTGCACCGGAACTCGTATCCGCGGCAGTAGCTGCAATCATCGTCGATCCCGATGCTAACACTGTAAATAACCCCGGCTACTTCCAACAGTACGCCGTCCTGCCGGAAAACCGCAAGAACCAGAACGACATGTTCTAGCCGCTGGCTGTTCGAGCATGAAAACCCTGTCAGTCAAGTTGCGGGAGCGTGCCTCCCACCTCATCCATCAGAAAATCAATGAACACCCGCACCTTCGCGGTGAGCACGTTTGACTTCGGATAGACCAGCCATAGAGCTGTTTGCTCATCAAGACGGTAGTCCGGCAAAACCCGAACGAGCGTACCGTCGGCCAGTTCATTATAAACACTCCATATCGAATTGATGGAGATCCCCGCGCCAGCTATCGTCGCGATCTTCTGGCTTTGACCGTCGTCACATAATAATCGCGCTGCTGCGATCTTTGGCTCGAATTGCGCCTTTTGCCCTGTCGCGGTCACAAGGCCTTTGGTCGAGAAATCCTTGAACGACATCAGGCGGTGTTCTACCAGCTCGGCCGGTTTGTCAGGCAGCCCGTGTTCCGCAAGATATGCAGGCGACGCGCACAGCACGCGGACGTCATCCGCCAGCTTGCGCCCCTTAAGGCTGCTATCGGACATTTCCACATTGCGGAGAGCCAGATCGAAGCTTCCCTCGATCAAATCGAATTGTGTGTCCGATAGCCGTAGGTCCAAGGTGATCTCGGGATACTGCGCCAGAAACTTGGGCAAGACGGGTGCAATGTAGTGTTGTGCAAACGTGCTGGGTGCGGCAAAGCGCATAGTGCCGCTGACGGACGGTTTCACCATGCCCAAGGCCGCCAAAGCCGCGTCTTCCTGAGCGACTATTTCTTTTGCGAACGGCAGGAAATCGGCGCCTTCAATCGAAAGGGACACTTTGCGCGTCGAGCGCCGCAACAAATCTGCGCCAAGTGTTTTTTCAAGTTTTGCCAGCCGCGCGCTTGCTACTGCCGGAGCCATGCCCAACTCTCTGCCTGCCGCACTGATGTTTAGCTTTCCGGCAGACAGCACAAAGAGTCTAACACTTTCGGTATCCATGAAATTATATCCAAATTCGGAATTATGAAATCCAATTATACAACCTTATCCTGAATTTCAAAATAATATAAAGAGGGACTGAAGCAGGCTGATTGCCGCTCGTGATTTGCTAAGAGCTTGAGATGACCCAATTTGCCATGATCAACACAACCTCTAACACGGCACTCCAACCCGACCAGCTGAGCCTTGGTCTGGTTGCGCCGCTTGAAAGCTACGTCACGGGGCCCGTGCCGACAATGATGTGCCACTTTGAGCGGGTCCAGATGGCGGAGGCCCTCGGCTTTTCCGCAGTGTGGCTGTGCGACATGCCTTTCAATGTGCCATTATTTGGCGATGCAGGGCAGATGTTCGACCACTTTACGTACCTTGGAGTGCTGGCAAGCCAGACCAGTCGCATCGCCCCTGGCGTTGCCAGTATCACTCTTCCATTGCGCCATCCCGCGCACGTGACGAAGGCCGCGGCAAGCGTGGAAGTTCTGGCGGGGGGATGTTTACTGCTAGGCGTCGCGTCTGGGGTTCGCCCCGAAGAATACCCGGCCACGAACAAGTCGCTTGGGGGTTGTGGTGATCGGTTTCGCGACAGTTTTGACTATATCCGGTCGATGGCCCCTGACTATCCCGCCTTTAAAACTGCGCAAGGAATGTCTCGTGGCGCGATGGACATATGGCAAAAATCAATGGGCCGTAAGCTGCCGCTCTCGGTGACCGGTGGTCGCCGCCGACGTCCTGATTGGGCCGCGCACAACAGCGTCGGCTGGATCACATGCCCCCGCAACGCCAATGTCAAAGCAAAGGCAATCGCCGATTTCCGCGCCCGCGTTGCTGTTGAAGGCGGATCGGACAAGCCGGTGATGCAATCGCTTAACGTTGATCTTGTTAGAGAGCCGGATGCAGCACCGCGCCCGATTCACCTGAGGTTCCAATCAGGCGTGACCCACCTGCGCCGCTATTTGGAGGTTTTGCAGGAGGCGGGCGTTAACCATGTTTCGCTAAACCTGCAGCTCAACTCCTGCGATACGGAAACAACGATGAAACGTCAGGCGGAAAAAATTCTACCCGCGCGTCCAATCAAAAGGATACGACAATGCCCAAAACTATTCTGATTACTGGTGCCACCGACGGAATTGGCTTTGAAACTGCGAAAATGCTGGTGCGAGACGGCCATACTGTACTGGTCCACGGCCGTAGCCGGAACAAGCTCGATGCAGCGTGCGCGGCCATAGGCGGCAAGACACAGCCTTATCTGGCCGACATGTCGCTCAGCGCGGATGTCGTGGGCCTGATTGACGAGATCAAACAGGATCACACGCAGATTGATGTTTTGATCAACAACGCTGGCGTCCTAAAATCGCCTCAAACCATCACACCCGAAGGGCTGGATTTGCGGTTCATGGTAAACACGATTGGACCCTACATGCTGACGGTCGGCCTCCTAGACCTGATCCCGACCGGTGGGCGCATCATTAATTTATCCTCGGCAGCACAGGCGCCCGTGGATATCGCTGCACTCCGAGGCGGGCACCCGCTGGACGACATGAACGCCTATGCCCAAAGCAAACTGGCGATCACTATGTGGTCGCGCGATCTCGCTGCGCAGCTTCCGGACGGGCCTAGCGTCTTGGCGCTCAATCCCGGATCACTGCTGGCCAGCAAGATGGTCAAGGAAGGCTTTGGCGTTGCCGGCAACGATCTAAGAATTGGCGCCGAAATTCTCTACCGCGCAGCACTTGATCCCGACTTCGCTGATGTGTCGGGCCGCTACTTCGACAACGATGCCAAGGCCTTTGGCCAACCCCACGCCGACGCACTGGTTACTGGCAAAGTCAGCGCCGTGGTTCAGGCCATCAAGGCCACAATCTCAAATCTTCAAACAACCTAACCCTCATTAAAGGTTTCAATACTATGAAAGCCGTTGGATACAAAACTGCGGGCGCGCTTGATCGCCCGGACTCTTTGATTGATCTGGAAATTGACAAGCCGACCGCAACAGGCCGCGATCTTTTGGTCCGGATTCAAGCCGTGTCGGTAAACCCAGTTGATTACAAAATACGCCAAAGCCGCCCACCTGAAGGCGACACGCCCGTCATTCTGGGCTGGGACGCGGTCGGCGAAGTTGTCGCAACCGGAAAGGACGCGACCATGTTTAAATCCGGCGATAAGGTTTGGTACGCGGGCGCAATCGACCGTTCGGGTACAAACGCGGAATATCATCTGGTGGACGAGCGGATTGTAGGTAACAGGCACAGATCCGTCACCGCCGCTGACGCAGCATCACTGCCACTTACCGCATTGACCGCCTATGAAATGCTCTTTGACCGTTTGCGCGTGGGCGACGCTGTTCCCGGTGCAGCGAATGCCGTCGTGATCATTGGCGGCTCTGGCGGGGTCGGCTCCATTGCAATCCAGCTTTTGCGCGCAAAGACTGATATGACCGTAATCGCTACCGCGTCGCGCCCTGAAACGCAGGGTTGGGTCAAAGATCTTGGCGCACATTATGTGATCAATCATACCGAACCGCTGGCACCCCAGATCGAAGCCTTGGGGACCGGCCAGCCCGGATATGTCTTCTCAACGACGCACACCCATGAATACATCGAACAAATCGCCGAGTTCATCGCGCCACAGGGCCGGTTCGGCCTAATTGATGATCCTGAAACGCTCAATATTATGCCGCTCAAAACCAAGGCTATATCGACGCATTGGGAATTGATGTTTACGCGGTCCTTGTTCGAAACAGCCGACATCACGCGCCAGCATGACATCCTCAACGAAGTGGCTGATCTGTTGGATGCGGGCAAAATCAAATCAACCGCAACCGAGGTTCTGGGCAAGATCGACGCGGCGACACTGAAACGCGCCCATGCGACCCTCGAAAGCAACAAGGCCAAGGGGAAACTGGTGCTTGAAGGGTTCTAAATTATGGCGGGCGGCGCACCGATGTTAGCGCCGCCCACATCCAAGGCTCAGATACTCCAGCGGAATTCGGTTGCATATTCGGACACGTCCCACAGTTTGGCCATAGCCGCCTTGTCACAGGCATGCGCATGCAGCGTGCCTTTGCCGACCGGGCCGACGAATTCCATTCGGCCAGTGGGGCCATACAGCGCCCGCTGTTCCAACCCGCCCTCGGTAGCACACATCACTTCAGGCCATGAGCCTTTCTCGGCCGATTGAACCAATGGCGAAAGCGACATGAGCCCGAACATGATCCGAGTACCCAGATTGCCGCTGGTCGAGATGAGTGATGTCTTTGATGACCCGGGATGACAGGCGTAAACTTCGACGCCGGTTTTGCCTGCCGCCGCCAGCCGATCCTGCAATTCATATGCGAACATCATCTGTGCCAATTTGCTTTGGCTATAAGTCTTGTTCTGGTGATAGTTCTTGTCCCAGTTCATGTCGTCAAACTGGATGGTCCTGATCCCCATGTTGTAGCCGAGGCTGGAGACAATCACGATCCGACCCTTCGACGCATCGATCAACTCGAATAGTAAACCGCACAGAAGGAAATGACCGTAGTGGTTTGTCCCGAGCATGCTCTCGTGTCCGTCCACTGTGAGTTGCTGGGTCGGCACCTGAGCGATAGCTGCATTGCACAGAAGCGCGTCGATCCGGGGGACCGTTTTCAACACCTCCGCTGCCGCTGCGCGAACGCTGGAAAGCGAAGAAAGGTCAATCTGGATGAAACTCACATCGACCTTCGCGCCGAATTCCTTTTTCAGTTCCGCGCGCGCCGCCTCCGATTTTGTAACTGAGCGGTTCAACATCACGACAGTGGCGTTCTTGGCCAGTAGCGTCCGCGTCGCTTGAAATCCGGCTCCTGCATTGGCTCCGGTAATAAGATAGGTTTTGCCCGCTAGGTCACCAAGACGATCTGGCGTCCAGCCTTTAGGTCCGAAAGCAGTGTCTGGCATTGGCATTTTCCTTTTGGTGTCGGCACGCGACTGTGCGACATGAGTTTCCTTCTTCGAATTGTAGATAGCTCCTGCCGGATCAATCACACAGACGAGATTGTCGCGATTACTTGCCTGATCGTCTCGATATGGTTGCCAAGGTTTCTTTTTGGCTCTTAGATCTCTCGCATGAGCAAGGATCGGATCAAACAATTCATCGCCCGCCGAACGTTCGGCGACGGCCTGACAGAGACCGGCATCGCGGGCCTACACCTCTTTCGTGCCACCGAAGCGATACCGTGCGTCCCCGCCATCTATGAGCCCTGTGTCATGGCCATTGTCAGCGGCACGAAGGAGGTTGTCCTGGATGGCCGCAAATACGTCTACGACAACAGCCAATATCTCTGTTGCCCGATGTCGATGCCGGTACAGGCCGGAACGCCCACCGCCTCGCGCGACGACCCGCTTTACGGGGTCATGATATCCTTGGACCGGCGCGCAATGGTTGGGGTCGCCATGGAGATTGAGGCTGCCGGAGGCCGTCTGGCCCCGACCGGCGGCGCGCTCCGGGAACGGGGGATCAGACTGGCGAGGTGGGATGACACCTTTACCCATGCCCTGCTCCGCCTCTTGCAGCTCGGAGACAGCCAAACGGATATGGCAGTTCTCGGCGAAGCGCGGTTTCGGGAGGTTTACTATGCCATCCTGAAAGGCGAGGCGGGCGATTTTGCGCGGCAGGCTTTCGGCGCCGGAAACGCCATTGCACGGTCCATCGCGCATGTGTCGTCACATCTGGATATGCCGATCTCGATCGACGATATGGCAAGCCGCGCTGGCATGAGCAGGGCCGCTTTTCACCGGCAGTTCAAGCAGGTCACGACGATGGCACCGATCCAGTTCGTGAAGTCGATGCGGCTCAACAGTGCGGCAATGAAAATCGCAGGCGGCATGGCGGTCAACGAGGCCGCGATTGATGTCGGCTATGTCAGCCCATCGCAGTTTAGCCGCGAGTTCAAGCGTATGTATGGACAGACGCCACGGCAGTGGGGTCACGCACAGCAGCCGCGCTTTGATATTCATGAGAGAAACACTCGATTGTAAACCAACATGCCCCTACCCGACACGATGCCCGCCGTTATCCTGACCGTCATGGCGTGCCGGAAACGCGTGAGGTGCGAGGCACTCTTCCGGTGCCCTATCCGGGACCAAACGACGTAGTTGTCCGCGTGCGGGCGGCGGGGGAGCAAACAACACTAACATCAACACCCGCACGGTTTCGCATTCCAAGGGCAATGCCAAGATGCGGATACCACACGGTCGGGCAAACCAATGGATCTTCCACACCTTCAAGGCGCGGATGCAAGGGGGCGAGACGATTTTGGTGAGCGGCGCATCCGGTGGCGTTGGATCGGTCACCGTGCAACACGTGCGCGCGCAGGGCGGCTGTCATCGCGCCCCCCTTTGACTGCACCGTTCTTGAGCCCTACCTGTTCACCAACCTGATCAAACGAACCGAAATCAAACCGCAACAACACCCCGCAGAACGGACTTTCGACGCACCTACAGTGAATGATCGCTTCCCCCCATATGACGGCAACAACTATGGGGAATGGCAGTCGCTAATCAATGATGGCGTGAACTTGCTCTGAGTTCAGCGTGGTATATGAGGGCAAGTATCTCTGAAATCGTGATTCCGCAGCTAAGGCGAATATACCCTGCCCCAGCTCGCAGGAAATTTTTTGCTGTTTGAGCTACACACGACCGTCAAGCCCCCCGGCAGGATGCTCCAAGAGTATCGTGATGGCTGATTTCGGGGCGCCATGCGTTCGCCAGCAGTAAGCGCACAGTCTCTTCGAACACCAAGCGACCCTCACGATAGCGAACTGCATCGCATTTCACCCCTCGGTTTGGGCTAAGGAAAACTACAAGTAAATTTCGGCCTGTGCGAGGTGCGATTCCCTTGCAGCACGTGGCTCGGTTGCGCAGGAATGCCGGTTCCATCCGGTGCCGCCCTCCTACTTTGAAGAGGTTATCTATGCTCTTCTAACCGGTCCAACCGAACCAAGCTTTTGCCACGTGTTTGCGCATTGTTACTGTCCTCGGGAAAACCGGTTGACCAAAATCACGGCGACGCCAATTAATAAATCAGATTGATTTAATAATTGACAGAGACTGCCGAATCTACGAGATTGTCATGGAGAGCGTCACTTGACAGCTGTTTGGAAATCGCATGCATAATGAAACTCGCTACGCACCCAGAGGTGAGATTGCCCTTACTGGACGCGTCGCGCGCGGTTCGAACCAAGGCGGGATGCGGGCCTACAACGAGCGCCTGGTGCTATCGCTGGTGCGCGAGAATGGGCCGATGTCAAAAGCAGAGATCAGCCGTATCACAGGGCTTTCTGCGCAAACGGTTTCCGTCATCATGCGTGCGCTCGAAGCCGACACCCTATTGAAGAAAGGGTTAAGGGTCCGCGGTAGGGTCGGGCAACCGTCGGTTCCGATGGGCCTGAACCCCGATGGCGCTTTCTTTTTCGGGCTGAAGGTCGGACGCAGGAGTACCGAGATCGTATTGGTCGACTTTGAAGGCAAGGTGCGGCACCACACAAAGGAAGTTTATTCCCATCCAATGCCTGATTCTGTCATCCGTTTTGCGCGTGAGACGCTCGCCGCTTGGCTGGGAGAAATGTCCGAGGCCAAGCAAGGACGTGTAGCAGGCCTCGGCATCGCCATGCCTTTTCGGCTTTGGGAGTGGGACAAATCACTGGTGCAGGCCGGCAGCAGGCTTGATGCTTGGCGCGACCGCGACATTGCGGCGGAACTTCGGCAGTCATTCGATTTCCCCGTATATCTCTGCAATGATGCCTCGGCTGCTTGCGGTGCGGAACTCGTCTTTGGTGATCAGGATAAACCAAGGGACTTTTTGTATTTTTACATTGGTTATTTTGTCGGTGGCGGCCTTGTTCTGGACAACAAGCTTTACGAAGGCAGAACCGGTAACGCGGCAGCACTTGGGTCCATGCCGATTGTTGGGCAACAGGACGGCGTCCGCCAGCAACTTGTAGATGTGGCTTCGCTGGCAACGCTGGAAACTATGCTGGAAAGTGCGGGGCACGACAGGCAGACAAGCTGGAGCGATCCCGACGCATGGGACTTCTCGCACGAGCTGCTTAACAATTGGCTTGACGGGGCCGCAAAAGGTTTGGCGCAGGTGATCGTTTCGGCCAACTGCCTGATCGATTTTCAAACTGTTTTGATCGATGGCTCGCTTCCCGCGAAGGTGCGTGCCGAGCTGGTGGCGCGCGCAGGCATCTGCCTGAATGATTTCGCTGTACCCGGCATCGAAATACCTGAAGTTCGAACAGGCACGATCGGTGGCGATGCGCGATCACTTGGTGCTGCGAGCTTACCTCTTTCCGATCGGTTCCTCGTGGATCGCAACGCGTTTCTGAAAGGCTGACCAATGATACTTTGCTGCGGAGAGGCCCTGATCGACATGATACCTACCGCGACTGTGACGGGCACTGAAGGCTTCGTTCCGCATTTGGGCGGCGCGGTCTTCAACACCGCGATCGCGCTTGGCCGCTTAGGCGTTCAGACGGGCATGCTGTCGGGTATCTCTACGGATATGTTCGGACGGCAACTTGTCGAGGGGTTGAAGGCTAGCCATGTCGATACCTCCAATCTGATCATGTCAGACCGCCCCACAACGCTCGCCTTTGTGCGCTTGGTCGGCGGCCACGCAACATACGATTTTTATGACGAGAATTCGGCGGGGCGCATGCTCTTGCCAGAAGACATGCCTGCGCTTTCGGACGAGGTTTCGGCACTCTACTTTGGTGGCATCAGCCTTGCCTGCGAACCGGGTGCAGAGGCTTACCCCAGCTTACTGGAGCGTAACGCGCAAGGCAGAGCAGTGATGCTTGACCCGAATATCCGCCCCGGTTTTATCCGTGACATCGCGCGTTACCGCGAACGGCTTGACCGTATGATGGCCCTATCGAACATTGTCAAAGTTTCGGATGAAGACCTAAACTGGCTAATTCCCGAGCCTCTATCGCTGCGCGAAAAGACGGAGAACCTTCTGGCCAAGGGGCCTTCTGTTGTGATCCTGACGCGCGGCGGTGAAGGCGCGACAGGCTATCTGACAAGCGGCGAAGAAGTCCAGGTTTCCGCCCTCAAGGCTGAGATCGTCGACACTGTTGGCGCGGGTGATACGTTCAACGCGGGCATCCTTGCCAAGCTTTCAGAACTAGGTCAGCTACATAAATCGGCTCTAGCCGATCTTTCGGCCGATGTACTCACCAAAGCTCTCGAGCATGGTGCGCGTGTTGCTGCAATCACGGTCTCACGCGCCGGAGCAAATCCGCCATGGTCCGAGGAGCTCTGACATGTGCACTAAATCTGCGGATATTTCTCACCCCACAATGTTAGCGCTATCAAAATTGCGCCCTTCCCCAACTTAAAAAAGGACAGCAACATGACACTCAAGATTGCAATCAACGGCTTCGGACGCATTGGCCGTGGTGTTTTGCGCGCGCTCATTGAAAGTGGCGAAACAGATATCGACATCGTCGCCATCAATGATCTGGCCCCCCCTGAAAATATCGCCCATTTGTTGAAATACGACAGCGTTCACGGGCGTCTGCGCGAGCGGGTGCAAATCGCGAGTGACCGCCTGATCGTAGGTGCGCGCAGCATCCGGCTGACAGCGCTGCGCAATCCGTGCGAATTGCCTTGGCAAGACGTCGATATCGCCTACGAATGCACGGGCCTTTTCACCGAACGCGCGGCGGCGGCGCAACATTTGCAAAACGGTTCAAAGCGCGTGCTGATTTCGGCTCCTGGCAAGGGCGCTGACAAAACTGTGGTTTACGGCGTCAATCACACAGAGCTGACAGCCAATGATATCATCGTCTCCAATGCCTCGTGCACGACCAACTGTCTCGCCCCTGTGGCGATGGTTCTGGACCGTGCCTTCGGCATCAAGACCGGCTACATGACGACGATCCACGCTTTTACCGGCGATCAGCCAAGCCATGACACAAACCACAATGATCTCTACCGCGCCCGCGCAGCGTCTGTGTCGATGGTGCCAACATCTACAGGTGCAGCCAAGGCGATCTCGCTGGTACTGCCGCAACTTGGAGGCAAGCTAGAAGGCTCTGCCGTGCGCGTGCCGACACCGAATGTCTCGCTGGTTGACCTAAGCTTCATGCCCGAGCGGCCAGCGACCTGCGACGCAGTCAATGCCGCAATTGCGCAAGCGGCAGCCGGTGAGCTGGCTGGCGTTCTATCCTATGAGGAGGATCCTCTTGTCTCGGTCGATTTCAACCATGATCCGCATTCGTCATGTTTTGCGGCGGCTCAAACCAGCGTGACGCAGGCTGGCATGGTTCGCGTAGTAAGCTGGTATGACAACGAGTGGGGGTTTTCGAACCGCATGATTGACACAGGGCGCACCATCGGGGCTTTGCTGCGCGATGCCCGTCCACTTAAGATGGCAGGTTAAACAAATGGTCTCTCGCGTCATTCCCGTCGACCCGTTCGACCTCGTCATTTTCGGCGCCACGGGCGATCTGTCGCGTCGTAAAATCCTGCCCGGCCTGTTTCATCGCTTTACGGTGGGCCAACTGCCCGAGGAGGCGCGCATCATCGGCGCGGCGCGGTCAGATTTTACGCAGGTGGCGTTCCGCGAGTTTGTGCGTGAAAGCCTAATCGAATTCGCAGCCAAAGCCGCAAAACAAGCAAAACTGGTTGAGCAGTTTCTCGACATGCTGACCTATGTGTGCGTCGATGCGACAGGTTCGGACGGGTGGCCTGAATTGAAAGATGTCATGCGCGGCGATGTCGTGCGGGCCTTTTACTTGTCTGTCTCCCCCACTCTGTTCGGCGCTATCGGCGCCAGCTTGCATCACCATGGCATCGCCACACCGCAGAGCCGTATCGTGGTGGAAAAGCCGTTTGGTCACGATCTTGACAGCGCAAAGGTGCTCAACGCTGAGCTGCGACAGAATTTCGACGAAAGCCAGATTTACCGTATCGACCATTATCTCGGCAAGGAAACTGTGCAGAACCTGATGGTCCTGCGTTTTGCCAACTCGCTTTGGGAGCCGCTGTGGAATGCAACCCATATTGATCATGTGCAAATAACCGTCGCTGAAAGCCTTGGTGTCGAAGGGCGTGGCGAATACTATGACCGTTCCGGCGCGATGCGTGATATGGTGCAAAACCACCTGATGCAACTTTTGTGCCTGACGGCGATGGAGCCGCCCTCGAAGTTCCAACCAAGTGCAGTACGCGACGAAAAAGTCAAAGTGATCGAGGCACTGGAACCTGTTGACCCCTCCAATGTCGCGCGCGGCCAATATCGCGATCAGCGCGGCGCAGGGAGTTATCGCGATCATGCCGGCGACCCCGAAAGCCGAACCGAGAGCTTTGTTGCGATGAAGGTCAAAATCGGGAACTGGCGTTGGGCAGGCACACCATTTTACCTGCGCACAGGAAAGAAGTTGCGCGGGCGCAGCTCCGAAATCGCGGTTGTGTTTCGCGATCCGCCCCACATGATATTTCCCGCGATGGAACGCCGCGAAGGCAACGCTCTCATCATTCGGTTGCAGCCCGACGAAGGTATAACACTGCGCAACACCATCAAAGAGCCCGGCCCCGGCGGCATGCGTTTGGCCGAGGTTAAGCTGGACATGACGTTTGCCGACGCGCTTGACCAGCAAGCCGAGCCCCAAGATGCCTATGAGCGGCTAATTATGGATGTTATCCGTGGGGACCAGACGCTGTTTATGCGCGGCGATGAGGTCGAGGCCGCTTGGGCATGGGCTGATCCGATCATCTCCGGTTGGGAAGAGGCCGGGCAAGCGCCCGCAGGCTATGACCCCGGTAGCTCCGGCCCTGAAGATGCGCTGATGCTGATGCACCGCGATGGCCGTCGCTGGCGCGAGATTAATTGAAAGGACGTCGAATGACACTCCACCCTACCTTAGCGCGTGTTACAGCGCGTATCATCGAGCGCAGCGAAGCCACGCGCCGTCCCTATCTTGACCGGATGGATGCGGCTCGCATCAAAGGTCCGGCGCGCGGGCATCTTTCGTGCAGCGGTCAGGCGCATGCCTATGCCGCCTCTGGCAACGACAAAGACAAGCTGGCCATAGGTACTGCGGGAAATCTCGGAATTATCACGGCGTACAACGACATGCTCTCGGCGCATCAGCCCTTTGAGCGTTTCCCCGATCTGCTCCGCGAGGCGGCGCGCGCAGCGGGCGGCACCGCGCAAGTTGCTGGCGGCGTTCCTGCAATGTGTGACGGCGTCACCCAAGGCGAAGCGGGCATGGAGCTTTCGTTGTTCTCACGCGACGTGATCGCGCTGGCAGCCTCCGTTGCGCTCAGCCACAACACGTTTGACGCCGCCGTCTTTCTGGGCGTCTGCGACAAGATCGTTCCGGGCCTTGTGATTGCGGCACAGGCCTTCGGGCATCTGCCTGCTGTCTTCCTCCCCGCAGGACCAATGGAAAGCGGCCTTTCCAACGATGAAAAAGCCAAAATGCGCCAACAATTCGCCGCCGGCGAAGTGGGCCGCGAAGCGCTGATGGCCGCCGAGATGGCGGCCTACCACGGCCCCGGCACCTGCACATTCTATGGCACCGCCAACACCAACCAGATGCTGATGGAGTTCATGGGGCTGCACCTGCCGGGCGCAAGCTTTGTGCCGCCAAACGGCGCAATGCGCGATGCCCTCACGCAGGAGGGCGCCAAACGCGCCCTGTCCCTCAGTGCGCTGGGAGACAGTTACACCCCCGTCAGCGTTATTCTTGACGAGCGCGCTTTCGTGAACGGGATCATCGGGCTCAACGCCACAGGCGGCTCGACCAACCTGCTCATTCACCTTGTCGCCATGGCGCGAGCGGGCGGGATCATCCTTGACTGGCAGGATTTCTCGGAGCTTTCCGATGTCACGCCGCTTCTGGCGCGGGTCTATCCCAACGGGCTGGCGGACGTGAACCATTTCCACGCAGCTGGCGGGCTTGGCTATATGATTGGTGAACTCCTCGGAGCAGGCTTGCTGCATCCGGACACAATGACTGTGGCGGGCGAAGGGCTTGAGAACTACACTACCGAGCCGAAGTTGAAAGCCGAAGGGCTTGTTTGGGAGAAAGGGGCGGGCACCAGCCTCAACGAAAAGATCCTGCGCCCTGCCCGCGATCCGTTCCAAAGCACTGGCGGACTGAAGCGCATGACGGGTTCGATGGGCACTGCGGTGATGAAAGTCTCCGCTGTCGCTCCCGAGCATCATATGATCGAAGCACCCGCACGCGTCTTCGCGGATCAGGACGCTGTTAAGTCAGCTTTCAAGGCAGGCGAATTTACAGGTGATGTCGTCGTCGTCGTGCGCTTCCAGGGGCCAAAGGCCAACGGGATGCCCGAACTGCACAGCCTGACGCCGCTATTGTCGATCCTGCAAGGCAGAGGGCACAAGGTGGCCCTCGTGACGGACGGGCGGATGTCGGGCGCATCGGGCAAGGTGCCTGCCGCAATCCATGTGTCGCCCGAGGCTGTTGACGGTGGCCCGATCGCCCGCGTGCGTGACGGCGATTTTGTGCGCGTTGATGCCGTGGCTGGCACGCTCGATGTCTTGGCTGGCGATCTTGACACGCGCCCCAATGCGACCGTTGACCTTTCCAGTGCGCAGGCCGGTACGGGGCGCGAGCTGTTCGCGGCATTTCGCAACACCGTTGGCGCCGCCACGAGCGGCGCAACCATTTTCGGAGATTGACCCATGACCCTTTCCGCCAGAACTGCCAGCAAACGCACGCGCGAAATTTGTGCACTCGCCCCGATAATCCCTGTGCTTGTCATCGAAGATGCCACCAAGGCGCGCTACCTGGCCGAGGCGCTTGTCGCCGGCGGGCTGCCCGCGCTTGAGGTGACATTGCGCACACCTGCAGCACTCGAGGCCATTCGCATTATGTCGGATGTGACAGGCGGCCATGTGGGCGCCGGCACTCTGATCACCCCTGAAGATGTGCGCGCGGCAAAGGCGGCGGGCGCTACCTTCGGTGTTTCGCCGGGGGCGACAGACGCGCTGATTGCGGCCTGCGAGGAAGAGGAACTGCCGCTTTTGCCCGGCGCGGCCACGGCGAGCGAGGCAATGCGTTTGCTGGAGCGGGGCTATGATATGCTCAAGTTCTTCCCGGCTGAGGCCTCGGGCGGGGCGCCCGCGCTGAAAGCGATCGGCGCACCGCTGCCGCAAATCATGTTCTGTCCGACGGGTGGCGTGAACCCTGAGAACGCGCGCGCCTACCTTAACTTGCCCAACGTGATCTGCGCAGGGGGAAGCTGGGTTGCGCCGAACGACAAGGTTCTCAACGAAGACTGGGCCGGGATCGAAGCCTTGGCGCGCAGCGCGGCAAGGCTTGGAGAGATGTAATGACGCAGACTTGGAGAAAGTTGGAGACCAACGCGGCGGCCGCTCGGGAACGGACAATCATCTCGTTATTCGAAGACACCGGACGCTTTGAACGCTTTTCCGCGTCAAGCGACGATCTGCTGCTCGATATTTCCAAAACAAGCCTCGACGACGAAGCACTTGAGCTTTTGGTCGAACTAGCGGGCGAGACAGGCGTCGCAGAGGCGCGGGCAGCGATGCTGCGCGGTGACAAAATCAACGAGACAGAAAACCGCGCAGTGCTGCACACCGCGTTGCGCTCAACAGAGACCAAACCGCTGATCGTGGACGGGGAGGATGTGCGCCCCGCCATTGCGAAAACACTTGTACGCATGGTGCAGTTTGCGCAGGGCGTGCGGGACGGATCGATCGCGGGGCAAGGCGGCGCGCGGTTCACGGATGTGATCAACATCGGCATCGGCGGATCTGATCTCGGCCCGGTGATGGCGACACTGGCGCTCGCACCTTATCACGACGGGCCGCGCTGCCACTTTCTGTCCAATATCGATGGCGCGCATGTTCACGAAATTCTAGAATGCCTTGATCCCAAATCGACCCTCGTGATCGTGGCATCAAAGACATTCACGACCATCGAGACAATGACCAATGCGCAGACGGTGCTGGACTGGTTGCGCAGAGGCATCGGGCCGGACATCGGCGGACATCTGGCGGCGGTTTCGACCGCGCTCGAACTGACAGCCAAAATGGGCATAGCCGAGCGCCGCGTATTCGGTTTTGCCGATTGGGTCGGCGGGCGGTATTCACTCTGGGGTCCTGTCGGGCTACCGATCATGCTGGCAGTGGGCCCGGAGAACTTTCGCAACTTTCTGGCGGGTGCTGCCGCGATGGACCAGCACTTTCAAACTGCCGAGCCAACAGAAAACCTGCCAATGCTCATGGCGTTTGCTGGCGTGTGGCACCGCAATTTCTGCGGCTATCCTTCGCGGGCCGTGCTGCCCTACGACCAGCGACTATCGCGACTGCCCGCCTACCTGCAACAGCTCGACATGGAAAGCAACGGCAAGAGCGTCACGAAAGACGGCACCCCCCTCGCGCATGCCTCTGGTCCTGTTGTCTGGGGTGAGCCGGGGACGAACGGGCAACACGCTTTTTACCAACTGCTGCATCAGGGCACGGATGTGATCCCGGCTGAATTTCTGATCGCGGCCGAGAGTCATGAGCCTAATCTGTCGCACCATCACGCGCTGCTTAAGGCCAACTGCCTTGCACAATCGGAAGCGTTGATGCTTGGGCGGTCATATGAGAAGGCGATGGAGATCGCCGCGGAACAAGGTTACAACGGGCAAGAAAAAGAGCGCCAAGCCGCGCAGCGCTGCTTTCCGGGCGATCGCCCCTCAATTACCTTAGCCTACCCAAAACTCACGCCCTTCGTGCTCGGGCAGATCATCGCGCTTTACGAGCACCGTGTATTTGTTGAAGGCGTGATCTGGGGGATCAACTCTTTTGATCAATGGGGCGTCGAACTTGGTAAAGAGCTGTCGAACGCACTTCTGCCTATGGTTCAAGGTGCTGATTGCAGATCAAAGGACGCCTCTACGAGAGGGCTGTTAAAAAAGCTAACGACGTAAGACGCTGTTCAAGGTCTTAGATGTGCAATCGTCGTCGTTGGGAGGTTCATTCGTCAATGCTGTAAACTCTGGCATTGCACTTTGCCGGAGTTTCCCCTTATGCTGCAATAAGTTTACGCGCGTACTAATGCGTAAAGATTGGGGGAAGAATGGAACAGCGAAAACTCCGAAACATGGAAGAATTCGCCGTCGCTAGCGGTATTTCGCGCCCGACTCTTTCCAAGTATTTCAACGATCCCGCTAGCGTGCGCAGGTCCACTCGAGAGCGGATCGAGCAAGCGCTCAAGCAATATGACTATCGGCCCAACGTCTATGCGGTGAACCAAAACAGAAGCAAGACAAAGAACATTGGCGTCGTGGTACCCAATCTTGCAGATCCGTTCTTCTCGGAAATAGGTCGCGAAGTCGAACTTGCCTGTCTAGCAGCGGGCTATAGCCCTATTTTGCTCAGTTCGCATGGCAACCCTAAACAAGAGCGTGACAACCTTGAGGCGCTTCGCTCGCTCAAGCCCGCAGGGGTGCTGTTGGCTCCTTTTGGCCGGGTGTCCGACCGTGCGGACATCGAAGCTTTTAACAGGGACGTGCCGGTTGTCCTGTTTGACGCCAATATTGAAGGTGCATGCGAGGCATTCGTTGGAACGGATAACTTTCAAAGCGTTGATCTGATTGTTGAATATCTATGTCGAAGTGGTGAACCTCCGTGCTTTTTCGAGATGAAATCACCGAGCAACCCGAACGCGAACAAGCGACGGCAATCTTACCTCGAAAGCATGCAGAGGCACGGCCACACGCCGCATATTTATCAAGCTGAGGGAGAGGGCTGGAAATTCGAGGCGATTGGTAGCATCGAAGGTGCGCGACTCATGTCCGCGCGTGCATTCGCGACCAACACTGTGTTATGTTCCAATGACCGTCTGGCCATCGGGATGTTATCGGCGGCCTATGGGCTTGGCATAGCCGTCGGCCATGGTGTGGGCAGCGCGTTGCGCATTGCCGGCCACGACGATCACCCGTTTTCCCGCTACACTTGTCCGTCTCTGACAACCATCGGGCAAGATTACGCCGCAATCGCGAATCGCGCAGCCAGCACATTGTTTCGCATTCTAGACGCGGAAACCCGACTTTCAGAGCGCGAAGAAACGCTTTTTGACGGTAAGCTGGTGATGCGAGACTCCGCTTAATACCCTGATTTGGTATAGGGTTTCATATTTATTTGACGCGCGTAAAATTAAAGTTGACTGCGCGTCAGATTGCTCGTTAAGCTGCGTTCATCATCTTGAGAGGGAGGAACCTTGGATGTTCTTAAAGAATTCACTTTACGCCGCGACAGCATTGTCGCTTTTCACGGCCGGTGGTGCTGCTGCGGACACGATCACAATCGCAACAGTAAACAATGGCGATATGATCCGCATGCAAGGCTACACCGACGACTTCACGGCCAAAACCGGCCACGAAGTTGAGTGGGTCACGCTGGAAGAGAATGTCCTGCGCCAGCGCGTAACGACCGACATCTCGACCAAAGGTGGAGCGTTCGACATCATGACGATCGGTATGTACGAAACGCCGATCTGGGGCGCAAACGACTGGCTCGTGCCGCTGAATGACCTGAGCGCCGAATATGATGTCGATGATATCCTGCCGGCAATGGCAGACGGCTTGAGCCACGATGGCACGCTTTATGCTGCGCCATTTTATGGCGAAAGCTCGATGATCATGTATCGCAAAGACCTGATGGAAAAGGCCGGCATGGAAATGCCAAAAGCGCCGACTTGGGAATTCATCAAGGAAGCTGCAGCGGGCATGACAGACCGTGATAACGACATCAACGGCATCTGCCTGCGTGGCAAAGCCGGTTGGGGCGAAGGCGGTGCTTTCATTACGGCAATGTCAAACTCCTTCGGCGCACGCTGGTTCGATGAGGACTGGAATGCACAGTTCGACACCGAAGCATGGGCCAACACACTCAATTTCTACAAAGACATGATGGATGAAAGCGGCCCGGCAGGCTATGCGGCGAACGGTTTCAACGAAAACCTGTCGCTGTTCCAGCAAGGCAAGTGCGGCATGTGGATCGACGCGACGGTTGCGGCCTCCTTTGTGACAAACGCTGACGACTCGACAGTTGCCGACAAGGTCGGTTTTGCGCTCGCGCCTGATACAGGCCTCGGCAAGCGTTCCAATTGGCTCTGGGCATGGGCGCTCGCGATCCCTGCCGGCACTCAGAACGAAGCGGCAGCAAAAGAGTTCATTGAGTGGGCAACATCGAAAGATTACATCGAGCTGGTTGCGGCCAAAGAAGGTTGGGCAAACGTTCCTCCCGGCGCACGTACATCGCTCTATGAGAACCCGGAGTATCAGAAGGTACCGTTCGCCCAGATGACACTCGACTCGATCCTCTCGGCTGACCCTAAGAACTCGACTGTAGAGCCTTCACCTTACGTCGGAATCCAGTTTGCAGCGATCCCCGAATTTGCCGGCATCGCGACTGAAGTAAGCCAGGAATTCTCGGCGGCTTACGCAGGCCAGCAGACAGTGGAAGAAGCGCTTGCGAAAGCGCAAGAGATCACCAACGAAGCGATGGAAGCCGCGGGCTACCGTTAAACTTTCTAGACCAAGAGGGCGGCGGCAACGCCGCCCTCATCCGAACAAACACCCGAATATGTTATCTTTCATCTGAAGCGGCTTGAGCCTGTCAACAGAGGAGGTGTGCCTGATGGCAACCCAACATTCCCGATCAGCAGCGCGCCTTATGATGGCACCGGCGGTGATCCTGCTTTTGGGGTGGATGCTCGTCCCCCTGACAATGACCGTCTACTTCTCGTTCAAGAAATACCTGCCCCTGCGCGGCGGTGATCTTGGATGGGTCGGTTTTGATAACTACGTCCGCTTCGTGACGTCCAGCGCGTTCTGGCCCTCGGTCATGACCACGCTGATCATCGTCGGCGGCGTGCTGGCGATTACGGTTATCCTCGGGATCGGCCTTGCGATCCTGCTCAACCAGCCAATGTGGGGTCAGGGGATGGTTCGCATCCTTGTAATCGCGCCCTTCTTCGTCATGCCGACAGTATCGGCGCTTGTCTGGAAAAACATGTTCATGGATCCGAACTACGGACTGCTGGCGCATCTATGGGAATTCTTCGGCGCAACGCCTGTTGAATGGCTCAGTCAGGCCTCGCTGACGTCAATTGTCATAATCGTGTCGTGGCAATGGCTGCCTTTTGCGACGCTCATTCTTCTCACTGCGATCCAGTCTTTGGACAGTGAACAGCTAGAAGCGGCCGAGATGGACGGCGCGCCTGCGTCAAAACGCTTTGCCTTCATCACGCTGCCGCATCTGGGCCGCGCAATCACGGTTGTGATCTTGATCCAGACAATCTTTCTACTCTCGATCTTCGCAGAAATCTTCGTCACCACGGGCGGTGCATTCGGCACCAAAACGCTGACTTATCTCATTTTCCAGCGCGTTCTTGAAAGCCAGAACGTGGGCCTCGGCTCGGCCGGTGGCGTCTATGCAATCATTCTCGCCAATATCGTTGCCATCTTCCTGATGCGCATCGTCGGCAAGAATCTGGACGCGTGAGGAGAAAATCATGGCACGCAACGTCACAAATCAACGCAAGATCATCAACACCACCGCCGCATGGGCTGTGGGCTTGTTGATCTTCTTTCCGATCCTCTGGACGATTCTGACCAGCTTCAAAACCGAAGCACAGGCGATTGCAGATCCACCGATCTTCCTCGGTTTTGACTGGACGATCGAAAACTATAAAGCAGTGCTCGAGCGCAGCAATTACGGCCGATTCCTCTGGAATTCGATCATCATCGCAGGCGGCTCTACCATACTCGGCATTATCATCGCTGTGCCCGCAGCATGGTCTATGGCCTTCGTTCCGTCCAAGCGGACAAAAGACATCCTGCTTTGGATGCTCTCCACCAAGATGCTACCTGCGGTGGGCGTACTATACCCGATCTACCTGCTTTGTATCCGCTTCGGAATTCTCGACAGCAAGATTGCGCTGGTGTTCATTCTCATGCTGATCAACCTGCCGATTATCGTCTGGATGCTGTACACCTATTTCAAGGAAATCCCCGGCGAAATTCTTGAAGCTGCGCGAATGGACGGAGCATCACTCAAGGACGAAGTGCTATACGTTCTGACTCCAATGGCGATCCCGGGCATAGCGTCAACGATGCTGCTCAACGTCATTCTCGCATGGAACGAGGCTTTCTGGACCCTTAACCTCACGGCGGCAAAAGCAGCGCCGCTCACGGCTTTCATCGCCAGCTATTCCAGCCCTGAAGGGCTGTTTTACGCCAAACTCAGCGCTGCCTCGACCATGGCGATAGCGCCGATCCTCATTCTCGGCTGGTTCAGCCAGAAACAACTCGTCAGCGGCCTGACCTTTGGCGCCGTCAAGTAAGCAAGGAAAAGACAAATGGGACAAATCAAACTCAACCAAGTGTCCAAAAGCTTTGGCGACGTGGAAGTCATTCCACCACTTGACCTAACAATCGAAGATGGCGAGTTCACGGTTTTCGTAGGCCCTTCGGGCTGTGGCAAGTCAACGCTGCTGCGGTTGATCGCGGGGCTTGAAGACATCACTTCCGGTCACATAGAGATTGATGGTGCGGATGCGACAAACGTGCCTCCGGCAAAACGCGGGCTGGCGATGGTTTTCCAGTCCTACGCGCTTTATCCGCACATGTCGGTGCGTAAGAATATTGCTTTTCCGATGCGGATGGCGGGCGTGCCTGCTGACGAACAGGAACGCCGCATTGACGCTGCTGCCAAGGCGCTAAACCTTACAGACTATCTGGACCGCCGTCCGGGCCAACTTTCGGGCGGTCAACGCCAAAGGGTCGCCATTGGCCGTGCAATCGTGCGCGAACCTTCGGCCTTTTTGTTTGATGAGCCGCTTTCCAACCTCGACGCCGCTTTGCGCGTGGGGATGCGGATGGAAATTTCAGAATTGCACAAGAAACTCGCGACAACCATGATCTACGTGACCCATGATCAGGTTGAAGCGATGACGATGGCGGACCGGATCGTGGTGCTGCGGAAGGGCTTTATCGAACAGATCGGCTCGCCACTGGAACTCTATCACAAGCCATGCAACGAGTTCGTTGCGGGCTTCATCGGATCGCCAAAAATGAACCTGATCAAGGGCACCGAGGCCGACAAGCATGGCGTGGCGACAATCGGTATCCGCCCCGAGCATCTGGATGTTTCCTCGACGGATGGGGCCTGGAAGGCGACTGTTGGGATCGCCGAGCATTTGGGCTCGGACACCTTCTTGCATATTCACGGCGTGGAAGGCTGTGATCCGATGACTGCGCGCGTTGATGGCGAGCTGCCTGTCAAACACGGCGACACGATCTACCTCACCCCCCAGCTCGACAAGCTGCACAAGTTCGACGCTCAAGGCCTGCGGGTAGATTGATGCGCCTGGCGGGAAAAACAGCCCTGATCACGGGCGCTGCACGCGGGATCGGGCGCGCCTTTGCCGAGGCCTATATCACCGAGGGCGCGCGTGTCATTATTGCCGATATCGACGCGGCACGCGCGTCTGAGACGGCTATGGCGATTGGCCGCGACAAGGCGCTGGCCGTGGCCATGGACGTGACAGACCGCAGCAGCATTGACGCGGCGCTTGGCGTTGCCGAAAGCCACGGTTTCGCCCCCATCGACATCTTGATCAACAACGCCGCACTTTTCACAGCCGCGCCAATCGTCGAGATAGAGGAACACGACTACGTTCGCACTTTCGACGTCAACGTCAAGGGGACGCTGTTTACCCTGCAAGCCGTGGCGCGCCAGATGATCGCGACAGGGACAAAGGGCAAGATCATCAACATGGCCAGCCAGGCCGGGCGGCGCGGCGAGCCGCTTGTCGCTGTCTACTGCGCGACCAAGGCGGCGGTGATTAGTATGACGCAGTCGGCAGGGCTGGATCTGATCAAGCACGGCATCAACGTTAACGCAATCTCCCCCGGTGTTGTCGATGGCGAACATTGGGACGGTGTCGATGCCTTCTTTGCAAAATACGAGAACAAATCCCCCGGCCAGAAGAAGAGCGAGGTAGGCGCGGCTGTGCCGTTCGGCAGAATGGGGAAAGCGAGCGATCTGACAGGCATGGCTGTGTTCCTTGCGAGCAGCGAAAGCGACTATATCGTCGCGCAAACATACAATGTGGATGGCGGCCAATGGATGAGCTGATCAAACTTTCTGACGCAACGCTAGACCAACTCGCAATCAGGCATCCGCAATATAATAGGGCGGCGCTCACTGCAGGCATTGTCCATATCGGCGTCGGTAATTTTCATCGCGCCCATCAAGCGTGGTATCTGCACCGCCTCATGCAAGCCGGCAAAGCACATGACTGGGCGATCATCGGCGCAGGCGTCCGCCCCTATGATACCGCGATGCGTGCAAAACTTCTGGCACAAGACTGCCTGACAACGCTGATCGAACTCGACCCGAGCGAGACATCGGCCGAAGTGATCGGCGCGATGATTGACTACCTGCCGATCGAAAACGGCAATGCCGCGCTAATCGCCGCCATGGCTGACCCTGCCATTCGCATCGTGGCTCTCACGGTGACGGAAAGCGGCTATTACATTGATCCTGTCAATAAAGGTTTTGATGCCGCCCATCCCGATATCGTGCATGACGCTGCCAATCCGGCGGCGCCGCGCACCGCTTTTGGCGCTATAGTCGCGGCATTGGCCGCACGCCGCGCCGCTGGGCACGGACCCTTCACGGGAATGAGCTGTGACAATCTACAAGGCAACGGAGACATTCTGCGCCAAGCAGTCGTTTCGCTGGCACGGCTGTCTGATCCCCAACTGGCCGATTGGATCGATGCGCAGGCAACCTTCCCCAATTCAATGGTCGATTGCATCGCGCCTGCTACCGGCCCCAAGGAAGTCGCGCTGGCGCATTCTTTCGGCATCAACGACGCCGCGCCCGTCACCCATGAGGCCTATCGCCAGTGGGTCATTGAAGACAGGTTTTGCGCCGGTCGCCCCGACTGGAACGCGGTTGGCGCGACATTTTCAGACGATGTTCACGCGTATGAGACTATGAAAATCCGCATTCTAAACGCAGGGCATCAGGTCTTGGCCAATGTAGGTGAAACCCTCGGCCTCGCGACGATAGCCGAGTGCATGGCACACCCTGCAATCAGCGCAATGTTCCACAAGGTGCAGACTGAAGAGATCACCCGGACAGTCGCCCCCGTGCCGGACGTGACGCCGCTGGCTTATTTGGACCTCATTGAACGCCGCTTTTCCAATCCGCGTATCATTGACACGACGCGACGTGTCGCCTTTGACGGCTCTGCGCGCCACACCGGGTTCGTGCTGCCAATCCTACGCGATCAGCTCGCTGCGGGCGGTTCAGTTGCGGGGCTGGCTCTTGTCGAGGCACTTTGGGCGCGCATGTGCCAAGGAACGCGCGAGGACGGCACCCAAATCGCACCGAATGACCCGCTTTGGGATGAGTTGAACGCCGCAGCGCGCGCGGCCAAAAGCCACCCCCAAACATGGCTTGAGCAAGGTAAGCTTTACGGTGATGTGGCCGCATCTGCCCCGTTTTGTGAGGCATTTGAAAGCTGGCTGAGGTTGATTTGGTCAGAGGGTTGCGAGACCGCTCTGCTCAGATACGCAGGCGATACGCTGCGAAGCGAAAAAACCGTGAAAACAGGGTAGCTGACCACCGTGAAGGATGTGACATTTACCAATCTCACCCAATTCATCAAAGTGCGCGCAGCCCGGTCAGAGCGATACATCGTCGCAATCTCTGGTGCGCCTGCATCGGGGAAATCGACACTGGCCGCCGATCTTGTTACGTGGTTCGGGCACAGCGCTGCTGTCCTTCCGATGGATGGGTTTCACCTCCACAATGACGCATTGATTGAACTGGGGCTGTTTCACCGTAAAGGCGCGCCCGAGACATTCGACGCGGAGGGGTTCGTGTATCTAATGCGTAACTTACGCCAAAGGAATCGTGTTTCATTCCCGACGTTTGATCGCGAAACTGATCGAACTATCCCCGCTGGAGGGTGCATTGGCGTTAGGACACGCATCGTCTTGGTCGAGGGAAACTATCTTCTGCTTAACATCCGACCATGGTCTGATCTTGCCGAGATCTTTGATTTGACAGTTAGCTTGGATGTAAGCCGTGAAACGCTGGTACATCGGCTTATCATGCGCTGGCGCGATCACGGGCTTTCAGATCTAGAGGCACGAATGCGCGCCCTTGGAAACGACATTAAGAATGCAGACTTTATGGCAAAACATTCCCGTATGCCGGACTTGGTGTTGCGAACTGAGGCATGAAGACTTTCTTCTTTTACCAAGAACTATCTCTCACCTAAAAGGATTGCGACCTTCTGCCCTTAGCGGCATTTGCCTTTTAATAATTGCTGAAGCATTGGTTTGTGGCTGCATTTTATGGTGATTTTGGAAATAAGGAAAAGCGCACAAGAACAGAAAAATTCGGTTTACCGATAAAGCGGGAAGCGGTTGCCCTAATTGTTGAGGAAGACTTGCCGACGTTCGAAGTGGCCGATCGGTTGAGGATGATCTCCGAATTCCTGTACATCTATTAACAGCAGCCTTTCAAAGTCGCCGCATATCCGGCACGAGTAGTTGGTCAAGGCAGCTGAAATGAAGCAGTTGAAACGTCAATTTGCGGGTTTCTTCGAGGTCACAGCGGATGGCCCGATGCGGACTGGCGCTGCTCAGAAGGTGTCTTTTGTGACCGATCTCGACGGTCGGTATCCGCTGGTCGCTGTGGCGGAGGCCGGTCAACACGTGGATCGATCTGGGAAAGGCAAAGACGCGCTTGGGCGCAAGGCTTTCGCCAGCATTTCCTTCCGTGCTTACCCATCCACCTCAATTGGTTTCATGTTAATCGCGCTGACCATTTTGTGGCTATATTTAGAGCGGTACTTGAGGGTGGTCGCGTTTCTGACACGCTGATTGCGTCACGCGTAGGCAGCTATTGGCCAGCCTGGTCCATCGCTAC
>NZ_JAPMLP010000007.1 GCF_026410285.1 Sulfitobacter sp. F26169L | reverse complement strand
TCACCGGATTCGCTTGCCTGCCCCGGAAGCGCGGAAATCTCGGGCAGGCTTTCCGACGTGTCATCGTCCAGCAATGTGGCAATGCCCGCTGAATCCTGGATGTTGTTGAAAACCGGTGCCTCGGTTTCGACCACAAGCGAGAAATTCTCGGCCGTCTCCGCAGTCGTGTCGCCGATGACATCCACCGCGACGGACTTCACGGTCTGACCCGCGCTGAATGTAACGCTACCCGAGGTAGCGGTGTAGTCGCTGCCCGCTTTGGCGGTTCCGTCGACAGTGGTGTAGTCAAGCGTGATATTGTCCGTATAGGCTTCCGACAGGCGCAATTCGAACACGGCTTGCTTGGTGCCGTTGTCGCCCTCTAGGATAATGGGGTCAGATACGAAAAGCGCGCGATCCTGATCGGAGCCGTCGTCATCAAGGAACACACCGGTTGCGGTCAAAACCGGTTCGCCACCATCCAACACAGCGCCAACCGGGTTGCTGAGTTGCACAGTAAAGTTTTCGTCCAATTCATCGGTACGATTGAATCTGGTGTTCGAATAGTTGATTGTCGCGCTGGTTTGACCGGCGGGGATCGTAAGGGTGAAGGTGTCCGCGGGTGAGCGCACCCCAAAGTCGCTCGCATCGACCAGCGCCGACCCATCGCCAATTGCGCGGTACTCTACGGTTATATCTGAAAGGGACGCTTCAGAGAGGCTAACGACAAAAATTATGTCAGCAGATTCGGATGCGGATGCAGATTCAATTGAAATTTGAGCAGTCATTTTGATTTCTCCTCGAAAATATATATTTGCGACCCCTTAAATAATGGGGCCTACAGATGCAGGTTACGCGCTCAAGCGGGTTGCGACAACTTTTTCCGCCCCTTGCAAAATATTGAAAGCCGGCTTGCACGTCCGGATTGGGGTTGTCATCGTATTGAACTGCCGGAGTTGACGTATGGACCGTTTTCCAATCATCCTGTATCGCCGTCTTTCTAAAGTCAGGACGCGTAAGCGTTTCATAGCCAGAACATGCCGATTGCGACGAGAGCCATGGCCAAGCAGAAACTTCTTGGGCGCCTATCATATCTGGCTGCGACACAGCGTCGGTCCTTGCGCCTGGCGAACATGATCTCGATCCGGCTGCGGCGTTTGCAGCGGCACGTGTCATATTTGCCGGCGATCCTGCACTGTTTTCAAAGGGGGTTCAGGCGCGTATCCTTTTTACTTCCAACGCTTCTCTGAACCAATCGGCGTCATAGCCGCGATCTCCGAGCAACCAATCGACGTTCGGGAGGCTGCTGATCAGCGCCTTCGCCCCGATGTAATCGCTGAAATTTCCGGCAGAGACAAAGAAGTTGATCGCGCGCACCTGACTATCGCAAAAAGCATGCAATTCGTATTCATATCGCCCTTGGTGCGGCCGATCAGGCGGCCACGCCCCCAATTTTCCCGCCCAGATTGAACGCGGCGCGATCGGTCTTCAGGTGGCGAATGCGTGTTGGCAGCTGTCCGCGCAGGTCCAAAAAGCTGACCTATCCGCCAATGATCATCGCGATCAACGCCAACGGCGCGATTTTCTTCATTGCACCGAAGGCGTTAAGATGCAGTGACCGGATCGGGTGCCTTCACTCTCGGAAGAGAATTGCTGACCTTGATATTTTTGCAATCGAGACCTTGCAGCCCCTCAGATATGGCAGTTCCGCTGTAGTTGCGAGAATTTGCCCATTAACGCCCCCCGTCTATTCATAAATCAGTATTACTTTGTGTTCTGTAACCCCTCAGGTTTTGCATCTCTGTTTAATCCCGGCCCACTGGTTCGGGAGCAATTGCAGCCACGATGGCGTCCCGCTGGTCTTTGTCCCGGGCCGCGACAACCTGCTCACGAAGCCGATCTGCATCGCGCTCACGCACACGGGTAACGACTTCGTCAGCATCAACATCAGCATAGCCCAGAGCGCGCAATGCCTGCTCGCTTAGCGCCAATGCCGACAGCAGTGTTTCGCGCAGGATCGCATTTTCCGGCACGCCTTCTCCGGCAAGACGGGTCGCATGGATACGGTCGTACGCCCGGACAAGAAGAGCAGCGTTCGGGAAGTTGCGGCGGACGACCCTTACAATATCGAGCGTCGTGTCTGGGTCATCGGTGGCCACTACAATCGCTTTGGCTGTGGCGGCCCCCGCAGCGGTCAGGACCTCTGCCCGCCTGCCATCACCGAAATGTACCCGCTCGTTAAACCGCTTTGCCTCGCGAATGCGGTCGGCATCATGGTCAAGCAACGTCACGGCAATCCCTTCGGAAATCAACGGCTGCGCCACCAACTGTCCGACCCGGCCGAAGCCCACGATCAGCACCGAACCCTCCGCGTCTGTGAAATCTTCGTCGATCGTCTCGCGCTCGGGCTGTCCAATGACCATGCGGTAGGCGCGGTCGGATTGCGACGACAGCGCCATCGACAGGGTGACGATGGCCACGACGATCGAGGAAACGTCGCCGGGCAGAATAAGCGCGGAACTGGCTGCAGCGAAGAGGACAAAGCCGAATTCGCCGTGCTGCCCCATTGTAAAGGCGATGCGCAGCGCGATAGGATGGGGCGTGCCAAAGGCGCGGTTCACACCATATGCGCCGATCCCCTTCAGTGCCACCGTGATCGGTACTGCAAGCAGAATGATCATCCAGTTGTCGGCCACGGCTGAAAGATCGAGCGAGAGCCCCACGGCGACGAAAAAGAGCCCGAGAAACAAGCCTCGGAACGGCTCGATGTCGGCTTCTACTTCGTGGCGATAGGAGGATTCGGCTAGCATCACCCCGGCGATGAAGGCACCCATCGCATAGGAGAGCCCCGCCGAAGCCATGATGAGCGCGGCAAAGACTACCACGCCGAGCGCAGCCGCGGTCATCAATTCTGGTGTTCGCGTACGGGCGATAATGCGGAATATCGGGTCGAGCGCATAGCGCCCGATCAGGATCAGAAGTGCGATGGCTCCGACGCCGATGGCCGTGGCCTGAAGGTTATCGGCCAGCGTTGCTTCTTCGCCCGAGGGGGCCAGCAAGGTGACCAGCAAAAGGAAAGGCACGATAGCCAGATCTTCAAACAGTAGCACCGCGATGGCGGTCTGTCCGAAAGTGGAATTGCGCTCACCGCTCTCGTCAATGCCACGCATGACCAGCGCCGTGGAGGACAGCGCCAGCCCCAGCCCGCTGATCAGCGCCGCGCGCCACTCCAGCCCAACGACGAGGGCCGCCATAGTCAGCAAAGCGGCACAGACCATGACCTGCGCCAAACCGCGGCCAAAGATCGTGCCGCGCATCTCCCAAAGCCGCGCGGGGCGAAACTCGAGGCCGATCACGAAGAGAAAAAGCACGACGCCGAACTCTGCGAAATGCAGCAGTTCTCCGGGGTCGCGGGTGAAGGAGAACGACAGACCGATACCTGCAACCACACCCGCCACGAGATAGCCGATGACCGTCCCCAGACCCATGGCGCGTGACAGCGGCACACAGATGCAGGCGAGCGCAATCAACGCCAATGCTTCGAGAAACGCCAGCTCCATACCGACAAGGCCGAACATCGACTGCCCCTCAGCAGGGTTGGCCGCGAATGCGGGAAAGCCCACCGTAGCCGCGAGGACGACTACGACGGCACACAGGATCGGTGAAACCTTCATGGGTAGTGAACCCCACCCTCGGCACGCATGACTTCGCGGTCATCATCGGGCAGCGGGATGAAGTCTTCCTCGTCTCCCGGCACGGTTTCAAAGCGCCCGCGCCGCCATTCTTCCTTGGCCTGTTCTATGCGCTCGGGGCGGGACGACACGAAATTCCACCAGATGTATCGTGGGCCCTCCATCGTCGCGCCGCCGAACAGCATGAATCGGGCATGGTCGCCTGTGCCATCAGATACCCCCGTGACCGTGATCTCGTCGCCCGGACGCAAAACAAGCAATTGACCTGGCTCGAAAATCGCCCCCGCGATTTCGATCTTGCCACGGATGGTATAAAGTGCGCGCTCTTCTGCATTTGCCGCAATCGGTGCTTTTGCGCCAGGTGCGAGCATTACATCCGCATAAAGCGTGTCGGACGCAGTCTTGAGCGGCGATGTGGCGCCGAAGGCGGAACCAGCGATCAGCCGCGCAGTCAGACCTTCGGCCTCGACCTGCGGCAGGTCTGCCTTGCCGTGGTGCATGAAAGCAGGGTCGGATTCTTCTTCGTTCTCGGGCAACGCCATCCAGGTCTGCAACCCGAACAGACGCTGGCCGCTGGCCAGACGTTCCGGGGCGGTGCGTTCGGAATGAACGATGCCCTTACCTGCCTTCATCCAGTTTACCGCCCCTGGCTCGATCGCGAGATCAGAACCGAGGCTGTCGCGGTGCAAGATCTGGCCCTCGAACAGATAGGTCAGCGTGGCAAGGTTGATATGAGGGTGCGGGCGCACGTCGATGCCCTGATCGGTCAGAAACTCGGCAGGGCCCATCTGGTCGAAGAAAATGAACGGTCCGACCATCTGGCGTTTGTCGGACGGAAGTGCGCGGCGCACCTCCATCTCCCCCAGATCGACTGCACGTGGCACAATCAGGGTCTCCACGGCATCGACGCTATTAGCGTCTCCGGGTACGGGGTCGGGGCAAGGGCTCCAGCTCATGATATCTCTCCAACTTGTATGTTATGTTTTGCAGGCTTCAGCCTTGCAGGACATCCTGCCATTCGGGATGTCTCGCGATCTGCGCCTTGGCGAAGGGGCACAGGGGTACGATCTTGCGGCCCTCGGCGCGGGCATCTTCCACGCCACGAAGCACCAAAGCCTTTCCAACGCCGCGCCCACGCAGCGCATCGGGTACGCCGGTGTGGTCGATGATAATCGTGCTGGCTCCGGCGCGCGAGTAGGTCATCTCGGCTTCATGGCCATCAACGACCGCCGTGTAGCGGCCCTTGCTCTCGGTCTCCTCACGGGTAATTTCGAAATCAGCGCTCATCGGTGTCTCCATTGTCGTTCAAATGTTTGCGCAGCCACGACACCTCATCGGCGACGATGCCATGCCCAGCGCCGGGAATGATAATCGTGTCGACCTGCGCGCCCATGGCCTCTAAGACCTTGGCGCTTTCACGCACCCGGGCCAGCGGGATATGCGGGTCTTGTTCGTGACAGCCCAGCAGCAGCGGCACATTGTCGAGACCGCCTTCGTAATTGAACCGCTTGGCTGGGCGATTGTAAAGCTCCGCCAGAGGAGGCCCGTCCGCATCGCCCGTGCCGACCAGCCCACCGGAAAGTGCCGCCACAGCGCGAAAAGGTGTGGCAAATCGCGCGGCTGCCTCAATGGCGAGACAGGCCCCCTGCGAGAATCCGGCAATGGCGATCCTCTCCGGGCCAAAGCCTTGCTCTGCCAGATTTTGCAGCAGCGCCGCGATCACACTTAGCCCGCTGGTCAATCCCGGTTCGTTCGCTTCAAGCGGGGCAAGGAAAGAATCGGGCCACCAAGAGTGGCCTGCCGCTGATGGCGCCAGAATTGCTATATCCGGTAAGGCTAGGCTTTCAGCCAGGCCGACCATGTCCTCAGCCGCCCCGCCGCGCCCGTGGATCATCACAATAGCCAATCGGGCCCGATGCAGCGGAGCGCCGGCCGTGATCAGCCGCTGCCCCGCATGTGGACCAGTGGCACAGTTTTCGACCTCCGTAGCGTCACTCATGCCGGGACCCGTATTTCAGGCAGAACCTTCTCAATACGCGCACGGTCCGCTTCATACTTTTCGGGCTGTTTCAGCGCCTCGCCCAGATGATCAGCGTATTCGTCCACGGAAAAGCCCGGTGGATCGGTCGCGATCTCGAACGACACACCGCCGAGGGTGTAAAAATAGATCGCGTCGAAATACTGTCGGTTGATCACCGAAGTGACGTCGCGACCGATACCGGAGAGCCGCCGGCGCCAAACCTGCTGTTCCTCTACTGTGCGTGCGCGGAAAGCCACATGGTGGATGGTACCCGCACCGGCTCGTCCAATCGACCGCGTATCCGGGACCATCAGGTCCACAGCCGAACCCCGCTCGGGGCCGATGGAGCTATATCGCAAACGGATCTCGATGCCGCTCGTGCCGCCGGTGGTAATGGTTTCATCCGCCTCACGCTTATAGCCCATCGCCTCTGGCACCGTGGCGGTGGGCTCGATCTCGTCAAGCCAGAATGTCACGGAGTGGAACCCTTCGTCCCGCGCGCCGCGTTCGATCAATTCGACGCGCAGACCATCCGGATCGTTGAGGGCAATCGCGCGTTCCCCGAAGCGTTCGAACGGGCCATCGAAATTAATGGCGGCCTCGGCTAAATTCCCCATGCGCTGATCAAGGTTTGAAATGGCATAGGCAACGGCAGAGGCGATGCCCGCCCCAGCGCCGCTTGGGCCCATATGCACGAATGGAAAAAAGGTCATGATAGATCCCGGTGCCGCATCGTTATCGCCGTAATAAAGGTGATAGGTGCCTGAATCGTCAAAGTTTACTGTGCGTTTGACCAGCCGTTGGTGCAGCGTACCGGTCCAGAACTCGAGGTTGTCCTGAGCCGGACCGGAAATGGCAGCGACGTGGTGCAGGCCGGGGATGGCCTGTGATTCAGATAGAGACATGTTGCTTTCTCCTTTTGAAACACCGCGTCGGTGTGAATACAGCCGAAACAGATTTTGTGACCAACGGTTGAAGGCGTATGTGGTTCCAATGTTACCAAGCGAAAGTCGTTACCCAATGGAAACTAAATAGAAATTCGATCCGGCTGCAGAAGCCGCCCCTAAATCAGAGCTGCCCTGTGCTGCCAATACTGTGTTGCGCAAGCTTCGGGGCCAATGGAAAACCATGTGATCTATGTGCTGGGCGAACGAAAGGCCTGCCGCTTTGGTGTGTTGTGGCGCACGATCACAGGGATTTCACCCAAAGTCCTGACCCAGCGCCTGCGTGAGCTGGAGGCGGATGGTGTGGTCTGGCGCGAGCAGGAAAACATGATCCCGCCAAAGGTGACCTACGGGCTGACCAGCACAGGCTTTGCCGTGCGTGCTGTCCTGAAAAACATCGAGGAGATCGAAGTTTGAGAGGGAGCGCGCACAAGGGCAGCTTAACCCCGCTCCCACGGGAAATCACTGGCGGTCTTTACCAGATGATCGACAAACAGCCGCATGCGCGAGGGCTGATATCGGTTCGGACGGAACAGCACATGAATATCCCGTTCCGGCCAGGTAAGATAATCGGGCAACAGGTGATGCAGTCGCCCAGCCTGCAGATGTTCGGCGACGTAGAAGACCGGCAGAATGGCAATGCCGATGCCCTCGACCGCCGCGCGGCAGAGCATGTCACCGGAATCGGTCCGCAGCGATCCGCTGAGCGGCACGCGTCCTACCTGCCCCGCCGCATCCTTGTAGCGCCATTCATGCACCGCGCTATTGCCCGAGTAGGCCAACACATCATGCGCGGCCAATTCTTCGGGCACCAGTGGCCGGCCATGCCGTTCAATATAGTCGGCACTGGCGCACAGCATGAAGGGGCATGACGCCAGCCGCCTCGTC
Organism: Sulfitobacter sp. F26169L; assembly: GCF_026410285.1. GTDB lineage: Bacteria > Pseudomonadota > Alphaproteobacteria > Rhodobacterales > Rhodobacteraceae > Sulfitobacter. The sequence goes on along the minus strand of NZ_JAPMLP010000007.1, from coordinate 125,214 downwards.
ATCAGCGAAGAATCGGCGAGCGTTCCTATCCGTACCACGACGTCATAGCCTTCATTGACCGGATCGATGAACCGGTCGCTCAGGCTGACATCAAGCGCGACGTGCGGATAGGCCCGCGCAAACCGTGCAGTGCACCCGGTCAGGTATTTTTCGCCAAGGCTCTGCGGCAGGCTTACCCGCAGTGGCCCGCGAGGATGCGTTTTCAATGCGTGGATTTCCTCCTCGGCCTCCTGCAGATCCATCAACGCCTGTTTTGCCCGCTGGTAATAGATTGCGCCCTCTTCGGTCGCGGCGACATGGCGGGTGGTGCGGTTAAGCAGCTTGATCTTCAGGTCCTGCTCTAGGTTCTGAATCTGCTTGGAGACGGCGGAGCTGGTCATCCCGAGCCGGCGCGCGGCCCCGGCGAAGCTCTGCTCCTTCACCACAGCTACGAAGATGCCGATACGCGTTATCTGATCCATGGAATTATCAACCTAATGGAATGAGTCAGATGCCATTTCTTCATATTATCAACTTGACCGCAATAGTCGATATTGGGGCCAGGAAACAGCCCACCCAATCATAGGAGACATATAATGACCTTTGAATCCAACACCAACGTCGGCGCAACCCTCACCCAGCTTTCGCTCGGCGCAATCCTTCTGGCGCACGGCCTTCTCAAATTGCTGGTGTTCACTGTACCCGGGACCGTTGCGTTCTTTGCCAGCCTCGGGTTACCGGCGATCGCGGCCCACCTGACAATTTTTGCCGAGGTTGTGGGCGGCGTGGCTATCATTGCCGGGCTGTACACCCGTCTTGCCGCGATCCTCTCGCTGCCGGTTCTGATCGGCTCCCTCTGGGCGCATGCCGGTAATGGCTGGCTGTTCAGCAGTGAAGGTGGCGGCTGGGAATTCCCCGCGTTGCTGGTCGCTCTGGCAGTTGCGGTGGCAATTCAGGGCGGCGGGGCTTTTGCCCTGCGTCGGCTGCCGGTGATCGACACCTACATCCCACAAGCATTGAAGGCGTAATTCGTCGCTTTACCTACCCACAAAGAGATGTCGTGACCCGGCATCTCTTTTTTACATGGCGTTTGGTCCTTCGGCAGGACCGGAAGAAATTGCAATCCGGTCTAATGGGCGCCTGACAAACGACTGCGGGACGTAAATCGCCCGCTCCATAGGAATTTCCGGTAGCTTCTGACGCGCCTCTTTCAACACGGCGCAGGGCATGAAGCCGAAGGGCAGCACCTTAATCAAGGGCAGCATCGAGAACATTCCTATTCAAACAGGGGGATGAGGAACAGCTCGGCCTGCGCCAATGGTCGAGACCCCCAAAGCGCAGATCGAGGATGCCGATGGACTGCTGTTATAGCCCGAATACAACAATTCGGTGTCCGGCGCCCTCAGGAACGCAAACGACCATGACGGCCGCCCGACGGGTGACGTCTCGCGGCTATTGGGCGGTAGACCAGTGGCAGTTCTGGGCGCATCACCTTGCGGAATCTGATCGTGCGCAAGACAGTTGGCATCTATGCTGTGAAAACTTGGGCCCAAGCCCTGATGGTCAGGGCCATTGATGGTGGTCCGAACCGAAAATGTCTTCGACGAAGACGGACAGGTGACAGATGAACAGGCGAAATTTGTTAACGACTTGCTGCCTTCGCTACAGCGCCGGCAGATAGATACAAGGCCGCCGGATCTCCGCCAGGAATGGCGCGAAACCTGCCTTGGCCCTCAGACGCTGACCGGCAACAACACCACCTGACGTACTCCTAACAGTTCAAACATCTGAAAAGGGGTTCCAATATGCCAACCTTCTGAATAATGCCAAGAATCGGTTCGCTGTCGCCCCATAATGCGGAGGTTTCGTTCGATGTACCTGTCAAAGTGCATACGGTGGGCGACTGCTATAACATCAAGGGCGCCTATCTGGCGATCAACAACAAAGGCAAAGTGTCTGCATCGCCTTTCGAGGATGGTGTTGTGCCGACCGAAGCGAAGGCGATCCCTGCCTGGCTGGGTGCTGAACATGGGGGCGACACCTTTGGCCGCAATACGGTGTTGGGCTAAAGGAAGCCAAGGCGCTCTCCTACATGACGTCCGAGGTTCGTGCGGCTTCTGGTGGCAATTTCGGCCCACAGCACTTTGCTGAAACGGGTGCGGCGAACGAAGGGGTAGAACGCAAGACGTACTAAAAGCTCGATGGTCACTAGCAAAGCCCCGAGCGAGAACGGCAGCGACTGGTATCTGGGCCAACACAGCTTTGCTGATAGCTTTCTCTATATCCTTAGCCGCTGGATCGACCGGACATTGTGAACCGTCAATCGAGCTCTTCCGCGTCGGTTTTTTTCGGCATGGTTCCCACCGTGCACCTGTTCTGGGGGCCCTTCGATCTGGCCGTCATTTGGTATGTGAAACAGCGCAGGTGCCGCATCACACGCGAAACCTGCAATGACTCAACGATCTTGCAAGTGGGCTATATTACGACGTCGTGTCGTCGGCAGTCATTCAACCAAGGAGGTAATGGCAGCGGATGAATCGAAGTTTTGCGCATGTACCTTACCCCACAAGGCGCAGAAACCGCTACGACCCCGCAGCACGAAGCTGCTCAGGCGTCACCATCTTTGACGCGATCAAATCTTCCATCTGCCGATTGGTAATTTGGCGGCACGGCGGTTGGCGCTCATGGCATTACGCAGCGAGCCGCGCACGACCTTTGGCTTCGGCCTCTCGTGCCTATGGGAGGCATCGTCTGCCGAACCTTCTTTGTCTAATGCAAAACCTTTGCAGAACATTGGCCTGCCACAGCAGCGATACCACTAACAGTTTGTGCGGCCCTCGTTCGTAAGGATGAACACCGAATTACGGCTTGTCCCATCCAGTCACGAGAAGGACTGGCAAAGATTAGTTGGCAAAATGCACCTTCTTCACCTTCGCGGTATAAATGCTTCAGAACGTCATGCTGCATCGGCTTGCAGCCGCCATGATCTGCTCGGTGGCGGGGTGTATGGTGCCAAGATAGCCGTAATCCGAGCGAGAGTTTACCTCATCCGACATGGTTTGAATTGCGACGCGCTTTCCCGAACATTCCGGAAAATTCAGGCGAATTTTATTTTTTCCTAGGTTTTTTGAAACTCTCCACCGCATTTGTCGTGACTACGGGTGAGACACAAAAAAATGGAGGTAATTCACATGGCCAATCCCGGCACCAACTTCACATCGTTTTCGTCTTTCTTGCAGGAAGCAGACGATTTCTACACAGTAAATTTTTCGGCGCTCAACTCATCCGGTGTGGATGGTTCTGCGATCATCGCCGTTGGAAGCGATGATAATGGTTCGCAAGTTTTGAACATTTCCCTGTCTGCGGAAGGGCTCGCTCCGAGTGTGCAGCACGCCCAGCATATTCACGGCCTCTTTGACGAGGACATGAATCCGGCAAATTCGACTACGCCGACGATCATGGATGACGCAGATCTGGATGGTATGGTTGAAGTGCTGGAAGGGTTTGGGCAATACGGGGATATCCTTCTGACGCTGCTCGGCTCGGACGGGGCGCTGCCGTTTGCCGATGCCAACGGCGATCTGACTTTCTTTGCATCCTATGATCTGGGCGATGACGATCTGTTCTTCAGCCCGTTTGGCAATGACTATACATCAGCAGACCTGATGCCGCTGGATCTGCGCGAAATCGTGATCCATGGCGTTGAAATTCCCGAAGGGATCGGCGCTGGCACCGATGGTGAAGTCAACGGCATGCAAGAGGGCGTTATCGGTCTGCTGCCCGCGGCAGCTGGTGAGATCGAGAATATCGACCGGATCGAAGCGTTCGATATCCTTGATGATCAGATGGACATGGCAAGCCTGACAACGCTGCTGACCGCAGGAGACGACTTCTTTGATGGCGCATCCGGCGAAGACAGGATTTTCGGCGGTGCGGGCGATGACACCCTGCTGGGCGGCGCGAACGATGATCTGGTCGAAGGTGCGGCCGGACTTGACGTTGTTTCAGGCGGTAACGGTGACGATGTTCTGGAAGGCGGCGCACGCGACACCAATGCTACAAATGCCGCAGATGAAAAGGCTTCCGGTGCGCTAACGATCGAGGATTACGACAATGCCTATGCCGGTGGCGCGGGTGATGACGTTATCAACGGTGGTGTTGGCGATGATATTATCTCGGGCGATGATGACAGCCGTGTAGCGACCGCGACGGGCGAAATGTTTGACGCAAGCGCTGACGGTTCCGATGTGATATTCGGCGGCGGCGGTAACGACGAGATCCACGTGGGGTCCTGGGCCGATGGCGATGACGGATTTATGAACACCCACACCGGCATGGGCGATGATTACGCTTCGGGCGGTGACGGCAACGACATTCTGATCGGTGACAGCGGCGATGACACTCTGATTGGCGATGCAGGCGATGACACCATCAAAGCAGGAAGCGGTGACAACATCGTTATCGGCGGTGAAGGAATGGATGTCCTAGAAGGCGGTGCGGGCGCAGATGCTATATCCGCGGGATCGGGCAATGACGTGATCAATGCAGGTAGTTCCGACATGAACGCCACCAATGCCGCTGACGAAATGGCCTCGGGCGCGCTGACGGTTGATGATTACGACAACGCCTATGCCGGTGGCGCAGGTGATGACACAATCAACGGCGGTGACGGAGATGACATCATCACCGGTGATGACGAAAGCCGCATTGCATCCGTGACAGGAGAAGACTTTGACGCCAATGCCGACGGTGCGGATATGCTGTTCGGCGGTGCGGGGAATGATGAAATCCACGTCGGTTCATGGGCTGACGGTGATGACGGATTTATGAACACCCACACCGGTACAGGCGCTGATTTCGCATCTGGCGGGGACGGCAATGATATCCTGATCGGTGACAGCGGCGCGGACACGCTGCGCGGCGATGCGGGTGAGGATACAATCAAGGCGGGCAGCGGCGCCGACTTTGTTCACGGTGGCTCTGGCGATGACACGCTGGATGGCGGCAACGGTGCCGACATCGTCTATGGCGGCACGGGCAATGATGTTGCAACCGGCGGCGCGGGCGGTGACACACTGGTCGGGCAGGATGGCGATGATGTGCTGTCCGGCGGCAGCAGCGGTGATATACTGTTTGGCGGCGCAGGTGACGACTTTATCAATGGCGGGTTCGGGAATGACCAGATCAACACCGGCGAAGGTGCGGACAAAGTCTATCACGAAGGTGTTGCAGGGCATGGCACCGATTTCATTCAGGACTTTGACGGCGAGAATGACATGTTTGTCTTCGGCGGCAATGCGGATGCGACGGTGGATGATTTCCTTGTCCAGTTTGCAACAACTGCAAATGCAGGTGAGGACGATGTTCAGGAAGCGTTCATCACTTACGAGCCGACAGGTCAGGTTCTTTGGGCTCTTATCGACGGTGCAGACCAGACCAGCCTTGATATCTCGATCGGTGGCGAGACGTTTGACCTGCTTGCCTAATGCTTGAAAGGTACTGAAACGACTGCGCGTCGCTCTGGAAAGGGCGGCGCGCGACTTGCGACAAGTGGCAGAAACGCGGGATCAACCGGCTGAAAGATCCGGTTTAATCTGCCCGCGGAATTCCTCCCGTAACAGTTTCAGCTTTGGATCAATGTAGCGTTGGCAAAACGGGCCGCCGGCGTTCTTGTCTGCGTAATTCACAAACCGGGGATCTGACGCTTTGAAGCTGTCATATGGCAATACCTGCGTCACCAGCGGCCTATCAAAGCTGTTTTTCAAGCGCTCCAAGGTCCGCTGCACCTGCTCTGCCTGCTTGGCTGAATAAGTATAAACAGCACTGCGATACTTACCGCGCATCTTGTGATTAGAGGTGCTGGCATGGGTGCGCAGATGGCTTTCGATCAACACCGCCAGCGGAATTTCGACCGGATCAAACTTCACGATCACAGCTTCTGAAAAACTGTCATACGGCGGCACGGATTTAATGAACCCCTGCGCGACGTCCTGCACACCGCGCAGCGCGTTAAACACCGCTTCGGTACACCAGTGACAACCGCCGCCAAATCCGATTGATACAATACTCACCACCGCCTCCGATTATTGAGCTGCATTTGTGTTCGCCTGCGGCGATCCCGCACTAACGTCGGTAACTGGGCGGTTGATCCGTTGCATCGAATTCTGTCATCCCCTGTCACCCGCGCCGCCCCCGATCCGCTTTGCCAGGGGGCTTGCGCTTATCCCGTGCAACAGGACCGAGAGCGCAACCGTTATCGAAACACAGGCAAGCAGCTCTTCTTCGTTCGGTAGGTCGAATTCATCCATCATAATCAACGTAAACAGGACTGATGCCAACCCGCGCGGCCCAAACCAGCCAAGGAACAGTTTTTCTTTCAGGACAAGGCCGGTTCCGGCAAGCGACAGCCAGATCGGTGCCATTCTGACAAACGTTAGAAATGCGACAGCAATCAGCACGGTCGGGACAGTCATATGGGCAAGGCCGTCCGGCAGCATCAGCGCACCGAACACCAAAAATGCCGCCATTGTCAGCAACTGCCCTGCCCCTTCCATAAACTCGCTGATGAAGTGGATGTCATGGCGGAAGGTATTGCCAAACACCGCGCCTGCAACAAACGCCGCGATAAACCCGTTTCCACCTACCAGTTCCGACGCAAGATAGCTGACAAATGCGGTTGCAAGAAACACAATGCCCTCCGCGCTTTCGATAATCCAGTTGCGTTGCTGTGCCAGATCCAACGTGCGCGCCGCCAGCCAGCCCACTGCGATACCGACCAACGGGCCGAGGATCACCTGTATGATCGCCGTTTGCGCCAGTGCGCCGGCTGCGGCTTCGGTACTGGACGCCAAAATCGCGCCCAGCAAAACAAACGGCAGCACAAGCCCGTCGTTCAGACCACTTTCAACATTAATTGACTGGCCCAACCGTTCGGGGACATCGGGGCTGGAAACAACAGTCTGTCCAAGTGCCGCATCGGTCGGGGTCAGCACTGCGGCGGTCAGGAAGGCCAGCGCCAACCCGCCTTCGGGTGACAAGATCATTACTACTGCGGTTCCAAGCGCAATAGTTAGAGGCAGACCGACGATCAACATTCGCAGTGGAATTGAAAAGGTCATCCGCAACCGCGAAAACCGGATGTGGCTAGCATCGGAAAACAGGACCAGCACCAGGGTAATTTCCGCAAGTAAGCGCGCAGAACTTCGCAATTCTTCTACCGGCCCGACCGTGTCGGCGACCGGCGCAAAAAGATACCCCAACGTGACGAATATAATCGGCAAGGTCAGAACTGTCTTGGAAATTACATTCGTCAGAAACGAATACAGGATCACACAAATCAGGATAATTAGTAGAAACAGTTCTGTATGTGCCCCTGTATCCGCCACGGTCAGCCCCGATCTCGGCCCGTGGTACCCTGCCCCGGTTCCTGCCGCATCATTGCAATATCTTCGGCAATGTCAGGACGGGCAACCAAAGCATGATCGGCACGCTTATGTCCAAAAGTGGCATTTCCCAATTTACAATCTCCCGTTCTTAGCTTCGCCCCGCTGAAACGAGCGCCTTAAATTACGCTTAGATCATCAGCGTCAACCAGCGAAAGAAGCGCATACAGTGCAAATCTTGCCATCAGTATTGTTGGCGCACATACTCCATAACCGCGCCGCGCACAGACATTTCACCGCGATCACGCGCACCGTGGATCGCTGCGCGAACCTCTGCCAGATCACACCGGCGCAGCAGGCTTTTCACCGGCCCGATAGAGGCTGGGCGCATCGACAATGTGCGCAAACCAATTGCCGCAAAACAAAGTGCCTCGATAGGGCGTCCCGCGTCTTCGCCGCAAAACGACAGCGGTGTGCCTGTCGCTACACATCTTTCAACAATGCCCTCAAGGAAGGTCAGGAAGCTGACGTTCAGCGTATCATAGCGCTTGCGCACCCGCTCGTTTTCGCGATCAGCGGCAAAGAAGAACTGTTTCAGGTCGTTCCCGCCGATGGACAGAAACCCGACCTCCTCAAAAAACTTGTCCGGTGCAAACGCGAGGCTGGGCGTTTCCAGCATTGCACCCACTTCGATAGAGGACGGCAGTTTGTGGCCCAGCTTTTTCTCGCCGGCAATTGTTTTATCCAGTTGCGCACGTGCTGCGCGATATTCCTCGAATTGCGCTACAAAAGGGAACATCACTGTCAGCGGCCCGCCGTCTGCCGCACGCAGCAGCGCCTGCAACTGCATCCGCATGATACCGGGTTTGTCCAGCCCGACACGGATCGCGCGCCATCCAAGCGCGGGGTTCGGTTCGTCGTTGGGCTTCATATAGGGCAGCACTTTGTCTGACCCGATATCAAGCGTGCGAAAGACCACCCGCTTGCCCTGTGCGGCGTCCAAAACCCGCCGGTAAAGCGTGCTCAGGTCGGCACGGCGCGGCATCTTGTTGCGCACCAGAAATTGAAGTTCGGTACGGAAAAGACCCACTCCTTCGGCACCGGAATTCACCAACGATGGCAAATCCGCCATCAACCCCGCATTCATGTGCAACGCGATGGTATTGCCGCATTTTGTCACTGCGGGCTGGTCGCGGATGGAGGCATAGCGTTCCTGCGCTGCTGCCTGCATCGCAATCTTGTCACGGAAGGACGAGACAACGTTTTCATCGGCGCGCAGATGCACCCTGCCCAGATCACCGTCAATCATGATGTGATCACCGTTCAACGCCTCGTTGGTGATCCGCCCTGCATGCACGATCAGCGGAATCGCTAGCGCACGCGCAACAATCGCCGCGTGGCTTCCGACGGAGCCTTCCTCAAGTACGATACCGCGCAAGGTACGCCCGTACTCCAGCAACTCTGCCGGACCGATGTTGCGCGCAACAAGAATCGGGTCGGGCGGCATTTCCGCCCCTGTATTTGATCCCTGCCCTGTAAGAATCCGCAACAGCCGATTGGAAAGATCGTCAAGATCGCTAAGCCGCTCGCGCATATAGCTGTCCGAAGACTGCCCCATCCGCGCCCGGGCAAGTGATTGTTCTTTCTCCACCGCCGCTTCGGCAGACAGGCCTTGCGTGATGTCATCCTGCATCCGCTTCATCCAGCCCTTGGAGTTGGCGAACATCCGGTAGGTTTCGATAACTTCCTGCTGCTCCTTGTCACCCGCGGACATCGTCAACATCTGATCAACACTCAGCCGCAAGGTATCGACTGCGTCGATCAGACGCTGGGTTTCACATTCGGGATCGTCGGCAATCAGATTGGAAACAACAACACGGGGTTCATGTAGCCAGACATGACCTTCCGCCACCCCCTCCTGCGCAACGGTGCCGCGCAATGAAACAGGCTGGCTGTGACGGGCAGACATCGCCGCGCCCTCACCCACAAACGCGCCCAGTTCGGTCATCTCGGCCAGAACCATGGCGACAACTTCCAGCGCATAAACCTCATCTGTGTTAAACTCGCGCGCTACCTTCGACTGAACAACGAGCACCCCGAGGATGTCACCCAACCGCTGGATCGGTACGCCCAAAAAACTGGAAAACAGGTCTTCGCCGGTCTCGGCCATGTAGCGAAAACCTTTGGCTTGCGGCGCGTCTGGGGTGTTTATGATATTGCGGCTTTTGGCAACACGCCCCACCAACCCTTCGCCCACTTTCATGCGGGTCTGGTGAACGGCCTCTTTGTTCAGACCTTCGGTTGCACATAATTCCAGCGTGTCGTCGTCGCGAAACAGGTAGATTGAACAGACCTCGCATTTCATCGAGGTTGCGATCAGATGGGTGATTTTATCAAGCCGCGCCTGCCCGGCGTCATCTCCTGCCATGGCATCGCGTAAACGCCCCAGCAGCTTTCGACTGTCGCTTTCTGTACGTTCTTGCATGATAATCCTGTATTTGTCCGACTATATTTATAGCCCCTGACAACACGGATTGGGAGAGGCAATCGCGCCGTTGGCATAATTGCCCCATCCCTTGAGACGAAGTTAATCCGTTACTTCAAATGTTGACGACATTTCTTTGATTTCAAAGCGTAAATTCTAACGAAGTTCGTTAAGGCAATTAGGCAGCCTTATCCAGATCGAACGCATCGTGCAGGGCCTGCACTGCAAGCTCCATGTATTTGCGATCAATCAGCACGCTGATCTTGATTTCAGAAGTGGTGATGACCTTGATGTTGATACCTTCGTCCGAAAGCACCTTGAACATCTTGGCAGCAACACCTGTGTGGCTACGCATCCCGATGCCTACGACAGAAACCTTTGCAACACCTTCATCCGCGATCAATTCGTCATAGTTGATCACACCTGCCGCAGCGGCCTTTTTCATCGCCTCGTCCGCGCGCTTGACCTGATCAACAGGGCATGACCATGTCATGTCAGTGCGCCCTTCTTCGGCGATGTTCTGGACGATCATATCCACGTTTACGCCACCATCGCTTAGCGCTGTAAAGATGTTGGCCGCAATGCCGGGACGGTCGGCAACAGATACCAGCGTCATCTTTGCCTCGTCACGGCTAAACGCCACGCCCGCTACTATGTTGCTTTCCATAATTTCCTCCTCATCGCAGACGAGCGTACCAGCATCGTCGCCTTGTTCATCAAAACTTGACAGCACACGCAATTTAACCTTGTAGCGCATTGCCAGCTCGACCGAGCGTGTCTGCAAAACCTTTGCACCAAGGCTGGCCAGTTCAAGCATCTCTTCATACGAGATTTTATCCAGCTTGCGCGCCTTGCTTTCGACCCGTGGATCGGTGGTGTAAACCCCGTCCACGTCAGTATAAATATCGCACCGCTCCGCGCCGAAAGAGGCCGCAAAAGCCACCGCTGTAGTGTCAGAGCCCCCACGACCCAATGTAGTGATCCGCTCCTCTGCGCTGACCCCCTGAAAGCCGGCTACCACCGCAACTTTCATGCCATCCGCGAATTTCGCCTGAATATTCGCCGGTGGAATGTCTTCGATCCGCGCTGCCGAGTGGGCCGACGTCGTCTGCACCGGCACCTGCCAGCCCTGCCAACTGCGCGCGGGGATGTCCATTTCCTGCAACGTCAGCGCCATCAAGCCTGCGGTCACGTTCTCGCCCGATGACACGACCGCATCATATTCACGCGCGTCGTACATCGCCGAGGTTTCACCGACCCAGCCGACAAGTTCGTTTGTTTTTCCGGCCATAGCAGAAACAATGACGATCACGTCATAACCTTTGGCCACCTCAACGCCCACACGTTTTGCCGCGCGGCGGATACGGTCCAGCGTGGCCACAGACGTGCCACCGAATTTCATCACCAATACAGGCATAAGACCCTCGTCATCTATTCCGCGTCGCGTCTACGCCAGTGCGCGCGCAGGCGCAAGATCATCAGTAAGGGTGCGCGCGTCCATCCCAAGTCTCGAAGCTCCCTGTCGTCTCAACGTTCAGGGAGGCAAATCGCTCTACCAGTCCCGCAACAGATTCCTCGACCGTGATTGCCGCTGCATCCCCGCCCATGTCGGTCTGCACCCATCCGGGATGGTAGATGCCCACCGCGATGCCCTCGGGCTTCAGATCTGTCGCCAGATTACGGCCCAGATTAAGCACTGCCGCCTTGGACGCGCGGTAGATATAGCTGCCTCCGGGGGCAAGCTCGCTGGATGCCATTTGCGATGAAATAATGGCGATGCGCGGACTGCTTGCGCGCCGCAGATGCGGCAATAGCGCCTGAATGGCCAGAAATACGCCGGTCCCATTGGTGGCAAAGCTTTGCGCCCAAAGATCGGCGCCATATCCGGTTTCCAGATTATCGCCCTTGTCCAGATACACACCTGCATTGCACACCAGCAGTTCCACAGGCTTTTCGCCCAGCGCTCTGGCCATTTCCGAATGATGGCTCGGGTGGGTAACATCCAGGGTAAAATCCGCGGCAAGCGAACGGCTTGTGCCCATCACTTCCAACCCCTGCGCGCGGTAATGCGAGGCCAGACCGGCGCCGATACCACGGCTGGCACCTGTAATCACTACTGTCATGTCGCCACTCTCCGCTTGTCGTTACTGCAGTTTTTGTTTGGGTTTGAATGGCAGCGGCAAGACCGGCACGCCATCTTCGATCAGCGCGCGGGCCTCGGCCAGATTTGCCTCCCCGTATATCGACGTCTCGGGTGCTGTACCTTCATGCATTTCGCGGGCTTTTTGCGCAAACTTGCGCCCGACGTAGGTCGAGTTCTGCTCAACCTCGCGGCGGATCTCGGCAATCGCTTGGGCTTTGGGGTCTATGACAGCTTCGCTGTCGCTGCCGACCCGCGGTGCCATCAGTGATTTCTTTACGTCCGAAACGCCACACACCGCGCAGCTAAGGTGCCCCGCTTTTTCCAGTATCTCGAACGCCGAGGCCGACTGAAACCAGCTTTCAAATTCATGGCCCTCCCGACATTTCAACGCGTACCGGATCATCGGATCCTCCAGAATAGGTTTTGCTTCGCTAAGATGTGTCACGCAGTGCGGCATGGTCAAGCGGCACTGCCTTTTTGGGTGGCGAAAAGCCCTTAATTAGCTTGCCTAATTCCCTGTGCTGCACCATCTTAGCCGCCTTCTTTCGTGATACCCATTTACGGCGGCGATCCCGCGCCTCGGGATATTTCTTTTTCAGCTTTTTAACTCTGACCGGATACAGCATCGCCAGACAAGGGATGGTTTCCTCGCCTTCACGCAACCGGGCATAGGAGTAAACCCCGATACAGGTATCACTGGCACTGCCTTTTACGCCAGCTTCTTCCCATGCCTCGATCAGCGCGCATTCGGCGGGAGTTTTACCATCCATCGGCCAGCCTTTGGGCACAATCCAGCGCTTGCGGCGGCGTGAGGTGATCAACAGCACCCTAACCTTACCACGATGCCGACGCCAGCAAAGTGCGGCAAATTGTGTGCGTGCGCTGCCCTTTGCCCCGCCATGTAGCGAGATCGGCAATTGCTTCGCCATAATGCGGAAACCCCGCCTCAAATTTCATACCTGTTTCTGTCCTAGCGTGAAACTTTCGCTATTGCCAGCCACCCGCCATCCCCCTTGCAGGGCGCAGTGACTTGGCCGATAACATCGACATGCGCTGTCTCATCACTCTTTTCCTGTCGTTGTACTGCTTTGTCGCGCCTGCGCAGGCCGAAAGCGCAAGCGTGTTTGCCGCCGCATCCCTGCGCGGCGCGTTAAACGAAATTGCAGACAGTTATCCCGAGGATATCACGCTTTCTTTCGCAGGTTCGGGCACTTTGGCGCGACAAGTTGCGGCAGGTGCTCCTGCGGATGCGATTGTACTGGCGCACCGTGATTGGGCCACATGGCTGGACACGCGCGGCCTGATCCTCACGGATACACTGGTGGAGGTTGCCGGCGGTCAACTGGTTCTGGTTGGCCCGCCCGATGCCGCTGACATCACTGCCCCCGATGCTGCAACACTTATCGGCGCTCTGAAAGGAGGCCGTCTTGCCATCGGTCAGCATGAGGCAGTACCGGCAGGGGCTTACGCGCACGAATGGCTCCAACACATCGGCGCCTGGGACACAATGACCCCCTATCTGGCAGAAACCGACAACGTTCGCGCGGCGCTTGCCCTCGTGGCGATGCGCGCAGCCCCTCTGGGTGTTGTCTATGCCTCTGATGCGGTGGCAGAACCGCGTATCCGGATCGTTTATACGATCCCGCCGGACACCCACGCAGCGATCCGCTATCCCGCGGCAGCGCTTACCGAGGCAGGACGCGGGTTTGTCGCATATCTGTCAACGCCCGAAGCCACGGCAATCTTTGCCAAACACGGTTTTGCGCAGTGACACTTGATGCCGTTGCATGGGATGCCTTGCGCCTGTCGCTTTGGGTGGCGGTCTGGGCCACCTGTATCGCGGTGCCCCTTGCCCTGTCGGTTGCATGGCTGCTGGCACGGCGGGAATTCTGGGGAAAATCACTGCTGAATGCGCTGGTGCACCTGCCGCTGGTCTTGCCCCCTGTGGTGACCGGATATATCCTGCTTGTGCTGTTCTCACCAGCCGCGCCTGCAGGGGCTGCACTTGCCACAATCGGACTGACGCTTGCGTTCAAGTGGACGGGTGCTGTCCTTGCCGCGATTGTCATGGGTTTTCCACTGATGGTGCGCGCCATGCGGCTGGCGATAGAGGCTGTGGACCCCAAGCTCGAAGAAGCCGCCGCAACGCTGGGGGCGCCGCGCATCGGCGTGTTCACCCGCGTGACCCTTCCCCTCATCGCGCCTGGTGTGCTGGCCGGTGCCGTTATGGGGTTTGCCAAGGCGATGGGGGAATTCGGCGCAACGATCACATTTGTCGCCAACATTCCGGGCCAGACGCAGACTTTGCCTATCGCGATCTGGACCGCCCTGCAAATTCCCGGCGGGGAAAGCGCGGCGGCGGCCATGGCGCTGCTGTCTTGCGCGGTGGCACTGGGGGCTGTGATCGTGTCCGAAGCATTGGCGCGCCGCGTTGCCAAGCGCATCGGGGGCGCGCGATGAAACTGGTGCTTAAACACAGCTTTGGTAACTTTACACTGGATTTCCAGCTCGATGCAGGCGCAGGGATCACGGCGCTTTTCGGGCATTCCGGTTCTGGTAAAAGCACAATCATCAACGCTGTTGCCGGTCTGCTGCGCCCCGATTACGGGCTGCTGGAGGTGGATGGTGAAATCTTGATGGATACCGCCCGCGGCATCCATACCGCGCCGCACAAGCGCCGCTTTGGCACGGTGTTTCAGGACGCGCGCCTGTTTCCGCATCTGTCTGTTGCGCAAAATCTCGATTTCGGCACCCGCTACGCGCCGCAGGGCATCAGCGTTTCACGCGATGATGTGATTGACCTGCTTGGCATCGCCAGCCTGATGTCGCGCGCGCCAAACACATTGTCTGGCGGCGAAAAGCAGCGTGTCGCCCTTGGCCGTGCCTTATTAAGCGCTCCGCGCATGTTGCTGATGGATGAACCGCTCGCCAGCCTTGACAGCGCCCGCAAACAGGAAATTTTGCCCTACCTCGAACACCTCCGCGACGGTCCGCTGGGCCTGCCGATTTTGTATGTTAGCCATGCGGTTGACGAGATCACACGCCTTGCGGACACTCTGGTCCTGCTCAAGGACGGGCGCATCGCAGCGCAGGGGACGCTGCGCGCGGTAATGTCAGACCCCGCCGCCGTGCCGCTGCTGGGCGTGCGCGAGGCTGGTGCTGTGATCGAAGCGACCGTACTGAGCCACGCCGATGACGGATTATCACAGCTTGCAATCAGTGCCGGCACACTTGAGCTACCTGGGGTTCGCGCGTCCGTCGGTTCAAAAGTACGTTTGCGAGTTATGGCGCAGGACATCATGTTGTCACGCACACGCCCCAGCGGCCTGAGCGCGCTGAATATCCTGCCTGTGACCATCGCAAACATCCGCTTTGGCAGCGGCCCCGGCGCGGCAATTGCCCTGACTGCCGGAGAAGACACTCTGCTGGCACGTGTAACGCGCCGTGCAGTAGCATCATTGGAACTTGCAGAGGGCGCAGAGATTTTTGCTGTGCTCAAAGCCACCACCGTTGCCCCCGAAAGCATCGGCCATTGAAAGCACGGGCAATCGCGCATTTTGCGCTTTATCTGTTAGCGCTGCGCTCTTTGCGCTTTAGATGGCAGACCTTGGTTTTGGACCCGTCCCTGTTTTTCTTCCACACACAGCCCGGCGCCTTCGGCTGGTTTTCATGGATCACATATTTACCGCGCTTTTTGGCATTGAACGTCTGGTTGGACACATCATGCCCGCCGATACGCACATTTTTACCAAATCGCACTTCTGCATCCGCTGGCGCGGCAAAAGCTGCGAGGGCTGTACAAAGCAATAAGGTGCGGATCATGCAAAATTCCGTTTTTCGACGATAGTGTTAGAAGCCGGCTACAATGACAAACGGTCAGTCGTCTTGCGGTACGTCTAAACGATTTTCAAACTGCGCATTTTTACAATCAACCGCTTGTTCAGGTCTTCGGGCCTGACGTCTGCCTCTATCGCCAGTTTGCGCAGACCGAAATGGACATGCGCCATGTTCTGATAATAGCTGGTATAGGCATAATTTGTGGCGGCCCCCGCCACAGCGCCCAATACGGGCACGGTTTGCGCGGCCAGTTTCTGGCCCATCACCACCGCCAGACGCGGCGCAACCTTGTGGATGATCGCCTGCACTGCCTTGCCCGACAGCGCCAGACGCGTGGTCAGAAAAGCAAGATCCGCGCCATCATCATCCGAAAGCGGACCCGCGGCCGAAAACACCTGAACACAATCAAACCGGACTGATTCCAGCTCGGGGTCAAAGTCATACTCCACCGCCACACCTTCAATGACGCGCAAAAGCAGGGTTGTTGTTACCGGAAGCTCTGCCAGTGCTGTTGGCAAGCCGCCTGCGCCCCCCGCAGCGCCCATGGCCGCCGACACGGCAGAGTTCAACCACGATGCCTGATCCGGCACCGCGCCGCGGCTTTTGTGCGCTGCTGTCATGGCGTGGCTCAATGCCCGAACCGTTGTGGCTTCCAGTTGCTGGCGTACCTTTGCCGGCAACCGTTCCAACAGGTTTTCGGCCTGCCCGCCAATCAGGTTAAGCACATTGATCCCGACACCTCCCGCGGCATTATAGCGCTTCGCAATCTTTTCAAGCTCGGCTTCGACGTCAATCGCGACAGGTACTTGGGTTTTGGTCATCGATGAACTCCTCTGGGTCATATGTGGGTTACAATCGCACTGTTTTCAACGCGCCCGCGTGACCTCCCCGCTGATTTCGTCCCATGCGTGCGGCGTCAATGCACGCCCTAAAACTCTTTCGGGATTAGTTGGCGGTGGCATGATAACGCCCTCCAAACGCGAAAACCCGTAGCGCCCGTAATAGGGAGCATCGCCGACCAGCATCACACGGTCCCACCCTTGCGGCCCTGCCAGCGCCAGCGAAGTTTCGATCAGCAATCCCCCAAGCCCCTCTCCCTGCCGCGTCGGGTGTACGGCAACAGGGCCCAGCAACAAAGCCACGTGCCCCCCCACCAAAACCGGCCAGAAGCGGATCGCACCCCCCAGAATCCCCAGATCGTCCCGCGCCACAAGGCTGAGGCCGGCGACGGGCGGAACCCCTTCGCGCAGACGATAAGACGACAGCGCCGTACGACCGGGGGCAAAGCAGGTATCATAAAGCGCTTCTGTCTCCCAGTGATCCTGAGCAGTTTCGGGGGTGATAACGTACACGGCAGATGATGCTCCGGCGGGGTTTCTACTGGTCAGGCGCTTATCACGGCGCTAGCTCTGTATTCAATCACAACGCAAAGGTGCCCTGAATATGTTCTACCGTCCCGCCGATGGCCACGGCCTGCCCCACAATCCGTTTAACGCAATTGTCACACCGCGCCCTATTGGCTGGATATCGAGCCGCGATGCACAGGGACGTGATAACCTTGCGCCTTATTCCTTTTTCAACGGCGTCGCTTACGTGCCACCACAGGTTATGTTTGCATCAACCGGCGTGAAAGACGACGTGGACGGCACCAAAGACAGCATGGCCAACATTCGTGAAACAGGCGTTTTCTGCGTGAACATCGTGGAGTATGCAGCGCGAGACGCGATGAACAAATCCTCCGCAACTCTGGATCATGGCACGGACGAATTTGCCCACGCCGGAATTGAAAAAGCGGAATGTGACCAGATCGCCTGCGCACGCGTCGCTAACGCCCCCGCATCTCTTGAATGTCGCATGACGCAGATCGTTCAGATTGAAGGTACTGCAAACTTTGTCTGCTTTGGGGAGGTTATCGGTGTGCATTTACGCGATGATTGCGTGGTGGATGGCCGCTTTGACGTTACCCGCTACGCCCCGCTCAGCCGCCTGGGGTACCGCGACTACACAGCAGTGCGCGAAGTGTTCGAAATGATCAGACCGGATGATTGAGAGGTTGGATTTAATACCGCTGACGGAAATGATTACCGCGTTGGAGAAACCGAGGACCAACGAACGTCGATTACAGTCCAGAATATGAATGGGGTTTTTCGCGGCTTAAATCGGGATGAATCCCGCATGTTCTGCCAATGATCAATGTTGGCCAAGGTGTTCTAAAGTGCAGTTTTCGATGCAGCTTTATTGCCTGACATCCGGGAAATTGCAGACCCGCGCCCCGGGCCTGCAATTCGTCACGCAGAATTAAGGGTTTAGCCTAAAGCGCAGTCCAGAGCTGGAACAACAGACCTATGGCAAATGAACCTGTCAACGCGATGCCGAGATACAGCAAAAACACCTCTTTTCTGACCAAGGCCCAGACCGCGATTGCAGCGGGCAGCGAGCTAACCCCGCCTGCGACCAGAAACGCCATGCCCGCCCCCGGTGCCATACCCTGTCCCATCAAACCGCCCACCAATGGCAGAGCAGCATAACCATTCAGATAAGCAGGCACACCTACTAGGGTTGCAATACCGATGGGAGCGATGCCCGCGCCACCAAGCGAGCTTGCGACCAGATCGGCAGGCAGCCATGCCAGCATCAGGCTTTCGAGGATAAATGCAAGCGTCAGCCATTTGGCGAGAAACAGCGTGGTCTTGATGCCCTCGCGCCAGAATTTAGCGACACGTTCATCTTCGCCCCAGAATTTCCAAACAACTGGCTGAACCGTGCGGACCTTTGCCCCCCCGCAACCGCCATTGCCAACACCGTCACGCAGGGGATCGGACAAAGCACCCGAATTGGCCAGAACGTGAACCACGAAACCACCAAAAATACCCAAACTTAGGGCAGCGATCGTTTTGCCTATGGCAAATTCGATGCCCAGAACGCCTGTGGTCAGAAAAAACATTGATGGATCCATCACCGGCGAGGCAAGCCAGAATGCCATGACCGCGGAAAGCGGCACGCCCATCGCGAGCAGCGCAGCAATGAGAGGAATGACACCGCAGGAACAGAACGGAGAAAGCCCGCCGACAACAGCGGCAACAAAGATCATCATGACCGGTGAGCCGGTAAAGGCCCGCGCGATCAGCCCGTCCGCGCCAGTTGCCCCGGCATAAGCCGCGATCCCGACAGATAGGGCAAGAAAGGGCACTACATTCGCGAGGTTCTGGGTGACAAAACCCGCAGTGGTGAGACCAAGGGTTGGCGCGAAGATAAACAGCAAAAAGAGAATGCCTGCCGAGACCAGCCAGACCTTCTCTTTTGTCCAGAACCGTTGAAATAGGTCATTGGTACGGGACGGGACATTGGAATTGAGTTCGGTCATGTCTAAATCCTTAGGTTTATAGTTTCTTTTGGGCGAAAAAATAGCGATAGCCATTATGCAGCATCCTTCCGCGTGAGCTTCACCCCTGTGCAGCATTCCGACGTCAGGAACGACACAGTTTGATGCATGATATCGAAATCCACGCGGTTTACGATCTGCCGTCCCTGCCGCTCTTGTGTCACCAAGCCGGCATCCACAAGAGTTTTGAGATGGTAAGCTAGGGTAGACGCCGCCATGTCCAGATGCTGCCCAATCTCCCCGATATTGAGTCCGTCTTTTCCCGCACGGACCAATAGGCGAAATATCGTCAGCCTGGTGTCATGGCCAAGAGCGGCGAGTGAGAGTGCTGCGGAAGTATGTTTCATCATAGAAGCCATGATAAAACTACAAATGTAGTTGAGTCAAGATACCTTATGAACGCTGCTCAGTTCAGTCAGTATTGAAAATGGCTCAGCGATACAGGACCGCCCCATATTCCCCAAAGTATCATTTTGAGAGCAACGATTAGTCGCCTCGAAAACCGGTGTTCTCTTCGGGAGCCCCTGTCAGGCATCGCTACCCGCCTCAGTGGCTGCCCAAAACGCCCGTACGGACCTGATAGTTCACCGCAACCTGATAATCCGGATCATCGTCGCTATCGATCATCAGGTGGCCCGCTTTGGTCAGCAGCGCGTGACAATCGCGGGTCAGGTGGCGCAGCTCCAGACGTTTGCCTGCAGCTTCGTACTTGCCTGCCATTGCCTCGATCGCCTGAAGGGCGGATTGATCGACAACGCGGCTGTCTTTGAAATCCACAATCACGACCTCAGGATCTTCTGCCACGTTGAACAGCTCGGCGAACCCCTCGGCTGAGCCGAAGAACAGCGGCCCCTGCACCTGATACACTTTCGCACCCTCGGGCGTGGTGTAGGTACTGGCATGGATACGGCGCGCGTTGTTCCATGCATAGGCCAGCGCGCTTACAATCACACCAACGACAACAGCAACCGCAAGATCCTTGTACACCGTCACAACGGTCACCAGCAGAATTACAAATGCATCTGTAAACGGAACTTTCCGCAGGATCGTAAGGCTGTTCCAGGCAAATGTGCCGATCACAACCATGAACATCACCCCAACAAGTGCAGCAAGGGGGATCAGCTCGATCAGCGGGGCGGCCGCGACGATAAACACCAGCAAGAACAAGGCCGCGGCAATACCCGCAACACGGGTGCGCCCGCCCGATTTCACGTTAATCATCGACTGGCCGATCATCGCACAACCGCCCATGCCGCCGAAAAATCCGGTGACAGTGTTGGCCACACCCTGCGCGATACATTCCTGGCTGGCACCGCCACGGGTGTTGGTCATATCGCCCACAAGGTTCAGCGTCAGCAGGCTTTCGATCAGGCCGATTGCCGCAAGGATCACGGCGTAGGGCGCGATAATGTACAATGTCTCCATGTTTAGCGGGGCAAGTGCTGTGCCATACAGCCCCTCACCGGTGCCGAACGGATTGTGGAACGATGGCAAACCGCCCTGAATGGAGGCAAGATCACCGACGCGCGGGACGTCCATACCTGTAAAGATCACCACGGCGGCAACAATCCCGATACCGGCAAGCGGCGCAGGAATAACGCTTGTAATACGCGGCATCACCCAGATGATCGCCATCGTCGCGCCAACCAGCGCCAGCATCAGATAGAGCGGCATACCCGACAGCCACTCGCCCCCTGACATGCCGTGGCCTGTATCAACCATAGTGCCCGGCACCTTGAATTGCCCCATCTGGGCCAGAAAAATCACTATGGCGAGGCCGTTCACAAAGCCGAGCATCACCGGATGCGGCACCAGCCGGATAAATTTGCCCCACTGCATGACGCCTGCAAAAATCTGCAATAGACCCATCAAAACGACCGTGGCAAACAGATACTCAACCCCGTGCTGGGCAACCAGCGCCACCATCACTACCGCAAGCGCCCCCGTGGCACCCGAAATCATGCCGGGACGTCCACCGATCAGCGCTGTAATCAGCCCCACCAGAAATGCCGCATACAGACCCACCAGCGGGTGCACACCTGCAACAAACGCAAAGGCCACGGCCTCCGGCACCAGCGCAAGCGCGACCGTAAGGCCCGACAACAGTTCAATCCGCATCCGCGACACCGAAAACCCGTCTTCGCCCATCCAGCGTAGATCGGTTACATCCTTGGGCGTCAGGTTTTTTGTAAAACTACGGAATGTCGCGCGCACAATAGCGTCTCCTACGGGGAAATGGGGGATGGGTAGTTGCGCTGCACCTAGACCATGTATGCAAAAAAGGAAAGCGGCAGCGCGGATTTCTCTCGCACACGCGACGCGGCAATATTGATATGCCGGATCGGCGCGCGTTACAGGCAGGTACATAAATCACAGGCTTGTCAGGTGACCTTTTGTACGGTTGCAATAGTTTTGCCAGAGCGCCACCATTGCCACAACACGATCAAAGGAAAAACCCATGAACTCCACCAAAATTGCCATCATCGGCGGCTCCGGAATTTATGACATCGACGGGCTTGAAGGCGCGCAATGGACAACGATGGAAACGCCATGGGGGGCGCCCTCGGATGCGATCCTGACAGGCAGCCTGAACGGTATTGACATGGCATTCCTTCCCCGTCACGGACGCGGGCATATCCACTCCCCCTCGACAGTGCCCTACCGCGCAAACATCGACGCACTCAAGCGTCTGGGGTGTACCGATGTGATATCCGTCTCGGCCTGCGGGTCATTCCGTGAGGCAATGGCACCAGGGGATTTTGTAATTGTAGACCAGTTCATCGACCGGACCTTTGCGCGGGAAAAGTCGTTCTTCGGCACCGGATGCGTGGCCCATGTAAGCGTGGCACACCCCACCTGCCCCCGCCTGTCCGACGCCTGCGAGGACGCGGCGAAAGCAACCGGCGTAACGGTTCACCGTGGCGGCACGTATCTGGCTATGGAAGGTCCGCAGTTTTCCACCCTGGCTGAAAGCAAAATGTACCGCGAAAGCTGGGGCGCTGATGTGATCGGCATGACCAATATGCCCGAAGCGAAACTCGCCCGCGAGGCCGAACTGTGCTATGCATCCATTGCGATGATCACCGATTATGACAGCTGGCACCCCGATCACGGTGAGGTCGATGTGACCGAGATCATCAGGACATTGCAGGGCAACGCTGCCAATGCGCGCGATCTGGTGGCGCGTCTTCCCGCTCTTTTGGGCGCAAATCGCGCGCTTTGCCCGCACGGTTGTGACCGCGCACTTGAATACGCCATCATGACCCAGCCCGAAGCGCGCGATCCAGCTGTGCTGGCAAAACTTGACGCGGTCGCGGGGCGGATGCTCTGACGCTGCTTCGGTTGGCATCTACGCTCTGGTTTTGCGCTGCCTTTTCCGCGCAGGCCTAGGATTACGTCGAAACTGTCGGCCAGCTGAATGATAATGCGTTTTACCGTCATGTCGCCTGTGCGGCGCCGTCTTGCCACCCCTCTGCCAAGCCGTTTTACAGGTGGCGAAAATCTACGGTAAGCGTCGCCATCATGCAACGCGATGCCCCGTTTCTGGGAGGCGAAATTTAACGCGCCGAAGCCAGTGTCGTGCGCGCCTTGCAGCACCTCAACAAGGTCGGCGTGGGCTTGGCGTTACGACTGTCATCTGATGCCCCCGATATACCAATATATCTACCGGACACCGCGCGCGGCGAGAGAATTGCCACTGCAAACAGAAGCATCCTTGACGGATTAACTATGGCCAACGCCATCACCGCGCTGGACGTCGAAATCAGCACAATCAACGGTGCTGTTATCGGCTTGTCGCGCAGCATGTCCATCCGGCAGTACGAAACCGGCTTGCTCGAAGAAATCACCCAAGCTTTGGGGTTAATGAGCGATATCGCCAATCCGCACTACCGCGGCCGGTCTATCCTGTCCCAAAACGCCGACAACAGCTTGAAAGCCTTGGGTGATCAGGACAAGATCGCACTCATCCGCCATTATCCTCCTAGCTGAAAGAACCCTATGCCCTTTGATCTCTGGCTTACTTTCGTGGCCGCCTCTATCGCCTTGCTCCTTATTCCAGGACCAACCGTTTTACTCGTGCTCAGCTATGCGTTGTCCAAAGGCCGCTCGGTTGCAGTAGCATCCGCCGCCGGTGTTGCTCTGGGTGATCTGGTCGCGATGACCGCATCCCTTGCCGGGCTCGGCGCACTGGTGCTGGCCTCGGCGACCTTGTTCACGATCCTCAAATCGGCGGGCGCCGTCTATCTGGTCTACCTCGGCATAAAACTGATCAGCTCGGCTTCCACAGGCGGGCTGGAGATGCCAAAGACCGATAACATCACAGCGCCACAGGTTTTCACACATGCCGCGGCGGTGACTGCGCTGAACCCCAAAAGCATCGCGTTTTTCATCGCCTTCGTGCCGCAGTTCATACGCCCTGATGCGGCGCTGTTGCCGCAATTTGCCATCCTGATCGCCACTTTTGTCACACTTGCCGCCGCAAATGCGCTGGTCTATGCGCTCGCAGCCGACCATTTGCGCCGCTTCATCGCCAAGCCTGATATCATCGCGTGGATCACCCGCGCAGGCGGGGGAGCATTGATCGCCATGGGCGTTCTTACCTCAACCTTGCGCCGGAGCACATCATGAAAACTGTCCGTGACTATATCCGCACTATCCCCGACTTCCCTCACGAAGGCATTATGTTTCGCGATGTGACCACACTTTTTGCCGATCCGCGCGGATTTCGCATGGCGATTGACCAGATGCTGCACCCTTACGCAGGGCTGCGCATAGACAAAGTTGTGGGTCTTGAAGCCCGTGGCTTTATCATGGGTGGCGCGATCGCCCACCAACTCAGTGTCGGCTTCGTGCCCATTCGCAAGAAGGGCAAACTGCCGGGAAAGACGCTCAGCCAAGATTACAAACTTGAATACGGCGAAGCCACAATGGAAATCCATGACGATGCGGTAAAACCAGGTGAAAAAGTGCTCGTCGTGGATGATCTCCTCGCCACAGGCGGAACGGCAGAAGCAGGCATTAAATTGCTTCAGCGTCTCGGTGCGGAGATCGTTTCCACCAGCTTCATCATCGACCTACCCGCTCTCGGTGGCCGGAAAAAGCTGGAAAGCATGGGAGTAGACGTACAGATATTGTGTGAATTCGACGGGCATTGATACCGCCCAATTTCTTTTGGCCATAAATATCCCGGGGGAATCGGGCTCCAGCCCGATGGGGGCTGGCCCCCGGACAACATCTCAGCGTAAAACAGCGCCGGGATTCATTATGCCCAGCGGATCCAACGCCGTCTTTATCGCCCGCATCGCAGAAAGTTTTGCCGGATCAGCGTATTTCTCCAGATCACCAACCTTCATCCGCCCCACACCATGCTCTGCCGAGATTGAACCGCCAAGGGAATCTACCAGATCATGCAAGCAGGCTTTTATAGCATCACGCTGGTTTTCATGTTCACGACGGCTGCGTCCAACTTGCGGGAAAATATTGTAATGCAGATTGCCGTCTCCCACATGGCCAAAGCAGTTGATCCTGAAATCACCCATCTCGGACATCTTCTCGCCTGCCTGTGCAATAAACCCGGGGATCGCCCCCAGCGGCACAGAGATATCATGGCTCGACACTGATCCGATGCGCCGGTTGGCTTCGGGTATGCTCTCACGGATCGTCCAGAAACTCTGCGCCTGCGCGGTGGATTGCGCGATCAGTCCATCTGTCACCAGCCCGGCTTCGGCGCCCTGCGAAAACAGGCTCTCCAGCGCAGCTTGCGGGTCCATATCGGCAGTCAGCCCCAATTCAATCAAGACACACCATTCCGGCGGGGTCGTGAAGGGTTGGCGCACATCGGGCATCGTTTCGCTCAGAAAATCAAACCCCTGACGGTGGATCAGTTCAAACGCGCTGACCATTTCACCGAACAGCCCGCGCGCAACACTCAAAAGCTTCAGCGCGGCGTCGGCGCTCTCCACCACCAGCAATGCGGTGCCGGTTTGCGCAGGACGCGCAAACAGTTTCAACGCGGCAGCAGTGATCACACCCAGCGTCCCCTCCGCCCCGATCAGCAGGTGCCGCAGATCATAGCCGGTATTGTTTTTGCGCAGTCGCGTCAAACCGTGCCAGATTTGCCCGTCAGGCAGAACCGCCTCCAACCCCAAACACAAATCGCGCGCATTGCCGTACCGCAGCACTCCCGTACCACCGGCGTTGGTGGCCAGATTGCCGCCAATCCGTGCAGTGCCTTCCGCAGCTAGGGACAAAGGGAACAGACGGTGCGCGGCTTCTGCCGCGCTTTGTACATCGGCCAGAACCGCACCCGCTTCGGCAACCAACACGTTTTCATCGGGGTAAACCGCACGAATGGCGCTCATCCGTTCCAGCGACAAAATCAGCGGTGCAACGCCATCGGGTGCAACCTGCCCGCCAACCAACCCCGTACCGCCACCATAGGGGATCACGCCTACACGCGTTTGCGCCGCCAAGCGGATGAGGGTCGCGACATCTTCGACACAGCGCGGCTTGGCCAAAACCCCACCCTGCCCCGCGTAACGGCCACGCGGTTCTTCCAGATAGCGCTGCGAGGGGTCAGCGATGGTTCCATCCGGCAACGCTGCGCGCAAGGTTTCAGCAAAGGCGGCATCGGCGGGATTCAAATCGTATGTCATGTGTATTGATCTAATGCGCCCGAAGCGGATGCAAGCCCTAAGAGAACAAGATTGGGCTCGGCAGACCAACCTTCAGACGGCGGTTGCCTTGCCCCGCCGGTCGCTGCGCAGACATGCATACAGAACGTGGGTGCGCCAGCGCCCGTCGATTTGTAGATAGCTTTGCGCAACACCTTCATACTTGAAACCCGAACGTTCCAGCAGGCGGCGCGACGCGGTGTTTTCCGGCAGGCATGCCGCTTCGATCCGGCTAAGCTCAAGATGGGTGAAAGCGTAATGCACAACGGTTTCAATTGCTTCGCGCATATAGCCTTGGCGCGCAAATGCCTCGCCCGTCCAATAGCCCAACGTGCCGGCCAGCGCCGGACCACGACGGATATTATCCAGCGTTATCGCCCCCAACAGCATC
The DNA here is from genome assembly GCF_026410285.1 of Sulfitobacter sp. F26169L. Taxonomy (GTDB): domain Bacteria; phylum Pseudomonadota; class Alphaproteobacteria; order Rhodobacterales; family Rhodobacteraceae; genus Sulfitobacter. Next base: position 98,941 of record NZ_JAPMLP010000007.1, on the reverse strand, counting down.
TGGTCCTGACGGCGTACCAGAAACAGCGGCATTGCCGTGCCCGCGTTAATCGAGCGGTTGGCCCAGTACACGCGGTTTGAAAACGCCTTGCGGGAGAGGTGATCATCCGCCCATGCAGGCTCCCACGGGGTCAGAAACGCACGGCTGGCACTGCGCAGCGCCACCCACGGGCGGAAATCCTGATGCACAGGCGGGCGCAATGTCATGCGCTCGGTTTCCAGCTTCAGTTTACGCCGCGCCAGCAGCATCAGGCGACGCGCCGCGCCTCTAGGGCCTCCAGCGTGGGCGCGCCCTCGACAGGACCGTAGAGGGCCAGCGCGGCAGGTGCGGTGGCTGCCATACGTTCGGCAAAATCGCGCACATCACCTGTGGTCACTGCATCAATCTGGGCAATGGTTTCTTCTAGCGGCGGGATGCGATCCCAGATCTGGATCAGCCGCGCCAGCCGTTCGGCACGGTTTGACGGGCTTTCCAGCCCCATCAACAGCCCAGCCTTCATCTGCGCACGCGCGCGCGCAACTTCGGCGGGTGACATATCGGTTGCGGCACGCTTCATCTCGTCAATGGTGATGCCTGCCAGTTCCGGCAACTGTGCGCCGGAGGTTCCGGCATAGACAGTCATCATGCCTGTATCGGCATAGGCCCCCGCCTGGGCGAAGATCGTATAGCACAGCCCACGGTTTTCGCGTACTTCCTGAAACAGACGCGATGACATACCACCACCAAGCGCCGAGGCATAAATTTGTGCCACATAGATGTCATCGGCGCGGTAGCCCGGCGATTCAAAACCCAATGCGAAATGCGCCTGCTCAAGCTCTTTGACCTGCCGGTGTTCACCCCCTGTAAACACGCCGGCCAGCGCCGGAACCACAGGTTTGGCCGCCATATCGCCAAACAGGTTTTCCGCCATCGCCACAAGGGCATCATGATCCACCGCACCGGCCGCTGACAGAATCATCTGCTCGGGTCCGTAGTGCTGGTCGATGAAACCGTTTAGGTCCGCACGGCTAAAGTTCGAAACCCGCTCTGACGGGCCAAGAATTGTGCGCCCGATTGGCTGGTCGGGGTATGCCTGCTCCTGCAACCAATCAAAAATCACATCGTCGGGCGTGTCGAGCGCCTGACCGATTTCTTGCAGGATCACGCCGCGCTCTACCTCGATTTCCGCATCGTCCATCACCGGATTGCGGAGGATATCGGCAATCACCTCAAGCCCCAGCGGCACATCATTTTCCAGAACGCGCACGTAGTAGGCTGTCACCTCGCGCGAGGTGTACGCGTTTATATAGCCGCCCACATCTTCGATCGCTTCTGCGATTTGCAAAGCGGTGCGAGTTTTGGTGCCCTTGAACGCCATATGCTCCAGAAAGTGGGCGATGCCGTTTTGCGCAGGTGTCTCGTGGCGGCCACCTGCCCCCACCCACACCCCGATAGAGGCAGAGGCAAGGCCCGGCATATGTTCTGTCACGATGCGAAAGCCGTTTGAAAGGCGGTGCGTTTGCAGTGTCACTGAGCAATCAGTCCTTTAATCTGGGTCTTGAGCGCTTCGAGCTCGTTTGGCACGCGTGTCAAACGCTCGGGGCGCTCAAAAAGGTCGGCCATACGCGCAGGCAGTGGCGGGCGGATACCCGTGGCCGCCTCTACCGCGTCGGGGAATTTGGCGGGGTGCGCCGTGGCAAGTGTGATCATCGGCGTGGCCGGATCGCGCATTTCGTTGGCAACCTTCACGCCCACAGCGGAATGCGGGCACAACAGCTCTCCGCTGCGCGCCAGCGTATCCTTGATGGTGGCGGATGTCTCATCTTCGGAGGCGCGGCCGGATGTGTAATGTTCCGATAGCGCCTGTGCCGCCCCTTGGGAGACATCAAACCCGCCCTCCGCCAGTTCGGCCATCAGCTGCGCCACGGCATTGCCATCGCGGTTATAGGCATCAAACAGCGCACGTTCGAAATTTGAAGACACCTGAATATCCATCGACGGGCTGATAGAGGGGTGAACCGCATCCTTGTGATAGCCCTGCCCAGACAGGCAGCGGTGCAGAATATCGTTCTGGTTGGTTGCAACAACCAGCTGGTCAATCGGCAAGCCCATCTGCTTTGCAATGTAGCCTGCGAAAATGTCACCGAAGTTACCCGTCGGCACGGTAAAGCTGATGCGGCGATCCGGTGCGCCCAGCGACACGGCGGATGTGAAGTAATACACCACTTGCGCCAGCACACGGCCCCAGTTGATCGAGTTTACCCCCGCCAGCTTCACACCGTCGCGGAATTCGAAATCGTTGAACATATCTTTCAGGCGCGCTTGGCAGTCGTCGAAATCGCCATCTACGGCCAGCGCATGTACGTTGCTTTCGGAAGGTGTTGTCATCTGGCGGCGCTGCACATCGGACACCCGGCCATGGGGATAAAGGATAACAACATCCACATTGTCCAAACCGCGAAACGCCTCAATCGCCGCCGATCCGGTATCGCCCGAAGTTGCGCCGACGATTGTGACCCGTTCGCCTTTCCGCCCCAGCGCAAGCTGGAACATCTGGCCGATCAGTTGCATTGCAAAATCCTTGAACGCCAGCGTCGGACCGTGGAAAAGCTCCAACAGAAAATGGTTTGGGGCCAACTCCTTGAGCGGTGCGCGGCTGTCGTGACCGAAATCTGCATAGGCTTTGGCGATCAGATCGCGAAATTCTGCATCGGTGAACGTATCGCCAATAAAGGGGCGCATCACGGTAAAGGCAACATCTTCGTAAGACTGCCCCGTCATCGCGGCGATCTCATCACGGCTAAGCTGCGGAATGGTTTCGGGCACATACAAGCCACCGTCACGGGCAAGCCCAGTCAGCATCGCTTCCTCGAAGCTTAGAGTCGGGGCAGTGCCGCGGGTAGAGATATAGCGCATGGGTTAGCTCGCAGAGGTTGGGGCGCGACGGGCGCGCAAGATAAAGGCCAGTGACATCGCCACCCAGATCGCAGCAAGCGAAAACCACGTGATGGCATATTGCAGGTGGTCGTTTGGAATCGCGCTGGTGTCAACAGGCAGAGGGCTGACAGGCGCATCATCGAAGGAGGTTTGCCGCGCCACAACAAGAACCGGATCGGTGTCCAGCGCCTTGGCCATGGCATCAACATCACGGGCGAACCAAATGTTATCCTCCAGATCCGGTGCCGGTGTGAAACTGTCGGTTTCCTGCGGCCATTGCAGATTTCCCTGAACGGTCACGGTGTCTGCATGCGCGGGGATATCACCCAGCGCCACAGGCACGAAGCCGCGATCAAGCAGAACACGCCGCTCGCCCGTTTCAAGGGCGGAAATAATACGATATCCCGCGCCGATGTCTTTCTGGCTGACCAGCACACGCAGATAGGCCGGCGCGATTTGCCCTGTGACCGTTACCGGCAGGTATGAATCGTCCTCACGATCGGGCGTATCCGGGATCGTGACCGGAGCCGCCTCTATCCGCGCATCGATATCTGCAATCACGCCCAGTTTCCAATCAAGCCGCTGCACCTGCCAGATGCCAAGCCACAGCAGAATCGCTGCACCACCGGCACCAATGACAACAAGGAAAAGACTGCGGCGCATGACGGCTCCAATAAGAGTGGTCGGTAACAAAAACGCGCGAGGCCCTGCCCCGCGCGTGTGTTTTAGCCTGTGTCGCTAAAGGTGCAAGCCCGTGCTTAGTTTGCAGGAATGCCCCAGATGTAGACAGCGAAGAAAAGGAACAGCCATACAACATCGACAAAGTGCCAGTACCATGCGGCGGCCTCGAAACCGACGTGGCGTTCGGGTGTAAAGTGGCCCGCGCGCGCGCGCAAATAGCATACAAAAAGGAAGATCGTACCGATGATCACGTGAAAGCCATGAAATCCTGTGGCCATGAAGAAGTTGGAGTAGAACATCTCTCCGCCAAATTCCCAACCTTGATGCAATACATGCGAATATTCATAACCCTGCAAAAAGGTAAACAGCACACCCAGAACCACCGCGATCAGCAGGCCGTTCTTGAGGTCTGCACGGTTGTTGCCATGCACCAGCGCGTGGTGTGCCCAAGTCACAGCACAACCTGACAACAGCAAGATAAGCGTGTTGATCAGTGGCAGGTGAAAGGCATCAACCTGATAAACTTCCGATGGCACATAAGTGGAACCGACGTATTCATTCATCGGATACAGCGCTTGTTTAAAAAAGCCCCAGAACCACGCAACAAAGAACATCACTTCGGACATGATGAACAGGATAAAGCCATAGCGCAGACCGATCTGCACTACCTTTGTGTGATCGCCGATTTTGCTTTCGTCAACAACCTCGGACCACCAGCCGAACATGCAGTACAGCGTACCTGCAAGACCGATCAGAAAAACAAACGGCGTGATCGAGTGCATCCAGAGAACACCGCCCGTCAGCATGACAAATGCAAACAGCGAGCTGAGCAGTGGCCAGATGGAGGGGGCTAGAATATGATAATCGTGATTTTTTGCGTGGGCCATGGCGCGCGTTCCTGTGTCCTTGTGTTTAGTTCAAGTCGGTTGGCTGATCTGTTTCAAGGGCGGCATACCCTTCCGGCAAATCAATTTCGTAGAATGTATATGACAGCGTGATGGTATGTATATACTGACCTTCACGATCATCAACAATTTCGGGGTCAACATAAAAGCTGACGGGCATCTGAACCCGCTCCCCGGGGGCGAGTACCTGCTCTTCGAAGCAGAAGCAGTCGATCTTCTGGAAAAACGCCCCTGCCTGATAAGGCGTCACGTTGTACGATGCCTGACCCGCAATCGGTCGGCTGGTCGGGTTGTAAGCCTCGTAAAAGGCCAGCCCGGTTTCGCCGATACGTACTTCCATTTCACGCTGGACGGGTTTGAACTCCCAGCCCATGTGGTTGTTGAGCGACCCGTCAAAGCGGATTTTGACCGTCTGCTCTAGCACGTCATCAGATGCTACCGCCGAAACGCCCGGAACACCGCCAAATCCGGTTACACGACAGAACCAATCATAAAACGGGACAGACGCCCAAGCGAGGCCCCCCATCATCACAACCACGCCAACAGTTTGAAAAACAGTTTTCTGTGGACCTGAAAGCGCCATCAGTCTGTGCCTCCTGTGTTCTGCTGCTCCCCTACCCCGTTCGCCTGCGAAGCGGGAATACGGAAATCAGTCGAGGTGATTTTGGTGAAGGTCAGGACCATCACCAATAATACAAATGCGCCCAGCAAAATCCCGACACCGATGTTCAGGCTTTTGCGGCGGCTGTGCAGTTCGTGTTCCGGGCGCAGGCTCATCCCCATGCTCCCATTCCGAAGGACGACAAAGCCGCCTCTACAAGAATCGCGACGAAATGGGCAAACAGATACCAGAGCGACAGGCGGAAGAACTTGCGCTCGGTGGCGAAGTTATCGGCTTCCGACATGTCCTCGTCGCGCCGCCAAATCTCAAAGGCGCCTTTCAGGAACAATCCGTTCAGAACCAGCGCAGTCACCAGATACACCCAGCCGCCAATCGCGCTGAATGCCGTTCCCACGGCCAGAACCGCCAGTACAATAGTGTAGCCTAGAATATGATTGCGCGTGGCCCGACGGCCATGGGTTACCGTTAGCATTGGCACCTTGGCATCGTCGTAGTCGTTGCGCATGAACAGCGCCAGCGCCCAGAAATGCGGCGGTGTCCACATAAAGATCAAAGCGAACATCAACCATGGTTCGAACGCAAGTGTTCCGGTTGCTATCGTCCAACCGATCACGGGCGGAAACGCACCGGCGGCGCCGCCGATAACGATGTTCTGCGGGGTCGAGCGTTTGAGCCACATCGTATAGGGCACAACATAAAAGAAAATTGTGAAGGCCAGCATGAATCCGGCCAGCAGGTTCGCGCTAAGCGAAAGCATCATCACCGATAGGCCGGACAGCGCGGCACCCAGATACAGCGCGGATTGTGCTGTCACCTTCCCCGCCGGAACGGGCCGGTTCACTGTGCGCTTCATCACCGCATCAATATCCGCATCCCACCACATGTTCAAAGCACCGGATGCTCCCGCACCAATGGCAAGAAACAGGATAGACGCAAAGCCGACGACCGGATTGACCGAAACAGGCGCGGCCAGCATCCCCACAAGGGCAGTAAACACCACCAGCTGCATAACCCGAGGCTTCAGCAGGGCGTAATAATCACCGAACTGCGGATCTGCGTCAAAAGATTGTGCATTTGTCACGTCAGTCATTGTATCTGAATCCCATGGCAATTCATGTAGCGAGGCCGCAGCGCAGGGTCATGCGCGGCGGCGTCAGGGTTTTGTGGGCGGGGGGCATTTGCACCCCGCCAGAGATATCAGTCAGCAGATGCAAAGGTCCGTGTTTGCGGAATACCTGCGTATTCTTCCTTCGCACGGCCCAGCCATTCTGCATAAGCCTCCTCGGAGACGACTTTTACAGTGATCGGCATGTAAGCATGTGCTTGACCGCAAAGCTCAGAACACTGACCAAAGTACACGCCTTCTTTCTCAGCGCTGAACCAAAGCTCTGCCAGACGTCCCGGAACCGCATCCTGCTTCACGCCGAAGGCCGGGATCGTCCATGCGTGGATCACGTCGGACCCAGTTACCTGCACCACGATTGTTTTGTTCACAGGCACAACAACCGCCGTATCGGTGGCCAGCAACCATTCGCTTTCGGTGTATCCCGCCTCTTCCAGCTGCGCGACCACCTCGGGCGTTTTTACGTTTTCGCCGCCCAGTGCCGGTGCGCCGATCATGTAGCTGTCAAAACCGAAATCCTCGTCAACGTACTCGTATGACCAGTACCATTGGTTACCGATCGCCTTGATCGTAACGTCAGCAACAGGAATTTCCTGCTGGCGGAACAGGATGGGCAAGGACCATGCACCAATCGCGACCAGAACCAGAATCGGCACCACTGTCCACGCGATTTCGACCGGCGTGTGATGTGTAAACGAAGCAGGTGTCGGGTTACGTTTCGCGTTGTAGCGGAACGCGACCCAGAGGATCAGGGCGGTCACAAACAGAGTGATCACGGTGATGATCACCAGAATCATTCCATCCAGCCATTGCTGGTCAATCGCCAGTTCGGTCACGGCGGGCTGGAAGCCCATCTTGCCGTCCACCGGCACGCCGATGATCTCAAGTCCTTGAGGATCAACGCTTTGCGCCCATGCAGGTAGGCTTGTAAAGCCAGCCAAAAGACCGGCAAGTGTGAGGTGCTTTGTCATCATTTTCGTCCTGATATTCTTGACCCTGGTTGTCGAAAACGCACAGGAACTCCCCCTGCCGTTGTAATCTTGCGCCTTACAATCATATTCTGGATACGAAAGAAAGTCCTATGCTTGCGTCATATAGACACGATGCGCCTTTCCCCACCTTACGGAGTACACCCCATGGCCGACACCCCCTTTTCGCCGTTTGACGACAGTCTTGATCGCGACACCGCCCTGAAAGTCCTGCGCGAGGCAGTAGCTGGGGCCGATGATGGCGAGCTGTTCTTCGAACGCCGTCGCTCGGAAGGGTTGGTCTTTGACGACGGCCGGCTGAAAACCGCAAATTATGACGCGGCGACAGGTTTCGGCCTGCGTGCGGTACGTGGTGAGGTCGCGGGATACGCCCACTCCACCGAGATATCGGAAGCCGCATTGCGCCGTGCTGCGCAAACCGCGCGTCTGGCTGTGGGTGACGGGGGTGGGACATGGGCAGACGCTCCCGATGGCACCAACAAAAAGCTCTACACCGATGAAGACCCCATCGCTGGCGCCGCATTCGCGGTAAAGGTAGAAACCCTGCGCGAGATTGACGATTTCTGCCGCAGTCTCGATCCGCGTGTGGTTCAGGTCAGCGCTTCTATCGCGGCCTCCATTCAGGAAGTCGAAATTCTGCGTCCCGAGGGCAGTTCGGTTCGTGATATCCGCCCGATGACGCGGGTGAATGTGTCTGTCATCGTTGAACATGAAGGCCGCCGCGAAAGCGGCACCGCAGGTGGTGGCGGACGCATCGCGCTCGACGGAATGCTCGCCGCTGATGATTGGCAGGGCAAGGCGCGCGAGGCATTGCGGATCGCCCTGGTAAATCTCAAGGCAGTTCCTGCGCCGGCTGGCGGGATGGACGTGGTGCTTGGCCCCGGCTGGCCCGGTATCCTGCTGCACGAAGCTATCGGTCACGGGCTTGAGGGTGATTTCAACCGTAAAGGCACCTCCGCCTTTGCAGGTCTGATGGGCCAGCAGATCGCCGCCAAAGGGGTGACCGTGCTGGATGATGGCACCATCCCCGACCGCCGCGGCTCCATCTCGGTCGATGACGAAGGCACGCCCAGCGCCAAAAACGTGCTGATCGAGGACGGCAAATTGGTCGGCTATATGCAGGACCGCCAGAATGCGCGCTTGATGGGCGTCAAAAGCACCGGCAACGGACGCCGACAGAGCTTTGCCCACATTCCCATGCCGCGCATGACCAACACCTATATGCTAGGCGGCGATACGAGCCCCGGGGACATCGTGGCAGGCCTCAAGGACGGTATCTACGCCGTAGGATTCGGCGGCGGTCAGGTGGACATCACCAACGGTAAATTCGTGTTCTCCTGCACCGAGGCCTACCGCGTGGAAAACGGCATCGTCGGCGCACCTGTCAAAGGCGCCACCCTGATCGGAGACGGCGCAACAGCGTTGAAGCACATCCGCGCCATTGGGAATGACCCGAGCCTTGATCCCGGCATGGGCAATTGCGGCAAGCAGGGCCAGTGGGTGCCTGTGGGCGTGGGACAGCCAACCTTGATGATCGGCGGGCTGACGATTGGCGGTGCGGCGGCGTGAGACGGTTGCCGCTGCCGATATGGGCGAACGACCGCAACGCAGCCAAATCGCTGTCAGTTGGCGACGTGCTATTGGCGGGTTTCGCGATGATCTGCGCGATGCCGCCGCTTGGATTGGCGTTGATAGTCGTGGGTCTTGTGCTTGAGTAGATTGACGTATCGCGCGCGGTAAATATGTATCCTCAATTGTACGGCGCTTTGTTGTTTATCAGCACATCCGTGATTTGGCCCGGTGTCATAGTCGGTGCGATTTGCACCCTGTTTGCCGCAAAAAAAACGGATTTGGCGGATGGGCCTTTACAGCCCTGATCGGTGCGGCCTGCGCGGGCTTGTTCTTGTTGCCATTTCAGGAATTTGTTCAGTGACAGGCTGGCAGCGGCTATCTTTTCTTATGGTGCACGGCGCAATCGGTTCATTTGTATTTTGGGTCATTCTACGCGTCAGGCGCCCCACCGCGATAAAGCCATGCTCAGCGCAGCCAAACGCCCATTGAACCGAATTGCCCCTATATGATTCACTCCCTGTTAACCACCTCTAGCTATACCTGATTCCAGCAACAGACGGAGCGACGGGAATGACTGACAGGAACACCAATCCTTCTTCCACTCACCCCCCACTCCCACCCACCCAGGAAGACGAACAGTTTGCCCGTCTCCGTCTGTTGCGCTCGCGCCGGGTTGGTATTGCCACGTATAAACGATTGCTGACTGAACACGGCACTGCGCAAAACGCGCTGGCCGCGCTGCCCGAGGTGGCGCGCGCCGCGGGCGTTACCGGATACGAAATTTGTCCCGAAGGCGTAATCCGTGCGGAATTGCGCGCGGCCCACGCGATCGGGGCAAAGCTGCTGCATATGGATCACCCCGATTACCCCGCCGCGCTGGCCGAACTTGACGATGCACCGCCTTTTCTTTGGCTTTTGGGCGATCCTGCGCTGTTCGCGCGGCCCGTCATCGCCCTTGTCGGTGCACGCAATGCATCCTCGTTGGGCACCCGAATGGCGCGCACCCTTGCCCATGATCTGGGTGAAGCGGGATTTGTCGTGGTGTCCGGACTTGCCCGCGGGGTTGATGCGGCGGCACATCTGGCTGCCTTACCCTTTGGCACGATTGCAGTGCAGGCCGGTGGCGTGGATATAATGTATCCTGCCGAAAATACCGCTCTTGCGCAGGATATCGCAAAACAGGGCCTGCGCCTGTCCGAACAACCGATCGGTCTGCAACCGACTGCGCGGCACTTTCCCAGACGCAACCGGATCATTTCCGGCCTTGCCCGCGCCACGGTGGTGGTAGAAGCGGCAGCCCGTTCGGGCAGCCTGATCACAGCGCGCGATGCGCTGGATCAGGGGCGTGATGTGCTCGCTGTTCCGGGCCATCCGTTTGATGCGCGCGCCGCAGGCTGCAATATACTCATACGTGATGGTGCTACATTGGTGCGCAATGCCAGCGATATCATCGAGGCCCTCGGCCCCCTTCACGAAGAAGCGCCGGAACGTCCCATCGCCGCACCCACATCGAAGCCGGTTCCGCCCAAACCAAAACGCAGCCTGCGCGAAACGGCCAGCCTGCACCTGTCCATCCTGCAACGGCTTGGCCCCTCCCCGGTTGCAGAAGATCAACTGATCCGCGATCTGCAAATCAGTTCCGCCGCGATGACACCGGCCCTTGTCGAGCTTGAGATGGACGGCAAGGTCAGACGCAGCGCAGGCGGGCTTTTGTCGCGCCAGTGACAGGGCCGATCAACCCCGAAAATTGCTGACCGCAATGGCTAAACTGCCCTGAAACGTAGCATTTCCGGCATGGTCTGCGCATTGTCAAATACCGGCCTGCATTGACAATGCCCCCTTGCATCCCACATGTCAAAGACCGTAGACGCCGCCAAACACTCCGTCGAAGGACCCTAATTGCATGCCAGTAGTCGTTGTCGAATCTCCCGCCAAGGCCAAGACGATTAACAAATACCTTGGTGACAATTTCACAGTTCTCGCGTCTTATGGCCACGTCCGTGATCTGCCGCCAAAGAACGGATCGGTTGATACCGACAACGATTTCGAGATGCTGTGGGAAATTGACAGCGGCTCCAAAAAGCATGTCAAAGCGATTGCAGACGCGCTGAAGCTGGACAACGAACTGATCCTCGCAACCGACCCCGATCGCGAAGGCGAGGCGATCAGCTGGCATTTGCAGGAAGCGCTGACAGCGCGTAAGTCGATCAAGAAGGACACGCCTGTCAGCCGGGTTGTGTTCAACGCGATCACCAAAGCTGCCGTAACTGAGGCGATGAAAAACCCGCGTCAAGTAGATATGCCACTGGTGGAGGCGTACCTTGCCCGCCGCGCGCTTGATTATCTTGTCGGGTTCAACCTCAGCCCTGTTTTGTGGCGCAAACTGCCCGGCGCAAAATCTGCCGGTCGTGTGCAATCGGTCACCCTCCGCCTGATCACCGAGCGTGAAATGGAGATCGAAGCGTTCCGCCCCCGCGAATACTGGAGCGTAAAGGCTCTTCTGGCCACCCCCTCCGGCCAGGAGTTCGAGGTGCGGCTGACCGAACTTGCAGGCAAAAAGCTCGACAAATTCGATATCGATGACACGACCAAAGCCGAAATGGCCGTGCAGGCCGTGTCCAGCCGCGATCTGAGCGTTTCTTCCGTCGAAGCCAAACCCGCGTCGCGAAACCCTTCGGCCCCGTTTATGACATCAACCTTGCAGCAAGAGGCCAGCCGCAAATTCGGCATGGGCGCGCGCCAGACGATGAGCACCGCGCAGCGTTTGTATGAAGCGGGTCACATTACCTACATGCGGACAGACGGTATCGACATGGCCCCCGAGGCCGTACAAATGGCGCGTGACGCCATCACGGACCGCTACGGCAATAAATACATCCCCGAAAAGCCCCGTGTTTATAAAAACAAGGCGAAAAATGCGCAGGAAGCGCACGAATGTATCCGCCCAACCGAAATGTCGAAAGATGCCGATGCGCTGAAGCTGATGGATAGTGACCAGCGCAAGCTTTATGATCTGATCTGGAAACGCACGCTGGCCTGCCAGATGGCAAGCGCGCGGATGGAGCGGACAACGGCTGAGGTGTCCTCGAAAGACAAGCAGGTTTCGTTGCGTGCAACTGGTCAGGTCGTGTTGTTCGACGGATTTCTCAAGGTATACGAGGAAGGCCGCGATGATGTGGCGGATGATGATGAAAAACGCCTGCCACAGATTGCTCAAGGGGACGCGCTGAAAAAAGCCGCCGCTGCGCGCTATCATGAGGAATTTGCCAAAGCAGCGGGTGTGGGCGACGAAGACCTGATTGACGCTGGCGACAAGGGTGCATCCGGTATGCAGCGCAAATCAGGTGCGGTGCTGGCCGAAAAAGATGCGGTTCTGGGCGCGCAGCATTTCACCCAACCGCCCCCGCGCTACACCGAAGCAACTCTTGTCAAACGTATGGAAGAGCTCGGCATCGGCCGCCCGTCAACCTACGCCAGCATTGTCACCACTATTCAGGATCGTGGCTATGTGCGCCGCGAGGGCCAGCGCCTGATCCCCGAAGACAAAGGCCGTCTGGTTACCGCCTTCCTTGAAAACTATTTCCGCCGCTATGTCGGATATGATTTCACCGCCGATCTTGAAGACCAGCTGGACAAGGTTTCGGCAGGGGATGCGGAATACAAGAAGGTGCTCAGCAGGTTCTGGGAAGATTTTTCCGCAGCGATTGCCGAAACATCCGATCTGCGCATCACCGAAGTGTTGGAAAAGATCAACGATGTGCTGGCCCCCCACCTCTTCCCCGAAAAAGAGGACGGAAGTGACCCGCGCCTGTGCCCCAACTGTGAGATCGGGCGTCTCAGCATGCGCACTGCCCGTTCCGGCGGCGCATTCATCGGCTGCTCGAACTACCCTGAATGTCGTTATACCCGCCCCTTCGGCCCCCCCACCCCCGAGGCAGAGGCATCCGCTATCCCGCCGGAGGGGAAACTGCTGGGCGAAGACAACGGCGACGAAATCCGCGTGTTCAAGGGGCGTTTTGGCCCCTACGTCCAGCGCGGCGACGTGACCGAGGAAAACAAAAAACCGCCGCGCCAGTCGATTCCCAAAGACTGGGCACCAGAAGAACTGGATCTGGAGCGCGCCGTGATGCTGCTCTCTCTGCCGCGTGAAATCGGGCCACACCCCGAAGATGGCATCATGGTCTGGGCCAACATCGGGCGCTATGGCCCGTATCTAAAACACGCGCCCAGCACGTCGGACCGTGGTGGCACGAATGCCAACCTTGAAGGGATCGACGAAGTTTTCACCGTCGGAATGAACCGTGCTGTGCAGTTGCTGGCTGAAAAAGTTGCTTCCCGCGGGAAGCGCGGCGTGGCCGCAGCCCCCCTGCGCGAGTTGGGCGAACACCCCACTGCCGGGGGTCCGGTAAACGTGATGAAGGGGAAATACGGCCCCTACGTGAAATGGGAGAAGATCAACGCGACCATTCCCGACACGATCGAGCCGGAAGACATCACCATAGACCAAGCCGTTCACCTGATCGACGAGCGCGCTGAAAAGACGGGCAAGAAAAAACCGGCCCCGAAAAAGAAGGCAGCGCCGAAGAAGGCGGCTGCCGCGAAGAAGAAAGCGCCGGCAAAGAAGGCGAGCGCGTCAAAAACGGCAGCTAAGAAAGCACCGGCAGAGAAAGCTGCTGCTAAAAAGGCCGATTAGCGGCAGTGACCCCCGCGCACCTGCGCGGGGTTTGTCACATCGTGATAACATTCGCGTCACTTCCGGTTTGGCCCCTTTAATACATTCAAAAGCTCTTATATTTAGATTTGGAAACAAAACTAAAGAAAGCAGAGTCATGTCAGGAATGAAATTTTCCCGTCGCCATATGATGATTGCATCTGGCGCCGCACTTGCCACCCCGTCACTGGTGCTGGCACAAGAAGCCCCCGTAGTCAAAACCCACCGTCACAACATAATGAGCTTTAGCCCACAGCGCTGGCAGGACCATTTTGACGAACTGGGCAAAGGCGCGATTGTGTCCGATATCAAATCGCGCGCCCTGCACTTTTGGAGCGGGGACGGAAAAACCTATAATATCTATCCCACGTCAGTACCCCGTACCGACGAGCTGACCAAGCGCGGCTATACCGAGATTGTGCGTAAACGTGTTGGACCCGACTGGACGCCGACCGCCTCCATGATGGAACGTGATCCGACGTTGAAATATATGCCACCCGGCCCCGGCAACCCGCTTGGCACCCATGCGATGTACCTGTCATGGCCTGCCTATCTGATTCACGGCACCCACGACACGCGCAAAATCGGGCGCCAGTCATCTGACGGTTGTATCGGTCTGTATAACCACAAGATCGAAGAACTGTTCGCAATGGTCGAAATCGGAACACAGGTCCGCCTGTTCTGATACACGCTCAAAAATACTGAAATAACTGATGCTGCGGCAATCTCGCCGCGCCGCAGCATCATATTGACACCCCCCTTCCCTAAGGTCACAACAGACCTGACAACTTCTATGATCAGGGGAGCTTTATTTCATGAAAAAAATCTACGGTAGCGCCGCAGAGGCCCTTGAGGGGGTTCTCACCGACGGTATGCTCATCGCATCAGGCGGATTTGGCCTGTGCGGGATTCCCGAACTGCTGCTGCAGGCAATTAAAGAAAACGGTGCGAAAGACCTTACTTTCGCCTCCAACAACGCAGGCGTTGACGATTTCGGCATCGGCATCCTGTTGCAGACAAAGCAAGTCAAGAAAATGATCTCCTCCTATGTGGGTGAAAACGCCGAGTTCATGCGCCAGTATCTCAGTGGCGAGCTTGAGCTTGAGTTCACGCCGCAGGGAACGCTGGCAGAGCGGATGCGCGCAGGGGGTGCCGGCATCCCCGGTTTTTACACAAAAACCGGCGTTGGAACTGTTATTGCCGAAGGCAAAGACGTGAAAAGCTGGAACGGGCAGGATTACATCCTTGAAGAAGGTATTTTTGCTGATCTGGCCATTGTGAAGGCATGGAAAGCAGACGAGACAGGCAACCTGATCTTCCGCAAGACCGCGCGCAACTTTAACCCGCCAGCCGCCATGTGCGGCAAAGTCTGCATTGTCGAAGTGGAAGAGATTGTACCGACAGGCAGCCTTGACCCCGATAATATCCACCTGCCCGGCATCTATGTGCACCGCATCATTCAGGGCGAGCATGAAAAGCGCATTGAACAGCGTACAACCCGTAAACGTGAGGAAGCATAATCATGTGGGATCGCAACCAAATGGCGGCACGCGCCGCGCAAGAGCTTGAAGACGGCATGTATGTGAACCTCGGCATCGGCATTCCGACGCTGGTGGCAAACTATGTGGGCGACAAGGATATCACGCTGCAATCGGAAAACGGTATGCTCGGCATGGGCCCCTTCCCGTTCGAGGGCGATGAAGACCCGGATCTGATCAACGCGGGCAAACAAACCATCACCGAGCTGAACCGCACAGCCTATTTTGATTCAGCGACCTCCTTTGCCATGATCCGTGGTGGCAAGATTGCCGCGGCGATTCTGGGCGCAATGGAGGTCGCCGAAAACGGCGATCTGGCGAACTGGATGATTCCGGGCAAGTTGGTCAAAGGCATGGGCGGCGCGATGGATCTGGTGGCCGGTGTGGGCCGCGTGATCGTTGTTATGGATCACGCCAACAAGCATGGCGAAAGCAAAGTGCTGAAGGAATGCACTTTGCCACTGACAGGTAAAGGCGTCGTTGATCGCATCATCACCAACATGGGTGTGCTGGATGTGGTCGAAGGTGGCTTGCGCATCGTTGAATGTGCAGAAGGCGTCACAGAAGAAGAACTGCGCGCCGCAACCGAGGCAACAATCGTCTAACCTCGACTTTATTTCATCGAAGCAAACACGCAGCCGTCCGAGATCAACTCGGGCGGCGTTTTACATAGCCCTTTAGCCACCTGAAACGCGGCAAGCACCTTGGGTACGTAATCACGGGTTTCGGCAAACGGCGGCACCCCGGAATGTTTGCGAACCGATCCCTCGCCCGCGTTATATCCCGCCAGCACCAGAATCGGATCATTGCTGAACTCTCCCATCAGCCAATCGAGATATTTGATACCGCCTGCGATGTTTTGTTCGGGAACGGTGCTGTCTGTCACGCCAAACCGGCTGGCCGTATCGGGCATCAATTGCATCAACCCCTGCGCCCCCGCACTGCTGACTGCATCCGTTCGCCCGGATGATTCAACAGATATTACCGCCAGCGCCAGCGCGGGCGATACTTTCGTCCCGATGGTTGATCGCAGAATATCAATGCCGTGCAGTTTTGCGATGTCTTGCATGTGTTGCAGGCGCGGTGCCGGAACCCGTGATGTCCCGCCCGACAGGGTTGTCATCGCCATTTCAAGCCGCCCCGGCCCCGATTCAGATGCATCGGGCGAAATTTTCGCCCAGAACCAGTCATATTGTCCTGCTTTCGGCCGTGTCACCGCGCCCGATGGTGCCGCGGCTACGACGGGATCGGGGGGTACCGAAGGTGAAGGGCGGTTAATTTTAACATTTACCCGCTTTCGCGCGCCCGATTTGGGTGGTTTTACAAATTTGGGTTTGAAATCGGGGAACGCAGGCGGAGAATCTGCCCGTAACGGTGTGCCGGCAAGGGCGAACGATACGCCTGCGCACACTATTAACGCCGGAAACATAGATTTCATGGTGCCTGCCTTCGGTTATATGACTGCTTTTTCCACCAACATCGCGCAAAAACACTGCGCAATCCAGTAAATGAGGCGCCCAATCATGGCGATTTTGCCGCAATTGGGGTGTTTACGCCGCAGCCAATATTAGATCAGAAAACCTTTTCGACAAAAAACACAAACAATACAGCGCCTTGGCTAATTTTTAGTAAAATAATCGGCAGATAGTGCAAAAGCCGTATTTGCCGCCAAATTCATGCCCCAATCATACAGCTATATAGGGTCATACCAAGTCAAGCAGGCCTGAATGAGAGCGGGCCACACAGCAAGGCAGGGTTGAAACCTAAAACCTAAAAATCCTTTGGAGGGATATTAACATGATGAAATTCGTAAAAAACTTCCGCAATGACGAAGACGGCGCAGTAACAGTAGACTGGGTTGTTCTGACAGCTGCGGTTGTTGGTCTGGCGATTGCTGCCTATGGCTCCATCAAAACCGGTTCCGACAATATGACAGCACAGACAGCAACCTTCCTTGGCGCGCAGACTGTTGGTACCGCTGGCTTCGGTAGCGTTACAGAATAAGTTTTTCTGACTTTGTCAGAACTATTGCAAGGGGGCTGCGTTCTGCATGGAATGCAGCCCCCTACTGCCTTCCCCCTTCCGGTAACTCCGGCGCATAACAACAAGAGTGCCAAGATGATCAAAAAAGCCCACGCATTCATAAACGACGAAGAAGGCGCGGTTACGGTAGACTGGGTCGTCCTGACCGCAGCTATCATTATCGTCACCATCTCCGCTTATCTGGCCATTCAAGATGGCAGCAACGAAATGGCGGATGCTGTTGGTGTGTTTCTGATAGAAACAGATCATGATCAGCTTCGTAACCCGAACCAGTAAAGCCGACCGGCATTAAGTCACCCTGCGGGCGATGCAATGATGCCACAATCCGGCGATACAATGATGGTCAGCCGGATTGGTCCGGCAAGCTATTCATTGGTATTTAACAAATGAGGAACACAAAATGCGTATGATTTTTGGACTCGTGCTGTTGGTAGGCATCGCGTTGGCTGGCGGCGCTGTGTACCTGGCAAAAGGTCAGATTGGCCAATACAAAACCGCAATCGCCCACGCAGAAGCGGCGAAAGCAAAAATTGTTCCGACAAAGAGCATCTTTGTCGTGAATCGCGCCATGAAATACGGTGAGAAGCTGACGAAAGAAGATGTCCGCGCCGTCGATTTCCCTGTCGCGGCCCTGCCCGAAGGCCATTTTAAAGATATTGCAACCATCTTCCCCGAAACAACGGACCAGTTGCGCGTTGTTTTGCGGCCGATTGAAAAAGACGAAGCCTTGCTTGAAGTGAAGGTCACAAAACCGGGTGAAGATGCCGGACTTACCTCAAGACTTGAGCCTGGCATGCGTGCCTTTGCGATCAAGGTCGATGTGTCCTCAGGTGTATCGGGCTTTCTGCGCCCTGGCGACCGTGTCGATGTTTACTGGACAGGTCGTGCCGGTGGCCAGTCAAACGCAGAGATCACGAAGCTGATCGAAGCAACAGTTCCCCTTATTGCTGTTGACCAGCGTGCCGGCGATGTTGAAGGGGCGCAGATCGCCCGGACTGTCACCGTGGCGGTAAGCCCCAATCAGGTTGCATCCCTTGCCCAAGCGCAATCAACCGGCCGGTTGTCCCTGTCGCTGGTAGGTGTCGGTGATGACGTTGTGATTGCCAGCAATATCGAAGTAAACCAGCGCGATCTGCTGGGCATTGCCGAAACGGTTCAGGCTCCCGCGCCCGAACAGGAAAAGGTTTGCACCATTCGCACACGCCGCGGTGCCGAGGTCGTCAACCTGCCCATTCCCTGCACGAACTAACCGCGCAATCAGCGAAAATAACTGATAAACAACTCAAAACCAAACGCCGCTCCTCAACGGGGCGGCGTTGTGCGTTCGCGGTCTGTTGCCATTTATCCACAGCAATAGCCCCCCTGAACGCATTGATTCTTGCAAAAAATTTCGAATTGCCCCAGTGTTATCCAAACGACGGGCAAAAAGACCCTATTTTGAGGCGTGATCAAAAAGGCAGGTCACATGAAAATCGATAGATTTATTAAAGCAGCCCTTCTGGGGTTAACGCTAAGTGTTTCCGCGTACGCAGTGACCGCCCCCACGGCTGTCAGTGCCGACAACTTACGGGTGGTGAAAAGTGGCACCAGCTCACGGCTTCAGGTACCACTGAACCGTGCGATTGTTGTCGAAAGCGATACACCTTTTGCAGAGCTCAGCATCGCCAATCCCGGCATTGCGGACCTGTCTTCGCTTTCGGATCGCACAATTTACGTGTTGGGCAAATCCCCTGGCACTACAACCATGACGTTGTTTGATGCGGCCGGTCGCCTGATCACGAATATCGATGTGGTCGTCACCCCCGATCTTTCGGAATTCAAGGAACGCCTGCGTCAGATTCTGCCGGGCGAGAAAATCGAAGTGCGCTCTGCAAATGACGGCATCGTTCTTTCCGGCATTGTATCCTCGGCGCAGAAACTTTCCCGTGCTCTTGAATTGGCCGAACGCTATGCACCCGAGCGCGTGTCGAATTTGATGAGCGTTGGCGGCATTCAGCAGGTTATGCTGAAAGTCCGCTTCGCAGAAATGCAGCGTTCTGTTTCAAAATCCCTCAGTTCGTCCCTATCGCTGAGCGGTGGTATCGGTAGCGATCTGGGTGTGCGCGCAGGTAGCGGCACCCTTACCACCAATGGCGGCAGTACAAGCGCGATCGCAGGCGAGCTGCCGGGCGCAAACACAAACACCGGCGCGATCTTGTTCGGCTTTAATGCAGGCTCCACACAGGTCGGCATCCTTCTTGAGGCGCTAGAGCAAAAAGGCGTTGTGCGTTTCCTTGCAGAGCCCAACCTTGTTGCGCTGTCAGGTCAGGAAGCAAAATTTCTTGCCGGTGGTGAATACCCCATTCCAATTGCGCAGGATGATGGCGGAACTGCTATTGAGTTCAAGCCTTTCGGCGTCGAACTGTCGTTTATTCCGCGCGTTGTGGATAAAGACCTGATCAACCTCGAACTGAAGGCTGCTGTTTCAGCCATCGATCCGGCCAACGGCATCACGCTCAACGGCGGGTTTTCTGTCGCGGCTTTCTCCCGGCGCGAAACATCCACAACCGTAGAAATGCGCGACGGCGAAAGCTTTGCCATTGCCGGATTGTTGCAGGACGATTTCACCGACAATTCGTCGCAACTGCCATGGATCGGCGATGTTCCGGTATTGGGCGCCCTCTTCCGCTCTGCCAATTACCAGCGCAGCCAGACCGAGCTGGTCATCATCATCAGTTCGCACCTTGTCACGCCCACCCGCGGCGAGGCATTGACCCTGCCAACCGATCGCATCAAACCGCCCACGGAAAAAGACCTGTTTATGTTTGGTCGCACCGCCGCCGGAACACGCACGCCTAAAAAAGGTGCTGCAGGCGAGGTTGCCAAGCAGGACTTTACCGGGTCATATGGCTATGTACTGGACTAAGAAAATGCAAAGCATGACCAAACGGAATATCATCATCGGCAGCGTAGTGTCAGCAACCTTGGGGCTGTCTGCATGCACTTCCACCAGTTCCGATCCGGTTTACACGCAGTTTTACTCCGAAGCCGGCTCACTGGTAGATGCAGGTGATTTCGGGAATTCTACGCTGAACAACCGGTTGGTTATGACAGGCGAACGTCAATACACCTTCGATCTGGCTAGACGGTTCTCCACCGAAGTCGACAGCACCGTTAACTTCGCATTCAACTCCGCACAACTTGACCGAACAGCCCAAGCGATCCTGCGCCAACAGGCAAACTGGATCAGACAGTTCCCCGAGATTCGATTCCGCGTGTACGGGCATACTGATGCTGTCGGCTCCAACCGCGCGAACAAAAGCCTTGGTCAGCGGCGCGCGAATGCTGTCGTAAACTACTTCTCGACGCTGGGCATAAGCCGCCAGCGGTTGGAAGCAGTTGTTTCCTTCGGAGAAACGCAGCCGCTGGTTGTGACCCAAGGCCGCGAACGCCGCAACCGTCGCACTGTCACAGAGGTAAGCGGTTTTGTTAAGCGTCACCCCACCGTGATGGACGGAAAATACGCCCAAATCATATATCGCGACTATGTTAACAGCGCAGTATCGCAACCGACACTGTCGTCAACAACTGTCCAAGGGCTCGATGGATGACCCCCCTGTAATTTAACCGTTAGCCGCCCCCTGAGGGCGGCTTTTTCCGTTTTGACCCCCGATTTTGTGTGGTCCAATCCCGCCAGAAACCTGTGATCGTTTCAAGAAACCCAACAATCGCAGCTTTTCGGCCCCAATCTCGCCTAACTTCCCTGCGATTAATTCTTCAACGAGAAAACTCTGTCCGGCAAAACGTCGGCGGGGGCAGCTCGGCCTTTGAAGAATACCACTCCGGTATCCCGATCCGGCCTCGCAGCCCTTTGATAGAAGGAAAGAAGGCAATGAGCAGCGTGATGCCACAACCAGATCGGGATGTAATCCTTGCGTGTACCGTCAGCCGGGATGTGCAAAATTTTGATTTGCTCATCGAGGATATGGAAAGCGCATTGGGCGAAAGCTGGGGTGATCTAGGCTTCGCCGAAGCACTGGCGTTTTTCGGTCAACCCGAAGCCGACGGGATGGAGTTCATTGCCCTTGCGATGGACGACGAAGACGAAGAAAACATGCCCCTGATGAGCGAGATCATTGTTCAGGCCAAAAACCGCGGCCTGAAGGTGATCCTGATCGCCGAAGATGTAACGCCAAGCGCGCTGCATTCCCTGTTGCGCCAAGGTGCTGATGAATTTGTGCCCTACCCGCTTCCCGAAGGTGAATTGGCACAGGCAATCGCTCGTCTACGCGTGCCAGAAGCCGTACCGACCCCTTCAGAGTCTTCCAGTCCCTTGAAGGCCGGGGCGCAGAAGGATGGCGCAGTGATTGTTGTGCACGGTCTGGCAGGCGGCACAGGGTCCACCACCATGGCAGTCAACCTCGCCTGGGAGTTGGCAAACATCGAGAAAAAAGACGCACCGTCGGTCTGTCTGCTTGATCTTGATCTGCAATACGGGTCCGTTTCGACCTTCCTCGATCTGCCGCGGCGCGAAATTGTCTACGAAATGCTGGCCGACACCGAAAGCATGGACGAAGAAATCTTTGGTCAGGCGTTGGTAAGCTACGAAGACAAGATGAGCGTGTTGACCGCCCCTGCGGATATGCTGCCGCTTGATCTTGTCTCCTCCGAAGACATCAACCGCGTTCTGGATATAGCGCGCAACCAGTTTGACTATGTCGTAATCGATATGCCCTCGACATTGGTCCAATGGTCCGAAGCTGTGCTGTCATCGGCGCACCTCTACTTTGCTACATTGGAGCTGGACATGCGCTCTGCCCAGAACACGCTGCGGTTCAAGCGCGCGTTGCAATCGGAGGATCTGCCGATTGAAAAGGTGCGGTATGTGCTGAACCGCGCGCCAAAGTTCACCGATCTGAACGCAAAAAGCCGCGTCAAACGGATGGCGGAAAGCTTGGCAATTTCCATTGATATCCAGTTGCCCGATGGCGGCAAGCCGATCACGCAGGCCAACGATCACGGTATGCCGCTGGCGGCTTCGGCTCCCAAAAGCCCCCTGCGCAAAGAGATCGTCAAACTGGCGTCGTCCATCCACAGCCTGCGCAATTCCGATGCCGAAGCGGCCTAATCCCTGAACATAGAAAGCATAACGCCATGTTCTCCAAATATAAAAAAGCCGAAGCAGCCGCTGCGCCCAAGGCAACGGTAACCCCGATCGAGACGGCAAAACCGGCCGCGCCCGCATCCATGCGCAAGGCATCCCAGCCCGCAGCACCTGTCGCCGTAGACAAGGAGTTAAAGCGCAAGCAGCGCATGGGCGAGATCAAGCTGGACCTTCACCGGGTCCTGCTGGACAGCCTGAACCTTGCCGCGCTTGAACACGCCACCGAAGCGGACCTTCGTCAGGAGATCAATGCAATTTCGGCAGAACACCTCGCCGAAAACTCTATCGTTCTAGGCCGCGAAGACCGCATCGCGCTGAACTCAGAACTTTATGACGAAGTCACCGGTCTGGGCCCGCTTGAGACATTGCTGAAAGACGAGTCGGTTAACGATATTCTCGTAAACGGGCCGCAGCAGATTTTTGTTGAACGCTCGGGCAAGCTGGAACTGACGGACGTTACGTTCAAAGACGAGCGCCATCTTTTGCGGATCATCGATAAAATCGTTTCCGCTGTTGGCCGCCGTGTTGATGAATCAAACCCCTATGTTGACGCGCGTCTAAAGGACGGTTCGCGCTTCAACGCAATGGTGCCGCCTGTTGCGGTTGACGGATCGCTTGTCTCTATCCGGAAATTCAAAAAGGACAAGCTGGGTATCGACGACCTGGTGCAGTTCGGCGCCTTTACCGAGGAAATGGCCGCATATCTGCAAGCCGCAGTTGCGACGCGCCTAAACGTGATCGTGTCGGGCGGTACGGGTTCGGGTAAGACGACCACGCTGAACGCCCTGTCCTCATTCATCGACAACGCAGAACGCATCCTGACCATCGAGGACACGGCGGAACTCCAACTGCAACAGACCCACGTAGGCCGGATGGAATCCCGCCCCCCCAACGTGGAAGGCAAAGGTGAGGTTTCACCGCGCGACTGTTTGAAAAACGCTCTGCGTATGCGCCCTGACCGCATTATCGTTGGTGAAACACGTGGCGAGGAAGTGATCGATATGCTTCAGGCCATGAACACCGGCCACGACGGTTCGATGACGACGATCCACGCAAACTCCGCACGTGACGGCGTATCACGTCTGGAAAACATGATTGCCATGGCCGGTATCGAAATGCCCCTGAAAGCGGTGCGCAGCCAGATTTCAAGCGCTGTGAACCTCATCGTGCAGGCCAGCCGCCTGCAAGATGGTAGCCGCCGCATGACCTCAATCACCGAGATTACGGGCATGGAAGGAGATGTTATCTCCATGCAGGAGATTTTCCGCTACCAGCGTGTGGGCCTGACACCCGAAAACAAGATTATAGGTCATTTCACCGCAACGGGCGTGCGCAGCCACTACGCGGAACGTTTCCGCATGTGGGGCTATGATTTGCCTGCGTCCATCTACGAACCCATCGCTGCCGAATAACGCAAGGGAGCGAATTTAGCCGCTCTCCGCACACGGAAAAAACCACGCGCCGAGGCGCAAAAAGGACCGGAACCATGAGTGCAGAACCAATTATCTACGGGTTGATCTTTGTCGGCGTCCTTGTGCTGGTCGAAGGTCTGTATCTTGTGGCGTTCGGCAAATCCATCTCGCTGAACTCGCGCGTGAATCGCCGCCTGGAAATGCTGGAAAAAGGCCAGCGCCGCGAAGAGGTACTGGAAAAGCTGCGCAAGGAAATGCAGCAGCACATGAATGCAAAGTCCATTCCGTTGTATTCGTTACTGGCTGAAAAGGCGCAAAAAGCCGCGATTGCGTTTACCCCACAGCAGCTGTTGATGGTAATGGCAGGTCTGTCAGTGGTAGTGTTTATGGGCCTGACGGTCGGCACCGCCGCCGAAGCGCCCGTCCGGATCGTTATGTCTATCGGTATGGGGGTCGGCGGGGTCTTTATGTGGATCTCCATGAAGGCCAACAAACGCATGGCCATGATCGAGGAACAATTGCCGGATGCGGTGGAACTTATGGTGCGATCGCTTCGGGTCGGCCATCCGTTCACCAACGCAATCACCATCGTTTCAAAGGAAATTCAGGACCCGCTTGCCTCCGAGTTCGGGGTCATCGCGGACGAGGCAGCATACGGGCGCGATATTGGCGAAGCACTGAAAGACATGGCAGAGCGGCTGGATATGCAGGATATGCGTTTTCTTGCGGTGGCCGTAACGATCCAACAGCAATCCGGTGGTAACCTTGCTGAAATTCTGGCCGGTCTGGCCAAGGTGATCCGCGCACGCTTCCGTCTGTTCCGCCGTGTAAAGGCGATCACCGCCGAGGCGAAGTGGTCAGGCAAGTTTCTTTCGGCGTTCCCACTGCTTGCTCTGGTTGTGATCAACGTCGCCGATCCGAACTATTACGACGAAGTTAAAGAAACCCCCTATTTCATTCCCGCCTGTTTCTTTGTCGGTATCTTCTTGGGCGTTAACCTCATTGTGATGCGCGTGCTCACAAACATCAAAGTGTAAGGGGCTGTCATGTTAAACGACATCAACACTGCCATCAGTGATGTGATGGGGCCATTCGGCCTGATTATCATCCTTGGGGTTATCGGAATTATCCTTGTTCTGGCGACTGTCGCCATGATGATGAACCAGCCCGAAGACCCGCTGGAAAAACTGAAGCGACAGCAAAGTACCCCGCGCAAGGGTGCAGGCGATGCCCCCGCAGCGCTGCGCCAGAAAGGCAGCAACGCCCAGTTGCAGAAATTCGCGACCTATCTTGAACCAAAAGACGTCGAAGAGCTGAGCCAGAAACAGCTGGAACTGCGTCAGGCGGGATACCAGTCACGCGATGCCGTTCGTATGTTCTATTTCGCCCAGATGGCATTGGGTTTGCTGGGCCTGGTGATCGGCGTGGTTTACACCAACTTCATCGTAGAGGGCGAGATGACCACCCAGAAAACCATCATGTGGACCCTCGGTCCCGGAGGGATCGGGTACTGGTTGCCCAAATACTGGGTCACCCGCCGCGTTGCGGCGCGCAAGGAAGAAATCGAAAACGGCTTTCCCGATGCGCTTGATATGATGCTGGTCTGTGTCGAAGCGGGTCAGGCGCTGGATCAGTGTATCGTGCGTGTTGCCGCAGAATTGCGCGCCTCCTACGCCGCGCTTGCCGATGAATTCGAAGTCGTCGCACAGGAAATGAAAGCCGGTAAAGACAAGGTAAACGTGTTGAATGACATGGGGACACGTTGCGGCGTGCAGGATGTCTCCTCTTTTGTGACGGTCTTGGTCCAGTCGGCCGCCTTTGGTACATCCATCGCTGATGCGTTGCGTGTTTATGCGGCGGAAATGCGTGACAAACGCGTTATGAAAGCCGAGGAAGCCGCAAACAAGTTGCCAACCAAGATGACACTTGCCACAATGATGTTCACGGTCCCGCCGCTGCTGATCATTCTTGTTGGTCCATCGGTGCTTGGTATCACGAAAATGGGTGAAGTGATGGGCCCTGGAGGCAACTAATGAACTTACGGTTGGGGCGCGGTGTCGCGCTCCTGATCCTGCCACTTTCTTTGGCCGCCTGTTCATCGGGCGGCTTTGGCATATCTGGTTTCGGCGACAAAAACCCCGATACGCTCGACGCGCCGGGGGTAGATCTGCGTGCAGACGGTGCCGACAATCTTGAAACCGGTCACCGGCTGGTGTCATCGGGCCAGTACGAACTGGCAATCCGCTCGTTCAACCGCGCAGCGATTGACCGCGGCACTGTCGATGCCGAGATTCTGTCTGGCCTGGGTACGGCCAATTTGGGGTTGGGCCGGCTGGGACAGGCCGAAAAACTTTTGCGCCGCGCCGTTGAGCGGGACGCAACCCAGCCCGAAATCTGGAACAATCTAGGCGTTGTTCTGATGGAACGTGGCAAAAATGCCGATGCGACACAGATATTTCGCAAGGCTTTTGCCCTCGACAATGGCGAAAGTGTCTCAATTCGCGACAATTTGCGATTAGCGCTCGAAAAAAGTGAGAACTCTGGTACATCTTCGGATAACTTAAATGATTATAAACTGGTGCGCCGCGGATCGTCCGACTACGTGATCCGCTCGGGGCTGTGACCTAAAAATAGGCATGGCATCTATCACCCGCGCAGGGGCACCGGATGAGGCAGAAGCAGTAAAGGACGCAAACCATGCGCCACAAATCCGTTTTGATCACCCTTCTTGCAGGGGCCACGATGCTGGCAGCCTGCGCTGAAAAAAGCGCGGAGGAAACCGTAGAGCGCGCGTTTCAGGATGTGAACGTCATTGACGATGCAAACCTCAACGATGTCATGCTGACAGTCGCCGACCCGAACGAGGCGGTCACCTATTTTAAACGTGTAACGGGCGAGCAACCCAACAACATAGAATTCCACCGCGGCTTGGCATTGTCCCTGATCCGCGCCAAGCGCCACGATGAAGGGGCCGCGGCATGGCAACGCACGGTAGCGCTGGAAGGCGCAACAGACGCTGATCGTGTCGAACTGGCCGATGCACAAATCCGTTCAGGAAACTGGGCCGGTGCCGAGAAAACGCTGACAGCGATCCCGCCGACACATGAAACTTTTGCCCGCTACCGTCTCGAAGCGATCGTCGCCGACAGCAAACAGCAGTGGAAAAAAGCAGACAGCTTTTATGAAATCGCCGTCGGGCTCACCACCTCCCCCGCGCCGGTTCTGAACAACTGGGGTTATTCCAAACTGACGCGCGGTGATTATAAAGATGCCGAACGGTTGTTCAGCAGCGCGGTCGCTCAGGACGGCACATTGTTCACAGCGAAAAACAATCTTGTGCTCGCCCGTGGTGCCCAGCGTGATTACAATCTGCCCGTTGTCCCCATGGACCAGACAGAGCGCGCACAGCTTTTGCACACCATGGCACTTTCGGCGATCAAGCAGGGTGACGTAGAGACAGGCAAGGGCCTGCTGCGCGAAGCAATCGATACACACCCACAGCATTTCGAGGCGGCATCACGTTCCCTCGCGGCGCTCGAAGCCTGAGCCATGGACATCACAGCGACCACAGCTGCATGGTTTTTGCCGTTTGTAACGCCGATCTGCCTTTATGTTGTATACACCGATGTTTCGCGCATGAAGATCACCAATGTCGCAAATATGGCGCTTGTCGGCGTGTTTGTGGTCATCGGCCTGATCGCTCTGCCCTTCGAAACCTATTTGTGGCGGCTGCTTGCCATTGTGATCATGCTGGTGGTCGGAATGGTGCTGAACGCCGCTGGCGTTATGGGGGCGGGCGATAGCAAATTCATCGCAGCCGCAGCCCCCTACATTGCGATCGGCGATTTGCGCGTCCTGATGTGGCTGTTCATCGGCATCCTTCTGGCATCGTTCATCACCCATCGTATTGCCAAAAACACCCCGCTGCGCCGCTTGGCACCCAATTGGACCAGTTGGACCGAAAATAAAAAATTTCCCATGGGCCTCGCCCTTGGAACCACACTTATCGCCTATCTTGTCCTTGGTTTCCTTTATGGCGCCTGAATAACGCCATTTTTATCCCCTATGGGTCACAAAAGCCCAACTGAGCAGAGGGACCTACCACAATGAACGCCCCAACAAATGCCGTCATGGCACCGCCCCCGCCAAAAACACTGGCAGATATGCGTTTGCCCATCGTCATGATGCGCGACATTCTGATCAAAACAATCTTCCGCAAAAACCTCGATCTGGTGAGCGAGTTGTCAAAAGCGGTCTGTCTGCCGATCCCTGTTGTTCAGGAACTGGTGGATATGTGCAGAACCCAGCGGCTGATCGAAGCAACAGGTACATTGAACGCCCAAAACGGTAACGAAATGGGCTACCAGTTGACGGACACCGGAAAGGCGCGCGCCCTTGATGCGCTTGCGCAGTCGGAGTATTTCGGCCCCATGCCCGTCCCCCTTACGGTCTACAAAGAGCAGGTGCAGCGCCAGTCGGTGCGCAACATGCAAATCACCCGCTCGCAACTGACCGGCGCTATGGGCCATCTGATTTTGCCCGATGATCTGGTCGACAATCTGGGTCCCGCTGTCTCTGCCGGTCGCTCGATCCTCATGTATGGCCCCCCAGGTAACGGGAAATCCTCAATCTCGAACGGTATCCGCGACGCGCTGGGGGATCAGGTCTATGTGCCCCACGCCATCGAATACGCCTCACAGGTGATCACGGTATTCGATCCGATCGTTCACAACGAAATCGCCAGAGAGGAACAGGATCCGCACTCCCTGCGCCGGATCACCCGCTTTGATGCACGCTATGTCTGCTGCGAACGCCCATCGGTCATCACCGGTGGTGAGCTGTCGCTGGATATGCTTGATCTGGTCTACAACCCGTCCGCCAAGACCTATCAGGCTCCGCTCCAGCTTAAATCCACCGGCGGTATCTTTATTGTGGATGACCTTGGCCGCCAGAAAGAACCACCACAAAGCATAGTCAACCGCTGGATTGTACCACTGGAAGAAAGCAAGGATATCCTCGCCCTGCAATCGGGCGAAAAATTCGAAGTGCCCTTCGACACGCTGGTGATCTTCTCCACCAACTTCCACCCGAACGAAATTTTTGACACCGCGGCCCTTCGCCGTATTTTCTTCAAAATCAAAATCGACGGGCCCAATCAGGCGAATTTCCTGAAAATCTTTGCCATGGTCGCCAAAAAGCGCAAAATCCCGCTTGATGAAGCAACACTGGTTCACCTGCTGAAAAACAAATACCCGACCATCGAAAACGTCTATGCGAACTATCAACCGATCTTTCTGATCGACCAGATGATTGCCGTGTGCGAATTCGAGGGTATTCCCTACCAGATGTCACCGGCGCTGGTTGATCGCGCCTGGGCCAATATGTTCGTCAAAGACGAACACATCGTGCGATAACGTCATGCGCTCGCGCACCGGTATCGCAGGCTGCGGCAGAATGGGCGCTCCTATGCTTGCAGCGTAGCGTGCCGCAGGTGTACCGGCGCGCGGATATGACATTGTCCCGATGCATGTCCCCCATATCACGGATGACATCGCGGTCTTCAGCGAAGACCTCGACACCCTCATTACAGTGGTGCGCGACATCGACCAGACAGAAGCAGTGTTGTTCGGTGAACAGAACCTCGTAGAAATTCCGACCCTGATCCGCATCATCATCTGTTCTACACTTTCCCCGCGCTACGTTCGGGATCTGCGCGCACGTATTCCCGCCCGCATCGCGCTGATCGATGCCCCGATGTCAGGGGCACAAATCGCCGCACGCGAAGCACGCCTCAGCTTCATGCTCGGCGGCAATACAGCAGACCTCGACGCAGCCCAGCCCCTGTTCAGCGCCATGGGCAAACATTTCCATCGTATGGGTGAATTCGGCGCAGGTATGCAAGCCAAGGTTCTCAACAATCTTCTTGCCGCATCAAACACCACCATGACACGGCTGGTGCTCGATTGGGCCGATGATGCGGGTCTTGATATCAGCGCCCTCCTCGATCTCATTCACACATCGTCAGGTCAGAACTGGTTCGCGTCAGGCTTCAACAGCATCGAATTCGCCCGCGACGGCCATGCCCCCGACAACACAATCGCGATACTCGTAAAAGATATCGCCAGCGCACTCAATGCCGCCCCGCAAGGCGCCGACACCAGCCTGCCGGAAGCCATCCAGGATACAATCAAAAATCTAAAATCACGCCCCTAGCGCAATTTCTTTTGGCCGGAAATATCCCGGGGGAATTGACCCGCAGGGTCAATGGGGGCTGGCCCCCGGCTGGCGCGACACTATCTTGCACAACATGCATGATATCCCCGAAACTTTCCAAAACTGGTTTGCCGCTAAAGGCTGGTCAATCCATCCCCACCAGCAGGAAATGCTTGCCCGCGCCGATGCTCCGGCATTGCTGCTGATCGCACCCACAGGCGGGGGCAAGACACTTTCGGGCTTTTTGCCAACACTCATCGATCTTGCCGGACAGGATCATGACGGAATGCACACGCTCTATATCTCTCCGCTCAAGGCGCTGGCCGCGGATATCAAACGAAACCTCACCACGCCGGTGACAGAGATGGGCCTGAACATCCGAATCGAAGAGCGGACCGGCGACACAACCGCCAGCCTGCGCAAACGTCAACGCGCCGACCCGCCCCATATTTTCTTAACCACTCCCGAAAGTCTTGCACTACTAGTCAGCTACGAAGACGCGCCGCGCATGTTTCGGGGCCTCAAACGGGTGGTGATCGACGAAATTCACGCTCTGGCAGAGTCCAAAAGGGGGGACCAATTGATGCTCGCCCTCGCGCGGCTCAATGCCATCTGCCCGGATCTCAAACGTGTCGGCCTTTCCGCTACGGTCGAGGATCCGGCCGCCATCGCGCATTTCATGGCCCGTCACCCGGATCCCTGCGAAATCCTTCTGGCCGATCCGGGGCCGCCCCCCGATATCCGGATGCTGAAAACAGACGAAGCGCCCCCATGGTCGGGCGGTGGTGCGGCCTATGCCATCCCTGCCGTGCTGGAACAGGTCAGGCAGCACAACACGACGCTTATCTTCCACAACACCCGCGCGCAGGCCGAGATTTTCTTTCATAAACTCTGGCTTGCAAACACCGAAAGCCTGCCCATCGGCATCCATCACGGCAGCCTTGACCGCACCCAGCGCGCCCGTGTCGAGGCCGCGATGGTGCGCGGTGATCTGCGCGCCATTGTCTGCACAGGCTCTCTTGATCTGGGTATCGACTGGGGTGATGTTGATCTGGTGATCCAGATCGGCGCGCCCAAAAACGTCAAACGACTTGTCCAACGGATCGGCCGCGCCAACCACCACTACAATGCCCCCTCAAAGGCGCTTCTCGTCCCTGCCAACCGCTTTGAAGTGGTTGAATGTGTCGCCGCCCTTGAGGCTGTTCTCGACGGCGAACTTGACGGGGAGCCGCGCGGCGCAGGCCCGCGGGACGTACTCTGCCAGCACATCCTGATTTCAGCCTGCGCCGGCCCGTTTGACGCCGACACCTTGTTCCGGGAGGTTACATCCGCCGGCGCATACAGCGCCCTCAGCCGCGCCCGGTTTGATGCCTGCCTCGATTTCTGCGCGACCGGCGGCTATGCCTTGCGCGCCTACGACCGCTGGCAGCGCTTGATCCAGCGGCCCGATGGGATGTGGCAGCTGCGCGATCCGCGCGCCGCGCGCAACATCCGCATGAACATCGGCACCATACAGGACACAGACACCCTCAAGGTGCGCATGAAGCGCAACCGTGGCGGCAAACCGCTTGGCGAAATCGAAGAAGGCTTTGCCGCCACGCTCACTCCGGGCGACACGTTTCTGATCGGCGGACAGATCGTGAAATACGAAGGCTTGCGCGAAATGATTGTGGAAGTTTCGCGCGACAGCGCCAAAAAGCCCAAAGTCGCGACCTTTATGGGCACCAAATTCGCCACATCAACCCAGCTATCTGCCCGCGTACAGCGGATGTTCGCCAAGGACAGCTGGCCCGAACTGCCCGATCACACCGCGCAATGGCTGCACCTGCAACGCGAACGCAGCCAGCTTCCCCAATCGGGCCGTCTGCTGATCGAAAGTTTCCCGCACGAGGGCCGCGCGCAAACGGTGATCTACGGCTTTGCAGGGCGTAACGGACAACAAACACTGGGCCTGCTGCTGACCAAACGGATGGAGGAATTGCACCTCCACCCGCTCGGATTTGTCGCAACGGATTACGCGACCCTGATCTGGGGACTTGATTTCGTAACCGATCCCGCACCCCTGCTTGATCCCGATGCCCTGCACAACGGCTTTGAGAATTGGCTCGCAGGTAATGCCGTAATGAAACGCACCTTCCGCGCCAGCGCCACCATTGCCGGATTGATCGAGCGCAACAGCCCGCAAGCGCGCAAATCGGGGCGGCAAGCGACTTTCAGTTCCGACATCCTGTACGACACCTTAACCAAATATGATCCGGATCACCTGATGCTGGACATCACCCGCGAAGAAGCCCTGCGCGGACTGGTCGATTTTGGCCGGATAGAAGAAATGCTGAACCGCACGAAGGGTCGCATTGATCACCTGACGCTTGCGCAGGTCACACCATTAGCTGCACCTATGTTGATGGAAATGGGCCGTGTTCCCGTGAAAGGCGCAGCGGAGGAGCGACTGCTGGCAGAGGAAGCGCGCCGTCTGATGGAACATTCGGGCCTTGCACAAATTACGCCTGCACCGTCAGATCAGCCGCGCTGGCGCGCCAAGCAATGATCATCCCTTGCGGTTGGGCTTGCAGTGTTTCAAACCGTTAACCATGAACGGTTATAACTTCACCCTTTCCGGTGCGCGTCTGGTGGCGCTGGGGTCCGGCGCGCTTTGGTGGCCGGACGAAAACCTGTTGGTTGTCAGTGACCTGCATCTGGGCAAATCCGAGCGGATTGCGCGGCGCGGGGGCACTTCCCTGCCCCCGTATGATATCCGCGATACACTCAACCGCCTCGCCGCCGACCTGGCCCTGTGCCACGCGCGCACTGTCGTGTGTCTGGGCGACAGCTTCGATGATCTGACCGCTGCCCAAACCTTGCCGCAGGAAGAACGCCACTGGATTTTGCGCCTGCAAGCGGGGCGGCGCTGGGTCTGGATTGAAGGCAACCACGATCCGGGACCGGTCGAACTGGGGGGGGCGCATCTGGCTGAATTACCCCTGCCTCCGCTAACTTTCCGCCACATCGCGCACGACCATGCAACCGGCGAGGTATCGGGCCACTATCATCCCAAAGCCGCTGTTAACCTGCGCGGGCGCGCCATCACCCGTTCGGCGTTTTTGATTGACACAAACCGCGTGATCCTGCCTGCCTATGGCACCTATACCGGTGGCCTCCATACGCAAACACCGGTATTGTCCGCCCTTATGCGCCCCGAAGCGATTGCCGTTCTAACCGGCCCCGTGCCCACAGCCATACCAATGCCGAGGTAACCCATGGATCAAACAAGCATAGACCGCATCAAACAAAGCTTTGCAGCGCAAACAATGATGGCGACG
Source organism: Sulfitobacter sp. F26169L (assembly GCF_026410285.1). Taxonomy (GTDB): domain Bacteria; phylum Pseudomonadota; class Alphaproteobacteria; order Rhodobacterales; family Rhodobacteraceae; genus Sulfitobacter. The sequence goes on along the minus strand of NZ_JAPMLP010000007.1, from coordinate 65,753 downwards.
CTGGGCGCCCAACTGGCCAGGGTCGAGCAGGGTCTGGTGCGGATCACCGCGCCGATTTTGCCCTGTGCAAAGCAACAACAGGGGCTGGGCCACGGCGGGCTGACGTTTTCAATCGGCGATGTTGCGTGCGGGCTTGCAGCCCTTTCCATGATGCCGCTGGATCAGGAAGTCGTCACCGCCGAGATAAAGATCAACATGCTTGCCCCCGCCCAGGGTGATCTGTTGATTGCAACGGGAAAGGTCGCCAAAGCAGGCAGACGGCTCAGCGTTGTTACTGCCGAAGTACATGCCGAAACTGCAAGCAACAGAACGCTGATTGCCATTCTGCAAGGCACGATGGTGCCTGTACCGCGCTAGAACAGTCCGGCACTTTGCACCGCACTGCGAAAGCTGCGGCTGACAGGTACATCGCTGCCATCCGACATCTGTAATACATCGCGCCCCTTTTCGCGACGGTGCCCTGTGACGGCATCGGGCGACACCCAATGCGAGCGATGCACCTGCACCCCTTGTCCGCGCAGCTCGGTCATCGCATCGCCCATTCGCATCAGGATCAGCTCGTTTCCCCGCTTGGTCACAACATTGAGATAGTGATCCTGCGCCTCGATCCTCACCAGTGGCGCGCGGGCCTGCAGTGGCAGGCGGTGCATAAAGGTATCAACTAACGGCGCGCCCTCATCATTTTCGCCAAAACCAACAGCCCAGATCACAAGATGCACTGCCGCCGTGACCAGCGCAACATTGGCAAGCAGTGAAACCGCGTTTGGAACACCGGCCCACCCCGCAAATATAAACATGTTGATAACGTACACGCACAACGACAGTACAAAGCAGGTCCAAACGGCGACAGCACCTTTGAGCCTATAGCCCCGCGCAAAAGATATCGCCGTCAAGCACAGCGCGATCGACCCACCGACAATCCCGCACCAATACAGCAATCGCGGCCACAGACCCAGCGCTTCCAATGTGCCGAAAGGCCCTGCCACACCGGCAACAACGCTCAGCGCGAACCAGATCAACAATGGCATACGAACTCTGTGAAATTCACGAAGCGTGAGTTGCATAGCCCCGTTCATCCTTGTCTTTCACGTATCATATATGCCGTTCACGTAAGGTTTCTGGCCCCCTGCAAGCCACTTTGCCATGACAGGCCAATCCGACACAACGAGGAATTGCCCGTGCCCCTTAGCCTGACCCTGACGCCTCTCGCCAATGCATCGTTGATGATCCAAATTCACACGATAATGGCCCTTGCCGCCGTGATCCTGACGCTGTGTATCTTTTCACTGCGCAAAGGCAGTCCGCTTCACCGTGTTCTAGGGTGGGCGTGGGTGGTGATGATGGCAACAGTTGCGCTCAGCAGTTTCTGGATAAACGAGGTGCGCCTGATCGGGCCATTCAGTCCAATCCACATTCTATCGCTCTTCACGCTGTGGGCCCTTATCTCGGGCGTGGCAGCCGCTCGCAGCCGCCGGGTCAAGGATCACAAGCGCCAGATGACGGCGCTTGTCTTTGGCGCACTGGTTCTCGCGGGGAGTTTTACATTACTTCCCGGACGGATCATGCACGCAGTTATCTCAGGCGGTTAGGCCTTCGGGCTCGGCCAAACCGTTAGCGCGACAGCAAGCGGTGATCGTATTGGCCAGCAGACACGCAATGGTCATCGGCCCCACACCGCCGGGCACGGGAGTGATGGCACCGGCAACTGCCGCACAGCTTTCATAATCCACATCACCCACCAGCCTGGTCTTGCCTTCACCTTTTTCCGGCGCATCAAGACGGTTGATGCCGACATCAATCACCGTGGCCCCTTTCTTCATCCAGTCGCCCTGCACCAGTTCAGGACGCCCGACAGCAGCAACCACAATATCGGCACGGCGCACAACATCAGCCAGATCCTTGGTCCGGCTGTGCGCAATAGTTACGGTTGCGCTGTCATTCAACAGCAGCTGCGCCATCGGTTTGCCCACAATATTGGAGCGACCGATCACCACCGCATCCATCCCCGAGATTGAGCCATGGTGATCGCGCAACATCATCAAACACCCCAGCGGCGTACAAGGCACCATGCTTTTCTGGCCTGTCCCCAACAGACCCACGTTCGATACATGAAACCCGTCAACATCCTTGGCCGGATCGATCGAATTGATCACCAGATCTTCATTCAGATGCTGGGGAAGCGGCAGTTGCACCAGAATACCGTGGATTTCAGGATCGTTGTTTAACTGCTCGATCAGCGTCAGCAGCGCGTCCTCGGACGTGTCCGCATCCAGTTTGTGCTCGACCGATTTCATACCGACCTCAACCGTCATCTTCCCTTTAGAGCGCACATAAACCTGCGAGGCCGGATCTTCACCCACCAGCACCACCGCCAGACCGGGTGTGATCCCGTGATCGTCTTTCAGACGTGTCACATGCGTAGCAACCTGCCCCCGCACCCGCGCCGCAAATTCCTTACCGTCAATAACTGTCGCAGCCATTGCCCCACATCCTCTCTTCATTTTTCCTCTAAACTCATGGCCGGCAGGCCAAATCGGGGCAAAGGGTTCACCCTTTGCCCCGATTTCCCAAACAGAATCCGCCGATCAGAACAAGCCTTCGACATCACCATCGGCATTCAACTTGATGTTCTCGGCTGAAGGCGTGCGCGGCAGGCCCGGCATGGTCATGATCTCACCACAGATCACCACCACAAAACCCGCACCAGCCGACAGGCGCACTTCGCGCACCGGCACAGAGAACCCCACAGGCGCGCCGCGACGGTCAGGATCGGTGGTAAAGCTGTATTGCGTTTTCGCCATACAGACCGGCAGATTGCCATACCCTTGCGCTTCCCAATCTTTCAACTGGTTGCGAATTTTCTGATCCGCCAGCACCTCGTCCGCGCGGTAAATCTTTTTGGCAACTGCTTCGATCTTCTGGAAAAGCGGCATGTCGTCGGGATAAATGGGCTCGAAATTGGCCTCTCCGGCATCGGCAATTTCGGCCACGCGGGTGGCAAGGTCTGCAGATCCTTCCGATCCAAGCTCCCAGTGGCGGGACAAGACCGCTTCGGCCCCCTGAGCAGCCACGTAATCCTTGATTGCCTGCACTTCTGCGTCTGTATCGGTTACAAAATGGTTGATCGCCACAACCACCGGCACACCAAACGATTTCACATTCTCAACATGACGCCCGAGGTTTGCACAGCCTTTCTCAACCGCCTCAACATTCTCTGTGCCCAGATCGGCCTTGGCCACGCCGCCGTTCATCTTCATTGCACGCACGGTAGCAACAACCACCACAACCGACGGCGCCAGTCCGGCTTTGCGGCATTTTATGTTCATAAACTTCTCGGCACCCAAATCGGCACCAAATCCTGCTTCGGTCACCACATAATCCGCCAATTTTAGTGCAGTCGTCGTGGCAATAACCGAGTTGCAGCCATGCGCGATATTGGCAAACGGGCCACCGTGTACAAACGCGGGGTTGTTTTCCAATGTCTGGACGATGTTCGGCTGCATTGCATCTTTCAACAGTACCGTCATCGCACCATCCGCCTTGATGTCGCGGCAATAGATGGGCGAGCGGTCACGACGATAGGCCACAATCATCGCGCCAAGACGCTCTTGCAGATCTTCCAGATTTTTCGCCAGACACAGGATCGCCATCACCTCGGAAGCAACAGTAATATCAAAACCGGCCTCACGCGGGAAACCGTTGGAAACACCACCCAAAGACGCGGTAATCGTGCGCAACGCACGGTCGTTCATGTCAACAACGCGGCGCCATACAACGCGGCGCGCGTCAATCTCCAGCTCATTACCCCAATAGATGTGGTTGTCGATCATCGCCGACAGCAGGTTATGCGCGGATGTGATCGCGTGAAAATCGCCTGTAAAGTGCAGGTTCATTTCTTCCATCGGGACAACCTGAGCGTAACCACCACCTGCGGCACCACCCTTCATCCCGAAGTTCGGCCCAAGTGACGCTTCGCGGATGCACACACATGCATTTTTGCCGATACGGTTCAGACCATCACCCAGACCCACGGTCGTTGTCGTCTTGCCTTCACCAGCAGGTGTCGGGTTGATCGCGGTCACAAGGATCAGCTTGCCGTCCTTACGGTCCTGAACCGAATTTATGAAACTCTGGCTCACCTTCGCCTTGTCATGGCCGTAGGGCAGCAGATCATCCGAAGAGATACCCAGCTTTTCGCCGATCTCCTGAATGGGTTTCTTGTTCGCTTCGCGCGCAATCTGAATGTCGGTTTTGAAAGCCATGGTTTACCCCGTTTTGTGCTGGTTTGGCAGATTCTTAAAAGTGTGTACAAGGGCCTGACGCGCAGACAGGTCTGGATTACGACATTTATCACGCGCGTTGCGGCGCGGCCCCACGACAATCTTTCCTTTTGGAAACCTGTAGCACCAGCCGTTTCCGATCATGCACCCATATCTTCCGCGAAATTTCCGGTCAGATCATTCCTGGCGCCCATGGCCGTTGGTCGGGAATATGCAGGCGCAGTTTTTCACCGATGCGCAGCACGCCTTCCCGTTCGACCCATGCGGTTACGCCGCGCCGGCCTTTGGCCGCGTTTTTTACCGCCTTTCCGTGGCCTGGCATGTCTGCCTCAATGCCCCGCGCTGGCAACATGCAGGGGCGGTTTTCCATATCGACAACGATCGTCGCGCCGGATTCTGCCTGCAAGCGCGATGAAGGCGGCACATAGGTGAAATCCGCGATCCCCTCGATCACCATCGTTGCGCCCATATAGCCGGGGTCCAGCGCGGCCACATCAATGCCCGCTGCGATAACGGCCAGTTCTTCCGCGCTCATCACGCACAACTGACGGGTGTTGCGGATTTCCGTATCACGGGGATATTGCGACAGCACGCGGCTACAGGAAGGGCGGGTCAGCCCGCCGTGGTCTTCCTCCTCCGGCCCCGCATAAGTGAGGGTCAGTGCCTCACGCGGCATTGCTTTCAGGCTTGCCGCACGGTCCGGCACAACCCCGAGCCATCTGATCGTCGCATAGTGTTCTGTTGGGATCAGTGCAGGCATTTAATGCTCCTCGTTTTGCGCACAGCGCAACCAGACGTCCAAGAAGGAAAGGCCCCGCAATATGCGAGGCCCATGAGTATTTGTAGCGTGTCTTTAATCAAAACCGATCAAACAGATGGCTCAGGCTCCATCCCGCCGGAAGGGGGGGATTTTTTGCCCTTGGCCTTTGGAATGGCGGTGACGCTGGGAGCAGAGCCGCCGTCAGATGTATCGTCATCCTCAGGCTCGGCGGGCGGCTTGCCTGCCATGACGCGTTTGATTTCGTCACCGGTCAGGGTTTCGTATTCCAGCAATCCTTGCGCCAGACGCTCGAATTCTTCCGCGTTATCCTCGATCAGCTTATAGGCCAGCGCATATCCTTCATCGATGATCCGCTTCACTTCTGATTCGATCAGTTCTTTGGTCGACGCGGAAACGCTGAAGCCGCCAGCCCCGCCGTTGGCCTGATACCCTGCTGCCGCTTCCTGATAGTCGATATTACCGACCTTGTCAGACATGCCATAGCGCATCACCATCGCACGGGCCAACGCGCTGGCCTGCATGATGTCACCAACAGGGCCGGACGAGACACTGTCCGGACCGTATTTGAAAATTTCAGCCGCTTTGCCCGCCATGGTCATGGCAATCCGCTCTTCGGCTTCGTCCTTGAACATCTGCAACTTGTCCATTTCAGGCAGGCTCATCACCATGCCCAAGGCACCACCGCGCGGGATAATCGTGGCTTTGTACACCGGATCACATTTCGGCAGCTTGATACCGACAATCGCGTGGCCAGCTTCGTGATACGCTGTTTTTTCCTTCTGGTCCTGCGTCAGCACCATCGAGCGGCGCTCGGCACCCATCATGATTTTGTCCTTGGCGGATTCAAAATCCATCATCGCGACAAAACGGCGGCCCACACGTGCGGCAGTCAACGCCGCCTCGTTCACAAGGTTCGCAAGGTCTGCACCGGAAAAGCCCGGGGTGCCGCGCGCAATAATGCGCAGATCAACATCAGGGCCAAGCGGCGTTTTGCGCGCATGAACGCCCAGAATTTTCTCACGGCCTTTGATATCGGGGTTGCCAACGGTGACCTGACGGTCAAAACGGCCGGGACGCAGCAATGCAGGGTCCAGCACGTCTTTACGGTTTGTGGCCGCGATGATGATAACACCTTCGTTGGCTTCAAAACCGTCCATCTCGACCAGCAACTGGTTGAGGGTTTGTTCACGTTCGTCGTTACCGCCGCCGTAACCGGCACCGCGTGAACGGCCTACAGCGTCGATTTCATCAATGAACACAATACAGGGCGCGTTCTTTTTCGCCTGCTCGAACATGTCACGCACGCGACTTGCCCCCACACCCACAAACATTTCGACAAAGTCGGAGCCGGAAATAGTGAAGAACGGCACACCTGCCTCGCCCGCAATGGCACGGGCCAGCAATGTTTTACCCGTACCGGGAGGGCCTTCAAGCAAGGCACCTTTGGGGATTTTACCACCAAGGCGGCTGAATTTCTGCGGGTTGCGCAGGAATTCTACGATCTCTTCCAGTTCTTCCTTCGCTTCATCAATGCCTGCCACATCATCAAACGTCACACGCCCGTGCTTTTCGGTGAGCATCTTGGCCTTGGATTTTCCAAAACCCATGGCACCGCCTTTACCGCCGCCCTGCATACGGTTCATGAAATAAATCCACACACCGATCAGCAGAAGTATGGGAAGCAGCGAGACAAGGAATGTCTGCAAGCCGCTTTCCTGCTGGCTCTCTGCACGGAAAGGAATGCTGTTATCGGTCAGCAGCTTTGTAACCTCTGCATCGGTCGGTTTGATCGTGATATAATCGCTTCCGTCTGACTGGCGAAAGCGCACCTGCTCACCGTCCAGCGTTACGTTGCTGACATTGCCGTTTTCAACGGATGTCACGAAATCTGAATAGCTGATCTCGCGGTTTTGCATATTACTGCCGCCGCCGCCGTTGAACAGATTGAACAACGAAAAGACGAGAACAAGCAATACAGCCCAGAATGCAAGATTGCGGAAATTGCCCAACGAAACTCTCCTGAATACATCTCAGCCGAGGGGACTCCTCCGACTACTTCCCTAAGATAGAGACTGACGCGGTTAGTTCAATGCGAAAGCAGGAAAGAGGCGAAATCTGCGACGATCTGTGCTGTCCAGTCGCGATTGTACCCTGCCAGCGGCACCGCAACGGGTGTTTCACCCCGCCAAACCGCAGGAGATGCCATTAAACTGCGTCGCGGCACACCGGTTTCGCGCCAGTCGGGGATGTCATTCACAGCCCCGCCCAATGCACGGATGGACAGATCATGCGCATGGGGGCCGTTTAACGCCCATCGCGAATCCCACAGCGCGCCCGTGGGGGTGCAGGTGTTTTTCACCGCGTTATATTCGCGGGTGATACGCAAATGGTGCTGCCGTTTCATAATCACACAGCCCGACAGGGTGACGCGCTGCTTTCGGTGCAATTCACACTCCAGATCACGTACCGAAAACTTGCGCGGCGGATAAGCGCGCGACCCAACCCATTGCAACGCAGCCCCCCACAACCGCCGCCTGATATCTTCGGGAACCGTCTGCAACATTGACAGTGGAAACAGCAAATCGCCTGCCTGTTGTGTCACATGCCGCTCGGCTTCGACGCGCGTGTAATGTGCCAGCGCGCTTTGTGCCTGCCTTAGCGCGGTGGCGGTGTGCTGGATGCTGCCGGGGGTCACGCCTATTTCGGCCAGTGCGGGCAATACGCGGCGCGCTTTTGTACGGGTATAGCGGGGATCATCATTGCTGGGGTCTTCCACCCAATGAATTTCATGCCGCACCAAATATTTGCGCAGATCTTCCCGTCGATGCTGCCCCAACGGACGGGCGAACAAAACGCTTTCGCGCTGAAAACACCGCTCCATTTCGGACAAACCGTCAACACCCGCTGCCCGTCCCAGTCGCATGATGAAATTTTCGGCGCTGTCGTCAAGGGTATGGCCCAAAGAGATGCCGCCAATGCCGCGCTGACTGGCCCAGTGCGCCATCAGCGTATATCGCCCATCGCGTGCAGCTGCCGCCAGATTGCCGGCACCTTTCGGCTTTTCCCACGTCAGAATGTCATGCGGCACTGCCAAGGAGCGACACATCTGCGCAACGCCATCCGCTTCGGCGCGGCTTTCCGGGCGCAGTCCGTGATCCACTGTGACCGCAGCGATGGGGTGGCCGGTTTGCACCGACCAGCGCGCAAACAGATGCAACAACGCCATGCTGTCTCCACCGCCAGAAACGGCAATGCCGATACGTCCGGGCAAATCGTTCTGAAACGCAGCATCAACCGCTTGCAGCAGCGCGCAATCAGCGCCCTGCTGCTGCACCCAGTTTTGGTCTAGCCGCATCCGAGCTTGCTCCGCTCGCCCTCCGCGCTTGTTGCTGCTGGCGTATCGGGAAAGCGTACAGGCACTTCGGCCAGTGTCACACAGGCTTCCGATGTCTGGCCAAGCACACCGAGCGCGGCGCCCAGCTTGTACAGCGATTCAGGCGCGTTAGGCCCTGTGGGCGCAGCGCCAAAGCTTGCCAGATAGGCCCGCGCGGCTTCGCGTGTGTCTCCGACACTTTCCAGCGCATCCCCGCGACGCAGCTCGGCTTCCGCCGCTAGCGGAGACCCGGGGTAGGCCTGATTGAAGGCCGCAAACTGGTCTGCGGCGGCGCGAAAGTCACCTGATGCGAGCGCCTCCTGCGCCCGCTTGAAATCGTCTTGCTCGCCCACGGCGAGCTGGCTTGTGTTGGTTTCAGGTACGGGTGCCGGTGCGGGTGCCGTGGCCTGATCCGCACCCCCCAATGTTGTCGTCTCGCCCAGCGATGAAATATCACCGCCCTCCAGCTCTACCAGACGAAACTCAAGATCGGCAATCCGGCGGGTGCCGTCATCGACAATGCGATTGATGCGGAACTCAAGCTCTTCTGTCTTTGCGGTCACCCGCGACAACTCGCTTTCCATTGCATTCACACGCTCCAGGACAGAAGCAGGCAGTTGCACACCGCCTGCGGTGCCGGTTGTCGCCAGTTCGCGTTTGAGCTTGGTCATCTCGACATTCAGCACGGTCAGCTCCTGCCGGATATCGGCAAGGGTTTGCGCATCCTGCGCAACGGCACCCATCGGAACCGCCCCCAGAACAACGGCAAAGATAAAAGCAAAACGCATCATCCGGTTCCCCTACTTAGCTTGTTTGACCACCGGCCAGCACAGTGACCGCGCGGCGGTTTTTGGCATAACATGCCTCGTTCGAGCAAATCTCGATCGGGCGTTCCTTACCATAGCTGACAACCCGCAGGCGGGATGCAGGCACGCCTTTGGACAGCAGATATTCACGCACGGCATTTGCGCGGCGCGCACCAAGGGCAAGGTTGTATTCGCGCGTGCCCTGCTCGTCCGCGTGGCCCTCGATGATCGCCTGATAATCGGAGTTTGTCATCAGCCAGCCAGCCTGACCGTCCAGCGTGCTGCGCCCTTCGGCCGTCAGCGTTGACTGGTCAATCAGGAACAAGACGCGGTCCCCGACGGTCTGGTTGAAATAGGCCGTTGAGGTGGGATCATTCGCACTGCCCGGAACGATGCCGTTTAACCCTGCGGTTCCCGCCGGATTGGCAGGGGTGCTGAGGGCATCATCATTGCCGAAACGGTTTGGATTGGTACAGGCAGACAGCGCAACGGCCGCCACCAGAAGGCTCATGGGTAGGAATTTCATCTGTCTCGATCTCGCTTAAGATTTTTTATTGTTTCCCCAAGCTAGCACAAGGGGGCACAACGGGGAAAGGATTACTGCTGAAGCGGTGACCAACTGGGGTCTGATCCGCCTTCGGGTGTGTTTACCTGCCGCAAAACGCGGCCTGTGATGTCAACGGAGTACAGCGAAGATGCGCCGCCTTCGCCCTGCGTTTCGCGCGTGAACATGATCACACGGCCATTGGGCGACCATGTCGGACCCTCATCCAGAAACGACGCGGTCAGCAAACGCTCTTCTGATCCATCGGTGCGCATCACACCGATATGGAACCGCCCTGCGTGTTGCTTGGTAAAGGCCACAAGATCACCGCGCGGCGACCAGACAGGCGTGCCGTACCGCCCCTCACCAAAGGAAATGCGCCGTGCCTCACCACCCGAAGCGGACATGATATAGAGCTGCGGCGTGCCGGAACGGTCACTTTCAAAAACGATCTGGCTACCATCGGGGTTGTAGCTGGGTGCGGTTTCGATCGCTGGCGTGTTGGTCAGACGCACCGATTGCCCCGATCCGATATCCATCGAATAGATATCCGTGTTCCCGCCCTGGCTGATCGAAAACACAACCGTGTTGCCGGAGGGCGAGAAACGCGGCGCAAAGCTCATCGTGCCTTCCGCGCTTTCCAGCACCCGCTGCTGTACCGAGCCGATATCAAGAACGTAAATGCGCGGAAATCCGCTTTCGTAGCTGGTATAAAGCACGCGGTCGCCCGATGGTGAGAACCGCGGCGCCAATACAATCGCGTTGCTGTCGGTCAGATAGCTGACATTCGCACCGTCATAATCCATGATTGCCAGACGCTTTTTACGGTCATCCTTGGGGCCGGTTTCAGAGACATACACAACGCGGCTGTCAAAATACCCGCCCTCGCCGGTGATGCGCGAATAAACCTCATCCGCAACCTTATGCGCCATGCGCCGCCAGCCGTCGGTGGTGCCGGAAAATTGCAGCCCCTCACCCAGATTGGTGCCCGATACCACGTCATAAACGCGGAACTTTACATTCACATTGTTGCCAGACACCGACACGGCGCCCGTCACCAGCGCCTGCGCGTTGATTGCTTTCCAGTCGGGAAAGGAAACCGGCGCGTTGAAATCATCATATTGCGCGATATAGGCCGAGTTGGGAATTTCCCTGAAAACACCGGTGCCTTGCAAATCCGCGGCAATTACCCGCGCCAGATCACCGGCCAGCTGGCCCGCCTCGCCTGTTTCAGCTTGAAAATCGGGGACTGCAAAAGGAAGCGGCTGAATGATGCCTTCCTCGATGGTAATGCGAAGCGGCCCCTGCTGCGCGCTGACAGCGGTTGCAAGACCGAGCGCACAGATCAGCGCTGCAAAGATGCTCAAAAACTTCATCGTAAACTCGTCCTTTCAGGGTTGAACGTCAGTTCAATATCCCGCCATTGTTGGTATTTCTCAACGGGGAGAGTGTATCCATCTCTCCCACAGCGCAAAACCGCCCGTTTTGCAGCAGCAAACGCCGACTGAACAGCCGTTTTCGCCCCTCCAACATGGGAAATCTCGCGGATTGAACCCGTCTTCGGCTTTCCGCTTCTGTCCAGCGAGAAACCAAGCTTCACTTGCGGCGCACCTTTGGGCACCGACCAGCATGCAACGATCTCGCCAAGCAATGTCGCCTTTTGTGCATCATTCAGCGACGCGTCTGATGCGGCCTTTGGCAATACCGGCGACATTACCTGCACAAGCTGTACGACCTCGTCCTGCACCAGCGGCCTTTCCTTGGGGCGCATAGCATTGTCGGCACCTGCAGCTGTGCCGCAACACGCCATACCCAACAGGCAAACCACACCCCTCATCTTATCCGCATCCTCTCGGGGTTGAATGTCATCTCGATTTCTTTCCACTGGCCGTATTTTTCCTGCGGCAGCGGATAGCCCTCTTTCTGACAGAGCAAAATCGCCCTGCGCGCCGCGCCAAACGCAGCATTGGCGGTAGAGGCATCACCGCCTTCGCTGGCAATCATGCGCAGCGACGAGGACACAACCTTGCCATCCTGGGTCATGCTCATGGCGATGGTCACGGTCGTTTGCGCCCAGCGCGCACCGGGATCAACGTTCCAGCAGTTTTGCACCGCCAACCGCAGCGCATCCTTTTCGCCCGATGACATCGGCGGCCCTGTCGGCACGTCTGTTGCCGCAGAACTCAGCGCCGCCTCAAGTGCGGCCTGTACCGCCGCATCGTCCACAGTGCTTTCTTCCTGAGAAGGCGTAGCGGGCGCCTGTGTGGTTTGTGTCGGACGCGGCGCCGACGGGCGGCGCGCGGGTGGGCGCATTGACGCGTTGGGAGCCGATGCAGGGGGCTGGGCCGCCTCGGTTACAATCCGGTCGGTTGCTTCGGGCGTTTCAGCGGCTTCTTGCGGTTGCTCTACTGTCTCGCCCGTTTCCTCGGGAACCACTGCTTCTTGCGGTGTCGGTTCCTGAACTGTTTCGGGTTCGGGGCGCGGTGCAGGCTCCGGCGCAACCACCTCTGCCGGGCGCTCGACAGGTGTTTCCTCCACCGGCGCATCCTCAACAGTCACTTCGGCAGGTGGCTGCGGCAGTTCGGGCGCTGCCTGCGACACTTCGGGCGCAACCTCTTCAACAGGTTCCTCCGCGGGCTCTGCAACTTCGGGGATCGGGGCGGCAGCAGGCTCTTCCGGCGCCGCATCCACTTCAGGCGCGTCTTCTGTCACTTCCGGCGCGGCAGGTGTTGGTGTCTCTGCCACTTCTACCGGCTGGCGCGACGCATCCACCATAGCCTGAAACTCCTCACCCGAGATCATCGCGACCTCTTGCACCTCGACAGGATCGGGGCGCGACGTGAACACCCCGCCAAACAGAATCCAGCCGATGAGGACAAAATGCCCGACACCGGAGACGATATTGCCTGTTTTGCGCGCGCGCGACATCACTTAGTTTCCGGATCCGTCCAGCGTTGGACCGCCAATATCCGTCACCAGACCAATGTTTGAAAAACCGCCGGCGTTCAACGCGCCCATGATCTCCATCACAGTGCTATAAGGCACAGCACCATCCGCGCGCAGGAACACGCGGTCTCCCTCACGCTCTGCGGCAACGGCGCGCAGCTTTGTTACCAAATCTTCACGCTGTGTCTCGGTCGTCATGATTTGCACGCCACCTTCGGCAGTGATCGTCACGGTCAGCGGCTCTTCTTGCTCCGCAGGCAGCGCTTGCGCAGCCGTTTTTGGCAATTCAACCGGCACACCCACCGTCAGCAATGGTGCCGCCACCATGAAAATAATCAGCAACACCAACATCACGTCAACAAAAGGCGTGATGTTGATCTCGGCCATCGGTTGGGCACCGCCGCGCCGTCTGCGCCGCCTGCCGCCACCGTTTTTCTGCATCACACCCGCCATGGTTCAGCTATCCAACTGGCGGCTGAGGATGGTGGCAAATTCGTCCGCAAAAGCTTCGTACCCACCAAGGATGCGGTCACTGTCAGCATTTAGCTTGTTATAAAACACAACAGCCGGAATCGCCGCCATCAAACCCAGACCCGTCGCCAGCAACGCCTCTGCAATACCAGGGGCAACAACAGCAAGATTTGTATTCTGCTGCTCTGCAATTTCAATGAATGCGTTCATAATACCGAATACAGTTCCGAAGAGCCCAACAAACGGCGCGGTCGATCCTGTGGTTGCCAGAACAGGCAGTCCTTTCTCCAGACGCTCCGCCTCTTTCGCAATCGCCACATCCATCGAACGGTCGATCCGCGCTGTGGCGCCCGGAATCAGCCCGCCGTCCTCACGGTGCGAGCGCCGCCATTCCGTCATTCCTGCGGCAAATATCTTCTGTGCCGCGCCAGCAGGCTCCGGACCAATCTGGTCATACAGCCCGTCCAGCGGTTCACCGGACCAGAACGCACGGTCAAATTCTTCCGCTTCCCGCTTGGCTGCGCGGTACTGAATGGTTTTCTGAACGATGATCGACCACGTCCAGAAACTTGCCACGATAAGCGCGATCATCACCAGTTTCACGGTAAACGTCGCTTGGGCAAACATGCCCCATACGGTAATGCTGCCGCCAATTTCGGCTGCGATCAATGCTGTCTGCATGTGTTTGCTCTACTCTTCTGCCTCGGTCGGGCCCGTTGTCAGGCTCCATTTGGCGTAAATCTAGCGCAGCGCAAGGCAAAAAGCGAGAGCCAAGCGTAGCCCCGCCCGATCACGTTTGCAGCAGGCGGCATTCCGCCGGAAGCCGGACAGGCTTTCCACTGGCACCAATACAGACAATCAGCACTTTCGCGGTGAATATCAGTAAATCGTCCCGCCAAACTTCCTGCATCATCACCATGCGCGCGGGGCCGAGGCTGTCCAGCGTGGTGCGCACTTCCAGCACATCATCAAATCTCGCAGGGGATATGTAGTCCGCCTCGACCCGGCGCACGGCAAACACAACGCCTGCGTCCTTCATCGCCAGTTGATCAATACCGACATCGCGCACCCAGTCACTGCGCGCGCGTTCGATGTAGCGCAGGTAATTGGCGTAATACACAATCCCTGCCATGTCGGTATCTTCGTAATATACGCGTATTTTCTTGCGGTGTATCACTGCACACTCCCCGCCTGCATCCGCGCATACAACCGCAAAGCATGGCTGGCGTCAGTTGCGGCCGCCGGCAAAACCGGATCATAGGCCGCACGGACAAGCCCGGCTATGTCAGGGCGCAGGATCGTCGTATCACCCGACACCGCCAGAGGAGACTGCGCCTTGAATGCCTCGTCCGACCACAGCAGATAGGACTGTACAATCTGGCTCAGCGCCAACGTCTGCGCCGGAACCGCGCTCAGGTGTTCATCCATGCGCAAAAACACAAAACACGCCTTGATCGCACCTTGCGCGTCAAACCGGAAAAACCTGTATTGATTGGCATCGACGCCTATCAATTTTTCCACCAACGGCCCCAAGTCAGGCACCAGCCGATCCATTCCCGGCACATCCAGCAACTCTTTCCAGTCGGAAAAGAAAAACATCATCAGGTTGGAGCCAAGCTCGGCATCCGTCTCTGCCATCTTATGCCCAGCAAGCACGCTCACCGCTTCCAACGCGCCTTTGACGACTTCAAGCGTGGCCTCTTCAACACCGAAAACAACCGGCGCGATGGGCCGCCCCCAACGCGCAAAAACAAACTGCCCGTCCTCGCGCGTGAACAGTGCTTCTATTTCATCCGGTTTCATATCGTGATGCCCTATTTCTTTTGGCCTTAAATATCCAGATCCAGCCCTCAGCCAAACAGATCAACGTCCCGTTTGGGCGGCTGCATTCCCAAATGCACCCATGCTTTCTGCGCCAGCATCCTGCCGCGCGGGGTCCGCTGGATCAAACCCTGTTGCAGCAAAAACGGCTCGATCACTTCTTCCAGCGCATCACGGCTTTCGCTCAGCGCCGCAGACATTGTTTCGATCCCGACAGGGCCGCCCTGATAGTTCTCCGCGATCAAGCGCAAATACCGCCGGTCAGCACCATCAAGTCCTAGATGATCCACCCCGAGACGCGTCAGCGCCATATCAGCCAGTTCACGGGTGACGCGGCCATCCCCCTCAACCACGGCAAAGTCGACAACGCGGCGCAGCAACCGTCCGGCAATACGCGGTGTTCCCCTTGCGCGGCGCGCAATCTCGCGCGCGCCGCCCTCGTCGGCGGGGGATCCCAATTTGCGCGCATTGCGCTCAACAATAATGAACAATTCGTCTTCTGTATAAAATTCCAACCTTGTGGGTATGCCGAAACGGTCGCGCAGGGGCGTGGTCAGCAGGCCCATCCGCGTTGTCGCCCCGACCAGCGTAAAGGGTTGTAATTCAATCCGCACAGTCCGCGCGGCGGGGCCTTCCCCAATCACCAGATCAAGCTCGAAATCTTCCAGTGCGGGGTACAGAACCTCCTCCACCGCCGGATTGAGGCGGTGGATCTCGTCGATAAACAGCACATCGCGCGCTTCCAGATTGGTCAGGATCGCAGCAAGGTCACCGGCTTTAGCCAGTACGGGGCCGGACGTCATCCGGAACCCGACCCCCAATTCGCGCGCCATAATCTGCGCCAGCGTCGTTTTTCCCAATCCCGGTGGGCCATGGAACAACGTATGATCCATTGCCTCTTCGCGCTGCTTCGCACTCTGGATGAAAACCCGCAGGTTCGCGCGCGCCTCCGCCTGGCCGACAAATTCTTCCAGCATCTGCGGACGCAGCGCGCGGTCAAAATCTTCAGGCATGCCCTCTGGCCGCACTATCGGATCACTATCAATCATGCCGCCCCCGAGCGATTGGCCCCGAGGGGGCGTGTTTTGCGCACATTACTCTCTTGGCGCCAGAAGTTTCAACGCCGCACGAATGAGCCCTGTAGTATCCGCATCCGGCGCTTCGCCCGCAGCTTGTGCCACCGCCCCCGCCGCGTCACCCGGACCGTACCCCAGATTTGAAAGCGCCGAAAGCGCCTCTGACTGCGCCGATGCGTTAGGCGCGGGTGCGGGCGCGCGGCGCTTGGCAGGTGTCTCGATGACCTCAGCCTCGACCTCGCCTAGCGCCTCGGCAACACCGCCCCCCATCGCCATCATGGCGGGGGCTTTGTCTTTCAAATCCAGTACAACGCGCTGTGCAATCTTGGGCCCGACCCCTTTGGCCACTTTCACTGCATTCCAATCGCCCAGCGCAATGGCGCGGCCAACACCATCAGGGCCAAGCGCACCCAGAATCGCAAGCGACGCCTTGGCGCCTACGCCCTGCACACTGGTTAGCAGCCGATGCCACTCTTTTTCGGCAAGCGTGGTAAACCCGAAGAGCTGCATCAAATCCTCGCGCACCAGCAAATCAGTGTAAACCGCCGCCACCTCACCCACAGGCGGCAGACCGGCAAGCGTGCGCTCGGAGCAAAACACCAGATAGCCAACCCCGCGCACATCAATCAGCACATGATCCGCAGCGCGGTATTCGATACGGCCTGTCAGTTTTCCAATCATGCCGACGCCCTCGCAACTGCGGCAGCAAAGCTTGACGCGCCGCCGTGGTGGGCATGGGTGATTGCCACGGCCAGCGCATCTGCGGCATCCGGCCCTTCAAACTGCACACCGGGTAATTGCATCCGCACCATATGCGCGATCTGCCCTTTATCCGCGTGGCCTACTCCTACAACCGTCTTTTTCACGTTATTGGGCGCATATTCGCCCACGGTGAGACCCATTTGCGCGGGCACCAGCAAGGCAATCCCCCGCGCCTGCCCAAGTTTCAATGTCGCCACCCCGTCCTTGTTTACAAACGTATGTTCAACCGCGGCCGTTTGCGGCCGGTAGGTCGTGAACACACGGGTCAACTGGGCATGAAGAGTCAGCAGACGATCTGCCAGATCAACACCTGTGTCAGAGTGACAGATCCCGTTCGCAACATGACTAAGCTTGCTTCCCGCCACGTCGATCACGCCCCACCCCATATTCCGCAGGCCCGGATCGATTCCGATCACTCGTATCATCTGCCCAAATCCTCGATATTGTTGCTTTTTGGATGCAGTAGCACGAAAGGCGAACATTGCATACATCTTTTGATCGCACCCCCAATCGCGACACCGCAATGTCGCCAACAGACATCAGGCGCTGCACCACAGCAAAATACGACACTCCGCGCACCAATAACGACACTTTTCGAGCTTGATTTTCACAACATTTTCGGTAATTTAGCAGGTAATGACGCCATGCAGACAGCGCATATCAGCTGTGCATACTCGTCCCTTGCCCGAAATCATTTTGCGGCCTATCTGCCCCCCATGGCGTCGGGGAAACCGGCACAACCCCAAAATAGAAGGACGGCTCCAATGGCTACTTTTGACACTACCCGCACAACCTACGGCGTTGCGACATTTGCAAACCGCGTTTCTGCCTTTGCAGCCGATCTGGCGAATTCATTCAGCGCATGGAACGATGCACGCGTTACCAGCAAAGCGCTGTCAAACCTGACAGACCGTGAACTGGCTGACATCGGGCTTGACCGTGGCGACATCGATAGCGTCGCACGCAGCACAATGATCCGCTAAGAAATCAGGTGGCGCTGTGGCGCCACCGATTTTTATCGCAATTTATTAAAGGGCCGCACTGGAAATACCGGTGCGGCCCTTTTGTGCACAAAAGCCCTGTGCATACACCCGCTGTAGCCGCCTCTCCCCCCGGAAAGCTTGGCCACAGCGGTATCCAATAACCTAGCGCAAGAAAGGTCCTACATGATCGACAATAAATTGCGTCGCAGGATCAATGGCGAGAACACGCGCCCCCAAGATTTCGATGAAATTGCCGTTTTGCAAGGTCGCCAAGCGGTCCTGATACGTGTCAGGACCGTTTGCAAACAGCATAAACGCCTTAAAACATAGGAAACTGAGAACCAGCAGAAACGCACCCTTGACAGGAAACCGCAGCCGCATCGATTTCGGCTTGGCAATAATCATGCCGTTTTTATCAACACGGGTGGTATAGCCGCGGCGGACCAGACGCGATTGCTTCTTATCTACGTTACCGACACGGGCATTAAAGTCTTCTCTTGTGTAAACCATGGCAGTGGTCTCTCTTAACAACAGCCCCCACCGTTGTTGGGAAAAGTTTTAGTCACAGAATGTGGCAAAATTTGGGCAAATGCGGCGGATTCACCATAAATAGGGTTAATTCTAGTTGATTTTCCGAAGCACAATTGTCGTCCAGTCACCAATGCTCTCCCTATGATGCAGATTGATGCCGAATTTTGCATAAACCGAAATCACTTCATCGGCTTGCTCGTTCAGGACGCCAGATAGAATCGCATACGCCCCTTCTGACATGGCTGCCGCCATGTCCGGTGCCAGCGCAATTAGCGGGCCTTTCAGGATGTTGGCAAAAACCAGATCAAAAGGGGCTGCGGCTGCAAGCGAGGGATGATCAAAACCCGCCGCCTCGACACAGTTCACCCGCCCCTCCAGACCGTTTGCAGTTACGTTGGCGCGGGCAACATCCACCGCGACCTCGTCAATATCGGACGCCAGCACCGGATCGTCCCAGATCCGCGCAGCACCCATCGCCAATACTGCCGTGCCACAACCGATGTCGACCACGCGGCGTCCGACAAAGCCGTCATTCGCCAACATGTCGAGCGCGCGCAAACATCCCAGCGTAGTACCATGATGTCCTGTACCAAACGCCATTGCGGCCTCAATCAACAACGGCTCGCAATTATCCGGCACCTTGTCCGAATCATGGGAGCCATAGACAAAAAACCGCCCTGCCTCGACCGGGGCAAGCTCACGGCGCACATGGGCGACCCAATCTGTCTCCGGCAACTCGGACACGACAAACGTCTTTGCGTCCATCGCCGTTGCCAGCACCGCAAGGGCAGTCTCGTCGGGGCGTTCCTCAAAATACCCTCCAACTTCCCACAAGCCGGATCCGTCTTCCATCTCGAAAACCCCTACCCCCGTGGGTTCAGGGGTCAACGCTTCCATAGCTTCGCCTAGCTTATAGGCAGCATCACGGCCGCTCAGCGTGGTCAATGCGGTAAAGGTCGGCATCTATCGGCTCCTGTTTATGTCAGCGTTCGGGTAGGGCCGCGCGCATGGCGCGTCAAGTGTGACTATGTCATCGTGCTGTTAGCCTGTTCACTCTGCCGCTTTCAGCCTGCGTGCCACAAATACCGTTTCATTGCCCGTGTCGGGGTGGCGGGGGATCAGGGTGGACAGCACAAATGATACAAACGCCATCCCCGCCGCCAGCAAAAACACCGCCGCAGGCGACACCAGCCACAAAAGCCCCAAGGTCACAGGTAAAAACACCGCCGCAATGTGGTTGATGGTAAACGCGACTGCCGCAGTGGGCGCCATATCACCCGGCGCACCGATCTTCTGGAAATACGTCTTCAATGCCAAAGCAAGACCAAAGAACATGTGATCCAGCACGTAAAGCACTGCGGCCACCTGAAATCCCCAGTCAAAGAAGTACACACCGCCGTAGGCAAGGAACACACACACCAGACCGGTATATTCAAACATCAGCGCATTACGCTCGCCAAACCGGCCGACGATGCGCCCCAGCAATGGCGCGATCAGCATGTTCAGAACCAGATTGACCAGATACAGGCCCGCAACCTCATGCACGGCAAAGCCGAATTTTTCGACCATCATAAATCCGGCAAATACCATAAATATCTGTCGACGCGCGCCGGACATGAATTGCAGCGCGTAATACAACCAATACCGCTTACGCAGCACCAGCCGCTTGATCTGCGGATGCGGGCTTTCGTATTGCGGAAAGGCAAGCAGGGCGAACAGCGCAATACCCATTGTAATACCGCCACCTGTCATAAAGACGATGTTATAGGTCAGCCCCAGAGGCTCCCAAAGGACCATAATCACAAAATAAACGCAGAACGTCGCCGCCGATCCGGTCGCCATAAGCCAGCCCAGAATTTGCGGCGCGCGCTCTCGCGGCAACCATTGCAACTGCAGCGACTGGTTCACCGTCTCATAGTAGTGAAACCCGACCGAGCTGAGAAATGTCAGGATCATAATTCCTGTCAATTGCGGAAACCACGCCGTCACAGCAGTCGCTGCGCCCAGCAAAATTAGCGAGACAAGCCCCAACACCTGCTCACGCACGATGATGATCAGAAAAATCACCAGAAACGACAGAAATCCCGGTATTTCGCGGATTGTGTGCAGCAGGCCAATGTCCGCACCGTCAAATTGCGCGACCTCCTGAACAAAATTATTAAGCAGCGCATACCATGTGAAAAACGCTACCGGCATCGCCATCGCCATTAGAAACAACAGCGCTACGGGGCGGCGCCACAACGGCTGGTTTTTGGCGTCATCAAGGGTCAGAAAATCTATCATAGCCCAGCTTTACGCCCGCGATCAGACAAAAGCGATAGGAATAAACCGAACATTATCCGTGCGAAGGTGCACTCTTCAACCCGCACAGCCATCGCGTTTTGCTTCCCGATAAACAGATCGTTGCGCCGGTCGGGGCCGAAAACACTACGATCAATAGAAACTCTGCGGATCAATATCGACTGCAAGGCGCAAATCACCCTTCAGTTTGATCTGGCTCACCCAAATGCCCAGCGCCCGTTGCAGGGCCACATTTTTATCCGCCTTGACCAACAGCCTTACGCGGTGACGCCCCCGCACCCGCGCAATCGGGGCTGGTGCAGGTCCGTAGACCTGCGCTCCAACGTCACGCAAGGCACGATCGTTTCTCGCCAACTGATTGCCGGCATCAAATACTGCGGCCACATCCGGCCCGCTTAGAATAATCCCCGCCAGTCGGCCATAGGGCGGCATCCCTGCCTGCATCCGTTCTTTGGCTTCCGCTTTCCAGAAACCTTCCTCATCCCCTGCCAGAATCGCGCGAATGACCGGATGATCAGGCTGATAGGTCTGCAAAAGTGCGGTTCCGGGGGCTTCGGCACGCCCAGCGCGCCCCGCAACCTGCCGCATCAATTGAAACGTCCGTTCCGCCGCACGCAGATCGCTGCCCGTCAGGCCCAGATCCGCATCAATCACACCCACCAGTGTCAACTTGGGAAAATTATGCCCCTTCGCGACCAGTTGCGTGCCAATGATGATATCCGCCGATCCTTGCGCGATGCCTGCAATCTCGGCTTTCAATGCGCGCGCCGACCCGTACATATCCGAACTCAGCGTCGCGATACGCGCATCAGGCCACAATACGTGCGCCTCCTCGCCCAACCGCTCCACACCCGGCCCGACAGGCGCCAGTTTGTCCTCCGCCTCACAGGAAGGGCAGACAGTAGGCATCGGCTTGCTCTCGCCGCATTGATGGCAGATCAAACGCTTGAGAAAACGGTGCTCCACCATTTTCGCATCACAATCATCACAGCCGATCTGGTGGCCGCAGGCACGGCACAGGGTCACCGGCGCATAGCCGCGGCGGTTGATGAACAGCATCGCCTGCTCGCCCCGCGCCAGCCGCGCATCGACTTCGGATTTCAGTTTGGGCGATATCCAGCGATCCGAGGGCAGACCTTCGCTGCGCATATCTATCGTGCCCATTGTCGGCATTACCGCAGGTCCGAAACGCGATGTCAGTTCCAGTTTGGCATATTTGCCCGATTGCGCATTCGCCCAGCTTTCCAGTGATGGGGTGGCCGATGCCAGCACCACATGCGCCCCGCAGATAGAGGCACGCAGCACCGCCATATCCCGCGCATTATACAAAACACCGTCTTCCTGCTTGTAAGAGGTATCATGCTCCTCATCGACGACAATCAGACCAAGGTTCTGATACGGCAAAAACAGCGCCGAGCGTGCGCCGATCACCAGTTGCGCCTGCCCCTGGCCGACCATCCGCCAGATGCGCCGCCGCTCTGTCATCGTCACACCGGAATGCCACTCGGCGGGTTTTGCGCCAAAGCGCGCTTGCACGCGGGTGTAAAATTCGGCCGTCAGGGCAATTTCCGGCAGCAACACCAATGCCTGCCGTCCCGCACGCAGGGCCGCTGCCACCGCTTCCAGATAAACTTCGGTCTTGCCCGATCCGGTTACACCGCGCAGCAGCGTTGTACCATACTCACCCGATGCCACCCCCGCAGCCAGCATCGCTGCACCCGCCGCCTGATCCGGCGTTAGTTCCTTGCTTGGCAAATCAGGGTCCAACCGCTGAAACGGTAAGTCGCGCGGGCTGTCTTCCTCATAGACTACGTCCTGCTTGACCAGCCCCTTGATCACCGAAGACGTCACCCCCGACATCTCTGCCAGTTCCTTGAGGGTGAAGGACAAATCCCCGTATTCGCTGAGCGTTTCCAGAACCTTGGTGCGCGCAGGCGTCATGCGGTCAGGCTCCCCTGTGCCGCGCCGGTATATTTTGCGCATCGAGGGCGGATCGCCCAATCCCGGGGCGCGGGTGGTAAGGCGCAGCATCGCGCTGAGCGGTGTCAGTGTGTACGCGGCGGATTTTTCAAGAAAGCTGACCATTTCAGCGCGCATTGGTGCTGCGTCAAGCACCCGCAGAACCGAGCGGACTTTGCTGTAATCATAATCTCCCTGCCCCGCACCCCAGACCACGCCAATCACCTTGCGCGGCCCCAGCGGCACTTCGACAAATGCACCCAGATGGCAGCCCCCTTCGGGCGCTTTATAATCCAGCGCACGGTCCAGCGGCTGTGTCGTCAACACAGAAACCAGCATACCTTCATCAAAGAACATACTTGGGGACAACCGTGGCTTCCTTGCGCCTGAGGGGAACGGGGGCTATCAGCGTCATGGAACATGTGCCAATCTCTGGCCCAACATAACCGCCCTGCGCCCCATTCCAACCGTGAAGGACCAGATATGAAATTTTTTGTTGATACTGCCGAAATCAAGGACATCGCCGAGCTGAACGATCTGGGCATGGTCGACGGGGTGACAACTAACCCCTCGCTGATCCTGAAATCAGGCCGCGATATTCTCGAAGTGACCAAGGAAATCTGTGACATCGTCTCCGGCCCCGTTTCTGCCGAGGTTGTTGCTATGGAAGCAGACGCGATGATTGCCGAGGGCCGCAAACTGGCCGAGATCGCGGATAACATCGCCGTTAAACTGCCCCTGACATGGGATGGCCTGAAAGCCTGCAAGGTACTGTCGGATGAGGGTAAAATGGTAAACGTGACCTTGTGTTTTTCTGTTAATCAGGCGCTGCTTGCGGCCAAAGCCGGTGCGACGTTCATCTCGCCCTTTATCGGCCGTCTGGATGACATCGATCTGAATGGCATGGACCTGATCGAAGATATCCGCACAGTTTATGACAACTACGGGTTTGACACAGAAATCCTCGCGGCCTCCATCCGCTCTGTCGGGCATGTGCGCGAATGTGCGCTGGTTGGCGCCGATGTGATGACCGCGCCGCCAGAAGTGATCCGCAAGCTGGCCACCCACCCGCTGACGGACAAAGGTCTGGAGCAGTTTATGAAAGACTGGGAAAAGACCGGCCAGAAAATTCTGTAAACGCGCCTGGCGAGGCCCCCTGGCAGGTCGCGCAAATGGTCCCGTTTTAACGCAAAATGTGGTGCAGGGTTGTCCGGATGTGTTTGTGACCTGCACCACCTCCACACGAGTATTGCTTGCAAAATCAGGGCAATGTGTCATTCACGCCGTCCTGATGAACGGCAATTTTAGCACGTTTGCGCACCGACATCCAAAAAAGGGCAGAAAACCGAAATCTGCCGTGCTATAGAGCCACAAAACAACACGAGAGCAGCATGAGCAGCAGCCCAAAGATTGAAGACGCCCTACGCGAGGCGATCATTTCGCAACCCGATGTGATTCTGGACGACAGTGATGTCATGCAGGCCCTGATCGCTGCCAATGAAAAAGCGATGGGCGGTAATATCGTCGATCTACGCGGCATCGCGATGGAACGGCTGGAGACACGGCTTGACCGTCTGGAAGACACCCACCGCAGTGTTATCGCCGCAGCCTACGAGAATCTTGCAGGCACCAACCAGATACACCGTGCGATTCTCCGTATGCTTGATCCGGTCGAGTTCGAGACATTTCTGCGCGATCTGGGCGGCGAAGTGGCGGATATTCTGCGCGTCGATGCCGCCAAGCTGGTTCTCGAATCAGTTCAGAATGACAGCGACCCCGCCGTGCAGCGCCTTGGCGAAGTGCTGAGCGTGGCCGAACCCGGTTTCATTGACAATTATCTAAGCCAGGGGCGCGGCGGTGCCGTGCGGCAGGTCACCCTGCGCTCGGTGCAGGATGCCTCCGAGATGATTTATGGCCCGAATGCGGAATGGATCAGGTCCGAAGCCTGCCTGAAGCTGGACTTTGGCGCAGGCCGCCTGCCCGGCCTGTTGGTTCTGGGGTCCGAAGATCCGCATATGTTCGGCCCACAGCAAGGCACCGATCTGTTGGCGTTCTTTACCGGCGTTTTCGAGCGTTCGATGCGCCGCTGGCTGTCTTGAGCACGCCGCAAGATACGCTTGCCATTTCTCCCGCTGCGCGGGACGCGCTGCAAACGTGGCTGGACCAACAGCGCGCCCTGAAAGGGGCCGCAGAAAATACGCTGACCGCCTATCGCGGCGATGTGACCGAATTTCTGGCCTTCATCAGTGTGCATCACGGGGGCACCTCTGGCCTCGGCGCACTGGCAAAGATCACCGTGAGCGATATGCGTTCATGGATGGCGCAGACCCGCAGCGCCGATGTGGGGCCGCGCAGCCTTGCACGCAAACTATCCGCGGTAAAAGCGTTCTATCGCTGGCTGGCCGAGCGTGAAGGATTTGAACCTACGGCCGTTCTGGCCACCCGCTCGCCGAAATTTACCAAAAAGCTGCCGCGCCCGCTGGCCGTTGATGCCGCGCGCGAGTTGATCAGCTGCGTCGAAACCCAAGCCCGCGATCCATGGGTGGCCGCGCGTGATGTTGCAGTTTTGACGCTGCTTTGGGGCTGTGGCTTGCGCATATCAGAAGCACTTGGCCTGTGTGGCGCCGATGCGCCGCTGCCCGATGTGTTGCGTATTGTCGGCAAGGGGGGCAAGGAACGTGTTGTGCCGGTTCTTCCTGCTGCGCGTGATGCAGTTGATGCCTATTTGCGCGTCTGCCCTCACCCGCAACAAGCCAAGGAACCACTGTTTCGCGGTGTCCGAGGCGGCGCATTGTCCGCCGGGGCGATCCAGAAAGTCATGGCCAGCGCGCGTATGCAGTTAGGCCTGCCCGCCAGCGCCACGCCCCACGCCATGCGCCACAGCTTTGCTACCCACCTGCTGGATGCCGGTGGAGATCTGCGCGCCATTCAGGAATTGCTGGGCCACGCATCCCTTTCGACCACACAGGCCTATACTGCGGTTGACACGCTGCGCCTGATGGAAGTTTACAACCGTGCGCATCCGCGCGCCTGATATTTTTCCTTTTGCATCCCCGCCCCTGATTTGCGAGACACCCTTATGACTATCACTCAAAAAGCCCTCGCTGTTCACCTGCTCACCGCGACAGGTGCCGTTTTCGCCATGCTTGCCATGCTTGCCGCTGTGGATGCGCGATATGACATGATGTTCTTGTGGCTGGTTGTTGCATTCTTTGTGGATGGTATCGACGGGCCGCTGGCGCGCAAATACGATGTCAAATCCAACGCACCCGAATTTGACGGCGTGCTGCTGGATCTGATCATTGATTACCTCACCTATGTCTTTATCCCCGCCTTTGCCCTGTTCAAATCCGGCCTTATGGACGGATGGAGCGGGTGGTTGATGATTATCATCGTTACCTTTGCCAGCGCGATGTATTTTGCAGACAACCGCATGAAGACAAAAGACAACTCTTTCTCCGGCTTTCCCGGATGCTGGAACATGCTGGTGCTGGTGATCTTTGCGCTCAACGTGCCGTGGTATATCAGCCTCGTTCTGGTGACCTTCCTTTCAATCACCATGTTTATCCCTCTGAAATTTGTTCACCCCGTCCGCACAGAGCGCTGGCGCGCTGTAACGCTGCCAATGGCAATAGCGTGGACATTTTTTGCTGGCTGGGCCGCTTGGGTAAACTTTCATCCCGAAAGCTGGGCCGCGTGGGGGTTGGTGATTACGTCGATCTATTTGCTGTTTGCCGGGATCGCGCAACAAATCATGTATGATGGCAAAGACATCTAGATCAGAAAACCGCCAGCACCCTCGTGGCGTAACAGCGCGACTTTCGTTTCAACCCCGCCTGCGCCGGAAAACCCTGTCAGCCCCTTTGCGCCCATTACACGGTGGCAGGGAATAATCACCGGAATCGGATTGCCACCACAGGCCTGCCCGATCGATTGCGCAGGCACGCCAAGCTGTTTGGCAATATCGCCGTAGGTACAGGTATCGCCGAACGGAATCGCGGACATCGCAGCACAAACCGCGCGCTGGAAATCCGACCCCTGCACGCGCAACGGCAAATCAAATACTTCCAACGCTCCGGCGTCATAGGCCAATAACTGGCGACGCGCTTCGTCCAACAGATCTGTACTGTCCTCACGCGGGGCCTGCCCCCAGCCAAGCTTGGTGATGTGCCGGCCATCCTGTGTCAGGACCAGATCGCCGAATTGCGTAGGGACAGTGCATGTTTTCATCAGGCCAATATGGCTGTGGCAATGCCAATGCTCAATCCGGTTTATGCGGGTTGAGCCGCCGCATGTTAAACCAGAAAAGGGGCAGACCCGTGCCTGCCCCTTTTATCATTAGTCGGTAACCCGCTCAGAGCGCGCCATCACACCGCGCACATACTGCGTCGTGCGTGTGCGTGCCAACGTCCGGCAACACCTTCCAGCAGCGCGCGCATTTGTCCCCGTCCGCTTTGGCAAATGTCACGCCAACGCCTGTGATGTCGGGCAAAGTAAAGGCATCAGCAGGCGCATCCTCGGCGATCAGCGTAATCTGGCTGGTGATGCACAGATCGGCGAATGTATCCGCATCCGGCATCACTTCCGCCAGCTCCGCATCCAGATATACGGTCGGGTCGGCCTCAAGTGACGAACCGATCACCTTTGCCGTGCGCTGCGCTTCAAGCGCGCCTGTCACTACGCGCCGCACCATGCGGATTTTTTCAAACCGCGCGGCCAAAGCATCGTTGCGCCAGTTGTCAGGCGTGGCGGGGAAATCCTCCAGATGCACCGATGTGTCGGCTCCGTTACGCTCCAGCCAGACTTCCTCCATTGTGAACGGCAGAATCGGGGCCAGCCATGTGGTCAGCCGCGCATAGAGGTGGTCCAGCACCGTCAGCGCAGACAGGCGGCGCGTTGTATCGCCATCACAATACAGCGCATCCTTGCGGATGTCGAAATAGAAGGACGACAGGTCCAGCGTTGCGAAATCGAATATCGCGCGGAACACACCCTGAAAATCAAACCTTGCATAGCCGTCGCGCACCACACCATCCAGCACCGCCAGCTTGTGCAGCATCAACTGCTCAAGCTCTGGCATGTCTTCGGCTTGCACAGCGCGCGCCGCATCGAAATCGGGCAATGAGCCGAGCATGTAACGCATGGTATTGCGCAAGCGGCGATAGCTGTCGGCAGTGCCTTTCAAAATTTCCGGCCCGATCCGCTGGTCGGCGGTATAATCGGTCTGCGCCACCCAAAGACGCAGGATATCCGCGCCGTATTGCTCGATGATCTTTTCCGGCACAATTGTATTGCCGACAGATTTGGACATCTTCATGCCCTTTTCATCCAGCGTGAAACCATGGGTCACGACCTGCCGATAAGGCGCACGCCCGTAGGTGCCGCACGACTGCAACAGTGACGAGTGGAACCAGCCACGGTGCTGGTCGGTGCCTTCCATGTAAACGTCAGCGATCCCGTCTTCCGATCCGTCCTCGCGGTCGCGCAGGGTGAAGGCGTGGGTCGAGCCGGAATCAAACCACACATCCAGAATGTCGGTCACCTGATCGTAGTCGTCAGGGTTGACGATGCCGCTCAGGAAACGCTCTTTCGCGCCATCTTCATACCAAGCATCCGCGCCCTCGGCCTCGAATGCCTCAACGATACGCGCGTTCACTTCTGCATTGCGCAGCAAAAACTCTTCGTCTGTGGGCAGGACACCTTTGCGTACAAAACAAGTCAGCGGTACACCCCATGCGCGTTGGCGCGACAGCACCCAGTCGGGGCGTGCCTCCATCATCGCATGCAGTCGGTTGCGGCCCGATTTCGGAGTCCATTTAACGTTATCAATCTCGGTCAGCGCACGCTCGCGGATGGTTTCGCCGTGCTGGTCCTGACCATCACCGACCTTTTTATCGATTGCAGCAAACCACTGCGGCGTGTTGCGATAGATCACCGGCGCTTTGGAGCGCCAGCTGTGCGGGTAGCTGTGTTTGATCTTGCCACGTGCCAGCAGGCCGCCCACCTCGACCAACTTGTCGATGACGGCGGCGTTGGCGTTGCCTTCCTTGCCGTTAGGCTTGAGGATCGCCTTGCCGCCAAAGAACGGCAGGTCATCGCGGTAACGTCCATCGGGGTTCACGTTATAGGTGATCACCTGCCCCAACATCCCCAGCTCGCGGTAAAGGTCATATTCCTCCAGACCGTGGCTTGGCGCACAATGCACAAACCCCGTACCTTCGGTATCGGTCACAAAATCAGCCGCGCGGAAATCACGCAGGTCGTCCCACTCTCCGTCCGCGCCCTCGGCACCGGCCAGCGGGTGCTGCAATTTGATCTTTGCCAGATCATCCTGGCTCACATCGCACAAGCGGCGGTACATCGTCTCATCAAGCCGCGCAGCCGTCAGCACGCCCTCGGCCAGATTATCCGCCAGCAGATAGCGATCGCCGATCTTGACCCAGCTTTCCTCGGGACGGCCCGTGATCTCGTACAGGCCGTAAGAGATGCCCGCGCCGTAAACAACGGCCTTGTTGCTTGGCATTGTCCACGGTGTTGTCGTCCAGATCACAACCTTTGCCGAATCCAGCGTCGCATCCCCCGTGCCCACAACGTTGAACTTCACCCAGATCGTGAAGCTCTCCTTGTCGTGATATTCGACCTCGGCCTCCGCCAGTGCGGTCTGCTCGACCGGTGACCACATCACGGGCTTTGATCCCTGATACAGCGTCCCGTTCATCAGGAATTTCATAAATTCCTCTGCGATCACGCGCTCGGCGTGGAAATCCATCGTCAGATAGGGGTTTTCCCAGTTGCCTGTGATGCCAAGGCGTTTGAACTCTTCGCGCTGAATATCTACCCAACCGGCGGCAAACTGGCGACATTCGGCGCGGAATTCATTGATTGGCACCTGGTCCTTATCGCGGCCCTTCTTGCGGTACTGCTCTTCGATCTTCCATTCGATCGGCAGGCCGTGGCAATCCCAGCCGGGGATATAGCGTGCGTCAAAACCCATCATCTGATGACTGCGCACAATCATATCCTTGATGGTTTTGTTCAGCGCATGACCGATATGCAAATGGCCGTTGGCGTAGGGCGGGCCATCGTGAAGGGTAAACGGCTTGCGCGCTTCGGTCTTGGCCTTTTCGCGCAGGCGGTCATAGATGCCGATCTGCTCCCACCGCTCCAGCCACGCAGGCTCGCGCTTGGGCAGGCCGGCGCGCATTGGAAAATCGGTCTTTGGCAGGTTCAGGGTGGATTTATATTCTGGTGTCTGTGGAGTGTCGGCACACATGTGGCGCGTCCTTTATGGTCGGAAATTTCAAAATCAGGGAAGCGGTGCGAGCGGTTCAAACACCTTTGCCCGGCAGCTCAGGACAGGCTGAGCGCCGGGGAAGTAATTCGCTGTATGATCAGGTGAACTGTCATCTTGACGGGCTTATAAGCGCGCAGGCCAGAGGGGGCAAGCGTGTCTTGAAGACAGGGCTACTCCTGTGCGGGCAAATCAGGCGGTCCGGTTGTGCCACCCTCTGCTGTGCGGTCACGGTCCTGCGCCCAGCGGTTCAGCCATGCAAGGGCCGCCAGCGACAGGCCCAGCACCAGCAGCGAGAATACCCGCGTCAGGCCATCCAGATCGGATATGTCGATCATGAATACCTTGGCCACAGCCAGACCGATCACCACCAGCCCCGCCTTGCGGATCACCGCAGAACGACGCGCAAGCGATTGATAGAACAGACCGGCCCCGACAATAAGCAGCACGATTGTGTAGGTGTACTGTTCGGGTTGCGATATACCGAAGGTCAGGCGCATTTCATCGCCCCCCTGCCAGAAATGGCGGATGACGGCAAAGCCCCAGAACGCCAGCAGCGCAGCACCAGCCGCCGCGAGTACAACACGCAAACGGTGATCAATCCTGACCAGCCGCCACGCCCCCAGCAGCAGCACCAGCGCAGGCAACGCATAAGCCGCAGCCAGCGTGTTGACCAGCACCGGGCCAAAGACAAAGCTTGTTTCGCCACCAATCAGCAGCGGGTTCTGATCACTCAGCGCAATTGCCAGCGCGCTGACACCGATCACGGAAAACACTCCCGCCAATCCCCAGCGGATCTTGTCCAGCAGGGCGCTTGTGCGACCCTCGGTGCGTTGCACCTGCGCCAGCGCCAGCCCGAGCCAGATCGCCGCATTCAGGCCAAGGCTCCAGTGTGTATCGACATAGGATCTCCCCACTGCGCTTTCGATCCAGCGCAACAGCAGCAGACTGACCAACAGGCCAGCGGTTGACCATGCAGCAGAATCCAGCATGACCTGCGCAGTCCTGCGCGCAAGCGGGCGCAACAGCCACAGCGCGGCAACAAACGCAACCAACGTGCCGCCATAAGCCAGCAGAACACCGCCCAGCGGCCCCTCTGCGCCGTATTGCAGCCCCGGATCGACCACCAGACGATAGCCAAGTGTCACAACACCAACTGCGATGAACCAGCCCAGCGGTGGCAGGCTCCATTGGCGGTCCAGCGCGGCAGCAGCAACAACCGTGACGGCCAGCGCCACCGTCAACGCAACCGAACTCAGCACAATCACGAAAGCGAACGCCATACACGATAATGCAGACATCACCGCAAAACTGACCCTGAGGCGGGCCGCCCCGTCATGGCGGGCAAACCGCTCGGCAAACAATGCCATCAGCACCGCCAGCGCAGCCGCGTGAAGGGCCCACGGATAAGGGCCGATCACTTTCGCAGGGTGCCAGCTTGCCTCCAGCACAATGGCCATTGCGGGCGCATAGACTGCGGCAACCACGGCCCAGATCACGCCAAACTGCCCCCCGCGCAGGGAACGCCATATCGCAACAAACGAAATGGCCACGCCGATGCCCACCAGGATCGTGATTACCCAAGGAAAGACCGCTTCGACATTCTCACTATAGGTCTGGGTAAAGCGGGTGTAGCTGATGCGCCGGTTTTCCGCCTGCGCAAAGATCGACAGCAACAAGGTAAGGGCCGGCAGCAATGCCGCATCCTGCAATGCCGGCGCCCGGCCGGACCAACCGATCAGCACAACGCTCAGCACGGTGAGCAGACCAACACTGAGCCAGATCTCCGCCTCCCCCGGCTTCCAGAGGATCAGCAGAATCACACAGCTTGCCGCGACGCTGGAAAATGCCATCAGCGTGGGGAAGGATGGCCAGTGGACACCGCGTGCTTTTGCGCCGATGGTCATCCGCCCCAGTACCCCGAGCATCGCTGGCGGGCCAGCATGATCGGGTGAAAAGCTGCGTGCAGGGATCAGGATGGCCAGCAGCGCAAGTGTTGCAAAGTACAACTGCCCCGTCCAGGCAGTTGCGCCGCGTCCGTCCAGCACAATGGCAAGGCCCATAAGATATGCCAGAAAAAGCGTCAGCGCAGATATCCAGCCCCAGCGCCGGATTGTATCCACGCCCAGTCCCAGTACAGCGACAACCGCGAAATAGCCGAACAACGGACTGGGATCACTGTTGGAATTGCCCAGCACAACCGGCGCACCATACGCACCGATGACACCCACCGCCACCAATAGCGGCCCGTGCATCCAGCCCAGAACAATCGCGATCAGTGCAACAATCACCATGCCGCCCATCGCTGCTCCACCGCCGATCAGGTCATACAGCATACGCGCCGACAGGATTGCCCCGAACAATGTAACGATCCCTGCACCGGAAAACACCGAAGGCAGATAGGCCGTGGCCGAACCCGCATCATCGCCAAAGCGGCGACGAATAAACTCGCCCACACCGATCAGCGCCGCGCCAAAGGCAAGTGCCGCGGCGACACGCGCCCGCGGCGGCAGCAGGCCGTTTTCCATGCCGTATTGCACAAGGAATATCCCCGCCAGTGCCAGCGATGCCGCCGAAACTGCATAAAACCAGTTCTGCTGAAGCCATGGCCCGAGGTTTGAGAGAGCCTGGGCGATAGGTGATGGCGCCCGCGGGGGCGGTGAAGATGCCTCGACAATAGGCGGCGGCGCGGTTCGCGCTTGCGCCCGTGGCTCGGGGGTTGGGCCAGAGTCGCGCGGGATTGCAGGCGCAAGCTCGGGGTCTGCGGCTGGGGGTTTTGGTGCTACGGGCTGCGATGCGGTTGAAGGCGTGACATTTGTTTGCGCTGCAACACTGCCACGGCGCAGCGCCTTGATCTCACGCTCCGCGTCTTCCAGACGTCTGCGCAGACCCGATTGGCCGATCACCAACACAACCAGCGTTACGGGAATGGCCAGCACCACAAGTGCCAAAAATACCAAAAGGGCTTCCATCTGCTCGTATCCCGTTTCTGTCTTTGCGTTCTGATAACCTAACCGCGCAGCCATGCCATGCAAATTATGGAAACCCTAGCTTTCCTTGTCCGACTTACTGAACAATCCACCGAGACTGCGCGCGATTATCTTGCGTACTCTGGGTCGTGCGGCAGGGGTAAAAGGCAGCGGGCGACAGACCTCCATCGCGGCCACGCCGACACGCGCGGTCAACGCACCGTTCACCAGCCCTTCGCCAAACCGGCGGCTGAGCTTTGCCAGCAACGATCCCCCGAGGATCGGTTCGATCATATCATCGCCCACCGCGACTGCGCCCGTTGCCACCAAATGCGACAGCACCGCACGGGTCAGCCGCCAACTGCCGAAAAAGCCGGAGCGCCCGCCGTAAACTTCGGCAATACGCCGGATCATCCGCAGATTTGCCGTAAGCGCGGCAGCAACATCTGCCAGCGCCAGTGGCACCAGCGCGGTCACGGTTGCAACCTGCCGCGCCGCCGCTTCGACTTCACGTTGAGCGGCAGCATCCAGCGGCGCCAGCACTTCGGTCTCGGCAACGGCCAGCAACGCCGCCGCGTCGAACTGGTCTTCGCGCAATTCCGCCAGACGCTCACGGCCCCAGCGCGTGTCCTCGCGGCCCTTGTACAAGCGCACAAGCCGGTCGGTTACATCGCGCGCGGCAGCAAGATCTTGGTGGGCAAGTGCCTGAACCGCACTGTGACGCAAGCCATCCAGCCGCCCCAAACGCCCAATGGCGGCCAGTTCACGCAGCGCAACCAGCGCCAGCACCAGCAAAAACGCGCCCAGCAAAACGGACATCGCCGTGCCGACCAGCGGATACCGCGCCATGAGATCGGTGATGAAATTCCACGCCGCGACGGATACCAGCGCACCGATCAGCGCCGCCAACAGGCCCCAGAACAGCCGCGTCAGCCGCGAAGGTTTGCGCGCGGCCAAACGCGCCGCAATCTGCATCGCCTGCCCCTTCGGCGCGTCCGGTTCGCCAATATCATTTACGGGCGGCGCATCCGCCACAGAGGGACGCGTGCCCGCTTCGTCATCCAGATCAAAAAGTACGGGGCCCTTGGCCATCAGCCATTCTCCCTTTGCCACTCGAACCGGATGTCCGGCAGTTTGGCATCATTGCCCTCACCATCCGTGCGGCTAATCTCTCCAAATCCGGCCTTGCCGTAGAATCGCGTCGCGCGTTCGTTGGCCTGATAGCTCCACAGGCCCAGGTTATTTGCGTTGCGCTGCGCATCCGTGATCAATTTGCGCGCCACCCCCTGCCCTTGCAAGTGCGGTCGCAGATACAACCCGTGAATCTCGGTCCCCTTGCGGGCAATAAATCCGGCAAGCGCGTCGTCCACATAGGCCGTGCGCACCCAACCGGCGGCAATCATATCGCCCACCAGCATAATTTCTTCTGCACCGCTGTAGAGCTTTGGCAGCCATCCAAGCTGCGCGTTGGCCGCCCCCATGATATCAGCCAATTTACCTGCATCCAGCGTGCGTGCAGGGCGGATTGTGACGACGCTCATAACCGGTCTCCAATCAAAAATTCTGCGGCGCGGTCCAGCCGGATGTGCGGCGGCCCGTCACCGGGGCGCAAGGTAAGCGGTGAAGGCGCAAAGCGCATAATCTGGTAATCTGCATCAAGCCATTTTTGCGCCCCCGTCCGTGCAGGGTTCAGCAAGGCCCCCGGATCATCGGGCAGATCACCGGGATAGAATGCGGCCTGTTTGCCTGTCTCAAGCAGGGTGCCGCGCACGACATTCAGTTCTGCTCCTTCGTGTGTCATCGTCGCTTCGGTGGTCGCGCGCAGGGAAGCAATGGCAAGCGCCTGCGTTTTGGCCCCGGCAAATCGCGCCCGCTCACGCGCATCACGGGTCAGCGCCTCCATAATCGCCGTCAGTTGCGCGTGCTGGCTGTGGTGCAAATGATCTGCCTTGGTCGCCGCAAACAGAATTTTCTCAACCCGCCTGCCGCCCAGCAAACCGGTGAGGAAACTGTTTCGTCCGGGCCGGAACGCGGCGAGGGTTTCACTCATCGCTGCGCGCAGGTCTTCGACCGCTGGGGGGCCTGCATTGATTGCGCCCAGCGCATCCACCAGCACAACCTGACGGTCGATACGGGCAAAGTGATCACGGAAAAACGGCTTGACCACTTCGCGCTTGTAGGCCTCGTAGCGGCGGGCCATTTCCCGACGCAGGCTTTTGCGATTGTCTGCGCTGCTGGCGGGCAGCGGTGCAAATGTCAGCACCGGTGATCCGGCCAGATCGCCGGGCAACAAAAACCGCCCCGGTGTGCAATCGGAAAAGCCGTCGGCGCGCGCCTGCGTCAAATACGCGGCAAAGCTATGCGCCAATGCCTTGGCCTGCGGCTCTTCAAGTGGTGCCTGTGCATCTGTTTGCGCGACCAGCGCCAGATATTCGCGCGCTTGCTCGCGCGGGGCGATGCGGCCCAGCGTTTGCGCGCTCCATTGATCATAACTCAAATCCAGCAGCGCCAGATCCAGCAGCCATTCGCCAGGATAGTCGACAATATCCAGATGCACGGTGCGCGGCCCCTGCAATCCCGAAAGCAGCCCCTTTGGTCTTACCCGCAGGCTCAGCCGCAATTCGGACACTGCGCGGGTGCTGTCGGGCCAACTGGGTGAACCGGCGGTCAGCGCGCCCAGATGTGCCTCGTATTCGAAACGCGGGATCGTATCGTCTGGCTGGGGCTGTAGAAACGCCGCCTCGATCCGCCCTTCGCTTGCCGCGACAAGCGCGGGCATCCGGCCACGATCCATCAGATTGGCCACCAGCGACGTGATGAAAACCGTCTTGCCCGATCGGGCAAGCCCCGTCACACCCAGCCGGATCACCGGCTCGAAGAAGGTTTCCGAAACTGTATCCTGCACGGCTTCGACCTGCCGCCAGATGCCGTCGGCGATTTGAGAAAGTACCACGCGCGTTCATGCCCTTTTTGTTGGGTCTTACATAGGGCGGTTCCACAGGGATTGCCACAGGGCAGCACCCGCGATAAAGCCCCTTTTATGCCACGCTATGTACTTGCAGTTGAATATGACGGCGCGCCGTTCCACGGATGGCAGCGTCAGGCCGATCACCCCTCGGTGCAGGGAACGATCGAGGCTGCGCTGGCGCGGCTGGAGAAGGGCACCCACAACATTGCAGCGGCGGGGCGGACAGACAAAGGCGTTCACGGCTTGCGGCAGGTGGCCCATGTCGATCTTGCGCGCGACTGGACGCCCTTCCGCCTGTCCGAAGCGTTGAATTACCACATCAAGCCGCATCCGGTGGCGATTGTGGATTGTGCCATTGTGCCGGATACGTTCCACGCGCGGTTCTCCGCGCTGGAGCGGCGCTATCTCTTTCGCATCCTGCCCCGCCGCGCACCGTTGACCCTGACAAAAGGCCGGGTCTGGCAGGTAAAGCAAAAGCTGGATCTGGCCGCGATGCAGGAAGGGGCAAGCCATTTGCTGGGCCAGCATGACTTTACGACATTCCGTTCCACCATCTGCCAATCGCTAAGCCCTATCAAGACATTGGATAAACTGGATATTTTCGAGGTCGAGACAGAGTACGGCCTGGAAATACGCCTCGACGTGCGCGCGCGCTCGTTTCTACACAATCAGGTGCGCAGCTTTGTCGGGACGTTGGAGCGGGTGGGCAGTGGATCGCTGAAGCCGGCGGATGTAAAAGCCGCGCTAGAGGCGCGGGACCGCGCGGCTTGCGGGCCTGTGTCGCCGCCCCACGGGCTGTATCTTGCAAGCGTCACCTATGAAACATCGCCCTTCGCCTAATCGTTATCGCTTAGACCGGCACCCGCGCCGGACTGGCGCGATGCAGCGCTTTCCGGCACCAGAATACGCGCCGCCAGTGCGGCCCACCCAAGATAGATTTCGTCACACAGATCAATCCGCTGCACCGGCGTCCGCTGTGCCGGTTTTGTCAGGTCAATGCGCAGGATGTCATCGTCATTCAGAGCAGCTGTGTAGGGCAAGGTCGAAACATAGCTTTGGACAAGGCTGCGCTCAAAGCCATGCAGCGCACCGCATGCCCGGCCCTGCTCTGCGCGCTCTTCAATACAATTGATGGCCAGCGGCAATTCGATGATTGCACCTTTTGGCAGTGCGGCCAGCGCACGGCCCAACACCCCATCATCACGCCCCGCCATCAAATGCGCCGCTGCCGCCACTCCGAACCGTGCCGCCTGCGCAGGGGGCGCACCCGCCCCGCGCGCGGCCTTGGCGGCCAGCATCATGACTTCGTTTGCCGAGCAGTTCATGCAGCAAACACCGGCAGCCACCAATCGTCTGCGTCCCAGTTCAGCTCGTCCGCGAGGGGCGCACCCTGACACAGATTAATCCGTGTCCAGCGATCCGACTTGGGGTCGAATTTGGAGGCGCCGAAAAAGGACAGTTTGCAGCGCAGCATATCGACAGGCAAGCATTTCTGCGAAATCAGATTATCGCGGATTTCAGCGTAGGGGTAAGTGGCTGCAAGCGTCACACGCTCGACTGCAAGGGCGTGGTCGGGATGACGGGCCAGAAACCCGCTGACCCGTTCGGCAGTGTCAGGCAGGTCAGCATAGGCCGCCTGTACGCGGCGCGCGATGTCTAACGGTGTCTCCATCAAAGCGCCGTCTTCCTCGAAACGCTGGCCCAGTCGCGGCTCCATTTTGGCCTCGGAGACATACCAGAACTGACCGCAGTTATCTTTTTGCGCATAATCCACGTCCAGCGCCCAACCGAACGACTGCTTGATCTGCGCGCGCAGCGCCTCCGTGTCTGGCAGGCACGGCGCATAGGCCCCGAACGGATCGGCCATGCTATCGGCCAACCCGTCGACCAAATCGCCGAACGGCTCTATCAGCAGCGCCGCCATCAATTCCTGAACATCCTTGCTCATCTTCCGGACGGACTGCATGGCAGCACAAACGGGCATTTCGCGCGCCAGTGCCTGTGGGGTCAGCACAGCAACCGCATTCGCCCAATCCTCGCCCAACAGTTCGATGCGGGCTTGATGGGCGTTATCGGAAACAGTCCACTGCGCCAGATGCGCGCTGGCGCGCGCCGCCAATACCCCCAACCGCGCGATCTGCGCCTCTGTCAGATGTGTCACCGCGCACACACGCGCCAGCGCCGTTTCGCGCGCCATCATCCAGTTGTTCAACAGCACCGGATGGGTCACCAGAAAGGGTGCCATGCCAAGCCCTGTGGAGTTCCCAACCCCCAGATGCCGCTTGGTTTCACGGTCAAGCGTGCCGCGCCCAACGTGTTCTGCCAGCGCGTGGGTGAAATGCCGGATCAGCCAGACCGTCAGCATTTCAGCGGCAAACGGGCCGCCCAGTCCGGGACGGGTATCGTAGCTGGCCCGATCCGCGATGCCGAATTTGCCGTTGCCATAGACAGCGGTTGTGCGCATCAGATAGCCGATATCACGGATCAGTTCTGCGTCGGGCTGGCGTCCGGCGCGCAGTGCCTGTGTGACATGATCGAACAGGCGGACAGATTTGTTTGCACGACTTAACACCAGATCGCGCGGCCCGAACCGGCCTGCCTCTTGCAGGGGGGCATTTTTCACGATCCGCGTGATGTCATCTGCATCGGGAATACCGTCAAACAAGACATAGGCACTATCCCACGCGGTAGCGATCGCACGATCCGTCCGCAATTCCGCTGGCAGATCGGTTGAAACAGCAACCAGCGAATAGGTAAAGCCCCCTAGATCGATGCTGAATACAGCATGGCCAAATCCATTGTCGCACATCTGCCAGACGTGCTGGCTCACCTGCGCCTGTTCATCAGACAGGCGGCGGATAAGGCAGCGCAAAAACGACAGACGCGTCGGAAACATCGACCCCAAACGCGAAAGGCGCATCACCTCTTCGGGGGGGCGCAACGGCATTTGCGGTAGGGGAGCAATAAAGTTCTTCACTCCATCACCCTCGACCTGTTGAAACAAACCGGAACAGCCAAGCCGCGTTAAAACCACGCCTGAGAACATCAGGCCTAGCGCAAGCGCGGTGCAAAGCGTCGATCACAGGTGCATCCATACTCTATTGATGACCATGTGTTATGCGCCGGTCCAGAAAAAACGAATCCAACCAGCACCGAAAACCAATTCCGCAATGCTAATGCAGCGATAATTGCAGACACTCATACAAGAGAGGTTTGCACATCTTTGATGGTCTTAAATCAACATGCCGAACCAAGTTATCACTGCGGCCCAACAGCGCATGCCGGATTAACCGCACATGCGCAAAGTATAGATTTCAACAGGTTGGCATATCTTCCGTTTTAAATTTCCGTGACGGCGGATGCTGCCAGCACAGCCCCTGTAGGCGCACCTGTAGGGGAGCCGCCTTGCGGTTCGTCAGATATTGCCAGCGTGATTTCAGCAGCGCGGCTGCGTAAATCATTCGGCAAGACCACGCGCATTTTTTCGTCAACAGGCAGAACGCCCAAAGATACCGGCGCCTGCTGCGGTAGAATCGCCCAGAGTTCGAATGCCCGTCCGCGCGCCTCTTCGCCCGCGACACGGCTGACGGTAAGATCACCGCGCAAGGGATCAAGTACCGCCAACACCTGTAGGGGCACTGTTTCGCCCGTCAGCTGCGTGGCGTACAGCACGTCACCTGCAACCGGCGGTTCCGGCCCCAATTGCTGAATGCCCAAATAAGCCGCCAACGCAATCGCGGCAAAGCTAAGACCTTTCCACACCCAGATACGTTCGGAGAGCGGCACAGCAGGCGCGTTGAACAGCGCTTTCATCAAACGCTTTTTTACCCGCTTGGGCGGCACCACCGGTTCGATGCTGTCGGTCATGGCGACCATACGTTCCTGCCATGCGGCAACCAGCGCTGCAAATTCAACGTCACTGGCCACCCTGCGCTGCGCGGCAAGACGCTCTTCACCCTCGAGCAGGCCCAGAACAAGCTCTGCTGCAAGAAGGTCGGCCCCTTCGGGCTGGGGTACGTCGTCTATATCGGAAAAATCACTCACGGCGCATACACTCCCTGAGGGAAATAAGCCCCCTGCGCAACCACGTGCGCATCGTATTGATCGGCACTGAAAAAGCTGCCGCAAGCTCTGCATAGGTTTGCCCGTCAAGATACGCGCCGCGCACGGCAGCACCGCGATCCTCTGCCAGTTCATCCAGACAGTTCACCAGCCGCTTCGCCTCAGCCCCCGCAACAGCCAGCGCTTCGGGCCCTGCCCCTGTCGCCGCCAGCTCCAGCCCGGGAGTGTCAATGTCCTGATGCCCCTTGCGGGTTGCGCGTATCCGGTCGATCGCTGTGTTTCGTGCGATCGTGATTAGCCAGGTCATCGGACTGAGCCCATTGGCCTGATACCGCCCGGCGTTCTTCCAGATTTTAACAAAGCTGTCCTGCATGGCATCCTCTGCTGCGGCGCGATTGTTCAACACACGCAGGCAGACACCGAAAAGTTTCGCAGAGGTAGCATCGTAAAGCAGGGTAAAAGCTGCACGGTCATTCAGTGCGACCCGACCAATCAGCGTTTCGATTTCGTGACGTTCCATTCAATGACACCCGCTACCCTAAGGATTTGAAAGTGACGCATTGGATCGCAATGTCAAATGCGCGGATGATATTGCCGGACATTTGCAATTCGTTGAAAGCGGTCAGGCTGAACCGCCCGGGTGCTGTCGATAGACGCGCACGCAGGATATTTGTGCAAGACAACAACAGCCTGGCCGGACCTGATACCGCAACCGCAAAACCCTGCGCACGATCGCGCGACATTTTCGGACAGAAAACCACTGGGCATCTACGGTTTGACATGATTATCCTCACCCCATCGAAACAACCGCAGAGCGACGCCATGCATACCCCTTCCCGTTCCAGTTATGATGTGGTGATCATCGGCGGCGCTGTCTTTGGCTCTTCCGTGGCGTGGTGGCTGACGCAGATGGCCGGATTTGACGGGCGCGTTTTGGTTGTGGAACGTGATCCAACCTATACCTATGCTTCAACTTCGCACACGAACAGCTGCATCCGGCAGCAGTTCAGCAATGCAACCAACATATCGGTCAGCCAGTTCGGCGCAGAGTTTATCAAGAATTTCCGCACCTACATGGGCGGCAACCCCGACGTGCCGCATCTGACGATCCACAGCTTTGGCTATATGTATCTGGCCGACACGCCCGAATTCGCGCAAACCCTGAAACAGACACAGGCCGTGCAGCACAGTCTGGGTGCAGGCACAAAACACATGAGCCGCGATGAAATCGCCGCCGCCTACCCCTTCTACCATTTGGATGACATTCTCGCCGGCAATCATAATCTGGTGGATGAGGGTTATTTCGACGGGGGCACCATGTTTGACTGGTTCAAACGCGGTGCGCGCGCGAATGGTGTCGAGTATATCCATGCCGAGGTTTCCGCGATTACACGCGCAGGCGATGCCGTGCAAAGCGTGACACTGGCGGATGGCACCGAAATTGCCTGCGGCACAGTCGTCAACGCCTCGGGCCCGCGCGCGGCGGCTACCGCGCGTATGGCGGGGCTGGAAATTCCTGTTGTGCCGCGCAAACGCTATACGTTTATCTTTGATGCCGCGCAGCCGCTTGACCGTGATCTGCCACTTACTATCGACCCTTCGGGTGTGCATTTTCGCACCGACGGAAAATACTATATGGCGGGTGCCGCACCTGATGACGATACCGATGTTGCTTACGATGATTTCACTTTTGATCACAGCCTTTGGGAAAACAAGGTCTGGCCGACAATCGCCGCCCGTGTTCCGCAATTCGAAGCGATCAAGGTAGTCAACGAATGGGTCGGGCACTACGCCTACAACACACTTGACCAGAATGCGCTGCTGGGCCGCGCCGAAAGCTGCCCGAACTTCATCTTTGTGAACGGCTTTTCGGGCCATGGGTTGCAGCAATCTCCCGCGATGGGGCGCGGCATTGCCGAACTGATTGCATACGGTACATACCGCTCCCTTGATCTGGGCGCGTTTGATGTAAACCGCGCACCGCGCGGCGTGCCTTTCCTTGAAACTGCCGTGATCTGAATGCCGCACAGGAGCCTGCCATGACCGTAACCACCCGCCCCGTTGCCCCCGCCGACAAAGAAGCGTGGGAAAAACTGTATCAGGGGTACGCAGATTTCTATGGTGTCAAGCAAACCGATGCCATGCGGCAGACCGTTTGGGGCTGGCTGAACGACGACACCCACGAGGTAAACGGCCTTGTCGCCGAGCAAGACGGAAGGCTGATCGGCCTTACCCATTATCGCCCTTTTTCATCACCACTGGCGGCAAATACGCGCGGTTTTCTGGATGACCTGTTTGTTGATCCCGCCGCGCGCGGCAGCGGTGCGGCGCAAGCGCTGATCGACGCGGTCAGCGCTGTCGGGCGCGAAAAGGGCTGGACCATGATCCGCTGGATCACTGCCGAGGATAACTACCGTGCCCGCAGCGTCTATGACCGTATGGCAACCCGCACACCGTGGGTGACCTACGACATAAAGCTTTAACGCGAGGATAAAGCATGACCAAGCAAGAGGCGCGTCTGGGCGTTGATATTGGCGGCACGTTTACCGATGTGGTGCTGGAGGTTGACGGAGAAAGCTTCTCCACCAAGGTTTTGACAACCTACGCCGCCCCCGAAAACGCGATCATTGACGGAATGCATCAGGTTTGCACCAAGGCAGGGCTGACCCCGCCTGCAATTACCCAGATCATCCACGGCACAACGCTGGCCACCAACGCCCTGATCGAGCGACGCGGCGCAAAAACCGCCCTGATCACCACCGAAGGTTTCCGCGACGTGATCGAAATGCGCACCGAGTCACGGTTTGAGCAGTACGATCTCAATCTGCAACTGCCCGAACCGCTTCTGCCGCGCCAGATGCGCTATACCGTTCCGGGCCGCATTGATGCGACCGGTGGCGAGCTGGTCCCCCTCACCGCTGCTGATATCGAACCCGTGGTCGAGGCAATTGCGGTTGCCGGATATACCAGTGTCGCCATTGGCCTGCTGCACAGCTATCTGAACCCAGCGCATGAATGTCTTGTGCGCGATGTGTTGGCCAAACGCCTGCCCGATGTGATGATATCGCTCAGCCACGAAGTATCGCCGCAAATGCGCGAATACGAGCGCTTTAACACCGTGGTCGCCAACGCCTATATCAAACCGCTGATGAAATCCTATCTGGGACGCCTTGAAGGGCGGTTGCGCGAGGAAGGTGTGGGGTGCTCCATCTTCCTGATGCATTCGGGCGGGGGAATTATCTCTATCGAGAGCGCCGCCGACTTCCCTGTGCGGCTGGTTGAATCCGGCCCTGCGGGTGGTGCTGTGTTTGCCGCGCATATCGCTGCGCGCTACGGGCTGGACAAGGTGCTGAGCTTTGACATGGGCGGCACCACCGCCAAAATCTGCCTGATCCAGAACCAGACGCCGAAAACATCCCGCGTTTTCGAGGTCGCCCGCAGCTATCGTTTCAAAAAAGGCTCGGGCATGCCGATATCTATCCCCGTGATCGATATGGTTGAAATCGGCGCGGGGGGTGGGTCCCTTGCCCATGTCGATGCCATGCGCCAAATCCGCGTCGGGCCCGAAAGCGCCGGATCGGAACCCGGCCCGGCGTGTTACGGCCGCGGCGGCGCCCGTCCCGCTGTCACCGATGCCGATCTGGTGCTGGGCAAGCTTGATGGCGATAACTTTGCCGGTGGTTCCATCAAACTGGACGTAAAAGCCGCAAATGACGCCATGCTTGCGACACTGGGCACACCGCTGGGGCTGGATGCGACAACAGCTGCTTTCGGACTGGCCGAAGTTGTCGATGAAAACATGGCAAATGCCGCCCGTGTCCATGCCGTTGAAAACGGCGAAGACCTGTCGGAATACACGATGATCGCCTTTGGCGGTGCCGCCCCGCTCCACGCGGCGCGTCTATGCGAAAAACTGGGCATTAATCGCCTGCTTGTGCCACCGGGGGCGGGCGTGGGCTCTGCTATCGGGTTCCTGCGCGCACCGTTCAGCTTTGAAGCGACCCGGTCTGTCTACATGACCCTTGCCGGATTTGACGGGCCCGCAGTGACCACTTTGCTGGCCGAACTGAAATCGGAAGCGACCGCATTTGTGCGCACCTGCGCCCCTGATGCGGAGATTATCGCGGAATACAAAGTCTATATGCGTTACAAAGGCCAAGGTTGGGAAATTCCCGTCACATTGACGGCGCAGCAGGC
Organism: Sulfitobacter sp. F26169L; assembly: GCF_026410285.1. Taxonomy (GTDB): domain Bacteria; phylum Pseudomonadota; class Alphaproteobacteria; order Rhodobacterales; family Rhodobacteraceae; genus Sulfitobacter. The sequence continues at coordinate 21,632 of NZ_JAPMLP010000007.1, read as the reverse complement.
GCAGAACCCTGATCCGGCAGCGTTCGAGGCGCTGTTCGAGGCCGACTACACCCGCCTGTTTGGCCGTGCCGTGGCGGGTATGGACATCGAAATCACCGTTTGGTCGGTCAACGCCACCACCCCGCCCCAACCCGTGGCGCGGGTGCAGCAGGATAGCGGCAGCAGCATTGCCGAAATAAACAGCACATGCAGCGTTTTCGATGCGGCCCTCGGCAGCACCGTGGAGGCCAAAAACTATCATCGCAACAAGATCGTATCCGGCGCAACAATCAGCGGCCCCGCAACCATCACCGAGGACGAGACGACGATCATCGTTCCCGCCAGCAGGGTGGCCGTGCGCCAGCCTGACGGCTGTATCGACATCACCACAAGGGAGACAGACGAATGAACAGCCCGTCAAATGTGGCCTATCAGGTGATGTGGAACCGCTTGATCTCGATCGTAGAGGAGCAGGCACAAGCGCTTGTGCGCACAGCGTTTTCAACATCGGTACGCGAAGCGGGCGATCTGTCTGCCGGTGTTTATGATGCACGGGGCCGGATGCTGGCCCAAGCGGTCACAGGCACCCCCGGTCACGTCAATGCCATGGCGGATTCCGTCGCGCATTTCATCCGCCGTATCGGGCGCGAAACGATGGCGCAGGGCGATGTGTACCTGACCAATGATCCTTGGGAAGGCACTGGCCACCTGCATGACATAACCATGGTCACCCCGTCATTCCACAACGGCACGCTGGTCGGTTTTTTCGCCTGCACCGCGCATGTGGTCGATATCGGCGGTCGCGGTTTCGGGGCGGATGCGAACTCGGTCTACGAAGAGGGGCTTTACCTGCCGATCATGCGCTTTGCCGACAAGGGCGAAGTGGACCAGACGCTCCTGCGCATTGTGCGCGGCAACGTGCGCGAACCTGATCAACTGGTTGGTGACCTCTATGCCTTGGCCACCTGCAACGAAATCGGCCACCGCCGTCTGATAGAGATGATCAACGAATTCAACCTGCCCGACCTGACAGGGATTGCCGAATTCATCTTTGACAACTCCCGCCGCGCCACGCTGGAGCGGATCGCCGCCCTGCCCCGCACCACCGCCAGCGGCGAAATGACAGTCGACGGTTTTGCTGCGCCCATCACCATGCGCGTCGCCCTCACGATTGAGGAAAACCGGATTTTGACCGACTTCACAGGCACCTCGGGTCTGGACCCCAAGGGCATCAACTGTCCGCTGGTTTATGCAAAGGCCTACGCCTGCTACGCGCTAAAATGTGCCATCGCGCCTGAAATCCCCAACAACGCGGCCTCGCTGGAACCGTTCGAGGTGTATGCGCCGGAAAACACCATCGTAAACGCGCTGCACCCCGCGCCTGTTGCCCTGCGCCACATCGTGGGACATTTCGTCCCCGATACGGTCTATGACGCGCTGGACAAGATCCTGCCCGATGTTGTGCCTGCTGAAGGCGCTGGATGTCTGTGCAATTTCCAGATCTCCCTGCGCCCGCTTGACACTGCGCCCCAAGGGGCAAAGCGCGCCGAAGTGCTGACATTCAATTCGGGTGGTGCAGGTGCGCGCCCGCAGGTGGACGGGCTAAACGCCACCGCCTTTCCTTCGGGCGTTATGACAATGCCGGTTGAAGCGACCGAGCACGCAGGCCCGGTGATCATCTGGCGCAAGGAATTGCGCCCCGGATCTGGCGGCGTGGGTCGCCAGCGTGGCGGGCTGGGGCAATACATGGAGGTCGGTGCGCGTGAAGGGTACGAGTTCGATATCTCTGCCATGCTGGACCGTGTTGATCACCCCGCCCGTGGCCGCCGTGGCGGCGGTAATGGCGCGCCTACTACAATTGCCCGCGATGACGGTACACCGATGCAAGGCAAGGGCCGCCAATCTGTGCCGCCCGGCACCCGCGTCCGGATGGCATTTCCCGGTGGTGCAGGTTACGGTCTCCCAGCCGAGCGCGACAAGGCCGCAATCATGCGTGATCTTGCAAAAGGTTACATTTCTGAAAGATCTGCGCTCGATGACTATAGCGTATCCGCCGAAGATATCGAAAAAGTGAAAGACGCCATTCGCGCGGGAGAGGATATCTAGCGCCCGCAATCACCATAACGACCAATCTAGCGCGCCAACGGTCACGCCCAGCACACACCACTGCGTCCACTGCGAAACAACAATCCGAAAAACCCATAATGAAAGGCCGGATCATGCCCGAAAAACTCAAGAAATTTGTTCTGACAGGGGCCGCAGGCCGCCTTGGATCATATCTGCGTGAACCACTTGCGGCGCTGTGCGACGAACTTGTTTCCACCGATATCAAGGACTCTCCGGGAAACCTCTATGCTGGAGAAACCTATATGCAGGCCGATCTGGCCGATTTTGACGCCATGGAGACGGTCATCAAAGGTGCCGACATGGTGGTTCACATGGGCGCGTTTGTGGACGAAGGACCTTTCGAGCAATTGCTCGGCCCGAATTTTATCGGCTCTTACAATGTCTGGGAAGCCGCGTCGCGCCATGGTGTTCGCCGCGTTGTATACGGATCATCCATCCACGCGGTGGGCATGTATCCGAAAAACCAGTTTATCGACACCGAAGTGGCGCACCGCCCCGATACATTCTACGGGCTCGCCAAATGCTTTACCGAGGATCTGGGCCGCATGTATTGGGAAAAGCGCGGCTTGGAAAGCGTACACATGCGCATTCTGTCCTGTGCGCAGGTCAACAATGCCCGCGCGCTCGGTTCATGGCTCAGCTACGATGATCTGATCCAGTTGGTGACCCGCTGCATTGAAACGCCTGTCACCGGATTTGCGGTGATCTACGGCGTCAGCAACAACGACCGCGCGCCTGTCAATAATTCAAAAGCCAGCTTTCTGGGCTATCGCCCGAAAGACAATGCCGAACAGTTCGCTGCCGAAGTGCTCGCTGCCGAGCCTACTATGGATCCGCAGGACCCCCATCACATGTGCCACGGCGGCCCATTTGCAGGAGTCGATTTGGGCAACTCCGGATTGGCCGGAATGAACGTAATCGACGATACGAAGAAGAGTTGACCTTTTGCGCAGACCGCCCGTTTATCAACCGGCGGTCTGCACAAAGCAGCCGCCACGACGACCAGCCCCGATAAACAAAAGAATTAATACTTATCTTTATCAAATACTTAGGATGTACTCTTTGCACGCATTGCGTCAACGAGCGTTAACTTAGTGAAATAAGCCCTTGAACATTAAAAGTATTTTCAAAAAATGCATATTAGCTCCAGATATCCACCTTAGAAACCACCCTCAATCCATTGTATAAAAACAATATTACAAAGATACTCACAGCCCCCTAGCCGAAAAGACGGATTGACGCGACAGAGATGTCGGCACTCATTTCCGCACCTATCGCCAGCACACCGATCCGGCGCAGACGCGCGGGGTTGAACGGTTGTTCGGTTTTCCGCTTCTCGAAATCGCCCCATGGCAGGCGGACGGTTTGCCAATTCTGCTGCGCGTCGAAAGCCGCACGGTATGATTGCCAGGGCTTTGTCAGCTCGTCGGTGCGCAGGCGCAATTCGTACTGCGCCCCGTTGCCCAGCACGTCCAGTTCCACCCCACACCAGCCAGAGGCATCCATCACCGCCCCGCCTGCCAGATCAAACGCCATCTGGACGAACCCGCCATGGTTTTCCAACGACACCTCACCGCTCAGGCGGGTTGCCATGCGCCCGTCAATCCGTGTGCGGGTGATCCCGCCGGTTGAAATGCCCCCCATCACGGTATCGGCAACATATTCCCACTCCGGTGTCAGTTCCATTGTTCCACTCTCCTGCCAAACATCATCAGATTGGTCATCTAGCGGCCCACAGTGCAGCGACCAGCCCCAGCGCGACAAATGGCCCGATCGGGGGCGATTGTGGCTGGCCTTTGCCCGCATCTGGGATAGGTCTTGTCACAACCTGCGGAGGCCCGAATGTTGCTGACTGTCAAAGCTCTTACTAAATCATACTCCGGTGCCGAAGGGCCTGTGCCGGTACTGCGCGGGATCGACCTGACTGTTGCAGCGGGTGATACGCTGGCCCTCACAGGTGAAAGCGGATCTGGCAAAAGCACGCTGTTGCATCTGATTGCAGGGTTGGACGCCGCCGATGGGGGGAGCATCACGCTGGCAGGTCAGGATGTGACGCAACTGGATGATGGAGGGCGCGCGGCCCTGCGCCGCGAAAGTGTCGGGATCATTTTCCAGCAGTTCAATCTGATCCCCTCGCTTGATATCGCAGCGAACATCGCGTTTCAGGCGCGCCTAGCGGATTCTTATTCCCCCACCAGCGCGCGCGAGTTGGCCGATGCGCTGGGATTGGGCGACCATCTGCAAAAATACCCCGATCAGTTATCAGGCGGCCAGCAGCAGCGGGTCGCGATTGCGCGCGCTCTTGCCGCCCGGCCAAAGCTAATCCTTGCCGACGAACCTACCGGAAATCTGGATGAGGAAACCGCGGGCGAGGTGATGACCCAAATGCTCGCGCTGGTGGCCCAAACCGGTGCCGCGCTGGTCATGGTGACCCACTCGCCGCGGCTGGCCAACCAGATGTCGCGCCAGCTTCACCTGCGCCAGGGGTTACTGGCATGACAGCAGCCGGTCTGTCTGCGTTGTGGTCCCATTGGCGGCGTAACCCGCTGCAATTGTTTACGCTGATTGCAGGTCTAGCGCTGGCAACAGCGCTATGGTCGGGTGTGCAGGCCGTGAACGCGGAAGCGCGCGCAAGCTATGATGCCGCCGCCGCAACGCTGGGTGAAGGGCAATACGACCAGCTTCTGCCCGAAACCGGAAACCAAATACCGCAAGAGACGTTCATCGCGCTGCGCCGCGCGGGCTGGCTTGTCAGCCCCGTGGTTGAGGGGAAGCTGGTGTCTGTGCAACTGCTGGGAATTGATCCGCTGACAGCGCCAAACGGTCTTGGGCCTGTGGGCGACGGTGGCGGTATGTCGCTGCCCGACTTTCTGGAAAATCCGGCTGTTTTCGCCAATGAGGATACCGCTGCGAAATTGCGCGGCATTATTGACGCGCCCCTTGTTATTGAACCGGCAATCGCGCCGAACACCGCCATCACCGACATCTACCAAGCGCAGCGCTTGCTGAATGCCACGGGTACGCTGAGCCGTCTGATTGTGGCGCGCAACCAACCTGTCGCGCAGAAACCGCTGGGAGTGGTTGCCCCCGATCTGGTCCGCCGCGCGGCGCAAGGCGGCTCTGATGTGGCGCGCCTTACGGATAGTTTCCACCTCAACCTGACCGCCTTTGGCCTGCTCAGCTTTGCGGTGGGGGTTTTCATTGTCCATGGTGCAATCGGCCTCGCGTTCGAGCAGCGCCGCGCCATGGTGCGCACCCTGCGCGCGCTGGGAATGCCCCTGCGGCGGTTGGTGGTGCTGATGGCGGCGGAACTGCTGCTTCTGGCGCTGGCGGGCGGGGGAATCGGCGTCTGTCTGGGGTATATCGTGGCCGCCAGCCTGCTGCCCGATGTCGCCGCCACGCTCAAGGGACTATATGGCGCGCAGGTATCGGGCACATTGCAATTGCGTCCCTCCTGGTGGCTGTCGGGTTTGGCCATATCGGTTCTGGGCACAGCGATCGCAGCCACCGGAGCGTTGGTTTCGGTGGCGCGTATGCCGCTGCTGGCCAGTGCGCAGCCGCGCGCATGGGCAAACGCGCGCGGCGCCATGCGCCGGATACAAATGCTGGCAAGCCTGTTATTGCTGGTGCTGGCGGGCGTTCTGGCGCTGTTCGGGGACGGGTTGATCATGGGTTTTGGTTTACTCGCCTGCCTGTTGATCGGTGCGGCCCTTGCCTTGCCCCTGTTTCTGGATGCTGTTCTGTCAGTCGCGCAATCATGGGCAAAAGGCGTTACAGCGCAGTGGTTCTGGGCCGACACGCGGCAGCAGCTTTCGGGCCTCAGCCTTGCATTGATGGCATTGCTTCTGGCAATGGCGGCAAACGTGGGCGTATCGACAATGGTCTCCAGCTTCCGCCTGACGTTTACCGGATTTCTGGATCAACGGCTTGCATCCGAACTTTATATCGAAACCGACAGCCCGCGACAGGCCGCAGCGCTTGAACGCTTTGTAGAACCGCTGACATCGGAAATTCTGCCGCTTTTGTCGATCGATACGAAGTTGGCGGATATGCCTGCGGAACTATATGGCGCGCGGATCGGGGCGACCTATCGTGACAATTGGGATTTGTTGGCGGCAACGCCAGATGTTTGGGACCGCATCGCCGCAGGAGAGGCCGTGCTTGCGAATGAACAACTCGCGCGGCGCGCGGACCTGTGGATCGGCGATACGCTGCAAATCGCCCCCGATGTCGCGCTGCCCATCGCTGGCGTGTTCGGCGATTACGGCAATCCCATCGGTCAGGCAATTGTCGCCGAGCCGCTGTTCACCGCGTTACACCCGCAGGTGCGCGCCACCCGATTTGGCCTGCGCACGGATGATCCCGCCGCCCTGCGCACCGCACTGATGGATGATTTTGGCCTTTCCGCGCAGTCGATAACGGATCAAGCACAGATCAAAGCATTCTCTCTCGGGGTTTTTGAACGCACTTTCACCGTTACCGCCGCATTGAACGTGCTGACCTTGAGTGTGGCAGGTTTCGCCATTTTTATGAGCTTGCTGACACTTGCGGGGATGCGGGTGCCGCAACTGGCCCCTGCGTGGGCGTTGGGATTAACGCGACGGCGCCTGGGGCAGTTGGAACTGATCCGCGCGGTTATCCTTGCGATCCTGACCGCAACGCTTGCGCTGCCACTGGGTCTTGCGCTGGCGTGGGTCTTGCTTGCTGTAGTGAACGTAGAGGCATTCGGCTGGCGTCTGCCGATGTATGTTTTCCCGCGTGATTACGCAGTGTTGGGGCTTTTTGCTTTGGTCGCGGCGGTGCTGGCCGCTGCTTGGCCTGCGCGCAGGCTTGCGCGCGTACCGCCGGCTGAACTGTTGAAAGTATTTGCAAATGAACGTTAAATTCGCAGCCTTTGTCGCTCTCATTGCGTTGTGCGCCCCTGTTGGCCTGTCCGCGCAGGGATTTTCCGGTTTGGGCAGCGATGCTGAAGGGTTTTCAACGCCCGCACCCGCACCGCAATTCGATTTCCCTGCCGATCACGGCGCGCATCCCGATTACCGCATTGAATGGTGGTATCTGACCGCCAACATGACAGGGCCGGACGGCACCGCCTATGGTTTGCAGTGGACGTTGTTCCGCTCGGCGCTGGCACCGCACACCGGCAAGGGCTGGGACAGCCCCCAGATATGGCTGGGCCATGCAGCCGTGACCACGCCCGATGCCCACTACACATCAGAGCGGCTGGCGCGCGGCGCCATCGGACAGGCAGGTGTGAGCGCCGCCCCTTTCGAAGCCTGGATAGACGACTGGCACCTGCGCGGCGCATCCTTTGACGCCCTGAAACTGCGCGCGTCAGGATCGCAATTCGCCTATGATGTCACGCTTGACGCTCAAGGACCGCTGGTTTTCCACGGCGAAGGGGGCTATTCCGTCAAATCGCAACAGGGGCAGGCCAGCTATTACTACTCGCAACCCTTCTTTGCACTGGCTGGCACCATCACGCTGCCCGAAGGTGATATTCCTGTCACCGGCACCGCCTGGCTTGACCGCGAATGGTCTTCCCAGCCGCTGGCCGCCGACCAGACCGGATGGGATTGGTTCTCATTGTCTTTCGATGCAGGCGAAAAGCTGATGGGATTCCGCCTGCGTCAGGCGGACGGCACCTATTACACTTCCGGCACATGGATCACACCTGACGGCGCCACCACCGCCCTGCCCGACGGCAGCTTTGATGCGACACCGCTGGCCACGTCGGATGTAGGCGGGCGCAGCATCCCTACCCGCTGGCATGTGCGCGTGCCTGATCACGCTGTCGACGTGATTATAGAGGCCGTGAACACGCAGACGTGGATGGACATGTCGGTCCCCTATTGGGAGGGCCCCGTGCGCGTCAGCGGAAACCGCAGCGGCATCGGTTATCTGGAGATGACAGGGTACGACCAACCCTGAACGGCGCTGACAAAAGCGCGTCAACGCAACCTCCCGAGACTGATTTCGAACCGAAGAAGGTTTTTGGACGAATATCAGCGGCAAACCCACGAACCGCAAAATGCACCGCATTGGATATCCGGCATCGCCTAGGTGTTTTCAGGATACGTCCACTCCACACGCCAAGAAAACCATTGCAAAGCTCCCGTCCCGCTCTTTCAGACCGACATCATGCTTGGAGGCCACGGTAAACAAAACAAAAACGGCGCCCCTCTAATGATGAAGACGCGCCGCATAATGTATGTATGCGTTAGATTGGAGTTTAAATCCGTATCAAATTATTGCAAACGGATCATCCGAAACCGTAAGTTCAGTCACACCCCAGTGATAAGCGTTATCAATAGATTGCACAAACTCCAGCGGGTTATCCCCGATCTGCTGGTCAGCGGCACTCAGCACGAACTGGTATTCCTTCAGACCATCGCGGACACCTGCACGCAAGAACCCGAGCGATAATCCGTTCAGAAGCAACTCCACTTCTCTACTGTTGTCTATATCGTAGCCGTCAAAGGTAAGGACAATCGTCCGCGCCATTGATCGTCACGCTGACCTGCTGCGCAGTCATGTCCCGCGACATGATTGTGAAAGTATCCGTCAGCATACCACCCGCCACCAGTGCTTCAACCGCCGCATTGTCATTGTCCAACGTATAGGTCCAGATACCAGCCGCATCAATCAAGAGGCGCCATACTCCATATCGGCGGAGCCGGATATGATTGGGAGAAACGTGTTGTTCGCCTTGTCGCTATCCGAAGCTGTAGTAGTACCACTGACAATGCTACCATCCGGATCGGTGTTGTTAATTACCTCTCCGGCTTCAATGACCGAACCTGAAATTACCCCTCCTATGTCCGCTGCGTCGTTGGTGCCGGTCACGGTGACGGTGACTGTCCCGGTGTATGTGCTGCCCTGACCGTCATCCACGGTATCGGTCGCTGTGGCCCCTGCTGCAAGGCTCTCGAACGCGCTGTTGGCACGTAGTCGAAGGCGCCGTCGTTATTGTTGGTGACACAGCCGACGGTTCCCGTCGTGTCCATGCTGAACGTGTGGCTGTCAATAAGACCGTAATCCACGCCAAAGCGCGCCCCCTGTTCGGATAGCATCGGTCGTATTTCAGGAAACACAGGCTTGGATGACTGAAGTACGGTAGTTACTAATCCTGCTGTTGTGCAATTTTGATCAGTTCATAAAACACACGAACACCGCCATAGATTATCTCATCCGGAAAGTCATAATCTGCATTGTGCAGGTCGGGCTGGTTTTCACCCGCACCCAGCCCGAACATTCCGCCATCATAACGTTTGAGAAACTCACCAAAGTCCTCACCCCAGCGGAAAGGCATTTTTGCACAATGATAGGAAAGGTCCGCTTGGGCTGCTGCGCGATGGATCATCGTCACCGCGGTGTCCCTGTTGACCGTCGCGCCAAATTCTTCTTTCGTCTCAAAGCTAACATCCAACCCGTCCCGTGTTGCAAGGTTTTGTGCAGCTTGGGACAATTCAGACCACATCGCCTGCACGGTTTCACCATTGGCTGCGCGCAGGGTATATTGGACCTCACCTGCGGCGGGGCTGATGCCGGACGCCTGCACACCCATCCGGCTATAGACCGGCACAACAAGAGCGTAGCTGTCAGGCGAATCATACTGCGCCTGAATTTCATAGGCTTTCAACGTCAGTTCGGCCATGGCGCGGGATGGGCTGGCACCCGTTTCGGGCTGTGCGCTGTGGGCTTCGCGCCCTCTGAATGTCACGGCTGCATATTTGACTTCGGACGAGAATGTTCCGGTACGGCAAACAACTTGGCCTTGCGGATATCCGGGAAGGTTATGCAGGGCGAATACAAAATCCGGCGCAAGAGCCTGAAATGCCGGATGGTCGCAGCATGATCTTGCGCCTGTGCCGGTCTCTTCGTCCGGCTGGAACAGTAAAACTACCCGTCCCGCCGCAGGTTCGCGCATAAGCCGCAGCGCAACACCTGCCATGATCGCCATATGGCCGTCATGGCCGCATTTGTGCCCGACGCCGTCATAGATCGACCGATAGGGCAGATCGGTGTTTATCTCGTGGATCGGAAGGGCGTCCAGTTCGCACCGCAGCATCACGGTTTTGCCGGTCTTCGCAGCACCGTAAACGGCAGCGAACCCTGCGCCGTGCAGAGGCACTATGCTGTCGGGCTTTGCGTGCTGGTCAAGAAACCGGCGCATGTATCTGGCGGTTTCAACCTCTTGGCGGGAAATTTCGGGATGGGCATGAAGCCAGTGGCGCAAGCGGGTCAATGCTGCAAGATCAGATGCCATCACGCGCCGCCCCTATGCGTTCGGGTATCGCACCGCCTGCCCGGCGCGATACCCCACACCAATTCCCGACTGGCCTACAAAACATCCAGAACTGCGGCTTTGGTGGCGGCAACCACCTCGTCCGCCTGATCATGGGTCAGTGAAAACGGCGGCGCAAACCCGATGATGTCGCCCTGTGGCATCGCGCGCGCGATGACACCCAGATCAAACATTTTCGCAACAATCCGAGGGCCGACTTTATCTGCTGCATCAAAGAAAACCCGATCATCGCGGTCCTTGACCAGCTCGACAGCGCACAGCATTCCTTCGCCGCGAATGTCCCCGATATTGGCGTGATCCCCCAACGCATCATTCATGGCTTTGTTCAGGTAGGCCCCCACATCGCCCGCATTCGAAACTAGGTTCAGTTGATCAATCAACTTCAGGTTGGCGACACCCGCCGCAGCACCGATTGGATGGGCCGAATAGGTCCAGCCGTGACCGATGGCCCCGAATTCATCTGTACCACGCTCCAGAACATCCCACATGCGGTCGGAGACGATAGACCCCGAAAGCGGCGCATAAGCAGATGTCAGACCTTTGGCGATGGTGATCAGGTCGGGCTTAAGCCCGTAATGATCCGACCCCATCATCGTGCCTAACCGGCCAAAGCCTGTGACGACTTCGTCCGCGATCAGCAGGATATCATACTTTTGCAATACCTTCTGGATGGCATCCCAATAACCAGCGGGCGGTGGCACGATGCCACCTGTGCCCAGAACCGGCTCACCTATAAATGCGGCGATGGTGTCGGGGCCTTCGTGCAAAATCAGTTCTTCCAGCTTTTGCGCGCAATCGGCGCTGAAATCGGCCTCGCTCATCGTGCGATCCTTGCGGCGGAAATAGTAAGGCGCTTGGGTGTGGACAACCTGCGATAACGGCAAATCGAACTTGTTGTGAAACAGCTCCAGCCCCGTCAGCGAGCCTGTCATCAGGCCCGATCCGTGATAGCCGCGCCAGCGCGAAATGATCTTTTTCTTTTCGGGCCGCCCGAGGATGTTGTTGTAATACCAGACCAGCTTGATGTTTGTCTCGTTCGCATCGGAGCCGGACATGCCGTAGTAAACATGGTTCATGCCTTCGGGGGCGCGCTCTGCGATCATGCGGGACAGGGTGATGGAGGCCTCGGTGCCGTGCCCGACATAGGAGTGGTAATAGGCCAGTTCATGCGCCTGCTGTGCAATTGCATCAGCAATTTCCGTGCGCCCGTACCCGACATTCACACAATAAAGACCCGCAAACGCATCCAGCGAGCTTCGGCCCTCGCGATCCGTGATATGTACGCCGTTTGCTGTCTGGATAATCCGGTTGCCCATCTCGCGGCGGGCGAACTGCGCCAGATGTGTAGAGGGGTGGAAAAAATGGTCATGATCCCATTGCGTCAGTTGATCGTTGTTCAGTTGCTTGTTCACTTTATGCTCCTTGCTTTGCGCCACGGATCAGGTCCAATCCCAGCAAACGTATTTCACTTTTTGACATGCTTCCAGTGCGCGCCGCGATTCCATTGGGATATTCGATTGCGCACTGACCCGATGTGATGTCCCGTTTTGCCGGCCAAGCCGATGAAATGGCCGCCGCCGTCTCTGAACTGGCGCGTCGGTTCAGGGCATCCGCTAGCCGCATTTTTCTCCAATTCTGGCAAAAGGTCGGACCAGAACGGTTTGGCGGCGCAATTGGTCGGCATACACGCTGAAAAGGGACCAATAATCAGCCATATGAGAAATGTCTCCGCCCCTGTGGCAACCCATCTATCAAAGGCCGGCACATGACCACATTTCAAAACAACTTCACAACTGCCGAATACCAGCGCCGAATTGCCAAAACCCGCGCGGCCATGACCACCAAGGGCTATGACGCGATTTTTGTCAGCGATCCTTCGAATATGTCATGGCTTACGGGGTATGATGGCTGGTCGTTCTATGTGTTTCAGGGTGTGATCCTGACGCTGGAGGGGGATCCGCTGTGGTGGGGCCGAGCGATGGATGCACTGGGCGCGCGGCGCACTGTGTTCATGGACAATGATGACAGCATCCGTGGCTACGATGATACGTTTGTGCAGAACCCCGACAAACACCCGATGCAGGAACTGGCCGACCTATTGGCAGAGGTCGGGCTGGAAAACGCGACAATCGGCGTCGAGATGGACAATTATTACTACTCTGCAAAAGCGCATGAAACGCTGACGGGCGCTATTGGAAAAGCCACTTTCAAAGACGCAACCGGACTGGTCAACTGGCAACGCGCCGTGAAATCGGAGCGCGAGATCGAATACATGCGCCGCGCCGCGCGCATCACCGAAGTGATGCACGAGCGCATTTTTGAATTTGCCGAGCCTGGTACGCGCAAAAACGAATTGATCGCCGAAATCTACGCCACCAGCATCCGCGGTGTGGACGGGTTCTGGGGGGATTACCCTGCTATTGTGCCAATGGCCCCGTCCGGAATGGACGCGACTGCCCCGCATCTGACATGGGATGACCGCCCCATGCAATCCGGCGAGGCGACATTTTTCGAAATTGCGGGCGCGCACCGGCGTTATCAATGCCCGCAGTCACGCACGCTGTTTCTGGGTGAAGTGCCGCAAAAATACCGCGACGCTGAAACCGCCGTTCTGGATGCCATCGAGGCCGGTCTGGAACAGGCCAGACCCGGCAATCAGGCGCAGGACATCGCCAACGCATTCAACGCAACGCTGAACAAGGCCGGTTTCGAAAAGGACAGCAGATGCGGTTATGCAATCGGGATCAGCTATCCACCTGATTGGGGCGAGCGCACGATTTCATTCCGGCGCGGCGATACCACCATACTTGAACCGGGAATGACGTTTCATTTCATGCCTGCCCTGTGGCTGGATGATGGCGGTCTGGAGATAACAGAACCTATTCTGATCACCGAAAGCGGCCACGAGTGCTTGTGTAACACCAAACGCGAGCTTTGGGTGAAATCATAATCAAGGGCGCGATCACACCGATGAGTTTACTAAACGTTCCAAAGGTCCATGGCGTATCAGGAAACAGCCCCAGAGTTGCGACATCGAACTTGAATGATGATCAAGCCGTCTATCGCCCTGACTTAAATTATTTTCCACGGTCGATGTGAGGATACTGTCAGCTTCGTAAATGTTTATCAGACCACCATAGACAAAAATGAATGGGGAAATGCCATTCATTTGATTCCGGCCAGCGTGTATCACTTGACGGTGTCATAAGATTCATCGAACCGGTTCACTCAAAACGATGCGTTGGCGCTCGTCAGGAGCCTGTAATTTCGGCTCGTATCATTCGGAATAACTTGTTGGCGACGACCACCTCTTGCTCACTGTTGCCAAAAGCGTCCAGTTTCTTCGCAAGTCGGGGCTAAGATTATCCTTGATGTTTCAACACTAGCTTGAGCAGACTTGCAGCGTTCTTTGACGCTTTGCTTTAATCTGGCAGATCTCATCCGGTGAAATAAAATTGTGTACTTTTCATCTGCTCCACGCGAGATGCAGAAATATCTCATTCGATATGTAAGCAATCAGCGCACAAGCTATGAAATTGGACAGCCTTTCGTTCTTCTATGCCGATTCACCCACTAAAAACACCACAACATCTAGAACAACGAGGCGGCTCCGCATCAGAATTTCTGGAAAATGCGCGGGCATAAAACAGTCCACGAAGCCGGTTCGCACTGCTTGTTTCTATGTCAACGCGTACAGGATCTCCACGCACTGCAAGCCCGGATGCAAAACGACCACCTAAAATTTGGCGTCACGTCCGGCAGAATCTATCCACCGCCCAAGATGCGGTTCGTTGATTTGCTGACGCTACCTGATCCAATGGTTAGAACGACTATAACCGCTGGATTTATCTGTACTGTTGCAAACCCCGAAAACGAGAACGGGGCTCCCCGAAGGGAACCCCGTCTAATTTTTCACGTCCGGTAGATTTAGCTGTCGGCCTGTTCGCCGTTCGGGGGATCCATCTCGGTCGTTGGCACTTCGTCTGCGGCAACATCATCGTCTTCGTCACCGGCAGAAACCAGTGCGGAAGGTGCGGAAACCTGTGCAATCACAAAGTCACGATCGATGACCGGCTTGGAGCCTGTGGGCAGCGTTACATCCGAAATGGTCAGATTGTCGCCAATCTCCATTTTGGAGATGTCGATCACGATGCTTTCTGGAATATCCGAAGCCGTAACAACCAATTCGATTTCCGGGCGTACAAGCGTCAGTGTGCCGCCCTTTTTCAGGCCCGGGCATTCATCTTCGCCTTCTACGTCGACATTGATGAACAGGTTGATTTTTGTGGTCCGCTTCAGGCGCATGAAGTCGACGTGCGTTGGCAGGTCTTTTACAACGTGACGCTGGACATCGCGGCAGATAACGCGCACGTCATCGTGGCCTTCCACCTTCATGTTGAACAGGGTCGCCTTGAAGCGGCCCTTGCGCAGCATGGTCAGCAGTTTGTTGAACGGGATGTTGATGGGAAGCGGGTCAACATCGCCACCAAAAACAATACCCGGTACCATGCCATCACGGCGTGCCTGACGAGCGGCGCCCTTGCCTGTCCCCGTGCGTACCTGAGCTTCAAGATCTGGGATCTCTCCGGCCATAATAATTCTCCAAATGTTAGGGCGGAACGCCTCCAAGGCTGTCGTCCCGCATGAAGTGGCGCGTATAGACGCGAATCTGTTTTAGGGAAAGAGATAAATGCAATGTGTTGCTACCGCGATGGTGGCTGTGTGTCGGGGCTGTTGTCTTCGAGTTATTTTGCGGAGAACACGGTGCTGGTTGCAAGGGTTATTAGGGGCGCTGCCCCCTTGGTCCTGCGGACCAATTCCCCCGGGATATTTTTGGCCAAAAGAAATAGCCTAGGGCATCTGGATGAGGTGGCCGCCTGCGGCAACTGTTCTGGCGTGTAAAGTGGTTTCTGCTGCGTAAGCTGTCTCGAAAGCCGAGCGGGTGGAAGATGTTATGGTCGTGTCGGCGGGAGGGGATACATTTTGCGGCTTGAATGTTATGTTAGCGCCCATGCGCTGATTTAGCCAGTTGCGCAGGGTTGGCTGGGCTTCGTAGGCAAACAGGTGGGTGATGCCCAATATTCCTGACGACGTAGTTAGGAAGTTTAACTGTGTGCCTATGCGGGCCCAATCAGGCGGGTCAGGAGAAATGACGGCCTGAACGAAAGTGTCGAAATTTACGTCCAGCGTTGACGCGCGATAGCGGTACCAGCTGCGCAAGTGTTCAAGCGGAGCGCGGATGACGGCCATGGTTTCGGGCTCCAGCCCGAAGGCATCACAAAGGAACGGCGCGATTTTACGCTGGTAGCGCCCCACGGGAGTATGTTTGCGGTGTTTGTAAAACGCGATATCCGCCCAAGGCTTTAGCGCCACCTCCATGGCGGTCGAGCCCGTTTTTGGCACGGAAAGCAGGACAAGGTTTTGCGCTGAAAAGACCAGCATCAGTCCTGCCAGTCACCTTCGAAGTTTTTGGGTACCAGCAGGTTGTGCCGACCAAGGTTGGTCACTTTTGTCTCTCCGCACAGCGCCATTGTGGTGTCGAGTTCTTTGTGGATGACCTCAAGCGCGCGGGTTACGCCAGCCTGACCCATCGCGCCAAGCCCGTAGATATAAGCGCGTCCGATGTAGGTGCCCTTGGCCCCCATCGCCATCGCTTTCAACACATCCTGACCCGAGCGGATGCCGCTGTCGAGGTGGACTTCGACCTGATCGCCGACCGCATCGAGGATCGAGGGCAGCATGCGGATTGAACTGAGCGCGCCATCAAGCTGTCTGCCGCCGTGATTGCTGACAATGATCGCGTCAGCGCCAACTTGCAGCGCCATTTTTGCGTCTTCGGCATCCAGGATGCCCTTGAGGATGACTTTGCCGCCCCATTGCTCTTTGATCTTGGCGATTTTGCCCCAATCCAGTGTGGGATCGAACTGTTCCGCCGTCCACGCGCTGAGGTTTGATGCGTCGGAGATGTTTTTCACATGACCGACAATATTGCCAAAACTGCGGTTTTTGGTTTGCAGCATTTCGATGCCCCAGCGCCATTTGGTTGCCAGATTGGCGATGGTGGAGGGGGTGAGCTTGGGGGGTGCTGTCAGGCCATTCTTGATGTCTTTGTGGCGCTGACCGAGAATTTGCAAATCCAGCGTGATTACAAGTGCGGAGCATTTCGCAGCGCGCGCGCGTTCGATCAGGCGCGAGACGTAATCGGTATCGCGCATGGTATATAGCTGGAACCAGAAAGGCTTATTGGTGGCTGAAGCCACATCCTCTATGGAGTTGATGGACATAGTGGACAGGGTAAACGGCACGCCGAAGGCTTCGGCAGCGCGTGCCGCTTTCATTTCGCCATCTGCGTGCTGCATGCCGGTAAGCCCCACGGGGGCCAGCGCCACGGGCATTGCCACCTGTTCCCCGATCATCGTGGATTTAGTGCTGCGCCCCGACATATCGACTGCCACGCGCTGGCGCAGGCGGATCTGGTCAAAATCCGAGGTGTTCTCGCGGAAGGTCTGTTCAGTCCAGCTGCCGCTTTCGGCGTAGTCATAAAACATCTTTGGGACGCGGCGGCGGTGAATGCGTTTGAGATCGTCGATGTTGGTGATGACGGGCATGGCTGCTTTCCGGTTGTTGGTTATGTTTGTGTACCAATCCGCCGAGCGTGGAGCAACGATGCAATTTCTTGCAGCCGCCCGTCATTTTGTGCGTCTTGCACAGCGTGAAACGAACGGGCCGGATTACCTCGCTTAGACATGGGAGCGCGACGTTGTGTGCATCCTGATGCTGGCGTCAGCCTGAATGGGCGCCGTCTGACAGGGTTTTCACAAACGCCAGTATGTCATCTGTGCTTTTGCCCGCTGCGATCTGGCTGACGATAGCGGAGCCGACAACAACACCGTCAGCAACTGCTGCAATGGCGCGGGATTTTTCAGGCGTGTTAACCCCAAATCCGACCACGACGGGCAGGCCCGTCGCTTTGCGGATACGCTCAACAGCGGGGGATACATCATCTGCCTGCGCTTCGGCAGCACCGGTAATGCCGGTGATCGAGACATAATACACGAAGCCGGAGGTGTTTTCTGCCACACGGGTCAGGCGCGCGTCATCTGTTGTGGGCGTGGCCAGACGGATGAAGTTCAATCCCGCCTCTTGTGCAGGGATGCATAGCTCTGTGTCTTCTTCCGGCGGCAGATCGACGATGATCAGCCCGTCAATTCCTGCGGCCTTTGCAGCGACCAGAAATGCGGGAACGCCCATCGAATAGATCGGATTGTAATACCCCATCAGGACAATCGGCGTCGTGTCGTCTTCCTTGCGGAAGGCCGCCGCCAGCTCCAGCGTCCGCTTGAGCGTCATGCCAACATCCAGCGCGCGCTGCCCTGCCATCTGGATTGTGGGGCCGTCAGCCATCGGGTCGGTGAAGGGAAGGCCAAGCTCGATAATATCGACGCCAGCAGCGGGCAGACCGCGCACGATCTCCAGCGAGCGGTCAAAGTCAGGGTCACCGGCCATCACATAGGAAACAAACGCCTTCTTTCCTTGGGCGGCAAGCTCGGCAAATTTGGCGTCAATACGGGTCATGGAAAGGCCTTTCGGGTAGGTGTTGGCGATGAATGCCCAATTCGGCGGGGGAAATCAATGCAGGGCTGGAAAATTCGGACAGAGCCCCTATTTGATGGGTCATGAATTACATACTCGCTATTTTGCTACCGCCGCTGTCTATCATCCTTACGGGGCGTCCGATCCTTGGGGTGGTTGTGTTTTTCATCTGGGTCCCTGCCCTAGTGTTTTCCGGCGGATTGACCCATCCGATGTTCATTTTGTTGGCATGGCTGCTCATATTTTCTTCTCGGGAAGCGGCACAGTAGTACAAGGCTGTGCTTGCGTCCGTGCCTGTGACGCCATAACAGGTGCCAAACGCAAAAGAGGACGCCGTCATGGGTTTCAAAATGGGTATCGTAGGCTTGCCAAACGTGGGCAAATCGACGCTTTTCAACGCACTCACCCGCACTGCCGCCGCGCAGGCCGCCAATTTTCCTTTTTGCACGATCGAGCCGAACGTAGGCGAAGTCGCCGTTCCTGATGCGCGTCTGGATACATTGGCCGAAATCGCCGGCTCGAAAAGTATCATCCCTACCCGCATGACTTTTGTCGATATTGCCGGTCTGGTCAAAGGCGCATCCAAAGGCGAAGGTCTGGGCAACCAGTTTCTTGCCAACATCCGCGAAACAGATGCCATTGCCCATGTACTGCGTTGTTTTGAAGATGCTGACGTTACCCACGTCGAAGACCGTGTGGACCCCGTTGCGGATGCGGAGACGATTGAAACCGAACTGATGCTTGCTGACTTGGAAAGCATTGAAAAACGCCGTGCGGGGCTGGTGCGCAAGATCAAGGGCAACGACAAGGACGCGGTGCAGCAAGACCGTCTTCTGGCCGCCGCCCAAGCCGCTATCGAAGATGGCAAGCCCGCGCGCGTTGTGGAAATCGACGAAGAAGACGCAAAAGCGTGGCGCATGTTGCAGCTGCTCACCACCAAACCCGTGCTTTACGTCTGCAACGTAGGTGTGGCGGACGCGGCGGACGGAAACGAATTCTCCCGCGCTGTTTCTGAAATGGCAACGGCACAGGGAAATTCAGCTGTCATCATTTCAGCACAGATCGAAGAAGAGATCAGCCAGCTTGATGCCGAAGACGCAGCGATGTTCCTTGAGGATATGCATCTGGAAGAAGCCGGTCTGGACCGTCTGATCCGCGCCGGGTACGAGCTGCTGCACCTTGAGACCTATTTCACCGTAGGACCAAAAGAAGCACGTGCCTGGACCATCAAACAAGGCACATCAGCTCCGAAAGCCGCAGGCGTGATTCACGGGGATTTCGAAAAGGGATTTATCCGCGCGGAAACCATTGCCTATGATGATTTTGTGTCACTTGGCGGCGAAGGCCCTGCCAAGGAAGCGGGAAAAATGCGCGCAGAAGGTAAGGCCTATACCGTAAAAGACGGTGATGTGCTTCACTTCCTGTTCAACACCTGATCACCGCTTTAATCGGCGCTCAATGCAGCCAATATGCATCAACTACTGAATTAGATTACTGGACAAGGTATTCGTGCGGGTACCCGTAGGCGCGCGCAAGCTCGTATGTCGCCTCGGAAAGCACGGTAGGCGGCATTTTTCGTGGACGGTAGTTCATTTTCAGATTTTGCGGCGGTACATCCAGAGTGAAGCCTCTCAGGCCGAAAAATTTACCGAGCTCCCCGACGTTGTTCCCCAACTGCTCCAACTGGATCCGCCGGTACGATGCCCCTGTTTTGGTAGCCTTGTCCTCGATCATCTGGTTCCAATGCCACCAGTATTTGTCCAGCCGCCCGGTTTCGGTCTGCGGCTCAAAGAGTTGCCCGTTCGTTTGTAAAAATTCCCGATGGCGCATAACAAATTCTGTTCTAGCCGCAATTTTCTCAGCTGGTCGGTTGGGATTGCCGAAATAGCGTTTTGGATAACCTTGGGAGATATGCCGCAAAGGGCCGGATGCCAGCATCCCGATACGGTAGAAGGATGACATCACTTTCAACGGGTTGCGCACTAAATGAAATACGTGCGTCAACCCTTCTATCCGGTCAATATAAGGTGCCGCATACCATGAAGACTCGCACAGAAAAGGAGTCTGCATGTCACTGTCTGCCAACTCTTTTTCGAGGTTAAAAATACCCTCGTGAGTTGCTGGAATGCCATTTCTTTGCAGGGTTTTCGCAAAATAACCCGTACCCGAACGCCCGCAACCGACAACCAGAATTTTCACCTTATCCATCGCTGTAAACCAACCCCTGATAGCCATGCTAGCCGGACAATTCGGAGATTCAGCACGCCAGTGCAAACTGCCCGAACCATAACAGGTTTCTTCATGCGCCAACGAACGCCGTAGGACAACAAAATTCAATCTCCAACTGACTGGCTCGTTTCTCCGACGTGCCCCTCAGACGCACAGGCGTCAATGCTTTAATGCGAAACCAGGCACAGTCAGGCAAACCGGTTCAGGAACAAAGTACGTACCCACAGCTTTTTGAAACACACAGACCGTCGACAGACCACGGGAAATCAAATGAAAACAAACCCCTCGACAAAAAGTGCCGGATACATAAAAAAGGAGTTGTTATGCGGTGCTTTAGATCATAGACACGGCGGCGGAGACGTGGCCGAGTGGTCGAAGGCGCTCCCCTGCTAAGGGAGTAACGTGCAAGCGTTCGAGGGTTCGAATCCCTTCGTCTCCGCCATAATCCTCTTTAGGTTCTTGTTTTTATTGCAAAAATTGAAGGGCGATTGTTGCTTTGCATGTTGTGATGCATGTCGCGGATTTGGCTGGAAGCAGTGTCCCTTCGGCCAAGTTTGCTCACAATTGCGACGAACTTCGACAGTTATTCAGGTCGTGACGTTCGAAATTATCACACTCAAGGATAGCCGATTGATCTTAACTTCATATCTCGCAATTTACGCGGCGGTGCTTTCGACAGCGGTTTTCTTCTGGAACGTGGTTCGGGCGCAGCCCAAAGTTCGGGTTTACGTTGTCTTTGGGATGGAAACGGTTGGTGACGAAACCGTTCACGGGGCAATGATTTCGGTTCAAAACCCTTCGGCTCATGCCGTCCATATTTCGAATGTCTCTCTTGTTTATCATTGGCGACGGACCAAGTTGTCCGAAAGCTTTGAACACATTTTTCGATTTCGGAGGTTTCCGCGCCGCATTGGGTGGTGCCACACCAGCCTAAGCAACTAGGACATTGACGACAAATGCCCCGTTAAGCTTGAACCGGGAATGTCGCACCAAATTCTTGTTCCAGCCGAAGTTCTTGAACAGGTACTTTCCGATGCAAAAACACGAAGGTTTGTTGCCGTAGCTCAAGACGCGCTTTGGCGAAACAAATATTCTTCGGTTTTCGAGTATCCCGCCGACGAAAAGCAGCAGATTGCCGATCAAAGCGAAGATGAATAAAAAAAGCCCCCCGAAGCATTGCTGCAACGGAGGTCAGTTAGCTTTCAAGTGGCCCGAGGAAGATCGTTAGAAACAGGCTGCGGGGATTCCCACAATCAAGCGGTCGGCGTCGAGGTCAATGCCTCTTGCATCATGCGCAGCGCGCGCTGCCGCAATGAGAAGTTTGGACGGCATACAGCCTGTGGTCGCGCAAAGCGTACCGCGAAAGGCTTCGTCAATCAGCAGGGTGCGCGCGCCT
>NZ_JAPMLP010000006.1 GCF_026410285.1 Sulfitobacter sp. F26169L | reverse complement strand
CCCGCTGAAGCGCGTCGTGCGCTTGAGCAATTCGAAGGCTCCGCGCACGACGCGCTTGCCCAACCCGACGACGAAGAATATGAAATCCAAACCCGCAAACTCTCGTTATGAATGAGGGAGCCTCGGGGGGCAGGTCACGCATACTCGATCACACAAATAAGCCAGAGCCTCCAATGCAAAAGCCGCTCTGATGTCCAAATTTATATGACGCCAAAAATCATTTGGTTTCGAGAAAGGCTACTGATGTAGGCTAAAAAATAGAAGTTCTTTCTTCGCGATTCTCAATTGAAACAACTAGCCTGTAAGCTGTAAGTGGTTCGCGCCACTTGGTGAAAGCGGCGGCGTTGTTTCGTTCGCAGAACCTACCTCCGGAAGAGATATGCATTGCAGTGTGGAAAAGACATTTTTAACCAGCCAGAAATGACCAATCGAAAAACATTAAGACGCAACGCTTGCTTCATCGCAGATCAGTTTCCAGCAAACATAGCGCTGTTTAAACCGAAGAGTCAGTTGATACCGAGCGGGTAGGGGATGGCGCCATGTTATCGAGACGTTGATCGAACAAACGGTCGCGCGATGCCCAGAATTTTGCAAAGAGGATCGGTGTAATCACCAGCGATATGATTGTCGAAAGAAGTACCCCACCTGCAATCGCGATAGCAAAAGGCGGCCAAAAGCCTCCGCCCGCGAAAATCAACGGGAGGAAACCGGCGAAGGTAGTGATCGTCGTTGAACTGATGTGCCGCACCGACTTGCTGACGACCAGCACAATAGCCTTCTCATCCTGACCGCGCGCATGCAGGTTCTCTTGCAGGGCCGTGATGACGATAATTGCAGCGTTGATCGACACACCAATGGCACCGATAATACCGATGATCGCCATAATACCAAGAGGTTGCCCGGTAAGTGCCAGGCAGAGAAGGCTTGAGCCCACCGAAAGCACGCAGACAACCCCCGAAATTGCTGCGAGACGAAATGATCCGAAAGTGAGGATGACAGTGGCCACAGCGAGAACCAAGATCATGCCCAGAGAAGCCTGAAGATCGTTCAATGTTTGATCGCGGGCGTCGCTGTCCCCTCCGGTTTTCATCGTCACACCGGAGGGCAGATTAAAACCGGATGCATCAAGTCGTGCAAGAAGGTCGGTCTCAACGCTTTGAGGCAGAACATCGGCCGCCGTGAAGGCCTGAACTATGTTCACCCGGGCGCCGTTTCTGCGGTAAAGGCTGCTTTCCTTTTGGGTCAGGTGGATCGAGGCGAGGGTGGAGAGCGGTGTGGCCGTGAAGGCATCGGCGGCTTCACTTCGGGCATGGGGTTGGACAAGGTATAGATCACCGATGGCACTGATGCTCTCGCGCGTCTGTCGGGGGGCCATGACCCGGATGGGAATTTGTTCTTCCCCCTCCTGAATGGACCCGCCAACGCGTCCGTCAATTGCGTCAGCAATCTGAGCGGCAATCGAGGCATTCTCGAACCCCAAGGCTTCGGCGCGCGCCTCGTCTATCTGAAGGGTCACGCCTGGCGCACCACCAGACAGTGAGGCACGGGTTCCGACAATGCCGGGTGTATCGACCATAATGCGCCGGATCTCTTCGCCCGCCTCGCGCAATGCTACTACATCCTGCCCGAACAGCCGTGTCTCGACGGGGGCGGTGACAGGAGGGCCTTGCACCAACCGGCGCACCACAACCTGAGCTGCGGGAATATCGGCGCCAAGGGTGCCCTGAACGCGCCTTAGAACGTCAAGTGTGGCGGCGGGAGATTGGGTCACGACCATGGCGTGGGCATAATTTGGTGTGCTGCCCTCTTGGCTGAGCACGTTGTAATAGAACATGGGCATGCCCCGCCCGACCATCCAGGTCACGCTTTCGACCAGAGGATCGGCGCGCAAGGCGTCCCCAACGGCCAATGCAGCGGCGTGTGTCTGTTCGAGCGGCACACCCGGAGCCATGTGGATTTCAACCTGGAACTGGTCGCGGTCGACGCCGGGAAAAAACTGCGCCGGCAGGGTGGGTGCCAGAACCATACCGAGCAACGCAGGCGACAGGAAAAGCGACAGGGACAGGCGTGGGTGGGCAAGGGACCATCTGAGCAGTGCGGTGAACGTGTCAAGCAAGGCAGATGGCGCGGCATCTTCCGGTGGTTCAGGCAGTATCCAGCCTGCCAGACCCGAGGTCAGCACAAGTGCGATCACAAGGGACCAGCCTAACATAAGCAATACCGCAACTGCGATGGTACTGATGAAATCGCCCGACGCTCCGGGAAGCAATAGCATCGGCATGAAGGCGAATGCAGTTGTCAGCGTTGAAGCTGTAAGAGGGGCTATCAGGCGGCGGATCGAACCGCTAACGGCTGTCGCACGCGATTGGCCGGCTGCGATGCGGCGCATGATCTCGTCGACCATGACGATATTGGCGTCGACCACCAGTCCAAGGGCGACGATCAGACCCGTAATGGACATCTGATGGATGGGCACACCGACGTAGTAGAGGCTGGCAATGGTTGCCAGACCCACCAATGGTATTGTGGCGCCCACGATTAGCGCCGCGCGCAAGCCCATCGAGACAAGCAGGATCGCAACGACAAGACCCAACCCGATGGCGAGCGATGACGCGACCTCGATTAGCCGTTTGTTAGTGTATCCACCTTGGTCAAAGATCATCTCGATGCGCAGCCCATCCGGGGCGGCGGCTTTGAAATCGGCAAGTTCAGCGCGGATAGCCGTGGTCCAGCGGTCAATGCGCACACCGTCTTCGATCCGCACAGCCACAAGAACCGCGTCCTCACCGTTGTGAACACCTATGGTCTGCGCCGGGTCGCGCACGCTCCTCGAGATGTCTGCAAGGGTCCCGAGGTGGACCGCTGTATCGTTGTCATTGCGCAGGTCCACACCATAGAGATCCTGAAGCGTAGATATCCCTTCAGTCGCGTTCAACTGCATGTTGAGGCCTTCATTGGCGAGACGCCCGGCCTGTGTTCGCCCGTCGGCTTGCGCAATGGCGCTTGCCACATCAGCAAACGTAAGACCAAGAGATGCCAGCTTTGCGGGCAAAATCTCGACGCGGATTTCCTCTTTTGGCATGCCGAACGTCTGGATTTTGCTTGTGCCCGAAACGTTTTGAAGCTGTAGCGAAAGAGCATTGGCATACCGCCCGAGGATCGCGGGGGGTATGCCCGGGCGATCCGCAGAAATCGCGATGATGGCCGCATATGTGTTGGCGAAATCGGTGTCGACGTTGCTTGGTCCCGCACCTTCAGGATAACTGGGGCGTGCGTCTTCCAGCTCGTCGCGTACTTCGGCCCAGATGCGCTCGATCTGATTCACGTCGACCGAGGCCATAAGCTCAACAGAGATGACGGACACACCTGCCGAGGACGTGGATTCGATCAGGTCGATCTCGGGAATGCGGCGCAGCTTTTCCTCGATCGGGATTGTCAGAAGCTCTTCGACACGGCTTGCTTCTGCGCCGGGATAAGGCGTGCTGATCAGCGCATAAAGATTGGTGATGGTAGGATCTTCCTGCCGCCCAATTGTGGACAAGACAGAGAGACCCCCCACAATGATTAGTGCAATCGTCAGGATAAGCAGCCGGGGCTGGCGGTAGATGAGGTCCAGTTTCATTGAACCAGCGAAACCAGTTGGCCGGGAACAAGGCGATGCTGTCCCTCGGTGACAAGTAGGGCCGCGGAGGCAAAAGTGCCGCGCACAAAGGCGGCAGTGTCACTGACATTTAGTATCTCGACGGCCTCGACCGCGATGCGGTGGTTATCGCCATCTGGCTTTGCGACGATAATCTCCCACAGGCCCCGCGAGCCGTCGCGCAGGGCGCTGATCGGTACGACCACACCGTTGGCGGAAATCTCTTGCATCATGTGAATTGTTGCTACGGTTCCGGCGACGATAATCGGGTTGTCATCTAGTTCGAACAGCACGGTGCGCGTCTGGGTTGCGGGGTCGATGTCCGGGCGGATTGCGGCGATACGGGCAGGGTACAGGTCAGCCCCGATCATCAAATCGAGCTCATCGCCGATCGATAGATTGCGGCACAGAACCGGATCGACACCGATCCTTACGTTTCTGGGCCCGTTCTCGATCAATCGCAATATCGGTTGCCCTGCTTCAAAAGAACTTCCCGGATCGGCAAAATGCTGAGAAATGGTCCCTGCAAACGGGGCACGCAGGGTTGCGCGCCGGATCCGTGCGTCAAGCATGGTGATCTGCCCTTCGAGATCGGTTGCGCGTCCTGAAATCTGGGCAAATGAAATGCGAAGCGTATCGATGGCGTTCTGTGTTTCGCGGGATTTATTCTTACGGCTCTCTTCGCGGTCAAGCGTGCTCCGCATAATATTCTGCTCATCGCGGGCACTTGAAAGCAGCCTGACAAGTCGATCACGCTCAATCTCAAGCAATTCGGTATCGAGCCCGGCGAGAGCTGCGCCGGCTGTCACTGTTTCACCTTCCCCAGCGAAGATTGTTTTAAGTTTACCTGGTTCGTCAAAGGCTATGTCGACGGTCTGATTGGGTTCGATCCGACCCGAAAAGCGCCGTTGCACGTTGTAGTGATCCGCTGCACGGAGTCGGGTTACCGAAACAGGCGTCGCTGGCTTCGTTATTGATTTTAACGCAGTTCTCTCAACCACTGGCCCGGGCGCAGCCAAAGCATCGGTGGGTAGGAGGGAACGTGATAACACCAAGGTGATCATCCCGATAATGATCACCACGCCTGTTGTCATTGCCAGCTGCTTGATCCCAAACATTGCCACCCTCTCGATCGTCTGGGCACCCGCCCGACGATTATGCTCATTCAAAGAAACATTATGATTGAATTGAGCCTATTGTTGAATTCTGGCGAAAAATGGGCGTTAGAAAGAAAAATAGGCGGTACAAAGAAAAAAGCAGGTTTTTCTACGTGCGTGTTCCTATGTATTGAAATTACTTTCGGAGCTGGCAGGGCAGGTGCTGAAACAGATACCGCTGTTCTGCCGTGTCCCGTGCGGGGTCTTAGCTAAGACAATACGATCAGGCTCTTATCCCGCCTGCCCCTAGTGAAGAAATCAGGCTAAAGTGGGGCTTGGAAAAGGTCAGATTGCCAAAGTTCTGCTGTTTGCCTTTATGTTGACACATTTCGCCGCATTAATGCCTTTGACTGCAAATTTTGAAATAGGTGATTCTATGGGTTTCTCTTTTGGCATATTTGATGCGGACACAATTGAAGCTGCCTTTGGGCGCGAAAGCGGTGTTGCCGAGCTTTCGGCAGAACGCCGCGTGGTAGAGAGCGCTCAGCTTAAGCGGGACTGGCTTAAGCTTGCCGGAACGCTGTCTTGGCGTACGCACCCGTTCGGGTCGTGCAGTGTTTAGGGCTAGATGAAATCTCTGGCTGTATAACAGACGCACAGGTAGTTTGCGCGCAGCCTTGATCGGGAATGCCATCGCAAGGACCTCGCCATAATCGTCAAACATTGTGACCAGAAAAGAGCGGCGGGAACGAGCCGCTCTTTTATATTATCAATGATGGAAACGCTCAGGTTGACTTGCGACGGTGCTGTCCCTCTGCACCAGGAGCGCCACGCGGAGCACGCGGCAACCAGCCGGCACAGGTACAGCAGTGACGCTGAAATCTACGCCATTAGTGCTGAAGCAAAGAAGGTTGAGGGTGTATCCCAAACCTCATCAAATACGGTACACGTAAAATAGATGGGTATCAAAGCGCACAACGAGAAGCATCACTTCAGGTTTCTGCGAAACACATTAGTCTGCGATGTAGAAGCCTATCATGCACCCTGTCGGGCTGGTCATGTTGTTTCCCAAAAAGAAGTACACTTTTCCATAAAATTCCGCCTGACAGCTTATTTCAAAGCATCTGAAACCTAAGACCAGTTAGACGGATGATGCCAGTCCCGTGCGGGACATGGCCTAGGTGAACTATTGCGTTCAGTCGCAGAGTTGGTCTCCCAGACATGCGCTCTATCTCTTGGGACGCGACAAAGCTTTAACTCTTGTGTAAGACAGGTAACAATTGGTTTGGGGAATTGTTTTCCGATTATGCTTATGCGTGAAATTCTTGTTGTCGATCTGGATCAGACGCTCCTGAAAAGCGATATGCTATTGGAGAGTTTCTGGTCCGCCTTTAGTCGGGACTGGCGTAGCCCGTTCAGGTCGATGCTTGCATTGTCCCAGGGAAAAGCAGCCCTGAAGCGCTATTTGGCCGATGTGGCGCAGATTGATGTCACCCTGCTTCCCTATGATGACGAGGTCATTGCCTATATCGAGGCCTGGCGCGCTTCGGGTGGACGCACAGCTCTTGTTACGGCGACCGATGATAAAATTGCGCAGTCTATCGGACATCACCTCAAGCTCTTTGATGAAGTGTACGGATCAAATGGGTCCGAGAATCTGAAAGGGCCAAACAAATCTCGATTTCTGATTGAGAGTTATGGGGAAAAGCAGTTTTCCTATATGGGGGATTCGCAAGTTGATCTGGACGTCTGGAAACATGCTAAGCGGGCCATCACCGTCAATCTCCCGGACGCTGTGAAGGCAAGAGCGTCCAGCGTTGCCGATGAGGTGGAACACCTTGCGACCCATACCCCCCAACCAACTGCGTATTTCAAGGTGATCCGACCCCATCAGTGGCTCAAGAATGCTCTGATTTTCCTGCCTATGCTCGCCGCTCATCAGCTGGACGGTCTCACCTTCATGGTGTCCTTGCTCGCATTTGTCGTCTTCTGCCTCATTGCCTCGAGTGTCTATATCGTAAACGATCTGCTTGATTTGGACGCCGACCGGGCCCATCCGCGCAAGCGGCAAAGACCCTTCGCTGCGGGCAGTCTTCCAATCGCATCGGGTATGTGGATGGCGGCGGGGCTTCTGGGTGCTGGCGTGGTGATCGGCGCTTTGCTAGGGCCGGCTTTTCTTGGCGTATTGGTTGGCTACTACATTTTAACCACGGGGTATTCGCTTTATCTCAAGCGGCGGATTATCGTCGATATCTGTGTGCTTGCCGGTCTTTATACGGCGCGTATCGTTGCAGGAGGGGCGGCGACGGGCATACCTTTGTCTGTCTGGCTCCTCGCGTTTTCGATCTTCTTTTTCCTATCTCTGGCCGCGGTAAAACGGCAGGCAGAACTCGTCGACAGTGCGAGGCGGGGCCAGCTCAAGGCGACTGGACGCGGCTATCACATAGAAGACCTGCCAATCGTTTCGATGATTTCGATCAGCGCGGGATATGTCGCGGTCCTTGTGATGGCGCTTTATGTGAACTCGCCTGCGGTGGCGGAACTTTATAATCACCCTGAGGCGTTGTGGGGTGCTTGCGCCATTCTACTGTACTGGATTACCCGCACGGTACTGCTCGCGCATCGCGGCGCTATGCATGACGACCCGCTGGTCTACGCTGCAAAGGACCGGATAAGCCAAGCGTGTTTCCTTGGTAGTCTGGCCTTTGTGGTTGCAGGTGCCGTGCTGTGACCGTCCGCAGCCTTGTCCTCAGATACGCAGCCTTCGCGATTGTGGCGACGCTTGCAAATTTGGGCGTACAACGTCTTGTTCTGGCTCCGGGCAGTGAAGGGGTCACTTTTGCTCTGGCGGTCGGGGCAGGGACGTTTGTGGGTTTGGTCACAAAATATAGCCTCGATAAGAAGTGGATATTTTATGACGATGGCACGGGCGTGAAAGCCCATGGTCACAAGTTTTCGCTCTACACGGCGATGGGACTTGTCACGACAGTGATCTTCTGGGGCATTGAGACCTTTTTCTGGCTCATTTGGCAAACGGATGCCATGCGCGAACTTGGAGCAATCATCGGATTGAGCATCGGCTATTACATCAAATTCCATCTCGATCAGCGGTTTGTGTTCACCGACAAACGTCTTGAGGTGGTGGCATGATCCTTTCGGGTTGGGGGCGCTATCCGGTGCTGAACGCCTCTGTCCACGCGCCGCGCAGTTTTGCCGAACTTCAGGACGACGTACGCACCGCCCAGAGCGTGATCGCGCGCGGGAATGGGCGTGCTTACGGCGACAGTGCTATCAATACCGCCGCAACCATCAAGACACGGCATCTGAACCGAATGCTGGCATTTGATCCTGAAACCGGCCAGCTGATCGCTGAACCGGGTGTGCTGCTTGGGGATATCATCGCTGCTTTTCTTTCCCGTGGATGGTTCCTTCCGGTTGCGCCGGGCACGAAGTTCGTCAGCCTTGGGGGAGCGATTGCCGCCGATGTACACGGCAAGAACCATCACAAGGATGGCAGTTTTCGCAACTGCGTTGATTGGGTTGATGTCATGGATGCCCAAGGCGCGGTCACGCGATGCTCGGGCTTGGAAAATCCTGTCCTGTTCGATCATACGCTTGGTGGTATGGGGCTGACCGGGGTCATCACGCGGGCAGCGATCCGTTTGCGCTCTGTGGAAACGGCGTGGATGGTGCAGACCACCTATCCGGCCGCCAATCTCAAGGCAGCGATGGATATTTTTGAGGCCAACCTTGAGGCGAGCTACTCTGTAGCATGGATTGATTGCCTTGCGACCGGCAGCACGAAAGGGCGTTCATTGGTGACGCTTGGTGAACATGCCCGCCTGAATGATCTTCCCAAAGATCGTGCGCAAACGCCTTTCGATGTGCCCAACAAGAGGACGTGGACGGTCCCCTTTGAAGCACCGGGCTTTGCGCTTAACAAGGTCACGGCGCGCGCTTTCAATGCGCTCTACTACCGGACAGGCTCGCGCAAGGCAGGTCAACAGATCATCAACTGGGACAGCTTTTTCTTTCCGCTTGACGCCATCCTGCACTGGAACCGTATTTATGGGCGCAAAGGGTTTGCCCAGTTTCAATGCGTATTGCCGCTGGGTGCGTCCCAAGCTGGCATCTCGGCTCTGCTCAGTGCGATCGCCAAGGCGGAGGCCGGGGTGTTTCTGGCCGTTCTTAAACGATTTGGACCTCAGAGAAGTGCGTTTTCCTTTCCGATGGAGGGCTACACGCTGGCCCTTGATTTTCCGATCAATCCCAGATCTCTGCGCCTGCTGACCGAACTTGATCGCATCACACTTGACCATGGCGGGCGCTTTTATCTCGCCAAGGATGCCCGGATGTCTGCGGATGTCTTTGCTGCATCCGATAAGCGGATCGAGGCCTTTCGTGCTGCGCGTCAAGACAATGGCTGGAAAAATTCGTTTGCATCTGCCCAATCTCAGAGACTTATTTTATGATGAAACCTTCTGTTCTTATTCTAGGCGCGCATTCAGACATTGGCAAAGCCATCGCGCACGCCTTCGCAGCACTTGGTCATCCGATCCAGCTTGCGGCACGCAACGCCGGCAAGTTGAAAGCCGATCAATCCGACATAGCGCTCAGATATAATGTTGCGGTATCCTTGCATGAGTTTGACGCGCTGGACCTTGCGTCACACGCGGCATTCGTTGACGGTTTGTCCGAGATGCCCGAGGTGGCCATTTGTGTCGTCGGATTGATGGGCGAGCAATCGCAAAATGAGCAAGATTTGGAAGCTGCGATCCGCGTGATGCGCAGCAACTATGAGGGTCCTGCACACATTCTTGCCGAGCTTGCTAACCGGTTTGAGGTGCGCGGGTCTGGCACGCTCGTGGGTGTCAGTTCTGTCGCGGGCGAGCGAGGTCGGGCGACCAACTATGTCTATGGGTCCGCCAAAGCAGGATTTTCGGCGTTCCTGTCAGGTTTGCGCAACCGGTTGGCACAAAAAGGCGTGCATGTTGTCACTGTGCTGCCCGGATTTGTCGTGACAAAGATGACCGAAGGTATGGACTTGCCCGCGCCTTTGACCACCACGCCGGACAATGTGGCGAAGGCGGTGGTCGATGCGGTGGAGAGAAGAGTTAACATAATCTATATTAAGCGCACTTGGCGATATATCATGATGATCATCCGCGCCATTCCAGAAGGAATATTCAAGACCCGTAAGATTTAAGTGGCGTCTTCAAGCGTTGGATGTACTGCCACGGGTCAGACTAATCGGCCACCTGATGTCTCTTGATTTGACTGTCACTTGCCGGCCGAAAGGCAGGCCATTTTGATTTCGGAAAAACGAAGTACTGGTCAGTGTCGTCGCGCGTGGTCGGTTCAACACCCGAACGGACATGGACGTTAATGACTTTCTCATTTTCAAGGTGAACGTCGAAATGAGATTGCTCGAAACCCTTCTGGTACTGGACCTGTCACGGTTTGATGCCGCTCCTTTGATAGCATTTATTGCAACAAAGGAGACTAACTATGGGACTGGAACGAGGAGACCAATTCTGCAAGGATGCGGTGCGTATTGCGCTTCCCAGTGGCCTTGCGCGTAAGTAGGTAGCTGATGATCTGGGTGTCGGGATGTTGACGCCGAACAAATGGATCACAGCCCATCGGGCCACAGTTGTAGTGTCGAAAGAAGATTTGACCCTCGTCAAAGAGAAACATCGACTTCAACGCCTACGCGCTTAACCAGAAATGGGCCGGTGATGTCAGCTTTGTTTGGACCCCCGAAAGTTGGTTGTACTTCGCCGTGATCCTGGACCTACACTCTCGCCGTGTCATTGGCTGGACCCCTATCGTGACATTGCTGCGCAATGCACTGCCGGGCAGTGGTGCAGCAATCGGATGAAACGGGACTTGGTGATCCGTGCATTGAAAATGGCCATTGCGCTCAGAACACCGCCCAGAGGCTGCGTTCACCACACGGATCGCGGGCCACAATACTGTTCTCATGACTATGAGAAAATCCTGCGCCAGCATGGGTTCAAGGTATCGATGTCTGGCAAAGCTAATTGCTACGATAATGCGGCTGTTGAGACGTTGTTGGAAAAGCCCCGTCGCTTTCGAAAATAAAGTGGCCTGAACGAGCACTTGGGGCGGCACGAAAGCGCGACAGGTCCAAGAGCCTGAGCAACGTCACAACAGTAGACGTCTACTTTGGGCGCGACAAAGCCACTCTAAGAGAAAGGGTGAAGATCAAGAAACCGACAATCTAAAATCGCCGCTTGCAACATCAAAAACAACCCGCATAATCGATCACACAAATAAGCCAGAGCCTCCAATGCTCAAGCCGCTCTGATGTCCAAATTTATATGACGACGGACATGGTATGCCAGCACGGGTGATCCGGACCATCAAAGAAAACGAGTGAACCTGCCGCCGGCTTGAGTTGGTCATGCAGCGGGAACAAAGGGACTGTCTTGTCAGAAAAGACCATATCGATTGTACTACCAGATCTTCGCGGCGGCGGCGCGGAGCGTGTGAACCTTGATCTTGCTAAAGGTTTCAGAGCGCGCGGCTTCAATATTGAATTCGTTTTGCGCATGGCACGCGGAGAGCTGCTGGAAGAAGCAAATGAGATCGGGCAGATTGTCGGGCTGAATGCGCCGCGGGTCAGGTCAGCGGTACAACCCTTGATAAACTACATTGCGGAACGACGCCCTGATGCGATCCTTTCGTCGATGTGGCCGTTGACTGCAATCACGATATGGGCGCGCGCACGATCACGTCACTACTGTCCGGTGGTATTGGCCGAACACGGCATGTTGTCGCGTCAATACAACGGCCGGGGTTCGCTTCATAAACTTATGCTGGAAAAGACCTTGGAATATGCCGCCACACGTGCGGAGGGTGTTGTTGGCGTCTCTCAGGGCGTGGCAGACGATCTCGCAAACCTAACCGGGCTTGATCGGGGCCGGTTCAACGTAATTTACAACCCCGTCCCGCTTTCGGGCCGCGTAACTGCGCGCGCGCGGGACCATGTCGAGAACCTGTGGCAGGGTGGTCAGGGCAAGCGGATCATCACAGTGGGGACCTTCAAGCAGGTCAAAAACCAGGCCTTGCTGATTGATGCACTGGCAGGACTTGGTGATACTCAAGCCCGTCTCATGCTGGTGGGCGACGGTGATCTGCGCGGTGATCTTGAACGTCGGGCGCAGGAAATGGGGGTAATGGATCGCGTGAAGTTTGCAGGGTTTCAGACCGAGCTTGATGCCTTCTATGCCAGCGCGGATGTGTTTGCGCTTGCCTCATGGCGGGAGGGCTTCGGCAATGTCATTGTTGAGGCGATGCATCACGGGCTGAAAATCGTGTCGACAGATTGCCCGACAGGACCCGGAGAGATCTTGGAGAATGGAAAATATGGGTGGCTGCCCCCCCCCGGTGATCATGATGCGATGGCTGCTGCATTGCGCGAAGCGCTCGCCAGCCCATTTGACCCGGACCGTCAAAAATCTCGGGCCGCCGCGTTCAGACCCGACATTGCGATCGAGGCCTACCTCGCACTGCTTTTCCCCCACCGGGGCCAGACAGTTGGGAAATAGACATCAATCGCGACAAAACCCGCTGACTGCTTTCCTTTGATCACAAATCGATGGCATCTCGATGCATCAGCGGGTTGGAAACCAAGCTTTATCACGATGTCGAACATCAAATTACCACGACAATTTGATGAAAAACTCTCATTACTGGAACAGCCGAATTCATTGGGTTTCATCTGGCAACGAAAGCCGGGGTTAGCTACAATCTGAAAAATCCACGCGTCTAAATCGATTCAAACGTGATCGGGACGTTCAACGTCATGGAGGTGGCCCGGCGACATGAGGTGGATCACCTGCTGATGGCCTCCACATTTTCGGTTTACGGCGCCAATACCGAGATGCCTTTGACGAAACAGAAAAGGCAGACACCCAGCTGAAAATCTATGCCGCGACTAAGAAGGCCAATGAAAACATAGCTCACGCCTATGCACATTTGTGGAACCTGCCGAAAACAATGTTCAGGTTCTTCACCGTCCAAGACACGTGGGGGCGTCCGGATCTGGCGCTTTACAAGTTTGTGAATGCGATTTTCGATGATCGGCCGATCGACTTCTACAACCATGGTGAGATGTATCCCGATTTTATCTCTGTCGACTACCTTGGGCGTGGCATCGCCCTTCCTGCTGCAGCTGTTCCGGAAGGGCCGGAGATGCCCGAGGACCTCGAAGAGGGAGACAGCCTCAGCCTGGCGACCCCTTGCCGCGTTGTGAATATTGGCACTTCCGAAAAGGTACGCCTGCTAGAATTCATTGATGCTATCGAAGACAGTTAGGGTAAGAAAGCCCGGCGGAATTACATGGACATACAGATGGGCGACGTGCCAGCCACTTGGGCCAACGCCGACCTGCTTGGACGTCTAACGGGATACAAACCTGAAACAGACTTTCGTGACCTGATCGATCTGTTCCTGGAATGGTTCCGTGATTATTATGGAAAACACCCCTAAAGGAACTGACCCCCAGCCCGATGGGCCCATCCGCTTTGGCGATGCGCGCCCTAGTGTCACGCCCTCCGAAATAGTGTTCAAGCATTTGCACAAGTCTGGCCCGCTTGATATCCGCATGCCGGAAAGTCGCGGGACACTAACGCTGATGTCTTGGGGCGACCGTGTTGAAAATGAGTTGTCCTGGCGAGGCTGGATCGGCCATGAACCGAAGGTCATGCGCTGGTGGGCGCGTCTGGTGCTTGATGCAAAAACAGTACTTAACCTTGATGCTACCGTGCATGCGTTTGAGCCTGTCAGGCGATTCGCGGAAGGAATTAGTGTAAACTGCAAGTTTTCCGGTCTTGATGTGAAGTGTTTTCAGCAAGCCGTGGCAGATGAGGTCGGTGAAGTCCTGATCCATGATCACTGCGCGCTACATGGCTGATCGTCTGCGAATGGACCCGAAATCCAGCTGAACATGATGCCGCGCGTGACTTTCCGGAGGAGGCTGGTTATGTCGTTATTGATCCGGTCACTGGAGAAAAAACCGCTCTGGATGCCGGTCGCGAGTACGACGATAGAAATGTCATCTTTTGCCCCGCGTCTCGTGCGGATGCACTGCGGTCGTCAAGACCGCTTAAAATTGGCAGTGTCTGTCGTCCGGATTTGAAGCCAGAAACACTTGAGGAAAATGATTATGTCGAAACCCCTTATCGCCGTTATCGGCCTTGGATATGTCGGTCTCCCACTTGCTGTCGAATTTGGCAAGACACGCAAGGTGATTGGCTTTGATACCAACAATACCCGCATTGCCGAGCTGAAGGATAGCCATGACGCCACTCTGGAAGTGGACAGCGATGAGCTGGCCGGCGCCAAGTATTTGCGTTTCTCTTCGGATGCGGATGATCTGAAAGACGCCACGGTGTTCATCGTGACAGTGCCGACGCCGATTGATGCCCACAAACGCCCCAACCTTACGCCGCTGCACAAAGCATCCGAAACGGTGGGGCGGGCGCTAAAAAAAGGCGATATCGTCATCTACGAGAGCACCGTTTTCCCCGGTGCCACGGAGGAAGAATGCGTGCCGGTGTTGGAGGCGGTGTCAGGATTGCGTTTCAATCAGGATTTCTTTTGCGGCTACAGTCCCGAAAGAATTAATCCGGGCGACAAGGCACACAGGCTGCCGACCATTCGCAAGGTCACGGCCGGGTCCACACCGCAGGTCGCGGCCGAAGTAACCGCCCTTTATGATGAGATTATCACCGCTGGCACCTACCAAGCACAGAGCATTCGCGTGGCCGAGGCGGCCAAGGTGATTGAGAACACACAGCGCGATCTTAACATTGCGCTGGTCAACGAACTGGCTCTGATTTTCAACAAGATGGAGCTCGATACCGAGGCCGTGTTGGAAGCTGCTGGTACGAAATGGAACTTCCTGCCATTCCGTCCGGGCTTGGTTGGCGGCCACTGTATTGGTGTTGACCCCTATTACCTCACGCACAAGGCGCAGGCTATTGGCTATCATCCGGAGGTTATACTGGCCGGTCGTCGCATCAATGACGGCATGGGTGCCCATGTGGCCGAACAGTTGATCAAGGCGATGCTCAAACGGCGCATGCCAGTCAATGGGGCACGCGTGTTGGTGCTTGGACTTACCTTCAAGGAAAACTGCCCTGATCTGCGCAACACACGCGTGGTCGATGTGGTGCAGGAACTCTGGAAATACGGTGTGGATGTGGATGTCCACGATCCCTGGGCCGATCCGAAAGAAGCCAAGACGGAATATGACATTGATCTGGTCGAGGCCCCAAATGCTGGTACATATGACGCGATTGTCCTAGCCGTGGCGCATGACGAATTTCGGGATCGAGGGATTGAAGGTATTCGCGCCCTCGGCGCTGTTGACCACATGGTCTACGATATTAAATACTTGTTCGACGCCGATGACACCGATCTAAGGCTTTGATAACGCGATAACGTAGACGGCGTACCTGCTTTGTCCGTCATGCCACACGGGCCACGTACGGTTAAACGTGGTCAATCGATCCTTCCCCGATATTTACTGTCCTGCGTCCTGTCCGCAGGTTGCGGGGGGGCGTGGCCTTTTTCTGATTGGGAGAGAGAGCCCCAATCAGCATGGATGTCAGAGGCAGCGCAATGAGCGTGATTGTACCAACCGCTGTGTAGACGCCAAAAGCAAATAGAAAGGAAAAGCCAAACAACAGGGCCAAAGAAGAAGACAGCGATCCCGCGACGACTGCAAGTATGAGGTATCCAAGTATCATCGGTCCAAAGTACTCCACTCTAGTTAACAAAACCTTAATTTTTTGAGGACCGGAAAACTTCGGCCCTGCCCGGATCATGCTGGCTTGTTTGCTTTCGATACAGCACAACTTCTAGTCTATCGACACTGTGGCAACCATATGGCGAAAATGGAAAAGCTTTGAGACGCACCCGCCCTGAGCGAAAACCGGTTAAGTCGCACGCTCGTACTGTCCGCTGACCCTGAAGCGATTGACAAAGGACCTTGCTCACAGCTGTTGGATCAACGCAGCACTCTATCCGAGCATCGCGCACGCTTTACGTGTATCTGGCCACTTTGCCGAAGTTATGAACGCCTCTCGGAGGATCATTCTTTGTGCGCAAACGACGGCTTGTCCTGAGATCGTGAACAATGACCGGAACCCTTGATGGTTGGACTTACTTCCGAAACGCCAGACCGCTGAAATTTGTAGAATCGTTAATAATCTGGCAATGTAGTCTTTAATTCATTGTGAGGGCCTATTTTGAGAATTCATAAGCTCCTTTTTGTCGTAGCAACAGCAGCATGTGCCGCAGCGACATCTGCATCTTCCACGACGCTCGATTTCGACAGTGGTACTGCCGTTGTTTCGGGCAACGTGATGTCTGGATACGCGCAAGAGGGTCTGGTTTTTTCGATCACCCAAACCGGGGCGGGGTCCATCGGAGCGAACCTGTTTAACACGATGTTCTGTGTGGATGGAACCGGTGATGCCGCGAGCTGCGGCGGGAATGATGACGGCGATCTGGTGCCGCGCACCCAAGGTGAAAACGGTGTAGGGGGAAACGTACTCATCCGGCAGGAATCGCACAATTTCGGGAATAAGAATGGTGCGCTTGATGATGATGCGGCGACAAGTGGCATCATCACCTTCACACTTCAATCCAGCACTCCGTTTTGGATCCACGGATTTAGCGCGGTAGACGAACAGCCCATGTGGATCGACGCAGGCACGCAGACCTGTGGGCCAGTGAACAACGCGGGCAACCGTGATACGGGCTATGCGAGCTGCGAAAATTCCCTAACATCACTTCTTGGCATCGGTGACAGTTTCGACGTGCGATTTGCCGGGTCAGGTGGCGTGGATTCTATAGAACTGTTAGTGGCAGCACCACTGCCTGCGGGATTTGTCCTGTTGTTTGGGGGGGGTGGGTGCATTGGCCTTTTGGCGCCGTCGTCGGACCGTCTGATCAGAAGCTTAGGTATTTCATAACATTTTGGCGACAGCGTCGTTGGGCCTCTTCAATCCAGTACCGTCCACATGATGATAAAAAGGTTCAGCTTGATCCAGATACCATCATCCTTGTCGGATTTCGGTCAAATGCCTGAAGCTTCTGAGATAAAAGTGCAGGGAAGAGGAAAAGGCCGCAAGAATGACATCAGAGCAGGAATAACCCAATCAGATACCGCATTGCCGCGCGTGATCGTCATAGTTTCGTCACAGGTTGCATTCATTGCGAAACGCATCCATACACCTTAAACTTAACAAGGGCTGGCTCGGTCATCCCCACGTGGTCCTAATCAAAAATGAGTACTGTACTTTATAACGATCATTTCGGATTCAACGAGCGACCGTTTTCTCTGTCGCCCGATCCAGAGTTTTTATATTGGTCAAAGGCGCATATGCGCGCCCGATCGGTTCTTGAATACGGCCTTGTGACCCGGGCGCCGCTGACCGTGGTTTCTGGTGAGGTTGGGACCGGGAAGACAACCTTGATCCAGGAACTGCTGCGCAATGCCGACAAGGATATTACGATCGGGTTGATTTCAAATGCCCGTGGCGATCGCGGTGATTTGCTCCGTTGGGTTTTGGGCGCATTTGATCTCGAGGTTGATAGCGGTGCCGACTATGTGCAGCTGTTCCAGCAGTTCCAAGACTTTGTTGTGGAACAATATTCGAGCGGCCGCCATGTCGCGCTGATCGTGGATGAGGCTCAAAACCTTGGCATGGAGACTCTGGAAGAGTTGCGCATGCTGACAAATATCAACTCGGGCAAAGACGAGCTGTTGCAGATCATTCTGGTAGGGCAATCCGAACTGCGGGACTTGATACGCAGGCCTCAATTGCGACAGTTTGCGCAGCGTGTCACATCGACATATCATTTGGACCCATTGGATTTGAAGACTACGACGGATTACGTTAGGCACAGATTGAAACATGCCGGCGGGTCTGGTGAAGAGATCCAAGAAGCCGCGATAATACTTGTTCATCGTGAATCATCAGGCATCCCGCGCATGATCAACAAAATTTGCGATCTGGCTCTTGTCTATGCATCGAGTGCGGGAAAGAAAGCGGTAGACGCAGATACAATCCAAGAGCTCATGGACGACGGGTTGATCTTGAAGCCGTACAATGAGACGTATTTCATGACGAATAGAATTGATGTTATCGATAGGGCAGCAGAATGAGCATCGACATTGGCTTTTACCGGGCGTTGGTACTTCGCCGACTCCCGGTTATGATCTTGTTCTTCCTGCTCATTTCGGGCATCGGGATTGCAACTGCTTTCAAGCTGCCTAACGAATACTCGACATCGGCAAGACTTATGCTGGAAGCCCCACAAATCCCGGTCAGCATGATCCCCACAACTGTCCAGACCAGCGCCGCGGAACAGCTCGAGGTCATCGAGCAAAGACTTATGACGCGAAGCAACATGATTGATATCGCTAACCGGTTCGACGTGTTTGTAAACATCCGCGACAAGGAGCCGGATACAGTTGCCTCAGATATGCGAGCGGCCACGAAAATTGTACGCAGGAGTGGTGGCCTGAACGGCGCGACACTGATGACAATTTCATTTAAGGGACGATCCCCTCAAGTTGTGGCTAATGTTGTCAATGAATACGTCACATTGGTTATGCAGGAAAATTCGCGGTTTCGCGTATCACGCGCTGAAAACACGCTAGAGTTTTTCGAGCAAGAGGTCGAACGGCTAGGTGTTGATCTCTCTCGAAAGGCGGTCGAAATAGCGACGTTCAAAACAGATAACGCGGATGCCTTGCCGCAGGATCGCGCATTCCGAGTGCAGCTTGAGACCCGATTGCAAGATCGTCTTCAAAATCTCGAAACTGAGCTCGTACGTGCCCGGCAGCATCTGAGCAATCTGCAACTGCGACTTACGGTAACTCCGGTAGAGCCCGAAGCGGAAGATGATCGTGGGCGTCAGTTACTTATCCTTAAAGGAGAGATCAAACGCCTAAGAGAGACCTACTCCGAGAACAATCCAAGGATTATTCGGTTGAAAAACCGAATAGAGCAGTTGGAAGTGATAGTTGCTGCAGACAACTCCGCAATGGATACGGTCAACAATGAGGAAAATGTCTCAGAAGATGGCGTCCTTCGCGAAATTGCACTTCAAGAAGCCAAGGAGCGCGTTGAAGCGCTGGAAAATCAGATCGAAACCACCAAAGTCAGCTTAATTGAGACGCAGGAGAGCATATCGGAAACGACGGCGAACTCTTTTCAACTTGAGGAGCTCGAGCGCGATCTGGGTCGCATCCAGTCGCGCTACGATGCTGCGGTGGCCAACTTTAACTCGGCACAAGTAAGCGAGCGTGTGGAGGCCTCCGCGCAAGGCCAGAGGATGAACGTGATTGAAAACGCGAATGTCCCGCGCGTTCCCAGCGGCCCCAATCGAATTGGCATCGCTGCGATCAGCCTCTTTTTCGGCATAGCTCTGGCTGTGGGGTACTTTGTTCTGCTTGAAGCACTGAACCGGACTGTTCGACGTCCGACCGAACTTTCCGAGCTTTTTGATACTGTGCCAATGGCAGTTATTCCTTATATGGAAAGCCGGCTCAAGCGCGGGGTACGTCGCATCACAATGGTTGCAACGACACTTGCCGTGTTGATTGGTGTTCCGTTAGGGCTCTGGTATGTCGATACAAATTATATGCCTCTCGAGCTGATCGTTCAGAAAAGTATGGCCAAGCTTGGGCTTGGTTAATTAAAGTTTGCGGTTAGGGTGAACCCACATGGAAAAACTACAAGCGGCTCTGGATAAGGCGCGAAAGTCGCGTACTGCACAAGAAAATGTGTCGAATACCACGCCGTCGTCATCCAAGGACACGGCACGGGCGCATGGGCCTGTTTCGGATCGTTGGGCGGTGCTGCCGTCTCTGAATCTGAAAGATAGTAAGCTGGTTAAGCGGCGCATCGTTACGCGCACGGCCCGAGAAACCGCTACGCCGTTCGATATTCTGCGCACTAAAGCACTTTTGCAGATGCGCAAGAATGGATGGACCCGACTTGCGATAACCTCTCCGATGCCACAATCTGGCAAATCCACTCTGGCTTGCAATCTGGCGCTCGCGCTGAGCCGTCAGAGCGAGCTGCGATCCATGCTTTTCGATTTTGATCTTCGGGATCCGACAATCGCCTCCTTTTTTGACGTGCAGCCCGAATATGGGATTGGTGAGGCCATGACGGGTGTAGTCCCGTTCGAGAAGCAGGCCGTGCGTTATCAAGATAACTTGATCGTTTCTATGGCGCAGCGCGAAGAAGCTGATCCGACGCGTATTCTGCTCGCTGATGAAACAATGAAAAGACTTGATATCATTCAGGAATATTACAAGCCAGATGTGATCATCTTCGACCTGCCATCAGTGCTGGTGAATGACGACACACGGGCGTTTCTCAAAAACGCTGATTGTGCGTTGATCGTGGCCAGGGCGGATAAGACCCAGTTCAACCAATTCGAGGTTTGCAAAAGAGAGGTTTCTGAACAAACAAATTTGTTAGGTGTTG
The DNA here is from genome assembly GCF_026410285.1 of Sulfitobacter sp. F26169L. GTDB lineage: Bacteria > Pseudomonadota > Alphaproteobacteria > Rhodobacterales > Rhodobacteraceae > Sulfitobacter. Next base: position 156,237 of record NZ_JAPMLP010000006.1, on the reverse strand, counting down.
TGTTGAATGCTTACCGTTACGAAAAACGGGCGTTTTTGACTGCCTAGAGTGTTCGGTGGTGCAATTTCTTGCCTGGCCTTTGGCTGAACACCGAACACCATTCCGACATAGCACGGGCGCGGACTTTGCTTGATGCCTTGGCAATTGGTCAACACCGCTATTGCGAATCACTATAAATCAACATACACCTATAGGTAGAATATTCTGCTTTAACTCGCTTGTACTCAATTCCGAGGCTGGCCTATCCAGCTGAAATCGTGAGTTTGTTCACGCGCTAGAAACAATAGATACGACAAATCTGATGTTTTCACGATTAACTCGACTATAATTTGAAATACCTTGATGGTAGCCGGTGTAACGGTCATAGTACCATTAAAGCAAGTTGGGAAAATCCAGCAATACCGACATCAGAGGCACGAGTCGGGCAGCTGCATTGAGCAGTTTATTTTTGGGGATTTTATTGTGAAACATGAAGCATTTGTTTCGTCCGGTCGGACCGTTGTCACTGATTTGAATGTGTGGACCGATGGCGCAACTTTTAAGTATAACAGATTTTATTTTTCTCTTACCAAGCGCCTGATGGATTTCGCGTTTGCACTGCTGTGCCTTCCTTTCCTGTTGATTTTGACCGTCCTGATATGTGTGGCCAATCCGTTCTGGAACCCAGGTAAAGTGTTTTTCCGTCAACGGCGTATGGGGCGGCACGGCAAAGCGTTCACTATGTGGAAGTTTCGCACGATGGCCGACAATGGTGCCGCGGTGAGAGATGCCAACGCACCGCTTGACGCTGATCGTATCACGTCGCTTGGTCGGCTGTTGCGTAGGTCTAAGCTGGATGAGTTGCCAAACATTTTTAACATTTTGACCGGGGACATGAGCCTCGTTGGACCAAGACCTGACGCGTTCGAGCATGCCACCGAATACGCGTTGAGCGTGCCGCGCTATCGCAAGCGGTTCACTGTGCGCCCGGGGATCACCGGCCTTGCTCAGGTCCGCGGCGGGTATGCAGACAACCTGCGGTCGGTTCGCCGCAAGGCACGCTACGATAGCTATTACATCCGTCACCGCAGTATTCTTTTTGAGTTTTCGATCATTGGTGCGACGATTGGTGTTGTACTGTCTGGTTTCGGACAACGATAATCAATCCGGCGTCCGCGCATAATTTGTCAACAAGCGAGAGGGCTTTACCTCTCACGGCGTCCAAAGCGCTTTGCGTGAGATATGAACCGTCACTCGAGATGAGGCGGATCACTTGCAAAGAGCAGATTTTTTTCCCGGCCAAAAGCGATTTGGCAGCAGCGTGACCAGCCACGTCGCTCCAAACTTGCTGAACTCGTCAAGGTCGATTGTAAGTCTGTCATAAGGCTCAAGCGGATCTGATACCATGCGCACGACGGAAACAGACCCGGTCGCCCTTTCCAGCGCCAGAGAGGCGCGCGCCATGTGCCTGCGGGACGTGATGATGGTGACCTCATCTACCCCCGCAAGCGTGTCCAGCCAGCAATCCGTTTCCAAAGCATTTTCAAAGGTCGAATGAGCATCTGGTGCCAGCACGATGCGCCCGCTGGTTACCCACTCGGCCTGTTCTGGCGTTGGGTCAAACAGTGCAGGAAACTTGTGTGGTATAAGCCCCGAAGTCCGGTTCGCCCCGGAAATAAGCAAGTAATCAGCCTCATCCGACGCAATCATATCAAGCCCGAGATAGATCCGGTCGTAGGCACCCGTAAAAACGACAACGGTGCGAGGTGGCCTTTCCGAACGATCATCCGTTTCTGTACGAAGGATGTGATCAAGCAGCATCACCGCTATTAGAACCGCAGCAACCCCCAAAATCGCAAGCACCCTAGTTAGCAAGCGAGCTATCGCGCGAATAAGGTACACGAACTCATTTCTCCATTCAGATATGGTGTTTCGCGATAGACCTTTAGCACAGTTGATCGCGAAACGCTTCAAGCAAAAAGCAGTCGTCCACTAGTATTTCTGACCTGGTGTTTCGAACGCTCTGGCAGATCTAGATCTTACCGCTATGGACAGCATCAGGCTTGGATGATAGCGCCAAGCTATCTGATGCTTTGTGGGATCTTTCTGCGTGAAAATTCTTCTTTCAGTCAATGCAGCGTGGAATATCTGGAATTTTCGGCGTCCGCTCGTTGAGGCGCTTCTGGCAGATGGTCATACCGTCAGAATACTAGCTCCAAGAGACGATGCAGTGCCACAACTAGAGGCGATGGGGTGCTCTTTTAGTCATCTAGAAATGAGTGTTAAGGGCCTCAATCCTGTTCAGGATGGCCGCCTGACCCTCCGTTTCCGCAAGCATTTTAGCGATTTTCAACCTGACGCAATCCTCAGCTTTACCATCAAGAACAATCTATTTGGCGCAATCGCTGCAAAGTCGTTGCGTATCCCCTTTATTCCAAACGTCACCGGGCTGGGCACGGCGTTCCTTTCAGGTGCTGTTCTCGAACGGGCGGCGACGGTCCTCTACAAATCAGCGTTCCGCAAACTGCCGGTTGTGTTTTTTCAAAATCAAGACGATCAGGCACTGTTCCTTGATCGAAGGCTCGTCACCCCGGCTCAGGCGCGGTGTGTGCCTGGATCGGGCATTGATCTTGATCGGTTCGCTGCGGCCCCGCTTCCCTCTGACGCCCCTGCCCCGGTTTTTTTGATGATTGCCCGGCTTTTGCGTGACAAAGGTGTTGTTGAGTTTGTTGATGCCGCACGCCTTGTGAGGGCACGCCAACCGCAAGCGCGATTTCAACTCCTTGGTGCCACGAGCGCCGAAAATCGTACAGCCATTGATCGCGAAACTGTCGAGAGTTGGGAGAGTGAAGGGATAATTGAGTATCTTGGAGTGACCGGTGATGTGCGACCACAGATCATGTCCGCTGATTGCGTTGTGCTGCCCTCCTACCGTGAAGGTGCACCGCGCACGCTGATCGAGGCGGCCGCGATGGCCAGACCCTTGATCGCCACGGATGTTCCAGGATGTCGGGCTGTCGTCGAGGATAGCAGAACGGGCTTTTTATGTGCAGTGCGCAGCGCAGAGAGCTTGGCCCAAGCCTGCGAAGCGTTCATCGCCCTGACGCCACACGAGCGCGCCGACATGGGGCGGGCTGGCCGGATCAAGATGGAGCGTGAATTTGGGTACAATATCGTGGTCGACGCCTATCGCAAAGCCTTCCAAGACCTGAGCCGTGCTCTGCGCCAGCCCTCTGAATGATAAGGCCACCAAACAAGCAGAGCCTTATGTCTGCGCCCCCGGCCTGGTTGCTAAACGTTTCATTTATTGGCAGGAACCTTGCAATTTTGAGACAGATGCCGGAAAGAGCTTGATAACTTTTTTGCACAGTAACAAGCGTCTTGGTCTGTCAGCGGCGCCCCAAAGAAAAGATGAACGTTACCTCGACAGAACTTACAGGAACTATAATCGCTTGGGAAACATGTCATGCTAGCATACGTCGGAGTTTACTTATGGATGTCCATGACAGCCCTGATTGCTAACGACCGCGCCCAAAAGCAATTTGTCGTCTTTTTCGGGGTCTTCTTGCTGTGGTACATGGGCGCTCGAAATACAGTCGGCTGTGATTGGTGGGGATATCTCCATCGTTTTCAAGTCATAGGGCTTGATCAGCCGTTTTCGGCGATCTTTGCTGATTTTGATGAACCTGGTTTCTGGTTTCTCATGAAGTTCGTGCGTGACAACGAATTGCACTATATGTGGCTGAATTTCATTGCTTCGGCCATTATGGTCGTGTGCTTTGTTGTGTTTTGCCGGGCGCATCGCAACAGCCTGCTGATCCTCGCATTGCTGTTTCCAGTGGTCATCGTTCAACTTGCGATGTCAGGAATTCGGCAAGGCCTGGCTGTCGGGTTTCTTATGGTAGCGACGGTGGCCTGGATGCGTGGCTACAGAATCTGGACGGGGGTATGGTTATTTGCCGGATCAATGTTCCATGCCAGTGTCATAATGTTCTTGCCGCTCGTGCCTCTGGCAGGGCGAAAGGTCACGACCAAATGGCTTTTTGGTGCGGCCGCTGTGTTGAGCCCGGTGGTTGTGTTTCTCATGGGCGATCGGGTCGAAACCTACAGTGACAGGTATCTCGACAACTCCGATATCACATCAAATGGCGCGCTTATCAGATACACTCTAATGCTGTTTCCGGCGGTCTTTTACTTAAAATACAAAGAGAAATTGAAAACAGAATTCCCTGAATCATTCGAACTCATGCGCGTGACGACAGCAGTGACCTTCTCTTTGCTTCCGGTCGCGATATTCTCGTCTATTCTTTTGCACCGGGTAATTTACTACGTCATGCCATTGAGCATTATGACATTCGTCGCTCTTGCTCACGTCGCCTTTCCAAAGCTGAACCGAACATTTGTTCTTACTCTTCCGGTGCTGGTTTACGGATTTTATACAGTAATCTGGTTTCTCACTTCGTTCCATGCGCAATACTGCTATATCCCGTATCAGAATTTTTGGAGCGTTTTTTGACTTTGGCCTATATAACCGCAGCTAATTTGCTCGGCCAAGGCGTGTATCATGCGCCTGTGATGCCACAATAAATCGTTGATTGGGTAAGGTATGAGCAGGACACATGGCGCAAAATCTCACATAATGACTTGGGTGATTTTTGCGGCAGCGACAGTGTTCGCGACGCTTATTTTAAACAGATGGATTGTGTCCGATTTAGGGCTTCTTTCATTTGGTCGGGTCTGGCAGCTCTATATCTCCTATGCTGATTTCGGGTTCATGCGCCGTGGGTTTATCGGAACACTTCTTTCTGAAACAGGTGTCAATACGCTTTTTCCCAATGAGTATGTGTTTGCCCATCTCATACAGTTTCTCGCGATAGCTGCGCTGGCTCTGCTCACAGCGATGTACTGTATTACAAACGGCCTTAAAAACCCTCTTTTTCTCTTTGGAATTGCATTTTCCCCCGCCTTTCTGACGCATTCCGGATATGCCACTGGCACGCTTGACGTTTTTGTGCTGCTCATTGTGCTCGCCAATATCTTGTATGTTCGTCATTACGCGGTTTTCAGTGTGTTGATCCTGATTGGTGTTCTCACGCACGAACTCTTCATCTTCACGTTGCCAGCTCAGTTCTTGGCGCTTCACCTGAACTATCGGTCTAAAGCGCCAGCTCTTGACCTCGCATATTGGGTACCTGCCCTAACGGTCCTGTTATCGACGCTGTTTGTTGTCCTTTTTGGTCAGGTCGGAATCCCGGAAGCCGAGTTTGAGGAGTTGATGCGCGCGCACCTGCCCAATGCGAATGAACAACACCCACTTTGGAGCGGGTATTTTGAAGTTGGGTCCGAGGTCGCGCGGAGCATAAGTGAATCGCATCATCTTTTCCTCGCGGTGAAAGAAGGTCGGATCGTTTTTCTACTGCCTGTTCTACTTTATGTCGGACTTCTGACACTCAGGGCTTTGCAATATGTGAGGGGCAATGGCGAAATTATGTTGGTGATCGCGGCTGTTGTTGCGCCCTTGATGGCGTCATTCCTAGCAAATGATTTCCATAGATGGGGTGGCATGGGGGCAAACATGGCTCTGCTGCTGACGTTGCGTCTGGCAGTGCGTGAGGGTGACGAGACATCAAAATGGAATTTGATTTTGGCATTTTGTTGCCTTTTGGCCCCTTTCGGGGCCGCCGAACTGGAACGACCGTTTCCACTTCATTCCTTTGTGGTCGAAAGCCTGTGGCCTTCATAAGCCAGACGGGTCTCTCCCTCTGTTTCAAATCGTTTCGCTTTAAACGCATGACATGCGAAAAAGAGGAGTGAGCTGTTGATGAGGGTTCGAATCACAAGGCTAGAAAATCTTTAGTGAAATCAACAATGTCTGCCATTTGGCGCCATTTTGCACTATTTGGAGACAGTTAAGACGCATTCAGCCCCTTTGTCCGCGCGGTCAACGCTCTTTCTTTGCTGAGCTAGCCATTCGACTACTTTCGCTTTTGGATGTCGTGACATCCAAAAGCGATCCTTACTTTTCAAACAATAAATGTTAATAATTTGACATGTAATCAATCAATTGACTTCTATGGAGGTTAAAAGTGTTTGCAGCCGAAAGAATATTTTTCCCCGTAATTATCTACGCAAAAAACTGGTATTCATGAATGATAACGGTCGCATGGCATTTTTCGCCGCGCTGTAGGACTAGAGAAGTTAACGAAACGATGGTACTCGTCGATCGATATATTATCGATATATTAGTGAGGCTTAGATGATCCATAAATCCATTTTTAACGCGGTTTTAGCGCTTTCGTTGGCTGCATTTGCAGCCGGGGCGAATGCTGCGGTTGTGTCGTTCAACGAAAACAACAATTGGACTAAAGGCGCTCTATCCTTCACCGGGTCAGACGGCACCACCGTGACGGCGCAAGGCTCGCTTTACGATGACAAGCGGACGGATCCACTGTTTTATGGTGATCCATACATTTCGAGTTGGGCCGGATCGTTTGGCGGTATCGGCATTTGCAGCGGTGACAAGAAAGTAAAGACAAACACAAACAGCATCTCGAGCTGTAATGACAATCACCAAGTCGACGGTAAAGGCTCCAACGAGGCTGTTATCCTAAACTTCGTCGGTCGGCAGGTGAATCTGCTCAGTGCGACGTTTGCCTATGTCAGTAGGAATGACGACTACGAAGTCTTTATGGGAAACGGCGGCGGATATAATCTTGGGATGTCTTTGCCCAACAATTGTTGGACCTGCACTGTCTCCAATTTCAGCGTGGGGTCAGACTCATCCTTTGCATTCGGAGCGTATCACAAAAACGATGACTGGAAGCTTCAGGCTCTTGAGTATGAGATAATACCAACGCCCCTGCCTGCAACTGGTTGGTTGATGATGGCCGGTATTGGTGCCCTCGGCTTTGCCCGGCGCCGCAAAACCCGGCCGTCACTTCGCTGATCCGCAACATCCGAAGCGAAACCGACAGTCCGTGCCGTCCGTTTAAACATTGCCTGCCCAACAGCTAATTATCCGCAACCTATCTACAGGACGTCACGGCGCAATCGATTTCAGGACGATTGAGTTGCAACCCGCCAAGGCAGTATCGCTATAGAGTGACAAACTGCTTAACTTTCGGTATGGTGTTTGTGAATTGCCTCGAACCGCTCAGCATGTATTGTGCCGCGGGTAATCAAAGAATGTCTTGAGGACATATTATTATGACAACGAAAGCTGATGAAAGCCATCTAGGCAAGTTCGCCGAGGGGTTCATGACCTGGGGTCTGTTCTGGCTTCTGGCTATGTCGATCGCGGCAGGTGTTTTTTTCAGTCATGGCTTCGTCATCTTGCTCGATGCGTGGAGTGAACCGGAATACAGCCATGGTCCTTTGATCCCTGTGCTGTCTGCGCTCATGTTCTTGCGCGAGATGAAGCTGTTTCCGCCGCAGCCGGGCCCTAAGAATGATCGCTGGCAGGGTGTTCTTGTTGTCGTATTGGCGATTTTGCTGGCTGCAATGGGCAAATTGCTGAAAATCGACTCCTTCGAGGCCTATGCCATCATTGTATGGGTGGCAGGCATCATCCTCATCAGTTTTGGATGGCAGACTGGCAAGTTCTTCTGGCCCTCTGTGCTTCATCTGGTCTTTATGCTGCCATTGCCCGGGATGGTCTATTACGAGGTCTCGACCATCCTGCAGCTCGTTTCATCCGAATTAGGCGTCTGGTTTCTTAGGCTGGCTAGCGTACCTGTATATCTGGACGGTAACATTATTGATCTGGGTGTCCTCAAGTTGCATGTCGCCGAGGCATGCTCTGGCCTTCGGTACATGTTCCCGATCATGAGTTTTTCATACATTTTCGCAGTGCTGTACCAAGGACCGAAATGGCACAAGATGGTTCTCCTACTGGCGGCCGCACCTATCGCGATATTGATGAACTCGGTCCGGATCGCGATGGCCGGAATTCTGATGCAGTACTTTGGCCCCGAATGGCTGGAAGGCTTCACGCATTTCTTCGAAGGCTGGGTCATTTTCATGGCTAGTGTTTTTCTTCTTTTCGTTCTTGCTTGGGTGATGCTCAAGCTTAACCCCCGCAAGATGTCGCTGACCGAGGCGCTTGATCTCGAAACAGATGGGCTCATGGCGCAGCTGGCCCGCCTGCAGTATGTTTACCCGTCGCGCGCGCTGATCACCGCGTCAGTGTTTGTCATCGCTGTCGCAGCCGCGTGGCCGTTTATGCCGTCCCGCGAGTCGCAGGCACCGGACCGCTTGGATTTCACGGCCTTTCCGAAACAGATCGGTGATTGGCGCCAATACGGGGATGAGCAGCGGTTCTCACCACTAGTAGAGCGGATCCTTGCTGCGGATGATTACATAAACGTCCAGTACGGTCGCTCGCCCGGCGAACCCACTGTTGATTTCTTTTCAGCCTGGTATCGGGATCTGGCCGAAGATGGCGTGGTGCATACGCCCGAGATCTGTCTCCCCGGCGCGGGCTGGGAGATTGCGAAAGTCGAACGCGTTGATATCTCTGGGGCACTTGGCCTCAGTGAACCCTATGAAGTCAACCGCGTGATTATTCAGAAAGGCGAGCAACGACGTCTAGTCTATTACTGGTTCAAGCATATGGGCGTGGCCATTCCACGCAACACCAGGGCTAAATTTAATGTGCTTACGGGCGGTGTCATGGCTGGGCGTTATGACGGTGCAATCGTGCGAATTATCAGTCCGATCGGCAAAGACGAGCCGGAAGCGGTGGCCGAAGAAAAGATGAATGATCTTCTCAGAGAGATGCTCACGGATTTGCCTCGATTCGTCCCGTCCTGATCTGAACCAAGTGCTTTGTGCGGCCTGCTAAATCTCCGCGGGCTATCAAGCGTACTCGGTTTGATCTGCGACGACGAGTGCCCAAAGCCGTATTCGAAATCAGCGCCTTGCCGATTAAGAATCGACAAGTCTAAGCGTCTGGCCTGTCTACTCCTACGCGCCATAGAAAGAACTGGTCCTAGCTTCCAGACCACCAGTATGCAGACGTTTTGAATGAATTATAGGTTCGTTTGGTCTGCTAACCTCATTGGCTCTTTTTTGCTGTCAAAACCTCATCGGGGGGCCAATATGCCGTGGGCCGAATGCGGGCGCTCGGATGTAGCGCCTCGACGGAGCGGCCCGCTTTTATGCTGTTAGACAGCCGCCAAGCGAGAGCTTTGCGGCTGTACCAATCTATGAGTGCGAGCAAATGTACAAAGCCGCGCATACTGTTCTTAGTCGAGCAGTCTCAAGGTGAGACGCTCTATTGGGTTAGCCGGTCGATGATTAAGAGATTGCTCACTGGTGCACTAATCGTTTCGAACGTTTTGCGCCACTTAATTGACGGAGCTTCCGTCACATAGATCGTGTCACCGTCATGGATATCAAATTGCCGTGCCAGCGGGATCCCGTTTGGTTTGGTCAAATCCATCACATAAATCACGCTTTGCTCGGTAACGATATCGGTGCGCTGCAACAACGTGTTCACAAATCCGGCCGAATGTTCACGAACGACGAAAATTCCGGTTGGATCCGCTCTTTCACTGTCCAGACCACCGACTTGTGCAACGGCCTCAAGTGCGGAGGGTTGCCGACTTTGAAACGGTTGGTTGGTTTGCTCGCCAATTGCGCCCAATATGGTGAAGGTACGCGGATCACGCTCCACGAGCACCTGATCCCCAGACCGCAATGTAAAGTTCAACCTCGGGTTCTTGTAAATATCTTCGAACCAGAAATCCCCGGTTTTGTGGTTTCTCAACAGCGAGATACGCACCACTTCGGACGGTGCCGTCATTCCGCCTGCAACCGCCAAAAGTTCGGTTAGGGTGTCGTTGGATCGCTGGATCGGGTAGACGCCCTGAGTGGCCACGCCGTCTCCCAGAACGGATACAGTGGCACCGTCGCCTGGTGCGCGCGTCACGACAACCTGAGGTTCAGGTGTCAGCGCACTCAATTTGTTTGTGATGATCTCACGAAGGCGATTAGGGGAGTTTCCTGCTGCTCTAACACGTCCTGCATATGGAATGAAAATAAACCCTGCACCGTCAACTTGAATGGAATTCAGATTGGTTGAACCCGCATTGCCACGCGCCAAAACGCCGTCTTCTATATTTTCAAAGATAGTGAGTGACAACGTGTCGCCTGGTCTGATCACATCAGAAGACGGACCCGATGCCGACAGAAGTTCATTTGGAAATGACGACCCAGTCCTGGCAGCGGTCAACGAGGTGATGCGCTTATCGACAAAGACGATTTGGGTTTGCTCCGCTTCGTCAAATTTAACATTCAACAGCTCATTTTTGCTTGGACCTGGTCGAGCGATAGTGCAAGCGCCCAGAATAAAGGTGATCCCAACCACTTTCAGTACTGTAAGCTTTGGATTTCCCATCTTGCGACCTCACGAGCGTGTATGTTTTGTTTCTTTAGCACTAGGCGTGACCGTTAACACACCGCTGCGCCATTTTGCGAAAATCTAATGGGGCATGGAAGATTAAAGAAACGTTATTCGACATTTCTGTCACACTTAAGAAAACCTGTTGCATTAGTGGATCATAGCGGAAAACGGATAATGCACAAAAAATGCGCCGGCTCGGTATGCTTATAGGGCGCTTTGCGAACCCCTGAAACTGGAATTTTTCGCAAAACGCTGCTTTATACTATTCTTGAGCGGGGTCAGGGTTCTGAAGACTCTGCATCAGCTTTCGGGCCTCCTCAATCTGCGGCCGTGAATCGGCTGGCCCGGCGATCTCGATCGATTTTCGAAATTGTTCAAGTGCCTCCTCCGAACGGTCCACTGCGAGATAAACCTGTCCCAAATGATATTGTACAATCGGATCTGCTGGCAGGCCTTCAGCAGCGCTCTCGAGAATTGGCAAGGCTTCTGCGCTGTCGCCTCGCTGGTGTAAAAGCCAGGCGTAAGTGTCTTGCAGGGCAGGAAAGTCGGAACCGCGAAGACGGCGCCCAATTGTCCATGCGCGCGCTTGGCTTGCTTCGTCGGTACGGTAGGTGGAGAGCAAACTTGCTAGATTGTTTGCAACGACGGTGGAGCTAGAATTTTGCTCGTAGAGAATCTCGTATATTTTGATGGCCGTTTCAATATCTCCGTCACTTTCCGCAATCGAGGCCCTTGCCCACAACAGGTCAGGGTCTTCGGGCGCGTGTGTGAGTCCGCCATCAATGGCTGATTTTGCCGCTTCACGGTCACCCTTCAACAGACCAACCTGCGACAATCTCAGCCAAGCGCCTGCGTTACGAGGCGCATCATCGATAAGCTCTTTATAAAGTGAAGCTGCGGCATCGTAATCTCTAGCGGCAGTGTGGGCCACTGCCAAAACGACCAGCAGCGCCTTGCTATCGGGGTCCGCTTCTCTCAATTCCTTCGCCAAGGCTAAAGCACCGTTAAGATCGCCTGTGCTGATCCGGGCGCGAACCAGCGCGATTCGAGTTCCGACAGTCGCATCGGTCTCATTGGCAAGACCTTCAAGATGGGCCATCGCCTCGGACGGTCCCTTCTGCAGATTCAGCTGCTCTGCCTCCAGCCCATTAGCCACCTGGATGGCCTGTTCCCCACCAATTCGGCGCAACGAGTCGATCACACCAGTCGCGCGGCCATAATCTTCCATGCGGAGATAAAGCTGGCCCAGCATCGATAATAAGCGCGTGTTTGTCCGATCTAGACGCAGAGCCGGGATCAAAACATCCTCAGCGGGAAGATACCTTTCATCATCGATCAAGACGCTCGCGTAGCGCAGAGATTCACTAGGCGCATTGCCGGATGCCTGCACGGCTTGAGCCAGAAAGTCTTTGGCTAAGTCGGCCTCGCCTGTGCGACTGTACGCGTTTGCCATCAGGGTCATCGCATCCGCGTCATCCGGATTTTGGTCAAGCACCAGACGCAGCGCCGCGATGGCGGGCCCTGTTTCATCAGCGTCGATCTGCCAGGCCGCCTGCATCTTCAGCGCCTTGGGATGTGTCGAATTTTCGGCCAGCAATTCCTCAACATGGGTGCGTGCGCCAACTTCATTGCCAGTTTTCAGCAGCATCTCCGCCAAAAGCACTTTAACGCTGTCCGTTTGTTCGGAGGTCACGCCCTCCCCAGAAGCCTTGGATGTTTCTAGCACATTTTGCAAAGCTGCAATCGCCTCTGTGCGTTTGCCCTCAGTGAAATCAAACCCTGCTCCGATTATTTGGAATGGGAGCGGATCATTACTTTCGGAAATGGCTTTCGCTGTTTCTTTGCGGGCTTTCTCAAGGTCGCCGGTCTCTGCCAAAAAGCGAATGAGATCGACTTTCGCGCCTGTCTCGTCGGGTGCGGCTTCGTCCACCAGTTCACGGAGGAAGGCTTCCGCACCATCCAGATCATTCTGAGAGACAAGATAGCGTATAAGCGTGGCTTTCTGCCCGGAATCTTCTGGAAAAATCTTAACCATTTCACGAAGTTGGGTCTCGATACCTTCGCTATCTTGCATCATCGCCAGAATACGGAGACGCTCTTGGTAATATCGGGCTCTCTTGCGATCGTTGCCAATCAACCAGTCGATTTCGGCAAGGGCTCGGGCAAAGTCCTGCTCACGGATCGAATGATCCATAATTAGACTGCGCAAGAGCAGACTTTCAGGGTTTTGCTCAAGCATTTTGATAGCTTGATTGCCCATTTCACGACGGTCTGACGCTTCGCCGTCATTAGCAGCCTCCCTGTAGGCGAGGGTCAGGGCAATTGCCTTTACGCGCGGGTCGTCAGGGGCCAGTTCCATCGCCTGCGTGCCAAGCCGATCCATCTCGTCCCAGCTCCCGAAGTTGAACGCCAACTGCGCAAGTTGAATTCTGCTTTCGTAATCGTCCGGGTCGCGCTCTGCCAAAATTGAATATTGGGCGAAAGCGGCACGCTCATTGCCTTGCTGCATATGCAGTTCAGCCAAAGCCTGGCGCGCCTTAATATGTCCGCTATTGAGCTCAAACACGTTACGCAATTCCACGATGGCGCGATCGACATCGTTGTCCTGAATCAAGGCGATCGCGTTTTGAAAGTGTTTCTCGGCACGTTCTTCGGGAGAATCGCAGGCCGCGAGAAGTAACGTGCCTGAAAGCAAAATTACGGCTGGAAAAAGTCGTTTATAAATCCGCACAGTTACGTTCCCTATTCAGATGCAAAATCCGCCGGTGCCAAAAGGCACTTAGAGCAGGTACTCAATGTTCGCGGAAATTGCCGTCGACAGCAAGTCAACGCGCACGAACCGAGGGCTTTTTTACTAATTCAGGCATCAGCCGCGGCTGAGCCGTGCACAAAGGGCAATATCCTAAGTGATTTTCTTTCATACCGAAACTGTGCGCTGCTAGATACGGGCAGATCGATTCGGTGCATATGGTGTGTCCTGTCACCCTGACCTACGAAGTTTTTGTCGGGTTTTCGTCATCCGGTGTCCGCCGGCCGATGGCAATTGCCGCGATCCCGCCAAAAAGAAATCCCCCAAGGTGAGCTTGCCAGGCGAGCTGGCCTTTCATGGCCCACCAATAAACCAAATTCAGCACTATTAGGAGGAAGATTGCCACTGCAAGATATCGAAGGGCCTCGCGATCTTCCCGACTGTCCTGAAATTCCCATGCCAAAATAGCGCCCAGCAAGCCGAACAACGCGCCCGAAGCACCCACCATCGGCTGCAGGTTCTCCGCCAGATAGGCAAACCCGATTCCACCCCCTAAAGCGGAAATTGTATAAAGAAATATGAACCTGCCCTGCCCCACACGGTTCAGCACCACCGAGCCTAGAGAACAGAGCGTGATCATGTTCACAGTAAGATGCACCAATCCGGTATGCAAAAAAACATGTGTGATAAACATTAAGTAAGGCTGAGCGGCATAGTTTGGCTTCCAGTTGTCGAGCAAACCAGGCCAGAATGCTCCATAGTAGTAGACAAACGATCTCAGATGCTCTGGAAGAATCATGTCAATGTCGCTGAGCGTGAGCACACCTTCAAAGGTGCAACACACCGTCACGAGTGCATAAAGGAACATATGATCTCTGTTCAGCATTGAGCATGTCGCTTTGTGACGGAGCCGCCCGCAGGGTCCGGGGCTTCTCGCCAAAAAAACCGGAATTTGCAACGATTTCTTTTTCATCACGGATAAGCTTGGCAGAATCCGAGCTTTGTTTCCATCTGGGAAACAGTCAGTTTGTGTATTTTCATGAGAAACCAGAAGAACTTAGTTCTGAGGCTAATTCAGTTGACTCACCGGAGTGCTAGGCGTAATAGTTAATATTATTGCTAGCACGGAACCCATGTGGTGTTTGCGTGTTTATACTCTACACAAAGGGGGAGATATATTATGAAGTTCTTTAATAGTGCTCTAGCTGCAGGGATCGTCGCGTTCTCCGCATCCGCGGCGACAGCAGCAACAGTTATGATCGACGATTTTAATGCCCAGCAGTACGTCGAAGATGTACCGAGGGCTACCGAAACCAACATTAGTACCTTGGCGACTGCGACCGTCCTGGGTGGGTCGCGTACGATGAGCGTATCGACTTCCCCGAACAATGGTACGAACCCTATAGCTGGCTCAACACTGGAAAGCACTGGTGCTGCAGGCTTTCCTGCCCCCAGTGTTCTGAAATTTGCCAACGACACTTTTCAGCGAGGTTTGGCGACTGTAGTTTATGGTCTGGCCGCTGGTGGCGTAGCGCTGGGTGATTTGACCGATGGCGGCCTTAACGATAAGTTCTTCTTCGAAGTTGTCAGCGGGGATTTGCCAGGGACCGTCTACACAGCTACTGTAGAAGATACCTTGGCGAATTCGCACACGGTTACAGAACTTCTAGTCCCAGGATTTTCTCCTTTCCAGGCGTTTTCTGACTTTGTCGGTGTTGATTTGTCATCCGTGGCGTCTTTGACGTTTACGCTGGACTCCAATGGTGTCGAGGCCTTTGACGGTGCGATTGGTTCAGTCTCTGCAGTGCCGGTTCCTGCGGCAGGTCTCCTGCTGCTTGGCGGTCTGGGTGGTTTGGCAGCGGTCGGCAGACGCCGTCGTCGCAAGTCGTAACTTAGCGACTACAGGGACCACAGGCTCCTGATAGTGATAAATTGAAAAGCCGCGACAGTAGTCGCGGCTTTTTGCGTCTGACTGTCGGCTCATTCTCTTGCTGGATTGCTTTCAAGCCCTGCTTTCGCAGCAAGGCAGCGCCAAACTCTACTGATCTCCGCACCGCCTACTTGTACCAACCGGCGGAGAACCACTGTACATTGCGCGAATCTTCGCCGCATAGGAAGTGTTATCCTTGGCCTCACCAGTTTGCTGAGTTACTTCGTCAGCGGCGGATGTGGGCAGTACATTAAGTGAAATTACCGTCATGGACGGGTATCACGTAATATTCTTCATCTGAAAATCAATCAAAGACCCTTTTCGGAGGCACGACTCATGTTGTGTGTAGTGCCTTTCGGATCACCCTCAAACCTAGACGACGGAGCACTAAATGGATCAATTTGACAAAAATACCAAGCTTTTGACACCTTCAGTCATGTTAACAATCTGTTTCCGCCCAATTTGCGCCCTGATTTCATAGTCACTTAAGATGAATGCCTTCTTGTGAACGTGGGCAATTGATGGAGAGCACTATGAACAAATTGAACCCGACACGTGGGCACCTGCTTGAAACATTCGGCTTAGATCTAGACCTAGCACATGGAGTGGACAGCACTCTTATCGATGCGGGCGGTCGCCGCTATCTGGATTTTCTTTCTCAATATGGTGCTTTGCCCTTTGGTCACAATCCAACAGAAATCTGGAATGCGTTAAACCGCCAACAAAATTTGCTAACCCCCGTGATGGTGCAACCTCTTCGTGCCTCGGAAGCAGAGAAATTAGCCGAAACACTGGCGCGCATCACACCGCACGATCTTGAGATCGTAACGCTGGCCAATACAGGCGCAGAAGCTGTTGAAGCCTCTATTAAGCTTGCTCGCGCACGCAGTGGACGCGACAATATTCTCTCCACCCACAATGGTTTTCATGGTAAAACAATGGGCGCCCTGTCAGCTACCGGTAAGTCTTTGTATCAAAAGGACTTTGGCGGACCAGCGCGTGGGTTCGAATACATCCCTTTCGGTGATCTCAACGCCCTCGAAAGCAAGCTCGCTGAATCGGGCAATGACATCGCGGCCTTTATTGTCGAACCGATCCAAGGCGAAGCCGGCGTAGTTTGCCCCGCCGAGGATAACTACATTGACGCGGTGATCCGCCTTTGCCGAAAATACGGTGTGCTCAGCATCATTGACGAAATTCAAACCGGCCTGGGACGAACCGGGAAGCTTTTCGCCTGCGAAGATTGCAGTGAAGCCCCCGATATGCTGCTTCTTGGCAAGGCATTGGGCGGTGGCTTGATGCCAATCTCAGCGGTCATTGTGCGCCCAGAAGTCTGGGATGACCGGTTTGGTCTGCTACACAGCTCAACGTTCGCCAACAATAATTTGGCCTGCGCAGCGGCGAATGCGACAATTGATTTGCTATTGAAAGACGATCAGGCCTTCATCAAGCAGGTTGCTGAAAACGGAACCCATTTTTCCAGCCGTCTGCAGTCGCTCATGATGCGTTATCCGGGTGTTGTGAGTTCGGTTCGTGGTAGCGGCTATATGCGGGCGATCGAGTTTCACAAGCCTTTTGAACGGGGCGATTCGGCGGCGATGGCGTTTTGTGGCTTGAATGGCGGGTTTGTCGGACTTCTAAGCTCGTATCTGCTCAATGTTGAGGCCGTTTTGACCGCGCCGGTGTTTAACGATACCAGTGTAATGCGCCTGCAGCCGCCATTGATCGCAGATAAATCTGACATAGACCGCTGCGTTGACGCACTTGAATCCGTTTGTGATGTGCTCGACCGTGGAGATTATCGCAGACTTATGCAGCATTTGGTGTCATCCAAGCGCACTGAGCAGCTTAAGGACAAGGCACCTTTCTTGCCTCAGCAAGGGCCAGCGCGAGGCTTGCCCGAACCGACTCCGGGGCGTTTTTGTTTCCTAATCCACTACACTGAAGAAGAGGATGTGCTGCGTTCCGATCCGTCCTTCGCTGGCTTCAGCGAAGAGGAAAGGGCCAACTGGATGGAATGGGTCAAGCGTGTCGGTCCGGGCTTTGCCTGGCCGGTAAAAGGCGGGACCTCGCGAGCCGGGGCCTCAGCGGAAGGGATGATCATGTCGGTGCCTCTGCTGCCCAAGGATATGATGGGTAAAAACCGCAAAGCCGCGCGCCACATGATCAAAGCCTCGGCCGGTATGGCAGCCGAATATGGAGCGAGCCGTTTTGGCCTCGGTGCGTTCACATCCATTGTCACTAGTGGCGGCGCAGCCGTTACGGGTGAGGGCGTGCCTGTCACCAGTGGCAACACACTCACTACAGTGTCGGGTGTAACTGCGCTCACCCGCGCCGCACGCCGTGTCGGGATGGATCCAGCCAATGCGCATATTGTGGTGGTCGGTGCGACAGGAGCGATCGGTCGTTTGGCTAGTTTGATGCTGTCCAGGCAGGCAAAGCGCCTGACCTTGGTTGGCAATGGCGGAAATGTACAGGCGCACAAGTTCTTGGACAAGGTTGCTGATGAAGTCGTACATGCCCTGGCTTCGGAGCAGCCTACCCACCGCTGCGGTGGTCTGAGCAAAACCGTGCGACACCTGATGTCTGGGAAAAACGCGGATACCGTTAAAGGCGCGGCGAAAGAATTTGAGCAAGCCTGTACGCGAATGGGGCAAGGCGCACCAATTCAGGTAACAACAGATCTCAGAGATGCTCTGGAGACTGCCGATATGGTTCTGGTCGCCACCAGCGCAGATGTCACGTTCCTCGACCCAACCCAGCTTCGCCCGGGTACGGTTGTGTGTGATGTTGCGCGGCCTGCCAACGTGGCTCATGCAGATTTGTCAGACAATGGTGTGCTAGTGTTTGATGGTGGACTGGTGAACCCACCTTTCCCGGTAAACCTTGGGCCCTTCCAAAACCTGCCGGATAACCTGTGCTGGGGATGTCTTGGAGAGACGATGCTGCTGGCGCTGGAAGGAGAAACTGATGATTACAGCATTGGTCGTGATCTAAGCTTGACACAGGCGGATCGTATGTCTGAAATGGCCCGCCGACACGGGTTCGAGCCTGCCGAGCCTCAATGGTACGGTACCATGCTTGTCGATGATGACTTCAAACGCGTGGCCAAAGCCTATGCGCGGCGCCAGAAAGAAGAAGCATCTAACAACGCTGTCGAAGTCAGTCTGGCCGCACATTGACTGTGTCTAATGCCGGAACCAGGCGCCCTTGTGCCCATCCGGAGCTGAGCGGTATTTGAAATAGATGCGCCAAAGCGTTTCGCCCTTCGTGATATGTCTCACAAGAAAGGCGAAACGCAAAAGGCATTTATAAAAGCCTGTTTAGGCTTAACAGCTCAAGAGGTCATTCCGTTTCAACCGGTGCCACGTCTTTCAGAGCGCGTAATATGGGCGCACTGATGTCGCTGACGTCAAGCTCGTAGTCTTTTGATTTATATTGCGGAATGTGGGAAACAAAGTCAGCGCTGACACCATCCGCAGAAACCCGATCCCATCCCAGCAGCTTGGTTCCGCTTTCGTCGTAGCGTGCCGTATCAGCCCATGCGGCCGTCCAATAAATCAGCGGGTCAAAATAAGCGCCGCGCCCCTTTGCATCATAATCAATTTTTGAGAGCCGCATCTGACCATCTTCATGACCTTCATACTGGCGAAGCTGATGTTCGGGAAAATCGATCGAGATCATTGCCGGGGCGCTGTCATGGACACCGTTATTTGCGAAAACTCCAACGTCGACGCGCGACATGCGGCGTGTTTTACTCTGATCCCCAAGCGGGTCGGGTTCCGTCCATGGATCATGCCAGTCGATACGAATTTTCGCCTCGCGGCCACCCGGCCCCTGCGGCTCAATCGACACCCGCTCTGGGTCTCCCCGCAACAGTCGCCACTCGAAGGTCAGCGGTTTGTCTGTATGCGCTTTTGTGTCCTCGGCGGTCACCAAAAGCTCTCTTTTCGAAGCGAAGCTGCGCCATATCCGCCCGATCGCGGCGGGCGTGTCTAAAAAGCGCTCATCCAGCCCTGCTAGCCCCGCAGACGGTAGAAAATCCTCTTGGATGACCCGCAACTGGACAAGTGGCGGAACATCTTCGGGGCGCAGTTTAGATGCCTGCTCAACCATCCGGCCTGCCTGAACAAGCCGGCCCTGGAATGCTGCGGGATGGGCAGTGCCTGTCAGGTAATCTTCGCGCGACGAAACTGACTTTAGATTGCGGCGCAGGATCATCTGCACGGTTGGCGCAATCAGACCGGTTTCACGCAGGAACACAAACGTGTCGGCAGGCAGAGCTGCAAGAGTCAAAGCAATGGCATTGAGAAAGACCTTGTCAGACCCCGACGACCCCTGACTGATAATCGTGTATGGCCAGTTGATAGGATAGAGGTCCGCATCGTCGTGATCGCGATGTTCGGGATAAACATAGATGTGATTGTTCGCATAAAGCATGGGCGTGATTTGCCGCCAAAACGGATTAGTCATGGCAAGACGCGGCAGGCTTCGCGGCGCAGGCCCATTGGTGACCGCTGTCGAAGAATTTCCGAATACCACCGCCGGAAAGACAATCCGTCCGGCCAGGCCAGCATCCAAATTGTCGGATTTTAGCTCCGGGCCATATTTAAGATGCGCAAGGGCGGGATAATCTGCAAGCTTGAGGCTGGAATGACCCCGATCCCTGTTGTCGTAGATGATCTGATTGAACCCATTGATGGCGTTTTTGCTCATCAAGAATCTCAGTAGACGCACGCCGTCTTGCTTGTTTGCAGGCCCGAGGATCGGCAGGTTTGTATCAGTTTCGGGCAGGGTGAGGCCTGTCGCAGCCCAAATGCCTTGGTTTATTCGTGTAAGCCCCTGTTTGGTAATAGTTATTTCATCAGCATAGGTCGGCGGCGCAAGCCAAACGGCGGCAAGTGTGAGACTGAACAGGGAAAGCCATCGATGCATGTCATTAGATTGGCAAAACCTATCCGGGATGTCCATCCTCACAAGAATTCGATTGACAAATTGGCAAGAATCTTACGAACTAGAGACTTATAGTTGGGAAAACTTTATGAAGAAACCGTCCATTTACGCGATTTTGCTGTCTTTTGCTGGAACTTTTGGAGCAAGCGCGGATACAATTGTGTTCGATCCAGGCCAAGCCGGCGCTGATACGATCTCAGATTTCGGATTTTCGACTTTCACTAATCTGGATCTTAACCAAGATGGTGTTGATGATATCCAGCTGGGCATCGGTGGCTATTTTGACGTCGGTGGTTTTGTAAACGCACTCCTTGACTACCGTTTTATGGATGGTCCTCCACGGCCCGTTGGAATAACTTCAGCCCGTATTTCGGACGGTGCGTATCAAGGTTCTTTCGAGGCTGCGTATCAAGAGGTGTATATTTCTTCGACGAATGGTGTCGCGGATCTGTTCGAGGCTGGTGACGTGGTTGGCGCTAGTTCGTTCGGTGACGATAGCGGGTTCGAAGACCTGTTTGGTTCTACCGCAAATAACGCAATCCCTACTGTAGGCGACAGCGGTTACTTGGGCTTCCGTTTAGATATCGGTACGTCGATCTACGAAAATTTGGACGGTTATCTTCCCCGTGGGTTTATCAATGTCCCCGATAGCGTCTATGCTTTTCTCAACGTAGAACATGGTTCGATTATCTTCGGACAAGCGGGCTTCAGCAACGTCGCGGGCGCGGGTGCTGTCATACCGGGCGGCAACCCTACCACACCGGTCCCGCTGCCGGCTGGTCTCCCACTGCTGCTGGCGGGGCTTGGAGCCTTTGCTCTCGTAAAGCGGCGCAAAGCCTAAAAACCCACATCTGACTTTAAGTACAGCCGCCCATTCTGTGGGCGGCTTTTGTTATACAATACACCGTAGTATCGGCTTCACATTCAAACTGTAGGTTCCATGACCAAAGCGACGAGCATCTTCATCACCAACAACGGCCTCTCGGATCACATCGGAGTAGCGCAGGTTTTGCCGTATCTTCAGGGGCTCGCGCGGAACGGGCACGACATCACGGTGATTTCGGTTGAAGATCCGGCGAAATGGGCGGTCACCCCCCCTGCCCCGCTCTCGGCTGAAAATGACCCTTCCTGTGCAGGCGCATTGCGATTTTCTCCGGTGTTTCGCCGCAGCGGTATGGTGGGTCGGGCGCAACGGTTTTTCGTGCCCATGCAAATGCTCAAACGGCTGCGGCGGGAAATGACAACGCGCGCGACCGATCTGATACACTGCCGAAGCTACATGCCGCTTGGCCCCAGCCTCGCTGCGGCCAGGGACCACGGCGCCGCCTTGATGTGCGATGTGCGCGGGTTCTGGATTGACCAAAGGATTGAGGGTGGCGCGTGGTCGAGGAGTAACCCCCTGGACCGTGCCAAGATCGCTTACTTCCGCAAGCTTGAGGCCCGTGCCTACACTGAGGCCGCGCAGATCGTGACCCTTACCGAAGATGCCAAGGGCGTCATCGCGGCCGCCTCAAGCTATGGCGGTTGCCCCATCACGGTTGTGCCCTGTTCGGTGGATCAAGAAGCATTTGATATCTCAGCAGAGGCGCG
Source organism: Sulfitobacter sp. F26169L (assembly GCF_026410285.1). Classification (GTDB taxonomy): domain Bacteria; phylum Pseudomonadota; class Alphaproteobacteria; order Rhodobacterales; family Rhodobacteraceae; genus Sulfitobacter. The sequence goes on along the minus strand of NZ_JAPMLP010000006.1, from coordinate 134,631 downwards.
GACGCGGGTCCGGTCAAGCCTCGGTATTTCGGATGATGCGATGGTGGTGTGTTATCTGGGGTCCAGCAGTGGTGTTTATCGAATGGACCTTGTGAACCGTGTCTATGAGGCGGCCCGTCGGCTTGTCCCTCAGGCCAGACTGCTGCTCATGGGCAATCACCAAAGTGCCGAACACGTTCGGGCTGCAACTGCACACGGTGTGACATTGGAGGAGAGTGAGGTTATTACCTGCCGCGTTCCCCATGCGGAGGTGCCGAACTACCTCAACGCGGCGGATATCGGACTGTCCTTTCAGGTCTCCACCCCGTCGAGCCTTGGCGTGTCTGCCACCAAGGTGGGCGAGTACATGGCCTGTGGGCTGCCTGTGGCCTCTAATCATGGGGTGGGTGACATTGAGAGGATTGTGCAGGATGGTCAATTTGGTGCTGTGCTGCAGAATGACAGTCAGGATGAGGTGAACCGCGTTGCGCGCGTGCTGGTTGGTTTGGCGCAATCTGGTAAACGCGCGGACATCAAGGCGCAGGGGCGCAAGCACTATTCATTGACCGAGGCCGTTGCGCGGTATGACGCTGTTTACCGGGCTGTCGCTAAAAACCGGTAACAAATCGTGCCCGAAGTCTCAGGGGGCATCACCCTTTGGAGGCGGAAACGTTCTGGGCCAAGTCAAGCATGGTCATCGCTTGCATCCCGTGACTGTCCCGCAGGGAAACGAAGTGGCGCAAAATGGCGCGCAGGTTTTCCATATTGGCCTCGGTCGCGCATCCAAAGTTATGCGGGTGCCACCAGAGGTGATAGTTCTTTCCTTGCCGGGCCGCCTCAGTCATCTCACTTTTTATCCGGCGCAGTTGCGCCTTGGCCAAGAAAGAGGACGTTGAACGCACGGGGCGCAAAAACCGTGAGGCAGGTGTGTTGATGAGGTCTGAGGTCAAATCATGCGTCGGCGTTGCCAGCGTCGATGTCAGTGGTATAGCACTATCCAAAAGCCGCAAGGCCCGCCAATGGGGGCGTTCATCCGTGCGCGCACGCGGTTGATAGAACGCCACTTTGGGATGGCCGCGAAACACAGTGATACCTGCCCTCTGGGCAGCGATTAGGTGGCTTTCGCTTTGCTGATTGCGTGGCAAGACAAGACTTTGTGTTGTGATACCCTTGGACCGCGCAATGTTCTGTGCTGCGGCCATATCGGCACCAAAAGCCTCTGCGGTGCTTCCGTCTTCAAGGCAATAGAAATGGGAAAAGCTGTGCGATCCGATTTCCTGTCTGGGCGTGCCCTCGATCTGACGGATCAGAGACAGCCCGAAATGCAACGGGTCATCTGCCTCCTCCTGCCCGACCCTGTTCTGCACATCGGCGTACGGTGACAAGTGAGGATTGGCATAGTCTGGCAGTGTCGCGGGCAAGTGGCTGAGCAGGTCCTCGCGGGTTTCGGCGAAGAGAAATCCGACCGTGGCCCAAGTGGCGGCTACGCCATAGTCTTCGAACGCACGGAGCATCTGCGGTATGGCGCGACGCCCTCCGAGGATCGCATGCGCGTAGGCTTCTTCATTCGGATTGTCGCGTATGCCCCAGCGTAGCTCAAAATCTAGAGAAATGGTGAAACTGGATGTCATTTTGAACTCGGTCTTTTGAACACGCGGCGCAGGAATTTGCGACCGAGCCCCAATGGTTCCACGATTGCAGGCCATGGATCGGCCGGCTCGTACACCGCCCAGCATCTTTTCCGCACGGGGCCTGCGTCGCTCATCCGGGGTTTGGGGAAGACCGGATGCGGTTTGAAGACATATCCGGCTTGTGTCACCTTGTCTTTGAGCCAATAGCGCCAACGCACACCGGGCTGCTGGGCGCATCCCAGCGGGGGGCCGTCAGGGTCGGCTACATCAAGGTAGGATTGTTGTACGACAGGGCATCCCGCCGCTTCGGATACCGAAAACCAGAGCGATGTGCGTGGGTTGATTTCGATGAAGTAGAGCTCGCCGGTGACGGCGTGTTTTTTCATCTCAGCCCCGAATATTCCCTGATAATCGATAGATTTGAGGAAGGTCAAAGCCATCTCGGCGGCGTCCGGCTCCTCATTGCTTTGCACAACCGAAGCCGAGCCTATCCCGCGAGGATACTGGCGCAGCTTGCGACAGGTAAAGAGCGAGGTGACCTCCCCCCCTGCCCTGAGGCTTCCGCAGACAAGGCGGATTTCGCTTTCTGGGCCTGGAATGAATTCTTGCGCGACCAGTTCGCCCGGAAAAGACGCAATCAGGGGCCACAGCGCTGTCAATTCAGCGTCATCATTGATCACCCAACCTTTTTTGCCCCGCATCATCGCTTTGTGTTCATGCATGCGGGAGGGTTTGAGCAGGATGGGAAGATTGATCTTGCTCAGCGTCTCGCGCGGTGCTCCGGGCGCAAGCGTCAGGGTGCGCGGGTATTTCAGGCCGAGTTCATCGCATTTTTCGTAAAATGCAGATTTCGTCAGCAAGAGATCGGCTGCACCGGAATGATAGCTTTTCTGGGCCAGAAAGTCCGGCCGCGGGGTCGCCGCGATCAGTTCGACATATTCGTCTGAGGAGGGCAGCAGGACCGCGGATTGCTCGCCGAGAATCTGATGCAGACGCTCAAAGACGTCAAAAGATCCGTCGTCCACAATTTTCTGCGACAGGACAGAAGACGAGAGCCCCACCTCCCCCGGCCGTCCAATGCCGATCACACAAGCGCCCAAGCGTTTGACAGTGCGCGCGATATGCAGGCCGGTGGGCGACAGGCCCATCACGACTGCTGTAGGAAGATCAGGACGGGGCATCATTAACCAGTGCTTTCACCGCATCATGGATTTTAGCTGCCTGACCGTCAATGGAAAACCGGTTTTTGACATCTTGCAGCGCAGCCTCAGCCATGCGTTGGCGTTTGTCGGGCGACTGGATAAGTTTGGTCAATTCATCGGCCCAAGAGTGTTCATTGTCGATCAAAATGCCTGTGCGCCCGTGATCGACAAGTTGCAGATTATAGCCCATGGCCGAGACAACCGGCACAACGCTGGCGGCCATGTAGGTGCGCGCTTTGCCACCGGATTTGCCCAATGACCATTGCTCGTTCGGCAGAGGCATCAGGCCGATGTCAAATTCGTGCAGCGATTTCTTTTCTGTCTCAAAAGACCAATCCCGTGTTTCCCAAGGCACCCCGTCCATCTCAAAGTCCCCCCCGCCCACCATGACCCACTTCACAAGCGGCTGCGCCTCGGCCACCTCGCGCAGCTGATCGGAAATCAGGTGCAGGTATTTGGAGGTTGAGGGCGAGCCCAACCAGCCGATCGTCACCTGCCCGTCGCCATACGTTTTTGACAAGTAGCGATTGGTGTCTTCGGCCACTTCCACCGTGATCGCCCGTCCGCCAAGAGAATTGGCCTGATCCCGAAGCCAGTCGTTGCCCGCTATTGTCAAATTTGCCATTCGAATGATATCGGCAATCTTTTGCGGCGACCGAAAGAAGGATGCGATCCGATTGTAACGGCTAGCCTTCTTGATGAACAGAGCATCGTCATAATCGAAGATGAGCCGCATCCCCCTGCGCTTCAACAGCCGTTCGATGACTGGCGGGCCGAAGGGCAAAAGCTCGCGCTGCAAGTAGAGCGCATCGGCATCCCGGTTCTTCCACACAACGGCCAATCGGCGCACAGTTGCCTTGGCTGCCATCCAGAATTTTTTGGCCTGACTGCCGCGCGAAATGCTCAATCGGTAAAGAGGTGCATCCATGAAGCTTTGAACGGCGACGTCGGTTCCAAGTTCCCTGTAGTGGTCCAGATACTGATACACGCGGTAGCGGCTGGACGCTCCCTGCTCTGGGTACTTTGTCAAAAACAGGATTTTCAAAATTTCGTTCCTGGAAAGAGGATTAGACCGTGGGGCATGGCCCTGCGCATAGATCGGACTTCGGCTATGATTCTGCAACGCAATTGGTAATTTTTCAGGGCTAAAAAGAGGTATTTTGCCCGCTTTTGCGGGTCAGAATTTGGCTTTGACAGGCATATTTCCTTTGTTTCGTGCCGATAAAATCGGCATGGCGAGACATCAAAGCGCAAATACATATATTGCGGCACTCCGCTGCTTGTGGCGAAGCTTTTCGCAGGCACAAGATTTACATAAAGGAACTGATCGAATGTCTTCTGTGGGTAATCCAACACATGGTAAAAAGCAGTTAACAAAAAAACCGTAACTAACGGTATTGACGTGAGGCACAATGGCGAACCAGCTAGGCCGAATTGACTTTCTTGTTGGGGATCATGCTCTAAAACTGAGCGAGCGTCTACAGGCGCATCGTGCTGAGCTTTTCTCCCGAATGCAAAACGGGAACTGCGGAAATTCACCTCTGGTGGACGGCGCTATTGCTCTCCGGCTGACATCCAATCCTTAAGGGAAATGCTGGGGACCGGCACCAAACAGCCGGGAACCTAGCTGCCGTGGCGGCGTGAAGGTAATCTGCGTGATCAACTTCAAGGGCGGCAGCGGGAAGACCACAATCGCGGCACACCTGTTACAGAAAATCGCGCTGGACGGGTATCGGGTGGTGGGAATCGACCTGGATCCGCAGGCGAGCCTGTCAGCCTTGCACGGTTTTCAGCCCGAGTTTGACCTGCTGGACGGTGGGACACTCTATAATGCGATCCGGTACGATGACCCCGTGCCGCCGCGTGATGTGATACAGCAGACCTATCCCATCAATATTGACACCATTACTGGCAATCTGAACCTTATGAAAGTCGAGCATGACACGCCGCGCGCGCTTATGCAGCGGCACGCCAACCTGTTTTTCGCACGGGTTGGAGATAGTTTGGCGCAGGTGCCGGATCACTATGACGTGGTGATAAGAGATTGCCCCCCTACCTTGGGATATCTGACCATGTCTGCTCTCTCAGCCGCAACTGCCGTACTTGTGACGGCGCATCCGCAAAAGCTTGACGTGATGTCGATGTGTCAGTTCCTTTTGATGATGTCGAACCTCTTGCGCGTCGTGGCCAATGCCGGCGGCGTTATGTCATCACGCGCTACGAGCCGCGTGCTGTGGCAACTTCCGCCTCTTCGTAAACCATGCCGTGTGCGCCCATCGGCGCAGTGAAAAACGGGAACGGCAGCTTGCTGCCCAGCAGATCGATAGACAGATCTACATCAGGGGATACACCGCGCAATCGCTTGGGTTCGATACGGAAATCGTCGAACGCGCGGCGGTTTTCGCGCCACGCCCATTCATCTCCCGCAGCGCCGGATACGAATTCGTAGCCGGCTTCCGGAATAACGTCCCGCGCTGCCTCCTTCACACGTTCGAGGCTGATGATATCGACAGGTTTGTCGGCAACTGACGCACCATAGGCTGTTGGCTGAACCGTTGCCGTAGCAGTAGTAGCAGTACCGGCATCCTGTGTTGCTGTTTGCGCAAGTGCCGCGCCGGAAAATGGCAAGCTACCCAATCCCAGAGCTGTCGCTCCGAGAAATCCACGTCTTGTGCTTTGCATGACGTATCCTTCCCATTGCTGTTTTTGACAACAAAAAAGTAGATCTCAGATATTAAAGGACAACAATCAGATTCCAGTCAGTAATATTTATTTCGTCGCTTTGCCCGAGCAATTCTCTGGGGCTCTCGTTGGTCGCAATCCCAGAATTGCGATTTATGCAATAGTATATGCAAATAAATGACCACTTGAACAACAGTTTTGCGCCCTAGATGTAGTTGCACATGAGAAATCATCGTTGGGAACGCGCTCCTTTCGGTGCTGTGAAAGACCGGACCGAGGTCCTTTTTTCAGCCGCAATCGCGCATCCCCTTCGAAGGTGGAAAACAGCAAAGAGGAGCTACAAATGTCCGTCAAACTCGCAATCGTCTATTACTCCAGCTATGGCACAAACCATCAGATGGCCACCATCGCCGCCGATGCAGCAAAGGCCGCCGGCGCTGAAGTGCGTTTACTTAAGGCCCGCGAAACCGCGCCCGCCGAAGCCGTCAACAGTCAGGATGCGTGGAAAAATCACCTCGAAGCGACCGCCGATATTCCGGAAGCAACCGCCGAGGATATGGAATGGGCGGACGCCTATCTGATTTCGTCGGGGACACGGTTCGGGGTCATGGCCAGCCAGATGCGCGCGTTCATTGACACGCTTGGCGGCCTCTGGGGCAAGGGTGGGCTGGCGAATAAACCCGTATCAGCCATGACCTCCGCGCAAAATCCCCACGGCGGGCAGGAATCCACGCTGCAATCCTTTTACATCACCGCAATGCACTGGGGCGGTTTCGTTGTCGCGCCCGGCTATACCGACGAGGTGATCTTTAAAACCGGCGGCAACCCTTACGGCTATAGCCACACGCAGGGCGCCGAGTTTGACGACAATGCCAAGGCAGCCATCGGACATCAGGTCAGACGCCTTGTCGAGACCGCGGCAAAGCTTGCCTGATCCATCTCCCTTAACGCTCCCGCCTGCCCCGCATCGCAGGTCGGCGGGGAAAACATCGATAAACCCCAATATGGCAAAGGAAAAGACCATGAAAACTCTTAAGAATTTGAAAAATGCAATGCTTGCTGTGACAGCAAGTGCGGCCATGATGCTCCAGCCTGCCTACGCACAGGAAACAGGTAAGCCGCTGCACCTCGAAGGGCTCAGCAAGACCCCAACGGAGGCCGCGAACAACGCGCTGTTCGATCCGACCGATGCGGTTCTGCTGCTGCTTGACCACCAGACGGGCCTGTTCCAGACCGTGAACGACATCGCGGTTGACGACCTGCGCCGCAACACGATGGCGCTTGCCAATATTGCGCAACAGGCCGACATTCCGATCATCTACACCGCCTCCGAACCAAACGGTCCCAACGGCCCGCTGATGGTGGAACTGGAAGAGTTGCTCGAGAATGACGAGAGTGCGCAATACGTCGCGCGTCAGGGCGAGGTCAGCTCGTGGGACAACGCCGACTTCGTTGAAGCGGTCGAGGCGACAGGACGCAAGACCCTCGTCATTGCAGGTGTCTGGACCAGTGTCTGCGTAGCCTTTCCCGCGCTGCAGGCCAAAGCCGAAGGCTACGACGTCTTTGTCGTGATGGACGCGTCGGGCGACGTCAGCAAGATGGCGTCGGATGCTGCGATGACCCGTATGGCAAACGAAGGCATCGTGCCCATGACCACCAACACGATCCTGAGCGAGACACACCGCACCTGGAACCGTCCCGATGCGGGCGAATGGGCCAAGCTCTATGGCAAGGTGTCACCCGGCTATTTCGCGGTGAACGAAAGCTATGGCCGCGCACAGCAGGCCGCACAGGCGTCGGAGTAATACAGGCGCGGCCTAAGATTACCTAAATGAAAATGTGGCCGCGACCCCTCGCGGCCACCCCTACGGTCATCAGAAGGAAAGAGCATGTTTCAATTTAGAAAATTCGGACTTCAATCGGTGGCTGCGGCGGCCATGATTGCGGCCCTCCCCGCCCTTGCACAGGACCAACAACCGGCAGACATGATCGTGTTGAACGCAGGTCAGGTATTTACAGACGACGAACAGAACGCCACAGCCTTTGCCGTGCGCGACGGCGTCTTTGTCGAAATCGGCACCGACGCGGACGTCGAAGCCTTTCGGGGCGAAGACACGCAGATCATCGATGCCGACGGACGCACCATCATTCCCGGCCTGAACGACTCGCACTCGCATCAGGTGCGCGGCGGCCGTTTCTTCAATCTCGAAACGCGGTGGGACGGAATTCCTACCCTTGAGGCCGCGCTGGACCTGATCCGCACCGAAGCAGATCGCGTGCCGGAAGGTGAATGGGTTCGCGTGATCGGCGGCTGGTCACCGTTTCAGTTTGCCGAAAGTCGAATGCCGACGGTGGATGAGCTGAACAAGGCGGCGCCGGACACGCCAGTGTTCGTCCTGTACCTGTATAGTAAGGGGTTCCTGAACAAGGCGGGTGTCGAGGCTTTGGGTTATACGGCCGAAACGGAAACAGCAGACGGCTCGCGCATCGAGATCCTCGACAACGGCGGCGCTATCCTGCACGCGGAACCGAACCCCGCGATCCTTTATAAAACCATCGGCACCCTACCCCAGATGTCCGAAGACGATATGGTGAATTCCACCCGCCAGTTTTACCGCGACCTCAACCGGTTCGGGCTGACATCCGCGACTGACGCAGGCGGCGGCGGGCATGTCTTCCCTAAGGATTACATCGCCACGAAAAACATCGCGGAAAATGATGGCCTGCCTCTGCGCATCACAACGTACCTCTTCGCGCAAGAAGCCGGCAAAGAAGCCGAGGATTTTTCCGAGTGGATTGCGAACAACGAAGTGGGTGAGAACGCGGATGTGCATCTGGATCACGGCTATGAACTGGATGGCGCGGGCGAGTTTCTTGTCCACAGCGTCGGAGACTGGGAGAATTTTCTCGCCCCCGCTCCCGACCTCGCCGAACGTGCTGCCAACGGTCAGGATCCACGGGGCGATCTGCATGAGGTGACCACCATGCTGGTCGAGGCCGGTTGGCCCCTACGCCAACACGCGACCTATGGCGACAGCATCGCGCTGATCATGGATGTCTTCGAACAGGTCGCAGAGGAGCAGGGGAAATTCGCCCCTCGCTGGGCTATCGATCATGCCGAAACCGTCCGCGATACAGAGCTTGAGCGGATCAAGGCACTGGGTGGCGGGATCGCCATTCAGAATCGTATGGCCTTCGCGGGGGAGTACTTTGTCGAACGCTACGGGGCCGAAGCGGCAAGTGCCGCACCTCCCATCCGCAAGATGCTGGATATGGGTATTCCGGTCGGTGCCGGTACCGATGGTACCCGCGTCAGCAGCTACAATCCATGGCCCTCGCTGTACTGGCTTGTGACGGGCAAGACGGTGGGCGGCCTTCAGCTTTGGGACGAAGCGAACACGCTGAGCCGTGAAGAAGCGTTGCGCATCTTCACGCAAGGCAGCGCATGGTTCTCGCAGGAGGAAGACGTGAAAGGCAGCATCGCGGACGGCATGTACGCCGACTTCGCTATCCTGTCCGACGACTACTTCTCGGTTCCCGCGGAGGAGATCAAATCGCTGGAGGCGGTACTGACCGTGACTGGAGGCAATGTGGTATATGCGTCAGACGCATTTGCCGATCACGCGCCGGAGCCTTTGCCTGCGGTGAGCCCAGAATGGTCGCCGGTCGTTACGTATCAGGAAAGTCTGAACGCGCGTTGAAGCAATACCAGCCGCCTCATGCTTTCGGCAGGGGCGGCTGGTGCAGATCAACACCGCAGACACAGAAACGCCGAACATCCAGACGAAAGAACCAGCCACAGCGAGACACAAAAGGAGTGTGGTATGATCTCTCTCACCGACAAAATCTCTTTCGTGATCGGTGCCGCCGGCGAAACCGGCCCAACGACCGGCAAGGTATTGGCGGATTTAGGTGCAAAGGCCGCTTTACCCAGTCTTCACGATAGCGGCAAATGATCTGGGCGAACGTGTCAGCTTCTATGCGATGGACGTAACCGGCGCCGACGACAAATTACCTGAAGGAGACTTGGGACAAGGGTATCGACATCGACCAGACCGGCGTTTTCCTGACCGCCTAACAGGCCGCGCGGCGCGTGGAAAAGAGCGGCGGCGGCGCGATTGTGTTCACACCCTTCGTTGCGGAAATTTCCATTGCGCATCCGGTACGGCATATCGCTTACGGCGCGTCCAAGGCCGCCGTTGTACACAAGGCGGCGCAAATCGGGGTGGAAAGGGTAACCAGAAATACCCGTGTGGATGCCATGGTTTTCGCCTGTGTCGATAGATCCATTCCGGATGGAATAAAAAATGGATGATCCCGATATGTTCAATGAACGGGTTGGGGCCATGCCGATCAAACACATTCTCCAACCTCCAACCAGAGAAAATCGCAAACCTTATCGCCTTCCTTTCGTCTGACGCAGCCAGTGCCGTAACTGGCGCCATGATCGCGGCGGACGGTGGATACTCAAATGCCGGAACGCTATGTTGCGCGTAAATTCCCATGGCAGACCAGAAAACGGAGTCCGAAATGTCGACCTTATCAGACACACCCGCCCGCTATGGCCCGATCAGCAAATGGCTGCATTGGGGGATGGCACTACTGTTCGCGGCACAGTTTGTTTCTGCCGCTTTACGTTGGTGGCTACCACGGGATCACGCCGTGCGGGACTTCTTCTGGAGCTATCACACGGATCTGGGCGTCGCGCTTTTGCTTTTGGTTCTGCTCCGAGGTGCTTGGGGACTGATGAATATCAAAAACCGCCCTTCGGTCCATGACGGATTGATCGGCAGGCTTGCGACCGTCGGGCATCTGGCGATTTATGCGCTGATGGTGGTTGTTCCCCTCATCCGTGTCATCGCAGCCGCGGGCAGCGACCGGGGGTTGAGTTTTTTTGGGCTTCGGATTTTTCCGGCGCAACAGCCCGAAATCACCTGGCTCACGTCTTTTTCGGAGTGGCACGGTGAGTTGGGCTGGATCCTCGCTCTCTTGATCGTCGGGCATATCACGATGGCGGTCGGCTGGCACCACCTCATCAAGCGTGATGGATCATTGCAGCGCATGACGCGCTGACCCTCACTCCCAAACAGTCGAAGGACCATCTCCCATGAGAAACACAGATCGCACAAATACAGGACACCGGGTCGTGATCGTGGGGGGTGGTTTCGGCGGACTGGAGACCGCCAAGAACCTCAGCGGCAGCGGGTTGGAGATCAGCGTCATAGATCAACGCAATCACCACATCTTTCAGCCATTGTTGTATCAGGTAGCAACGGCCTCTTTAGCGACCTCCGAGATCGCCTGGCCCATCCGCTCCATTCTGGCGCGCAAGAAAGATGTCACAACGATGTTGGGCACGGTGACGGGGGTTGATGCTGATGCGCGCCAGGTGCTGCTGATGAACGGGATGCGCGTGCCCTATGACACGCTGGTTCTGGCCACTGGTGCGACCCACGCCTATTTCGGCCGTGATGATTGGGCACCACACGCACCCGGCCTCAAAACGATTGAGGACGCGACCACCCTGCGCCGCCGGATTCTGTCGGCATTCGAAAGGGCCGAGATGAGCCATGACCCGGCAGAGCGCGCCAGCCTGATGACATTTGTCGTCATCGGTGCAGGACCGACGGGTGTCGAACTTGCGGGCACGATTGCAGAACTATCGCGCAGCACGCTTCCAAAAGAGTTTCGCAGGATCGACACCCGCGAGGCGCGGATCATCCTTCTCGAAGCAGGGCAACAAGTTCTTTCCGGCTTTGCGAAGAACCTGTCGCACTATGCCAAGACATCGCTGGAAGGCCTTGGTGTCGAGGTGCAGCTGGGGGAGGCTGTAACGGAGATCGACGCAGCAGGCGTTACCGTTGGCGCGGAACGGATCGAATGCGAAACGATTATTTGGGCTGCGGGGGTCAAAGCTTCGCCCGCCGCTGATTGGATGCAGGCCGATGCCGACCGTGCGGGTCGCGTTCTGGTGACCGATCACCTGACTCTGCAAGGGCACCCGGACGTGTTTGCCATCGGTGATACCGTCAATGTCGCGGGGCCGGGTGGCAGACCTGTACCGGGTATCGCCCCGGCGGCCAAACAACAGGGACAGTATGTAGCACGCACGATCAAGAAGCGTCTGCGCGGGCAGGACACCAAGCCCTTTATCTACCGTCACAAGGGCAGTCTGGCCCAGATCGGTAAACGCAGCGCGATCATCGAGTTCGACAAGGTCCAGCTGAAAGGCTGGCTAGCATGGTGGATTTGGGGTGTAGCGCATATCTTTTTCCTGATCGAAATGCGCGCACGTGTGTTAATAGCCGTGAACTGGCTTTGGACACATACGCTCAACCGGCGCGGCTCACGACTGATCACGCAGTCGGAGAGCAGTGCCGATCGAAAGGATGCGCCCGACGGTCGCTTGTAACAGCCAGCGGCTGTTTCTCCTATTCGAACTTCATTTCCGACACTTCGCGCAGATGCGCTTCGAAAAAATCGGTGAAGGTGGCGACCAGTGGCGGCAGGACCTCGTAGGGTGGGTAGAACAGTGTCAGCCAAAGCGGCGCGACAGACCAGTCCTCCAACACCGTCACGACCTCGCCCGCAGCGATACCGTCGTTAACGATGAAATCCGGCAGCAGTGCCATCCCGTTGCCGGATTTGGCCAAAGAATACAGAAAATCCCCGTTGTTCGAGATGATGTCAGAGCCTGCGTGAACCGTGCGTTTTGACCCGTCCTTGCTCAGCGCCCATGTCTCGGCGTTACCGTCCGAGGCGTAAGACATACAAAAGCGCCGCTCCAATCCATCCGGGTCTGACGGTTTTTGCGTTTGCTCGAACAGGTAAGGGGCAGCCACGATTTTCCGCGGAACCTCGCATACCTTGCGCCAGATCGTCGACTTGTCAGGGGGTGGCGCCGAAACACGGATGGCCAGATCGCAATCCGCCTCGACAATGTCGATCAGCTCGTCCGTTAAGGTGATGTCGAGCGATATATTCGGATAGGCTAGTCGGAAACTCTGGATGAGCGGCGGCAGCAGCCGCAAACCAAGTGACATCGGTGCGTTGATCGCCAGCCGCCCCTTGTCGGGGCGTGCCGCGCGGGTGATTTCATCGGTCACCAAGTCGAAATCCTTGACGACGGGGCCGAACCGGGCGGCCACAAGCGCACCGGCACTTGTCAGTGATACCTGTCGCGTTGTGCGAACAAGCAACTGCTGGCCCAACTCCTCTTCGAGTTTTGCAACAATCCGTGTGACAGACGCGGGCGTCATATTCATGCTGCGCGCTGCCGCTGCAAAGCTGCTAAGCTCTGCTACCTTGAGAAAAACGCGAACGGGTTTGATATCCTGCATTTGGCTTTATTGCACTGTGAACAACAGTGAATGCAATCCTCTTTCTATTCTGAACAATCAGTTCTTGCCTTACCTCTTGAGCAACACAGATTGCTGAATGGGAAGGCACTATCATGATCAAGGACATCAAAGGTCTGCATCACGTCACATCCATGGCGGGGGATGCATCCGAGAACAACGCATTCTTTACCAACACGCTCGGCCTGCGCCGTGTTAAGAAAACAGTCAATTTCGACGCGCCCGAGGTCTATCACCTTTACTACGGCGACGAGGTCGGCACTCCCGGCTCGGTCATGACCTATTTCCCCTTCGGCAACATGCCGAAGGGCCGTCGTGGCACTGGCGAGGTTGGCACGACTGAATTTGCCGTGCCCGAGGGTGCGCTGCCGTTCTGGAAAGAGCGCTTGGGCAACTATGGCGTTACCGGCCTGCAAGAGAACAATTTTCTCGGCGAGAACCGCTTGCAGTTTGACGGCCCCGATGGCGACGGCTTTGCGCTGGTCGAGTCCGAGGTTCGCGGCCGCACCCCATGGACCGGAACCGACGTCCCCGAGGATGCGGGCATCCTGGGTTTTCACGGTGCGCGTTTTTCGCTACGCGATGCGGCAGCCACGGGCGAACTGCTGGGCTTTATGGGTTATCAAAAGGACGAGTCCGCCGACGGCATCACACGCTACCGGATCGAGGGAGGCAATGCCGCCGACATCATCGACCTTGAGGAGCTATCAGGCGCCAAGACCGCCGGTCAGGGCGCAGGCTCGGTGCACCACATCGCCTTTGCGGTCGAAAACCGCGAGAAGCAACTTGAGGTGCGTCGTGCGCTGATGGACACGGGCTATCAGGTCACGCCGGTGATCGATCGCGACTATTTCTGGGCGATCTACTTCCGTACACCGGGTGGCATCCTTTTCGAGGTGGCCACAAACGAGCCCGGCTTTGACCGCGATGAAGACACCAAACATCTGGGTGAGGCGCTGAAGTTGCCTGATCGCTACGAGCCGCACCGCGCCAAAATCGAGGCGCTGCTGCCACCGCTGAATGCATAAAGGAAAGGTGACATGTCGACCGATAGCTATCAGGCACTGACCATGGCACCCGACGCGGGCGTCGTTTCGCGACGCGGCGACGTGAGTGAACAAGGAGCACAAGTCGCGACCGAAGTTCATGGCGGTGGCTATGACCTGCGCTAGGCTGAACTGATCACACTGCAAAAACTGCTCAACGCCGCCTGATCGCGGCGTTGGCACATACCTCGGCCAAAGGAGGCTGGCATAATTCTCATCCATCAAAACGCCGTTAAGGGCCATAACCCGTTAAGTTGGCTGAACAGCAATCTTGCGTTCTCCTTAAGCACACTTGAGATCCCCAACCGGATAGAGTCCGCAACCCTGCAGATATTGAACGGCGATACCATCACCCAAAAATCCGGATTTGCGACAGGCAATTAGAGGATATAGATATCTTGAATTACGGCGCTGAGGTTACGCTGCCTCATGAGGACGGTCAGGGCAATGTCGCCCTGATTTCTTCGGACGAGGCGCAGCCGATGCCGGTAAGTGGCGGCGCGACCGGAAAGCGTCTGGTGCGCTGGCTAATGGGGCTGCCAACAGGAGCAAGAAAATGGAGGTTTTGGGCCTGCGGACCGGAGGGTGCGACATGAAGTTGACCGACAGTGGCCGACCGGAGGTGACAGCCATGGCCCATGGCAAGGTGCTGGCGACCGGCTTGTCCACCGTTATCATAGGGCGGAACAGCGAGGCTGAACAGGTGACCAGTCTCAACAGCCTATGTGTTGTTTTGGGGCCGAATAGCAGCCACGCGCACGAGGTCCGCAATAACATGAGCTACGATATGGAGTCGCGCTGGGAATACGCGCTCTTTGGCGCTGACGATGCTGCGGCGTCAGGCGTTAAACCCACCCGCGCAACCTTTGACGAAACTCTCAGCCCCTGCAACATCAAGCGCTTCAAGGCGCTAGGAGGCGGTCAACCCGTGAAAAAAGGCACGGATGCGACCCGTGTGGCCGGCTCTGGCCCTTGTGTCGCGTTGCACTGGCCGACAACAGGCAGGATCGTGCAGAGCCTGACGCTCATCGGCGGGAAAAACCATCTCATCCGCGAAGAAACGCTGGCAATTTGGACCACAGGTTCGGCGTGGTTCTCGAACGAACAGGGTATGGACGGCATTCTCAGGCTCGGCACGATCGCTGATCTTGCCGTTCTCTCTGATAATCTGATGTCGGTGCCGTATGACCATATCCGGTCGATCACCTCGGTGCTGACCATCCCAGGTGGGAAGATTGCTTTCGATGATGCAGAATCCGCCGCGCAAAGCCACGATTGGGCCATAGCCGCCATCTTCCCGCTGCACCACTTGCCCCGGCTTCCACCGATATGCGCGCTTGTCACGACGGCGGCGCATCGGGGTACCAAAAACGCCGTCACGAACACAGCATCGCATGGGCCAACCCGATCCCTGTGCCCGAAAAGGGCGCGCTCCCGGGCGCGTCGGGCTGTTGATGTTTTGTCGAATGAACTGAAGGAACATACAATGCCTGATCTAAAGATTGCGCTTGCCGAAACAAAATCGAATGGCCGATATCGCGGCACTCCTGGTGGGGTCGACGGTGTCGCAGACAAGGTTATCCTGACAGCCACTGACAGCATCGATGGTCACGCCGCCGCCCGTGCGGTTGGTCGGCGCATTGTGCCGGGCGCTCCCTACATCAAGGCCTTCGCCAAGAAGCATTCCGAGGACGTGGCAAATGTCATCCAGTGATGAAACCAGAATCGTAGGGGCGTTCTCGCCGTTCGCGCACACGGCCTTTGCACTGTTGTGGACGGCAACACTGATCTCCAATATCGGGACCTGGATGCACGATGTGGGCGCGGGCTGGCTGATGACCACGCTCGATCCCACGCCCGCCGTTGTGACGTTGGTGCAGGCCGCGACCACCCTGCCCGTTTTCCTGTTTGCCCTACTGGCCGGTACGCTGGCCGACCGGTTCGACAAACGGCGCATGCTGATCATCATCAATCTGGTTATGGCCGTGGTGGTATCTGCGTTGGCAATACTTGTGTGGCAAGAACGCATGACGCCGATCCTGCTGATCCTCTTCACCCTCGCCATCGGCACCGGTGCCGCGTTTATGGCGCCTGCGTGGCAGGCGGTGGTTCCCGGCCTGATCCCCCGTGACAAGCTCAAGCCCGCCATTGCCCTGAACTCGATGGGTATCAATATCAGCCGTGCCATCGGCCCCGCTGTTGCCGGCGTCCTGATCGCGAGTGTCGGGCTTGCCTCGCCTTTCGCGCTGAATGCGGCCAGCTATATGGTGATCCTTGCGGCTCTTATTCTGTGGAAACCATCGGACCTGCCCAGCAGAAAAACCCACGGCAGCCTGCTATCGGAAATGCGCACCGGCCTGCGCCACGTACGCCATAATCCGGCGATGCTGGCCACGGCGGTCCGCGCGCTGGCA
The DNA here is from genome assembly GCF_026410285.1 of Sulfitobacter sp. F26169L. Taxonomy (GTDB): domain Bacteria; phylum Pseudomonadota; class Alphaproteobacteria; order Rhodobacterales; family Rhodobacteraceae; genus Sulfitobacter. The sequence goes on along the minus strand of NZ_JAPMLP010000006.1, from coordinate 118,319 downwards.
TTCTTTCTGTTTGCCTCTGCCTATTGGTCGCTGCTGCCACTGATTGCGCGCAATGCCAATGGTGGCGGATCCGAACTTTACGGCATCCTGATGGCGCTAATCGGCACCGGTGCAGTGATCGGAGCGTTGCTTCTGCCGCGCCTGTCCAGACGGTTTGATGCCGATATGACCGTGCGCATCGGGACCGTTGGCACAATGGCGGCGCTCCTCGCCATGGCCCTGTCCGACGCCCCCTTCGCCCTTATGCTGGCGGCCTTTGCCGGTGGGCTGTCGTGGATTGCTGTGCTGACCTCTTTCAACGTTTCGGCACAGACGGCCCTGCCGAACTGGGTACGTGCCCGCGGACTGGCGGTCTTCCTGATGGTGTTTTTCGGATCGATGTCTCTGGGCTCCGTTGTCTGGGGTCAGATTGCGACGATCCTGTCGATCACGGCGGCGTTGATTATGGCTTCAGCGGGCTTGCTGCTGGGTATGGTCGTCACCCGAAAATTCACTGTCGGTCAGGGCGAAGGTATGGATCTTGATCCAGCCTCCGCATGGCCGAAGGCACCGCCGCTGGCTGAGGGGCAAAGCAGCGACCGCGCGGCAATGGTTTTGGTGACCTACAAAATTGAGCCCTCTGACCGAGATGAATTTGTTGCCCTTCTGCAAGACTTCTCGAAGGAGCGGATGCGCGATGGCGCAATGCGATGGGACATCACCCAATGCGTCGAAGAGCCGGAGATGTGGACGGAAGTGTTCCACCTGCCGAGCTGGGCGGAGCATCTGGAACAACATGCACGCGCGACGAAATCCGACATTGATCTGCAGGACCGGATCAAAAAACTGGACCGCCACGATGGCGGACCCGTGGTGCGACACTACCTTAAACCAGACTGAAAAAATCAGGAGACCCCGATCTTGAGCTGGCAGCCAACGCAAAACCCCGAATGTCCTGACGCGGACGAAAGCGGCCTAGAGACGCTGATCATCCCTCCCGCCCGCGATCTGGATCGTACAAGCCGAAAGGGATGGCGACAGCTATGCAGCTCTCTTTGACCAGCAGCACCGTGCCGATCGCGGTCAGCACCTGCGCCATTGCCGATACGGCTTCGTCGGTCGCAGTCGAATTGGAACAGGAAGGATGGCGTCACCGCGTCGACTTATACCTGTGCAGTCGACGACGCCCGACGCCTGTTCGTGAACGTTGCTTCAGGCTCGGGCACGCGGTAGGTTTTTGGCAGTTATGTTTGGTCAACCAAGAGTGGTATCGCGGCGCCGGAAAATACGCTGGGCGTTGCAGGGATGATCCGGTGTGACGCCAACGGATAACGCGAAAGACGGGCGGTCTTGTGGTGCGTCCGCCTATGCGTGCGTCTGAGGGTGCACAATTCAACGTATGAAAGGAAAGATGAGATGACACGACTTTTGGGAATATCGGGAAGCCTGCGAACGGGTTCTCTTAACACCGCTTTGCTGCGCGCCGCTCAGGATTTGATGCCGGAGGAATCCGAGCTTCATGTGGGCAGCATTGACGGCATTCCCCTTTACAATGCTGACGACGAAGCAGCGTCCGGTCTACCCCCGGCCGTCGAAAAATTGAAGACGCAGATCGCGGAGGCCGATGGCCTGTTGCTGATAACGCCGGAATATAACAATTCCATTCCAGGCGTTTTCAAAAATGCGATCGACTGGACAACGCGCCCTGCAAGCGACATCGGCAGGGTTTATGGCGGCAAGCCTGTGGCGGTGATCGGGGCGTCACCCGGCGGGTTCGGAACGATCCTTGCGCAGGATGCATGGCTTTCGGTGTTGCGGACCTTGGGTACACGCCCATGGTTCGAGGGTCGGCTCATGGTATCGCGTGCGGGCAGCGTGTTCGATGACGAAGGCGGGATGACGGATGACACGATGCGCGACCGGCTGAAGGACTTCCTCGCAGGTTTTGCAGCGTTTACCGGAAAGAAAACCGAATAAATGTCGGGCGCGTCCGGAACTCCACGGCGCGCCAGCGGTTTTTCTTCAGATGACCAAACGGTGGCCTGCAATCCGGCCGTCTTACTGGTTGAACTTCACACAAGGAAACACAGATATGCCAACGCTCTACACCATGCCTGGAACTTGTTCGCTTTCGCCCAATATTGCAATTGCGTGGCTCAATGCGCCAGTTGACGTGCATACGATGGCTTATGGCGATCACAAAAAAGACGACTACCTGTCGATCAACCCCAAGGGCAAGGTCCCTGCAGTTAAGTTCGAGGATGGCGATGTTTTGACCGAAGCCTCAGCGATTTTGGCCTGGCTTGGCGCTACCCACGGCTCCGAAGGCTTTGGCCGCGACACCGTATTGGGCCGCAAGGAGGCCGAGGCGCTGTCATACATGACATCGGAGGTTCACGCGGCCTACGGCGGCCATTTCGGCCCCCAAAACTTCGCCGCTACAGATGCGGCCGTCGAAGAGGTTAAGAAGAAAACCTACGAAAAGCTTGGCGGCCACTACGCCCGTATGAACGAAGTGCTAACCGAGAATGGTGGCGAGTGGTATCTGGGCAGACGGTCTTTTGCGGATACGTTTCTTTATGTCCTGATGCGTTGGGTGGACCAGACCCCCCTATCCTACGACGACTATCCTACGCTCAAGGAGCACATGGAGCGGATGGAGGCGGACGACGGCGTGAAACTGGCCCTCAAACGTCAGAATATGGAACCATTGGGCTGATGGCTAATCCGGACGCTAATCGCTGGCCCTCCCTGCCTTATGGCGACTGGGCTGAAACCTGCGCGGCGCTTCACCTTTGGACGCAGATCCTCGGGAAGTACCGCGTGGCTCATACACCTTGGGTTAATCACGCGTGGCACTCGACGTTGCACGTTACGCCACGCGGCATGACAACGGGTGCGGTTCACGAAACGGGCGGCTGCTTGACCGTGACACTCGATTTTGTGGATCACCGGCTGGTGGTCGAGGCGGATGGCGGCGCGCGGGAAGGGTTTGCGCTAACTAGCATGAGCATTGCAGAGTTTTTCGACCGCACGCGTACTGCGGTCGAAGACGCTGGTGGTACTTTCGAAATACACGGTGTTCCGAACGAGGTGCCCGACGCATTGCCGTTTGCGGACGATACGCAGGCCCGTCCATACGACGCAGATGCGGTCGAGAGGTTTCACGGTGCGCTTCTGCGGATCGTGCCGGTCTTCGAAAAATTCCGCAGCGGGTTTATCGGTAAGGTATCACCCACGCATTTCTTTTGGGGGTCTTTTGACCTGGCTGTGACGCGGTTTTCCGGCAGGCGCGCACCCCTGCATCCCGCGGGCATCCCGAACCTGCCCGATGATGTCGCACAGGAAGCCTACAGTCACGAGGTATCGTCGGCGGGTTTCTGGCCGGGCGGCGCGGGTGCGGATAGGGCGATGTTCTACTCCTACGCCTATCCCGCGCCGGAAGCCTTCGCCGATCAGCCCGTCGATCCGCCTGAGGCTCGGTTTGATAGCAAACTCGGCGAGTTTATTCTGTCATACGATGACGTAGCGGCCAGCGACGATCCCGAAGCGATGTTAATGGCATTTCTTCAATCAACATATGCCGCAGCAGCAAACACCGGTGATTGGGACCGTCCCGCGCTGGAATGTGGGTTGGGAAAACCGCGTGTGCCGCGGAAGATGTCACCGCCTTAGGGGACCTGTCGAGCGCCGGTTCCTGTAATCAGCAGGCCTGGCAATCCGTTACGGTTTTCACGACGTTTGGGGTAGCACCCACCGTTTCTAACAAAAATAATCTTCCCTTCTAATCGTAAAGGTTATCCGCACCCCAACTGCGGAACCCGTGACAGAGCAGTATGGGTATTTAGAAACAGACTGAATCTATATTAACGGATAGCGGCCTTTCAAAACGGTAGCGCCACAACGGCCAATGGAGTGCCCTCACAGGCAAAGCATCGCTCGCTCCCGTGAAATGCGGCGATGGTATGCTCCGCAAGCTTGGACCACAACTAAAGCCTGCGATCACAAACGGCACGGACCAGAGTCCGTGCCGTTGAAATTTTTTGCGCGCCGACGGCGGGCGGCGCGAACCACCCGCCGAGATGCTGGTTACTCGCGCACGGCGATGGCTTCAATCTCGACCAGCCATGACGGGTTGGCCAGACCTGCAACTTCGAACACAGAACGGGTTGGCAAATTTGGCTGTTTTTCTGTTCCGAAAAACTGGACGTAACCATCCATAAAGCCAGCGAAATCCATCGCGTCGCTTCCATCTGGGGCAACTAGATAAACCTGCAGCTTAACAACGTCGCCCATGTCAAGACCGAGCATTTCGAGCTTGGCCGTAATTGACTCGAATGTTGAGACCGTCTGCGCAGCGGTGTCGCCAAAGCGCGCGGGCGCGTCTGCGGCTGCACTCTCGTCGATCACCTGCGGAACTGTACCGCTGAGATAGACGAGATCAGCGTCGGCGGGGATTTCGACGGCCTGAAGAATTGGAAAATCAGAATTGGGAATGGGGTGGCGTATTACGCCGCCGTTGCCCTGAGCCGTGACATCCTCTGCCACTTCGGTCTGATGCTCCGCACTCTCCTCCGCTTCCTCGTAAGGGCGCGTGTCGGCTACCAACTGCGGTGTTACGTCCGGCTCATAGCCGTTGCCGAGATTCTCCTGAATGTAGGCGGTCAGCGCCACGATCTGCTCGTCGTTCAACATGCTTCCAAACGCGGGCATCGCTTGCTGACCATTAACGATCAGAGAAACCGGATAGGCGGCATACTCTAGGTTTGGATTTTCACGAAGTGCCGGGTATTTCCCTGCACCCTGTGCGCCGCTTCCGTCAGGCATGTGACATCCGGCACAATGCGTCCGGTACAGCCGCTCACCGTCGGTGGTAGCATATGCGGAAGTTTCGAATTCGTCGCTATAGGCAAGCTCGTGACCGTAAGAACCGGGCTCTTGTGCGTAGGCAGTGGTTGCCGCCAAAGCGGCGAGAAGGACTGTTGCTGGAAATGTGGTGTTCATGGCATTCACCCTTGGACAATTTTACTGTGAAGACGCCCGATGGCATCAAGCGAAGAGAGGATCGCACCCTCCTGCCACGCGGGCAGATAGGACAGATGTTCACCTGCGCAGACTACGCGATTATCCACCTTGATGGCATCCGCGTAATCGCGCTCGCGATCATTCCACAGACCTGAGCAACCCAGAACCCAAGGCACCTTGTGCCAAGAAACGGTAACGCCGGTCTTGTATTCGTCGCGATACTGGGGATGTATTTTCTCACCCATACGCAATGCCCACTCGATGCGTTCTTCGGGCTGCATCGCGTTGAACTTGTAGGATTCCGGTCCGCGCCAAGTGTATCCACCCAGCAGAACGCCCGGACCGTCCGACAGATAACCCGTCGAAGGATAGCTGATTTGGCCAATGGCCTGATCGGTAAAGCTTACGCCGCCATAAATCCTGTCGTCCTGCTCCCAGAAACGACGTTTGAACTCAAGTCCCCATTTCACAGATCCATTGTAGGGCATCTCCGAAATCGCGTTCGAAATACCAGACGACAGATTGTGATCGATTTGACTGAGGATAGAGAACGGAATTGTGCAGACACAATAGTCAGCCGTCGAAGTGCGCTGTTCCCCCCCCTCCGTCGGGGTCCATGTCACGGTGACGCCGTTTTCGTCTTGTTGCAGTGCGGTGACCTTGGCATTGTAGGTGATTAGATCGCCTACCTCACGTTCAAAGCCGCGCGCGATGGAGTCCATACCGCCAACGGGCTGGAACATAGTCGCTTGGTGATTGGTGATCTGGTTCGCGGCCAGATACTCCCAATAACGGCTCCGCAAAACCTCGTCGCGGTCAACAGGATCCGATGGTATGGGCGCACCATCTGCACCTGCCCCAGCCCAGCGGTCGTACCCGCGCAACTCGGCGCTTTCTGCGCCACGCTTATATTCGCCTGCGTCAGTCAGACCGCCGAAATCACGCAAGCTTTCAATGAGAATCTCGCGGTCTTCTTCTGTCACCATGTCGTCAAGGCGCCCTTTTTCAGCCGCCTTCGACAAGAGTTCGGAGACATGGCCACGGTAATCCGCTTTCACATCCCGCACCCGTTGGCGGGCACCTCCATTGACGTCCGAGCGATGCAGATATGCTTGATAGTTTTCCTGAACGAAAGGCTCCAGCTGAACACCCAAGCGGCCGCAGTAGTCCAGTACCGCATGGTGGTGATACGGTATGCGCCACGGGCCGGGGTTGATGTAGTTGCCTTCGGCAAAATCCACATTCTGCACCGCACCGCCCAGTTCAGTATAAGTGTCACCGCCCCGCAAGGTCCAGCAACGTCCGCCGGCCTTCTCCCTGAACTCGAGAACCTCGACCTCGTATCCCGCCGCCCGCATTTCGAGCGCCGCGGTCATGCCGGCCAGTCCCGCTCCGAGAATGAGGATCTTGGTTCCCTGTGGCGCACCGTCAAGCTTGATCGGACCAGTGTAGCTTGATTGCTGTGCATGACCCATTGCTGCCATGGCGTGATACATTGCGGTACTTCCCGCAACAGTTCCGATCATACCAAGCAGATTCCGGCGTGTTACTGTGCTCATATCGTCTGTCCTCCAAGGTCTGCGCTCCCGCAAGCCAGCCACCAACGAGAACTTAAACTATTCCGCAAATCACCGTAATTTAAGCGAAACTATGTCTGATAGTGTAACGCACGCCGATGTAATAAGGTTCCAATGAAAACAATATCGTGTCTGGCGAACGGCCATACAGACCTCTGATTGAACGTTGAGGACCCACCCCCGCTACGCGATGAATGCAGTGAACACTGGCATCGACAACCTATGCAGCGAGATCAGAAGAGAGAAGCAACCAGCCGTCGATACCTGGATAAACTAGGTCTGCCTTGGGCAACGCTCGCATTTGATCCTTTGATTATCCTTATTACCTCAGCCCTCGGCTTGGACCTGTCGCGGTTTGGTGCCGCTCCATTGATCGCATTTACTGCAACAAAGGAGATGAACTATGAAACTGAAACGAGCGGACGAATTCCGCAAGGATGCGGTGTGTATTGCGCTTACCAGTAGCCTAACGCGTAAGCAGGTCGCTGATGATTCAGGTGTCGCGATGTCGACGCTGAATAAATGGATCACAGCCCATCGGGACGCAGTTGTAGTGTCGAAGAATGATCTGAGCCTCGCCAAAGAGAATGATCGACTTCGACGTGAGATCCGGCTCCTCAAGGAGGAGAGGGAAATCCTAAAAAGGGCCACCCTGGTCTTCGCGGGCCTAAAGCAATGAGAATTAGGTTTATTGAAGAACACAGTGCCCGCTTTCCAGCTATTCGCTTGTGCGATGACGTTGGCGTCAGCGCACGCTGGCCACATATAAGGAACATTCATGTCTCAGTCTGGGCAGCTATGGCAGGCCGCGAATGAGCGAAGAGCTGAAGGAAATCGGCTTGAACGTCGGGCTTCGCCGAGTTGGCAGATTGATGCGTTAGGATGGTATATGTCCGTTGTCAGAACCCGTAAACACAAGCTCACTACAGACAGCAATCACAAGTTCAACATTGCGCCGAACCTGCTGAACCGTGACTTCACCGCCAACGCGCCTAACCAGAAATAAGTCGGTGACGTCAGCTATGTTTGGACCCCAGAAGGTTGGTTGTACTTGGCCGTGATCCTGGACCTGCATTCACGCCGTGTCATTGGCTGGACCCCCTATCGTGACATTGCTGCGTAATGCACTGCCGGGCAGTGGTGCAGCCATCGGATGAAACGGGACTTGATGATCCGCGCGTTGAAAACGGACGTTGCGCTCAGAATACCACCCAGAGACTGCATCCACCACACGAATCGCGGGTCACAATTCTGTTCTCATGCTATCAGAAAATCCTGCGCCAGCATGGGTTCAAGGTATCGATGTCTGGCAAAGCTAATTGCTACGATAATGCGGCTGTTGAGACGTTCTTCAAAACCATCAAAGCAGAACTTATTTGGCGGCACCCTCGGGAAACACGCCGCAAGGCTGAAATGGCCATCTTCGAATACATCAATGGCTTCTACAATCCGTGCCGCCGACACTCAGCACTGGATTGGAAAAGCCCCGCCGCCTTTGAAAGTAAAGTGGTCTGAACGAGCACTTGGGGCGGCACGAAAACGCGACAGGTCCAACTTGGCCAGCATATGACCTTGGCAACCAATCCCCATGCAAAAAAACTCAGCAATCCTTTTGAAAGAGCAGCCATGATAAGGCGGCAACGTAACCGTAATAAACGGAGCCAGAAAGTGACTGGAAGCCGCATTCGACAGGAGGTGGCGCATCCGTGATTTACACACCTTGGATGTGTAGCCGTTTCATCCGATAATATCAGGAAGACTGGTGACCCCGGCAGGATTCGAACCTGCAACCTGCCCCTTAGGAGGGGGCTGCTCTATCCAGTTGAGCCACGGGGCCACGGAGATTTCGCGACTTTGGCAGGCGCGGTGATTTGTGGTGGAGACTTCTTATGATGTGAAGGCGACTTACGGTAGGGGGAAATTTGCAAATTTTCGGGTTGAACGCGGTGCAATATGTGCGCGACTGCGCCGCGTGGGCCCATATCCTCGATTGCCTGTCTCGTTCTGACTGTCTACGCTGCGCGCATCCGTATCCAGCATCAGGAACTGCCGCATTGTCACAAACGCCCAAACGCCCGCTCACCTTGCGCGATGTCTCCGAAGCCTGTGGTGTATCCGAAATGACCGTAAGTCGCGTGCTGCGCAAAAGCGGTGATGTATCGGCAGCCACCCGCGAGCGCGTGCTCGCCGCAGCTAAAGAGCTGGGTTATGTGCCCAACCAGATCGCGGGCTCGCTTGCCTCGCAGCGGGTCAATCTGGTGGCGGTGATTATCCCGTCCCTAAGTAACATGGTTTTCCCCGAGGTCCTGAATGGCATCAACGAAGCCTTTGACAACACGCCCTTGCAGCCGGTTGTAGGGGTCACGGGGTATCGCCCTGAAAAGGAGGAGCAGGTACTTTATGAAATGCTGTCTTGGCGGCCATCGGGCGTAATCATCGCAGGGCTGGAACATTCAGAGGCGACACGTGCGATGCTGTTGAACGCGGGTATTCCCGTGGTTGAAATTATGGATGTTGACGGCAATCCGATTGACGCGATGGTGGGTATTTCGCACCGGCAGGCAGGGCGCGATATGGCGCGTGAAATTCTGCGCGAGGGGTATGAGCGGATCGGATTTTTGGGCACAAAAATGCCATTGGACCACCGCGCACGCAAACGTTTTGAAGGGTTCACCGAAGCGCTGACCAAAGCAGGGATCGAGATCGAGGACCGTGCGTTTTATTCCGGCGGTTCTGCCCTTTTGAAGGGGCGCGAGATGACAAAAGACATGCTTGAGCGCTCTCCCGATCTGGATTTTCTATATTATTCGAATGATATGATCGGTGCGGGGGGGCTGCTGCACCTGCTGGATGAAGGCGTTGATGTGCCTGGAAAAATCGGGCTGGCCGGATTTAACGGGGTTGAATTGCTCGCGGGATTGCCACGGCAACTGGCCACTACAGATGCCTGTCGTCGCGAAATTGGGTTGGCGGCGGCCAAAATCATTCTCAACGATTCCAGCCCTGAACCGGACCCGAGCATTCAGCGCGTCATCACCATGAAACCAACGCTGTCTTTGGGTGATACCCTGCGCCGTCGTCGCCGCGGATGAGCCTGCCGCGCCTGCACAACACAGCGGCGCGGCGCATTTTTCTGGATCGTCATGCGCTGCTTGAAACGCCCCGAGGGCCAGCGGATAGCGCATCGTTGCTTTCGTTGTTCGAGCGCCTGGGATTTGTCCAGCTGGACAGCATCAACACGGTTGCGCGCGCGCATGATCTGATCCTGTTTGCGCGCAAACCACGTTATCGCACCGATGATCTGAAACGTCTTTACGAACGTGACAAGGGCCTGTTCGAGCATTGGACCCACGATGCAGCGATGATTCCGCTATCGTATTACCCCCAGTGGCAATTGCGGCGCACACGCGATACCGCGAAACTGCGCAAACAATGGCGCAGTTGGCGGCGCGACGGATTTGAAGAGCAGTTGCAAACAGTTCTGGACCACATTCGCGAAAATGGTGCTTGCGGGTCATCCGATGTCGGGCAAGACGAAAAGCGTGGCTCTGGCGGGTGGTGGGACTGGCACCCGTCCAAAACCGCGCTTGAATATTTGTGGCGCAGCGGTGCCTTGCATGTCGTGGGACGCGAAAATTTCCAGAAACGCTATGATCTGTCAGAGCGGGCACTGAACCCGCAATACCACGCGCCCGACAATACCCCGAGCGAAGCGGAGACAATCGACTGGTGCTGCAACGGTGCGCTGGACAGGCTTGGCTTTGCCACATCGGGCGAGATCGCGGCATTTTGGGCACATGTCACCGCAGCGGAGGCCCGGGCGTGGTGCGTGCGCGCGCTGCAAACCGGCGCGATTGAAGAGATCGAAATCATCGGGGCGGACGGCACTGTCAAACGCACATTCGCCCGCCCGGACATCATTGCCGATACCGCGACTAAGCAAGCCGCACCACAACGCGTACGGGTGCTTAGCCCGTTTGATCCTGCCCTGCGGGATCGCAAACGTGCAAAATTTTTGTTCGGTTTCGACTACCGTATCGAGGTGTTTGTGCCGCAGGCAAAGCGGATCTTTGGATACTACGTCTTTCCTCTGTTACAAGGGGATCGTTTGATCGGGCGGGTCGACATGAAGGCATTTCGCGCGGAGGACACCTTGCGTATCCGCGCCCTCTGGCCCGAACAGGGCATCGCATGGGGCAAAGGCCGCCATAGCGCTTTCGAGGCAGAGCTTGACCGGATCAAACGGCTGGCGGGGGTAAGCAAGATTGAATTTGACAACGATTGGCTGAAACGGTCAGCTCAACACCAGTTCTGACAGTTCCGCAGCGGCAGATTTCAGCCGCGGCAGATGCGCCTTCAAATCTTTCAGGCTGACCCGTTGCACAGGAGCGTGAACCGACAGCGTCGACATCAGCCGGCCCTGTATGTCCAGCAACGGAACCGCAATCGCTACCATTCCGTCCATAAATTCTTCGTCATCTGTTGAATATCCGCGCGCGCGGATACTCTCTATCTCGGTGGTCAGGCTATCTGCGGTGGTCAGGGTGCGGGCAGTATGCTTTTCCAGCGTGACAGCATCCAGATATTTGGCAAATAGCGTTGGCTTCAGCGAACTGAGGTACATTTTGCCACTTGCGGTACAATGGAACGGCACTTCTGTTCCGACCGGCAACTGGATGCGCAAGGGCCATTTCGTCTCGACGCGGTCCAGATAAATCATTGTGTGCCGTTCAGGGATGGCAAGATTGCACGTCTCGCCTACTTCATCACCCAAGGCTTTCAGTATCGCCTGCCGCACCTGCCGGATGCGTGATGTTGACAGAACCGAACTGGCCAGCCTGCGCAGCCGCCCGCCCGGCGCATAGGAACGCCCGTCGATGTCGCGCTGCAAAAATCCTTCTTGCTCCAGCGTATGGAACAAGCGGTGGATGGTAGGTTTGGGCAGGCACAAAACCTCATTCGCGACAGTGGGCGTAATAGGCGTCCCTGCCCTCGCCAGCTCCTCCAACAGCAGCAGCAACCTCAGGTTGGTCGGGATAGTTTTTTCTGCTTGGCCGGCATTGTCGGACATAAAGAAAGGTCTTTCTCTGATGGAGAGCAATAGGATCAATGCCGTTTCGGATGTAAGCATATGATAATCCAGATCCAAATCAACGCAACCGGATATGCCGCATGGTAAAACTCCGCGCCTGACGTCGGACTGCGGCGACGAAGAGTGCTGGTATCTATATAATCGCGCTGTTTCTTGCTATAATATTGTATGAAACGGTTACGCTATTGCTGATCGTTATTGGCTGTTGCCTGCTATCCGTGTATCCCGCACCTATCCTGCTTCTGCATTTTTATTGAAGGGCATTGCACGATGGCTAAATATCCCCGTATCCGACCTGTCGGTCTGTCCGGTCTGCTGGTCCAGTTCGGCGCAGGGATGAGCGAACCTGCAAACCGCGCGGCTCTTGCGTTTCGTGCGGCTGTCGATGAACAAAACTGGGCAGAGGTTTGCGAGACTTCGACATCTCTTGTCTCTACGTTTATCAGTGCCGATCTTGTCAGCGCACCACCGGAACGCCTTATCGAACAATTACAGGATCTGCTGCTTTCGCGCGACTGGTACAAAGCTGAGCTGCCCGCCGGGCGCAGTTTGTGGGAAATCCCCACACTCTACGGCACCCAGGCCGCGCCCCAACTTGAAGAAGCGGCCGAAGCCGCAGGCGTCAGCCCGCAACAGGCAATTACCGAGCTGTCATCAGCGCGAGTGCGTGTACTGACCATCGGTTTTGCGCCGGGTCAGCCCTATACCGGAGAGTTGCCACCCCATTGGGATATTCCCCGCCAGCAAGCACTGAGTAAATCCGTGCCGGCAGGCGCGCTGGTGGTGGCGATCCGGCAACTCATTATCTTTACCAACGCAACGCCAACGGGCTGGCGGCATGTGGGCCAGACCGCCTTTCGCACCTTTCGCCCCGAGAGTGACACACCGATCGCCCTGTCGCCGGGGGACGAGATGTGCTTTCCTGCGGTCACAGCGGCAGAATACGCGCAGATCGAACAGCGCGACACCTCGGGCAATGGCGGCGCGCAGCGCAGGGTGTTGGCATGAGTACATTCTTGAAAATTCACGCGTGCGGGCCGACTGTGACGGTACAGGATCAGGGGCGCAGGGGGTATTTGGCCCAAGGATTGACTCGCGGCGGTGCTGCCGACCTTTCAGCGCTGTACGAAGGGGCAGCACTGCTGGGCCAATCGCCTGATCTGGCCGCGCTTGAAATGGTGGGGTTCGGCGGCAACTTTTCCGCCAGCCGCGACATACGCATCGCATTGACGGGCGCGCCGATGATCGCCACGCTGGATGATGCCCCGCTTGCATGGCACGCCAGCCATTTGATGCCTGCGGGAAGTATTCTAAAAATCGGCGGAGTGCGCAGCGGAACATACGGATATCTGCATGTCGGCGGAGGGATCGATACACCCGTGATGATAGGCGCGCGCGCCGCGCACCTGAGCGCGGGTCTGGGCGCTGCGGTGACCGAAGGTCAGGACTTACCGGTGGGCAAGGACAACAACACTGCCACAGGCATGACCCTGCCCGTTGAGAACCGTTTCGAGGGCGGAAAAATTCGCATCGTTGCATCAATGCAGACAGATATGTTCGATCCCGAAACACAGGCACGCTTCACCCGGACGCAGTTTCATCGCGATGCCCGCGCCAATCGCATGGGCGTCAGAATGGCGCATGAGACAGAGCCGTTCACAGCAAAGGGTCAACTCACCATCTTGTCCGACATAATTGTAACCGGCGATATCCAGATCACCGGCGATGGCGCGCCGTTTGTGCTGATGTGTGAGTGTCAGACCACTGGCGGCTATCCCCGCATTGGCACTGTCATTCCCTCCGATATGGCAAGGGTTGCCCAAGCTGCCGCCGGTGCGCCGATCACATTCGAGTTTGTTGATCTGTCAGAGGCCCGCACACTTGAACAGCGTGCAAATGCTGCGCGCAACACACTTGCTAACAATGTAACGCCATTGCTGCGCGATCCCCACAGTATCCGCGATCTGTTGTCCTATCAATTGATCAGCGGCGTTGTATCGGGCACCCCCGCCCCCACCACAGAAAAGGAATAATCATGCGTGTAGACCTGAATGCCGATATGGGCGAAAGCTTTGGCGCGTGGAAGATGGGCGATGATGCGGCGCTGTTGCGCACGGTGACGTCGGCCAATATCGCATGCGGGGGCCATGCCGGTGATGCAGATGTGATGGCGGCCACAATGACCCTTGCCCGTGACGGTGGCGTTGGTATCGGCGCACACCCCGGTTTCATGGATCTGGCCGGTTTCGGGCGCAACCGGATGATGGTGCCCCGCGCCACGCTACAAAACCAGATCCGCTATCAGGTGGCCGCCAGCATCGGCATGGCACGCAGTTTGGGTGCATCTGTACGCCACCTCAAACTGCACGGCGCATTGGCAAACATGGCATCCGAGGATGCCGTTCTGGCACTTGATCTGTACGAGGCGGCCCTTTCTGTCGACCCCGATCTGATCGTGATGGTCCTTGCCGCCACCGCCCAGCAGGACGCGGTAAAGGAGCTGGGCTGCGCATGGGCGGGAGAGATTTTCGCAGATCGCGCGTATAACGACGATGCCACATTGGTTGACCGCAGTATCGAAGGCGCGGTGATCCATGACCCGCAAATTGCCGGAACGCGCATGGTGGAAATGGTCAAGGCAGGCGCGATCATTACGCAAAGCGGCAAACATATTCCCGCTGCGATTGATACAATCTGCCTGCATGGTGACACGCCCACAGCGGTGCAAATCGCATCATCTGTGCGGGGTGCGCTTGAGGACGCGGACATCACCGTACAAACATTTGAGGGGCGCACCTAAGCGCGAAACGTCAGCAAAGTGCGCGGACTTTTTGCGCCGCCTCGTACTGTGACAGATAGACATTGCCTGTCATTTCTTTCAGGAAATGCTGTTCTTTCAGCCTGTCCATTACGGGGCCTTTGACCTCTGACAGATGAAGCGTCACACCCATCTCGCGCAGCCGTTCGTTTATCATCTCGAGGGATTCAAGCGCGCTCAGGTCGATTTCGTTGATGGCTGAACATTGCAGGATCACATGGCGAATGGATTTATCCCCCGCTACGCGGTTGTGAATCCGGTCCTCAAGATAACGCGCGTTTGCAAAATAGAGGCTCTCGTCGACGCGCAAGGTGACAACTGCAGGGTCGGTTATCACTTCGTGGCGCAGAATGTTGCGGTAATGTTCAGTACCTGCCACCTGCCCCACCTCGGCGATATGCGGCTTGGACGATTTATACAGATGAAGCACAATCGACAGCATTACACCTGCTGAAACACCCGCCTCTACTCCCATAGCAAGGGTCATCAGAATGGTGATCAGAACGGCGGCAAAATCAGCTTTCGAATACCCCCAGCTGCGTTTCAATATTGAAAAATCAACAAGGCTGAGGACCGCAACGATGATTGTTGCGGCCAGTGTCGCCTTGGGCAAAAAGAAGATCAGAGGCGTTAGTGCAAGTGCTGCTATCGCCAATCCGACAGCTGTGAACGCTCCGGCAGCGGGGGTTTGCGCACCCGCATCGAAATTCACCACCGAGCGGGAAAAGCCGCCCGTCACCGGAAAACCGCCCGTCAGCGAAGCGCCGATATTTGCTACCCCAAGGCCGATAAGCTCCTGATCGGGGTCGATCCGCTGGCGCTTTTTCGCGGCCAGCGTTTGCGCAACGGAGATTGATTCAACAAACCCGATGATCGAGATCAGAAAGGCAGGCAGCAACAACTGGCCCAACAAATCGGGGGAAAATGACGGCAGGGTCAGCGGCGGCAGGTTTTGTGGCACGTCGCCAACAATCGCCACGCCCTGCGCAGCCAGCCCGAAAGCCCAAACCGAAAACGTAGTGACGACTACAACAGCAACCGGTCCGGTTTTTACCAGCACATCTGTCACGCCCTCGCCCGCACCCAGCCGTTGCAACAGCGGCTTCAATCCCTTGCGCACCCAAAACAGGAATCCCGTTGCAAGAGCACCGATCACCGCGGTGATCCAATGAATTTCAGGCAGGTTCGTGATCAATGATAATCCCAAATCCAGCAGGTTGTGACCTGCTGCATCAATGCCCAGAATGTGCTTCAACTGGCTCGCCGCGATGATAATGCCGGATGCAGTGATAAATCCGGAAATAACCGGATGCGACAGGAAGTTTGCGATAAACCCCAGCCGGAACAGACCCATCCCCAGCAAGATAACCCCTGACAAGGCGGCGAGCGATAACGCGGCTATGCCGTAGCCCATTGTGCCTTGCTCTACGATATTGCTAAGCGCTGCGGCCGTCATCAAAGACACAACCGCCACCGGACCCACCGCCAAAGCGCGGCTGGTTCCGAAAACCGCATACAGCAAGATAGGGGCGATAGAGGCGTATAACCCCGCTTCCGGCGGCAAACCTGCCAGCAGCGCATAGGCCAGCGATTGCGGGATCAGCATGATCGTAACAATCACAGCGGCGACAAGATCATTCGACAGTGCCGTACGATTGTATTGCCGCCCCCAAGTCAGGATCGGCAGGTATTTTGACAATGTCATCGGGCTCTCGCGGCTGTTTGGCGCTCCCTCGTCAGGGAAAGGGCGCGTCAATTATTGGATTCAGGGACCGACCTCAAAGGCCATTGATCGGCACTTTCAACATCGGCTTTCCGTCCCTGTCGGTCGGGATTTCGCCTGCGCGCATGTTCACCTGCAACGACGGAATAATCAATGTTGGCAGGGCAAGTGTCGCGTCACGTTCGGTACGGAATTTGATAAACTCCTCGCGGGTTTTGCCGCCACCTACGTGGATGTTTTCGGCCTTTTGCGCGGCTACGGTTGTTTCCCATTCGATCGCGCGACCGTTCGGGCCATAGTCGTGGCACATAAACAGACGCATATCATCGGGCAGCGCCAACACCTTTTGGATGCTGTCATACAGCTCACCTGCCGATCCGCCCGGAAAATCCGCGCGCGCAGAACCGCCGTCGGGCATAAACAGCGTATCACCCGCGAAAGCAGCATCGCCAATCACATGCACCATACACGCAGGCGTGTGTCCCGGAGTGTACATGGCAAACGCCTGCATCGTGCCGATCATGTAGGTATCACCATCCTTGAACAGGGCATCGAATTGCGATCCGTCACGCTGGAATTCGGTACCTTCGTTAAAGATTTTTCCGAAAGTATCCTGCACCACCATGATCTTCTCTCCGACACCGATCTTACCGCCCAGCTTTTGCTGGATGTAGGGTGCAGCGCTCAGGTGGTCGGCATGCACGTGTGTTTCGATGATCCAGTCCAGTGTCAGACCCTGTTCCTTGATCGTCGCGATCAGGGCGTCAGCGTGGTCATAGGTGATCCGCCCCGCCGCGTAATCAATGTCCATAACGCTATCAATGATGGCGCAATGCAGGCTGTCGGGGTCTTTTACGATATAGCTGATGGTATTCGTTGCCTCGTCAAAATAGGCGCTCACCTCTGGTTTGACGGACATATCAACGGGGTAGTTCATTTTGGTCACTCCTATAGCTCAGGCGGTGGCTTGGGTGCGGCGTGCAAGTGCGGCTTGCAAGAACTTTGCTATCACAATCCCTGCAAGCAGGGATGCCACAAAAACAAACACCTCTGTGCGGCCAGTCCCCAATGCGGGCAACGCCCCACCGGGGCAGAAGCCTGCAATGCCCCAGCCAATGCCGAACACAGCCGATCCGCCGATCAGCGGCAGATCAAGATCACGCCGCGTTGGCAGCAGAAATTTGGGCGACATCAACGGCGAGGGCTGGCGCAGTACGTAGCGGTAGCCGATAAACGTCACCACCAGCGCGCCGCCCATCACAAACGCAAGGCTCGGGTCCCAAGATCCGGCGATGTCAAAGAAGTTCAACACTTTTGCAGGGTTCGCCATTCCGGATATGGAAATCCCGATGCCGAACACAAGGCCGATCAGATAAGAAACAATCAAACGCATATTAAACTCCGGTCAGATGGCGGATCACATAAACCGTGATCGCAGTGGTCAGCATAAAGGTCAGCGTTGCCACGATGGAGCGTGGCGAAAGACGCGCGTTGCCGCATACACCGTGACCCGATGTACACCCCGCACCGAAGGTAACGCCAATCCCAACCAACAGGCCGCCGACCACAAGCATCGCAGTTGTTCCGGGTACCTGAATCACGGGCATTTGACCTGTGAGCAGCAAAACAACAGCGGGGCCGCTGATCATACCGGCCATCACTGCGGCGCGCCACGACCAGTCAGACCATCCTGCAGGCTGCAACAGCCCTGCCAGAATACCGGTCGCGCCCATCACGCGGCCCAGAACGGCCATCAACAGAACAGCGGCGAGGCCAATCAACGCCCCGCCCGCAAGCGACTGAAACGGTGTGAAAACAGTCTCCATCATAGCTGGCACGTCCGGATGCCAAAGATACGATATAGCAGGCAAAACCGCATCGCCGAAGTTGCCAGCATCACAATGCCCAAGATCACCGAAATCACGGTGGCCGTAGTGGATGCAAAAATTGCCCATCCCGTCACGAACGGCGCAAGGAGCAGGACAATGCCCAGAACGATGCGGATAATACGATCAATGTTGCCGATATTTGCAGTCATTTTTCTGTCTCCTGATGAAGTTACGTCCTGTCTAGCGCGACAGGCTCTTTCTATTGGTGACATTGTCACCAAGCGTGCTTCTTTATTTAGCTGTGATGATCCGCCAACTGTTCCAGTCGCACTTTGTCCAGCAAACTGACGCTGCCACGGCTTTGTGCGATCCATCCCCGCCGTTGGAATTCCTGTAGTTGGCGGGAAATGACCTCGCGCGCTGTGCCAAGTTCGACCGACAGTTTTTGATGGGTTGTGACAACAACATCCTTGCCGCCTGACAATTCGATCAGTTTATGCGCCAGTCGAACATCCATCCGCTGAAAGGCAACCTCGTCAATCATCAGGAATAAATCGGTGATCCGTTTGGAAAAGGCAGCAAAAACAAAATCACGAAATGATTTGGACTGCGCAACCAGATCGTCGAACACACCGCGCGGCACGGCGGCTGCACGCACATCGGTTTCCGCGATCCCTTCGGCAGAATAGTCGTCAAAGGCCAGCAGACATGCGGTGGTCAAAACACAGCTTTCCCCTGCGTGTATCCGGTACAAGACGATTTCGTGTCCGGTTTCGGATACCTGCTGCACCCGCACCGTGCCATCCAACAGGAACAACATATTTTCCGGCGAATTTCCCGGACCGAAAACAGTGTGCCCCCCGGGCGCGGAAATGATCCGGCTCTGAGACAGCAACAGCTTCTTTATCGGTTCTTCCAGACGTGACAGCCCCGGAAACCGGTCAACCCATACCTCTTTATCGTTCATCGGATTGATACCTCCGCTACGGGTTTGCCAGACCGGTGACCTACTGCGCCGATCCCCCTAGGCCAAGGCAATACCAGCTATCGACGGATCATCAAGCACTGCGGCGAACCGTCCTTTTGCAACCGGATGCCATGGAAATACGCATTTTGCGAAACGAAGTTCCGTAGTGCGGTATTGGCAGCCCCGATTTTTCCGCCTAGTCTCTTGATGAAAGAGAGTCGCGCACCGCGGGGAGGTTGCGGTTGTGCGGCTTGACCATACGGGAGGGACACCATGACGAACACCCATCGAAAGCGCGGTTGCATCCGATGAATGCGATGACGCCGGAAGCCGCCGTAGTGCATGTGACAACGACAAACCCGACCTTCGCCGTCGCCCCGACCGTGATCCGTGGCGTTACGTTCACGGCTTTCCAGAACATCCCGCCTACCGTTCCTGCGCTGATGGCCGCAGGCATGGCACAGCATGACAACGGGGCATCCCACTACCTTCTTTATGAGGGCGAGCGGTGGACGTATGGTGAATTCTGTGCCGAAGTTCGGCGCGTGGCGCAGATGCTGCACACGAAATTCGACATCGGCAAAGGTGACCGCGTTGCGATTGCGATGCGCAACTATCCCGAACTTATGATACTTGTACTGGCGATATCATCGACAGGGGCGACAGTTGTATTTGTCAACGCCTGGTGGACCACGGACGAATTGGAATACGCGCTGCGCGACAGTGCTGCCAAGCTGGTCTTTGCTGATGCCCAGCGTATCGAGCGGCTTCTGCCGCTGGTTGACGGTTTAAGCCTGACGCTGGTGGGGGTGCGTGATGGCGAAGGAATGGTTGATCACAGCTATACTGCTCTGCAAACAACCGCACCTGATACCCCGCTTGACGCAAAGATCGACACAGATGATGATTTTGCCGTGATGTATTCATCCGGCACCACAGGACATCCCAAAGGGGTTGTGCAGACCCACCGCAGCGCAGTGAGTGCCGTGTTCAGTTGGCTGATGCAGGCTGTTATGGCCCCGCTGGTCAATCCGCCACCAGACGACGCGCCCGAGGCGCCGCGCCCCTCGGCGCTGGTGGTCACGCCACTGTTCCACGTCACCGCAACCCACCCGTTGTTCCTGTTGAGCCTGATCGCAGGGTCGCGGATCACCCTGATGCGCAAATGGGATGCCGATGAGGCCGTGCGCCTGATCAATGCCGAAAATATCACCCGCTTTCTGGGTGTGCCAACACAATCTGCCGAATTGATGAACGCCGCGCGCGCATCGGGGGAGACGCTGAAGACGTTGGATTACATCGGCGCTGGCGGTGCAAAACGCCCCGGTACGCAGGTGGCACAACTGGCCGAGACTTTCCCGAACGCAAATGTCGCCACCGGATGGGGGATGACAGAAACGAACGCATTAGGCATCGGAATGATCGGCGATGATTACCTCAACCGCCCCGAATGTGCAGGCAAACTGCATCCTCCTTTGCAGGAATTGCGACTGCTGGATGACGCAGGCAATAAGGTGCCGCTCGGCAAATTGGGCGAAATAACTGTGAAAAGCCCTGCCAACATGCGCTGCTATCTCAACCAGCCCGAAGAAACCGCCAAGACCTTGCAGGACGGCTGGCTGCGCACCGGTGATCTGGCTGTGATGGACAGCGAAGGCTACGTCACGATACTGGACCGCAAGAAAAACATCATCATACGGGGCGGCGAAAACATCGCCTGCCTTGATGTAGAGGGCGCATTGCACCGGCTGCCGGATGTGGTCGAAGCTTGCGTTTTCTCGATCCCCGATGACAGGCTGGGCGAAACTGTCGGGGCCTGTGTGCAACTGCGCGAAGGGGTGGAAATGACCCAGGAGCAGATGGCCCAAGCGCTTGAAGGGCATCTCGCCAAATTCAAAATACCGCTGCATTTGTGGACACAATCAGGTCCGCTTTTGCGGGGGACAACCGACAAGATAGACCGGCGCGGATTGCGCGCGGCCTGTCTGGAAATGGAAAAGGCAAAAACATGACAGCAACAACCGAAGAAATCGGCGACTATATCGCGGCAGCAGGTAAAGCGGCATGGGAGGTGCCGGACCTTGACCCGAACACGCCGCATCGTGAAATCAAGACTGTCGGCATCATCGGCGCGGGCACAATGGGTGGCGGCATCGCGATGAACTTTGCCACGGCAGGGTATGACGTGAAAATCGTAGAAACCACCCAAGAGGCGCTGGATCGGGGCCTGAACGTGGTGCGCGGAAATTACCAGCGCTCTTCCGACAAGGGGCGCTTTCCACAGGACGAGGTAGAGGCGCGCATGGGCCGTTTTGACGGACGGCTGGAACTGGCCGATCTGGCAGAGTGTGATCTGGTGATTGAAGCCGTGTTCGAGGACATGGATCTAAAGCGCAAAATTTTCACCGAGCTTGATAGCGTGATGAAGAAAGGCGCGATTCTTGCCACCAATACATCGGCGCTGGACATCAACGAAATTGCCGCGATGACACGGCGCCCCGAAGACGTGATCGGGCTGCACTTTTTCTCACCTGCCAATGTGATGAAGCTGCTGGAAATCGTGCGTGCGCACCACACCGCTGATGATGTGGTGGCCACCTGCATGGCACTGGCAAAGAAGATCAACAAGATCGCGGCCCTTGTCGGCGTTTGCCCCGGATTTGTGGGCAACCGGATCCTGTTTGCCCGCCAAATTCAGGCAAACAAACTGCTCGCCAAGGGATTGATGCCTTGGGATGTAGATGCCGCACTGAACACGTTCGGTTTCAAAATGGGCCCCTTCCAGATGAGCGATCTTGCCGGTCTGGACATCGGCTGGTCCAAAGGCGCAAAAACAGACAACCCGATCCGCGACATGCTGTGCGAAATGGACAGGCGCGGGCAGAAAACCCAGGCGGGGTATTATGATTACGACGAAAACCGACGCCCCGTCCCGTCAAAGATCACTGCTGGTATTATCAAGAATGTGACAGGCGCCGAACCCGCCACGATGAGCGCGGAAGACATCATCGAAATCTGCATTTATCCGATGATCAACGAAGCTGTGAAAATTCTTGAGGAAAACAAGGCGCAGCGGCCATCTGATATCGATGTGGTCTGGCTGAACGGTTATGGCTGGCCTGCCGATAAGGGTGGCCCGATGTTTTATGGTGACATGGTCGGCGCGCAGGCTGTTCTGGACCGGATGGAGGAACTCGGCGCTGACGACCCTGATTTCACCCCCGCAGACACATTGCGCAAACTCGCCGCAACTGGCGGAAAATTTACCGAAATCGATACTGGAGGTCTGAAGGTATGAGCTACGATTACATAAAAACCGAGAAGAAGGGTCACATTCTGGTTGTGACGATGAACCGGCCCGATGTGTACAACGCCATTCATTCCGACATGCATTTCGAAATGGCGCAATGCTGGGATGAATTTGCCGCCGATCAGGATTTGTGGGTGGCGGTACTGACAGGCGCAGGTGACAAGGCATTTTGCGCTGGCAACGATCTGAAGGCCACTGCCACAGGCGGCAACAAGAGGGGCACGCCTGACAGTGGCTTTGCTGGTCTGTCATCGCGGTTTGATCTGGACAAGCCGATCATCGCAGCCGTGAACGGTTTTGCCATGGGGGGCGGTTTTGAGACAGCCTTGTCATGCGACATCATCCTCGCGTCGGAAAACGCAAAATTTGCACTCCCCGAAGTGAAGGTCGGGCTGTTTGCTGCAGCATCCGGTGTGCAACGTCTGTCGCGCTATATCGGGCGGTTGGCCGCGCAGGAACTGATGTTCACAGGGCGCACCATTCTGCCTGACGAAGCGCTGGAGCTGGGCTGTGTAAACGCCGTGCATCCACATGATCAACTGATGCAGAAGGCAATAGAGAAGGCAGAGGAGCTTTGCGCCGTTTCACCATCGTCTGTCAAAGCGACCAAGCGCGTGCTGAACGACATGTACGCCCGTGACGGCATGCAAGACAGCATCGCCTATTCCCGTGAAGTGATCGCTGAACTGGCTAAAACAGAAGACTTCAAAGAAGGCGTGAACGCTTTCGTCGAGAAACGCAAACCCGAATGGGTCAACAAATAACGCCGACAGGCGATAGAATTAAGAGGGAGACAGAAATGTCTGATACACCAATGGAAATGAACAATCTTGGCATGTCCGAGAAAAACAAACCGCTGCTTGCAGCGGTTATCAAACACATCCGCGAAAACGTGGACCCGATCACCGAAGAATATTTTGCTTTGGGTGAAGGCCGTACCGACCGCTGGTCATATGCGCCCGGTCAGCTTGAACTGCTCGAAACGGCAAAGAAAAAGGCACGCGAGAACGGGCTTTGGAACTTCTTTCTGCCAAATGCGGAAACCGGCGAAGGGCTGAGCAACCTTGATTACGCTTATATCGCTGCGGAATTGGGCAAAAGCCCGCTGGCCTCCGAGACGCTGAACTGCTCGGCGCCCGATACAGGCAATATGGAAGTGCTGGAGCGGATCGGGACGCCGGAGCAAAAAGAAAAATGGCTAAAGCCACTGCTGGCGGGTGAAATCCGCAGTGCGTTTGCCATGACCGAGCCTGATATGGCGTCATCAGATGCAAAAAATATCAGCACCTCTGCGGTATTGGAGAACGGTGAATGGGTGATCAACGGCGAGAAATACTATATCTCCGGCGCGGGTGATCCCCGCTGTAAAATTATGATCACCATGGTCAAAACATCCCCCGACGCAGAGCCGTTCCGCCAGCAGTCACAAATTCTGGTGCCGATCGACACGCCCGGTGTCGAGATTGTCGGGCCAATGCATGTATTCGGCCACGATGATGCACCACATGGCCACATGCACATCAAGTTTACAAATGTGCGTGTTCCTGAAGAAAATATACTTTGGGGTGAGGGCCGTGGTTTCGAGATTTCCCAAGTTCGCCTTGGGCCTGGTCGTATCCACCACTGCATGCGCTCTGTCGGGGCTGCGGAAAAGGCACTGGATCTGATGATCGAGCGCGGTCTGTCACGCGAAGCATTTGGCAAGAAGATCATTGATCTGGGCAAAAACATGGAGACAATCTCCCGCTCCAAGATCGAGATCGAAGCGATGCGCCTGATGGTTCTGAAAGCGGCCAAGGCGATGGATGTGCTGGGTAACAAAGAGGCGCGCATCTGGGTAAGCATGATCAAGGCGATGGTGCCGGAAAAGGTCTGTAACATTATTGATGATGCTATGCAGGTACACGGTGCCACAGGTATTTCACAGTGGTCGCCCCTGTCAGGGATGTACACAGCACAGCGTACCCTGCGCTATGCGGATGGCCCAGACGAAGTGCACCACCATGTGATCGCCCGAGCCGAGGTGAAGGATTATCAAAACTCCAATTCACGCACGGATCGCGCGCGTAGCGAGATCGCTACGGGCCGCACACGGGGCGGTGTATGAGCAAGTTGTTTGATCTGACCGGAAAGGTAGCGCTGTTGACCGGCGCCTCCAAAGGGATGGGACTGGCGATGGTGACCGCACTGGCAGAGCATGGTGCAACTGTCGTCATCTCTGCGCGCAAGCAAGACCAGCTCGATACCGCAGCCGAGGGCATCAATGCCCTCGGTAAAGGCACTGCACATGCAGTCGCGTGCAACGTGGGATATAAAGAACAGCTTCAAGCGCTGGTCGATAAAACCCATGAGCTGGCCGGGCCGATTGATATCGTGATCGGCAACGCGGGGGTGAACCCCTATTACGGCAAAACGTCGGAAATACCCGACGACGCTTATACCAAAACGATGGATGCCAATGTGCGGTCTAACCTGTGGCTGGCGCAGATGGTGGCACCGGATATGGTGGCATCCGGCAGCGGTTCGATGGCATTCACCTCCTCCATCGGGGCGTTCAAACCATCTGAAATGCTGGGCACTTACGGGATGTCAAAGCTGGCCTTGATCGGATTGGTACGCAACCTCGCGGCAGAGTTCGGACCAAAAGGCATCCGCTTTAATGCGATATGCCCCGGATTGGTGAAAACCGAATTCGCACGCGAGTTGTGGGACAATCCCGAAGTTGCCAAGCGGATCGAAAACGAAATCCCCCTACGACGGTTGGGCGAGCCGGAAGATTTTGCAGGTCTCGCTGTATTCCTTGCATCTGATGCGTCCAGATACATGACCGGACAGGCGTTGACCGTCTGCGGCGGCTCTAACATGTGGACCTGATATGGAACTGAAAGACAAAATCATTGTGGTCACAGGCGCTGCATCAGGCATTGGCCGTGCGATGTGTCTGCGCTTTGCCGAAGAAGGTGCCAAATTCATTGCATGCGTAGACCGTGACATGAAGGGCGCGCAGGAAACAGCCGCTATGATGGGCGGCACAGCCTATGAAGTTGATGTTTCGGTAAAAGACCAGATCACCGGGATGATCGACACGGTGGAAGCTGATGCAGGCCCGATTGATCTGTTCTGCTCGAACGCGGGTATTTCTGTCGCCGGTGGTGTTGAGGTGGCCGATGAAGATTGGCAGCGGATCTGGGAAATCAACGTGATGTCGCACGTCTGGGCGGCGCGCCATCTGGTCCCCTTGATGTCTGAACGCGGCGGCGGCTATTTACTGAACACTGCTTCGGCAGCGGGACTGCTGAACCAGATCGGCAGCGCGCCGTATGGCGTAACCAAACACGCGGCAGTCGGACTGGCCGAATGGCTGGCGCTGAGCTACGGCGATCAGGGCATCAAAGTTTCCGTGTTGTGCCCGCAAGCGGTGAAAACCGAAATGACACGCGGACACGAAGATCATGTTGCCGCAATTGACGGCATGATGGAGCCTGCACCCGTCGCCGAAGCCTGCGTGCAGACCATCCGCAACGAGACATTTCTTGTGCTGCCACACAAAGAAGTCGAAACATATATGCGTAACAAAACAGACAATTATGACCGCTGGATCGGGGGGATGCGAAAGCTGAACCGCCGCTTTGGCAGCTTTGACAGTTAGGAAATACAATGATCGGCTATACGACTATCGGCGTGAACGACATGGAGCGCGCCAAGAAATTCTACACTGACCTGTTTGCAAACCAAGGTGCAAAAGTTGTTATCGACATGGGGCGCATTGCCTTTATCGGAACCAAGCGCGGCGAACCGATGTTGGCGGTTTGCGAACCCTTTGACAAGGAAGCCCCCACTCCTGGAAACGGTGTGATGATAGCATTTCCGGTCGGCGAGAAGTCGGATGCCGACAAATTGCACGCGCGTGCGCTAGAGCTGGGCGGCACCTGTGAAGGGCCTGCGGGACAGCGCATTGAGGATCGGTTTTACGGATCCTATGTGCGTGACCCTGACGGTAACAAACTGTGTTTCTTTATGTTCGGATAAACAAAATCCGGCACGTTTAAACGACGTGCCGGATTCCGTTTATTGGAAAAATGAAGAGATGTGCCTATTTCTTATTGATGGGGCGCATCAATCCTTCCTGTGTGACGCTGGCTACCAATGTTCCGTCTGCGCTGTAGATAGAACCGCGGTTAAATCCCCGCGCGTTGCCGGTCCACGGGGCATCCATGTCGTAGAGGTGCCAGTCACTGAACTGGATCGGGCTGTGAAACCACATGGCATGATCCAGGCTGGCTGTCATTACATTGCCCTGAAACCACGTCAATCCGTGGGGCCGCAAAGACGAGCCGAGCAAGTTCATGTCTGAAGCATAGGCCAGCAGGCAGTGCTGCATTTGGGGGTTCTGGCCTTTCGCAGCCTCCATACGGAACCATAGGCGGTTCTGGTCGCTTTCTTTTTGAGGTGTAAAGAAGTCTCGAGGGGCTACCTCGCGCAGTTCGATGGGGCGGCGGCGCAGAAAATCATCATGGTATTTCTCAGGAATTTTTTCCACATTAGCTTCACGCAGTTCTTCGCGGTTCGGCCATTCTTCCGGCTCACCTACCTGTGGCATCGTGTGCTGGTATGCCCAGCCCTCTTCTTCCTTGTGAAAGGATGCGGACAGGTTGAATATCTGTTTGCCGTGCTGGATTGCGACAACGCGGCGGGTGGTAAAGCTGCCTCCGTCGCGGGCGCGGTCGACCTGATAGATCACCGGAATTGCTGGATCACCGGGACGGATGAAATAAGCGTGCAAACTGTGGCACAGCCGATCCGGCACCGTGCGGTAGGCTGCCATTAATGCCTGTGCAATGACATGGCCGCCAAAAATGCGCGTCGTTGTTTCACCACCCGAGCCTACGCCACGAAACAGGTCGACTTCGAGTTGTTCGATATCGAGAAGGTCCAGAAGTTGTTCAGCGACGGGGTTCATGGGATGGCCTTTTACGTGGTGGCCCGTGCATTCGCATAGGCGATAAAGAAGTCAAAGCTCGCGGGGTTGGCCATGCTGTCACGGTTCACCACGCGCTCGGGGTCACCCCCCAACAATAGCTTTTTGACAGGAACCTCAAGCTTTTTGCCCGAAAGAGTGCGAGGAATTTCCGCAACTTCGATGATTTCATTAGGGATGAACCGTGCGGAAACACCGCTGCGGATCGCCTCGTTGATTTTGTTTTTGAGTGTTTCGTCAAATGCCACCCCTGCTGCAGGCACAACAAATAATGGCATGAAACTGTCGCGACCCAGAAACTCCAGATCAATGACGAGGCTATCAAGAACTTCCTCAAGTCCTTCAACGGCCTGATAGATCTCTGACGACCCAAGGCGCAGCCCTTTGCGGTTTATCGTGGCATCCGAGCGGCCATAGATCACACTTGCGCCGTTTTCATCAATGCTGATCCAGTCCCCGTGACGCCATACTCCAGGATAGGTATCATAATAGCTTTCGAACAGACGCGATCCGTCATCGTCGCCCCAGAAGAAAAGCGGCATGGAAGGTAAAGGCTCGGTGCAGACAAGTTCGCCGACTTCACCAATCAGTTCGTTTCCGTCGGGATCAAAGGCGCGCACGGCGTTACCCAGCGCGCGACACTGCATTTCACCCGCGCGCACCGGCATTGCGGGATGACCCAGCACAAAGGCTCCCGCCAGATCGGTACCGCCCGAGATTGGCGCAAGCCAGACATCTTCCTTCACATCACGGTAAATCCAGTCATAGACATCCGCGCTCAACGGTGAGCCTGTTGAGCCGAGCGAACGCAAGGCCGACAAATCAACAGCCTCCCGCGGGCAAATACCCGCTTTCAGGCAACCGGAGAAAAACGCTGCGCCTGCGCCGAAATACGTGAGCTTTTCATTTGCGGCAAAGCGCCAAAGCGTTAGCATATCGGGATGGTTTGGCGCGCCATCGTAGAGGCAGACGGTTGCCCCTTGCCCAAGGGCCATCCACTGGGCGTTCCACATGATCCACCCTGAAGATGTCAGCCAGCTAAAACGATCTTCTTTACCGAGATCGTGATGCAGCGATTGTTTGGCCGCTTCGAGGACGACACCGCCATGCCCGTGAACGATGGGTTTGGGATTGCCTGTCGTGCCGGATGAATAAACAATCCAGAGGGGGTGGTCGAACGGCACCTGCGTCGCCTCGAACGTCGCATCATCGTGCAGCAGGCCGTCCCAGGCGATATGTCCCTGCGGCACTTCACCAATAACCGGAAGGGTAATAAACTGCGTAACGCTGGGCAGTTGCGAAGTAATCTGCGCCAGCACATCACGTCGGTCGATCGTTTTGCCACCGTGAATATATCCGTCCTGCGCGATCAGAACCTTTGGCGCGATCTGTTTGAAGCGGTCCAGAATGGCGACATGCCCCATATCCGGCGCGCATAGCGACCAAGCCGCGCCGATACTGGCGGAGGCGAGAAAGGCAATCAGCGCCGCCTCTGTATTGGGTAGGATCGCGACTACACGGTCGCCCTCCTCTACCCCCATGCGCCGCAGATGAGCAGCCACGGATGCGACCTGCGCGCGCAATTCGCCCCATGAAAGCTCCATCCGGCCCGATGTCTCGGACAGACTGACGATGGCGGGGTGGTCTTCACGACCCTCGGCGTGACGCAGTATGTTATCGGCGTAATTCAACATCGCGCCGGGGCACCACTCTGCACCCGGCATGGTGCGTTTTCCCAGAATACGCGTGTAGGGCACACTGGCGCGAATGTTGAAGAAATCCCAGATCGCGGCCCAGAAACCTTCTAGATCGGAAACGCTCCACCGCCACATTTCATTGTAGTCGTCAAAGGTCAGATTGCGTGTATCATTTAAAAACCGCTCGAACGCGGCCATAGTGGAATTGTCTGCGCGCTCCGCAGTGGGGCGCCACAAAACGCGGCTCATGTCATCGCTCCGTGGATAAGTGCTTTCAGTTGCGGGCGTGCGGGATAGGCGCTGCTGGGGATCAATTGTGTAAAGAAGACGACCGATAGATCAGTCACCGGATCGATCCAGAAGAAGGTGGACGCCATGCCGCCCCAACTGAAATCACCCACACTTCCCGGTGCCCGTGCGCGGCCAGCGTCCAGCAACACAGCACCGCCAATTCCAAACCCCATGCCTTCCATTGGCTGCTCGGCAAAGCTGCTCGGTCCCATTGACGCGATATCGCCGCCCAGATGGTTGCGCATCATAAATTCGAGGGTTTTGGGGCCAATCAGGCCACTGCCCCCTGTGCGCATCATTTCACAAAATTTAAGATAATCATCGATTGTGCCGACCAATCCGCCACCGCCGGAATAGAGGTTTGCATCAAGGAAGGGCGATTTATCGACACCGTCGATCAGGCGCAGCGTATTATCAGCAGCAGCGACTTTGCCCACTGAAAACGCATCCCCC
Organism: Sulfitobacter sp. F26169L; assembly: GCF_026410285.1. Lineage (GTDB taxonomy): Bacteria > Pseudomonadota > Alphaproteobacteria > Rhodobacterales > Rhodobacteraceae > Sulfitobacter. The sequence continues at coordinate 88,580 of NZ_JAPMLP010000006.1, read as the reverse complement.
GCAAGCGGGGTGTAACAGGCGGCAAAACGGTCGCGTAAAGCGGCGGGAACCGAAAAACGGGTTTCATCCATGCCAAGCGGTGCGAAAATCTCTTCCACAAAAAATTGCTCGAGCGATTTGCCAGAAACGATTTCGACAACCCGCCCGATGATGTCGATCGCGACTGAATATTCCCACCGCGTTCCGGGAGCAAAAGCAAGCGGCAACGCTGCAACGCGGTCACAGGCTTGCGCCAGCGTTTCACGATCGCCACGGAATTCGATCTTTTGCGCCGTCATTTCCTGCCCCAGAATGCCGGGGTTGAATGCATAGCTTAGTCCCGACGTGTGGGTCAGCAACTGGTGCAAAGTGGGTGTTGCACAGGGCATCACCTGATCAATCCCTGTTGCGCCATCCAGCAGGCAATGCATGTCGGAAAATGCGGGAATAAAATCGGATACAGGCGCATCAAGGTGGAACAGACCACGTTCCGCCAACATCATCAGCGCCACCGATGTGACGGGTTTGGTCATCGAATAAATACGCGCCACGGTATCGCGCTGCCAAGGGGCGGCGTTTTCGACATCGCGCAGGCCGCAATCATCGTAAAACACTTCTTCACCGCTTTGAGACACCAGAACCGATGCACCGGCGAACCGGCGGGTGTCGACGTAGGATTGCATCCATGTACTGATGCGGTTCAGGCGCGTGCTGTCAAACGCCATCATCAGACCTCCAGCCACTCCTTGCGAACATCTTCGCGGGCTTTCAACTCGGCCGGTGTACCTTCGAATACAACCTGACCGTGGCCCATGACGTACACGCGATCCGCGATATCCATCGCGATGGACAGCTTTTGTTCAACCAGCAAGGTAGATATGCCGCGCTTGGCGATCTCTTGCAGAACCTCTGCGACCTTTTGCACCATCTGCGGCGACAGGCCCTCTGTCGGCTCGTCGATCATCACAAAATCGGGGTCGCCCATCAATGTGCGGCACATGGTCAGCATCTGCTGCTCCCCTCCCGATAGCACCGATGCCTCTACATCTGCGCGACGATCAAGGTTTTCGAACATGTCGAACATCATCTGCATTGACCAGCGCCCCGCGCCATCCCTCTGGCCGGGCTTCAAGCCCAGTGTCAGGTTTTGGCGCGTGGTCAGGCCCGGAAAAATATCACGGTTTTCGGGGACATATCCAATCCCCAGATTTGCAACTTCATAAGCTTTCTTACCGGCAATTTCCTGACCCTTGAATTTGACAGACCCATGCGGCGTGACTTCGCCCATGATCGCCTTGCAGGTGGTCGAGCGGCCAACCCCGTTGCGGCCAAGCAGCGCAACGATTTCACCTTCCTGAACATTAAGGGACACCCCCTGAAGGATGTGGGATTTGCCATAATAGGCGTGCATGTCGGTGACTTCGATCAATGTTCTGCCTCCAATGCAGCGCCCAGATAGGCTTCTTGTACTTTTGCATCCGCGCGCACCTCTGCGGGCTTGCCCGTCGCAAGGATCTCGCCATAGACCAGCACGCTGATCCGATCAGCCAGACCGAAGACCACGCTCATGTCGTGTTCAACCATGATCAGTGTTTTGCCCTCGGTCACCTTGAGAATTAGATCCGTGATGTAATCAGTCTCGGTGTTCGACATCCCGGCAGTGGGTTCATCCAGCATGATCACATCAGCGCCACCCGCAATGGTGATACCTATTTCCAACGCGCGCTGTTCGGCATAACTGAGTGTACCTGCCGGAAGATTGCGCCGCTCCAGCAGGTTGATCTTGTCAAGAATGGCATCGGCTCCTTCGGTCAGATCACGTTTTTTGTTCACCAGATGCCAGAAGCTGTACTTGTACCCTTGCGACCACAACAAGGCGCAGCGGACGTTCTCAAACACTGTCATCGCCGGAAAGATGTTGGTGATCTGGAATGAACGGCTCAGCCCCTTGCGGTTGATTTGGAACGGCTCCAGCCCGGCGAGGTTTTCACCGTGCAGCTTTACCGTGCCTGCGGTCGGGGCAAAACGCGCGGTGATCAGGTTAAACAGGGTTGATTTGCCAGCCCCATTCGGACCGATAATCGCGTGCCTCTCTGCTTTGCCAATCGACAAATCAATGCCGCGGATAATTTCGGCTTTGCCGAAGCTTTTCTTGAGTCCGTTCAGTTCGAGTGCGGGTGTACTCATGATGCGCCTCCTGCCGAGTTAGCTTCGCTCCACGCATCCTTGAGCGCGGGTGCGGTGGCGCGGGCGATGCCAAGACCGATCAAGGTCAGAGCACCTGCAATGATCCACGGCATAAGGCTATGACTGTCGAAGGTTGTCCAGAAAATCGTCATTTCATCATCTCCGGTTGCAGCGTGGCGATAGTGGAATGTCATCTCGACCAGCGCCGCCAGACCAAGAATTCCGATTGCCCCTGGCAGCAGGGTTTTAATGTAGGGCATCACCAGCTTCCCCGCTTTGCCCAGCTTGAACGCGGGCACATGCATCATGATCAGCCCCGCCAGCCCACCGGGGAAAAACATAACCGTCGCCAGAAACAACGAGCCCGCATAAAATGCCCAAAGCTCTGTTGAGAGGCTTAGCACGGTTTGCAACAGGGTGAAGGCAATCGCACCGATGATCGGGCCAAAGAAGAACCCGACACCACCAAGGAATGTAACAAGAAGGATCACACCAGAAGAAGCCGTATTCAGGTTTTCTTCGGTCAGGATTTCGTAGTTGATCGCGAACAAACCACCCGCAACACCGGCAAAAAATCCCGATGCAACAAAGCTGTAGTAGCGCACCCAGCGGGAGGAATAGCCCAAGAATTCGGCGCGCTCGGGATTGTCGCGCACGGCGTTCGCCATACGGCCGACGGGTGTGCGGCTCCATAGGTACATCAGAGCGGCTGATATAATGACCCATGCTGCTGTCAGGTAATAGACTTCTTCCTGTTGGAGGAATTCAACGCCAAAGAACGGCTGTGCATAGGTACGATCACCGCTGACGCCTTCTTCACCACCGAAAAATGCAACGATAATTACCGAACAGGCTGCAATCAGCTCTCCCACACCCAGTGAGATCATGGCGAAAACCGTGCCTGCGCTGCGCGTCGAGAATGATCCGACAATCATCGCAAGGCCCATCCCGAAAAGACCACCGAAAACCGGCAGGATCACCAGCGGAATACTAGCGAAAAAATCGCTCATGTTCATGATGTGCATACAGGCAAAGCCGCCCACACCTGCATAAACCGCGTGGCCGAATGATAGCATCCCGCCCTGACCTAGCAACATATTATAGGCCAGTGCGAAGACGATCGTGATCGACATCTGGTTCATAATTGTCAGTGCGGAGTTGTTGGTGAACAGTTGCGGCAGGATCGCCAGCAAAACAGCGGCAACTACCCAAGGGACCAGCGTAAGAGTCATGGATCCTGCGCGCATCCGCTCGCTTGCTTTTGAGGGGTCAGTCATTATCTGTTCGGACGGCTTTGCGCCCTTGGGGATATCGGTGCGTGGATCTTTATTGGTCATTGAATGCGCTTTCCGAACAGACCTGCGGGGCGGAAAATCAAGATCAGCACCATCAGGATATAGGGGAGGATGTCGGCGATCTGCGGGCTGGTCAGGCTCCAGAAATCGCGGAAGATGTTATCATCCAGATTCTCCGGTGTGCTGATGCCGATCCCGTTCAGGATATCCTCCATTTCAATGTTGTAAGATTTGGCAAACGTCGTGATCCAGCCGATCAACAACGAGGCCACCAACGCCCCCCAGAGCGAGCCAAGCCCCCCGATCACAATGGTCACAAAAACAATCGACCCCAGCACAAAAGCCATTCCGGGGAAGGTGCCCAATACCGGCCCCGCAATAACACCGGCCACACCGGCCAGCGCAGTGCCCACACCGAATACGCCCATAAAGATCAGCGGCACGTTATGGCCCAACGCCTCAACAGTGCGCGGATAGCTGAGCGCTGCCTGAATGATCATGCCAACACGGGTCTTTGTCAAAACATACAGAAGACCAAGGAAGATGCCGACCGAGATAAATATCATGAAAATCTTGTAGGCAGGAATGGAATTGCCCGAGATAGCGAATGCGGTAAAGTTGAGAATTTCCGGCCCGTTATAGGGCATCTGGTTCTTCCCCCAGATAAATTGCACCAGTTCTTCGATCAACAGGGCAAGACCGAATGTGAATATCAATTCAGGTACGTGACCATATTGGTGAACTCGCCTTAACCCGTATCGCTCAACCCCCGCGCCGATAACACCTACGAGCAAGGGCGCAATCAGCAGCCCCATCCAGAACCCCAGCGCGATGCTGATCTGGTAGGCAAAGTAGGCCCCCAGCATGTAAAAACTGGCATGGGCAAAGTTTAGTACACCCATCATCGAGAAAATAAGGGTCAGGCCGGCGGACAGCATAAACAGCAGCAGTCCGGTCACCAGCCCGTCGATCAGATTGACGAGAATGAGGTCCATGAGGCCCCTCCGGTAGAAAAATGTTTACGTGGAAGGTGGCCCGCCCGCACAATAGCGCGGACGGGCCGGAGAAGATCCGTTTACGGACGCTTCATTTCACATGAGCTTTCGCTGTCTTTCGACGCCATCTCAACGGTTGATTCAACCAAAACGCCATAGTCGGAGCTGTCGAAGGTGTAGGTGATACCTTCGTTTGTGTGCGCCGCGATGTGCATGTCCTGAATCAACTGGTGGTCATTGGGACGCATAAAGAGCGTGCCACCCCACATGCTTTCATACTCCATGCCTTCAAGCGCATTTGCCACTGCAACCACATCGTCGGCTGTACCGGCTTTTTCAATCGCCGCAGCCAGCATCCCAATGGTATTGGAAATGCGTGTCTGGTCGATATTGCCTTCAGGGTATTTAGCGCTGAACGCATCGTAGTAGGCTGACGCTTCGGGTGTCGGGGGCGGGTTAACCTGCCCTTCGCTGATCAGGCGAATAATACCTTTACCGGAATCGCCAAAGGCTGCCGTCATACCCGAACCCGCACCGTAGTAGGTATAGATCGGACCAGTGAAGCCGTTTTCGATGATGGAGCGTCCAAGACCCAGCATGTCCGCACCCCAGTTACCTGTGATGACAGCATCCGCGCCCGATGAAACGATCTTGCGTGAGTACGGTGTGAAATCTTTCACTTTGCCAATCGGGTGCAGTTCGTCACCGACAATTTCGATATCCGGCCGCTTTGCTTTCAGCATTGAATTGGCGGCGGCAGAAACAGCTTTACCAAAAGAGTAGTCCTGACCGATGACATAAATCTTCTTAACTTCATCGTCGGCGGCAATCACGTCTGTCAACGCATCCATCTTGATGTCAGAGTTGGCATCAAAGCGGAAGTGCCAGAAGTTACACTTGTCATTCGTTAGTGCCGGATCAACAGCGGCATAGTTTAGAAACAGAACACGGCTGTCGGGATTGCGGCGGTTATGCTTGTCAATGGCTTCGGTCAGCGCGTTTGCAACACCGGACGAGTTACCCTGCACAACAAACCGGACACCCTGATCAATTGCGACCTGAAGCTGGATCAAAGATTCTTTGGGGCTGATTTTGTTGTCGAACCCGACGACTTCTATCTTCTTGCCGTCTAACAGGCCGCCTTTTTCATTTACCATGTAATCCGCAGCAAATTCGAATTGGTGCAGGCCATTGGTTCCCGTGCTGGCAAACGGGCCCGACAACGGATCAATAAACGCCACCTTAATGTCTTCGGCGAATGCGGCGCTCGCGCCGATAATGAGTGATAGTGCCGATACAGCACCCAGTTTTGTGATGTTCTTCATAATGTTCCTCCCTAGGACAGCCCGCCGCTGTTTGCGATCTCTATGAGTGGGCTATTTGGCGAGAGTTACACACCACCGCAGTAAGTCAAGCACTCACATTGCAACAGCGGGACGGTTTTTTCAGCCTGACACGAGAAAATTTAATTCGTGATACATATTTCATATGACTTTCAAGTTGGGAATCTCACTCAACCCATTGTCTTGAAACGGTTAGTATAGAATTGAATATTAATTAGCTCGCGAATAAATTGTCACACGAAGGGACTGACACGTTAAAAAATATGCGGTTATACCGCCAAAAATATGTCTGCTAAATAGCATCGGTCAGGCCCAAACAGCCCGACGAAATTCCGCTATGCGGAACAAACAACCGCAAATTTTACGCCTGCGAATCCGCTGAGATGATGTGCTACTGCTGCAAGCTGAGCGATTGTGCTGTTTTCAACAAGCGCTCGGCGTACACCCCTTCCAACTGTTTGGGTTTGACCCGGAATGACGGACCCCCGACATTGAGACCGTAAATTCGTCCGTCACTGAGAGAATGCACCGGTACCGCAATGCCGTTCACGTCCGAACGCCAGTTACCGTATCCTGTGCAATATCCGTTCGCGGCGTACTCGCTAAGCGCCTGCTGGTAACACGCGCGCGCGTCGCGCTCTACCTCTTCACCCTCAGTGCGGGCAAAGCCGAATATCTGTTCGCATCGTTCTTCTGGGGTAACCGCCAGAATGGCCTTGCCAATGGCCGAGTGAAACAGGGGCAGACGGGTGCCGACACGCACCATCAGCGTAACTCCCTCGGTAGAACTTTCTGTCGCCAGATAGATCACTTCGGTGCGGTGCTGTTCGGCCAGTGCGACCGTGATAAACGGGTTAGGTCCGTTCAGCCGTAGCGCTTTCATTTCGTGCTTTGCACGGTCGCGCATATCCATTGCGGCAAGACGGCTAAAACCAAGGCGCAGCACACCCGCGCTGAGGCGGTAAGTGCCCACTCGGCTGTCAGCCACCAGATAATCAAGCTCACACAGTGTATGCGTCAGCCGTGAAATCGTGGCCTTTGGCAGGCCGGTGCGTTCCGAAAAATCGCTGTTGGTCAACGTTAGATCATCCCGCCGGAAACAGCGCAAAATTTCCAGACCCCGCGCCAGCGCAGTTACAAAGTTGCGGTCTTTGTTTTCCGGATCAGGGTCAAAATGATCCATGCTTAACCCCGCTTTAGGGCATCAAGCCCGTGCTGGGCAAACACCGGAACAAAAGCCCCCACTTTCAACGCCCGTTCGGGGTTGGAAGCATTGCCGTCCAGTGCACGTTTCAATACGCCCTGAATAATCGCTGCCATACGGAAAAAGGTGAACGCAAGATAATAGCCAAAGTTGTCGATGCCATCCAAACCGCGCCGCGCGCAGTAAGCTGCGATAAATTCTTCGTCGCTTGGCAGGCCGAGCGCCGCGCGATCCAGACCGCCCATGCCACGACCTTCGGACCCTGCAGGCAGTTGCCATTGCATAATTACGGCAGCCAGATCGGCAAACGGATGGCCAATCGTAGACAACTCCCAATCAAGCACTGCACGGCATTGCGTTCCCTTTGCGTCAAAGATCATATTGTCGATCCGGTAATCGCCATGCACCAGCGTACGCTGCCCGTCATCGGCAGGGCGCTGGCCCACCAGCGCCTCCATTAACTCATCCATTGCCGGAATATTTTGCGTTTCCGAGGCGCGGTACTGTTTTGACCAACGCCCCACCTGCCGTTCAAAGTAATTTCCCTCGGGTCCGTAATCCGCCAGACCAACTGCATCGATATTAACCGAATGAAGCGCCGCTAAAACGCGATTCATTTCATCGATGATCTTGCCACGGTCGGCTTTTGATACATCAGGCATTGCCGGTTCATTAAAATTGCGGCCCTCTACATGATCCATAATATAAAACATGGAGCCGATGACGCTTTCGTCCTCACACAACAGATGCATTTTGGAGACAGGTACATCCGAACCTTCAAGCGCTTTTTGCACGCGAAATTCGCGATCAACCGCATGCGCGGATTTCAGCAATACACCCGGCGGCTTGCGGCGCAGAACATACGAATGCGCAGGCGTCTTGAGCATGAAAGTCGGGTTGGACTGACCGCCCTGAAATTTGGTCACTTCCATCGGGCCTTCAAACCCTTCCAGGTTTTCGGTCAGATATGCATATACGGCAGCTTCATCGAGGGTCTGTGTATCGGTCATGCAAGGCGTCCCTAACTGTAACTCATCAATTTTGCACCATCCGGCGTGGCAAAGTGCGGCGTTGCGTTAAATTCGCTCAGCGAAAACAGGTTACCGGAGAAAATAAACCGCGTCATGGCGGCATTTTTGATCTGCAGGTTGAGGTGCATCATATGCTGGACAGGTGCCTGCAATGATACTGCCGCAAGCTGCCCGATCACCCCGCCGGAACTGACAACCAGCACCCGCTTGGCATCGGTATCAACGGCAAATGCGCGCGCAGCTTCGATCCGGGCGGCAAAATCACCCCATGTCTCATACGGGTTTTCAATTTCGTCTTTTTGCCATGCAAATACGGTTTCGCGCAACGTGCGGAAATGGGTTTTGCGGTCGCCCTTCACCATCTCGGGGATATCCCCTTTGAACCGTGCTGTCAGCAGATCACCGAAATCGTATTCGTTGAGGCCTGCGTGTTCTTCGCGCGCAGAAGCGAAACCCATTTCTGCTGCAGTATCAATCTGGCGGTTCAAAGTCCCGGTGACGACCCGGTCAGGCTCCCAGCCCATCAAGCGCAGCCAGTCACCGGCGGCACGCGATTGTGCGCGCCCCAGCTCTGACAACACATCATAATCTGCCGCCCCGAAAGAGGCCTGCCCGTGACGTATAACAAGCAGTTCAGCCACGGTGCACCTCAAGGGCGCACCGTACAGAATGCGCATTCGTACGCCCCGTTAGATGTAGTGTCTTATTCACGAAAACTCCGCCGCGAGCTTTTTGCCAGCCGCAAAATATTCTTTTGCCATCCGGTCGACGATTTGCGCCGCTGGGCCAACGGATTTGATCGCGCCAATACCTTGCCCCGAACCCCAAATGGTTTTCCACGCTTTGGGCTTTTCACGGTCCGCGGCGAATGTCATCGCCGATGAATCCGACTGTGGCAGGTCGTCCGGGTCCATGCCTGCGTTCTTTACAGAGCCTTTGAGGTAGTTGCCCCAGACACCCGTGAACAGTGAGGAATATACGATGTCTTCCGCGCCACTTTCCACAATCATATCCTTATAGGCCTGATCGGCGTTCGCCTCGTCAGTCGCGATAAACGGCGATCCGGTATAGCCAAGATCGGCACCCATTGCCCGTGCCGCCAGCAGACTTTCACCTGTAGCGATAGAACCGGACAATGCCACCGGCCCTTCAAACCACTCGCGGATTTCGCGCACCAATGCGAATGGAGATTGTTGCCCCGCATGGCCACCCGCACCTGCGGCAACAGCCACCAGACCATCGGCACCTTTTTCAATCGCCTTTTTGGCAAATCGGTTGTTGATCACATCATGCAACACAATCCCGCCGCAGCTATGCGCCGCCTCGTTCACATCCACACGCGCGCCCAGCGACGTAATCCAGACCGGCACTTCGTGTTTGACGCAGATTTCCAGATCCCGTTCCAGTCGCGTGTTGGTGCGGTGGACAATCTGGTTTACCGCATAAGGGGCGGCCGGATTGTCGGGGTTGGCTTGGTTATGACGGTCCAACTCTTCCTTGATCTGGGTAAGCCAAGTGTCGAGCAGCGGATGCTCCCCCTCGCCCTCGCGGGCATTCAGCGCGGGAAACGATCCAACGATCCCTGCCTTACACTGGGCAATCACCAGCGCGGGCACCGAGATAATAAACAGCGGCGAAGCAATCAGAGGGATGCGCAAACCTTGCAGCGCCTTGGGCAGATGGGAGTCGTCGCGGGCCATAGAGCCTCCTGAATTCATAGTGACGGTCAGGGGGCGGCTGAAACCGCCCCTCTTGTTGGCAAATTGCAAAGTTTACAGAACCTCGAACAGACCCGCAGCACCCATGCCGCCCCCCACACACATTGTGCAGACAACGTATTTCGCGCCACGGCGTTTACCCTCGATCAGCGCATGACCGACCATGCGCGCGCCGGACATGCCGTAAGGGTGGCCAATGGAAATCGCGCCGCCGTTCACGTTCAACAATTCATCAGGGATGCCCAGCACATCACGTGACTGGATCACCTGCACCGCAAAGGCTTCGTTCAACTCCCAAAGGCCGATATCATCCATGGTCAGGCCATGTGCTTTCAGCAGCGGGGGCACGGCATAAATCGGGCCGATGCCCATTTCGTCCGGCTCACAGCCTGCGGCCATCACCCCAACATAGCGGCCCAGCGGTTGCAGCCCCATCTGTTCGGCCTTTTTGGCTTCCATAATTACCGTAGCCGACGCGCCATCAGACAGCTGCGAGGCGTTACCTGCTGTGATGAATTTACCTTCCTGAATGTGGATACCGTCCTTGTGCACCGGCTTGAGGCCCGCAAGGCTTTCGGCTGTTGTACCGGGGCGGTTGCCCTCGTCCTTCTCCAGCGTCACCTCGTGTTCGGTGATCTCCTTGGTTTCTTTGTTCTGCACCATCATTTTGGAAGTCATTGGCGCAATTTCATCGTCGAAACGGCCCGCTTCCTGCGCTTGATGCGTCAGCTCCTGCGAGCGTGCGGCATATTCGTCCTGGCGTTCACGACTGACATTATACCGCTCGGCCACTGTCTCGGCGGTTTCCAGCATCGACATGTACAGCTCTGGCTTGTGCTCTTTGATCCACGGATCGCCCTTCACGCGCATTTCGGGTGTCTGCACCATCGAAATACTTTCGACACCGCCGCCGATGACCACATCCATTCCGTCCATAACAACCTGCTTGGCCGCAGTGGCAATCGCCATCATGCCTGAGGCACACTGCCGGTCCAGCGACATGCCTGCGACCGTGACGGGCAGGCCCGCACGAATGGCCGCCTGACGGGCGATATTGCCCGCGCCGTGGCCCTGCTGAAGGGCCGAACCGATGACACAATCCTGGATCTGGGCAGGATCAACGCCAGCGCGCTTGATCGCGTGCTCGATCGCATGGGCGGCCAGTGCCTGCGGCGTGGTGTTGTTGAACGCCCCACGATAAGCTTTGCCAATCGGGGTACGGGCGGTTGATACAATTACTGCGTCACGCATGTGTAGTCTCCTATGAATTACCAGTCGAGCTTCAGGCCACGGGCCCTGGCTGCGTTGAGGGCGTACTTTTTCGTCTGGCCGAAAGCATCGCCCAGTTGTTGTTGGTTTTCAGGGTTGCGGATCTGGTCGAATTGCGCGGCAACAGCTTCGGGCGTGTTATCCTCGCCCATCAGAGTGATGCCCTGCGTTTCGTAAATGCGCGTTTCGGCATAGCTGCCAGCACCCGCGCCAAGGATCACCTGGCTGGGCGCGTCTTCACTTACCAGATACAGCAAGCCCGGCGTGATGGTATCGGGTGCCAATAATTCCTGCGCCGCTTCGGGTAACAGACCGGCCGTCATGCGGGTGGCTGCGGTGGGGGCCAGCGTGTTGACACGAATGTTGTCACGCGCGCCCTCCATGTGCAGCACATTCATCAGCCCCAGCATCGCCGCCTTTGCCGCGCCATAGTTGGACTGACCAAAGTTTCCATAAAGCCCTGACGCGCTGGATGTCAGCACAATTCGCCCGTATTTCTGCGCCCGCATGTGCGGCCAGCAGGCATGTGCTACATTGGCAGTGCCGATCAAATGCACATCAACCACTTTGCGGAATGCGGCCATGTCCATCTTGGCAAATGTCTTGTCCATCAGGATGCCCGCGTTGTTGACGCAAATGTCTATGCGCCCCCATGCGTCTATGGCTTGGGCCACCATGTCCTTAACGGCATCGTCGTCGGACACATCAGCGCCATGCGCCATTGCATCGCCGCCCATCTCCTTGATTTCCTCGACCACAGCCAGCGCCGCTTCCGAAGATGTTCCGGTGCCATCCGTTGAAACACCCAGATCGTTTACAACAACCTTCGCACCGCGCGCCGCCAGCCCCAGCGCATGACAGCGGCCAAGGCCGACTCCCGCGCCGGTAACAATCGCAACCTGTCCATCAAATCGAATATCAGCCATCAGTGCAACGCGTGTTCAAAAATGTTGGGGCCGGACATCACGTTGATGCCGCCGGACACGGGGATCACAGCGCCGGTAATGTAGGCACCGCCGCGCCCGCACAAGAACAACATGCAGCCGCCGATATCTTCGTCGCGGCCCACACGTTTCAGCGGCACATCCTCTCCGACCTTGCTGCGCATGTCCTCATCGTGGGTCGCAAAAGCGGTCATCCGGCTTACAAACGGCCCCGGTGCCAGTGCGTTAACAGTGATCGCATCTCCGGCCAGTTCCTTGGCCAGAATTTTACTCAGGTGGATAACCGCAGCTTTGGAGGCAGAATAACTGTACGCGCCATCGCCCATCTCGCGCTCTCCCATGACGCTGCCCACGTTCACCACCCGCGCGGGGTCATCGACTGTACCCGAAGCCTTGAGCATTGGCAGCAGCTTTTGCGTCAGATCAAATAGCCCGGCTACATTTACATCCATCACCTTCGACCACGCCTTGTGCGGAAATTCCCCCAGCGGCGCGCCCCATGTGATGCCTGCGTTGTTCATCAGAATATCGAGCGTTTCGGTGCGCTCTTTCACAGCCGCGACCAGCGCATCGACACCCTCTTCGGTGCCAACATCACCGGCAAAGCCGATGGCCTTGCCACTGGCACCCAGCGCATTCAGTTCTTTTGCAACCGCTTCGCACGCGTCTCCCTTGCGGCTGGCGATCAGCACGGTGGCCCCCGCACGCATCAGCGATTCTGCCGCCATGCGACCGATGCCGGTGGCACCGCCCGTTACCAATGCGGTCTTTCCCTCCAGACCAAACAACGTTTGAATATCCATCTTAAAATCCTCTCGATGCGGCGACTTTTTCGGCGTGATAGCTGTAGTCACCCAACCACTCTGCACCAACGCGCGCGCGTTTCATATAAAAGCCCATGTCATAGGCGTCTGTCATTCCGATCCCGCCGTGCATCTGAACACCTTCCTGCACGGCCAGAATAGCTGTGTCTGTCGCGCGGGCCTTGGCAAGTGAAACGGCAAGCTCTGCATTCTCGGGGTCATTGTCCAGCATCCGGCCAGCGTTCAGGATTGCGGACAGGGTCACTTCTGTCTCACACCACAGATGGGCCGCGCGGTGCTGCAATGCCTGAAAGCGGCCAATCTCTACACCAAATTGCTTGCGCTCCTTCAGATAGCCGACCGTCATCGCCATTGCCCCAGCGGCAAGGCCCGTCATTTCGGCGGCCAGTGCGGCCTGCCCTGCCTGCAAGGCCGGTCTGAGAACATTCATGGCGCTGTCAACCTGCCCCAGCACATCGTCGCCCGTTGCCTCGACATCATCAAAGCTGATTTTTGCCGCGTCACGTGCATCGATCATGTTTGATTTTTCGCGGCTGATCCCCGCGCGATCTGCAGGGATATCAAACAGGGTCAGCCCTTCGGCGGTTTTGGCCAGCACCAACAGACGGTCGGCCATGGCGCCATCAACAACGAATGTCTTTTTGCCTGTCAGCCGGAAGCCGTTACCGTCCGCCTTCGCCTCCATCGCGGTGGCGTCAGGATTATGTTTGATCCCCTCATCCACAGCCAGCGCATAGGTGACATTACCGCTGGCAATCTTTGCCAATGCCGCCATGGCGCGTTCATCACTTACCTGCCGCAGCGCAGTCGCCGCGATGACAGCGCTGGACAGAAATGGCGAAATCACCAACGTCCTGCCCATTTCCTGCGCAATCACGTTTGCCGCTGCGAACCCCATATCAGAGCCACCCGCCGACTCGGGCACGAGCACACCGGCCCAGCCCATATTCGCCATCTCTTTCCACAGCTTTGCGTCATGTGTGCGGCCTTCGTCACGCATCTTGCGGAACGTACTTACAGGGGCGGCGCCATCCAGAAAACCGCGCGCCATATCGGCCAACATTGTTTCTTCTTCGCTCAGGACAAGTTTGCTCATGCCGGTAACCCCAGCACGCGGCGCGATACGATGCTTAGCATAACCTCGCTGGTACCCCCTTCGATTGAGTTTGCCTTTGTGCGCAGCCAGTCGCCCGCACGATTACCCACAGCACCGTCCCATTCCAGCGCGGCAGAACCGCCCGCTGTCATCATCAGTTCGTGGCGCTGTTTGTTCAACTCGGTGCCCATATATTTCAACATAGCAGACGCATCGCCCGCGCCCTGCCCTGCTTCTGACTGGTCCTTGTACCGCTCCAGCGTCAGACCGATTGCCAAACCGTCAATCTCGCAGCGCATCGCATCCGCGCGCAACGTGGTATCCAGAGTCTCCATCGTGTCAGACAGCACAGCTCCCAAAGCACGGCCACCGCCCAACAATCCGCCACCACCGCCGGAAATCATTTCACGCTCGTGAGTGAGCAGGTATTTTGCTACGTCCCAGCCGCGGTTCTCTGTTCCGACAATCCGGTCTTTGGGTACTTTTACGTCGGTAAAGAATGTCTCGCAGAACGGGGATATGCCCGAAATCATCTTGATCGGTCGCGTCTCGACGCCCGGATCATCCATATCGATCAGCAAAAACGAAATGCCCTTGTGCTTTGGCGCATCGCGGTCCGTGCGCACCAGCGCAAAAATCTGGTCGGACTTATCAGCGTAAGAGGTCCAGATCTTCTGGCCGTTTACCAGCCAGTGATCGCCCTTGTCCGCGCCATGGGTCTGCACATTTGCCAGATCCGATCCCGCACCCGGCTCGGAATAGCCTTGACACCAACGCACCTCGCCACGCGCAATCGGGGGCAGGTAGTGCAGCTTTTGCTCATGGGTTCCGAAATGCAGCAGCGCAGGCCCCAGCATCCAGATGCCAAAGCTTTCCAGCGGCGAGCGCGCATTGATTCGCGCCATTTCTTCGTGAAAAATCTTTTCCTGCTCGCGTGTCAGTCCTGCACCGCCATACTCGACCGGCCATGTCGGCACCGTGTAGCCTTTGGCGGCGCACCGCTCCAGCCAGTCCTTTTGGGCTTGGGATGTGAACGCCCAGTTCCTGCCACCCCAGCAAATAGCGGCCTCGGTGCCCCGCCCCTCGCGCATTTCGGCGGGGCAATTTGCCTCCAGCCACTCGCGCAATTGCGTGCGAAATTCATTTGCCGCTGATCCGTCTGCCATCCGTTATCCTCCCGTTAAACGCATGTGGTCTTTTGCGAACGACCATTCCGCACAGCAGAATTGCATTTCGAAATTCGATTGACAAGCAAGAGTTGCACTGGCCCATTGTGTTCAATCAAATCCGGAGGAGACGCCAAGATGAAAGCAATGTTGAGCCATGAGCCCGGGGGACCGGAGACGCTGAAACTGACCGAGATGGAGACGCCCGAACCTTCGAAAAAGCAGGTCCGCATCCGCGTGCGTTCGGCTGGCTTGAACTTTCCTGACACCCTGATTATCAAGGATATGTACCAGATGAAGCCGCCCCGCCCCTTTGCCCCCGGTGGTGAGGTTTCGGGCGAAATTGAAGCGGTCGGTGAAGGTGTAAAAGGGCTGGCCGTCGGCGACCGTGTTCTGGCAATGACGGGCTTTGGCGGCTTTGCGACTCATTTGTGTATTGAAGCCGAACGGGTCATGAAGATCCCCGACGAGATGCCATTTGACGAAGCGTCATGTCTGATGCTGACCTACGGCACCTCCCATCACGCGCTGAAAAACCGAGCAGAACTCAAGCCAGGCGAATCGCTGTTGATCCTTGGCGCGGCGGGTGGAGTTGGTGCCGCTGCGATCGAACTAGGCAAGGCTGCGGGCGCACGTGTCATCGCCGCTGTCAGTTCCGAGGAAAAAGCGCAGTTCTGTCGCGATCTCGGCGCGGACGAGACCATCATTTACACCCGCGACATGGATGACCGCGACGCGCAAAAAGCGTTTTCAGCCAAGATTAAAGAGTTGGCAGGCGGTGACGGTGTTGATGTTGTCTATGATGCGGTCGGTGGCGCCTACGCTGAACCTGCCGTGCGCGCACTGGCGTGGAAAGGTCGTTTCCTCGTGGTAGGCTTTCCCGCAGGTATCCCGAAAATCCCGCTTAACCTGACCCTGTTGAAGGGCTGTCAGATTGTCGGCGTTTTCTGGGGCGCGCATACCCTGCGCGAGCCGGACATGCACGCCGAAAACATGGCAGACCTGTTCCGCATGTATGCCAGCGGCGAAATCAAGCCGCGCATTTCGGCACGCTTCCCGCTTGAGAAAGCCGCCGATGCGCTGAACCTGATGATGGATCGCAAGGTGCAGGGCAAGGTTGTGCTGGATGTGGAGTAGGCTCTATGCCCTACTCTAAAATACCTGAATGTGGCGCATTTTAAAGATGCGCCACGTCATTGAACCCGCGCAGGATCATCTGTTCACCGTTGATCACAATACGGCTGATCGAGCCGTTATCGGCCCCGTTGAACGCAAACGGGCGCGATTGTGCAACCATCGACAGCGCCGCGCCGACCACGCCGCCATGCACAACGACTGCAACCAGTTGATCGGGGTGCGTTGCCGCGATACGGCGCAACCCGTGCATCACACGGGCCTGCAATTGCGCGGTGGTTTCTGCATTTGGGATCTCGCCCCATTCGTGGGCATCACGCGCACGCACAAACGCCGGGTCATTGGCCGCGGCGCGAAAACGGTATTCGCCGCCGTCCCAATCACCCAGAAAAACCTCTCGCAGGTCCGGTTCGACCATTGGCGCAAGGCCCAAGGCCCGCGCAAGCGGGGCCGCGGTTTGATGGGTGCGCTGCATGGTGGTGACGTAAATCGCGTCAATCGCTTCGTGCTTGAGGCGTTCGGCAATCGCAACTGCTTGCGCCTCGCCTTCGGGGCGCAACGCCGGATCACCCTGCCCGCCCACCATCGGAAACATCTCGCCGCGTTTGGCAGCCTGTGTTTCGCCGTGACGGATCAGCAAAATATCGCACGCACCTTGCGGCGGTTCAAACCTGTGCTGTCGCGCTTCATTCCCCATCGTTTCACCCTTTCGAATTCATTTGCCCAAGTAAGGACCATAAAATGACAAACCGCCAGATCGTTGTCGCCGAATTGCCCAAAGGCGAATTGACCCAAGATCATTTCAAGCTGACCGAAGCAGAAATGCCAAGCCCCGCAGAGGGCGAAGTGCTGTTGCGTGTGATTCTCATGTCAATCGACGCTGCGAACCGAAGCTGGATGCAAGGTGCCACCTACCGCGCCGCCGTCAACGCCGGTGACCCAATGCCCACCTATGCAATCTGCGAAGTGGTAGAGACAAATTCCCCCAAGCTGGCTGCAGGCGATATCGTCGCGGCAGAGGCCACGTGGTCCGACTATGTTACCATGCCCGCGCATAAGGTACAGAAACTGCCGAAGGTGCCGACGCTGTCAAACCTGATGTCGGTTTTCGGCATTGCAGGCAAAACGGCCTATCATGGTCTGATGTCTGTGGGCCAACCCCAGCCGGGGGAAACGGTGCTTGTGTCTGCCGCTGCCGGATCGGTGGGCGGTTATGTTGGCCAGATTGCCAAAAGCATTGGCTGCCGTGTAGTTGGCATCGCCGGTGGGCCGGAGAAATGCGATTGGGTGGTGAAAGAACTCGGTTTTGACGCCTGTATTGATTACCGCGCTGACGGATTGTTCAAAGCCCTGCGCGCTGCCTGCCCTGACGGGGTGGATGTGTATTTTGACAATGTGGGCGGTGTGATCCTTGAAACCGCGCTGAACCTGATGAACGAACGGGGGCGCGTTGTGTGCTGTGGCGCAATCAGCCAGTATCAAAGCACCACTCCTACAGGCCCACGCAACCTTCCCGGCGCGATTGTGGTAAAACGCCTGCGCATGGAAGGGTTCATCGTGATGGACTGGGCGCATAATGACGCCAAGGCGATTCGCGCCATGCAAGGGATGATGGAGCGTGGCCAGCTGAAAGTGACCGAAGATATCGTCGATGGTTTGGAGAACGCCCCCGCCGCGCTGATCGGTCTGCTGAACGGTGACAACAAGGGCAAGCGCATGGTGCGCGTGTCTGCTGATCCGCAATAAGGGAGAAAACACATGTCTGCATTGCAAACGGCCATTGCCGAAGCTGAAAAACAGATCGGTGAGGAAGTAGGCGTATCCAACTGGATCACCGTTAATCAAAAGATGATCGACGATTTTGCCAAAACCACCCATGACGAGCAGTGGATTCACGTTGATCCGCGACGCGCTGCCGCTGAAACTCCTTTTGGCGGGGCCATTGCACACGGCTTTCTGACACTCTCGCTGGCCAGCAGGTTTGCCTATGACTGTTTCGATATGCTGCCCGGACAGGTGATGGGCATCAATTATGGCATGAATAAACTGCGGTTTCTGAAACCTGTGGTCGCTGGTAGCCGCTTGCGCGGGCGCTTCACTTTGCAAAAGGTATCCGCCAAAGGGCCGGTCAACATGCTGCGTGAGAACCTGCTGACCATCGAAATCGAGGGCGAGGAAACCCCCGCCCTCATCGCTGAATGGTTGGGCATGGCAGTGTTTGAGGATTGAACAAAGCGCGACGAAAACGCCTGACCCGCAGCGGCGGATCAGGCGACCAATTTGCTAGACAGGGTCTTTCAGACGGATCACGACAACGCCGGCCTGCGCATTTTGCGGCGGTGCACTGACCTCCCATTGTGACCCCACAACCTGCACGGTGCGAAGCCCCTGCGCGGTGTTCACATGGCCCTTGGCGCGGATCACCTCGGTGCGGCTTGCAAGCTCGCGCGCATAGTCATCGGCGTCGACTTCACCCTCAGGCACATCGACTTCGCTGATCAATCCCGCAGCGTTGCCATGGGGTTCACCCCTTTGCGGGATCGCTATCTGAACAGGGTTCAGCACCACATCCAGCGGCACACGGCCATGGGACGCTTCCACCACAGCGGCACTGTCGGCGTGGGCTGCAACCGTGGTGCGCGCATGTGCAACCTGTGCCGCGCCTGCAATGTCACCCTTTGTCAGCACCACCAGATCCGCCGCAGCCAACTGGCGTACGACGGTGTCACCGATATAGTCGTTGGCAAGCTGCCCTTCGATCTGGGCCACGTCTGCCAGTACAACAACACCCGCCGCTCTGATCCCCGCAACAATGCCGAGGCTGGAAGCAATGGCACCGGGAAGGGCAACGCCACTTGCTTCGAGTATGATGTGATCGGGCGGCGGCTGCATCGCAGCCATCTGCGTCAGCGCCGCCATCAGATCATCCCCATAGCTGCAACAGACGCACCCCCCCGCGAGGGCGATCATATCGTCGCCCTCTGCTTCGATCAGGTCTGCATCGATCGGCAGATCGCCGAATTCATTGACCATAATCGCCAGCCGCTTGCCATCTGCCTGCCGCAGCATCTGGTTAACCAGCGTCGTTTTGCCAGCCCCCAGATACCCGCTCAGGATGGTGACGGGCAGGCTCATATATCTGCCACGGCAAACACCCGACCGCCCTGCACCGTGCCCCAGACGCGCACATCCTTCAGCTTGTCACTGCCAATCTCTTCCGGATCGTCCTCCAGCACCGCAAAATCCGCGCGCTTGCCTGCCTCGATTGATCCGATTTCCTGATCCATGTGCAGTGTATAGGCCGCCCCCAACGTGATCGCATAGAGCGCTTGGTCAACGGTGATTTTGTCCGCTTCGCCAAGGGTCCGCCCCGATGCGGTCAGGCGGTTGACCGCACACCATCCGGTAAACAGTGGCCCCAGCGGCGTGATCGGCGCGTCCGAGTGGATTGTCATCGGAACCCCTTCCCGCAGAGCCGTGCCTGCGGCGTTCATCCGCTCCGCACGCTCTGGCCCGACCGTCAGCTTGTAATGCTCGTCCCCCCAGTAGAAGTGGTGGTTGGCAAACAGGTTCACACACATCCCCAGCTTGGCGATCTTGCGGAACTGCGCGGCATCCGCCAGTTGGCAGTGCTGCAGCACAAAGCGGTGATCGGAGCTGGGGTGTTTACGCAAGGCTTCGGTCATCGTTTCGATCACCAGTTGCGTAGCCTGATCGCCGTTGGTGTGGGTGTTGATGTGAATACCCTTCTCCAAAGCGTTTTCCAGAATGTACTTCAGATGCTCGGGAGAGATATACCACAGCCCGTTCGGCGCCCCGTTAAAATACCCAGGCTCGCGAAGACGCGCCGAAAACCCCTGAATAGAGCCGTCAACAATCACCTTGATTTTGCCCAACCGCAGCATCTCGGTGCTTTTCGGCTTTAGCGCAATGGCATGATCAATCAGGTCTTCGGGGCTGATCCCGTGATGAAACCTCAGCGAAACGATACGTGTGGGGTATTTGGTCTGGCCCGTGATCTTGGTGAACATGTTTACTGTCTCGTCCGGTAGCTTGTTCGCCAGATCGGTTGCGGTGGTCACGCCGGCGCGCACACATAGCTTGCCAAAACGCCAGATACCCTTTTCATCGCAGGCCAGCATATCACGATCAAACCCTACAAACGGCGACACGGGTGTCATCACGTCCGGTCCCTTCAACTCTCCCAAGGGCATACCATCATCGCCCAACGGCACGCCGTCATGGTTAACTCCTGCGCGCATCATGCCAGCCAGCTCAAGCGCTTTGGTGTTCACGTTCATGATGTGGCCGGACGCATGCATGATTCCGATCGGGCGGGTTGACGAGACCTGATCCAAATCGTGCCGCGTTACGCGCACGTTGTCGAAATAGATCGGGTCGAGGGACCACGCAGGCATCGGTGCATCGGGGTCTTCGATCTTCGATTCGGCCTCTTTTAGCTTGGCCAGCACTTCTTGCAGGTTCTTGGAGCCTTTCTGCATCTCACCCTCGGGCGACATCCGGTCAAAGAACCCGACATAGGTATAGGCCCAAAGCGAGCCTTCCATAAGGTGGCTGTGCGCTTCGATCAGGCCAGGCATCAACACCTTGTCGGCAAATCGGTCGTCCAGCGTATAGTCACCCCAGCCTTCCAGATCCTCCAGCGGGCCGGTGCCCAGAATTTTTCCATCCCGCACCGCCACATGGGTTGTGTGGGCGTGTGCAGGGTTCATCGTGATGATCTTGCGGGCTTTGTAGATGGTGATCATCGGTATCTCCTCGGGTTAATCGGTTGGTCAAACGCTATTGAATTTGCTTCCTCGCAAAAACTGGTTTTAACTACAGCAGTAAACACATTTTCTGGGGGAAGCCGTAACCACCCTATCCATCAAACAACTTCGCTATGTAGAGGCGGCAGGCCGCACCGGATCAATCGCTGCGGCGGCAGCTGATCTGAATATCTCACAAAGTTCGATCACCGCAGCAATTGACGCGCTGGAGGCGGATGTCGGGTTTGATCTGTTCACCCGCGTGCCTGCGAAAGGGCTGCTGGTGACCTCTGCCGGTCAGCAGTGTCTCACATTGATCGCTGATTTTCTGGGTCGCTTTCGCGAATTCCAAGCCGAGCTGAGCGCAATCGGCGGCACCTCGACCGGCGTTATCAGGCTTGCCTGCTTTGCCGCTGCTGCGGCTACGTTTTTGCCCAACGCAATCGCCAGCTTTCAACGCCAACATCCCGGCATCCGGTTTGAAATTGTCGAAGGGAATATGGAAACTGTGGTCGGCTATCTGGAAAACGGGCGCGCTGATCTGGCCTTTACCTATCACGAAACGGTAGGAGACAATCAGCTGTTTCATCAGATTATAGATCTGCCCTATTTTGCCTTGCTCTGCGCGGACGATCCCATCGCAAACCAACCCAGCACCTGCTTGTCCGAATTGGCTGCAAAGCCGATGATCGAACTGTTCCTGCCCCAGACTCGCAGCCATTATTCCGATCTGTTCCGCAAAGCAAAGATAGATGTGAATGTTGTACACAGCTCGTCTTCGGTTGCGATGATTCGCACTATGATTGCTGCGAATCTGGGGTTTACCCTGCTCAACGCAAAACCGCTCGCTGCAATAGACCGGCGCGCCGGAATAGTCGCTGTGCCGTTGCGGGACAGGATCAAGCCCAGAGATTTTGG
This sequence comes from Sulfitobacter sp. F26169L, assembly GCF_026410285.1. GTDB lineage: Bacteria > Pseudomonadota > Alphaproteobacteria > Rhodobacterales > Rhodobacteraceae > Sulfitobacter. Next base: position 66,708 of record NZ_JAPMLP010000006.1, on the reverse strand, counting down.
TCTGGTCATGCAGACCCGCGTTCGCCAGCCTCGCGCGGTCGCTGATTTTCACGCCCATTGCGAAATGATCCGCATGCAGGGGGGCTTTGAACATATGGCAGTGCGTATCCCCTGATGGTTTTCAACAATCATTAGCTGACGAACTATTCCACCATAAAATGCACTAACTGAATTTAGAAAAACTGTTTTGTGTGGGTATGACCTCACGTTAGCCTCATCACCAATAATCATAAAAGGGAGTCCGACACGTGACCAAACATTTCAAATCCATGCTGGCGGCGACAGCATTGGGAAGCATTATTGCTTTTGGCGCACAGGCCGAAGAACCAGTGCGCGGCGGTACGCTTATCCACTCGCTACCCCAGAATCCCCGCCACCTGAATCCAGCGGTACAATCCGGCATCGCGACAGGCGCGCCCGGCACACAGTTGTTTGCCGCCCCCCTGCGGTATGACGAGGACTGGACACCGCAGCCATATCTCGCAGAAAGCTGGGATTGGTCTGATGACGGGCTGTCGATGACACTCAAGCTGGTGAAGGGTGCCACGTTCCATGATGGCAAACCGATCACATCAGAAGACGTCGCGTTTTCTGTAAAGACAGTGCAGGAAAACCACCCCTTCAAATCCATGTTCGACGTTGTTACCTCTGTTGAAACACCCGACGAAAACACTGCCGTTCTCAAGCTCAGCCAGCCGCACCCAGCCCTGCTGCTGGCGATGTCCAGCCAGTTGCTGCCGATTATTCCAAAGCACGTTTACGGCGACGGACAGGACGTAAAGTCGCATCCGCAGAACAGCGAAAACGTAGTAGGCTCCGGCCCCTTCAAGCTGGCGGAATTCAACCGCGACCAGAACATCGTTTTGGAACGTTATGACGATTTCTTCATCGAGGGTCGCCCCTATCTGGACAAAATCGTTTACCGTATCATCAAGGATGCTTCTTCCCGTGCCATCGGCCTTGAGAATGGTGAGCTGCACATGGCGACGTTTGAAGCAACTGTGCGCAACATCGCGCGGATGAAAAAGAACGAAAACCTGATTGTAACCGATGAAGGTTACGCCGCTGTTGGCCCGCTGAACTGGCTGGCGTTCAACACAGGCTCAGAAGGGCCACTGTCAGACAAGCGTGTGCGTCAGGCGATTGCCTATTCAATCGATAAGCAGTTCATCCTGAAGGCAATCATGCAAGGCCTCAGCACCGATGCAAAGACTGGTATCCACCCTGGATCGCCGCTCTATAACGACGACGTAAACAGTTATGATTTGGATCTGGACAAAGCGAATGCCCTGCTGGACGAAGCCGGTTTCGAACGCGGCGCAGATGGCAACCGTTTCAGCCTGACCATCGACTATGGCAACCCTACCACCAAAGCGCAGGCAGAATTTACCAAGGCGTCACTGGCCAAGGTCGGTATTGATGTCAGCGTGAACAGCTATGTCGACTTTCCCACATGGGCACAGAAAATCTCGAACCACAATTTCGACATGACTTGGGATACAGTGTTCAACTGGGGCGATCCGGTAATCGGTGTTCACCGCACCTACTCCTCGGACAATATCAAGCCCGGTGTGATCTGGTCCAACACCCAGCAATACGTCAACCCGGAGATCGACGCATTGATGGAGCAGGGCGCAAAAGAGATCGACCCTGCCAAGCGCAAGGAAATCTACGCCAAGTTTCAGGAAATTCTGGCCGAAGACCTGCCGGTTTACTGGACCAACACCCTGCCCTACCATACGATTTACTCCACCAAAGTGGGCAATCCGCCATTGGGCATCTGGGCTTCCGGCTCACCCTATGATCTGGTTTACCTGAAAGAGTAATCTGCAAACTGCCTGCTCCGTATTCTGTGGGGCAGGCTTCACCCCAGCGTTCGCAAGGTGCCCATGGCCATTTTCATGACAATACTCCAGCGGCTGTTGTACGCCGCACTGCTGCTGATTGCGGTTCTGGTGTTGAACTTCACCATGATGAACCTCGCCCCCGGCGATATAGCAGACACAATCGCCGCTTCGATGGGGGGAGCGGACGCCGAAATGATGGAACAAATTCGTGCGGAATACGGGCTGGACCAGCCCTTTCCTGTGCAACTCCTCGCCTATGTCAGCCGCGTGCTGAGCTTTGATCTGGGGTATTCGTACTTCTATAACGCTCCCGTAACTACGCTGATCTTTGAAAAACTCCCTGCCACCCTTCTACTCGTTCTTGTGGCTCAAAGCCTCGCGCTGGTTGTTGGGGTTTTGCTGGGCGTCTTCTCTGCGCGCCACCCTAATGGCATCGCCAATTACTTCGTCACGCTGATTGCGCTGTTTGGCTATGCCGCGCCGGTGTTCTGGACGGGTATTTTGCTGCTAATCGCCTTTTCTCTAAAAATCCCGCTGTTTCCTGTCGCAGGGATGAGCGACATCACTGTTGACGGTAACTTCTTCGTCAAAGCGGTGGATGTGGCACACCATATGGTTCTGCCTGTGATCACGCTTGGCTCTATTTTCCTCGCACTCTATTCGCGCCTGTCGCGCGCTTCGATGTTAGAGGTTCTGGGCTCCGACTATGTGCGCACAGCCAAAGCCAAAGGGCTGAGCCAGCGTGAGATCGTGCTAAAGCACGCGCTGAAAAACGCACTGCCCCCTGTTGTCACGCTTGCCGGTTTGCAGTTTTCTGCGGTGATTTCCGGCGCGGTGCTGGTTGAAACGGTATTCTCCTGGCCGGGTCTGGGGCAGCTTGCGCTTACCTCCATCCTTGCGCGTGATACGCCAACGATCCTCGGCATCCTGTTTTTCTCAGCCCTCGTCGTGATTATCGGCAACCTGTTGACCGATCTGGTGCTTCGCGCCATCGACCCCCGTGTAAGAGGCCGCGCATGACCCAGATAGACGATATTCCCGCCAAGGCGCGATCACCGTTTTCCGAAGCGTCCGAGATGTTTCGCCGCAACCATGCAGCCGTCGCCGGATTGGTGGTGCTGTTGTTGATTGTCGCAGTGGCAATCATCGGGCCGATGGTCTATCCCGGTGATCCGTTCGATATGGTTTGGGTCCCTTTCACCCCGCCGGGTGAAGAGGGATACCTGATGGGCACTGATTATCTGGGTCGCGACCTACTTTCCCTGCTGATCCACGGCGCGAAAGTTTCGTTGACGATCGGCGTTTCCGCGGCTGTTGTAACTGTCTCAATCGGTATAACCGTTGGCGCGCTTGCCGGGTTCTACCGCGGCTGGGTCGAAGAATTGCTCATGCGCCTTACAGAGTTCTTTCAGGTGCTTCCGACACTGCTGTTTTCCATGGTGATCGTATCCCTGTTCGGGGCTAGTCTGTTTATGATCACGCTCGCCATCGGACTGGTCAGCTGGCCCGCCGTGGCCCGTATCACCCGCGCCGAATTCATGCGCATCCGCGAGCTGGAGTATGTGACCGCAGCCCGAGCAGGTGGTGTCAAAAACGGCAAGCTGATTTTCAGTGTGATCCTGCCAAACGCCCTGCCCCCGATCATTGTGCAGGCCGCGCTGATGGTCGGCTCTGCGATCCTGTTCGAGGCGGGCCTGTCGTTTCTCGGCCTTACCGATCCCAATGTCGCAAGCTGGGGCCAGATTATCGGCAGCAACCGCGAATATATCCTTGATGCCAGCTATGCGGTGACCGTTCCCGGTGTAGCGATCTTCATCACGGTACTTGCGATTTCACTGGTCGGTGACGGCCTCAACGACGCGCTCAACCCGAAACTGAGACAGCGATGACAGAACCCCTCCTTAAAATCGAAAACCTGCGGATCGAACTTGCGCTGCGCAGCGGTCAAGCACCGGTAATTGACGATTTGTCACTGGAACTGAATGCAGGCGAAACGCTCAGCTTTGTCGGCGAAAGCGGTTGCGGTAAATCGATGACCGCGCTCGCCATCATGGGTCTGCTGCCGGAAAAGGTTGGCTCAATCGCACAGGGCCGCATCCTGTTTCAGGGCAATGATATGGCCCAGATGAACAGTAGCCAGTTACGCGCAATCCGCGGCAACGAAATCTCGATGATTTTTCAGGAGCCGATGACTTCGCTGAACCCCGTTTACACGGTGGGCGAACAGATTGCAGAGGTGTTGCGCCGTCATAAAGGGATGAACAAACGCGACGCATGGAAGCGTGCAATCGAACTGCTGGATGCCGTGCGCATCCCCAACGCCAAGGCGCGTATCTCCGATTACCCGCATCAGATGTCGGGGGGCCAGCGTCAGCGTGTGATGATCGCAATCGCGCTGGCTTGCTCGCCCAAAATCCTTATCGCGGATGAGCCGACAACCGCGCTGGATGTAACGGTACAGGCACAGATTTTCGATCTGCTGCGCGATCTGGGGCGTGAAACAGGAACGGCAATTATCCTCATCACCCACGACATGGGTGCCGTGGCCGAAATGGCGGATCGCATGGTGGTAATGTATGCAGGCCGCAAGGCCGAATATGGCCCGGTCGCCCCCGTAATCAGCCACCCGCGCCACCCCTATACCAAGGGTCTGATTTCTTGTGTGCCGCACCTGCTGGCTGAACTGACCGAAGAGCGGCCAGACCTGACCGAAGTCCCCGGCATTGTACCGAGCCTCGACAGTTTCGGGGTAGATGCCTGCCTTTTCGCCTCACGTTGCTATCTGGCCGATGACAAATGCCGCAGCAAACGCCCACCTGAAATCGTCTTTGGCGATCAAAGCTCCGCCTGCTGGAAGGCTGACCAGATATGACCGCGCTCCTCAATGTGCAAAACCTCTCTGTCCGTTTCCCGATCAAACGCCGCTGGGGGCAAACCAGTTGGCTCTACGCTGTTGATGATGTCTCCTTTGAGGTGCAGCGCGGGGAAACATTGGCGATTGTGGGCGAAAGCGGGTCTGGCAAGACAACTGCCGCCCTCGGCGTCGCGCGGCTGGTCGCAAATTCCGGCGGCACAGTCGGTCTGGGCGGCAGTGATTTTCTGGCGCTGGAGGGTGAAGCGTTGCGCAAGGCGCGCGCGAAAGTACAGGTCATTTTCCAGGACCCGTATTCATCGCTTAACCCCCGTTTGCGGGCAGAGGCTATTGTACGGGAGCCGATGGACAGTCTGGGCACCCTGCCCGTCGCCGAACGCCCCGCGCGGGTCGCCGAACTGTTCAAACAGGTTGGCCTGCGGCCCGAACAAATGAAATTGTTCCCCCACCAGTTTTCAGGCGGTCAACGCCAGCGGATCGGCATCGCCCGTGCGCTTGCCACCAACCCCGAGCTGATCATTTGCGACGAAGCCGTCAGCGCGCTGGACGTGGCGGTACAGGCGCAAATTCTTAACTTGCTACGCCGCTTGCAGCGTGAACTGGGGCTGACCTATCTGTTCATCAGCCACGATTTAGGCGTGGTGCAGCACATGAGTGATCATATCGCGGTGATGTATATGGGTAAAATTGTCGAACACGCCGACCGCTTGTCGCTGTTCAACGATCCGCGCCATCCCTACACCAAGGCGTTGCTGTCTGCGGTGCCTTCGGTCGATCAAAAGCGCAAGGTGGAGCGGATGCTGATCCCCGGTGATCCACCCGATCCGCTCAATCCGCCAGCTGGGTGCCGTTTTGCTTCGCGCTGTCCACTGGTCGAGGATGCCTGCCGCGCGGCACAACCACCGCTTGATGCAGTGGCTGCCGATCACAAGGTTGCGTGTATAAAAGCCTAGGGTTTGGCATTGAAAGAGAACAGGGTTTCGCCGCTGACGGTATAGCCGTTGATCAGTTCTGCCGCGCGCGCGCTGGTCAGCCAGCCTTCCAGCTTTTCCGCCAGTTCCGCCTTTACATGCGGATGTCGCGTAGCACTGACAGGCAGATAGGCGTATTGGTTGAACAACACCGGATCGCCCGAAAACAGGATCGCCAGATCACCTTTGTTACCAAAGTTCAGCCAGCTTGCGCGGTCCGACAGGATATAGGCATCCAGCCCCGAAGCAGTGTTAAGAGCTGCGCCCATGCCAGCGCCGACTGCCTTGTACCAAGAGCCGAATTCAGCCGGTTCTTCAGCCGCCGCGCGCCACAGGCTCAGCTCTTTTTTATGGGTGCCACTGTCATCCCCGCGGCTGACAAAGACTGCTTCGGTTTGCGCAATCGCCTGAAGCGCACCGGCGGCATTTTTGGCCTCACTGATCCGGGCCGGATCATCATCAGGGCCGATGAACACAAAGTCATTATACATGATCTCGCGGCGGTGCGGGCCATAACCTTCCTCCACAAACGCCTCCTCCGCGCTGCGGCTGTGCACAAGGATCGCATCCACATCACCCGCCTGCCCCAGCTTTAGCGCCTGTCCGGTACCAACCACCAGAAGCTGCACCTCAAGGTCCAGATCCTGCGCGATGACCGGAAGCAGCACATCCGCCAGCCCCGAGTTATGAAAGGAAGTTGTAACGGCCATGCGCATCACATCCTGCGCCACAGCGCCCCCTGCCCAAACCATCAAGGCGGCAGCATAAATCATACGTTTCATTCCACTATATCTCCTCTGAGGAACGCGCGGGCCTGAGGACATTCAGGCCCGTTGAAGAACTCCTGCGCGGAGGCGTGTTCACGCACACTCCCGTGCAGCAAGAACAAAACTTCGTCGGCAAGGCGGCGGGCCTGCCCCAGATCATGCGTCGACAGGATCAGGTGCGTGCCGCCATCACGTGCAGCACGCAAAACCGCCTCGACCTCGCGAGTGGCACGGCCATCCAGCGCCGCCGTTGGTTCATCCAGAAATAGCAGTTGTGGCTTGGTGATCATCGCCCGCGCCAGCGCCAGCTTTTGCTGCTCCCCGCCCGACAGATGTGTAGCGCGGCGTGACAGCATCGCGTCCAGCCCCACGCGCACGGCCCAGCGTTCCGCCGCAACCAATGCGGCAGGGCGTGCCACACCGCGCATACGCAAAGGGTACATCAGGTTCTCAAGAACACTGCGGCGCAGCATCACCGGACGCTGGAACACAAACGCCTGATCACGGCGCGCTTGCACCTCGTCGCAGGCCCATTCAATCTGTCCCGCTGTTAACCGCGCCGCCCCATGCAGCAGCCGCAACAATGTGGTCTTGCCCGATCCGTTCGGCCCCATAACAACAGTGGTCCCTGCGCCGCGCAGATCAAGATCCACCGGCCCCACCAGAACCTTGCCGCGCCGCGCAGTCTGTGCGCCGCGCACCTTGAGAGGAAACATGCTCACCAGCGGCCCTCCTGTTCGGTCCGGCCAAGCCAGTGTATGCACAGATTTACCGCAATCGCCAACCCGACCAGAATGATGCCAAGGCCCAGTGCCAGCGCAAAATCACCCTTGCCGGTTTCAAGCGCAATTGCTGTGGTCAGCACGCGTGTTGCGTGATCAATGTTGCCGCCAACAATCATAATCGCGCCGACCTCACCGATGGCACGCCCAAATCCCGCCAATGATGCTGTCAGCAGCGCACGCCGCGCGTCCCACAGCAACGTGCGCATCTTCTGACCCTGTGTGACGTTCATCGAAATCAGCAAATCATGATATTCCGACCATAAATCGCGCAACGACTGGTGGGCGATGCTGGCGATCAGCGGCACAATAATAATCACCTGCGCAATGATCATCGCCGTAGGGGTAAACAACAGGCCAAGCACCCCCAATGGCCCAGAACGGGACAGGATGACATATACAACCAGTCCGACCACTACGGGAGGCAACCCCATCAACGCGTTGAGGATTGCAATCACGCCGCGCCGCCAGCGAAACCGGCGCACGGCCAGAAACGAGGCCAGTGGCAAAGCAATTGCAGAACCGATGAGCAGCGCCGACAGCGTCACCTGAAGCGAGCGCAAGGTGATTTCCACAAGGTCACTGTCCAGCGTGACAAGCAGCCGGAATGCCTCTGATAATCCTGCCCAAAGATCGCCCATCGTGCCTGCCTTTACCGTCTTGCCGGAACCCTAGAAGGGCGGCACCACGGTTGAGGCATTAAAACCGCCATAAATGGTTGAATAAGCGGCAGTGGTTGCGCTGTTCAAGCTGGACCATCGATATTCACAGAATATATGACACTTTTAAAGGCGTCGTCACAACGCCCCGTTATCCGCTGTGACGGAACAGACAAACATAAGACCGGTGGCAGCTCCGCGTCCCATTTGGCAGCGTTTAGGAAATCCTTACAGATTGCCCTTTCCAGAATCGCGGCATCTGTGTAGGGAAAGGACACTTCGGTCCGGACGGTTTCGTCGTCCGGTTAAAAGGGAACGTGGTTCGATCAGCGATCAAATCCACGACTGCCCCCGCAACTGTAGGCGGAGAGCGAAGCCGGTATATCCACTGCCCCGCACGTTGCGTGGTGGGAAGGACCGGTGCAGCATCGACCCGCGAGTCAGGAGACCTGCCGAGGTGTTCACCCTGTTCGGGCGCGAGGGGCGTCAGAACTGCGGAACTTCCGCTTGTGGTGTTATCACCGTCTGCGGGGGCGCGTCCCTCTAATGACATATCTGCGTCTACCGGTCCAAAACAGGCCGTACCCGAGGGTTAATTTATGCTCCGCTCCTATTTTTTGGCGTCCGTCGCCATTGTTCCTTCCCTGATCACCCCCGCAGCGGCCCAGCAGGCATTCGATCTGGGTGAACTCATCATTTCGGGCAGCCTGTCACCCGTTGCACGTGATCAGACCGGCTCAACCGTCGAAGTGCTTGAAGCCGACGATATCACCGCGCGCGACACCACCGTGATCAAGCGGCTTGACCGCCTTCCCGGCATCAGCTCCACCGCCAATGGCGGCCTCGGCACCAATGCATCGCTTCAGGTGCGCGGCCTGCCTGCCCGTTATGTTGTTGTGCGCGTGAACGGTATCGACATGAACGATCCGTCAGGCACGCAAAACGCATTCAACTTCGGCGCGCTGACCCCTTCGGGGATCGAGCGGATCGAGGTTCTAAAAGGGTCCCAATCCGCGCTTTACGGCTCCGAAGCGATTGGCGGGGTGATCGACATCACCACTTACCGCCCCACCAAAGACGGTTTTTCTGTTCGCACGGGGATTGAAGCAGGCAGCTACGGCACCACCTCCGGCACCCTCAGCCTTGGCCATCTGACCGATCGTAGCGAGATCGCCTTCACCTACGGGCGCATCGTCAGTGACGGCTTCTCCGCCCGCGCCAATGACGACGAAGACGACAGCTTCCGCCAGACCACGCTGACCTTCACAGGCGGCTACGCCGTGACCGACGATTTCAAGGTCGGCATTGCCGTCAACTCCCGTGATGGCGTGCTGGAAATTGACCGCTCCACCACCGACAATTCCGGACAGAACTATTTCGAAGAGCTTGGCGCGCGTGTTTACGGCGAGTTGGTGACAGGCAATGTCACTCACACCCTTGCCTATTCCTATTTCGACATTGAGCGCCGTGATCCTACCGGCTTCACCACCTTGTTCACCGGCGAGCGTGAACGCCTATCCTATCTGGCGACTGCCGCACTTGCAAACGGCTACACCCTGAACTTCGGTCTGGACCGCACGGAAGAAGCGTTTGATTCAGGCGGTCAAAACGGCGAGGAAGACACTGTTTCTGCACAGGCGGAACTGCTGTTCAAACCCACAGACAACGTCGATCTTTCTGCTGCGCTGCGTTATGACGATAACTCCGCTTTTGGCGGCAAGGCAACGGGTCGTCTGGCAGGCGTCTGGCGCCCGCGTGAGGATCTGGCCCTGCGCGCTGTGTTCGGCACAGGTTTCCGCGCGCCTTCGCTTTACGAGCGGTTCAGCGTTTATGGTGATGCAGGCCTGAGCCCCGAAGAAAGCCGCAGCTTCGAGTTGGGCATTGAAAAAACCTATGGCCAGATCGCCAGCATCAAAGCCACGCTTTTCTATACCGAGATTGACGATCTGATTGCATTTGACGGCGCCTCGACCGCCTGCGGAAGCGGGTTCGGCTGCTACAATCAGGTTGCAGGCACCACCAAATCCCGCGGGATCGAGCTTTCCGGTACGTATGCGTTGAACAACACAACCAAACTCTACGGTAACTACACCTACACCGATGCTAAGACGGATGGCGCGCGCCTGCAGCGTACACCGCGCCACGATCTTGTGCTCGGGTTGGATACGGATATCACCAACCGCCTCAGCGCGTCGATGGATGTGCGCTTTGTCGGGGATGTGGTGCCAAGCGCCTTTGCTCCGGCGGATCACAAGGTCGGCGATTACACCCTTGTCGGTGCTGGTGTATCCTATGATCTGACCGACTCTGCACAGGCCTATCTGCGGGTCGAGAACCTGTTCGACGAAGATTACGAGACAGCCGGTGGTTACAATACACCCGGCCGTTCTGCGTACTTCGGTCTTCGTGCGGACTTCTAAACAACGCACGCGGCGCAGTCTGTCCGCCAATCTAGCGGGCATGGCTGCGCTTTGCGCACTCTTCGGGGGGGCGCCGCTTTCGGCGGATGCCCCCTCTCGCGTTGTGTCGCTGAATTTGTGTACCGACCAGCTGGCGATGCTGCTGGCGGATGAAGGACAGTTGATTTCGGTGTCGCGCTTGGCGGCCGATCCGCGCAGTTCTGCGATGGTGGAACAAGCTGCGGCCTATCCCGCCAATAACGGTCTGGCCGAAGAAGTGTACCTGATGCAGCCTGATCTGGTTGTCGCAGGCACCTACACCGCGCGCGCGACAGTGGATATGCTGAAACGGCTTGGCATTCCGGTGGCGTTGTTTGATCCGGCCAGTGCCATGGATCACGTCACCGATCGCATCAGGCAAATGGGCGATGTACTGGGCAAACCTGCGCGCGCCGCCGCTATGATCGCGGATTTCGAACGGCAGTTGACGGCCTATGGCAGCGGTTCCGCGTCCCCTCCACGCGCCGCGCTTTATTACGCCAACGGATACACCCTTGGCGATAAAACCCTTGCCGGTGACATCCTCGCGACTGCCGGTCTGGCCAATATCGCAGCCGAAGCGGGTTTCAGCTTTGGTGGCGTTATTCCGTTGGAAGTGCTGACGATGGCACAACCTGACACTGTGATCACCAGCACCCCCTACCCCGGTGCGTCCCGCTCTGAAGAGGTAACAACCCATCCCGTGATCCAGACCCTGCGCCGCGCCCATCACGGCGCAACGATGAGCGATAGCGACTGGGTTTGCGGCACGCCCTTTGTATTGCGTGCCATAGACAAGATGGTAACCCTGCGGAATGACGTAAAAAGGGGAACACCATGACAAGACTTGCCCTGTTTCTGTCGGCGCTGGTTGCGGCCTTGTTTGTGACTGCCCTTGTGGTCGGCCCCGCTGATATCGGTATGGCGCAAAGTTTAAATGCGCTGATCTTCGGTGACGGCACGCCGGTAACGCTCGTGATGCGGGAAATCCGCCTGCCGCGCGCGCTGCTTGCGCTGCTCATCGGCGGCGCGCTTGGGTTGGCGGGAGCCGCGATGCAGGGATACCTGCGTAATCCGCTGGCTGATCCGGGATTAATTGGCGTGTCGGGGTCCGCGGCCTTGGGCGCTGTACTGGCGATCCACACGGGGCTCGCGGCCACCGTTGCTTTCGGTCTGCCACTGGCAGCACTGGCGGGTGCGCTGATCGGGGTGTTTTTGCTGGTGATGCTAGCAGGACCGCGGGGATCATCCCTGACTTTGATCCTTGCAGGCATCGCCATTTCCGCGCTGGCGGGGGCGTTTACCTCGCTGGTGCTTAACCTGTCGCCTAACCCTTACGCCGCCAACGAGATTGTGTTCTGGATGATGGGTTCGCTTGCGGACCGCTCAATGACACATGTGTGGATTGCATTGCCGCTGATTGTGGTTGGCGCGCTGATGTTGGCCACCCTGTCGCGCGGTCTGGACGCCCTGACACTGGGCGAAGACGCTGCCGAGGCGATGGGCATCGGGTTGCGTCAGATGCGGCTGACGCTGATTTTTGGTGTGGCTGCTGTGGTTGGTGCCTCTACTGCCGTTGCGGGCGCAATCGGGTTTGTCGGCCTTGTTGTGCCGCATTTACTGCGCCCGCTGGTCGGTGCACGTCCGGGGCGGTTGCTGTGGGCATCGGCCTTTGGTGGCGCCGCTATGTTGCTGGCGGCAGATATTGCCGTGCGGGTGATCCTTCCGGCACGTGATCTGAAACTGGGCGTTGTAACAGCGCTGGTCGGCGCACCGCTGTTTTTGCACCTCATCTATCGCACCCGAAAGGGCGGGCTATGACACTGCTTACCCTCAGTGATTTCAGCGTCACCCGCCGCAAGCGCGATATCCTGCACAACGTCAATCTGCGCGTCGACACCGGCGAACTGGTGGGCATTATCGGCCCGAACGGCGCGGGCAAAACCACCCTGATGCGCGCGGCGTTGGGATTGATTGATGCGGTCGGGCAAAGCTCGCTCACCGCGCTGTCGGCGCGCGAACGGGGCCGCGCTGTAGCGTGGATGCCTCAATCACGCGAGATCGCCTGGCCGGTGGATGTGCAAACGCTGGTGATGCTGGGCCGCACGCCGCATCTGGCCACCGGCCAGCGCGCCACGGACGCCGACAGCGCAGCGGTTGATCGGGCGCTTTTGCGGATGGACCTTACCAGCCTGCGCAACCGCACCGTCACGCGCCTGTCAGGCGGCGAGCAGGCCCGCGTGCTGATCGCCCGCGCACTGGCGCAGGAAACACCGCTGCTAATGGCGGACGAGCCGATTGCGGGCCTTGACCCCGCCCACCAGATTGCCACCATGCAGACCTTTTGCAGTCTCGCCGCCGAAGGCCGCTCTGTCATCGTGTCACTGCATGATCTGGGCCTTGCGGCGCGCCATTGCACAAGGCTGGTTGTAATTGATCGTTGCGGCATTGTTGCCGATGGTACCCCTTCAGACGTGCTGACGCCCGAACTGGTGCGCGACACTTTCGGCATCAATGCGTTTTTGCAAAACACAGCAGATGGGTTGATCTTTCAACCGCTCGCGGTGGTGTAAGGTGGGTACGGTTCACCTGCTGCAGCCATGGCTTGTGTTCGATCTGGGGCGCGAAATGCAAGTGCTGAGCTGGGCGATCAACCGTCCCGGATTTGCCATGGCAAATCGCATTGTCTGGCGCGAGGTACGCAATGCCGACCTGCCTGTTGATCTGGATGTACGCGACTGGTTTTCACAGCAACTCAGCACGCAGAACTACACCGATGCCATCGCTTTCATCACCTCGCGCGATGTATCCTGCTTTACCCGACACACCGCACAGGTTGGTGAAATATCCGCGCAATGCATCGCCACTGTCGGCCTTTCCAACGCCGAGCGGATCGGCCACCGTGTTGACCGCAGCACCCAGGACTGGGGGACCATCAATATCGCGGTTCGCCTGAACGTGCCGCTGTCGCAGACCGGATTAATCGAAGCCCTGTCAATCGCCACTCAGGCCCGCACAGCAGCCGTGATAGACGCTGCCGTGATGCTGGAAACAGGGGTTGCCACGGGAACCGGAACCGACTGTATCGCCATCGCCGCCCCCGCCGGCCCGCAGGATTACGCAGGTCTTCACACCGATTTGGGCGAGGCCGTTGGCGCAGCGGTTTATGCGGCCGTCAAGGAAGGTGCCGACAGTTGGAAATCAAGCGTCGGTCGACTGATCGAGGCGCAAAGGGCTACCGCCAACCCCTAGCCGTTTAACGCCGCCACCTAGCGCCCTTTGATGCTGATGCTGAACTGCCGCCGCGCGCCCGCAGGAGGGCGCGGAAACGGAGCGGCCCTACGCACCAGTTTTACCGCCGCCTGATCCAGCGCCGCAGAGCCGGAGCTACGTGCGACCGACACGCCGGACAAACCACCGCCGGACGAGATCGAAAAGGCGATCACGGCAGTTCCGCGCGCATTTACCCGTGGTCTGCTAAGCCGTGAGATCCGCCGCATGACCTGACCCGGATAGTTGCTTGCAGCTGCATCGCCTGCCTGACGGCGTGCCGCCGGTTTCTTGCCTGTCTGTTGCGTTGTCGCCTTCTTGCGAGTGCCAGCCGTCGTGCCGCGTGTGTTGTTCTTTTTGGCGTTCCCGCGGGTGGCTTTCTGTTCTGTCCGCTTCGGCTTTCTGGCTTGTTCAGCCGCAACGGCGGCAGCGCGCGCCGCACGGGCGGCCTCTTCTTGCGCTTGGGCCGCTTTGGCGGCAAGTTCGGGGTTCTTGCGCGCCGGACGTCTGGACAACATCGGTGCGTCGCTGTCGGGTTCGGCAGCAGTAATTGTTTCAGGTTCCGGTGCAGGCTGCGCGGCCTCAACGCGAGGCGACGCCACGAGAGGCAGCGCGACTGACGGAGATTTCGCCGCCAACGGCGTAGCAAGCGGAACCGCCGCCATTGGTGCAACCGGTGTTGCCTCAACAGCTTCGGATTGCGTCGGAGGTGTCGCTTGTGCTGTCTCCGCTTGTGTTGGCGTCGCCTGCGTAGGCTCAGTTTCTTGTGGCGGTTCGGAAGTAACCACCTCTTGCGCGGTCATCGCGGTCAGCGTTCCCACTGCCATGTCCTCAAACATGGTGCCCATCTGCGACTCGACAGGTTCGCCCCCGCCTTCCATTTGCAATTTGGTGTCCGGTGACGCCATCTGCATCGCCCCTGTCAAAAGCCCGACAGACAGCAGCAGGGAAACGACCTTGGCTCCGGTTGATCGCACAATCATTGCAAAGCTCTTTGTGTTACAAGGACTACCCGCTGCGCACCAGCGCGGCGCAACTCAGCGGTAAGGGAAACCAGCGTTTCTGCAGGCAGGGCACGATCAGGCAAAAGACGCACCAGCGCTTTTTCTTCTTCACTCAGACCAGCTACAAACTCTGCCGCATCGGTCTGGTCAATACCGCGGTGCGCAATGCGCCCGTCGGGATAGACAACCAGCGCATCGGGGGGCGCAGCGCCGTCCAGATCACGGGTTTCAACCAGCTTTAGCGCGCCATCAACTGGCTGCGCCAACGTGCCCGCAACCATGAAAAAAACCAGCATCAGAAACACGATGTTGATCAATGCGATGGTGGGTTCGCGTTGGGGTTTGGCTTTGGCAAGTCGGCGCATTTTCTAACCTCCTAATACCGAAACACGCAAATCAGGCAGACCGCGCAGAACCACCAGCAGATCGGTGAGGCGCTGTGCATCCACCCCCTCCCCCAGCGACACCAGCAACACCGCGCCCTTTGGCGCATCGCCCAAAGCAGACCCTGCTATCGTGTCCAACGTCACATCACGCCCGTTCAGGCGCAGGCTGTCGGTGCCCAGTTGCAGAAACAGCGGCTTGGCATCGCCTGGCGCGCCGGCACCAGCACCAGCGGCCGAAAGCTCCACCTCGGCGAATTTTGAGAATGTAGATGTCAGCATGAAAAACAGCAGCAGTAGAAAGATCACATCAATCAGGGATGTCATCGACAAACGCCGCCGCCTTGCACGCGCCTTAGCCATGAACCGGCTCCATGTCGGCCTCTACCGCCGGTGCCGCTCCCTTCGGGTGCAGGATGGTCAGGATCGCCTTGTCGGCGATGACACGTTCCGCCTCCATCCGCCCTTCCAGCCAGCTTAGCACCAGCGCCGTTGGCATCGCCACCACCAGACCGACAGCAGTTGTCAGCAAGGCCACCCAGATACCGCCGGCAAGGATCGACGGATCAACCTGCGCGCCTGCATTCTGCAACGACTGAAACGCTTCGATCATGCCCAAAACCGTGCCGAACAGACCCAACAGCGGCGCAAGCTGCGCAACTGAATCGAGAAACCGGAAACCGGATTCAAGCCGCGCAAAACGGGTTTCGGCTTCGGCCTGAAGACGTGCCAATCCGTCTGACGGGGCCGACATTGCCATATCAACGACCGGCACAAGATAGCTGTTAGAGCGATCAAGCGCATGGCGCGCCCCTGCCCTGTCACCCGCATCCCAGAATACAACCGCCTGGGTCAGCGCGGTATGCCGCCCGACAGCAGAAATCCAGAACTGCCAGATTTTGTACAGCGCAACAGCCAGCGTGATGACGGCCACCGCCATCAACACCACAACCACAGGACCACCAATGGCCGCAATCTGTCTGACTGGCTCAATAATCGCTTCGATACCTTCCATCAGCCCGACACCTCGATGTCTGCTCGTGTGGAGAGCAACAATCCGGTTTCACAAACCGAAACCTCTGAAT
The DNA here is from genome assembly GCF_026410285.1 of Sulfitobacter sp. F26169L. GTDB lineage: Bacteria > Pseudomonadota > Alphaproteobacteria > Rhodobacterales > Rhodobacteraceae > Sulfitobacter. The sequence goes on along the minus strand of NZ_JAPMLP010000006.1, from coordinate 50,630 downwards.
TTTCGACGTCACAGGTGTTGGCACCGTTGAAAATGATCTGCCCCAATTGATCGCAAGTGATTTGCGGTACTGAAAACTGGCGCACCCTTGGCCGCGCTACGGGAAGCTTTCCGAAATCAAAAAGGGTCAGACGGTCAACCTGGCCGTTCTGGTCAAAAAGGACTGTTTCATAGACCACCTTATTCACCGCCCCCTGCAACCCGTTGGTGATCAGAAACGTCAGCGTACAGGCATCTGCATTTGTCTGCGCGGCGTTCAGTTCTACCGAGATTTTACCCCCGATATCGGTTTCCTGCGCACTCAAAGTGCTGGCGGTTGTCACCGCGAGAATTATTGCAAGAATTGGATTGGGCAAGATCATGATCGCTCCCGCGGTTGTAAGATGGCTGGCTGCACCGTGGCTTGGTGATGCTGGGTTTGGCAAGGGTTAACAAAATACTCCCTCCGCTTCAATCCCGACTTTAATTGTCAGATATTCCGAATAAACCTAAGGATTGCCAATTGGCAAGCGTCCGCCCCTACCCCGCTTTGCAACCTGCGATCCTGTTTGGAGACTGTCGATTGCGACAGCTGTGAAATAGATCTCTTTGTTCATACTACATATGTACGTGGAGTTTGGGACAAGCCGAAATAATCAAAACCCTCTCTGCACTGGCGTACACAGGACGGTCTTTGGCACACCAGCGCATCCGCGCAACTGCCGATGCTTGCTAACGTGGATCTTGTCATGCCGGTGCGTGACGGGCGCAAAATCCGCTATGACGCGCAGCCCGCAACAATCGGTGCGCTGCTGGATTGTTCCCGCGGGGTGTCTTCGATCTACAATCAGGTAACAAGCAGTGTGACTCGATAACCCGTCGCACTGGAAACGCCCAACAGGATGATACACATAATCGCCAAACGCCTTTGCACGGCAACGATCCGGCGCTGCTGCTATCCCAAACGGATACGCGCTCATTTTTTCATAGAGTACGAATTCCACATTACTGCAGACAAACCTTGCTTGATCGTGAATTGGACAAACCCAGCTGATGCGCTTCTAACGGCCGCGGCTACCCCTCATCGCACATTTTCCAACACCGCACCATCAACCGACAACGAATCTGTGTCAGCGCAACAAATCGCCACTTTGTCCTTGAGTAGCGCCGCGTGGCCCCTATTTCTGAAAGACCGCCGCAATATGTTTCCCGAACCTCAGATCGGTAAACACCCGCCTGCCAGCGCAGAAATTGAAACGGTGATCGTCGATCCCGCAGAACTGTTACTAACGGACGGCGCTCTGATGACCGGCTTTGATCTGTCCGAATTTGCTCATTGTCACTTCCAGCGGGTGTTGGTTGGTGACTCCATTGTTGTCCCCCTGCCCCGCGCCGGCTGACATTCTATCGTTATCATCGGAGATGTAGGCGTACGGATTGCTGGTCCGTAAAGATAATTTTGATTGAATGGCAGCAATCGCTTTTCATCCGCATTTTCTGGAACACGGTATTTCTGTTTCATCAGCACAGGACTTACCCCAAACAAGACTATTGATTGGTGGGAAATCTATAGCCAGTATCGGGTTTCTTATGGCTCATTCTGATGCAAATCGCGCTTCTGTGGTTAATCACCGGAAATCGATCGGCTTCTGCAAATTAGCAAGCTGATATTGATGTAATACACTGATTATAAAGCACATCTAAAATTGTCAGCTGACAATTTGCCCCCACGCTTGATGATGCGTAGCATCAGGCCGATATCGAACTCACCGTTCATGGCCTTCTGGGTCAATCTGCGCAGGTATCCTGCTGGGTTGGTAATGTCCTTCAGCTTTTCAAGGATACAAAGAACAGAGGTGACTGCTGTGGTCAAACCCATGTGGGTTATGGCTTGTTTGAATATCGAAACATCAATCCCCATCATTGGAGTGATTTGGTCTGCAATCTGCACTAGATCATTCCAATGCCGTGCAGGTTCTGGAAAGAATAACTTATATTCTTTGCAGATGTTCGTTACGTCCGTGAATCGTGGAGATGCCGCAGATTTTTTCGACTGGGGTTGAACGATGTTTGGTGAAATGTCATCGGTCATATTGTCCGCGCCGGATCTCGTTTCTGATAATTCTATATCTTCATACTGTATGTGCTGCTCATTTTCAGCGTTAGTGGTGCTCAATTTAGATGTGTCTAACTCATCTAAACGTGTCCAAATTTCGGTCTGCATTGCCTTCAGTGTGTGTTCATCTGCATTGCGTCTCAGCAGGCGGGCAGCTTCCGTTGCGAGCGTAGATGTATCACCGCCAGCAACGAGGCACTGGCGCAAGTGCGCGACATCAGCGCGTAATGCGGCTACCCGCTCGCGTGCGATCAACGCCTTGGTGGCTGATGCTTTGATATCGTCGGCGTGAATTGCCAGAGGGGCGAGATCAAATCCGAAGGCAAGCACACGTGCTGTACCAACACGGCGCGCAAACCGTTTCTTGTTCGCACTGTCGTGACGGCTGACAATCCCTGCTGCCACCAGTGTCGCAAGGTGGCGGCGCAACGTGCTGTCGGGCATTCCGTTCAGTCGTTTTGCCAAGGTTTTGTTCGAGGGGAAGACGATCGCGCTGCACGGTCTTGCTTGAATAAGCCGCTCAGGGAAAAAGCTCATCAGTGCTTTTAGGACGCCCAGTGTTCTGTGGTTCAGCCCGAAATCATCAGCTGCATCCGTTAGGCTGGCCAGGATTTCCCATTTGTCCACAGGCGCCGATATCTTTTGGACAGGCGTCATCTGCCGTCCAAACTGTGTTTGGTCCGCGTGTTTCATATAAAAATCACAAAAGACAATATTTCACCCGCTCTGCACGAGGATGCAGAGTTGACAGGGTTTCCGGCTAGGGGTATCTCAAAAGTGCAAAGATCGAGAATGGCCTTCCGGGAGAAATCCTGGGGGGCTGTTTTTTGTCTGGTCGTGCCTTTCCTGTTTGGTTTCGGGTTTAGGTGTCCTCTGACCGCTCTTTTTCCCAGCGGTCATGAAGTTCGCCCAGCAGCGCTTCGGCGTTGCTGTTAACCCAGACGTCAAAGCCTTCGGCAGTGCGTGCGGGAATATTCAATGTGACGCCCTTGGCATTGGCGCGGATGTCAGCCACCGCTTTGCCGCTGGTGCTGCGCAAGGTGCGGGGTTTGGCTGGCGGTGCTTTGCGTGTCTCGGGGGCGGTTGTCGCACGGGCGAAAACCGCTTCGAAGCGCGCATCGGAATCGCCTTTGATGAAATCGGGGCCCTGCATAAAGGCAGACACGCGCGCGCGGACGCCCTCCTGCTCAAGGGCGCGCGCCAGTGCCATCCAGCGGTCCCGCCCGATGCTCGGTGCCGACCCGATGTCGCGCAGGAAGGGCAGGGGGAACGCTGTACCCACTTTTAGCATTCGTGACAGCATCGGCAGGTCAATCGACAAAGCTGCAGCAATTGTCTGCCGGTCGTATTCCATTGAGTGTAGCTGCGCGGCAAACGACGCCTTTTCGATAAAGCTCAGATCCTGTCGCGCTGTGTTTTCCTGCCCCTGTGCCATTACAAGTGCGTGATCGTCCAACTGCCTGATCATTGCCTTCACAGGCTGGCCCAGGGATTTCAGCGCCTTGAGGCGTCGGCGGCCATAAACGATCTCGTAGCGACCGGGTTTGCTGGTATTTGGACGCAACAAGACCGGCACCTGCTGGCCATAGGTCTTCAGGCTTTCGACCAGCTGTTGCTGCGCGGCAGGATCAAGCCCGAGACGGTCTTCGATGCCAGCATCATCAATCAGATTTGCATCAATCTCCTGCACCGCGTTTTCCTGCAATTTGGTAAGCGAGGACTGAAGTGCGCCAACTGCGCCGCGGGATGGGGCAGGAGGGGTTGCGCGGGTGCGGTCCGGTTTTGAAATTTCGCTGCTAAGAATACCTTTACGTGCCATTTATCGCCCCCATGCCTGTTGCAGCAGCAATTCGATTTCATCATTGACCAGATTGAGTGAATCCAGCGCACGATCGTAGGTGTTACGGTGAAATTGTGACCGCTCGACCTCGTAGATCGTTTGCTGGGTCAGGCCTGCGTCTGAGATGGCAGTGGATTTCAACATCGGAGAAATCATCACTTCGCCGCCAAACAACTGCCGAAGGAACGCGACAACCTGCTGTTGCGGCCCGTCGTTCGGCTCATACCGGTTGATCAGAAATCGCAGAAAATCAAATTCCATGTTTGCCCCTGCATTAGAGACTACATCGAGCAGATCCGCACTCATTTGAAGGAATTGCGACATGGAGGCCACGTCAAGCATGTTGGGCACAATGGTTATCAGCACACCCGTCGATGCACAGAGCGCTGACATCGTCAGATACCCCAATTGTGGCGGGCAATCGAAGATAATCACGTCGTAATCTGCTTCGACCTCCTGCAACGCAGTGGCAAGGCGGGCATAGAACGGGGGTTGTATGTTCGCGCGCAATGCTTGGGGCGTCTCATGTTCGAACTCCTGTAACAGTAGTCCGCCTGGTGCCAGATCGATTCCGGTGAAGAACGTCTTTTGGACAATCTGCGAAAAGGGCAGGGGGTCTTCGTAACGGATCGCATCATAGATCGTACCGGATTCCAGAAAATCCAGCTCGGGACGATAGCCAAACAGGGTGGTTAGAGACGCTTGCGGGTCGATGTCCACCGCCAGCACGCGATACCCTTTCAGCGCCAGCCGTTGGGCTGTGTGAATCGCGCTGGTGGTTTTTCCGCTGCCGCCTTTGAAGTTCAGGAACGACAGTACTTGTACCTTGTCTCCATCCCGCCGTCCTCGCAAATAGGTGCCCGGGGTTTTGGCGGACTTTTCCAAAATAACCCGCATATCCAGTAGATCGGTGGCGGAATATAGCCTGCGCCCACCCGAAGTAGACTCTACATCGGGGATCTTCTCGTCAAAATGCAGTTTGCGCAGGAAGCTGCCAGAGATACCGAGCATATCGGCCGCTTCTCCTGCCGAAAAACGACGCATTTCCTTTCGCGCGTCTGGCGCGAATACCTTAAGCATATGGCTTTGCAGAGCCGCACTTAGGTCTTCCGCATTCTCGCGGATACGCGTATTGATCTTGAATTGCTCAAGCCCGTTTGACATTGGATTTCACCGCTCACTTGGTAACGCTTTATTTCGCTAGCGCTCTCTTTACCGTTTCTTAGCTGAAATCATAACGGTTTGGCAACTGATTCCTGTGTTAAGAATAAGGCAAGCGCAATTTCAAGGGTTAACGCGGCATATTTTGTGTCAAAAGAGGGATTGCTACCATATGATGTGTGTTTGAGTTGCCTGTGTGCTGGACCGGTCGCGAAGGGTTTCCATTGGGCTGTCCGGTTGAAACCAAAGCCTTTGGCAGAGATTCTCGCCCTGCAACGCTATGTTGGATAGGCCGTGCTTAAACCCAAAACTAAAATCGTTATTTCGGTCTTCTGTGGTTGAAAACAGTTTCAGGAAAGCTGTTGAATCGGATAGGCTAAACCCAACAACCCAAGGAAAAAATTCAGTAAGGAAGTCATATGTTTCTTAAAAATGCTTGGTACGTCGCGGCGTGGAGCGATGAGATCGTTAACGAATTGCAGCAGGTCAAAGTGCTAGGCGAAAAGATATGTATGTTTCGCACGGATACGGGTGAGGTCATTGCGGTGGAAGACGCCTGCCCGCACCGCAAATTGCCCCTGTCCAAGGGGCGCATCAAGGACAACAACATTGAATGTGGCTATCACGGGCTGACGTTTGATTGCGCGGGCCAGTGTGTCTGGGCACCGGGTGGCGGGCGGATTCCGTCTGCGGCGCGGGTGCGCCCCTATCCCGTACACGAGAAGTATGGGCTGGTCTGGATATGGATGGGCAACGCCGCGATTGCCGATGTGGAAGAGATTATCGAAATCCCGAATTTCGAAAGCGCCGAGTGGGGTATCAATCGCGGCGCTGCAATGGAGTTGAAGTGCAACTATCTGTTGATGTGCGATAACCTGCTTGACCCGACCCACGTTGCGTGGGTGCATCAAAGCTCGTTTGCGGCTGCTGCAACAAAAGATACGCCGCTCAGGGTCAGCAAAACAGACAAGGGTATCATCGTCCACCGCTGGATGATGGATCACGAACCGGCCCCGTTTTATAAAAAGGTGGTGGAGTTTGAGGGCAACTGCGACCGCCTGCAACATTACGAGGTACGCTATCCCGGTCATGCGTTGATCCGCGCGGTTTTCACACCCGCGGGGACGGGTGGCCCTGACGGACCGTTGCATGAAAACACTTTTGTGATGGACAGTTACAATTTCATGACCCCGACGACAGAAACCGAAACACGGTATTACTGGTTCCAGCTTCGCAATATCCGCCCCGACGATGCCGAGCTCTCGAAGATGATGAGCGAGGACGTGCGCGATGCGTTTGAGGAAGACCGCGCTGTTTTGGAAAATGTGCAGATCGGGATGAATGAAAAGACATCCCCGCATATTGATTTGAGCATCGACGCAGGGCAGTTGCGCTTCCGACGCCAGCTTGAGGCGATGATCGCCGAGGAGGCGATGGTAGATGAAAAGCTGAGCCAGTAGATAGGGAGCGGGCTTCGCTTGGGTTAACATTAAATCTGATGTAAAGCTGGTTAACGCAGACATAATGCCAGCGGAGCCCTTTGCCATGAAAGCGACGTACAAGGACGTAAAGGCGGACATTCTGTCGAAGATCACCAAGGGCGAATGGCCGACCGGCAGTTTGATCCCTAACGAGGTCGATCTGGCCGAAACATACGGCTGCGCACGTTCGACCGTAAACCGTGCCATGCGCGAGCTGGCCGATGACGGGCTGATTGAGCGGCGGCGAAAGGCGGGCACGCGTGTGCGCATGACTCCGATCCGGCAGGCGCGTTTCGACATCCCCGTCGTGCGCGCAGAGATTGAGGAAAAAGGCGCGGCATACCGCTATTCGCTGGCTGATCGGGCAATTGTGTCAGCGCCCGACTGGCTGCGCGCGCGGCTCAACCTGTCTGAGCAAGGCGAGGTATTGCACCTGTTGTGTATGCATTATGCAGACGGTGACCCCTACCAGCACGAAGACCGCTGGATAAACATTGCGGCGTTACCGCAAGCGCGGGACGAGGACTTTGTGCAGACCGGCCCAAACGAGTGGCTTGTCGCGACAATTCCGTTTTCCGATGTGGAAATCAGCTTTTCCGCAGGGCTGGCCGATGAAAAACTGGCAGAGTATTTTGCCTGTGCCGTTGGCGATCCGGTTTTTACGATCGAACGTTCAACATGGTGGGAAGGGCAGGCGGTTACATTTGTACGGCTGACCTATCGACCCGGTCATCGCCTGACAACGCGGTATTAACTAAAGGCGCCGCTACCCGCAGGGGCAACGGCGCCAAAGCATTATAAAATCCCTGGCAGGTTCAGCCCGTTTTCACGCGCGCACTCAAGTGCGTCGTCATAGCCTGCATCGGCATGACGCATGACGCCAGTTGCGGGATCGTTCCACAGAACACGCTCGATGCGGCGGTCCGCGTCCTCGCTCCCGTCACAGCAGATTACCATGCCGGAGTGCTGGGAAAAGCCCATGCCAACGCCGCCGCCGTGGTGCAAAGACACCCACGTTGCGCCTGATGCAGTGTTGAGCAGCGCGTTCAACAATGGCCAGTCGGACACTGCGTCGGAACCGTCTTTCATGGATTCTGTTTCGCGGTTTGGCGACGCAACAGAGCCTGAATCAAGGTGATCACGGCCAATCACGATTGGCGCGCTCAATTCACCAGTGCGCACCATCTCGTTGAACGCAAGGCCCAGCTTGTGACGCACGCCAAGGCCGACCCAGCAGATCCGCGCGGGCAGGCCCTGAAACGAGATCCGCTCGCGCGCCATATCCAGCCAGTTGTGCAGGTGTGTGTCCTCGGACAGGATTTCCTTCACCTTTGCGTCGGTTTTGTAGATGTCCTCGGGGTCGCCCGACAGAGCGGCCCAGCGGAACGGGCCGATGCCACGGCAGAACAGCGGACGGATGTAGGCGGGCACAAAGCCGGGGAAGGCGAACGCGTTTTCCAGCCCTTCTTCCAGCGCGACCTGACGGATGTTGTTGCCGTAATCCAGCGTCGGAACGCCTGCGTTCCAGAAATCCACCATTGCGGCGACGTGAACCTTCATCGAGGCGCGGGCGGCCTTTTCCACCGCTTTAGGGTCGCTTTCGCGCTTTTCGCGCCATTGCGTCATGGTCCAGCCTTGGGGCAGATACCCGTTGATCGGATCGTGGGCCGATGTCTGGTCCGTGACGATGTCGGGGTGGATGCCGCGCTTGACCAACTCGGGGAAGACATCCGCCGCATTGCCCAGCAGGCCGACCGACTTTGCCTCTCCGGCGGCGGTCCAGCGTTCGATCATCTCAAGCGCCTCGTCCAGCGTATCGGCGCGTTCGTCGACGTATTTGGTGCGCAGGCGGAAATCGATGCTTTCGGGGTTACATTCCACGGCAAGGCAGCACGCCCCTGCCATCACAGCGGCCAGCGGCTGTGCGCCGCCCATACCACCAAGACCGCCGGTCAGGATCCATCTGCCCTTGAGTGAGCCATCGTAGTGCTGGCGACCGGCCTCAACGAATGTCTCGTAGGTGCCCTGCACGATCCCCTGCGAGCCGATGTAGATCCACGATCCGGCGGTCATCTGGCCGTACATCGCAAGGCCCTTTTTATCCAACTCGTTAAAGTGGTCCCACGTGGCCCAATGCGGCACGAGGTTCGAATTGGCGATCAGAACGCGCGGCGCGTCTTTGTGGGTCTGGAACACACCCACGGGTTTGCCCGATTGCACCAACAGTGTCTGGTCTTCTTCCAGATCCCGCAGGGAGGCGACGATCATGTCGAAGTCTTTCCACGTCCGCGCGGCACGTCCGATGCCGCCGTAAACCACCAATTCATGCGGGTTTTCCGCCACGTCCGGATGCAGGTTGTTCATCAACATCCGCAGGGGGGCTTCGGTCAGCCAGCTTTTTGCTGTCAGTTCATTGCCGGTTGCGGGAAAGATATCACGGGTGTTCTTGCGCGGATCGCTCATGAGGTGCCTTTCAGGGTCGGGGCCAGTGCGGCCAGTTTTGTGAGAATGTCGGTGAGGTGGGGGCGTACGCGCGCGGCCTTGTCTTCGTCATAGGTCCATGGAGCAGATTCTGTGGTCAGATATGTGCTTTGCGCCAGTTCCATCTGTATTGCGTGCAAGCCCTCGCTGGGCCGTCCGTAATGGCGCGTGGTCCAGCCGCCCTTGAAGCGTCCGTTCGTGATGGATGTGTACCCGTCAGCCGCGGCGCAGATCTTTTGCGTTGCTGTCTCGAGAGCTGGGGCACAGGTGGTGCCCATATTTGTGCCGATGTTAAAATCTGGCAGGGTCCCTTCAAACAGGAACGGGATGTTCCCACGGATAGAGTGGCAATCATACAGGATTGCAATGCCGTGAAGGTCGCGCACGCGTTCCAGCTCGGCCTGTAGCGCAGCGTGATAGGGGGCGTGGTACGTTGCACGCCGTTCTTCGATTTGTTCGTCCGTGGGCGGGGCTGTCCAGATGTCATGCCCGTTGAAATCTGTCAGCGGCACAAGGCCGGTGGTGTTCTGTCCCGGGTAAAGCGATGCGCCCGATGGGTCGCGGTTGGCATCCACCACATAACGGTGAAAAGATGCGCGCACCGTGGTCGCACCGTTCAAAAGCCCTTCATAGAGCCTTTGAATATGCCAGTCCGTGTCGTCCAGGCCGCGCCCGCGCGCGTTGAGATCGGCGAGTATTTCATCAGGCACATAGGTTCCGGTATGGGGCAGGCCCAGCACAACAGGGCTGTCGCCTTGCACAATTTCTACAGGATTCATGCGTCAAACTCCGGCATCTCAACGGCGGCGGCGTCCACAATTGCGCCGCTGGTGATCATCGCGGCTGCACGCTCCAGATCGGGAGCGAGGTAGCGATCCTCCCCCAGCGTTTCCACCTCTTCGCGCAGGCGTGCGACAACACGTTGAAGCGTATCACTGGTTTGCAGGGGCGCGCGGAAGTCGATACCCTGCGCACCGCAGAGCAACTCAACGCCCAGTATGCGATCAAGGTTTTCGACCATCTGCCCCAGACGCCGCGCACCATGGGCCGCCATGCTGACGTGATCCTCCTGGTTGGCGGATGTGGGCGTGCTGTCAGTGACACAAGGGTTTGCCAGATGTTTGTTTTCACTCATCAAGGCGGCAGTGGTCACCTCGGCAATCATGTAACCGCTGTTGAGGCCCGGATTGGGCGTCAGGAACGGCGGCAAGTTGAAGCTGAGCACCGGATCTACGATCAGCGCCACACGGCGTTGCGCAATTGCACCGATTTCGGCAATGGCCAGCGCGATCATATCGGCGGCAAAGCCGACAGGTTCGGCGTGGAAGTTGCCGCCCGACACGATCAGATCGGCGCCCACCAGTACCAGAGGGTTATCTGTGGCGGCATTCGCCTCAATCTCAAGCGTGCGGGCGGCCATGCGCAGAACGTCCATTGCAGCGCCGGTCACCTGTGGCTGGCAGCGGATGCAATAGGGGTCCTGCACACGAGCATCATCCACCACATGGCTTTCGCGGATTTCAGAGCCTGCAAGCAGGGTGCGCATTGTCTCTCCAGCCTCGATCTGGCCGCGATGGCCGCGCAGGCTGTGAATTTCGGGTTGCAGGGGGGCGGTAGAGCCCATGATTGCATCGGTGGACAGCGCCGAGGTCACCAACGCCGAATGTGCGCCGCGCCAGGCCCCAAACAATCCGGCAAGGGCAAAGGCGGTGGAAAACTGGGTGCCGTTGATCAGGGCCAACCCTTCCTTGGGGCCAAGCTCAACCGGCGTCAGGCCAGCCGCCGCCAGTGCCTTGTCGCCTGCCATTGTTTGCCCGTCAAATTCGGCCTCTCCGTGGCCCATCATTACAGCGGCCATATGGGCCAGCGGGGCCAGATCGCCTGACGCCCCGACAGACCCTTGCGCGGGGATCACGGGGGTGACGCCTTTTTCCAGCATCTCTTCGATCAGCGTGACCAGTTCCAGCCGCACACCGGATGCGCCGCGCCCGAGGCTAAGCAGTTTCAGCACCATGATCATCCGCGCATGGCGGCGCGGGATGGCAGGGCCAACCCCGCAGCAATGTGACAGTATCAGATTGCGCTGCAAGGTGGCGGTGTCCTTGGACTCGATCTTGACTGAAGCGAGCTTGCCAAATCCTGTGTTGACGCCGTACACGGCATCGGTTCCGGCAACCGCTTTTGCGATACGGGCATGGGCCAGCTCGATGTGCGGGTGGCAAGCGGGATCAAGGCGCACGGATGCCTCGCTCCAATAGATTTTTGCCAGATCATCCAGCGTCACGGCACCGGGAGTGAGGGTAAGGGTGGTCATCAGGTGCCTCCGAAAATGCGGGAATGAAGGGGGTTGAAGCCGATTCGATAGGATAGTTCGGCAGGGTGTTTGATATCCCAAACTGCCAGATCGGCGCGCATGCCTGCGGTGATCGTGCCCGTGTCTGTCAGACCCAGTGCGCGTGCACCGTTTTGTGTGGCACCGCGCAGCGCTTCTTCGGGTGTCAGGCGAAACAGGGTGCATCCCATGTTCAATGCCAGCAACAGAGAGTTGAGCGGTGAAGACCCCGGATTGATATCCGTCGCAAGCGCCATGGGAACGCCATGTTTGCGCAGTAACGCAATCGGCGGGGCTTGGGTCTCACGTATGGTATAGAACGCACCGGGCAGGATCACAGCGATTGTTCCGGCTTCTGCCATTGCCTTTACGCCGTCTTCGTCCAGATACTCGATATGATCGGCAGACAGCGCGCCATAGCTTGCAGCCAGTTTTGCGCCGCCGATGTTGGAAAGCTGATCTGCGTGGAGCTTGACCGGTAGGCCCAGTTCAACCGCCACGTCAAATACGCGTGCGATCTGGTCCGTGTCAAAGGCGATGCCCTCGCAAAATCCGTCAACGACATCGACCAGCCCTTCGGCATGGGCGGCGCGCAGGGCGGGTATGCAGACTTCGTCGATATATGCGTCATCGCGGCCCGCGTATTCCGCAGGAGTGGCATGGGCGCCGAGAAAGGTGGTTTTTACACGGATCGGGCGGTGCTGTGCAACCGCGCGGGCAACCCGCAACATGCGCAATTCAGTCTCTAGATCAAGGCCGTAGCCTGATTTTATCTCAATGGTGGCGACACATTCGCCAATCAGCACATCAACGCGGCGCAGGGCATCTGCCAGCAGTTCGGCTTCGCTGGCGGCACGGGTTGCCGTTACGGTGGAAACAATTCCGCCGCCTGCGCGCGCAACCTCTTCATAGCTGGCACCGTTCAGACGCATTTCAAATTCAACCGCGCGGTCACCGCCATGCACAATATGGGTGTGGCAGTCGATCAGGGCAGGGGTGACAACCCGCCCGCCAAGACTGCTGCGCGGATAGTCTGCATATGCAACCGGCACAGCACCCAGCGGCCCGACCCATTCAATTACACCATCCGACACCGCAATGGCGGCATTTTCGATCATCCCGTAAGGGGTGTCCGATACCTGCATGGTCGCGGCGTTTAGATCAGTGAATAGCTTCCTGTTTTGGGTCATACTGGTCCTGACACTGGCAAAGATTAGACTTTTCTGGTGCGTATTAAGATGTATTATGTCTATACATAAAGAATGATGGGACGCAAAATGATTTTTGCAAAGCAGGCCAGACTGGCAACCGGATGGGCAGAAAATGTGCGCTTGAGCGTGGAAAGTGGCCGGATCACCGCCATTGAAACGGACAGCGCACCGCAAGAATCTGACGCCACGGTAGACACTTTGCTGCCAGCGCTGGCCAATCTGCACAGCCACAGTTTTCAGCGCGCTATGGCGGGCATGACCGAATACCGAATGGCCGGGAAAGACAGTTTCTGGACATGGCGCGATCTGATGTACCGCTTTACTGCAAACCTCACGCCTGACCATATCGAGGCGATTGCCGCGTTTGTTTTCCTTGAAATGCTAGAGACGGGCTATGCCAGTGTGGGGGAGTTTCACTACCTGCACCACCAATCCGGCGGTACACCCTATGATAACTTGGGCGAGCTTTCGGCGCGGATCGCGGCGGCGGCGCAGACAACCGGCATTGGGCTGACCCATCTGCCGGTGCTGTATAGCTACGGTGGGGCAGGGCAGGTGCCGTTAGAGGCGGGGCAGGCGCGTTTTGGTAATACAGTGGATCGGTTTAATGATCTGGTAGCATCGGCCAAAGATGCGGTGGCGGATCTTACGCCGGATTGCCGCGTCGGCATTGCGCCGCACTCCCTGCGCGCGACCTCACCCGAAGATCTGGATTCGGTTCTGGCCGCGCATCCGGAAGGGCCGGTTCATATCCACATTGCAGAGCAGCCAAAGGAGGTCGCAGACATTAGTGACTGGCTGGGCGCGCGGCCGGTTGAATGGCTGTTGGACAATGTGGATGTGTCGCCGGACTGGTGCCTGATTCATGCCACCCACATGACAGAGGCAGAAACAGTGAACATGGCAAAGTCGGGTGCGGTGGCGGGTCTGTGCCCAGTTACAGAGGCCAATCTGGGCGACGGGCCGTTTAACGGTCCGGCCTATCTGAATGCAGGGGGTGCGTTTGGTGTTGGTTCGGATTCGAACGTGCTGATCTCTCTCATCGAGGAGTTGCGCACACTGGAATATTCCCAGCGGCTGCGGGATATCGCGCGCAATGTTATGGTGGTTGGCGAAGGCTCCGTCGGAGAGACGCTTTATGCCGGTGCAGCGCGGGGCGGCGCGCAAGCGCTTGGGCGCGGTACGGGTGAAATCGCCGTCGGCGCACTGGCAGACCTGACGGCAATCGACAGCACCGCGCCTGCGTTGTGCGCGCTGCGGGTTGAGCAATTGCTGGACGGGTTGGTGTTTGCCGCCAAAGATACGGTGGTCACCGATGTCTGGTCAGCGGGGCGGCACATGGTGAGATCCGGCGCCCACGTTCAGCGCGCGGGGGTCACGGCCGCCTATCGTGAGGCGATGCGCAGCTTGATTGCATCGTTGTGATAGACTAAACGAATTTCCAACACGGCATCGCTGTTGCGCAGCACCAGCGATGCGGCGGGTGTTTCTACAAAAGCGGTGTCGCCGGTGGACAGAGACAATTCGCCAAGGTTCGGGGTGCCTGAAAGCACATGGTAGGCCAGGATGCCTTGCGCGGGGCGCTGTAAGGTTTGCGCGACAGGGGTGTGCAGTGTTGTGACAGTGCCTGCGCAATGCTGTGGATCAAACATTAGGTTGAGATCGGTAAGCGGGCCATCGTGCAGATGCGAGGTGATTGCAATACCGCCATCAAAACGCACCGGCTTCCACGGTGCCGCGGTGAGCGTGCCGTCTGCGTGCTCCAGCGTCATTGTATTTTGTGAAACAACCGTCAGCACGCGCACCAACCCCGCAAAGTTGGAAAACGCGCCGTCCTGCGCAACGTCCGCACGGCTGATCCGCCACGCGGCGGTGTCTTCGACCACTCCTGTGGCGATTTCGCGGGTGGTGCCCCCGGCGTTTTTCCATGGCACATCAACAAGATCGCTGAATCGTAAAACCTTCATCCGGATATCCTGTGCGCAAGAGTGACTGCGAGGGGCCGACTGTATGCGCCTCAACCGGATAATCAAGACGTTCCGGTCTGTTGAAGCGGATAGTTGTTATCCGGCAATGCTGGGGTGATCGCAGGACTTGCGGTTACCCAATTGCAGAAGTGCCGGAACATGATCTGCGGTGAGCGGATAGCGCACGAGGCGCTGCATTCACTTTGTGGCCTGTACGCGTTTACCTGCCAGCATGATCTTTGCGCCCTGCGGATCAGTGACCTGTATCAGCCAGTCGTCCCCATCGGGCAGTTCTATCGGGCCATGGTTCACCTTGCCACCGCCAGCGGTTACCGCTGCATGGGTTTTGTCGATGTCGGCCACGTTGAATGCAAAATTCCAATAGGGGTGTGCGCCGTCTTTTGGCAGAGCCATCATGGCGCCAATGTCGACACCGGCGTTTTTGACAAAGGTATAATCACCGCCTTCGTCCATCGGCATAGCGCCTGACTTTTCCCACCCGAACAGGGCCTTGTAAAAGTCCAGCGCGCCGGACTGGTCGGTTGTGACCAGTTCATTCCAGCTACAATGGCCCAGCGTTTCCTGATCGAATGACGCGCTGTTGGCATCGCTGTCCCCGTTCATCAGGTAAAACATTGCGCCTTGGGGGTCTGCAACAAAGGCAAACCGCCCGACATCGGGAATATCCTGTGGTGGCATGTGAACGTGCCCGCCAAGGTTTTCTACCTGTTGCGCAGCGGCATCTACGTCCCGCACCCCGAAATAGACCGCCCAAGTGGGGCCGAATGGCGCTCCATCTGGGGCTTTCATCATCCCGCCGACGGTCTGCCCTTCCGTCGTATTGAAGATGCGGTAATCCGCGCCGGGGGCGGGGGGCGTTTTGATAAACTCCCAGCCCAGAACACTCTGGTAAAACGCCTCGGCGGCATCGGGTGCGTTTGTCATTAATTCATACCAGACGGGATGTCCTTCGCGATTGGTCATGTTTTATCCTCCTGTTGTGTTTTAGTTTGTGCAGCGCGTGCTGCCTCTTCCAGCGTGGCGATGTCGATTTTTATCATTTGCAACATTGCGTTTCTGACCTGTGATGCCACCTCTGGCACGGGATCTGACTGTAGCTCGATCAGACGTTTGGGGATGATCTGCCAAGACACGCCGAAACCGTGCGTCAGCTAGCCGCATCTGCTTTCTGTCCCGCCGTTTTCAAGCAGCGCAGCCCAAAGACGGTCTGTTTCTGTCTGATCGTCCGGCTGTCGGGCAGCAGAGCGACATATTTGCGCGCCGCGTCGACGCCGCGCGTCGTCATCCAGAGGCAGGTACGAATTTTTACCGGATGGTCCATAGGTTCCTTCGGTCAGGGCGTTTCGCCAATGTTGAAAAGCTGACGCACATAGCGGATCAAATGATCAATGCTTTCGCGCGCCATTTCGGGGTTGCCCGATGCTTTCGCCAGAATAAAGCCGCCCTGAATAACAGCCTGCATGTGCCGCGCGAGGCTTTCGGCGGTCCAGTCGCCGCGGATATCATGGGCCACTATTGCGGCGGCAATATCGGGTTCTAGGGTCGCGGCATGGCCAAAGATGCTGTCGGCGCAGGCGCTGGTAATATCGGGTGAGGTGTTGTGAACTTCTTGCGTCATGGTCCCGACAAGGCAGGTGAATTCAGCGGTTTCACCGGCAATGATTTCCCTGCGGAAGGCAAGATAGGCCAGCACACGATCAAGCGGATCATCGGGCGTGTGGTAAGGCGCGTCAGCAAAAAACGCGCCGGTTGTTTCGGCCCAGTGCTGTGCGGCAGCCACGCCTAGCGCCTGTTTCGTTTTGAAGTGGTGAAAAAACGCACCCTTAGTGACCTGCGCAGCATCACACAGATCATCAACCGAAGTGGCGGTAAACCCCTTCTGCCGGATGGTATCGCGGGCCGCTTCCAGCAGGCGCGTGCGGGCGCTGCCGCGTTCTGGTGATTGTTTGGTCGGTCTTGACATGTCTGAATCATACCATATGGTTGGTATGCTGTAAAGACATCCACTACAGGTGTCTCATTGGCCCGCTATCGCACAGCGAGAGAGGTAAAGAGGGGTACTTTCATCTTGGAATCTTGAGCTTTGTTCGAAACGTTTGCAAGATTGTCACCAGACCTTAGTTAATGGGACAGGGGCTGATCTGATGAATGATGACAATAAGGAAGATACGCCAAAGGGCAGCTATGCATCACCGCCCTGCCTCGCGCACGAGATTGATCCAGCTTATTTCGATCCGTTGGCAGTTGATCCTGTGCAGTGGCGCGACGTTACGCGCTGGCGCAAGGCAACGCGCGCACAACTTCTGGCAGATCGCAAATCGCTTGGCGTGGCCCGGCATGGTGCGATTTCATCAATGTTGGCCGCGCAAGTGGAGGAGCTATTACGAGACCGTTTTGATGGTGCTGCGGGAATGGTGCTGTCCGCGTTTTGGCCCATCAAGGGAGAGCCGGACCTTCGCTCCTTGATGACCAGATTGCACGACGCTGGCGTAGTTGTCGCAATGCCATTGGTCGAGGTGAAAGCGGCGCCGCTGGTGTTTCGACGCTGGACTCCGGAGACAAAGATGATCCGTGGGGATTGGAACATTCCCGTGCCGCCACCAGATGCGATGCAGTTATTGCCGGATATCGCTTTGGCCCCCTTGGTTGGCTGGGATAATGAACGCTATCGCCTTGGTTATGGCGGCGGGTATTTCGACCGCACTCTTGCGGCCCTGAAGCAGCAGCCTTTCAAGATTGGCGTAGGCTATCAAAATGCAAAACTGCCCACGATCTATCCACAACCCCATGACATTGCGATGGATGTCATCTTAGCGGCCGGCAATGACTAATTTTACGTCGCTGTAACGCCAGACCTCAGCTCGGATGCATGCTTTGCAAGTAACCTTCCGCCTGCGCCTCGCTTTCAAAAATATGGGCGTTTTTGGAACGGGCAAAGACCTTGCCCAGCTTAAGACGCATAAACGCGGACGCGGAATAGCGTGTGGTGCTTTTATAAAACCGGTCTTCGAGTTTTTGAACGGCATTTGCATAGACTTCCTCGATCTCGGGATAGATGACGGTCCCGTCATAGTTGACGATTGCATCAACCTCTTTGCCGAGGGGCGTACAGATGTTTTCAACCCGCTTTACAATCCGGCTTACATCTCCCGCATTGCGGATGCGCAGTTTTTCAAGGTTGATGAACAAACGCTCTGTTACAGGGTCAAGCGCGATGCGGGTTTCCAGATCAAGCGCAAGCAGATCGACGTTCAGGCCCATCGGTTCATTCTCAAAAATGCGGCTGTCCATCAATGGCAGATCGTTGATGATCGGGCGGAAAGCCATGTTCGCGAGAATGTCCTTTTCCAGATCAACACCGGGTGCGATTTCGATCAGCTCCAGACCGTCTGTACGCAGACGGAACACGCAGCGTTCGGTTACGAACAACACCGGCTGGTGCAAACGCGCGGCGCGGGGGCCGAAAAAGGTTGTATGCTCCACCGCCTCAACGAATTTGCGCACGCGGCCTTCGCTATGGATTCGCAGCGTGCCTTGTTCAATGCGGGCATCCAGAGCCACCGAAGTGAATGTGCCGGTGAAAACGACCTTGCGCGCATTCTGGCTGATGTTGATGAACCCCCCTGCACCCGAGAGGCGGGGACCGAAGCGTGACACGTTGACAGAACCGTTGCTGTCAACTTCGGCCATACCCAGAATGGCGATATCCAACCCGCCGCCATCATAATAATCAAATTGCTGGTTCTGGGCGATCACTGCATCGGTATTGACTGCGGCACCAAAATCAAGACCAGAGGCAGGTTGCCCGCCGATTATCCCCGGCTCGGCGGTGAGCGTCAGATGCTGCAGCAGCTTTTCCTCACCGGCTACAGCGGCAACCCCTTCGGGCATACCAATGCCGAGGTTCACCACACCGTTTACAGGCAATTCAAACGCTGCCCGCCGCGCTATGATCTTGCGCGCATCCAATGGCATGGAACCGGCGCTTTCCTCTGGCGTGCGATAGCGCCCGGTAAAGGCGGGGGAAAAAGCAGTATTAAAAGTTTGCAAATGATCTTCCGGCTGGGCGATCACAATTGCATCTACCAGCACACCGGGGATTTCAACATCGCGTGGATTGAGCGAGCCGCGCGCGACCACTTGTTCGACCTGCACAATCACCACGCCGCCAGAATTTTTGACCGCCATGGCCTGACTGAGATTATCAATCGTCAGTGCTTCGTTTTCCATTGTTACGTTGCCTGCGGTGTCAGCCGTCGTGCCGCGCAGCAGGGCAACATCGATGCGGATGGAGTTATAAAACAGACATTCCTCGCCGTCGATGTCCATCAGACGAACCAGATCATCGGTAGTGATTTCGTTCAACTTGCCGCCGCCCTTGCGCGGATCAACAAAGGTTTCCAATCCGACACGGCTTAGTGTTCCGGGCTTGCCTGCGGCAATGTCGCGGTACATCTGGCTGATCACACCTTGGGGCAGGTTGTAGGCCTCTATCGTTCCTGCTGTCGCCATGCGCCCGACCTTGGGGATCAGCCCCCAATGGCCGCCGACAACACGTTTCAACAATCCGCCATGGGCAAGATGATCCAGACCGCGCCCTTTCCCGTCACCCTGTCCGGCGGCGAAAAACAGCGTCAGGTCGCGGGGTGTTGAGGTCTCGGTAAAACGTTTGCTGAGCTCTTTCAGCAGCGTTTCGGGCACGCCAATGCCGACAAAGCCCGAAGTGGTCACAACATCGCCGTCAGATATCAGCGCAGCTGCGGCTTCTGGTGATACGGTCTTGTCGGACATGGCGTTACTCCTGTCTGGCCAAAAGCAGTGGGTCCTCGCGCAGGCATTGCACAAGGGTGCGCTTTGCGTTTGATGATTGCACCGCCGTGCCCGAATGGGAAGCCTCCGTCAGGTGTCGCGCGCTGAAGCTGTGGCGGGCCGGTTCTTTCGGGAGGGGGATTTCATGCTGTTAAAGCGGGTCTGATTGGCCGATATTGCGCGCAAACAAAAGAAGTCGGGAAGATGGGGAACATTACACCACTGCAGAAAAAAGTCGAAGGCGAGAAAGCTACGCGTGTGTCATGAGCGGCTATCGTCTCAAGATCGTGCAACTGGCGATCATCCTCATCACAGGCGGTGCGGGTGCGCTTGTGGCGTGGTTTTTTGGCATTCCCCTGCCATACCTGCTGGGCAGTCTGATCAGCACAGCCGCCTTTTCGTTGGTTTATTTTGCGCGCACTTCGGAACGGATCTGGTTTCCCCTGTCGCTGCGCAAATCCTTTACTGCGGTAATTGGAGTCATGATCGGCTCGACGTTCACATCCGACATTCTGGCGAAAGCACCTGATCTGGCGGTAACGCTGGGCGCAATGGTGCTGTTCGTTGCGCTGGCGCACGGGACAAATTATGCCGTGTTTCGCCACATAGGGCGATATGACCGAGCAACGGCGTTTTTCTCTGCCATGCCGGGTGGTCTGATCGAAGCGGTCATTCTGGGCGAGAGGGCAGGGGGTGATGTAGAAAAGATGGGTGTGCAGCATTTTGTGCGCATTATTCTTGTTATCATTTCGGTGCCGACCCTGTTTTTCATTTTTACGGGTCAGGCCGTAGGCAGCGCTGGCGGTGAAACGCTGGAGCTGTCGCCCGCGGGCTGGCGAGACTGGCTACTGATTGCCGTGCTGGTGCCTGTTGGCGTCTTTGCTGGTGAAAAGCTGCGGCTACCTGCGGGGCATCTTGTAGGTCCAATGGTGCTGACGGCAGGGTTGCAGGCGTTTAATATTATTGATCTGTACGGACCTGCGGCCTTGCTGAACATTGCGCAACTGGTGGTGGGCGCAGGCCTTGGCACAATGTTTGCACGTTCTACACCCTCGCAACTTGCCGCTGCGGCGGGTCTGGGAATTATATCGGTTGCGATCACGTTAGGGATGTCGGCGGTGTTTGCGCTGGTGCTGTCCGGTTGGCTCGCGATGCCCTTTGCCGTGCTGCTGATCAGCTTCGCCCCCGGTGGCGTAACGGAGATGAGCCTTGTTGCCCTCAGCCTCGGGGTGAGTCCGGTGCTGGTGACGGCACACCACCTGTTCCGCATCCTGTTTACGGTTTTTGTCGCGGGCGTGGTGGGCCGGAAAATCGGCTAGCGCGCGCCCAAGGCCTAAGACGCCTTGGAATAAATTGCGCCGATGTTGACATAGCCGTCATAATGCTGCGCGATAATTCGCGTCAACGCGCGCCCTTCGGGAGTGATTTCAATACCGTCAGCGCCACGCATCACCAGACATTCATAGGTATCGAGAACCTGTTGATGAACCGGCTTCAGCAGCAGCGACAGATCACCAAAGCTGTTGTGCAGTTCGGCTTCATCTATAGCAAAGTTACACATCAACATCTCTATGGCGCGCGCACGCAGCTTGTCTTCTTCGCTCAGGCGGTGGCCCCGGTATCCGGCAAGTGTTCCGGCCTCGATCCGCTGCATATAGGCACCGGTTGCGGCAGCGTTCTGTACATAACCTTCGCCAAAACGTGAGATTGATGACGCGCCCACACCGATCAGCGTCGCGCATGTATCTGTGGTGTAGCCCTGAAAGTTACGGCGCAAACTGCCTTCGTTAACAGCTTGGGCCAGACTGTCCCGCGGTTTGGCAAAGTGGTCGATGCCGATGCTCTGATATCCGGCATCGCAGAACATTTCCGCTGCGCGCACGGACAGCGTGTAGCGTTCAACCGCATCCGGCAAAACGGTTTCGTCTATCAGTTTCTGGCGTTTTGCCATATGTGGCACATGGGCATACCCGAACAGGGCAAGGCGGTCGGGGTTCAGGGTCAGCACCTTTTTAACAGTCTCGATGATTGCCTGTTCATTTTGATGCGGCAGGCCATAAACCAGATCGGCATTTAGGGATGCGATGCCGGCATCGCGAAGGGATTGCACACATTTTGCGGTCAAATCGTAGGGTTGTTCGCGCCCGATTGCGGCCTGAACCTTGGGCGAGAAATCCTGAATACCGATGCTGGCGCGGTTCATCCCCTCGCTCGCAAGTGCGGCGATTTTTGCATCGTCCACCATCGTCGGGTCAATCTCGACCGAGAATTCGAAATCACTGGCGGGGGGGACGACAGCCTTGATCGCCTGTGCAAGCTCGTGAATCAGAACAGGGGGCAGGATTGTCGGTGTGCCGCCACCCCAATGCAGTTTGCCTATTTTCAGGCCCTTCGGGATGACCTGCGAAAGCTGCACAAGTTCGCGCTTGACGGACTCCAGATATTGTTCGACAGGGCTGAGCGTGCGGGTGCCCTGTGTGCGACACGCGCAGAACCAGCACAGACGTTCACAGAACGGAATATGCACATAAAGCGAAACCGGCACCGCGGGGTCGAGCGCGCCGAGCGCTTCCGTCTGGAAGGCCTGCCCGACACTGTTCGAGAAGACGGGAGCGGTGGGATAGCTTGTGTAACGCGGCACCTGCGCGTTCAACAAACCAAAGCGACTGAGCTGATCAAGATTTTCCATACCGTGGCCATAGCAGACAGCGCCCCATCCATATGTTGCGCTAGATCAAACAAAGCCAAATATTTGCGCAGGATGACCGTAACAGCGGCGCAGCGGCTTAGTTTCTTGACACTACAATGCGGGGGGATCATCACAATGCCGTGGATCAAACAGGGCAGTGAGCGAGCATGGATAACACCGACATCAGGAAGCAGCAGCTTGAACACTGGCAGGCCGCTCTTGGCAGGTATTGGGGTATTGATGCAACGCTGACGCGGCTGGACGGCGAATACGATCTCAACTTCCTTGCGATTACGCCAGATGGTGAAGGGTACATCCTGAAAGTTATGCGGCGGGACTGCGAGGTATGGCTGGTCGATATGCAGGTGAAAGCGTTCGAGCATATCACCAAGCGCGCGCCGGATCTTCCCTGCCCCCGCGTGATCCGTACATCGGATGATCGGCCGCTGGTAACAGTTGTCGATGAAAACGGTGCGGAACGTCTGGTCTGGCTGCTCAACCGCCTGCCCGGACAGTGTTATGCAATTTCCCATCCAAAAGGTGATGCGCTAATCCATGAAGTCGGGCAGGTTTTGGGCGGGTCGGCCAAGGCATTGGCAGATTTTAACCACGCAGGGCTGTCACGGGATTTCAAATGGGATCTGACGCGCGCGGACTGGATCGGGGACGAAATGCATTGCATTACCGATCCGGCGCGACGGCAGTTGATTGAAACGATACATGCTGATTTTGCGCAGTTGAAACCCGCACTGGACGCCTTTCCCAAACAAGCCATCCACAATGATGCAAATGATTACAACATCATGGTGTCAGGCACGCTTGACGCGACGCGCCATGTGTCGGGCCTGATTGATCTGGGCGATATGTGCGCCGCGCCGCGCATCTGTGATCTGGCAATTGCAGCCGCCTATATTGTGCTGGACCATCCCCGCCCCGAAGCAGCACTTGCCGCGCTGGTCGCGGGGTTTCATCAGGCCTATCCGCTGAGTGCAGCCGAGGTCGATTTGATCTGGCCATTGTTGCGCGCGCGGCTGGCGGTAAGTGTTGTCAACTCCACCCTGATGGCCGCTGACAACCCCGATGACCCGTATGTAACCATTTCCCAAGCGCCTGCATGGCGGTTCCTTGAGGGTGTCGAATTGCATGGCGGATTGCTGAAGGCCCGCCTGCGCGCGGCCTGTGGCCTGCCCGTTGTCGATGGTGCAGACCGTATCACCGCTTGGCTGGAGCAGGAGCGCGGTAACTTTGCCGAGTTGATGGGCGGTGACATTTCCAATGCGCCGATGGGATCGCTTTCGGTTGAAAAATCGGTTTGGCCGCAAGACCCGTTTCAAATGCCACTGGAAGAGGCCGCGAGGGTCGGGGAAGAATTCGAAGATAATGGCCGGATGTGGCTGGGGTATTATCACGAACCCCGCCTGATTTATGCCGAACCCGCCTTTCGCAACGGACCGTGGAAGGCCAGCGACAGGCGGACGGTGCATCTGGCTGTAGATGTGTTCACCCATGCCGGAACCCCGATGTATGCCCCCCTGCGCGGCGAAGTCTTTGTTGCCGAATATCGCGCAGGGCATCTGGATTACGGTGGCGTGATCATTCTGCGTCACGAAACGCCTGCGGGTGATCCGTTATTCACGCTTTATGGTCACCTTGATCCGGAATTTCTTGACCGGCTAAAGGTCGGGCAAGTGATCGAAAAGGGAGAGGCGTTCTGCCGTTTGGGAGATTCCAGCATGAACGGAGGCTGGGCACCGCATGTGCATTTCCAGCTTGCTCTCACCACCGAGGGGATCGAAGCAGACTGGCCCGGTGTTGGTGAACCTGACGAGATGTATCTGTGGCGCGCGATCTGCCCGAACCCCGCGGCGCTGCTGAATCTGCCTGACGACAAAGTACACTATGCCCCCACCGATAAGGCCGAGGTGCTGAAGGGCCGCAAAAACCATTTCGGCGGCAATCTGAGCCTGACGTATAATGATCCGCTGATGCTGGTGCGGGGCTGGAAGCACCATATGTTTGATGAATGGGGCCGCCCGTATCTGGACGCATACAACAACGTACCCCATGTCGGCCACGCGCACCCGCGTATTCAGGCGGTTGCGGCGGATCAACTGAAACGGATGAACTCCAACACCCGCTATTTGCATCCCGCACAGACGGCGTTTGCGCAGAAGGTCCTGTCAAAGCTGCCTGATCATTTGCAGGTCTGCTTTTTCGTGAATTCCGGTACCGAAGGAAACGAACTGGCCCTGCGGCTGGCGCGTGCGCATACCGGTGCCAAGGGTATGGTGACACCCGACCACGGCTATCACGGCAATACCACCGGTGCGGTCGATATCTCGGCCTATAAATTCAACAAACCGGGGGGTGTCGGGCAGGCGGACTGGGTTGAGCTGGTGGAAGTCGCGGATGACTATCGCGGCTCGTACCGACGCGATGATCCCGAGCGCGCCCAAAAGTTCGCCGATCTGGTCGATCCGGCAATTTCCGCGCTTGCGCAAAAGGGGCATGGACTGGCCGGGTTCATTGCCGAAACATTCCCCTCCGTCGGGGGCCAGATCATTCCGCCCAAAGGGTATCTGCCAGCGGTTTATGAAAAGATCCGCGCGGCAGGTGGTGTTTGCATAGCGGATGAAGTGCAGACGGGTCTTGGCCGTCTGGGGGATTATTATTTCGGGTTCGAGCATCAGGGCGCGCTGCCGGATATTGTGGTCATGGGCAAACCCATTGGCAACGGTCATCCGTTGGGTGTGCTGGTCACCACCCGCGAAATCGCGGACAGTTTCGACAACGGGATCGAGTTCTTTTCAACCTTTGGCGGATCGACCCTGTCTTGTCGGATTGGGCACGAAGTTTTGCAGATAGTGGATGATGAAAACCTTCAGGATAATGCACGCGTTGTGGGGGGGCATCTGTTGAAGGGGCTGCAAACGCTGGAGCGGAAATACACCTGTGTCGGTGACGTGCGTGGCATGGGCCTTTTTCTGGGGCTGGAGTTGGTGAACCCTGACGGAAGCGAAGCCACCCAGATTTGCGCCTATGTCAAAAACCGGATGCGCGATCACCGTATCCTGATCGGCAGTGAGGGGCCGAAAGACAACATTCTGAAAATCCGCCCGCCCCTGACTGTTGAGGCAGAAGATGCCGATATGATCATCACGACCCTTGATCTGATCCTTGCAGAAATCGAAACGCCGCGCGCGCATTGAAACCGCCGTGCGCCGGCTTCAACGCTCCTGCTCGCCACCGTTGTAAATCGCGTCCAGTTGGCGTTTCACAAGGTCGCGCAGACCTGCCGTTTCGGCCAGAATTTCCGACACTTTCAGAAAATCAAGCGAGCGATAGTTGCTGACCGGCGGACGCAGTAGGATTGTTTCGGGATACCTGTCTGCTTTGGCTCTGACGATAGATTGCTGCATGATCTGGCTTGAGGCATACATCACGTCGATCTTGTTGGGCCGGATGTCAGGTGTACCGACGGGGCCACCGGATACATCAACGGCCAGAACGGCATCCGCTGTGTTTTGCAAGCACTCCAGCGGGCAGGGATCGGTTGAACTGCCATCAATAAAGAACCGCTGCGCGATTTCGACAGGCAGGAAAACCGCAGGCATGGCGGCGGAGGCTGCCAATGCTTTTTGTAACGCACCGGAAGAAAAGACGTGGCTTTGCTGGGCGTAGTAATCGGTGGCGACAGCAAACAGGGGAATGTGCAAGGCTTCGAATGTGTCTGCGACGGTATCGGGCAGAAACACCGACAGGATGGTTTCAAGATTGAACTCGCCAAGGCGCGGGCCGCCATCGGCAAAGAAGCGACCGATGCTGCGCGGGCGCACCTTGAGCGCCTGCGTCAGAAGCTTTTTGCGGTCATTGAATATCTCGTTCACATAGGTTTCGATGTCGCGGCCCGTCATCCCCGAGGCATAGGCCGCCCCCATCAGCGAGCCGATGGAAGTACCCGCAATGGCCGCCGGTTTGAGCCCCAGATCATCAAAGGCTTTGAAGACATGGATATGGGCAATTCCGCGCGCACCGCCCGCCCCCAGCGCAAGAGCGATACTGTTCAATTCCGGCATCCTTCATGAAACCCGCCATCGCAATGCGCGGCCAGCCGCGCGCTATCGGCTTCGGTCCAGTTGTCGGGATCGGTCACCGCAACCCACGGGCGTACATAGTCCGGTCCGTAATACGCGTGGCCGTACCCGTCAGGTGCGGTGTTTGCCAACGCCATATCAACAGCAAGCTGGAATTGGGTCACGACGGGCATGAATTTCATATGTGGAGATACATCGACGGCTGCCGGTTCGCGCATCCATTCGGGTGCGCGAAACAGGGATGCGGGTTCATAAAATACAATCGGATCGCTGGAATATTGCAGATAGACAATCCGTATATCCCCCCAGCCGGTCGGCCCGCCTGCGTCTTTGGTGTGCGAGGCAAAGCGCACGATCCGCCCGTCGCCGATGGTGGGACTGACATAGGGGCTATCGGGATTTCTATCGCCGTTCACCCTGTTCCAACGATCGGAGGGGAATGGCGGTCCGGCCCACAGCGCGCCATTGATGGGATCATCGAGCAAGGCAAACATACCGGTGCCATACATTGACGACCAAGCGCCGAGGCTAAGACCGTGAATATAAATTCTCGGCCGTGCATCCTTGGGCAAGGTTTTCCAATAGTTATGAACCGTCGAAATCAGGGCGCGCGCCTGATCCAGACCCGAGCGTGTCTCCAAAATCAGCGCCAGCGGGGATTGCAGATAGGAATACTGCACCGCAACCGTTGCGATATCACCGCCGTGCATATATTCCACCGTATCAACGCCGCCGGGGTCCAGCCATCCGGTGCCGGTGGGCAAGGCAACAATCAGAATTTTGCGGTCAAACCCGCCAAGGCGGATAAGTTCGGCCAGCGCCACATCTGCGCGCGCTTGCGGGGTGTCGGCCTGCGCCAGCCCCGCATAGACGCGAATTGGTTGCAGCGCATCGCGCCCTGTGAATTCTGCGATTGACGCGGCGCTTGGCCCTTTGGTTACATAATCACGTCCCGGATTGCCCATTGCATCCCAATTTATCAGCGATCCTTTTCCACCTGCGATCCCTTCACGGGTCGGGGCGGGGGGGGCCGTATCAAACAAATCCTGCGCGATTGTCACAGACTCGTCCAGATTGGCGATAACCTTGTCGAGAATACCGTCGCGGGTGGCGACAATTAAGATCACGCCAAGCGTGAGAAAGCCGGCGATGATAGCCGTGCGGGCAGGCATAAAGGCGTATAGCCGGTGGCGTAGGTAATCAAACGCCATGCGCAACAGCACCCCCAAAAGAAACAGCAGACCGAACACGCCGAGGGCCACCAGCACCATCTGGATGGTATCGCTGCTGTCCAACAGTTCCAGACCCATCCGTAAACGGATACTGTTCTGCCAGTCATTTGCGCGGTTGAGGCACAGCGCCAGGACCCCCACAACCGGGACACCCGAAACCGTATAGAAAACCAGCGCGGCGCGGCCTTTTAGCGTGGGCAGTTCCATCACCCACCACAGGCCGACAAATACTCTGCCAATCAGATAACCAAGCGCCATCACCAACCCACCCAGTATACCCTGAACCAGCCAGTCACGCGGGATAAGCGAGGGGGTGAGCGAAGCCGCAAAAAACAGCAGCCCCAGAAACATTGGCACCATCGTCAGGCCGGATTTGTCGAATATGCGCATCTGGTGCCTTTATGCGTTTTCTGCCGGTACAGCTTTTCGCCGGGAGACTTGTTTCATCCATGCGCCTTCAAAGTGCGTGCTCGCCGGTTATCCTGCCACAAGAGCCCGCAATATGAAACACGGGGCAGTGTCCGGTCGGGCTGTGTTTCGTGCCGCTTGTTGAGGGTCGCGATCCTCTCTATTGGTCGGGGGTCAAGCGGCACAGTTGCCCGAAGGAACAATCCGATGTCACAGTACGACTACAACGCAATCCGCAATATGCCATCCGCCAGTGCAACACCGGAAACGGTGGGCGCATTTGTCAAGACAGCCCATCCCGTTGATGTCGCTGCATGGCTGACCATCCTGCCGGAAGTCGAGATTGCAAAGCATCTGCGCAGGCTTGGCGCTGAACGGCGCGCTGAGGTATTTGGCAACATCCCGCTTGAGACACAGATAGATGTCGCGCGCACGCTGTCGATTGCTGATCTGGCGGCCATCGTGACGCGTATGGATGCTGATGATCGGGTGGACCTGTTCAATCAGCTCACCCAGACCGAGCAGAGTGATTTGATGGCGCAACTCGCCGAGGAGGACCGTGCAGATATCCGCAGTCTGTCGGCTTACGGCGATGGCTCTGTCGGCGCGATTATGACCTCGGATTATGCAGTGCTTTCCAGGGAAATGACCGCACAGCAGGCGATTGCCGCCTTGCGATTGCAAGCGCCTGACACGGAAACGATATACCGATCCTACGTACTGGACGATCACCGCCGTCTGATCGGCGCGATGCGTCTGCACGAACTGGTGCTGGCGGCAGACGCAACGCCGGTGCACGAGATCATGGAGACAGACCCGATTTCCGTTTCACTTGAGGCCAGCCGCGAGGACGTGGCCAATGTGATCGCCCGCTATGATCTGCTGGCATTGCCCGTCATTGATGCAGAGGGCGTGATGCTGGGGATTGTCACCCACGACGACGCCGCTGATGCCATGCAGGCCGAGATGACGGAAGATTTCCAGAAAATTTCGACAGTGCTGCCCTTTTCGCAAAGCATGCGCGAGGCAAGCATCCGTGTGCTGTATTCCAAGCGGATTGTCTGGCTGGCGCTTCTGGTTTTTGGCAATCTGTTTTCCGGCGCGGGCATCGCCTATTTCGAAGAAACCATTCTTGCTTATGTTTCGCTGGTGTTTTTCCTGCCGCTGTTGATCGACAGCAGCGGCAATGCCGGTGCGCAATCGGCCACATTGATGGTGCGCGCGTTGGCAACAGGAGATGTCGTGATAAAGGACTGGGGCCGTTTGATTGCGCGCGAATTGTTCATTGCTGCCGCGCTTGGCGCAACAATGGCGTTGGTGGTTTTCCCTGTAGGTATTTTACGCGGCGGTTCCGATGTGGCGCTGGTGGTTGGGCTGACGATGTTTTTGGTGGTTATCATCGGCAGCCTTGTGGGAATGTCGCTACCGTTTCTCCTCAGCCGGATGAAGATGGACCCCGCCACCGCAAGCGGACCGCTGGTCACCACAATTTCGGATGCGGTTGGAGTTTTGATTTATTTTTCGATGGCGACTGCAATACTGGCCTTGTGATCCGCGCTAATGTGCGGCGCAGATCAAAACATCACAGGCCGCATCGCGCAGCAGCCGCCGCGAGACACTGCCGATAAATGCGCGCTGGATCAGGCTTGCCCGTCCGGCGCCGACGGCGATCAGATCAACATCCGCACGCTGGCTGAGGCGCGTGAGCACGGAAAGCGGATCGCCTTTTAGCACTTGGGATGTGGCGCTGGCTGCGCTGTTTTGCACCAGCGTTTGCAAATGCTCACCGGCTGCCTTGGTCAATTCTTTGCGGTGTTTTGCAAGCTCGCGTTCGCGCGTTCCAACGCGCAGCATGGCTTCTTTTAATTGCTGGGGAATATCCACCGCCTGTACTACATGCACTTTGGTATCGGGTAACAAGGTGGAGACAAAGCGCAGCGTGTCCGCAGCGTTATCTGTGCCATTGGTGGCCAGAACAGGATGGCGATAGGGGGTTTGCGTATCTCGTTTGACCACCAGCACCGGCGTTTGCCCTGCCGCGATCACCCGCTCGGTTGTGGAACCGAGCAGTTTTTCCGCAATCCGCGTGCGCTGATGGGCGCGCATGACAACCAGATCGGGCCGGAAGTCCCTGCACAGATCGATCAGGCAAATCGCGTGCGTGCCATGAATGATGTGTATCGTGATCTGTGAAAGGTCTGCGCCCATCTCGCCCAGTGTCAGGCCCAGCCTGTCACGCGCGGCGAGGGCTGCCTGGCCCAGAAAGGTGCTTGCATCAGTCAGATCGTCCCTGCCACCGGGCAGGTCGAGAACATGGGCGATCTGCAATCCGGCACCACTGCGCCCCGACACTTCAAGCGCGCGCGCAAGCACTGCGTGATCGTGCGGCAAATGGCCAACAGCGGCGAGGATCATCTGGGGTTTCATTGCGCTGCTCTCCGCTTGTTGTTGTTTGCCTATAAAGTCTTGATGCCCGACCGCGGCAGCCAAAGCTAGCTGGCTTCGCTGCCGGACGGGTCATGCGCGGTATCTGCCACAAGGCTGGGACCCGCATTAACCAACTGTATCCGTCTGTAGGGTGCGATGCTTCCGGCGCGGCGCAGGGCGTCGTCGATCAGGCTATATACCTCGTCGCGGCAATCTACCCCGCGTTCAAATCGTGGCACCCAATAGCGGATGGTATAGCTTATCCCGCCTTCTTCGTACGAGCGTACGCGAATATCGGGTGCCGGTTCCTGCTGGATCAGTTTACTTTCGCTCAAGGCCTTAAGCATGATCGCGCGCGCTTTTTCGATGGGCAGAACGTGGTCGAGTGTGATTTGGATTTGCGCGCGGAATTCCCGTTTCGGGGCCGAGTAATTGGTGATCCGCTGGCGGGCAATCTGGCTGTTAGGTAAAATCAGATAGGTTGCATCCTGCGTTTGAAGGCGTGTCGTGCGCCAGCCGATTTCAATCGCCTTGCCCTGTGCAAGCGTATCGATGTCAATCCAGTCTCCGATGCGAAACGGTCCCTCGATTGCCAGCGCGATACCGGACAGCGTATCAGCCACTACGTTACGAATGGCAAAGCCCAGCAGAGCAAGGATCAGCGTTGATCCCGCCACTGCCCCAATGGCACCCTGACCCATATAAAGCGATGCGGTGGCCGCAAACGCGATCATAAACAGAAAGGCTGAAACAAGATCTTTTAGCAGACGGGGATAGGGGCGTTTTGCGCCCGCGCGATCCAACGCCATCGCCAATAGCCGGCTGACCAGCCACGCCGCAGAAAAGTAAAACGCCGCGCGCAGAAACAGGGTAAAGTTCTCGTTCGCAGCAATAAATTCGGGCAGTACGGGATGGGCCACCCCCAGCCCCAGCCCGACACTAAGCGTCAAAGCTAAAGCCGGCAGCACTAGACGACGGGCGTGCTTTTTCACACTCATTCAAAACCCCTAACCGGTTCAGACATTTTCGACAGAATTATACATCGATACGCTGAATTTTCAGTCTGGTCACTGGGAATAAATCTCTGCAGGCCGGTAATGGTATGGATGACGGGGGTGCGCTGCATCTGCCGAATTTCTAATTTGGATTGCTTCGGGTGCCTGATTTTTTGTGACCCGCTTAGCGGCACAGGTGGCTGTGCCGCTAGGTTGATTTCTGCTGCTCAAGCGCCCATCAGATAGGGATCATATTTTATGTCGTCGCGCTGTGCCGGATGCGCGAGTGGTTTGATCCGCGCGTCAGTTGCGCAATGGGCGGCGACGAATTGCGGAATGCTGCTGCGGTAAAGACCGACATCCGCCAGCATCCTGTCGTCAAGCGCTTCTAACGCTCGGGTCATTTTGCGCTTTTGTGCGTGGCGCTTTGCGGCGTAGAAAAAGCTGCGGAAACCGCCGGAACTTTTGGTTGAGCGGGGTTGCGAGGCCGCGGTGTTGATGGATCGGTTTGTGATAAAGCTGGACATGCTGCCCTCCGGATATGGCCATACCTGATCAATGCCACCCGTATCGCGTGGATACGACTGGCATGAACGGTGAAAGATTGTCGGGTGATAAGAAATCTAATACTCCCCAGTGCGCAGACGGGCGTTACCGCGCCGCTCGCCTGGGGTTGCTACCGGTTCAGTAACCGTTCCGCGCTGTGCGGGAACCTCTTTATGTATCGGAACATCATCATGCCTCTGATATAGGCGCGCAGGCAGGTCTATTCAACGCTCGCGCAGGGCTGTGCGCAGACACCGGGCAGGAAAGCGCCGGTGGCCGCGCCGTTTCGTGAACTACAGCAACCATTCCACAGGCAACCACCCGATCACCGTCAGGGCAAGGCGTTTGAAAAACGTCGTGCCGGGCTCTACATGCGATTGCGCGTCCGTGGCTGGATCGATCCAGACCGGTTTGCGGTCTTGCAACTCCACCCGCCATGCAAGATCACTCAGCCCCTCGTCAAAAGCGCTGTGCAGTGCTTCGGCCATGGCAGTGCTTTGGATCAGCAGCCCCATTTCCGTATTCAGCGTCACCGAACGCGGATCGAAATTGAACGAGCCGACAAAGATCCGGGTTCCGTCAACGGCAAATGTTTTGGCGTGCAGGTTGGAACCGGACGAGCCCAATGGCCCCAATATTTCCTTGGCTGACGGACCGCCTGCCTGGGCGCGCAGTTCGAACAGGCCGACACCTGCGCGCAACAGATCCTCGCGGTGTTTGGAATATCCGGCATGGACAGGCAGCATATTCGTCGCCTCAAGCGAATTGGTCAACATGCGCATTTCAATCCCGCTTTCTTGCAATCCGGCAAACACCCGCACACCCGCTTTGCCCGGTACAAAGTAGGGTGTGACACCGTCAAAGCGACTTTCGATCGGGCCTACAGCTTTTAGCAGGCGGCTTACAAAGAGGTCCGCGCGCACAATCGCGTCGGTCCCGACAATGGGATCATCACTGATCAGAACGGCGTCTGTCCATTCCAGCGCCAGATCACCCCGAGCAAGGGAGGCAACAATGTCGGACTCCTCCAACAGCGCGCGATATTGTTCAAATTGTGGATCACTATCAAAAGCGTCGAGCGCGGTTTTGATCGAGAGACCGGCATCACCCTCACCCAGAATTGCGCGTGCAGGGTGAACGGGGGCAGAATTCCAGTAGCGGTCAAAATCGGCTGAAATGTGTGGTACGACCTCGCCGACAGCCAGAACATCCAGATCAATCTGGAGCGGGGTTGTGCCTGTTCCGAAATATTCATCCCCGACATTGCGTCCGCCCAGAATGCTTGCGCGGCCATCGACCGTGAAGGCCTTGTTGTGCATCCGGTGGTTCAGACGGAAAAAGTCAAACCCGTACGAAAGGCGCTTGAACCGGCGCAGGACAAACGGATTGTATAGGCGCACCTCGATGTTGGGGTGGGTATCCAGCGCGCCAAGAAGACTGTCCAGCCGGTCAATCCCGTTGTCATCCAGCAGCAAGCGCACCCTTACGCCCCGTTCGGCCGCGCGGTGTAGCGCCTTGAGTAGAAGATGACCCGTCATGTCGGGCCGCCAGATGTAATATTGCACGTCGATCGAAGAGACCGCCGCATTGGCCAGCAGGATACGCGCGGTAAAGGCTCCCCGTCCGTCCCGGAGTGGCGCGATGCCGGACAGGCCTTCGTGACCTTTTCGATTTTGCTGGATCGCCTTTGCTAGTGTGCCGGTGTCATCGGGGGGGAGTGCACTGGTGTGGGTGTGCGTCCCCGGTACAGGGGCGGCGAACAACAGGCGCGCCACAACAATGGCGACCGCCAGAAAAAGTGCCGCAAACAGGACCATCCGCAAAACGGCGAGGAACATCTATTTTACCTTTGTGTCGCGCGGGGTCAGATGGAACCGCGCGCGGATCGGGCGGTGATCTGATGCGATCTGCGCGTGAAAATCGCCCAACACTGCGCTGTCCAGCAACCTGATATCATTGGTCATGGCAACCTTGTCGAGTTTCAGCAGCGGGCGGCCTGCTGGAAATGTCGGGCCGGGGCTGTGGGTGCGCAGCCAGTCAGGCAAGGTTTCAAGCCCCTTGCGCTCGCGCCATTCGTTGAAGTCGCCTGCAATAATCGTCGGCTGTTTGCCCATTTCTTTCAATTGGTCGGTGATGTAGCTGATCTGTTTGCGACGGTTGCCGCGCAGCAGGCCCAGATGCACGCCGACAATCCGAACTGGCTGGCGCTTGACCGTCAAATCGACAATGACCGCGCCGCGCGGTTCCAGCGCAGGCAGATCAATGCGCCGGATGGCGTTGACTGTTATTTCGGGCCGCTTGAGAATCGCGATGCCGTGCCAGCCAAGACCGACAGCGTCCGGCGTGAGGTCGATCACCTCGTAAGGGCCGATCCGCCCGTGGATGCGCGGCAATGCAGCGGGGCGCGGCTGGCGGCGAAAATCGGCCTCCTGCAATACAAACACATCAGCATCTATGCCTGAAATCACCTCGATTGTGCGCTCCGGACGCCGTCGCAGATCGCGACCCAGTCCGGCGCGGATGTTCCAACTGGCAAGCTTGAGTTCTGTCATTTCGTCACTCCCGTAAATTGGGCTTACTATACCTTTAGTGCAAAGGGCAGGATGTTTTCTGCATGGTTGGTGACGCCCATAACGTGACATAAGCCCGATTCACAAAGATGCCAGATTTCCGGCGAAAGCCATTTGGCGATGCTGGGGTAACGGGTCTAATAATACCTCCGCTAAGCCCAACCTCTCCTGCGGTATCCGTCTTAAACACTCAGCGCGCTTGCATCATCGGCGCCTTTGGGGTGTCATTGCGTCAATGGTACAAAATATCCGCGATATCCTTCTTTCTGTGAAATCGCTGTTGGGTGGCACGGCCGCCTTTATGGCGGGTAACAGTCTGCTGGGCGTTGTCCTGCCGCTGCGGATGGAGGGCGCGGGCTATCCCGTTGCGCTGACCGGCGCGATCATGGCAGCCTATTATCTTGGCCTTGCACTGGGGGGATTGCGGGGCAAACACGTGATTTTCCGTATCGGGCATATCCGCGCCTTTGCGGTTTTTGCAGCACTTACAGCGGCCACGACGCTCGCTTATGCTGCGTTCTTTCATCCGGCGGCGTGGCTGATCCTGCGTGTTGTTAACGGGTTTTGCATCGCAGGCATGACCGCCGGAATCGAAAGCTGGTTGAATACGCGCAGCAGCAACGAGACCCGCGGGCGGGTTCTGGGCTTTTACATGCTGACATTCTATCTGGCGATTGCAGCGGGCCAAAGCATGGTCAATCTGGCCGATGTCGCGACTCCCGACTTGTTCATGCTGGCTGCCGCGCTGATCGGGCTGTCGCTGATTCCTGTTGCGATGACATTGCTGGAGGAGCCGAACCTGAGCGAAAGCCGCGTTGTCGGAGTGAAAGCGCTCTACTCGGCATCAAAGGTTGGCGTAGTCGGCGCGGTTGTCGCGGGATTAATGGTTGGCTCGTTTTATGCGCTGGGTGTGGTTTTTGCCCGCCGGATCGGGCTGGGCGTTTCCGAAGCCGCCCTGTTCATGAGCGTTGTCGTATTGGGCGGGCTTGCGGCACAGATCCCCATTGGCATGCTGGCCGACCGGTTTGACAGACGGATCGTAATGTCGGGCGCCCTTTTGGGAGTCGGTGTCACATGGGGCACACTGGCCGGATTCGTGGCGTCAGGTTTGCCGTTTTTGACACTATTAGCCATTGCCCCGGCTTTTGGCGGCGCGATGAGCAGTGTCTATCCGCTTTGTGTTGCGCAGACTTTTGACAGGCTGGAACGCAAATATTACATTGCCGCATCGGGACGTTTGCTGATGGTTTACTCCATCGGAGCAACCGTGGGTCCGCTGTTTGCAGCGGCACTTATGGCGGCCTATGGCCCGTCCAGTTTCTTCGTATTTGAATCCGCGGTCGCAATCCTTTTCGCTATCTTTGTCTTGTTCCGCGTCTGGCAGGAGCCTTGCGTGCCCGCCGCGCAGCGCGAACCCTACGTGCCATTGCCGGATGTTACCCCGGTAGCAATGGCACTTGATCCACGCACAGAGCCGGACAGCATCCGGCGAGAAGAATTTCCGCACCAACACTCGCAATAAACCTTCCGGCGCTAGATACTCACGCAGGCGTTGCGTTTCGAGGTGCGCCGATTAGTGTTCAGGCAACGGGGCGGCTATATGGCTTGTCGGTTTGAAATAGAAAGAAGTACGTCATGGTTTCGTCGGATTCAGATGCGGACATATCCGCAAATTTGCAGATTGATCCGACGCAGGATCCGGTAAGATGGCGGATACTTTCTGTGCTGCTGGTCACAATCTTCATGACATTGATCGGCGTCAGTATTGTGAACGTGGCGCTGCCGTCGATCCGCGAGGGGCTGGGCGCCACGCAGTCTGATCTGCAATGGGTGCTGTCGGGCTATGCGCTGACCTTTGGCGTGGTTCTAGTGGCCGCAGGACGCGCAGGTGATATCATGGGGCGCGGTGGCCTGTTCCTGATCGGCGTCGGCATTTTCACAGTGTCCTCGGTGGCAGCGGGGCTTGCGCCGAATGCCGAATGGCTGAACGTGGCGCGATTTGTTCAGGGGATCGGATCAGGGTTGTTGAACCCGCAAGGGTTAGGAATGATCCAGCACTATTTTCGCGGTGACGAGCGGGGCCGCGCCTTTGGCTATTTCGGCACGGCTGTGGGATTTTCAGTTGCCATCGGTCCCGTTCTGGGTGGTTTCCTGATAGAGCTTGGCGGCCCCGAACTGGGCTGGCGGCTGACGTTTCTTGTAAATGTGCCGATTGGTATTCTTGCGATTATTCTGGGTCTGATGTGGTTTCCCCGCCCCTTGATCGCGCGTCTTCCCCGCACGGGCAGCGGTTTGCGCTCGCTCGATCCTGTGGGCGCCCTTCTGCTGGGGGTTGCGGTGCTGGCCGTTCTGTTCCCCTTTGTCGAGGGCAGCGGAAGCAGGATCGTCTGGGTACTGCTGCCGCTGGGTTTGTTTCTGGTCTGGGCCTGGGTGAAATGGGAAGAGCGCTATGCCCGTCTGGGTTTTAGCCCGATGGTTGATCTGAATATCTTTACCACCCGCAGCTATACCAACGGTATTACAATCATGGCGCTCTATTTCATGGGGATGACCAGCATCTGGGTGCTGGTGGCCATTTACGTACAGGAAGGCGGTGGAAAGTCAGCCCTTGAATCCGGCTTTTTCGGGATACCGGCGGCGTTACTGTCGGCTTATGCAGCTCATTGGGCGGGGAGCCGCGTG
Source organism: Sulfitobacter sp. F26169L (assembly GCF_026410285.1). Taxonomy (GTDB): domain Bacteria; phylum Pseudomonadota; class Alphaproteobacteria; order Rhodobacterales; family Rhodobacteraceae; genus Sulfitobacter. The sequence goes on along the minus strand of NZ_JAPMLP010000006.1, from coordinate 13,590 downwards.
GCGCATTATGGCCGCAAGATGGTGATTGGTGGTCTGTTGCTGGCACTGCTGGGCCTTGCGCTGAGCGTTGTTGTCGTTGTCCTCTATGAAGCGGGCCATATCAGCATCTGGTGGTTGATGGCATCACTGGCGTTTGTCGGTGTGGCCCAAGGTACGGTGATCAGTCCCAACCAGACATTGACGCTGGCGGATGTGCCGCTGGATTATGCAGGCAGTTCCGGCGCGATCATGCAGACGGGCCAGCGGATCGGTACGGCGGTGGGCATTGCAATCATCACGGCGGCAGTGTTTTCAACACTTGCAGTATCGTCATGGTCAACAGCGATGGTTGTCGGTTTCACCCTCATTTCAGTAGTTGTTTGTATGGCGCTTGCTGTGGCCGTGAAAGACCTGCGGCAACGTAAATCATGACGGATACCCCGATGCGTGCAAATAACATGACCCGCCGCCTGTTTGAAAAGCTGGTGAACAATCCCCAAAGCGATGGTGGATTGAGTGACGCACAGGCGCGCCATGAACCGGCAAATTTTCTGCGTCATGCGGCCTCTATTTCCATGAGCAAGATCGCGGACGGGTTGATCGACCCTAAACTGGTGCTGTCATGGCTGCTGACGCATCTGGGTGCTTCCAGCTTTTTTGTCGGGCTGCTGGTGCCGATCCGCGAGGCGGGTGCGCTGTTGCCGCAATTGTTCACCGCGCCGCGTGTTCAGGCGATGGAGCGGCGCAAGTGGGCGTGGGTTGCAGGCGCGGCAGGGCAGGGCGCAGCAGCAGCTGGAATTGTGCTGACTGCGCTCACGCTGGAGGGGAGTGCAGCGGGCATTGTGATTTGTGCGCTGCTGGCGGTCCTTGCTGTGTCGCGCTCTGTGTGTTCGGTCAGCTACAGCGATATTCTGGGCAAAACAGTGGGCCAGTCACGGCGCGGATCGGCGACCGGTCTGGCCAGTTCATTGGGCGCAGGGGCGGTAGTGATATTCGCGTTGTTGCTGATGACGGGCCTGTTAGAGCGCGCAACGCTGGTGATCGCCGCCATCGCGCTGGCCGCCGCATTATTTTTTGCGGCCAGTACGTTGTTTTCAACCCTTTGGGAGGAAGCCGCGGTAGGCGAAACCGGAACCGCCGCGCTGGAACAGTTGAAGATTTTGCGTACGGATGCGCAGCTGCGCCGCTTTATCTGGGCGCGTGGATTGCTGACATCCACGGCGCTGGCACCGCCCTATATCGTTTTGCTGGGTGCACAGGCCGGGCAGGGCACGTTTGACCGATTGGGCGCGCTGGTGCTGGCGTCTTCCATCGCGTCATTGATCAGTTCGTGGCTTTGGGGGCGGCTGGCAGACCGGTCCAGCCGCAAGGTGCTGATGTTTTCTGCGGTTGCGGGAACTTTGGCGTTGCTGGCCGCCGTGCTGCTGGATCTGGTTGGTATGTCCGGCACACTTTGGGCGCTGCCGCTTGTCCTGTTTGTTCTGATGATCGCCTATCACGGGGTGCGTCAGGGCCGCTCGATCTATCTGGTGGATATGGCGCCCGAAGGCAGCCGCGCAACCTATACTGCCGTTTCGAATACAGTAATCGGCGTGTTGCTGCTTGGCTCGGGGATTTTCGGTGCGCTGGCTTCACTTGCGGGTGCCAAAGTAACGCTTCTGATTTTCGCAGCGATGTCATTTGCTGCGATTGTTGTCGCAAAGGGATTGAAGGAAGTGGGAGATTAAGACGTATCTCGCGCTACAAAACCTGCGCAAGCACTGATTGAAACAGCTGTTTCAGACGTGGGGTGGTATATCCGTCGCTATTAACCTGATTTTGCAGTGCGCAGCGGAAAACACCGTCAAGAAGCGCGTAACAGGCGTCAAACTGCTGCGCAGCGCGATGCCCTCCACGTTCGAATGCAAGTGCGCCGATCGAAACAAGCATTGCTTCAATTTCGGCAGTAACTGGGCGAAATGTCTCGTCACACAGAGCCTGATTGCGGATGTCGTACCATAAACGATGTGACATCGCGTGGTTTTTAACCTGCAGGGCCAGCGCGCCGGCCAGTGTATCAATAACTGCCGCGCGCCCCTTTGCGGTGTGCAGGGCGGCCATAATGCCGCTTACAAAAACCTGTTTATAAATTTGCACGCAATAGATGATCAGATCAGCGCGCTGTTTCAGTTTGGGTGCGGTATCTGTCATCATATTAACGGGCAGTTTGAACCAGCCTGGCTTGCACTGGAACTCGGTCAGCAGTTTGCCGACCTTGTCCTGTCTGGTATTGGTGACAAACCATGGCGGCCGCGGCAACAAGGTGAACTGCCCCGATAACAAACCGCGCGGTAAAGGCGCCCAAGGGCCTGAATAACCACGCGCTGCGTGTTTTCCAGCATAAAGGTGTTATGGACCGTTCCGATCCCTGATTGAACGTCTTGCGGCGTGTGGCCGGGGAACGCGCCCCATGGGCAGGCGGCCAGTCGGGTCCATGCGTTGATTGCGATGGTGCCATAGCGGAGGTCTGCGATGATCTTTTTAAAACAGCTTCTGACCGACCTTGTTGATGGTTTTGGGGTGGATCAGAATGTTTGCGCCCAACGTGCCGTGCAACTGGTCGTTGGAATAGTAGATTGCATTTCGCAGATAGGTTTCGGGGTCCGGTGCCTCCATATCGTGCGTTGACATTGCGGGGGCGAACACTTCGTCTTGGCAAAACATTCGCTGTCATCGACATCGTTGACAATCAGGGATGGCGCGGGTCCGCGATCAATCTTTTCTGGATTTTCGGCCTTTTCATCGGATGTGTGCAGGCGATCCTTTGCACCGGGGTAATATGCGCCGCGGGTGGATTTCTGCGCAATCTTGCTGACATAGGCCAAGAGGGTTTTGCCTTTGTCCCATCCGCGCGGCATGATCAGAACCTGACACGCGACGCAGTAAAACCCCGAATTATGCAACTTTTGCGAGACGATATGTTCCGCCTGAAACTGTAAGTCCGCGTCCGACCACGGGCCGGGGACAACGATTCTCGGGCAGACGGCACCCAGTTCCGAGGTGAAGCGGCGGTCATTTTTTTGGCGTGTTTTCCGCGCGGTTCTTTTCACCCTCAGCGCCGGTGCCCCACACAATTGCGTCATGGCTAGAGCCTGCACCGGTGATGTGAAGCTCTGACACAAGCGGGTGGTTAGTGAGGTATGAACCGGCCTCGCCATCTCATTTGACAACGCGTAGCGCGTCGCGCTCGGTCAACGGCTTTAGCGCTGCGGTCAGGAATTCGGGAAGGTAGTCGTTGACCGGATTCATTTTCAGAATAACCGCCTAGTTTTCCTGAAACAGCTTTTGAAAAACATCCAGCGGCGCGATTGATGCAATGTTGCCCGCACCCAAAATCAGCGCGACCTTGCCCTGCCGTTCTGCCGCCGGAATATCATAGGCGGCAGTGGTGTGACCGGGCAGGTTTGCGGCCGTTACGCCGTGTTGCATCCAGACTTCTGCCTTCACCCCCGACAGAAACAGATGGTCCCAGATCGAATGTGGCATCACCTTTACTGTGGTCTGTCGGTGGTCAATTCTTGCGTCGGCAGATGCTTGAGAAACGCTTCCCCGTCTATCTGGCTTAGAGTCTGGATCAGGCCGTCGACAGCATAAGGCCCCGTGTCCCATTCCTCCCCCGCAAGGGCTGAACCTTCGGGAATCCGCTTCTTGCGCGTGGCAGTCTTTCCCCAGTCTTGTGCCACCTCCATCAGGTTGTCCTTGACCTGTTCCGGCAGGGTAATGCGGTCTGAAACACTGGTGCGCGCTCATGAATCTTTTGCCGGGTCCAACGCGCCGAGCGCCGCATCGTATTCCTCCACGTAGTAGGCCATTGTACCACCGTTCATCGTAAACTCCCTTGCTGTCTGGTATTTTCCGACGCGTTTGGTGCGCGCGGCATTTCTGTTGTCTTGGATACGGCAATTTTCCGCAAGGGTGCGGGGCAGGGGCGAAATAAGGACTGTGCCGACCATTGGTTTACGCCTTCGGGTGACTATATCGCGGGCTGAAGCATAGGAGAAAAGAATGCGTACTACATTACTGGCAGCAACAATTCTGGCAACAGCAGGCGCGGCATCGGCGCAGACAGCCTTGTCGATTCCCCTCAGCGCTGGCGCGAGCATCGACACAGTGGCTTATTCATGCGCGGACGGGAGCGAATTGTCTGTTCAATACGTTAATTCCGGCGCCAACGCGCTTGCCATATTCGAGCTTGATGGCGAGCAGCGGATATTCGCGAATGTGGTTTCGGGGTCGGGGGCCAAGTATAGCTCCGGCTCTCATGTGTGGTGGACCAAAGGCGACACCGCGACACTGGAGAATGAAATGCAGGAAAACAGCCTGCAAGAATGTAAATCACAGGAACCGGCAGCGTCACAATAAACCCCGCTTCCCGGCGGTGAATATCACACAGCATTTCTCAGGTGTGGGGTGCTGTGTGTCTTTATTATTTCACCATATACTTAGCTGCGGGAATCCCCTAAATTACGATGGAATCTGACGGGTCCGGTTTTTCGGTTCTTGCTGCTTATGGAGCATTTTTAATGCGCGTATCTTCTTTTCTTCTGGCGTCTGTGTGCGCTGTTTCTTTTGCTGTTCCTGCCGTGGCGCAGGACAACTCGTTCAATTTTTCGTTGCGTGGCGGTATAGCGGGCACGCCTGAATACATGGGCTCTGACCAGACCGAAGCAGGTGTTGATCTGGGTTTTTCCTTTGGCGCACTGCGCATGGGCCGTCTTGATATTGGCAATGGCGTGCGCGGGGTACCGGACAACGGCCTGTCCTTGCGCGGTGCGTTCCGCATGATCGGTGATCGCAAGGCAGAGGACAGCCCCGAACTGGCCGGTCTTGAGGATATCGACATTGCCGTAGAACTCGGCTTCGGGCTGACGTACCAACAGACAAACTGGCTGGCGTTCGGTGAGGTTCGCAAAGGCGTGACCGGCCATAGCGGCATTGCGGGTACGCTGGGCGCCGACCTGATTTACCGTCCCAGTGATCGCTGGCTGTTTACAGCTGGTCCGCGGGTCAATTTTGGTGATGACAAATATGCCAACACATATTTCGGTATCCCTACTGGCAGTACCTCCAGCTTTGCCGCTTATGATGCACAGGGCGGTGCATTGGGTGCGGGCCTACAGGTGGCAGGTACTTACTTCATTGATGACAAGTGGGCGCTAGAAGGTGCGATCACTTACGAAAAGCTGCTCAATGACGCGGCAGACAGCCCGATCACCCTGAACGGCTCTGATGATCAGTGGCGCGTGCGTCTAGGGCTGAGCCGCGTATTTACGCTTAATTTCTGAATCGGGGCCATTTCCATGAAACTTGACGAAGCGATGCAAGGACGCCGCAGCATCCGCGGCTTTCAAGACAAACCTGTGCCGCGTGCGCTGATCGAAGAAGTGATCGCACTGGCCAACCGGGCGCCTTCGTCGATGAACACGCAGCCGTGGCATCTACACGTTTTGACAGGTGAACCATTGCAGCGCGTGCGGGAAGGAAACTCTACGCGCATGCTAAGCGGCGTTCCCCCTTCACGTGAAATTCAGGATCATGGGGCCTATGAAGGGCCGCACCGTGACCGTCAGGTCGGCATAGCAAAGCAGTTGTTCGCCGCGATGGGCATTGCGCGTGATGATAAAGACATGCGGCAGGACTGGGTGATGCGCGGGTTTCGCCAGTTTGACGCTCCTGTGTCGATTGTGGTGACGTTCGATAAATCACTGGAAGGCGGCACTATTGCGCATTTCGATCTGGGCGCGGTGACGTACGGGCTGACGCTGGCGGCGTGGTCGCGCGGGTTGGGCTGTGTGATCAACGGGCAGGGCATTATGCAATCGCCTGTCGTGCGTGAACACGCAGAAATTCCCGATGACGAAGTGATTATGACCTGTGTTGCTCTCGGCTGGCCGGACGAGGAATTTTCCGCCAACGCGGTTGTCTCGGAACGGCGCGATGTAGCAGAAGTTGCGCGGTTTGTCGGGTTTGACGACTAGTCGGTGACTTTGCCGTCCCACTTATCAGGAGCCGTGAGATGAAGCTTGCCCGTATCCGAACCGCTGACGGAGTGCGCCCTGCAATTATTGATGCCGATGGCGCGCCACATGATATTTCCGCCGTGGTGGAAGATATCACCGCGCAGACCATTTCGGCAGATCGCCTTGCCGCAATAGCAAAAATTAACCCTGCGGATTACCCTGTTTTGTCAGGTGACTATGCGCCGATCATTGATGACGTGCGGCGGATGTTCTGTATCGGTTTGAACTACTCCGACCACGCGAAAGAGGCGGGGATGGCGATACCGGATGAACCGATCCTGTTTATGAAAACCTGTCCCGCGACAGGCGCAAATGATCCGATTATCCTGCCGAAAGGATCCGAGAAAACCGATTGGGAAGTTGAACTGGGTGTTGTGATCGGCACGCGCGCCCATCACGTTTCAGAGGCCGACGCGCTGAACCATGTCGCGGGGTACTGCATCGTAAACGACGTGTCGGAACGCGCGTTCCAGACCGAACATGGCGGACAGTGGACCAAGGGCAAGTCCTGTGACACTTTCGGCCCCGTTGGCCCGTGGCTGGTCACACCGGACGAGGTGCCAGACCCGCAAAACCTGTCGATGTATCTGGATGTAGACGGTGTGCGGCGACAAACCGGCAATACCGCGACCATGGTGTTCGGTGTCGCAAATATCATCTCCTACCTCAGCCGCTTTGTCACTCTGATGCCAGGGGATGTGATCTCCACAGGGACACCGCCAGGCGTGGGCATGGGCATGAGCCCACCACAATATCTGCGCGCAGGCAGTGTTGTCGAACTGGGGATCGAAGGGTTGGGCACGCAGCGTCAACAGGTTCTGGCTTACCGCGATCCTGGCTGAAAACCGCACGCCTTGCAGGGCGGACCTGTAATGCGTACATCGGTGCCTGTGACTGTTGACTGAAAGAGTGATAATGCCTGATCAAATCGCGGCCCGTGACAAAATACTGACAACCGCTTCGCAAGTGTTGGAACAGGAAGGCAATGCGCTGCTGCGGATGTCGGAAAACCTGCCGGATGACTTTGCACCAGCGGTTGAGCGTATCCTGCAGATCAAAGGCCGGATCATCCTGTCGGGCATCGGCAAATCCGGTCATATCGCGCGCAAGATTGCATCAACCCTCGCGTCAACGGGTACGCCTGCGTATTTTGTACATCCGGCGGAAGCAAGCCATGGTGACCTCGGGATGATCACGCAGGATGATCTGTGCATCCTTCTGTCGAACTCGGGCGAGACATCGGAACTGGGTGATCTGATCCGCCACACCCGCCGCTTTTCTATCCCTATGATCGGGATGAGTAGCAAGGCAGAGAGTACGCTGATGCGCGCGGCCGATCTGTGTCTGACCTTGCCGCAAGAGCGCGAGGCCGGCAGCGGCATCGCCCCCACCACGTCAACCACCATGGCGCTGGCGCTGGGTGATGCACTGGCGATGGCATTGATGGAGCAGCGCGGATTTCTGTCAGAGCATTTCCGCACCTACCATCCGGGTGGAAAATTGGGTGCGCAACTGGCGCTGGTCCATCAATTGATGCACGGGCCGGAGGCCATGGCGGTGGTTGGCCCTGATACGGACATGCAGGAAACCATGTTGAAGATGGGCGAAAAGGGTTTCGGCCTTGCCTGCGTCATTGATGATGGTGAGCTGGTCGGGGTAATTTCGGACGGGGATTTGCGCCGCAATATCCAGTATCTGAACACCCGCAGCGCCGGAGAGGTTGCAACCAGATCGCCCAAAACCGTCCCGACTGACATGATGGCAGCCGAAGCTCTGGCAGTGATGAATGACAACAAGATCACCGTTTTAGTGGTGGTAGATAAAGGCGGAGCACCTGTGGGATTGCTGCGCGTTAACGATTGTTTGCGCGCAGGAGTCGCATAATGAAAACAGTAATCGTAATTCCCGCCCGCTATGCCTCGACGCGCTATCCCGGCAAGCCGCTGGTCACGCTGCGCGACCGTGACGGCGCAGAGAAATCCCTGATCCAGCGCAGTTGGGAAGCGGCAATTGCCGTGCGCGGTGTCGATGCGGTTTATGTGGCCACCGATGACGCGCGGATCAAGCAGGCGGCAGAGGCATTCGGCGCGGATGTTATTATGACATCGGAAAGCTGTGAGAATGGCACTGCCCGTTGCGCCGAAGCCGCAACCGCAGGTGTGTTCGAGGCTGATCTGGTGGTAAACCTGCAAGGCGATGCACCGCTGACGCCCGCATGGTTTGTCGAAGACCTGATAGCGGCCATGGCTGCCCGCCCCGAAGCGCCAGTTGCCACGCCTGTGGTGAAATGTGACGCGCAGACCTACGCGCACTTCCGTGCAGACCGTGCGGCAGGGTTGGTCGGGGGCACAACAGCTGTGTTTGATCGTACCAACCGCGCGCTGTATTTCAGCAAGGAGGTTCTGCCCTACATCGCCCCCGCAAAGGAAGCGGAAGCAGCGGGAGAGGTGTTTCACCACGTCGGTCTTTACGCCTACCGCCCCGCGGCGCTCGCGCAATACGCAAACTGGCCCGAAGGGCGGCTCGAGCGACACGAGGGGCTGGAACAGCTGCGTTTTCTCGAAAATGGTACGGATATTCTGTGCGTAGAGGTCGAGGGGCGCGGGCGTGTGTTCTGGGAGCTGAACAACCCCGCTGATGTTGAGCGGATCGAGTCTATCCTGAACGCAGAAGAGTCTTGAGGCGAGACGCCCCAGCCGACGCGCCGTGATCAATCGCGCGCGGCGGGGGTAAAGTTTTCGGCAAAGAACCTGTACCAGTTTTTCCCTATCAGCTTGCCGACCTCTTCTTCGTTAAATCCGATGTCACGCAGTCCTGCTTCGATGTTGCCAAAGTCGCGGTTGTCATTGAACCATGTTGGCATCGGCGGAAAACCGGGCGCGGCAGCAGAGCCTTCGCCATAGTCAATTTCCTTTGACCAACGGCCAACGCGCATCCATTCAACCACGCTGTCGGGCTGGTCCTGACACAGATCGGTTCCGATGCCGAAATGATCGACACCGTATTTCTCTGCTGCCATCGCCACCATTTCGCAGAAGCTTTGCAGGGTGCAATCGGATTTACCTTTCAGGTGGTGAGGGTAAACCGAAAATCCCATCATGCCGCCATTTTCTGTCACAGCCTTGATCACATCGTGCTTTTTGTTGCGCAGGGCAGGGGCCCATTCATGCAGGTTGGCGTGGGTGATTGCGATAGGGCGTTGCGACAACTCTGTCGCCTCAATGGTCGAGCGGTCCGCAGAATGGCTCATGTCGATGACAAGCCCGACGCGATTCATTTCCTTGATCACCTGTTTGCCCATGCGTGTGATACCGGTGTCTTCGGCCTCATAACAGCCAGTGGCGAGCAAGGACTGGTTGTTATAAGTGAGCTGCATAAAGCGCGCGCCAAGGGTATGAACAATTTCAACCAGCCCGATGTCATCCTCGATTGGCGCTGGATTTTGAAATCCGAAGAAGATCGCCGTGCGCCCGGTATTACGCGCTTCGTCGATGTCTCTGGCCCATTGGCCTTTCATGATCAGATCGGGATACTGTTCAAAACAGCGGTTCCACTGTTCGAAATTCAGGACCGTTTCGCGAAAATTCTCGTGATAGGAAATCGTGACATGCACGGCGTCGACATTGCCATCGCGCATCTGGCGGAAGATTTTTTCAGACCAGTTGGCATATTGCAGGCCATCAATTCGCATAAGCACGGCTCCTTCAGAGACGGGTGTCGGCGGTTGCCGTTTTGTGTCCCGGCTTCGGGTTTATTCGATTTATACTGCCTGCTTTTCGGTTCATCAGCAATGAGTGGGTTATCCCGAAAGGCAAACGTCACGTATCAGGAAACCGATTGTATCAACTGTGCCGCTGCAAGGTTATCGCCGATTTAATTACTCTAGTCAGACGTACCGAAATGGTTCTTGATTAAGAAGTCGCGCGGGATAGGCGCCCTAAACGGGGGCGCGCAATTGCACTGCAAATGGTTAAACCTTCATTAGATTAGCAAGTGCGCTACGCGACTGTGTTACATCGGATAGTGTGTATCGGTCTAATGTTTCAAAAAATGCTTCCTGCGCTTCGGCCAGCGGTTCACGCAAACCACAGGCTGGCAGGATCAGACAGGATTTATTTGCGCCAAAACACTCAACAACAGGATCGCTTCGTTTCATTGCCCGTACAACATCGCCGATCGAAATACGTTCAGCCGGTTGCGCCAGCGTCAGCCCACCGTTGCGGCCCCTTTCCGATGATGCAAATCCTTCCCGTACAAGCTGTGTCGCGACCTTGGACAAGTGGTTTTCGGAAAGGTTGAAAATGGCCGCAATTTCCGCTGCGGACACACGCGCAGGGTCTCGCACGGCAAGGGTCATCAGCACGCGTAACGCGTAATCGGTGAATTTATCCAACTGCATGGACTATATTTAGCATTTGAAATGCCGATTTGAAAGTGATAGATATTACGCATCAGAAATACCGATTAAAGGTGAATTCGATGTCATTATCAGAAGCTTTTCTCTGGCCGGGAACAAAAGTCTGCGAACGTTTGGGTGTGGATCCTGAGGGTGATGCAGGCCTGATCCGATGGATGGTGAACACACTTGTCTACCTGATCGTAAGTTTGGTGTTTGTATGGATCGTTGTTGTTTAGGCATATGCGTGTCTGGATATTCGGAAATAAATCGCTGATCCAAAGGAATTTATTATGGCATCATGGCTACCTACATTAATCACTAAAACCCCTGAAGAAGGCTATGAGTTGGCGGTAAAACTTAGCCGCGTCGCGGTGAAGATGACCCAGCCGGACGCGGATATGCGCAACAAACTGCGTACCGAGTATGCCGGAAGCTCGGATGCCTTGATTGCGTCCAGCCAGGTTGTTGCAACGCATTTTGCAACTGTCGCAGCCGCCAACGGTTATTGGAAAGACGTCTGAACCAAGTTCACTGAATACTCAGGCGCGCCAGCGCACTGATCAAATCAGTGCGGGTAACAATGCCGACAATTTTCGCGTCAGACAAAATCGGAACAGCATCAACCGCTCCCTCTGCCATCAGAGGCAACAGCGCGGTTAGCGGGGTGTCCGGAGTGGCACGGGGGCTGTGAGTGCTCATAATTCGAGCGGCATTTGCTGCCGTGTTTGCCCGGTTCTCAAACACCTGTCTCATCGCGGCCCCAAACCTGTGATGGAGTTTGGAAGCATCCTGTCGTGCGTGATCGATCAAATGCATCTGGAAGATTACACCCAAGTATCGTGCGTTTTCATCAACGACGGGCAGCGAGGTTATCCGGTGCTGCCGGAACAGGTCGGCCACTTCTACGAGTGGGGCAGTTGCACGCACTGTGATCAGATCGCGTGACATGACATCACCCGCTACCACTGGATTGATCCTGTGACCCGCCGCCTGCATCTCGGCCGCGCCAATCAACCGCGCAAGATCTTCTACGCCAAGGTTAAAGGATTGCTGGTACTGCTCCAGAATCACGGATAACTCTTCTTCGGACAAACCCAACCGTTCTGTCGGCTCGGGATCAAGTGTGCCGTGCTTGTTCGGATCGTCAAACTGACGGAAGGGATAGTGCCGCCCCGTCAGGCGGCCATAGACAATCGCAATTCCTACCAGCAAAACTGTCCCTAGGGCGACGGGCGTTATAGCAAACATAAACCCCAGTTCGTCTATGGCGTCAGGACTGAGTGCGGCAGTCATTGCGATGGCACCTGCAGGAGGGTGCAGTGCGCGACATAGAATTGTGGCGACAAGCGCAAGCCCGACAGCCAAAGCAATACGTAAAGTGGGATCAGCAACCGAAAGGCAGACCGCCACAGCAACGACAGCTGCGACCGTGTTGCCTACAATAGCTGACCAAGGCTGCGCGAGGGGGCTGTTGGGTAGCGCAAAAAGCAATACGGCACTGGCACCGAATGGTGCGACAAGATAAATGCCGGTCGTCAAATCGACCGAGGGGAGCAAGACCAACAACCCAACCAGACCCAGGCCGATAAACGCTCCGATACCTGCTCGCAGCGCCTCAAGAGGTGACGTGTGTGCGACGACGGGCCCAAAAGAATTCAGTCTTATCATGGTTAGCTACCCCGTTCCAATCGACGTTTAGTTCCCTGATTGGCCGGACAGCGCCCCAATGTCCACGCCTTACTAGACAGGAATGATAAGGAAAGTGAGATGGATGAACGCGAAAATACGATTGATTAATGTTCAGTGAATTCCATTCCAATAGCATCGGTCTCCGAGGGAAGGGTAGCTCACATCTGCTCCGGTTTAATAAGTTCCTCGCGGAAGGTATCGAAGGTGTATTGTGGCTAAGATACTTGCGCTGTTTAACGTGGACCTGTCGCGCTTTCGTGCCGCCCCAAGTGCTCGTTTAGGCCACTTTCCTTTCGAAGGCGACGGGGCTATTGACCTGCCCCCCCGAAACTTCCCTCAGTTTGATGTAGAGTTTGCTCACCCTTTTGAAGGAGCAAACAAATGCGAAAGAGCCGATTTAGCGAAGCCCAGATTATTGGGATGATCAAAGAGCAAGAAGCTGGGATGTCGACGGCGGAGGTGTGCCGCAAGCACGGCCTCAATCAGGGGACGTTCTACAAGTTCAAATCGCAGTATCGCGGCATGGAAGTGTCGGATGCGGCAAAGCTGCAGGCATTGACCGACGAGAATGCTAAATTGAAACGCCTGCTGGCTGACACGATGCTGGATAACGTTGGCCTGAAGGATTTGCCGGGAAAGAACTGACAACATCAAACGAGCGGCGAGCTTCAGCGCTTCGTGCGATACGGGGTCATGATATCTCGCAGCGCCGGGCCTGCCGTCTTGTTGGTGTTGATCCTAAACCCGTCAGGCGTGATCGTCCGCCTGACAATCCAGAAATACGTGCTGAGATGAAGGTTCTCGCGCACAAACGCCGCCGGCTTGGTTATCGGCGGATCGGTGTGATGCTGGAACGCAAAGGCATGATCATGGACCACAAGAAGCTGTACGGCCTTCATCCGGAAGAGAAGCTGGGTGTCAGGCGACGAAAGGATAGGAAGCGGGCGCGTGTATCGCGCACGCCAATGCCTGTTGCGCTGCGGCCGGTCGAACGTTGGTCCTTGGACTTCGTGTCTGACACGATTGGCGTGTCCCGCAAGTTCCGTATTTTGGCAGTGAATGATGATTGCTGTCGTGAGAAACTGTGCCTCATGGCCGACACCAGCATCTCTGGCGCGCGCGTCGTCCCTGAGTTGGATGCGCTTGTTCGGATCTACGGCATGCCCGCCAGCATTGTCAGCGACAATGGGGCCGAGTTCACCGGTCGTGCGATCCTGAAATGGGCAATGAGAACGATGTCGAGTGGCCCTGCATCGATCCTGGAAAGCCGCAACAAAACGGCTTCATCGAAAGCTTCAATGGTAGCCCTCGAGACGAGCTGTTAAACGAAGAATGGTTCGGCAGCCTGGACGACACCCGCCGGAAATTGGCGCTCTGGCGATACGATAACAACAACGTCAGACCACACTCATCAATGGAAAATCAAACACCCGCTGAAGCGCGTCGTGCGCTTGAGCAATTCGA
>NZ_JAPMLP010000005.1 GCF_026410285.1 Sulfitobacter sp. F26169L | reverse complement strand
CAACCACCCAGAACCTCAAAAAGTTAGCAAAGTTAGCTCCGAACCCAATTCGGGCCAACACCGCTCAGTAAAATCAAGGAGGGAACCATTCGCCCCGTGATACAGGGCCCAGAAAACCATGAGTTTTTCAACAGAATAGGCCGTCACTTTCCTCGCCAGCGCTGGATCGTTTGCGCGAGATCGGGACCTGCACTCCATCCCCAACCAGCACCGATAACCGTGAAGACTAGCGCTCCTGCAATCGCTCCAAAGATCCCGCCGACAATGCCAGTCCCGGCACCAACCATGAAACCGATAGCTGCGCCTAAAAGGCTGCCCAATACTCTTGATTTCATCTTTTCCTCGCACTTTTCTGAAACCTAGCGGCAATGTCCGCTGACGGGAAGCTGCATTGCAGAAATTGAACTGAGCGCAATGGCAGCTAAGGGCCGTGAGTGACGCATCAAAGATAGACTTAGCGATCCATGCGGTGTGAGAGCGCCTCCGCAGGCTCAATCGGTTGCCTAAAGGGCTCAGTGCGATTGAGGTATGTGATTGTCGTAAGCCTGCGCAATTTGCGCTGAGCGGGCGGTGCTCTGGTTCCGAGCGTGTAGATTATTAGAATTTCACGTCAGCGCGGCAGGAACCATGTAATCAATCAAGAATGGCTTTTCTGGCCCCAGACCCCAGTCTTGCCTGGTCAAGGTTTCAAGTTGGACCGGTTAGGTTCCAATTTTGGCCGAACATCAAACTGCGGGGTTTTGTGGCTGGGATGGTAGGATTCGAACCTACGGTACACTGTACCAAAAACAGTTGCCTTACCACTTGGCTACATCCCAACGTGCGCTGGTAGATAGGACGGGTTGGCACGGGGTGCAAGCCTTTATCTGCTATAAATGGACTGAAATTTGCAGTTATTCCTGATTGGCATTTTTGTGCAGCAGATCAGGGTTCTCTTCGGTCCGTTCAAGCTCGACGATATGTTCGAGCTGTTTTTCTTCCAGCGCTTCGACGTCTTGTGGCGGCGATGGTGGCGTCTCTAAGCTGTGTTGCCGGGGGGGTTCCGGTAACTGATTGATATCACGTCCTAACTCAAGTCCCTCATGTAGCAGCCGATAGGCTGGCGCCTGCGCGCCAACGCCTGCGCTATCGTATGTGGCCTGTACCAGACGGATGGCTTCGGATCGGGCCAGGACGATACTGGTGTCGTGCTGGTCGATCCACGCTGCCATGCCCATATTGACCCAGCTATCACCAACCGATTCGATCCAAACAGATGCCTTTGGTGTCTTCAGAACGAATGGCAGCCCCTCCAATGTAGACAAAGCAAGAGATTGGGCCTTTGCCAGATCGGCCTCGGTTGCGACGCCAAGTTCAAAGGTGAAACGCCGTTCGGCGTTGCGTGAAAAATTGACAATACGGCTTTTGAAAACGGTCGAGTTGGGGATGCGAATCTGGTTACCATCAAAGCTGAGCAGTATCGTTGCCCGCGACGTCAGCCGGATAACCTTGCCGGTATCGCCTTCGATTTCGACAGTGTCGTTGGGGCGGAACGGCTGGCGGATCGAGAGCATGATAGAGGCGATAAAGTTCTCAACGGTGTCGCGCACGGCGAAACCGATGGCCAGTCCGACAATACCCGCAGCGCCCAGAATACCGGACAGAAGTGCAGTGGCATTGATAATGTCGAGGGCTACAATCAACCCGCCAACGACAAAGACCAGCCGGAAAATTTGGCGATAAATATCGGCTATAAAGGCGTTCGGGGCGAGGCGGTTCCATGGCTGTTCACGCCGCGCGAGAACAAAGCCGATCAAGACAATCAGCGCAAACAGCGATATTGCAATCAATGCAAGCGGCGTGAACGCGAGCAACTGCTTGCCACGTGTAAAGAACCTTTCGACTGCGGGATTAAGCCGTTGCACCACATCTGTGGTTTCCGTGACTTCGTTCTTTATTGCGACAACACCTTCAACGCGACCGACCAATTCATTCAGGCGCTGGGCTGTTGGTGTGTCCAAGGTATGGCCGCGCAACGTGACGATTCCTGAACTGACCGTTACGGTGATGTCGTCGAAACCATCCAGTTCCTTAAGAATGGCGCGAATACGCGTCGCGATTGCGCCATCCTGTGTGGCGCTGTCGGTAACGGTGATGGTGCCCGAAGGCTGGTCAGCGGTTTGGGCCTGCACACCGGCAACGGGCAAAAGCAGACACAGTACTAGAGCAATAAGGCGCATATAAATCTCTGGAACAATATCGGTAAATATCGCCCAAGCTTAGGCGCGCCGATGACGGTATGCAAATGGCGAGATCAGCTGCAATCAAGCAATACTGCGCCGGCGCGCCCGCCCGCCAGAACGGTATCGTGTGCCGCCGCACATTCCGAAAGGGGGAAAACCTGCGCGACGGGGCACTGCAGTGCCCCATCCGTCAAAGCGCGGTGAAGCATTTCGATCCGTGCGCGCCGCGCGGCCAAGGGCAGCAGATAGATCAGGATGATATCCAGTGTGACCGCTTTGAACAGCAGGGGGCCGAAAGGCAAACTGGGGTTCATATCGATTTGTGAGCCATAGGCAGCGATCACACCGTTGCTTTTGATCGCTTCCGTGTTCATCCCGACATTGGCCCCGAACTCTACTTCGGCGATCCGGTCCACAGGGTTGCCTTCATTGGCGGCCAGAATATCGGAAGCCAGCGTTTGCGCGCTGTAATCCAGCACCGTGTGCGCGCCCGCAGATTTTACACGCGCCATGTCGCGCGCGCTACAGGTGGCGATTACCTTTGCACCGCCCCAGACTGCCAGTTGTACGGCCAGATAGCCGACAGTCCCACCACCACCTGAAACCAGAATGGTCTGACCTTTCACATCACCGCCGCCGAATATCGCCTCTGCTGCAGTCAGGCCCGGAATGCCGAGTGTCGCACCTGTCTCGAAGCTGATGTCGTCGGGTAAGTCGACCGCCTGTTCGGCGGGCAGCGTGATATGGGTGGAGGCGGTGCCAAACGGGCGCTGCCACTGGCCGTTCCAGATCCAGACGCGATTGCCGATCCGGTCGGGGTTTACGCCTGTGCCAACCGCCTCGATCACGCCCGCACCGTCACTGTGGGGAATCACTTTGGGGAATGCGGGTTTCAGCACACCGGGGCGTGATCCGGCGCGGGCCTTGATGTCTGACGGGTTCACACCGGAAAATGCCAGACGCACTGTCACTTCGCCGCTTGCAGGGGCGGGGGTTTCGAATGATGCAATGTTCAGGACATCGGCGGCTTTGCCGAAGCGGTCGTAGAATACGGATTTCATGGCATTGGTCCTCTGGATCAGGCGTGATGTGCCCAGCATGGTCCAACGGCTACGCGCGTGCAATCAGTCAAACGTCTCGCTCGGGCGTACCCCCCACAGGCGTGCCTTCGGAGCCCAGCCCTTGAAACCGCCGGATCGCAGCAGGCACCACTCTCCGCCACATTCGCTGACACGGGCAACCACCCCCATTTCCAGCGCGGCCATCACAGGTGCATTGGGGTCCGGGCGGGCGTGAAGGGTCAGCATGTCTTTTTCAACCAGAACGGTGCGGGTGCCGGACAAGAGTGAATAATGCACCCAGCCGCCCATGCCGTCACGGTCTTCGACACGGCGCCAGTGGCCGTGTTCGGCGGTGATGCGCAGGGGCATATCACGGCGTTTGAACACCCAGTCGATTCGGTGCGTCAGTGAGGGGCCCCGCCGCACGTTGCCTTCGGATGCTTTCATTGACACAAACCGCGGGATCGGCCGGTTTGTAACCTTGCCTGTTTCCTCACCCGTGTCTGCAATGGCAGGGGTGACAAAGCTTGCTGTCAGGATCAGGGCGCAGGCGCCAAGAAGCCCTGCACCGAATTTGCGCAATTTCGTCTTATACATGATGTGCTGCCTGCACTGTTTTTATTGTTTTCGTCTTGCTCAAGCTGCGCGAGGTTCTTGTGCCTCGTCGCTGCTTGGGTCACCATGCATGCAATTGATACGCAACGCCAAGTCCGGAGAATGAATTATGCCCAAACAACAACTGAGTGTTGTAGTCACGCGACGGTTGCCGGAGGTTGTGGAAACGCGACTGGCCGAATTGTTTGATGTACGCCTGCGTGAAACCGACGCACCGATGACGCGTCAGGAATTGACCGAGGCGGTCAAATCCTGCGATGTGTTGGTGCCGACAATCACAGACCATATCGACAACGCGCTGATTTCCCAAGCGGGTCCACGCCTGAAGCTGATTGCCAACTACGGTGCAGGGGTCGATCACATTGATGTGGCCACCGCGCGCCAGCAGGGTGTGCTGGTTTCCAACACGCCCGGCGTGCTGACCGAGGATACCGCCGATATGACAATGGCCCTGTTGCTTGCGGTGACCCGGCGGATGCCCGAAGGCATGGCCCAGATGCAAAAAGGGCTCTGGGACGGTTGGGCACCCAATGCCTTGTTGGGCGGGCGCATTTCAGGCCGCCGTCTGGGAATTCTGGGAATGGGGCGTATCGGGCAGGCTGTGGCGCAGCGCGCTTCGGCGTTCGGGATGCAGATCCACTATCACAACCGCCGTCGTCTGCGCAGCGAAACCGAAGAAAAGCTGCAAGCGACCTATTGGGAAAGTCTGGACCAGATGGTCGCACGGATGGATGTAATATCGGTCAATTGTCCGCATACTCCGTCGACATTCCACCTGATGAACGCGCGGCGGCTCAAGTTGATGAAACCTGATGCGGTGATTGTGAACACCTCCCGCGGTGAGGTGATCGACGAAAACGCGCTGACACGCATGTTGCGCGCCGGAGAGCTGAAAGGTGCGGGGCTGGATGTGTACGAGCATGGCACCGAGATCAATCCGCGCCTGCGCGAACTGGATAACGTGGTTCTGTTGCCGCATATGGGGTCCGCCACACTGGAAGGACGAATTGATATGGGGGAGAAGGTTATCATCAATATCAAAACATTTGATGACGGTCACCGTCCGCCGGATCAGGTTGTGCCGTCAATGCTCTGAGATCTGTCCTTGGTGCGTGCCGAGGATTTCGAAGGGGTTAAGTGAAAAAATGAAAATTGGCGGGAGGTGGCGATGCGTGCAGCGATACTAGGAATTCTTTTAGCAGTGGCCGGAAGTGTGAACGCAGAGCAGGCTGCGGATGCTGTCGCGCCCGAAGTTGCCAGCGTGGGTCCATTCCAGAGCCTTTCTGATGATATTACCGAAGCGCTGCGTGCCAAGGAGGCAGGAGAACCCGTAGACGCTGACACATGGATGGTTGCTGCGGCTAATCCTTATGCGGTGAAGGCTGGCGCGGATGTTCTGGCCGCCGGTGGTACAGCCGCGGACGCGCTGGTGGCCGTGCAGGTAATGCTGGGGTTGGTGGAGCCGCAAAGCTCAGGCCTCGGGGGGGGTGCGTTTCTAGTTTGGTATGATGCACAGCGTGGCGAATTGGCTACTTTTGACGGGCGTGAAACCGCGCCTTTGGCTGTAACGCCGCAGTTGTTTCAGGACGCAAATGGTGAACCGCTAAAGTTCTTTGATGCTGTGGTTGGCGGGCGATCTGTAGGGACACCGGGCACGCCTGCGTTGTTGGCGCAAGTGCACAAGCGGTACGGAACGCAGGAATGGGCCGGTTTGCTGGCTCCAGCGATAGAACTGGCAGAGCGCGGTTTTCCTGTCAGCCCGCGATTGGCGCAACTGGTTGCAGCGGATGCTGAAAGACTGGGAAGTTCCGACATAACTGCGGCCTATTTCATGCCGGCCGGTCGCCCGATTGCGGCGGGAGCAACACTGGTGAACAAGCCGTATGCGCAGACTCTAAAGATTTTGGCCGAGGAAGGCGTGGGTGCATTTTATGCTGGCGATCTGGCAAAAACCATTGTGGCTACAGTTCAGGGAGCCGAGGGCAATCCCGGTGTTTTGTCCGAAGTTGATCTGGCAATCTACCGCGTGAAGGAACGCCCTGCCGTTTGTGCAAGTTACCGCGCGCATGATATTTGCGGCATGGGCCCGCCTTCTTCGGGGGCGATTGCTGTGGGACAGACACTGGGCATGCTGGAAGGATATGACCTGAGCGCGGGACCGCAGGATGTGAACGTCCGCCGTTTGATGGGGGATGCGGCGCGTCTGGCCTTTGCGGACCGTGGCCGATATGTGGCCGATAGTGATTATGTGCCGGTACCTGTGCAAGGGCTGCTGGACCCTGCGTATCTGGCAGAACGCGCGAGGCTGTTGGCTGGTGATGATGCATTGCCGGAGGTATCGGCGGGCAAGCCCGAATTTGACCATGCGTTGAATTGGGCGGACGGAGAGGCAATCGAACTGCCCTCGACCTCACATATCTCGATCGTCGATGCGGCGGGCAATGTCGCCTCAATGACCACAACCATCGAGAACGGTTTTGGCAGCCGTTTGATGGTGGGTGGCTTTCTTCTGAACAACGAGTTGACAGATTTTTCATTCCGCACCCATCGCGACGGCGTACCGGTGGCGAACCGCGTCGAGCCGGGCAAGAGGCCGCGATCATCGATGTCGCCGACAATTGTGATGAAAGATGGCGCGCCAGTCATCGTCGCTGGCTCGCCGGGGGGCAGCCGGATCATCGGATACACAACCCAGGCGATCATAGCGATGATTGACTGGGGGCTTGATCCGCAGGCTGCAGCGGCACTGCCGCATGCTGTTAACCGTTTTGGCACGTATGACCTTGAGGCTGGCACCGACGCCGAAGCGATGACTCAAGGGTTGGAGGCATCGGGCTATGAAACAAATGTACGCGACCTGACTTCGGGTCTGCATCTGATCGCAATCGGTGAAACCTTGCAGGGTGGTGCCGACCCGCGCCGCGAAGGTATCGTTTTAGGGGAATAACAATGGTTCAGGCAGTAGCACTTGCACGCAATGAGGAGGGGATATCTGCGGCACTGGGGATCCTCAAACAGCAATTCGGCGAGCGGTTTCACACCGGCGCGTCGATCCGTGAGCAACACGCACACACAACCACATGGATCGTAAACCAGCCGCCTGACGGGGTCGTCTTTGCCAGATCGACCCAAGAAGTGGCGGATGTGGTCAAGGTCTGTGCGGCGCATAAGGTGCCGATTATTCCGTTTGGGACCGGTACGTCGCTTGAGGGGCATGTCAATGCGCCTGCGGGCGGGATCAGCATAGATGTGAGTGAGATGGACAAGGTGCTGGAAGTCAACGCGGGTGATCTGGATTGCCGTGTTCAGCCCGGCGTCACGCGTATGGCGCTGAATACCCATCTGCGCGATCAGGGGCTGTTCTTTCCCATCGATCCGGGCGCGGACGCGAGTATTGGGGGTATGGCGGCCACGCGTGCGTCCGGCACCAATGCGGTGCGGTACGGTACGATGAAAGACAATGTGCTGAGCGTTGAGGCAGTGATGCCCGACGGCAAGATCATTCGCACCGCCAGCCGCGCTCGGAAATCCTCGGCTGGATATGATCTGACACGGCTTTTGGTCGGGTCGGAAGGGACGCTGGGGATCATCACCGAAATTACCTTGCGGCTGCAGGGAATACCCGAAGCGATATCTGCGGCGAGTTGTTCTTTCCCCACTGTCGCGGCAGCCTGTGAAACGGTGATGGCGGTGATCCAGTACGGTCTGCCGGTTGCGCGGATCGAATTGCTGGATGCCTTGGTCGTCAAGGCGGTGAACAGCTACTCCAAGCTTGAGTTGCCCGAAACGCCCTTGCTGCTGCTCGAGTTCCACGGATCAGAAGCCGGTGTGGCCGAGCAGGCGGAAACCTTTGGCGTATTGGCCGAGGAGTTCGGCGGCACCGGATATACCGCGACAACATCAGCGGAGGAGCGCACCAAGCTGTGGCAGGCGCGCCATGATGCGTATTGGGCGATGCTGGCGTTGCGAAAAGGATGTAAAGCGGTTGCAACAGATGTCTGCGTGCCGATCTCGAAGCTGGCCGAAGCAGTAGGTGCGGCAAACGAAAAATCTGGCGAACTGGGCTTGGTAGCTCCAGTAGTTGGTCATGCAGGGGATGGAAATTTTCATGCGTCTGTATTGGTGGATATGGATGATCCGGAGGAAGTGGGCAGAGCGGAGCGCTTTGTCAGCTGGCTGAATGACCGTGCGATTGCGCTGGGCGGAACATGTACCGGAGAGCATGGGATAGGACAGGGCAAGCGCCCCTATCTGGTGAAGGAGTTGGGGGGCGCTGTAGATGTGATGGCATCTATAAAACGCGCGCTGGACCCAGATGATATAATGAATCCCGGAAAAATTTTGCCGTGATGGACCAGTCTGGTGTTGGTCGGGGCGCTGCCCCGTCCTGCCCTTCGGGCAGGACTCCCCGGGATATTTCTAGCCAAAAGAAATAGAGTGTAGCAGGTGATTTTCGCAAGGTCGGTTTTCTGCGCTGTCCGGTCGCGGGTTGGCGTTGGAAATTGGTGTCGGGCGCTAAAACAGGGCAGCATCGTGAAAAAGGGAATCGGGACATGAAAACGCAAGTCAAAGCATTGGTTGTAGGTGGCGGCGCTGTCGGAACATCGATTGCCTATCATCTGGCCCGCGCGGGTTGGGATGATGTTGTGCTGTTGGAGCGCGACGAACTGACATCAGGTTCAACGTGGCATGCGGCGGGATTGCTGCCCTATTTCAACATGTCTTTTGCGACGACGCATATTCACGACTATTCTATCAAGTTCTACAAGACGCTTGAGGAAGAGACAGGGCTAAATGCGGGCTTTGCTGTGGTGGGCAACCTGCGTATGGCGCAGACGCAGGAGCGGATGGACGAGTATATGCTGTATGCGTCCACAGCCGAGACATGTGGTGTGCCGTATCAGTGGATGACGCCGGAGGAGATCAAGGCGAAATGGCCGCTGATCCGTACAGAGGATTTGAAGGGCGCGATTTACCATCACACGGATGGTTATATCAACCCAGCTGACGTGACCATGGCGATGGCCAAAGGCGCGCGACAGCGCGGTGTGACGATCGAACGCAAATGGCAGGCGGATGCATTTCATTGGAACGGAGACGCGTGGGAGGTAACTGTCACCAAGATGGTCGAAAAGGGGGGGAATCTGGTGCCTTCTGACGAGCAGGTTGTGATCACGGCCGAGCACGTTGTGACCGCATCAGGCAACCATGCACAGCGCACCGCGCAAATGTTGGGTATCAAGATACCTGCAATCCCTGTCGAGCATCAGTTTATTGTGATGGATCAGGATCCAGAACTGGTAAAATTCCGCGGAGAAGGCAACGTCGAGCATCCGGTAATCCGTGACGCTGATGCACAATCTTACGTTCGTGAGGAACGGGGCGGCTGGATTTTGGGGGTATATGAAAAAGATGCGCCCGCGCGGTTTGAGTACGGTGTGCCTGACAGTTTCCGCGCCGATCTGTTCCAGCTTGATCTGGAGCGGATCGAGGATCAGTACATGGCGATGAACCACCGCATTCCGTCCTGTGAGGATTGCGGTCTGAAGGATGATTTTAACGGCCCGATTTGCTACACACCTGACGGGAACCCGTTGGTCGGTCCTGCGCCCGGATTGCGCAATATGTGGCTGGCCGAGGGATTTTCGTTCGGGATCACGGCAGCGGGCGGGACGGGATATTACCTTGCCCAGATGATGGTTGAAGGTGAGGCCGAGATCGACATGGCTTCGCTCGATCCCAAACGCTATGGCGACTGGATGACAACAGAGTTTGCTGCGCGTAAGAATGAAGAAGCGTACGAGCATGTGTATATCCTGCACCACCCGGATGAGGAGCGTCCCGCGGCGCGCCCGCTGCGCACATCGCCAGCTTATGACCGTCAAGCCGCGCGTGGCGCACAATTTGGCTGGGTCAACGGCTGGGAGCGGCCTAATTATTACGCGCCAGAGGGGTTTGACGACCACGCATCGCGTAGTTTCCGGCGGGGCGGTTGGTGGCAGTATGCCGTTGACGAGGCAAAGGCCATCCGCGAGGGTGTCGGCCTGATTGATGCAACTGCATTCACCAAACATGTTGTCAAAGGCCCCGGTGCAACAGCGTTTCTGGATTGGTTTACCTGCAACAAGCTTCCCAGCGTGGGCCGTATAAACCTGACCTATGCACTAACCGGTGCGGGAACCACGCGCACGGAATATACCATCGTGCGGCTGGGACAGGATGAATATTATCTGGTGAGTGCGGGTGCATGGACCGCCTATGACAGTGACTATCTGCGTAAAGCCATTGAGGATAAAGCGCCCGAATTCGGCTATATCGAATGTCAGGACGTGACCACACAATGGGGTGTTTTTGCGATCGCCGGTCCGAAATCGCGCGATGTGCTGAACGAAGTCGTCAAGGACGCAAATCCGGAAACTGTATTGAGCAACAAGCGTTTTCCCTGGCTTACGATGCGCAACATCGAACTGGGCATGGTGCCGGTGCGTGCGATCCGCGTGGCGTATACCGGCGAGCTTGGCTGGGAGTTGCACCATCCGATTGAAATGCAGAACCACCTGTTTGATCTGCTTGAAAAAGCGGGTGAAAAGCACGGTATGAAACTGGTCGGTGCGCGCGCGCAAAACTGGCTGCGACAGGAGAAATCCTATCGCGCGTTCGGGACAGAGCTGGGCCGGGATGCGACACCACTTGAGGCGGACCTGCCGCGCTTTGTTGATATGAACAAGGATTTTCACGGCAAACAGGCGATGGCGGATCACGGTATCAACGCCAAATGCGTGACGCTGCTGATCGACGGGCCGGACGATGCGGACCCTTGGGGGCGTGAAGCGCTATATCATGGCGATACGCGCGTCGGGCGTCTGACATCCGGCGGGTATTCGGTGGCATTCGATAAATCGATCGGCATGGGCTATGTCGCGCCGGAAGTGGCAGTGGTGGGCACCAAGCTGAAGGTCAAGATGTTTGACCAGCTGTGGGACGCCGAGATTGTCGAAGACAGCCCGTATGACCCGAAGAACACGACCATCCGTGTGGACGGCTAAACGGATCACCGCTGCCGTGGTGGTTTTCATCGCGGCAGTCTTTGCCTTGGGGGTTGCGCTTTCGCCGCCCCGTGCAACGACTGTAGCGGTGATCTGGGACCGCGCGGATGCGGTGCGCGCGGCACTGGGTGTATCGCAGTCAGCGGATGCAACCGTAACAATTGTTTTGCTAAACAGTTGGAACAGTCTGCGCCATCTGCCCGACATTGCGGAACTGTGTTGGGATGCGTGTTACGAACGCGCTGCCGCCCAGATCACCCTGACGCAAATGCGGTTTGGTGCAACCCGCAAGGTGGTGATTTTTCATCTGCCGGATTTTAATAGAAACCTTGACTGTCTGGTCGCCCGCGCGGGAGACGAGCTTGTCTCTCTGCGCGCTCACTTTCCGTCTTGCGATATCAGTGCGGCGCGCTTGCCTGTCTGGATATTACCCATGGGGTTGGGCCGTATTTCCTGATCTATTTTGCGGCGCGCGCGGCCAGCCACGCGCTCCATTCTGTGCGGCTACCGGAAAATGCGTTTAAATCGACTTCTCCCGCGATCCCGTCAATTAGCCCTGTGGCGGAGTATTGCCAAAAGCGCCAGCTTTGCTGCGGGAACGCTTCGCGAGGAGTTTTTGCAGTCGTGCGCAGCCAGTATTCATAGCCCTTGAAGCTGGCAAGCTTGTTTTCTTTATAGAACCGCGGTGTCGTGTAGATGATCGGACGCTGGCCATAATGTGCCTCGACAATGCGTAGCCAGCGGCGCATTTCATCTTGTACCACGCTCGCTTCGGGGCGGCGGTGGGCGCAGGTGGGGGAAAACGGGTTCCATTCCATATCCAGCACCGGTGGCAACATGCCTTTGGAACGCGGTACGTTACGGATAAACCAGCGCGCCTGAACTTCCGGCGTGGTGCAGAAATAATAGAAGTGATATGCGCCCCGCGCCACACCGGCATTGCCCGCTCCGCGCCAGTGATTGTTAAAAGCCGGGTCCAGCAGATCACCACCTTCGGTTGCTTTGATGAACGCAAAGTTCACGCCGTTGCGCCGTGCCTGTGCCCAGTTGATGCTTTTCTGAAAGCGGGCAGCATCAATGCCGTGTACGGGAAAACGCGCTGGCCGCTGGCCTTTGAACTCCACCGGATCGGCATCCTGGAAATTCGGGGCAACAGGTTCGCCCAGTGGAATTGCCTTGCCGCCACCACCGCTGCCACAGGCAGCAATCAGGGCAGTGAGCATCAGGGCGAGTGTCGTGCGCAGGATCATGAAATCTCCGGTCTGGCAATGAAGGCGAGGTTGTTTGCAGGCATGTCGCTTGTCACGGTATCGCCCAGCCCTGCCTGTGTCAGCATTTGAATCACCCATCCGTCGTCTTTGTATCCGATATCTGGATCAGCCGCGCGCAGTTCGCTGTCAAACACCGCATCCGCATCAGAGATCAGTTGCCCCGCACGCCTGAAGGGGCCGTAGATAACAAACACACCCGCAGGCGTAATCGCTTTTGCAGTTTCAATCAAAACCGCACTGGCTGCCTCATCTGTGATCAGGTGCAACAAGTTGCCCAGATAGATCAGATCATATGGTGTGTGCGTCGCGGCCCAGTCGGGGGTTGTTGCATCCAGCAGTCGGGCAGGGTGCAGATTGTCAAGGCTCGCGTCCTGCGCATAGGCATTTATGCTGTCGATGCGGTCTTGTGCGATTTCGCTCGGGTGCCAGTGAAGGCCCGGAATCGCCGCAGCAAGGGCGGTAATGTGCTGGCCCGTGCCGGACGCAATTTCAAGCGCACGACCGGACTGCGGTGCGACGCTGTCCAGACAGGCGACAATCGCTGGCGTATTGCGTATTGCCGACGGTGCGCAGAGCTTGGGGCCATCGCCTTTGTGCGCAATGCTGGCGCTGGGCGGCAGCCGTGTCACAGGTGCAACCTGTCGGGGCGCAACGCGGCCACAGCATCCGCGTCGAGTGCGGGCGCCCGTCCCGTCACCAGATCCGCGACCAGCATCGACGCTGCCGGTGAGGTTTGAAAACCGTAGCCGCCTTGCCCTGCGCACCAGACAAACTCCGGCACATCCGGATCACGGCCCAGCACAAGCGTGCGGTCACGGGTAAAACTGCGCAGGCCCGCCCATGTGGCGATCGGGCGGGTAAGGGGGGCGGTGACCATCTGCTGGTAACGGTCCAGCCCTTCTGCCAGCGTCATATCATCGGCAAAGGCGTCGTGGGGGTGGGTGGCAACTTCCTCTGCGGGAGAGATCAGAAGCGCGCCTGCATCGGGTTTGGCATACCAGCTTTCGGCGGTGCCAAAAAACATTGGCCAACGGCTGGTGTCATGGGCGTCAGGTGCCGCAATCCGCGCCATAGAGCGGCGGTGCGGAACAATGCCAATAGGCGTGACACCGGCGATCCCCGCAATCAGGTCGGCCCAGGCACCGGCGGCGTTTACCAGCGTGGGCGCAGTGTAATCCGCGCCGGCGCTTACGTGCCAACCATGGGCATCCTGCCGGATACCTGTCACCACAGCATCGGTGATCACCTGCCCGCCATTGCCACGCAGCGTGCGGATGAAATCCTGCATCAACCTGTCTGTATCGATGTCAAAGGCATCGGCGTGATACCCCGCCAGCCCGACTTGGGCAGGGTCCAGCACAGGCACCATTTCAATAGCCTCGGTGGGTGAAATCTGCTGTACACCCATCTGCACAACGTCGGTCTGGAATGCCTCTGCATCATCGGCTTGCGCCACAATCAGCAGGCCGCGCTGCGTAAGGTATCCGCCTTGCTCGAAATACGCCATGCTTGCACGGTTAAGCGCCTGTACAGACGGCGCGCCGTAATTCTCCTCGATCAGCGCAGCGGATCTGCCTGAGGCGTGATACCCGGTGGCACTTTCCATCTCCAGCACAGTCACTTTGGCCTCAGTTGAAAGGCGCGCGGCGGCGGACAGTCCGGCGATGCCACCACCGATGATGATAATATCGTCGCTCATTGCTCTTCTGCCCTGTCGGTTGCGGGGGGTGGTGCGGGGACCAGCGCTGCCAGTTCTGCGTAGAGTGCCGGGGAAATTGTATATTCCATCGCAGCAAGGGACGGGGCAAGCTGCTCTGCCGATCTGGCAGAAATAATGGGGGTTGGTGCGGTTTCATGCGCTGCGGCCCACGCCACAGCTATGGTTGCAGGATGCACACCCTCACGCGCGGCAATGTCGGCCAGTTTCGCGGCGGCGCTGTGCATGTGATCAAATCCGTAACGCGCGGCATAGCGGTCATCCTCGCTTAGCCGCCCCGTGCCGCCTTTGGCATATTTACCCGTCAGCAATCCGCCGCCCAGCGGAGAGTAGGGCGCGCAGAGCATACCCAAGTCTTGCGCCATGGGCAGAATTTCGACCTCCGCCTGCCGCTTGACCACGTTATACATCGGCTGGATCACCGCGATTGAAAGGTCGAACTTTGCAGCAATATGGGCGGCCTTGACCGCCTGCCACGCGGCGAAGTTCGATATGCCGATGGCGCGAATGATGCCCTTTGACTTGAGATCGGCAAAGGTTTCGAAACTGCTGTGCATGTCCGTCGCGGGATCAAACCGGTGCAGGTACAGCACGTCAAGGGTATCAAGATCCATGCGCTTGCGCGAGGTATCGGCAGACGCGCGGATGTTTTCAGGGGTGGCACCGCCGGAATACGCAGCCTTGGTTGCGATGATCAGGCGCTCGCGGTGCGGTTTGACCATCTCGCCCAGATAGGTTTCCGACGCGCCATCTGTATAGACATGGGCGGTGTCGAAATGGGTGATACCCGCCGCAAGAGATGCGTCGAACATCGCTTGGGACGCGGCGCGGTCTGCCCTGCCGCCAAATTGCATGGTGCCAAAGGCAAGGCGGCTCGCAGGGGTGCCATCAAGGCTAGTGAGAATATGTGTCATCCGCTTTTGGTGCCATTGCAAACCAGCCTTGGCAATGGCTGTGATCGTTCACACCCCACCTTTCTCTACAGCACGTTGGTACGCAGGCCGCGCCTCTATCATGTCCACAAACGCGGCGAGTTTTGGATAGGCCGCGCGACGGTCCAGCCGCATGGCAATCTGGGCAGGAAAACTGAGCATGATATCTGCGGCGGACAGTTCATCCAGCACAAAATGCCCCGACGGGCGCAGCGCCGATTCCATATACGAAAAGTGATTGTCCAGTTCCGACTGGATGCGCGGATGCAGCGGCGCACCTGCCTCGCCCAGACGGCTGACATAGAGGTTCAGCAAGACCGGAGTCATCGCTGATCCTTCCGCAAAATGCATTAACTCCAAATGGCGCAGATGGGCGGGCGTGCCCGCCGACGGGATCATCCGGGGCGCAAATTTTGCGCAAAGAACCTCGGTAATCGCCCCGCTTTCGCAGATCGTCTCGCCGTCCATTTCGATGACCGGCGATTTGCCCAGTGGATGCACCTTTAACAGCTCGGGCGGCGCGAGATTGGTTTTTGCATCCCTTTCATGCCGGATGAAATCATAAGGCGCGCCAATCTCCTCCAGCAGCCAGAGAATGCGCAGCGAGCGGGACCTGTTCAGGTGATGCAATGTAATCATCGGATCAGCTTACCCGTATTGCGGACCGCAAGAAAGCCGCAGCGACAGAAGCTAGTCTTTTATCTGCGGCAAACGGTTGATCCGGACCTTTCCACCTGCGCCAGAACCCGCGCCAAGATTGCAGCCTTCCTTTTCATTTTCGGTCAGGAAAAATTGCACCTCTGTTTCATTTGCAATCGTGATCGCGTTGACTTCCACATTCATCGGGCATCCCTGAACACTGCCAAAAGACGTTTGTCCCCCGTACCACTGCTGATCCTTGTGAAGCGGATAGCGCCGTTCGCGAATAACGGTTCCCTGCGCATACCGCTCTTTCGCCCACCACAGGCGAAACCGCTCAAAAAGCTGTGAAAGGCTCTCTTCGGATACCCGTGCAAAACGGTTTGTCTTCAGATTACAGGTCCTCAACGGGGCCGGGCCTTTGTATCCCTTGCGGATGGAAACCTTGATCTTGAACAGCTTGTTACCCGCAAACCATGTCTGTTCCGTATCCGGGGTGTTGTAGGAAACCCTTTCATCGCCCTTCGGGGTCAGGCCGGTTTCATCCATATTCTGATGCAGGGCCACAGTCGCATAACACCGCGCCAGCATATCATCCCACATTTCGAAATAGTTTGGCCGAGATGCTGTGGGTGCGATTGTTTGATTATCGCTGCGCTGCATCGGGGCGCTGACCGGTTCGGGGTCGGGGACATCACCCGTGGCTGCACGCATGGCATCTGCAAAACTGGCAGACGCCACCGCGATTTCGTCCGACACTTCCGGAACTGGCAGGTCT
This sequence comes from Sulfitobacter sp. F26169L, assembly GCF_026410285.1. Lineage (GTDB taxonomy): Bacteria > Pseudomonadota > Alphaproteobacteria > Rhodobacterales > Rhodobacteraceae > Sulfitobacter. Next base: position 257,343 of record NZ_JAPMLP010000005.1, on the reverse strand, counting down.
GGCGCGGCGGCCTTGAACAGATCTTCGTTAAACGCAGCTCGGGCGTCGGCGACGACAGCAGGATCCAGCGGCGGCGTTACGATCCGGCGTGTTGAGACATCCGGTTCATGTGGCATGAAGATAGAAGCCAACAAAAGAGCGGATAGGACCGCGAAACACCCCGAAACCAGCCCTGCAAAATATCGTGTCATCATCATGCCTGTTATCTTACGCTGGCGATGATAATCGACAAACAATACGGCAAAAGTCTGAAGGCGAGAGGGCCGTGGGTTGGCATTGCGTCCCATCGCGGCAAAGTCCACTGCCCCGAAAAGATGATTGCAGAGCAAAATAAAAGGCCCCGCCGGGTGGCAGGGCCAATTCTGGGATCAAGGAATTTCAAGCTTATAGCGGGATGTCGCCTTCGATGCCTTCAACATAAAAATTCATGCCGGCCAGTGTGCCATCATCGGCGGTTTCGCCTTCCGCTAAAAATACGGACCCGTCTTGCTTGTTCAGCGGGCCGGTAAACGCGTGATAGGACCCGTCCGCCAGTGAGTCTTTCAATGCAAGCGCTTCGGCCTTCACATCCGCAGGCACCGCATCAGAAATTTCACCGATGCCAACCATGCCGGCGCCGATGCCGTCCCAGGTGTTGCCTGATGTCCAGGTGCCATCCATGACGGCCTGTGTGCGGGCGATGTAGTAGGGTGCCCAATCATCGATGATCGAGGATACGCGCGGCAACGGCGCGTACTGGCTCATGTCGGATGCCTGACCGAATGTAATCACATTGCCTGCTTCCTGTGCGGCAGCCTGTGGCGCTGTTGAATCGGTGTGCTGCAAGACAACGTCCGCGCCCTGTTCGATCAGAACCTTGGCAGCGTCTGCTTCTTTTGCGGGATCAAACCACGTGTAGGCCCAGACAATCTTGAACTGAACATCAGGGTTCACCTTGCGCGCATGAATAAACGCAGAGTTGATGCCGCGGATCACTTCGGGGATCGGATAGGACCCGATATAGCCCACGATGTTGGATTTTGTCATCTTGCCTGCGATGTGGCCCTGAATGGCGCGGCCTTCGTAAAAGCGCGCAGAATAGGTGCTGACATTCTCGGCCTGCTTGTATCCTGTCGCGTGCTCGAACTTCACATTCGGGAATTTCTTGGCCACGTTGATGGTCGGGTCCATATAGCCGAACGAGGTTGTAAAGATCAGATCGGCACCGTCCAGCGCCATCTGTGTCATCACACGCTCACTGTCGGGGCCTTCGGCTACGCTCTCGACATAGACAGTTTCGACTTTGTCGCCGAATTTTTCTTCTACAGCCAGACGCGCCTGGTTGTGCTCATACGTCCAGCCGCCATCGCCCACAGGGCCGACAAATACAAATCCGACTTTGGTTTTTTCCTGATCGTCGGCATAGGCGCCCGTGGCAAGGCCCACTGCAAGCGCTGCGCCGGTCAGCAGTTTGGTGAATTTCATCTTAGAGTTCTCCCCGGTTGGTCTTTTCCGCTGGTTGCGGTTGTTGCCTCAGGACGAGGCGTGGAAAATGCGTCCCAGTGATCCCGGTGCGGCGCTTTTTGAGCGCGACAGAAACACCAGCACCACAATTGTGATAACGTAAGGCGACATTGCCAGATATTCGACAGGAATGGCAACGCCTGCACCTTGCAGATTCAGCTGTAATTGTACCAGCCCGCCAAAGAGATATGCCCCCAGCAACAGGCGGAACGGTTTCCATGAGGCAAACACAACCAGTGCGAGTGCAATCCACCCCACACCGGCGGTCATCCCTTCGGTCCATTGCGGGACACGGATCAGACTGATGTAGGCCCCGCCCACCCCGGCACATGCGCCCCCAAACATGATCGCGAGTGTGCGGATACGCTTGACCTTGAACCCCAGCGCGTGCGCCGCATCGTGGTTTTCACCAACAGCGCGCAGCACCAGCCCCGCGCGGGTAAACTTCAACACCGCCCAGACACAGGCAACCAATGCCAGACCAAGGTAGACAATAATATCATGGCTCAGAAATACAGGCCCAATCACGGGAATCTCCGCCAAAGGGCCAAAGTTCATGTCGGCCATGCGGGGCGGTTTCACTCCGACATAGCTCTGCCCCAGCAGGGCCGAAAAGCCCAGACCGAACAGCGTCAGCGCCAGCCCTGATGCCACCTGATTGGCAAGCATCACCTGCGTCAAAAACGCAAACAGCAGGCTCAGCACCGCGCCACCGATTGCGGCCGCGCCAAAGCCCAACAGCGGCGAACCCGTTTCAACTGCCACCGCGAAACCGCAGATCGCACCGATGATCATCATGCCCTCAACGCCAAGGTTCAGCACACCGGTCCTTTCTACGACCAGTTCGCCAATTGCGGCAAAGATCAACGGGGTGGCAGCGACAAAGAAACCCGCGACAAAAAGAATTGGATTGATTGCGGATAAATCCATCACACCACCTCTGCACGGCCAAAGCGCAGCCGGTAATTTGTGAACAAATCAAAGGCCAACAGGAAAAACAGCAGCATCCCCTGAAAAACCTGAATAGCCGCCGCAGGCAATCCCAGTTTGGATTGCGCAATATCGCCACCGATGTAGGTCAACGCCATCAACCCGCCGGCCAGCAAGATGCCGACAGGATGCAACCGCCCCAGAAAGGCAACGATGATCGCCGTAAATCCGTAGCCTACGTTGAAATCAATCGTGACCTGCCCGGCGGGGCCAGACACTTCGAACATACCCGCAAGGCCAGCCAACAGACCGGAAGTGCCGAGGCAAAACAGAACCAGCCGCGCGGGATTTACCCCCGAAAATGCCGCCGCGCGCGGTGCATCTCCGGTTACCCGAATGGCAAACCCCAATCTGTGCCGCGCCATCAGCACATATGCGAAAATAACTGCAATAAATGCCGCAACAACACCCCAGTGCATACCCGAGCCCGTAATCAGATCGGCGTTGTGAGCGCTTGCGTACTGTTGCAAATTACGCGAGCCGGGAAACCCCATGCCTTCGGGGCTTCGCATCAGTCCCAGTGACATAGATGCCAGAAACTGTTCTGCAACATATACCAGCATAAGCGAAACCAGTATTTCGTTGGTGCCGAACCTCACCTTGAGAATGGCCGGTATCATCGCCCACAGCCATCCCCCCAAAGCACCGGCAAGCACCATCAGCGGAAAGATCAGCGCGCTTTCAGCCGGATAAAACGCAAGCCCGACACCCGCCCCGAACAGGGCACCCATAATGTACTGCCCCTCCGCGCCGATGTTCCATATCCCTGCCTTGAACCCAAGGCTCAGGCCAATGGCAATCAACACCAGTGGCGCGCCCTTGATGAGCAGTTGCGGGCGGTAGAAAAAGGCAAACTCGCCAAACACCGGCTCCCAGAAGATCGTCTTGATTGCTAATAACGGATCCTTGCCCAATATCGCAAACAACAGCCCACCGAAAACCATCGTCGCAAGGACAGCCAGTACGGGGGCCGCCAGCGAAAACACGCGGCTCGGCTCGGGGCGTTTTACCAATGCAATCACGCGCCGCCGCCCTTCATCATTTCTCCTGTAGACTTAAATTTCGCGCTCTTAGACATGCGCAACCTCCATACCGTGTGCGCCACCCATCATCAGACCTATTTCTTCAACCGTAATGCCCTGCGCGGGGCGTGGCACCGATAGGCGTCCCTCATTCAGGGCGGCGAAACGGTCTGAAATTTCCATCAACTCGTCCAGATCCTGACTGATCACCACAAGTGCCGCACCGTTTTGCGCCAGATCCAGCAGCGCCTGACGGATCGCCGCCGCCGCAGATGCATCCACACCCCAGGTAGGCTGGTTCACCACGAACACATCCGGCTTTTGCAAAACTTCGCGACCGATGACAAACTTTTGCAGGTTTCCGCCCGACAGGGATCGCGCAGCGGCGGTGGGGCCGGGTGTGCGCACATCAAACCGTTCGATAATGCGTTCGGCAAACCGTGTCGCGGCTGGCCAGTCAAGAAACCCGCGTTTCTCCAGACCTTCGCGCGCCGCACCTGTCAGCATGGCATTTTCCGTAAGGGTCATATCGGGCGCTGCGGCATGGCCCATGCGTTCTTCAGGGGCGCTCAGTAATCCGCGCTGTCGCCGCGCGGTTGGCCCCAGTGGGCCGATGTCTTCGCCTTTATAGCTGATCATACCTTGTGCGACAGGACGCTCGCCCGACAGCGCGGCCAGTAGTTCATCCTGTCCGTTACCAGCGACACCGCCAATGCCCAGCACTTCACCCGCCCGCAGTTCCAGCGAGATTTCTTTAAGTGACATGCCAAAGGCATTTGGCGCAGGCGCGCTAAGACCGGTCAGGCCCAGCACAACATCACCAGCCGTCTGACCCGCGCGCGTGGGTGCCTGAAGCAATTTTCCAACCATCATTTCCGCCATTTCGCTGGCAGTGGTTTCGCGTGGCGTGCAATGCCCCACAACCTTGCCCAACCGTAAAATGGTGGCGCTGTCGCACAGGGTGCGGATTTCTTCCAGCTTGTGCGAGATATACAAAATCGCGGTTCCCTCGGCGCTCAACTTGCGCAGGGTTTTGAACAGAATATCCACCTCTTGGGGGGTCAGAACAGAGGTCGGCTCGTCCATGATCAACAGCTTGGGCTCTTGCAACAGACAGCGGATGATCTCGACACGCTGGCGCTCGCCCGCGGATAAATCCCCGACAATCCGGTCGGGCGACAGGGGCAGGCCGTAGGTTTCCGAAACCGCACTGATCTGCGCGGAAAGGGCGCTCAGCTTGGGAGCATTCTCCATCCCCAAGGCAATGTTCTCCGCCACGCTCATCGCGTCAAACAGCGAAAAATGCTGGAACACCATCCCGACACCGGCAGCACGCGCCGCGCGCGGTTCTGCGGGTGCGTAATTCTGGCCGTTCATCCGCATCTGTCCGCTGTCGGGCTTCACCAGACCATAGATCATTTTGACCAAGGTCGATTTGCCCGCGCCGTTTTCACCCAGCAGCGCATGGACTTCACCCGCTGCGATGCTCAGTGATACATCACTGTTTGCCACCACACCGGGATAGGCTTTTGTAAGCGATGTGAGAGACAGCAGCGGTTCAGTCATGCGGAAACCTTGGTTCTTGTTGCGTTGAGCAGAGCATTCACAGTGCCATGTGCAATCTGATGGGGGGCTTTGCCAAGTGTTTTATCGCCGATGGGGCAGGTAATGGCAGACGGGTCGAGGCCCATGGCGCGCAATCTTTTGCTAAACCTTACCCGTTTCGTCTCCGATCCGATCAGCCCGATACCCGCCGCACCGCGCCGCAGCAGCGCCGCGCAAAGCGCCAGATCAATATCGTGAGAATAGGTGAACACAAGATGCCACGCATCAGAGGGCGCATTTGCGCCAAGACGGGGCATATTCAGGGTAGGCATCTGTGTGACGTGATCGGGTGTCGTATCGGGAAATCGCTCTGGCGCGCTGTCAATCCAAGTGATGTCGAAGGCCTGCGCCGGACAGCTTTTTATCACTGCGCGCCCCACATGCCCTGCGCCCCATATCCAAAGCGGGCAGATTGTATGATCCGGTGCTAACACATGGGGCGCGAATGCGGGTTCATCCGTTTGGGCCACATCTACACCGTAGTGCAGGCTGACCGCACCGCCGCAGCACTGCCCCAATCCGGGGCCGAGGGGAATGGTTTCGGTATGATCTGTCTGGCCCGCTGCCAGCAGCCTGCGTGCGGTCGCGATTGCGCGGTATTCCAGCGCGCCGCCGCCTATTGTGCCTGTACAATCGGTCGCAGTCACGCGCATGGCAGTCCCCGCATCACGCGGAGCAGACCCGCGGGTGCGGGTGACCCTGACGTAGATGGCATTCATTCTGCCGCCCCGTTGCGGGTTCTGGTGATCGCGGCCAGCACGGCCTCTGCCGTCGCTGGTGTTTGCAGATCGCCATATGCAGGCCCGCAGGCGGCTACAGCATCGGCAAGCGCTGACCACGCCGAAACCCCCAACATTAACGGCGGCTCTCCCACCGCTTTTGAGCGGTACACCGTTTTTGCGGGATTGGGCTGGTCCCAAAGGGCAACATTGAACACATCAGGACGGTCAGACACTGCGGGGATTTTGTAGGTTGCAGGCGCGCGGGTTTTCAGCACGCCCTTGTCGTCCCACACCAGTTCCTCGGTGGTGAGCCAGCCTGCACCCTGCACATAGCCGCCTTCAATCTGGCCGATATCCAGCGCGGGGTTCAGCGACTGGCCTGCATCATGCAGGATGTCTGCGCGCAAGATACGGTTTTCGCCAGTGAGAGTATCAATCACCACTTCTGTCACGGCAGCGCCGTAGGCGAAGTAGAAGAATGGCCTTCCCTTACCTTTGATACGGTCCCACTGGATGTCGGGGGTTTTGTAAAATCCTGTCGCCGACAGGCTGACCCGCGCAAGATAGCTGCTCTGCGCGGCCTCGGCAAAGGTCAGGGTTTCAGCGCCTGCAAAAACATGCCCCTCCGCAAAGCGGATGTCTTCTGTGGCGCATTGGTGAACCTGCGCAAGATGGCTTGCCATACGCTTGCGTATGGTTTCGCAGGCGTTCACCACGGCCATGCCGTTCAGATCGGTCCCCGAACTGGCCGCAGTGGCCGAGGTGTTGGGCACCTTGGCCGTGTCGGTTGCCGTGATTTTGATCTGTTCCAGCGGTACGCCAAATTCGGACGCGGCGACCTGCGCAACTTTCTGGAACAAGCCCTGACCCATCTCTGTGCCGCCGTGGTTAAGGTGGATAGAGCCGTCCTGATACACATGCACCAGCGCACCCGCCTGATTGAGGTGGGTAAGTGTAAACGAAATCCCGAACTTGACAGGGGTCAACGCGATGCCGCGTTTCAGGATCGGCTGCTGCGCATTCCAACGCGCGATTTCCTCACGTCTTTGCGCATATGCGGCACTGTCGGCAAGGCGTGTTACCAGCGCGTTAATGATGCAGTCACTTACGGGTTGGTGATAAGGAGTGGTTTGCAGACTGTCGGGGTTTGGCGGTACGTCGCTTGCTTGCGAAACCTGTGCCTGCGCGCCCCGACTTGTAGCGTCGGTGTGATCATCGTCGGGCAGGGAAGGCGGTGCTGTGTCCACACTGGCTGTACGGGTGATGCTGTCGCGGTAGAAATTGACGCGCCGTACCTCAAGCGGGTCAAGCCCGAGATGCGCGGCGATGTGATCCATCACCCGTTCGATCCCGACAACACCTTGTGGTCCGCCAAATCCGCGAAAGGCGGTTGCGCTTTGCGTATTGGTTTTCAGACGGTGCGAGGTGATCCGCGCATGATCCAGATTGTAGGCGTTATCTGCGTGCAGCATGGCGCGGTCGGCCACCGGCAGGCTAAGGTCCATCGCCCAGCCGCAGCGTGCGTAATGGGTGAAATCAACCGCCTTCAGAACGCCATCGGCGTCAAACCCTACATCATATTCGATGCGGAAATCATGGCGTTTGCCGGTGATGACCATATCATCATCACGGTCATAGCGCATCTTGCAGGGCCGCCCCGTGGCGCGGGCAGCCACTGCGCAGGCAACAGCCAGCGCGTTGCCCTGACTTTCCTTACCGCCAAATCCGCCCCCCATGCGCCGTGTTTCGACACGTACGGCATGCATCGGAAGGCCAATCGCTTCGGCGACCTTGTGCTGTATTTCGGTGGGGTGCTGGGTCGAGCTCTGGATCAGCATTTCCCCGTCCTCTCCCGGAAGGGCGAGGGCGGCTTGCCCCTCCAGATAAAAATGCTCCTGTCCGCCGATCTCTATCTTGCCACTTAGGCGGTGGGGCGCGTTTTTCAGTGCGGCGGGGGCATCGCCTTTTGCATAAATGCGCGGACCTTCCTCAAAGCGGCTGTTGGCGGCCATGGCTTGATCGATCGTAAGGATAGGTGTTTCCGCGTCGGTTTCGACTTCTGCCAGACGCGCGGCTTTTCGTGCCGCAAGGTGGCTGTTGGCGATAACCACAAACAATGGCTGGCCCACGTAGTGTACGCTGCCATCCGCCAGCAATGGTTCGTCGTGGTTGGAGGGGGATACATCGTTGGCAAAGGGCAGATCAGCAGATGTCAGAACCGCAACGACATCTGCCGCTGCGCGCACTGCCGACAGATCCATCCGCGTAATTTTCCCACGGGCCAGTGTGCTAAGACCGAAGGCAAGATGCAGCGTCCCCGCGGGAGTCGCGATATCATCGACGTAGCGTGCAGCGCCTGTAACGTGCAGGTGTGCGGCGTCATGGGGCAGGGGTTTTGTAACACTCATGCGCGAACCTCGTGAATGTTGGTCTGCGACCCTGTGATCGTATGATAGGCGCGCAGCAGCATATTTTGCGCAGCCTCCATCCGGTAGCCGGAAGAGGCGCGCATGTCTGTCAGCGGTTTGAAATCGACGGCCAGTGCTTTCATCGCGGTTTCAATTGTGTCTTGCGAGACAGGCTGCCCCGAAAGGGCGGCCTCGGCGGCCGTTGCGCGGGCGGGCGTACCGGCCATCCCGCCAAAAGCAAGCCTGACCGCACCGAATGTGTCGTTCTCCACAGGCAGGTTCAGACACCCGCACACGGCGGAAATATCCTGATCGAACCGTTTGGACAGCTTATAGCAATAAAGCGCGTCTTCCTGATCGGGGATGGTAATGGCCTCTACAAATTCGCCCTTCTGACGGTCTTGCTTGCCGTAGGCGACAAAGAAATCCTCAAGCGGCATGGAGCGGCGTGTCTCTCCTTTGCGCAGATGCAAAGTGGCGCCCAGAGCGATCATCGCCGGACTGCCATCACCGATGGGCGAGCCATTGGCGATATTTCCGCCCAGTGTAGCCGCGGCGCGCACTTGAGCAGAGCCGTATCGGCGCAGCATCACACCGAGGCTGGGAAAACGGGGCGCAAGGCTGCGCTCAACCTGCGCGATGGTCGCCATCGCCCCGATGCGCCATCCCTCTGGAGTTTTAGAAACGCCGCCCAGATCACGGCATTGCGATAGAAATATTACCTGACCAAGATCGCGCAATTGCTTTGTCACCCACAGACCCACATCCGTTGCCCCCGCTATAAGCGTAGCTTCGGGGTGGGCTGTATAAATTTCTGCAAGCTCATCAGAGTTTTCGGGATGGAAGTGATCCGCAGGCGCTGTCGCCGCAGCGTTTGCAGTTTTAGGTGGGAAACGAAGATCGGGGTGCGGCAGGTATGGCGGGGCGTCGACACCTTCTGCGGCGATAGCGGCGCGGATGATTGGCGCATATCCGGTGCAGCGGCAGAGATTTCCGGCAAGCGCTGTGTCGTGATCGGTGTCACCGTTCAAATGTGCGGTGGCCATGCTCATCACAAAGCCAGGGGTGCAAAATCCGCATTGGCTACCGTGGTGTTCGATCATTGCGGTCTGCACAGGGTGCAGCGTTCCGTCCGGTGCGGTGAGCCCCTCGACAGTTGTAACGTGTTTGCCGTGCAGTTGTGGCAGGAACAGGATGCAGGCATTAAGCGGTGCGGCGCCCAGTGTATCGGTAACCATAACGGTACATGCGCCGCAGTCGCCCTCGTTGCAGCCTTCTTTGGTGCCGGTCAGGGCGCGTTCTTCGCGCAGCCAGTCGAGGAGTGTTTTTGTTGGCGGGGGATCGTTGAGTGTGACGGGTGAGCCGTTAAGCGAAAAAGTGACGTACATGGGGAAAACCCCGCCGCGGTACCAAGATGTAACCTGTGCATGTTCGATGCGGCGTAGAACATACAAGTGTCAGACAGGCTACGTTGCGGGATCGGGGCTTGGCAAGGGGTTTGATGATTTGGCTATGATTTCCGGATGCAAGCACGCGGGCGGTTGATGAACCTGCGCGATGTGGTCTTTTTGCGCTAGAGGCTACCGGTGATCCGCCATAGGTTGGCTGCATGAGTAATTTCCCCCGATTCATTCACCTGCGCACCCATTCCGAGTATTCGCTGTTGGAAGGTGCGCTGAGGTTGAAAAAGCTGCCAGCAATGTGCGCTGATGCGGATATGCCCGCGATGGCGCTGACCGATACCAACAACATGTTCGCCGCGCTGGAATTTTCCGTAGCGATGTCGGATGCGGGTATCCAGCCGATTATCGGATGCCAGGTTGATCTGGAGTATGTCACCACAGCCCCCGGAGAGCGCACACGCCCGCCTGCACCTGTGGTTCTGCTGGCCCAGAGCGAGCGGGGATACGAGAATTTGATGAAGCTGAACTCCTGCCTGTATCTGGACAAGGGGGGGGCGGTGCCGCAGGTAACGATGGAGGAACTGACCACCTATTGCGACGATGTGATTTGCCTGACAGGAGGGGCCCAAGGGCCGGTGGGGATGTTGCTGCAAAGCGGCCAGCGGCCCGCTGCCGAAGCATTGATGCAGGCGTTGCACGTGGCCTTTGGTGATCGCCTGTACGTCGAAATTCAGCGCCACCCGACAGAAAACGGGGCGCCCGAGGCAGAGCGCGCGAGCGAACGCGGATTTGTCGAGATGGCCTATGCCATGAATATCCCGCTGGTTGCGACCAATGATGTCTATTTTCCTGCCTCAAAGATGTACGAGGCGCATGATGCGCTGATTTGTATCGCGGATGGTGCCTATGTAGACCAGCAGGAAGGCCGCCGCCGCCTGACACCGCAGCACTATTTCAAATCCCAGGCCGAGATGGTCACGCTGTTTGCCGATCTGCCCGAAGCAATCGAGAACACAGTCGAGATTGCGAAGCGCTGTGCCTTCAAAGCCTATCGTCGCGATCCGATCTTGCCGAAGTTTGCCGATGACGAGGTAGCAGAATTGCGCCGTCAGGCACAGGACGGATTGAAAGCACGGCTGGCGATTATTCCACATGCGGCGGAAGTCTCGGTTTACGAAGAACGGCTTGAGTTCGAGCTGGGCATCATCGAGGGCATGGGTTTTCCGGGCTACTTTCTGATCGTTGCCGACTTTATCAAATGGGCAAAGGATCAGGGCATTCCTGTGGGGCCGGGCCGTGGTTCGGGTGCCGGATCACTGGTGGCCTATGCGCTGCTGATAACCGATCTTGATCCGCTGCGTTATTCGCTGCTGTTCGAACGGTTCCTGAACCCTGAACGGGTTTCCATGCCCGATTTTGACATCGACTTTTGCATGGACCGCCGCGAGGAAGTGATCCGCTACGTTCAGGACAAATACGGGCGCGACAAGGTCGGGCAAATCATCACCTTTGGTGCGCTGTTGAGTAAGGCCGCGGTGCGCGACATCGGGCGTGTGTTGCAAATGCCTTACGGGCAGGTTGACCGACTGAGCAAGATGATACCCGTTGAAGGTGTAAAGCCTGTCAGCATTGAAAAGGCGCTGGCGGACGAGCCGCGCCTGCGCGAAGAGGCGCGTAACGAAGAGGTTGTTGCGCGGCTGCTCGAATATGGCCAGCAGGTGGAGGGGCTGTTGCGCAACGCATCAACCCACGCCGCGGGTGTGGTGATCGGGGATCGTCCGCTTGATGCGCTGGTGCCGCTTTATCAGGATCCGCGCTCGGACATGCCCGCCACCCAGTTTAACATGAAGTGGGTAGAGCAGGCGGGGCTGGTCAAGTTCGACTTTCTGGGTTTGAAAACCCTCACAGTGATCCAGAACGCGGTGGACCAGATCAAGGCATCGGGGCGGCATTTGCATATCGCGGCGGATGGCACGGAATTGTTTGATCCGCCCGAGGGGTTGATTGACGACATCGCCACAATCCCGCTGGATGACGAGGCATCGTACAAGCTTTACGCCGCTGCAAAAACGGTGGCGGTTTTCCAGGTTGAATCCAGCGGTATGATGGATGCGCTGAAGCGGATGAAGCCGACCTGTATCGAGGATATTGTTGCCTTGGTGGCGCTATATCGGCCGGGTCCGATGGAGAACATCCCGACCTATTGCGAGGTAAAAAACGGGCTGAAAGAGCGCGAGTCCGTGCATCCGTCGATTGACCATATCCTTGAGGAAACCCAGGGTATTATCGTTTATCAGGAACAGGTGATGCAGATTGCGCAGGTCATGGCGGGCTACAGCCTTGGCGGGGCCGACCTGCTGCGTCGTGCGATGGGTAAGAAGATTGCCGAGGAAATGGCCAAGGAGCGGCCCAAATTTGAAAAAGGCGCCATGGAAAATGGCGTTGATAAGAAAAAAGCCAGCGAGGTTTTCGACCTTCTGGAGAAATTCGCCAACTACGGTTTCAACAAATCCCACGCGGCGGCATATGCCGTGGTCAGCTATCAAACTGCATGGCTGAAAGCGAACCATCCGGTCGAGTTTATGGCAGGTGTGATGAACTGTGATATCCACCTGACAGACAAACTGGCTGTGTATTTCGAAGAAGTGCGCAAACGGTTGGAGTTGCCGTGGGTGCCGCCGTGTGTGAACCGCTCGGATGCGACGTTCCGCGTGGTTGATGGTGCGCTCGTTTACGCATTGGGAGCCCTCAAAAACGTAGGTGTCGAGGCGATGCGCCTGATCACGCAGGGCCGTGTGGTCGAAGGCGTTGACAAGCCGTTTGTCACTCTGTTCGATCTCGCTCGGCGCGTTGATCTGAAGCGGGTGGGCAAGCGTCCGCTGGAGATGCTGGCGCGTTCGGGCGCGTTTGATGTCCTCGACAGCAACCGCCGCCGCGTGTTTGCTGCTCTTGATCCGCTGGTCGCTTATTCGGCAGCGATCCATGAACAAAAGGCGTCCAATCAGGTGTCGTTGTTCGGCGAGGCGGGGGATGATCTACCAGAACCGCGCATGATCAACAGCGATGATTGGGAAGCGCCCGAGCGCTTGACTGAAGAATTCAAGGCGGTCGGCTTTTATCTGTCGGGGCATCCGCTGGATGATTACATGGGGCCGCTCAAACGCAAGTGGGGCAACGACCGCGGTGTCCCTTTCCTGACGTTGGACGAGTTGACAGAGAAGGTCACGGAGCGCGGTGCGATGAATGCGCGCCTTGCAGGGGTTGTCGCAGGTCGGCAGGAACGCAAATCAGCGCGCGGCAATCGTTTTGCGTTTGCGCAGCTGTCCGATCCTGCGGGGGCCTATGAGGTTACGCTGTTCTCTGACACGCTGGAGGCATGTCGCGATCATCTTGAAACCGGATCGAAAGTGGTTGTTACGGTCGAGGCGACGATGGAGAGTGACCAGCTCAAGCTGTTGGGGCGCAGCGTTGCCCCTATTGAAACAGCTGTCGCAAATGTCGGGGGTCTGGGGCTGCGCATCTTTATTGAAACACCCGAAGCCATCGCAGCCGTGTCCGAAGTTCTGGCAGGTGCCCGTCATGCCGCGAGAGCGGCAGGAAAGGGGCCTGTACATTTGTGCCTGATGGACCCCGCCTTGCCAGGAGAGGTAGAAGTGGATCTGGGCGCGGAATTCCCCGTGACGCCACAGATCAAAGGTGCGATCCGCTCTTTGGGCGGTGTTCTTGAAGTTGAAGAAATCTGATGGGCAGATTCCGGCACGGATTGGCCAAGTGCCGCTTGTGTCGCTGGACGGACCAGAACAGCTTCGTTAACTAGGCCTAAACATTGTGGGAGTCGCACCGTGCGCTTTTTACCAGTCGTTGCAGTTTTCCTGACGCTGTCTGCCTGTGGTGATCCATTGGCGGGCCTTGATCGTTTGGCTGACGTTGATATCGCCGAAGATAAAACTGTTGCTGCGGCGTTGCCCGATGCAGAAGAAATTGCACGCGAAGGGTTCCTCGGCACGTCAGCGGCGGAAGGGGCCGCGCCAGCAGCGACACCGGATGCGGAGGGGGATGTAGAGGTAGCAGCGGCGAGCGGCGGTTTTCTGCGTGGTCTGATCAAGCGGGTTGCCAAGACCGATCCGGCAGAAGCCATTGCCGCAGATGTGGCGGAATCGCAATCCGGCGCGGTTGTCATTGAAACCACCCCTGTTGAGTCAGCTTCTGCAATCGAATTGGTGGCACTGCCCGCAGAAGAGGTCACACCGCAGGCCGAACCCCGAAAACGCCGTGGATTGTTCGGCGGCGGCAGCAGCAACAAAGCAAGCAAAGCGCGCACAGGACCGGACGCGCGGGATGTACCCTACGGAACTGTTCTGGCCTTTGGAGAGATCGCACGTGTCTGCGAAGCACGGGGCAAACCGATGGGCAAAAAGATCGACGGCTTGGGGCGGCGCGGATTCACACTGCATGACAGCAATCCGGGAATCCGCGACAAGCGGACATTCTATGTTACCGGTTTTCAAGACAACTGCCCACGCCAGTTTACGGCGGCAAATGCGCTGTTCGGCGCGCCATCATTTTACGAGCAAATCCGGTATAGTCCGGCGGGGCAACATTTGCCCTATGCGGCAACGGACAAAGCCTATGACAAGGTAAAGTCATCGGTGTGCCGTGCGGGTAAAAACAAACCTTGCGGCAAAGATATCAGGAAGCTTGACGCCGGAGCGGCTTTTGTCACGGCGTATCAATTCCACGAACATAACGGCCAGTGGAAAGAGTTCCTGATCTATGATGGTGAAGTTCTGGCCGCTGCGGTGAAATCGGCCAACTAGGATCAGTAGTGCGGGGGGCGTTCATCGCCCACGACAACGCCGCCACCGCCTGCGGCCTCGCGTTCGCCTTCGCGGCGCATCAGAAGTTCGACGCGCCGCGTCAGGCGGTCAATCTCGTCGTGTTGACGGGCCACGACATCCGATAGATCATCAACAGCGCGCAGCAGATGGGCGATTTGTTCTTCCAGCTTTTCCATACCGCGCTCCCTAGGCCTGTTTGTGATGTTACGCAATGGGCGTGACCACGCGGACATATCCCCTGCGGGGCTGTGACAGCATTTTTGGTGCCTGTAGTAAATGTTCTCGCACATTATCGTGGGCAGGCTGTTGCTTGCCCCGCGCCCCTGCATCCGGTAGAGGCGAAGCGAGATTTTATCCCTGTAGAGGTATGTCATGGCCAAGCCGAAAAAGACCCCGCGCCCGAAGGCGGAAACGCCACGGGGATTTCGTGATTATTTTGGCGCGGAGGTGACACAGCGCGCCGATATGCTGGCCAAGATCGCGGCGGTGTATCACCGCTATGGTTTTGACGCGCTGGAAAGTGCCGCCGTGGAGCGGGTAGAGGCGCTGGGCAAATTCCTGCCCGATGTTGACCGCCCCAATGAAGGCGTGTTCGCGTGGCAAGAGGATGCCGAGGCCGAAAAGGCAGGTGACTGGCTGGCGCTGCGCTATGATCTAACCGCCCCGTTGGCGCGCGTCTATTCCCAGCACCGCAATGATCTGCCCACCCCTTACCGCCGCTATGCCATGGGCCCTGTCTGGCGAAACGAAAAGCCCGGACCGGGGCGGTTTCGCCAGTTTTATCAGTGTGATGCGGATACGGTTGGCACCGGATCAGTTGCAGCGGATGCCGAGATTTGTGCAATGCTGGCTGATTGCCTTGAGGAAGTCGGGATCGAGCGCGGCGATTACATTGTCCGCGTGAACAACCGTAAGGTGCTGAACGGCGTTCTGGAAGTTGCGGGCCTGTCGGGTGACGATAAAGAGGCCGAGCGCGGGATTGTTCTGCGCGCGATTGACAAGCTTGACCGTCTTGGCGTGGACGGTGTGCGCGCGCTGTTGGGTGAGGGCCGCAAGGACGAGAGTGGGGACTTTACGAAAGGCGCTGGGCTGGATGAGGTGCAGGCAGATGTTGTGATGGGTTTCATGCAGGCCAAACGTTCGGATGGTGGTCAGACCTGCGCGCGCTTGCGTGAGCTGGTCGGCGACAGCAAGGTGGGGCTAGAAGGCGTCACCGAGCTAGAAACGATCGCTGAACTGTTGTCAGCCGGTGGTTACGGTCCTGACCGGATCGAGATCGACCCCTCAGTTGTACGCGGCCTCGGCTACTACACCGGCCCCGTTTATGAAGCTGAACTTACCTTTGAGATCAAGGACGAGAAGGGACGTGCGCGCAACTTTGGCTCGGTCGCAGGCGGGGGGCGCTATGACGATCTGGTCAAGCGCTTTACCGGACAGGAAGTGCCTGCGACGGGTGTGTCTATCGGGGTTGACCGATTGCTTGCGGCGCTACAGGCAAAAGGGCGGCTTGATACAGCCACCCAAGGCCCCGTTGTGGTGACGGTAATGGATAAGGCGCGAATGGCGGACTATCAGGCGATGGTTGCCGAACTGCGGCAGGCGGGTATCCGCGCCGAAGTGTATCTGGGCAACCCCAAGAACTTTGGCAACCAGCTGAAGTATGCAGACAAGCGCGGCAGCCCGATTGCCGTGATCGAGGGCGAGCAGGAGCATGAGAATGGCGTGATCCAGATCAAGGATCTGGTCCTGGGAGCCAAGATTGCGGAAAATGCAACGCTGGAAGAATGGCGGGATCGTCCCAGCCAGTATGAAGTGGCGCGCAGTGATCTTGTCGCCAAGGTGCGCGAAATCCTGGAGCTTTACCGCTGATGTCAACACGGGCCGAGACAAATGCAAAAGCCGCCTTTCTGCGCGCGGGTTTCGAAGCACATGGCGCACAAACGGTAGAACCGCCGATCCTGCAACCTGCCGACACGCTGCTGGACCTCTACGGCGAGGACATTCGCGCGCGCGCATACGTCACATCCGACGCTGCGCGCGGCGAGCAGATGCTGCGGCCCGACTTTACCGTTCCGGTGGTGCAGATGCATATGGAAAACGGTGCCGACCCTGCGCGCTATACCTACGCGGGCGAAGTGTTCCGCCGTCAGGAGCGGGACCCGTCCCGCACCAGCGAATATGTGCAGGTGGGCTATGAAGTGTTTGAACGCGAGGATCCTGCCGCGAGCGATGCAGAAGTGTTCGCGCTTATAGCAGACGCCTTGGGTGATTTGCCTGTGCGGGCCGTAACGGGGGATATCGGTGTTCTGATGGCCGTGGTGAACGGGCTGAAAACCAGTGATTTGCGCAAGAATGCGCTGATGCGCCATATCTGGCGACCACGGCGTTTTCGCGCGCTGCTGGATCGCTATTCAGGGCAGATGCCTGCCTCGCCCACACGCGAGGCGTTGCTGGCCGGCAGTGTGACCAGCGATGCGCCACTGGTGGGTGCGCGCCGCCAGCATGAAATTGATGCCCGTATCCAAGCCCTAAAAGCCGATGCCGGAACCGCGCCGATTCCAGCCAGAGACGTTGATCTGATTGACGCGCTGCTGGATATTTCCGCGCCTCTACCTGATGCGCTGTCGCGGTTGCACGACCTGTCCGTTGACTTGCCCGAGATTATCCCCGCTGTGGCGCGTGTTGCGGCGCGCAAAGACGCATTGGCGGCGCGGGGCGTTGAGGTGGAAACGTTGCTGTTCGAGGCGAACCATGGCCGCACGTCGATGGAATATTATGACGGTTTTGTTTTTGGATTCCGCGCCAGAGATCGTGCGGATTTGCCACCGCTTGCAACCGGTGGCCGCTATGATGCGCTGACGCGGCGGCTTGGGCGCGGGCGGGAAATCCCTGCGGTGGGGGGCGTCATGCGCCCCGACGTGATGCTGGAACTGGAGGGCAAGCCATGACGCTAAAGCTGGGTGTGCCGTCAAAGGGGCGGCTGATGGAGAAGACCTTCGACTGGTTCGGCGCGCGCGGTATCCAGTTGGCGCGCAGTGGGTCTGATCGGGAATATGCCGGTGTGGTTGAGGGGATAGAGGGGGTTGCACTTGTGTTGCTGTCCGCCGGAGAAATCCCGCGTGAACTGGCCGCCGGGCGTATTCATCTGGGGGTAACCGGCACCGATCTGGTGCATGAAAAACTGCCTCTTTGGGAGCAATCGGTTGAAGTGGTTGCGGAACTCGGCTTCGGTCAGGCTGATCTGATCCTTGCGGTGCCGCAGGCATGGACAGATGTGGATACATTGCATGATCTGGATGCCGCTGCCGCCGCGTTCCGGTTGGAACATGGCCACCGTTTGCGCATTGCAACCAAGTACCATCGCCTTGTGCGTGAATTCCTGCGCGATGCCGGTGTTGCGGATTATGCGCTGGTGGATAGCCAAGGCGCGACCGAAGGCACCGTCGCAAACGAAACCGCCGAAGCGATTGCCGATATCACCTCGACCGGCGAGACATTGACCGCCAATCACCTGAAAATACTCAGCGACGGATTGATGCTGCGCAGTCAGGCGACGCTGTGGAAATCGCGCGTGGCACCGATGGACGCTGATGAACGCAAATGCCTTGATGACCTGCTGGAACGGTTGGGATAGCCTGCGCTACAATACGCCAATCTCTGCCAGGGCGCGGTTGAGCTCTACCGGAAGGACATCTTCCTTGCCGCGCCCTCTGGGAAGGTCGGCGGGGGCGTCCTCCGGCTTTAGGTAGCGCCAGCCCTGAAAAGGACGTTTCAGGGCGCTGACGGTCGGGATGACTTCGGAATCAAGCACGATACCGCAACGGCGAATCCCGTCAGCACCAATCTTTTCGTCCAGCCGGATAATGCGCTGACGCGCTGATATCTCGCCCTTGATGACCCAATAAATCGACCCTCCGTTCAGGATTTCGGCCTCACGCTTGGGCCACATACGGGTCTGGTGGTAGTACTGGCCGTTGACGACCTGCTGCGAGCGATGGCGTTGCCACTCTACCAACTGTTCGACATTTTCAGTGCCGACAGACAGCTTGATCAGGTGTACGATATTTTTGCTCACAGGTTCTTCCACATGTTTGTCCACAGACTCACTTCGGAGCCACATCATAAGGTAGGCGAATAGGCAACAGAAGCAAACTGTGGTGGTTTGTCGCCGATGAAATTCTGAATTGGGGAGTGGTCTTTCTTGTGTGTTAAGGTATGACAAGGCTCTCCCTAGCCCAACCGAGGAATCGCCATGACCCGCTTTGCTGCCCCGATCGCCGAACAGATATGGGATATGAAATACCGTTTTAAAGCAGCAGATGGCACGCCCCATGACGTCACCGTTGAGGATACATGGCGCCGCATCGCACGTGATCTGGCGCAGGTCGAAGAAGATAAAGACGGATGGGAAGAAACGTTCTTCGAAGCGCTGGAAGATTTCAAATACCTGCCCGCAGGACGCATCACGGCGGGCGCCGGGACTGCGCGGCGTGTGACACTGTTCAACTGCTTTGTGATGGGGACAGTCCCTGACAGTATGGCCGGTATTTTCGACATGCTGAAAGAAGCGGCGTTGACCATGCAGCAGGGCGGCGGGATCGGTTATGATTTCTCGACGATCCGGCCAAAGGGCGCAGATGTTCTGGGCGTGTCGGCGGATGCCTCTGGCCCACTGTCGTTTATGGATGTCTGGGATGCAATGTGCCGCACGATTATGTCCGCCGGTTCACGCCGTGGCGCGATGATGGCAACGATGCGCTGTGATCACCCCGATGTAGAGGCGTTTATCACTGCCAAATCGGACGCCGCCCGTTTGCGCATGTTCAATATGTCGGTGCTGATCACCGATCCGTTTATGGATGCGGTGAAAGCAAACGGGTCTTGGGACCTGAAGTTCGACGGCAAGGTTTATAAAACCGTTCAGGCGCTTGATCTGTGGAATGCGATCATGAAAGCCACCTACGATTTCGCCGAACCGGGTGTGATTTTCATTGATCGCATCAACGAAGCCAACAACCTCAGCTATTGTGAAACCATAGCCGCCACAAACCCCTGTGGCGAGCAGCCGCTGCCGCCTTATGGCGCGTGCCTTCTGGGGTCGATTAACCTTGCCCGTCTGGTAAGCGCTCCGTTTGAGGACACTGCCGCGCTGGATATCGAGGCACTGAACGAACTGGTCGCAACCTCGGTCCGCATGATGGACAACGTGGTGGATGTGTCGCAATTTCCGCTGGAAGCACAGGCGCAAGAGGCAAAGAACAAGCGCCGGATCGGCCTTGGCGTGACAGGTCTGGCGGATGCTCTTCTTATGTTGGGCCTGCGTTATGGTTCGGACGAGGCGGCGCGTCAGACGGAAGATTGGTTGCACGCGATCGCGCGCGCCGCATATTTGGCGTCGGTGGATTTGGCAAAGGAAAAGGGCGCGTTCCCGCTGTTTGATGCCGAAGAGTATCTGGCGTCGGGTACAATGTTGCAGATGGACGAGGATGTACGCGAAGCGATCCGCACCCATGGCATCCGCAACGCGCTGCTGACCTCCATCGCGCCCACCGGCACGATCAGCCTATATGCAGGCAATGTCAGTTCTGGTATCGAGCCTGTCTTTGCCTACGCCTACACCCGCAAGGTTCTGCAAAAAGACGGCACCCGCACCGAGGAAGAGGTAGTGGATTATGCCGTGCAGATGTGGCGTGATTTAAAAGGTGACGCGCCGCTGCCCGACTATTTCGTCAACGCCCAGACGTTGGCACCGCTTGAGCATGTAAAAATGCAGGCGGCCGCGCAGAAATGGGTTGATTCAAGCATTTCCAAAACCATCAACTGCCCCGAGGACATCTCTTTCGACACTTTCAAAGAGGTCTACATGGAGGCATGGGATACCGGTTGCAAAGGCTGCACAACCTATCGTCCCAACGACATCACTGGTTCTGTCCTATCTGTCTCAGAAGAGAAAAAGGCCCCCGAAGTAGTGAGCTATGATGGGGAGGAGCCGCAAGAGCCGCACGGTGATGTCATTTACATGTCTGACCCGCTGGACCGTCCGCAGGAGTTGGAAGGGGCGACCTACAAGATCAAATGGCCCGACAGCGAACACGCGCTGTATATCACCATCAACGATCTGGTTGTCAGCGGCCACCGCCGCCCGTTCGAGGTGTTCATCAACTCCAAAAACATGGAGCATTTTGCCTGGACAGTTGCCTTGACACGGATGATATCTGCTGTGTTCCGTCGCGGTGGCGATGTGTCGTTTGTTGTTGAAGAACTGAAAGCCGTGTTCGACCCGCGTGGCGGCGCGTGGATGGGCGGTAAATATATCCCCTCTATCCTCGCGGCAATCGGTGGCGTGATCGAGCAACACCTGATCAACACCGGCTTCATCGCAGGCGAGGGCATGGGCCTGAAATCCGACCCGCAAGCAAAAGTGGTCGGCTTGGAACAACCCCGCGGGAAAGCCTGCTCAAGCTGTGGCCAGTATGACCTGAGAATGGTCGAAGGCTGCATGACGTGCGGCAGCTGCGGTCACAGCAAGTGTGGCTGATGTTAGTAATCCCACCTTTAAGTGGGCTCAGAATAGTTGACCATAAATTGAGTCAGCGCCATTGATCATAGAAAACCCCCGGCGATGGAAATCGCCGGGGGTTTTCTATCTGAGACGCTCAGGAAGTGTCGTACGATTTAGTAGTTCGGATACTGCCCCCTGATTGTGCTGGCGGGTGAAATGTTACTCATCGTCGTCTAGTAGAATGCGGGCGGCGTTGCCGCTGTCATCGTCGTATTGATCGGACCGGACAGTCCAGATAAACGCCGCGAGGCCAGCTGCTCCAAGGATCAGGGAAACCGGGATCAGGATCACAAGTACATTCATCGGATAAACCTCATACGTTGTGCGTTGGCCAATACGGTAATGGATGAGATCGACATTGCCAAGGCTGCGGCGAGGGGCGTTGCGTATCCTGCGAGGGCAACGGGAACCGCAATGCAGTTATAAACCGCGGCAATGCCGAAGTTTTGCACCGACAGCAATCGGGTCGCACGGGCAACCCGAATGATCAGCGGCAGCTCTGCAAAGCTGTCTTTCAGGATCACAATGTCGGCGGCGTTACGTGATGCTTCCAGTGCGGTAGAGGGCGCAATAGAGGCGTGGGCCTGCGCCAGTGCGGCAGTATCGTTTAGACCGTCACCGATCATCAGCACGCGCTCTCCCGCATCGCTGAGCGCTTTCAGACGGTTCAGCTTTGCCTCGGGGCTGGCGCTGGATGTGACCGGCAGAGAAAGTTGAGCGGCCAGTTTTTGCGCAGGAATGTCGGTATCACCGGTGACAATCTCGCAGGGCAGATCGAGGTTCCTGATCGCATCCGCAACACCGGGGCGTAGTGCTTCCGGCACCTCTAGCGGCACGGGGTCGGCATCGCCGATCCGCAAGCAAAGGCCGGTGTGGGACGCGCCCAACCATGGCCCACGGCCAAGTGATACCTTCTTGCCTTGGTAAACGCCTGTGACGCCCTGTCCCGCAACTTCGTTTATGTCCGCAACCGGCGCTGCGGCAGTATCTGACAGCGCAGTTACCAAGGCCCGCGACAGCGGATGAAGCGATGCCTGCGCAAGGGATTTGGCGATCCCCTTGTCCTCGTCACTCATCTTTTCGGGCAGTTGAACCGTGGGAAGGGTGAGCGTGCCGGTCTTGTCAAAGACGATATGTGTCGTCTCGGCCAGCCGTTCCAGCGCGGTTGCATGGCGCACCAGAAATCCGGCGTTAAACAGGCGGCTTACGGCAGCAGTAGATACAGCCGGCACGGCGAGGCCCAGAGCACACGGGCAGGTAATGATCAGAACGGCAATGGCGATGTTGAGTGAATAGCGGAAATCGCCGGTCGCTATCCACCATCCAACAAGCGCGATCAGGGCCAGCGTATGAACCAGCGGCGCGTACACTTGCGCGGCGCGGTCGGCCAGCGCGGTGTAACTGTTGCGGGCATTTTCGGCGGTTTCGACCAGTGCTGCCATACGGCGCAGGGATGTATCCGCGCCAACAGTCAAGGCGCGCAGCCGCAAGGGGGCCGTCAGGTTGATTTCCCCGGCTTGCAGGACGTCACCGGCTTTCAGGGTGACGGCCGCGCTTTCTCCTGTCAGGACAGAGCGGTCCATCAGTGCTTCGCCAGACAGCAGTACACCATCGACTGCAACCCGCGCGCCGGTCGGCACCAGAATGATATCGTCAACTTCCAGATCGGTCACGGGGACGGTCTGGGTCTGGTCGCCGATCAAGCGCTCGGCGGTGTGCACCTCCAGCGCTGTCAGTTCGCGCGCAGCAGATCGCGCCGCGCTGCGTGTGCGGTGATCCATGTAGCGCCCGATCAGCAGGAAGAATGTCAGTGACAGCGCCGCATCAAAATAGGCCTCGGTGCCACCGTCCAGGGTTTCATACAGGGACATGCCGGAGGCCAGCAGGATCGCAAGCGAGATCGGCACATCCATATTCAACCTGCCAGCGCGCAGGGCTGACCATGCAGAGCGGAAGAAGGGCTGGCCTGAGTAGAGGACCACAGGCAGCGTGATGGCAGCGGAAATCATGTGAAACAGATCACGCGTTGTATCCGTTGCGCCTGACCAGATTGCGACAGAAAACAGCATGACGTTCATCATGGCAAAGCCCGCAACCGCCATCCGCATCAGCAAGGCGCGGCTAGTGCTGTCTTGGGATACTTGTAGCGATGCAGAATCGAGCGCGAATATGTCAAAACCCAGCTTTTCAACTGCGGACATAACAGTTTCAGAATCGACAGGCCCCGTGACCGACAACCGTTTCATTGACAGGTTTACCCGCACAGATTGCAAACCGTTCAGATGGGCCAGACCGCGCTCGATCTGACCAATACATGCGGCGCAATGCACGCCGGGAACAGAGAATTGCAATGCGGGACCGCTGGCAGTTTCTAATGCCATTGGCGCGGCAGAACAGGCAGGGCAGGCGGATGTCATCTGGCAACCTTTACAATAATACGTTGCTGGAACAACGTGCCGTCATCACTGCGCGCGCGCAGGCGCAGGTTCCAGTTGCCGCGACCTGCCTCTACGGTCGCCCGCAACGCGTGACCGTCAAATTCAAACTGCGGGATCTGATCCTGCTGCACGTTTGTGGCGCGCCCGAATGTGGCTTCCTCGATCTGTGGCGCTATGGCGCGCCCGTCTTCAAGAATAACAAGCGACAGTTCGTTTCCCTCCAGCGTGGCGGACACATCCCAGCCCAGCGCAAGCTGCGTTTCGCGGTCTTCGTCAAAGGACTGGCTGGCCACGTAAGAATTGGCAACCTCCAGTCCGGGAAAGGTGCGCACGGCGTTAACGGCGAGAACCAGATTAACCGTAATAATAACGCTGAAGGCGAGGACGAAGACAGCTGCAACGTGCCAGCCTTTGATTTCCTTTGTCATTGGTCTCTCCCGTTAAAGCTGGTGGATTGTCCCGCACGTGCGCCGGTGGTCTGGTCTTCGACCCAGATGCGTACGTCGGTTGTGTGGTTCGAGGCAGCGGGATCCTGGGGCCGCGCGGTGATGAACACCTGCTGGTTCAAGGTGGTATCTGCGGGGACGGTAACGCTCAAGTCTTCCTGACGGCCCGACAGTTGAATTTGCAGGATTTCTTCGCTTGTGAGGCTCAGTTTGAATTCACGCGGTTCGTGGGATTTGTTGCGCAGCCGGACATCATAGATATTGCGGATCGAACCGTCTGATTGCAGCACATACGTCGGATTGCGCACGGGGCTGACGGTAAGTTCGATATCGCTGCGGATAAACAGCGCATACACCAGTCCCACACCGATCAGCGACCACATCGCGGTATAGATCAGGGTGCGGGTGCGGAAAATGTGACGCCACACAGACAGAGGGGGGCCACCGGCGCGCTCTGCCGCTTCGTCAGACAGCGCCATATAATCGATCAGACCGCGCGGTTTGCCGATTTTGTCCATCACATCGTCACAGGCATCAATGCACAGGGCGCAGGTAATACACTCCATCTGCTGGCCATCGCGGATGTCGATGCCCATCGGGCAGACGTTGACGCAGGCCATACAGTCAATGCAATCACCGTGGTCCTTGACTGTCGCTGCAAGGGAGGCTTCGCCGGTGTCCAGACGGATCGGGGCGTTGGGGTAGGGGGTTGCCTTGTAGCGTACCTGCTGGCCGGGGCCTGCGGCTTGCGCTTCACGCTCTGCCTTTTCTGCAGCAGCGCGGTCGCGTTTGCGCACATTACCCTTGCCGCGCGGTTCTCCGCGCCATTCGCGGTAGGCAACTGTAATTGTGTCAGGGTCCATCATCGCCGCCTGAATACGCGGCCACGGGCACATGTAGATGCAGATCTGTTCACGCATGAAGCCGCCGAAAATAAAGGTCGTGGCGGTCAGGATTGCGATTGTGATGTAGGCCACAGCAGCGGCCTGTCCTGTGACCAGATCCACCAGCAGCGTCGGGGCATCTGCGAAATAGAACACCCATGCCCCGCCTGTTGCCAGCGCTATCACCAGCCAGACAACCCACTTGGAGATCCTAAGCCGCCATTTTTTAAAGTCCCACTTGGCCTTGTGCAGGCGGACACGCGCGTTTCTGTCACCTTCGATCCAACGCTCGACCAGAATAAACAGATCGGTCCACACGGTTTGGGGGCAAGTATAGCCGCACCAGACACGCCCCAGAGCCGAGGTGAACAAAAACAGCCCCAGCCCAGCCATAATCAGCAAGCCCGCCACAAAATAGAATTCATGGGGCCAGATTTCGATCCAGAAGAAATAGAAACGTCTGTTGGCAAGATCGATCAGCACCGCCTGATCGGGCAGGCTTGGCCCGCGGTCCCAGCGCAGCCACGGTGTAAGATAGTAGATGCCCAGCGTCAGGCCGAGAATCCACCACTTGAGTGTGCGGAATTTGCCCGACACGCGGCGGGGGAAAATCGGTTCACGTGCGCTGTAAAGGGAGGGTGTAGACATAGGAGACCTCTTGCTGATCTCTTTGATTAGATCGGGCGAACATTATCCGCGTTGATCTGAATCAACAATGCCCCCGAAGGGGCATTGTCGTTTTGTCGCAGGTGGTTCCGGTTACTCTCCGCCGCCGAGATTGTGGACGTAAACCGCAACCGCGCGCACGTCTTCATCAGACAAACGCTGACCCCACGCAGGCATCACACCAAAGCGTGAATAGCGCACGGTTTCTTCCAATGTCACCGGATCACCGCCATAAAGCCAGATCGCGTCAGCAAGATTTGGCGCGCCAAGTTCCGGATCGCCCAGTCCTTCTTCGCCGTGACAGGCTGCGCAATTGTCCGCAAACAGGGTTGCGCCCTCTGCCACCAGTACGGCATCGGTTGCGGGCGCCGACAGGCTGCCAACATACGCAACAACCGCGTTGATTTCCTCGTCGGAGAAGATTTCATCATAGGCCGGCATTTCCGACCAGCGCGCATCGCCATCTGTTTCGTTGCGGATGCCGTGATCAATGGTTGCAGTGATATTTTCTATATCGCCGCCCCACAACCAGTCATCGTCGCGCAAATTTGGATAGCCTTTGGCCCCCGCTGCGCCCGAGCCGTGACACTGGCTGCACTGCGCACGAAATACAGCACCGCCGCGTGCCACTGCATAGCGGTGCAGATCATCACCCGGTTGCAACGCAGGCAATTCGATTGCAAGCAAATCCGCGACCAGTGCGTTGTTCTTTGCCTCATGCGCTGTAATCTCTTCGGCTACGTTTGCGCGTGTGGAATACCCCAGCAAACCGCTGGTTGCACCGGAGACCATTGGCCAAGCAGGATAGGCGATGGTGTAGGCTATGGCCCAGACGATCGTGGCATAGAGCGAATAGAGCCACCAGCGCGGTAGCGGGTTGTTGAGTTCGCGAATGCCATCCCACTCATGGCCGGTGGTTTCCACACCAGTCGTTTCGTCGACCTTTCTATCAGTCATGGCTTTTTGTCTCCTGTTTGCGGGACTTCTGCTTTGGCGCATCATCTGTACGCTTGTTCGCGTTGCCATCATTGTCGTTTCTGAACGGAATCATGCTGGCATCTTTACGGGCCTTGCTCTGGCTGGGCAAAAATGCCCAGATCGCCGCTCCGGCAAAGAAAATGAACATCGCCAGCAAAACCCAGCTATCCGCGATTTCCCTTAATAAAGAATAGGTTTCCATATCGATGTCTCCTATCTGCTGGCATCGGGGGTGAAGGTCGAGAAATCGACCATTGTTCCCAGCACCTGAAGGTAGGCGATCAGTGCGTCCATCTCTGTAACGCCCTTCTGGCCGTCAAAGTTGGAAATTGCCGCACCGGGATAGCGTTCTTCAACGCCGTCGACATCCCCTTCGGGGTCGGCCTGCGCATGGAAGTCGTCATATGCTGCTTCGATCTGCTGATCTGTATATGGAACACCGACAAACCGGTGTGTCGTCATCAGATCGGCAACATATTTACCGTCAATCGGTGTGTCCGCCAGAAACGCGTACTTCGGCATAATACTTTCGGGCACAACGGACTGTGGATCCATTAGGTGATCCAGATGCCAAGCGTCCGAATACCGCCCACCCACACGCGCCAGATCAGGCCCAGTACGTTTGGACCCCCACTGGTGCGGGTGGTCGTACATGCTCTCTGCGGCAAGCGAGTAATGGCCATAACGCTCTACCTCGTCGCGCATGGGCCGGATCATCTGGCTGTGGCAGGTATAGCACCCTTCGCGCACGTAGATATCGCGCCCCGTCAGTTCGAGAGGAGAGTAGGGGCGCATGCCCTCTACTTTCTCGATGGTGTTTTCCAGCCAGAACAGCGGCGCGATCTCTACGATCCCGCCAATGCTTACTGTCAGCAGCGAAAAGGCGAGAAGCAAGGTTGGACTTTTCTCCAAAATCGCATGCTTGTCCAGAAATGCGGACTGGTGCGGAAGCTCGTTAGGGATTTCATCAGGGAAATCCGACAACTGGCTAACGTTAGGGTCCTTGGCGGGATCTGGTATTTTATCGTTATTCTCGGTCATGATCCGCTCCTTATTCGGCTGGTGTTGCGTTGAAACGTGCAGGCAAAGCGGTGGTTGACGGTTTGCCGGCACGAATGGTCATCCACATGTTCCAGCACATTATCACCGCACCAGAGAGGAACAGAACTCCACCCAGACCACGCACGACATACATCGGATATTTGGCAACAACCGTGTCCGCGAACGAGTTGACGAGGAAACCCTGATCGTCGACTTCGCGCCACATCAGGCCTTCCATGATGCCCGATACCCACATTGAGGCGGCGTACAGAACGATCCCCAGTGTCGCGAGCCAGAAATGCCAGTTGATCGCTGCCATCGAGTGCATCTGCTTGCGTCCCCATAGACGTGGCGTCAGGAAGTAGAGCGCACCAAAGGTGATCATACCATTCCAGCCGAGCGCGCCGGAGTGGACGTGCCCGATGGTCCAGTCGGTGTAGTGCGACAGCGAGTTCACAGCGCGGATCGACATCATCGGACCCTCGAATGTGGACATACCGTAGAAGCCGAGGCTGAGGACGAACATCCGCAGGATCGGATCAGTGCGCAACTTGTCCCATGCGCCTTGCAACGTCATAAGGCCGTTAATCATTCCACCCCAGCTGGGCATCCACAGAACGATCGAGAACACCATGCCAAGGGTCGCCGCCCAGTCAGGCAGCGCAGTATAATGCAGGTGGTGTGGACCGGCCCAGATATACAGAAAGATCAGCGCCCAGAAGTGGATGATGGACAGTTTGTAGCTATAGACAGGACGCTCTGCCTGCTTTGGTACAAAGTAATACATCATGCCGAGGAAACCGGCAGTGAGGAAGAAGCCAACGGCGTTGTGGCCATACCACCACTGTGTCATCGCGTCCTGCACGCCCGAGAAAACCTGAACAGATTTGCTGCCCCAGATGCTGACCGGAATGGACATGTTGTTAACCACGTGCAGCATCGCTACCGTGATGATGAAAGCCAGATAGAACCAGTTCGCGACATAGATGTGCTTTTCCTGCCGCTTGATGATTGTTCCCATGAAAACAACAAGATAAGTTAGCCAGACAACCGTCAGCCAAAGATCGGTGTACCACTCGGGCTCGGCGTATTCTTTGGATTGGGTCGCGCCCAGCAAATAGCCGGTTGCGGCCAGAACGATGAACAACTGATAGCCCCAGAAGACAAACCAACCGGCGTTGCCGCCCCACAGGCGCACACCACTGGTGCGCTGGACGACGTAGAACGAGGTTGCGATCAGCGCGTTACCACCAAAAGCAAAAATCACCGCACTGGTGTGCAGCGGACGTAGCCTGCCAAAGTTGGTAAACGGCTGCCCCCAGTCAAAGTTCAGCTCGGGGAAGGCCAGCTGGAACGCGATAAACGTGCCGACCAGAAAACCCGCAATGCCCCAGAATGCTGTAGCAATAACCCCCGCGCGGATAACGCCGTCTTCATAGCGGTCCTGGGGTTGCATCGGTGCTGGCGGTTCGTCTGTTTGCCGCAGAACGCGGATAAACATGAATGCACCGATCAGCATGATCAGTACTGCATGAAGTTGATAGGCAGGATCGCGTGCCCAGCTGCTGGCAAGTGCTGCAAAAAGCGTCACACCCCCAAGGAGCAATAGTTTGACATAGTTCATTTAGTGTCCCTCGTAATAGCAACACAGCACGGCAGGCGCGTGTTGGTCTTGGTGCGGTTTCTAATTTAAGCAGTTTGTCTGCTCTTTGATCTGGATCAATGCCGGACAGGTTTACGCCACGATACTCGTATCTATTTCCACATCGTCACCTGTGGCATCCTGCAAAGCATCAATATCTTTGATCACAATGTGTTTGCGATCATTGAATTCAATAATGCCTTCCTTCTTCAGCGCATTAAATTGCCTGCTGACCGTTTCGAGAGTCAGGCCGAGAAAATTCGCAATTTGGTCGCGGGTCATCGACATCGGCAGAACCAGGGTTTGCTGCCCTTTTTCAATGCGGACGCGGCGGCTCAGCATCTCGATGAAGGTTGCGATTTTTTCGCGTGCAGTCTTGCGTCCCAGTAACAACATCCAATCGCGAGCGGCATCTAATTCGTCCAGCACAAGCTCCATAAGACGTTGGGTGATGTGAGGGTTCTCGCGTGTCAGTTTCTCGAAGGGGAGACGCTCGAAGCAGCAAAGAGTAACATCTGTGGTGGCGGTAACGTCAAATTCGACATGGGCCCGTCCGGGGCGCCCCATGAAATCGGACGGTAGCAATAAACCGACCATCTGGGTACGTCCGTCCTCCAGAGTTTTTGACAGCGCTGCGACGCCGGTCACAACAGATGCCAGAAAATCCATCGGTTCGCCACGCCAGAAAATTGTCTCTCCCGCGGAAAAATTGCGATACGTCTTTATACTTTCCAGCATTTTAAGTTCGTCAGCATCACAGCGTGAACAAACAGCACGATGACGGATCGGACAGTTCTGGCATTTGTTTTGTCTGAAACTTGGAGCTGTCATAATTTGATCTGCATCAATGTAATTTATTAGACTCACACTATACTTAGGCCTTTTGAAAAAGGCCATGCCTTGGAACTGCACCGCCTTGGCGGGCGGCACAGCAGATGTGCGCGCAGTCTGATCGTTAAGGTAAAACAGCAACCGACCAAGAGAAACACATGCTTCCTGATCGGGCCTACATATATTGAGCGTTATCCAACATTTCGACCGCCAACGCCAAATCCTGTCTCAACAGATTGTGTAGCATATCACTGTTATTGCTGCGAAGAATTGCCGCAGGATGAAGTGTGATCAAAACCGGCGCGCCGTCGCGTCCCGTTTCCAGCTTTCCGCGCCGCTTCATCAGGTTGGCCCCTGTTCCGGTCAGCGCGTGCGCTGCAGTGGCCCCAAGCGCGACAATTAGAACAGGCTGAATTTCGGAAATCTCACGCGTCAGCCAAACGCGACAGGCTTCGATCTCGCTCCTTTCGGGGTTCTGATGGATGCGCTTTTTGCCGCGCGGCAAGAATTTAAAATGTTTGACTGCATTTGTCACATAAGCGCTGGCGCGATCAAGTCCGGCCTCGGCAGCGATCCGGTCAAACATCTGCCCCGCCGGCCCGACAAACGGTAGCCCGGTCAAATCTTCGCGGTCCCCCGGTTGTTCGCCAACGATCATCAGGCGCGCGTCCGGCGGGCCGGAACCGGCCACAGCTTGCGTGGCCTGCGCCCCGATCGGACAGCGGGCGCAGGCATTCATTTCGTCAACGATGTTCCGCTTCGGCAGCCGCTCCAGAATCCTTTCGGCACGGACGGGCGGCAAGCTGGGTGCTTCGTCCTGCATCTGCCGCATCCGCGTTTCGGCCTGCCTGATCAAATCGGGAATCAAATCTGCTTCGGGCAGGTTCTTCCAGTACTTTTTGGGCATCTCCGATTGCATCGCTTTGATTTTAAGGCGCGCGGGATTGAATATGTTGGCGTAATACGTACGCCACAAATCCTCTGTCTCGTCACTCAGATCAAGGCGCGCGCTGGCGATGGCATCCTGATGCAATGCGCCGCCCTCAAACCGCGTAGTGACTTCGGGTGTCACAATCGCCCAATCCATATCCCCGAAGCGGCGGGTAAAGAACCCTGCGATCAGCTCTTCAATCCTGTGTTCCGGCTCGAACCAACTGAGAAACCGGCGCCTGTTCGCCCCTTCTGGTGTGACATCGCGGAACCGCACAAATGCTTTCATCTTGTGCATATCGCGGCGCACGTTTTTTGCCCATACTTCCAGTTGTTGCACCTGCGGATCAGCCCGATTTTTCAACAGATAGGGGTTGCCACGGCATCGTAATAACACGCGGTACAACAGGTCATGTGCGCCCGCAGCGCGGCTGGCGCAGACCAGCTTGGCAAGAGGCACGAAATCTTTCGGCACCTTCATTTCGCGGGCGTCGGGTAGGGGGGTATGTTGTGTAAACAGGCTGTCGGCACTACCTTCCATCGCCCAGTCGATCTGCGCGCCCGAAACATCGTTGCTTGCCAGCGCGCGCGCAGCGTCGCGCCATGCCTCGAACGTGCCAAGACGGGGCAGGCGCGGTGCGTAGATCACAGCAGGCTAAGCTGCTCGGGCGGGGGGGCAAAACGCGCGCGAAGATTGGCCGCATCGGTCAAACCACCGGGGGACCAATCGCGCGTGGTTATAAATGGTTTGGCTTTGTTCACCAGCGCGCCGATCCGTTTCAGATCGCCAAACCCCAGCGCCCCGTTGCGCCGTGCAGATAAAATTCGCCCTACAGATTTCACGCCAAAACCGGGCACGCGCAGCAGCATGTCCTTGCCTGCGCGGTTGATATCAACCGGAAACGCGTGCCTGTTCGCCAGTGCCCACGCCAGTTTCGGATCGATGTCCAGATCCAGCATCCCGCCATCCGCCGCCGAGGTGATTTCATCCGCCTGATAACCGTAAAACCGCAGCAGCCAATCCGCTTGGTACAAGCGATGCTCGCGCGCGAGGGGCGGTTTGATCAACGGCAATGCTGCCGTGCTGTCGGGAATCGGTGAAAAGGCCGAATAATACACCCGCTTCAATTTATAAGAGCTATAAAGGCGCGTCGAACTTTGCAGGATTGTTGCGTCATTAGCGCCGTCGGCACCGACAATTAGTTGGGTGCTTTGCCCCGCAGGTGCGAATTTTGCCGCGCGCCGTCCGGTATGGGTGCGCTCTTTGGCGGCCTGCTTGCGCAGTTCGACCCGCCCCATCGCACGGCGGATTTCGTGCGGGTTTTTCTCGGGGGCGTAGGTTTTGATGCCTGCATCGGTCGGCAGTTCGATGTTCATCGACAACCGGTCTGCCAGCAGGCCCGCCTCCTCGATCAATGCGGGGTCTGCATCGGGAATTGTTTTCAGATGGATATACCCGCGGAAGTGATGATCGTGCCGCAGACTGCGGGCAATGCGAACCATATCGGCCATCGTATCATCGGGGCTTTTGATAATGCCGGAGGACAAAAACAGCCCCTCGATATAATTCCGGCGGTAAAATTCGGTTGTCAGGTGAACCACTTCCTCCACTGTAAAGCGCGCCCGTGCCACGTTGGAAGACACCCGATTGATGCAATAGGCACAATCATAAATGCAAAAGTTGGTCATTAGAATCTTCAACAGACTGATGCACCGCCCGTCAGGGGCGTAAGCGTGGCAAATGCCCGACCCTTCGGTGCTGCCCAGTCCGGTGCCATCGGCGCTGCTGCGCCGCGTTGTGCCGGATGATGCACAGGAGGCATCATATTTCGCCGCGTCACTCAACAACGCCAGTTTTTCTTTGAGAGTCAATTTTGCCATATGTTCTACTTATGTTCTCCGTGTGATGCTGGCAAGCGGGTTCTCGTCTGAAGTTTATTTTCGGCGGCGTGGAACCGGATCAGGCACGGTGCGTTTGCTTGCATGATAAAACAAATCTTTGCCGCTTTCATTCTTTGCCTTCCCAATGTTGCCGCTTCAGAAGTGGTGGGTGAAATTGGTGTGGATTGGCTTGGAAATGATCTGATTATCGAAGCGTTGCCTGACCCTGAGGTGGAAGGGGTGACTTGCCACATCACGTATTTCGAGCGCGGTATTATTGATCGCTTACAGAAGGGTAACTGGTTCGAAGATCCTTCAAACTCCTCAATCTCCTGCCGCCAGACAGGGCCGATAACGGTCGGCGATATTGATCGCAGTTCCGACGGTGAGGATGTGTTTCGCGAGCGTCGTTCGATTATTTTCAAGACCCTGCGTGTGAAGCGTATCTTTGATGAAGCGAACCAGACATTGATCTACATCAGTCACGCGCGCGATGTGCAGAACGGGTCTGCGAAAATGTCTATGTCAACTGTGCCACTGTACCAGCCCTGATCTGTCGTGCTGTCCGGTTTCAACGTCACCGCAATGTGATTCCAGCGGTCTAGTGAAGAGGCGGTGATGCTACTTAGGCAATAGCGCGCGCACGGCTGCGCAACACCTGTTGTCTTGGCACGTGTTTCGGGTAGCATAGTGGCAAAACCCCAACACAAAAACGGGACGGCAGTATGATACTTTCACGGCGACATTTTGGAATGGGCCTCGGCGCCCTTGCACTTTCGGGATGCGGGGCGGGCGCGACCTCGCAGCGCAGCGATAGTGTGTCAGGCGGATTGCCTGCCGACCTGCGCCCCACCGTAAACGCCGGATATGATACGTGGGTTGCCAGCTTTCGCAGCCGAGCAGGATCACGCGGAATATCGCAGTCCACACTTGCCTCGGCGTTTCGCGGCACGGGATATCTGCCCGGCTGTGTGAAGCGTGACCGCAACCAGACCGAATTCAAGCGCAGCCTTGAGGATTATCTGTCGATTGCGGCCTCTGACGAGCGGATCAACAAGGGGCGCGCAGCGTTCGCACGGCATCGCGGCACATTGCAGACACTGGAAGGAAAATACGGCGTAGATGCCGAGATTATTTGCGCCGTTTGGGGGCTTGAAAGCTTTTTCGGCGAGCGGCGCGGAAATGTTCCTGTCATCTCGGCGACATCGACCTTGGCCTATGACGGGCGGCGCGGCGCATTTTTTGAAAAACAGTTGATTGCGGCGCTGAAAATTCTGCAAAACGGGGATATCACGCCCGCGCGGATGACAGGATCTTGGGCTGGAGCAATGGGGCACACCCAGTTTATCCCGACGTCCTATCAGGCATTTGCGGTTGATTTTACCGGTGATGGCCGCCGCGACATCTGGTCTGATGATCCAACGGATGCGCTGGCCTCCACGGCTGCGTATTTGCAGCGAAACGGCTGGTCACGTGGCACGAAATGGGGTGGTGAGGTTGGAAATGGCGCGCCCGATGGCAGCATCATTCAACCCCAGGCAGGCGGCCCCCGTTTTGCGGTGACGCGCAATTTTCGTGCAATCAAACGCTACAACAACTCGGATGCCTATGCGATCGGTGTGGGCCATCTGGCAGACCGGATTGGCGGCGCAGGTCCGTTGCGCGGAAGCTTTCCGCCCGATGCCAATGGCCTCACCAAGGACGACCGCATTGCCTTGCAAAAACGTCTGACAGCCAAAGGGTTCGACACCGGCGGAAGCGACGGCGTGATCGGACCCAACAGCGAACAGGCCATTCGCGCCTATCAGGCCAGTAAGGGGCTTGCCACCACGGGCAGACCCTCACCCGAATTGCTGCGCCAGTTGGGGTGAACCGGCGCTTTTGATATACTGACACAGCCGCAGGATTGTCCGGCTGTGTCAGAGTTTACCAAAGCGCGCAAAGCCATTCGAAAACCGGCGCAAGGAAATCATCAGGCACTTCCAAAACCTGATGTCCCATGCGGGGCAGTTGCCAGATGCGGCAAGAGATAGCTTTGCCCGGCCATCGCCGGCGTATTTACTCTCAATGTGCAGTCGTATGCTTTGGAAAGGATTTCGTCCTGCATCACGGTTTCGGGCGTTCCTGAAACCAGCAGTGTCCCTTTCATGATCATTGCGATGCGCGTTGCGAACATGGCCGACAGGTTCAGATCGTGCATAACCGCCACAACCCCGCCGCCGCGCGCGGCATAGTCTTTGACCAGTTCCATGACCAGCAATTGGTGCCCGATATCAAGACTTGCGACAGGCTCGTCCAGAAGCAGCCAGCGCGGGGTGCCATCGACAACAGGCTGCCAGACCTGACACAGCACCCGCGCAAGCTGTGCGCGCTGCTGCTCCCCGCCTGAAAGTTCCTGATAGAAACGCCCTGCGTATCCATCAAGGCCGACCGCAGCAAGGGCGCGGGCAGGCACATCGGCGCGATCCCCCGATGTGCCGGTTGTAAGACCCATGCGGACAACCTCGATCACCGTAAAGGGAAACGCCAGTGTAGCCGCCTGTGGCAGTACACCGCGCAGGGCTGCAAGCTCCCAGGGTTTCATCGCCGCAGTATCGCGCCCGTTCAGCCGGATGGTGCCGCTATAATCGATCTCGTCCGTGATGGTTTTCAGCAAGGTCGATTTGCCAGAGCCGTTAGGCCCGACAATCGCTGTGATCTCGCCTGCTTTGGCCTGAAAATCGATTCCATGCAGGATTTCCTTATTGCCAATGCGCGCGCGGATGTTCAGGGCTTCCAACATCATAAATCTACCAACCCACGACGGCGCAGCAATATCCAAAGAAACACCGGCGCACCCAGAATCGCGGTGACGATTCCGATGGGCAGTTCGGCAGGGGCCACGATGACCCGGCTGATGATATCGGCGATCAACAACAGGCTTGCCCCCAGAAGGGCGGCGTTGATCAGCAATGGTTCGTGGTCAGGCCCCGTTGACAGGCGCAGCAGATGGGGCACGATGATACCGATAAATCCGATCCCTCCGGAAACAGCGACAGCCGCGCCAGTGCCAGCGGCAACAACCAGAATGGCAAGGTTTTTAACCTGCTGGACGGGGATGCCCATATGCGATGCAGTTGCTTCGCCAAACGCCAGCCCGTTCAGCCCGTGCGAAATTCGGGTTGCCGCAAGAATCGAGATCATGATCACTGGACCTGCGACAATGGTTTTCGCCCATGTCGCTCCCGCCAGTGACCCCAGCCCCCAAAACGTCAGATCGCGCAATTGCGCGTCATCGGCCAGATAGATCAGCACACCGGACAAGGCCCCTGCCAATGCGCCCATCGCAATGCCCGCCAGCAACATTGTCGCCACAGAGGTGCGTCCGCGCCGTGTCGATACACGATAAAGAATCAGCGTGGTCGCCCAACAGCCGATAAATGCTGCCAGCGGCACCAGCCAGAAGCCGACTGTGTTCATCACAACCATTGGCAGCAGCCCGCCCAGAACAATTGCGCTGACAGCGCCCAGCCCGGCCCCCGCAGTGACCCCGACAATCCCCGGATCGGCAAGCGGATTGCGGAACAGCCCCTGCATTACCGCGCCCGACACAGCCAGCGTAGCGCCCACCACGATTCCAAGTATCAGCCGCGGCATCCTGATGTCCCAAAGCACCACCCGCTCCATTCGGGTGAGGGGGGCACCGGTCACCAATTTGTGCAGCGCGCCCCACAGCGACGTGCCGGATGCCCCCGTAGCGAGGCTTGCGATGCTGACCATTACCAGCAAAACCGCCAGCCAGACATGGGCCTGACGCGCGGTCTTGCGACGGTCAAAGGGCAGCGACATATCCGCAATCGATGCCATCTGCTCAGCTACCGTAAATCGCGCGGTTCAGATCGCTTACGGCATCTGCAGTGCGCGGACCGAACCCTAACAGATACAGCCCGTCCATGCGGATCACCGCGCGGTTTTGCGCAGCGGGCGTCGATGCGATCGACGGCATGACCAGCAGATCTTCTATGGCGGTGTTATGATCGCCGCCACGCTCCATCATCAAAATGGCATCCGGTGCAGCCGCAATCACGGCTTCGTCCGTCATGGGTTTGTATCCTTCGAATGCTGATACTGCATTCACGGCTCCGGCCATCTCGATCATCGCCTGTGCAGCGGTGTTTGTGCCCGAGGCCATGATGCGCCCGCCTTGGGTGCTGAGCACAAACAGCACACGCTTTTTCTCGGCGTCCGGTCTGGCATCCGAGACGCGCGTCACCGCTTCAAGCTTTGCGCGCAGATCGGCGGCCAGCTTTTGCGCTTGGGCTTCTTCGTCGATTGCTTTGCCAACGACGATAATCTTGTCGCTGACGCCTGTTGCTGAAAATTCCTCCGGCACCTTCACAAAGGGGATCTGCGCGCCCTCAAGCACATTGATCGTCTCGAAGGGGCCGGCACCACTTTCCGCGATGATCAGCGCGGGATCGGTGGCCAGCACTCCCTCGGGTGACAGGGCGCGCACATATCCCACATCCGGCAGGGCGTTCACCTCCGGCGGATAGCTGGAGGTAGTATCGCGCGCGATCAACCTATCGCCAGCCCCCAGCGCATAGATGATTTCCGTCACCGATCCGCCAAGTGATACGATACCGTCGGTTTTGTCTTGCGCAAAGGCGGGCGCGGTCGTGGCCATCACCGCAACAATGGAGCCCAGTTGCAACAGCGGTTCGAAAACACGGGTAATCATGCCGGCACCTTTGCGTTCAGCCCCTCAAGCCCTTCAACCAGCTTGCCCCACTCAGGCCGGCAATCACGCCCCTCTTTTCCAACGCCGAACACCTGTAGGATCAGGCCGCCATCGGCATTAAATGCCTCGATTGATACTGCAGGGCCGCGTTGGGTCGGCTTTTGTACGGCCCAGACTTCGGCGATATGGTCAAGGCGCAGGTGCAGGTTGAAGTGCGGATCAAGCACATTCTGCCATGGGCCCATAGATTTCAGTGTCTGGATCGGGCCGGAGTGGATCTGGATACAGCCGCGGTTGCCGGTAAAGACCATGATTTCCAGCTCGCTTGCCGCGACCTGATGCAGCATCGTATCAACAGCATCTGGGGACAACGCTCGGGTGAACGGCTCTCCGGCGATGCGGTAGGCACCCAGACGGTTCATCTTGAGTTTTGACGTCAGACGCAGGAACTGGTGCGTGTCCGTCATACGCGTCCATTCCTTTTGCAGGATGTCGAGCTTTGACGCGTCGGCTTTAGGCGCTTCGTCTGCCTCGCGCCCGCCCACGCTCTGGACTTGCGACTGATCATCATGGCCTAGTTCTATCTTGGCACGGTCGAACGCCGCAACGTCGGACCCTTCGCGCAGAAAAATCTTGTGAACAGCATCGCCCGCCGCGTCAAACACCTGCACGCTGCGGCGTGTTCCGGTGTCGGTTTCTTTCTCGACCATATAGGCGTGATGCCAGCGGCTTGGGAAAATACGCAGATCGATGTCTTCTGTCAGTATCATCGAGGCATGGGCCCCGGAATGGTAGTTGTTATACACGCCAACCTTTTCATGAACGCAGGACGGATTGCGCGTGAGCGCCATTACTTCGCCAAGTGTCTGCGCCGCCCCCATGATCCTGTCGGGGTGGGCGTCAATACGCACGGCCCCATCCCCGCAATAGGCGGCGATCAGTTGCGCTTCACTGATGTTTAGCTTGTCGGCCAGATCACGCTCTCTCATGTTCGGGTGTCCTGCACGAAACGCGCGGATTTCGTCTGGAGTCAGTGAATCGGTATTTGTCATGCAGCACCTCTGGCCTGATCTGTGATTTCTGATTCGGGCTGGCGTGATGCACGTGGCACTGGCTGGCAAAGGCTTAGTAAAACACTCAACCTTTATTGTTGACACTTTTAGTATGTCTTTTTAGAAGTCGCAACAACGTCATTTCTGTTGACGTAAATTTTCCATAGCCTTCGCCAGCCAATGGCAAGCAACCGGCCTTCTGACATGCTTGCGAGGAAACCATGACTGCACATACCGCTGGAACACGCGCCCTTTTGCTGGGAACCACCAGCATACTTATCCTTACCCTGAATTCAGGCATCGCTGCGGCGCAGGAAGCCGAGGGCGCATTCCTTGGCACGCTTCTTCTTGGTGAGAGCAAGCGTGAGGTGCAGACCGACACCGCCACACCGGTTACAAATGTGGATCAGGAGGAGATCGACGACCGTCAGGCCGGCACTATCGCAGAACTGATTGATTCCGTGCCCGGTGTCAGCCTTGTAAACGGATCGACCCCGCAGGGATCAGGCATCAACATCCGTGGCTATGGCGCAAACAGCACCTTTGGAACCGATAGCAAAGTCGCCGTGCAGGTGGACGGTGCCAGCGTCGGCGCCGAAAAGCTGTACCGCATCGGCACCCAGTTGTTTACCGACCCGTTTCTTTACAAATCCGTCAGCGTGATCCGCGGTACGGTGGGCAGTTTCGAATACGGTTCCGGCATCGTGGGCGGTGTGGTCAAGCTGGAGACAAAGGACGCATCCGATCTGACAGGCGGCGAAATCGGTTTTGTCTTTGGCCAGACGCTTGAGTTCAGCAGCAATGGTGACGGCATCACATCCTCCAGCGTGCTGGCATGGCAGCCTACGCAGGATATGGAATTCCTGATGAACTACACTTGGCGTGATCAGGACAATCAGGAAGACGGCAGCGGAATTACCATCGGCAACAGCGCCTTCACCCTGCCATCGGGTTTGATCAAAGCGAAATACACTTTTGGCCAGAATCGTGACCAATCAGTGACGTTCAGCCTGTCAAAAACCACGTCCAGTGATCGCGATGTGCCATTCGACAGCTTTACCACCACATCGGATACCTTCGGCAATGTGGATCGGGATACAGACTCGACCACGGCTGTTTTGCGTTATAACTTCAATCCAGCGGATAATGACATGATCGACCTTGATGTCGTTCTGTCGTACGCGGACCAGCAGATTGACCAGCGCTATGTTGCGGGCAGCTCACCACTTGAAGGGACGCCTGCCGGAAACGGAATTCTGGGGCTGGTCGGTGCCGATCACCGCTATCAGACAACCAAACTTGCCTTCAAGAGCACCAGCCTGTTTACCACAGGCGCGGTAAGCCACGATTTGCGCACCGGGCTTGAATTTATCCGCCGTGAGCGGTTGGACGCCAGCACCGCAGCGGGTGGGGAGGATAACCGCGTCGCCATTTATGCCGTGGATGACATGCGCATCGGTGACGCGTGGACCATCACACCCGCCTTGCGTTATGAAACATCCGAAATCACAGGATCTACCGCGCCCAATGATGGCACTTACAGCAATGATGCCCTGATGGGCGGCCTGTCTCTGCGCTATGCGTTTGCAAATGGCGCCGCAGTTTTCGGCAGTGCAGCCTACACCGAAGGACTGCCCATTATTGATGATCTGGCAACCGCGTCCGCCATAAACCAGACAGAAAAATCGCGCACCTTTGAGTTGGGGGCCTCGTTCGAGCGCGCCGATCTGTTCCAAAGTGGTGACAACTTTGCGATCAAGGGTGTTGTGTACAAAACCCGCCTTTACGATGTGACCAGTTATCTTGTGCCGGGTGTCCGCCCGCCTGCACCGGCGTTGGACAGCATAGAAACCGAAGGTCTGGAAGTGGAGCTGTCCTATGCGATGGACAGCGGTTTCTATATGGACCTGAACGCCAACATTGTGAACGGCACCGAATACGGACCGGGCCTGCCTGCAACCGACTGGCGCAGTTCCCCCGCAGACAGCGTCCGCTTCACGCTTGGCAAGAAATTCAACGAGGAACTGGACCTTAGCTGGGAAGTGGTCGCCAACAGATCGGTTGAAACAGCAACAACTTCGGCGGCGGGCTTCGGCATCCACAATTTGCGCGCGACCTATGTGCCACAAAGCGGCGTGTTGAAGGATACCCAAATCCGCATTGGTATCGAAAATGCGTTTGACCGTGATTATGCACCGCACCTGTCGACCCGTCAGGCTCCCGGCCGCAATTTCAAGGTCTCCCTCTCGCATGAGTTTTAAGCAATCGGCTTATTAGCCCTTTGACTGAACAACGTGTTACTCAGGCCCCAGACGCTTCGGCGTCCGGGGTAAAGTCGTTGGTAGGCGAAGAAACAACCTCGATCACAAGGTAAGGCTGATTGGCAGACCAAGCGACGCATATCATTGCCGCCTTCTCGCACATCGCCCGATAAATCCAAGATCAACATATCAGGAAAGGAAGATGGTGCTGTGAGGGAGGATTGAACTCCCGACCTCGTCATTACCAATGACGCGCTCTACCACTGAGCTACCACAGCATCTGTCACATTCACCGGATCCCGACATTGCAAGAAGGGAAGGTCCGCGCGTCAATGTGACACCGTTAGCGCGCTGATTAGCGGCAAATGCAAACCCATGCAACCCAAATTCCGCGCCTAATCTGGACCCTGCCCATTGCCTGCGCTAGACAGGCGGTATGGCAGACAAAGAGTCCTCTCAAACACCGGCGCAAATCGCCAAGGCAGCCCAGGCCGCGCGCAAACAGGCGCGGCTGTCACAAGCGTTGAAAGCCAACATGGCAAGGCGCAAAGGGCAGGCGCGGGCGCGCAGTGCCGGCAATGAAGAGAGTGCAGATACAGGCAGCGTGCAGAACACGCAAAATAAGGAAACGTAAGGCATGGACGCAATTCTGGTACGCGGTGGCGGGCCGCTTCACGGCACAATTCCGATTGCGGGTGCGAAAAACGCCTGTCTCACGTTAATGCCTGCAACGTTGCTCAGCGAAGAGCCGCTGACGCTGACCAATGCGCCGCGCTTGTCGGACATCCGCACGATGACGCAGTTGTTGCAGTCGCTGGGCGCGGAAATCACGACCCTACAAGAGGGGCGGGTGATTTCGATGTCGTGCCACGGTGCAATCAATACCCGCGCAGAATACGATATCGTGCGCAAAATGCGTGCCTCGAATCTGGTGCTGGGCCCGTTGCTCGCGCGCGAAGGCTACGCCGAGGTGTCGTTGCCCGGCGGGTGTGCAATTGGCGCGCGGCCCATGGATATCCACACCGACGGTCTGCAGAAAATGGGTGTGTCGATCGAGCTGCGTGACGGGTATCTGTACGCCAAAGCGACGGGCGGACGCCTGCAAGGTGCAGTGATTGATTTTCCCTTCGCCTCTGTCGGTGCCACGGAAAACATAATGATGGCCGCCACATTGGCCAAAGGCACGACCGTTATCAACAACGCGGCACGCGAGCCCGAGATTGTGGATCTTGCCGATTGTCTGCGTCGCATGGGGGCGCAAATCGACGGTGACGGCACTTCGACGATCACCAT
Source organism: Sulfitobacter sp. F26169L (assembly GCF_026410285.1). Taxonomy (GTDB): domain Bacteria; phylum Pseudomonadota; class Alphaproteobacteria; order Rhodobacterales; family Rhodobacteraceae; genus Sulfitobacter. Next base: position 215,227 of record NZ_JAPMLP010000005.1, on the reverse strand, counting down.
TCAGGGCGTTGATCGTCTGGGTGCTGCGACGCACCCCGTTGTTACCGACCGGATCGAACTGGGCACTTACATGCTGGCGCCCGCTATTTGCGGCGGCGAGGTAGAGCTGCTGGGCGGGCGCATCGATTTGATCGGTGCATTTTGTGAAAAACTGGATGCCGCAGGGATTGATATAACCGAAACGGAGAAGGGTCTGAAGGTAAAGCGGCGCAACGGACGTGTGCGCGCTGTTGATGTCACGACCGAGCCTTTCCCAGGATTTCCGACCGACCTTCAGGCCCAGATGATGGCGCTGCTGTGTACCGCCGAAGGCACCTCGACCCTCGAAGAGAAAATCTTCGAAAACCGCTTTATGCATGCGCCGGAACTGATCCGCATGGGTGCGAAGGTCGATGTGCATGGCGGCAAGGCGATTGTCACCGGCGTTGAAAAGCTGAAAGGCGCCCCCGTTATGGCAACCGATCTGCGCGCATCCGTGTCGTTGATCCTTGCTGGTATGGCCGCAGAAGGCGAAACGAAAGTATCGCGTGTCTATCACCTTGATCGCGGGTATGAACATGTGGTGAGCAAGCTGTCAGGCGTTGGCGCAAACATCGAGCGGATAAAAGACGAATGAGCATGGATGCAAAATTTGAAGATGGTGGTGAAGCGCCGCTGAATCTTGGCGCATTGGACGCAGAAGATCTGACCGTAATTTCGTCGCTGGTGCAGGACGCGGTTTTCCCTGCCTCCGAAATGCGTTGGGAAAAGAAAGAAGGTCGATTTGCCCTGCTGATCAACCGGATGCGTTGGGAGGACAAAGGCAAGGACCGTCACGCGCCAGAACGCGTGCAATCGCTGCTGATGTTTAGCGGTGTACAGAAAGTCTCGTCACAAGGGGTGCCGAAAGGGGACGCCGACACGGTACTGTCTTTACTCCATATCGGATTTGAGGAGGCAGATGCGCCTTCTGGATTTCTCACCCTGACGCTTGCAGGCGACGGTGCAATCCGGCTTATGATCGAGGCAATTGACGTTACCCTGAAGGATGTCACGCGCCCCTACGTTGCGCCCTCGAAAAAACGGCCCAGCCATCCCGACTGACCGTCACAAACGCGATCCATTAGAAATAGATCCAAGTTCCACCAGCATTCTGCTCTTCTTCCTTTTCCGATAAACTCGAGCCGCTCCCGTAGGTCTTGGCTAAACGCTGCTACCTCTTGAGGCCTGCCCCATTCCCCGCTAACCCCTGTCCCAATGACAGGAGCCACCGATATGCCCGTTTTCCTTAATGCCACGACGCCAGACTTCGAAGCTGCATTTACTACACTGTTAAACGCAAAGCGTGAGGACAGCCCCGATGTGGATGCGACAGTAGCAGGAATCATCGCAGATGTGCGGGCGCGCGGCGATGCGGCGGTGCTTGATCTGACAGCCAAGTTCGACCGTATCACACTATCCCCCGCAACCTTGCGGATCACGCCGGATGAGATCGCCATCGCCTGCGAGCAAGTTGATGCCGGAGACAGAGCAGCTCTGGAACTCGCGGCGGACCGTATCCGCGCCTATCATGCGCGCCAGTTGCCCGAGGATGCAGAGTGGACCGACGAGGCCGGCGCAACCCTCGGCTGGCGCTGGTCGGCAGTGTCCGCAGCGGGTTTGTACGTACCGGGCGGGCTGGCCAGCTATCCCAGCTCGGTTTTGATGAATGCAATCCCGGCAAAAGTCGCGGGGGTAGGGCGCTTGGCCATGGTTGTGCCTACCCCAGATGGCGTTCTCAATCCGCTTGTATTGTTGGCTGCGCAAATATCCGGTGTCGACGAAATCTATCGCATCGGCGGCGCGCAGGCGATCGCAGCGCTTGCCTACGGCACCGACACCATTGCGCCGGTTGATAAAATCACCGGTCCGGGCAACGCGTTTGTCGCCGCGGCGAAACGGCGGGTGTTCGGCAAGGTCGGTATCGATATGATCGCAGGCCCCTCGGAAATTCTGGTGATTGCGGATGGTGACAATGATCCCGACTGGATCGCGCTTGATCTGCTGTCACAGGCCGAACACGACGAAAGCGCGCAATCCATCCTTATCACCACCGATGCAGCATTTGGACAGGCCGTTGCGCAGGCCGTGGAAAAACGGCTTTTGACACTCCAGCGCGCGCACATCGCTGGTCCTTCGTGGCGCGATTTTGGCGCCATAATTACTGTCCCGGATTTGACCACCGCCGCGCAGCTCAGCAATCGTATCGCGCCAGAACATTTGGAACTGTGCGTTGCTGATCCGCGCGCGCTGAGCGCAAAAATCACACATGCGGGCGCGATTTTTCTCGGTCAATGGACGCCGGAAGCGATTGGCGACTATGTCGGCGGACCCAATCACGTCTTGCCCACCGCACGTTCTGCACGGTTCTCTTCGGGCCTGTCGGTGCTGGATTTTATGAAACGAACCACGCTTTCGTGCATGACGCCCGATGCCCTGCGCGCCATCGGTCCCGCAGCAGAACGTCTGGCCGCGTCCGAAAGTCTGGAAGCGCACGGCCTGTCGGTCACGGCGCGGCTGCGCAAACTGAACGGCTAGGGTCTATCCGCAAGGTGCTGCTGGCCTGCCTTACGCACAGACGCGATTGATCCTGCGGGAAGGGTGGTCTATGACACCTCAACATTTTGCCGTCCGGAGACGTGACCATGACCCGCATCACAAATATCATCCTTGATGATGCCAACCTGCCACCGCCCACTCCCGAGATCGAGCAAGAGCGTCGCGTCGCCATGTTTGATCTGCTGGAAGACAATTCGTTTGTGCTGCCTACACGCGATGACCGACCCGCGCCCACAGGCCCCTATCACTTGGGCCTGTCGATCCGTGATAAGCGGCTGGTGTTTGACGTGAACACAGAAAACGCTGAAAAGGCTGCGGAATTCCATCTGTCACTCGGGCCGTTCCGGCAAGTGGTGAAAGATTATTTCCAGATATGCGAAAGCTATTTTGACGCGGTCAAAAAGCTGCCCCCCGCCCAGATCGAAACCATCGATATGGCGCGTCGCGGTATTCACATGGAGGGCAGCCGCGTCTTGCAGGAGCGGTTGGAAGGCAAGGCCGAAATCGACATCGACACAGCGCGCCGTCTGTTTACCCTGATCTGCGTCCTTCACTTCGGGGGTTAAGGGTGACGCAACAGCTGCCACAATCAGTTCTGTTTTGTTGCGATCACAACGCCGTCCGCTCGCCCATGGCCGAGGGATTGATGAAAATGTTCTATGGCATGGATGTTTACGTCCAGTCGGTAGGCGTAAAAAACGATCTTGAGATTGACGGATTTTCCATTGCCGTATGTCAGGAAATGGGAGTGGAACTGTCCCGCCATCGCTCGCGCAGCTTTGACGAAATGGAGGATTGGGGCGATGATCTCAGCTCGTTCGATCTGGTCATTGCACTGTCACCCGCATCCCAACGCCGCGCGCTGGAACTGACGCGTTATTTCCATCTGGATGTTGAGTACTGGCCCATTCTGGACCCTACCGGACTGGGCGAGGGGCGCGAAGCAAAGCTGACCCAATTCCGCGCCGCCCGTGACCAGATTGTCGCGCGCCTGCACGACCGTTTCGGCCCGCCAACGCAAGCCCAGGTGTGAGAGCGTCCGGCGCGGCAAAACGCGCTATGTTTCGGCGACTGTTATCCGCTAATGAATGAAAATTTATCCGCTGCGAAATCGTCTTCACCGGACAATTTCGCGTCTTGCTTTGGTTTCAAGTGGAACGGTCTGCGCAGCGCATCGGGCCAAAAGCCGCGGACATAATGTTGTCCGCGTTAAATGCCTTCTCACCGCCAGAAATCGGTCATGCTTATTGTTGTTGCGTGGCACAATTACAGCGTGGAACAGACCCGCGTTGCGGTTTGCCCAAAGGCTTTCCATGACGCCCAGAACGCATTGTCAGACGCTTTGTCGGATTGGCGCCAGACCTGAACTTTATGCGGGTCCTTGAATGCTTTGACACCGCGTCGCTGTTCGGCGGCTGACAATTGCTGGTCGGCTACCGCCTGAACACAGCCGCAGCGCACGGATGTCGCCCCCTTGCGGCCCATCTTCATGCACGCACGCTGAAGCGGTCCTGTCGCGTATAACTGCGTCGGCGCAAACGCGCCGCGCGTTGTGTAATTCGTAGCGCCACCGCCACAAGCCGAAAGTGCCGTCAGCGCGGCCAGCGCCAAAACCGTGGTTTTCATACCGTTTGCCTTTGTCTCAAGTCGCGTATGGGTTTGCCCCATTTGATGCGACGTTATCTGCTCTGCTCCGCAGTATGCACAGATTCGGGCGTTTGGGCAAATGGGGAGTGAGGGCATCAGTTCGAAAACCAAGCTCCGTGTGTTTCGTACGGACCGCACCCACAGGAGGGTTTCATCCCACCCTCGGTCGGTGACGTCCTTATCCAGCAAGACATTTCAACCAACGAAACAAAATAGGGTGGGTGAAACCCACCTCATCCAGCAGGAAGCATTTTCACAAAATCCCAAATCGCATGCGCCACCGCCTTAACACCCTCGTTCTGCGCCGCCGTGGTGGTAACAAGCACACCAATAGCCGCCTTCGTCCCAATTTCACCAATAACTTCAGCAGATTTTTTAAGCGCGATATCGGCCAATGCTGCGCAGTACTGACCGATGCGAACAGATATTTCCCAAAGAGTATCGGCAATAACACGTAACGCAGAAGGCGAAGGCGAAGCCTTGCCAACCTCTGTTTCAGCATCCTCCAGTAGCTCCCAAATGCGCGTAATTTCATTTTTTAGTTGCTGATGGCTCTCAATCGCTTCGGGCGGATTGTTGTGCAGGCGGTGATATGGTCGCTTTACAACTTGGGTTTGCCTTAGCTGCTCTTTGAGAGCCGCAATCTCCGCTTCAAGCGCGCGCCGTGCTTTGATCTTTTCGATCTCTTCTGCAACCGCTTGTGCTCCAGATAGCCAAACATCATTGGGTATTTTCACGACGGCGCTTTGAAATTCTTGGTCTGATAGCCTTCCGTCCATCATGCTCTGGTACCAGTTTTTCCAAAACCCCCAAATCAATCCGTTCTCAGAGAGGTCCTCTATCAACGCGAGATTTTTCGGCTGGTTATGCAGCAACCATTTGTTTGGCTCATTTGGTACAGAGCCTTCATCTGCCCACAAAGGTGTAGTTAGAAACCTATCAACAGGTGGAACAAAAATGACAGTTTCGTCACGCCCGTAACGTAAATAGAAACCAAAAGAATTGTTTCCAGATAGGTCATACATCCTATCTGCGGCACTCTGTAAGTGCGCATCACTGTCAACTGATTTCCTACTTCCTTCCTTGACAGCCCAAGCAGTCAACTGCCTCAGAATGAAAGAAAGGCACAACCATGAGCGAATTTCCACTTGGCTCGATAGGCTCGCCAATCTCAATTTCTCGCTCTTAGCTGTAACATCGTTAAAACCGTTCAGAGCATCCGCGAGTTGAGCCGATTCAACGTCCGTCGAAAGTGCATGGAAGAGTCGAAGGTATGCTAAAGCTTCGGTCGTTCCAGCTTCGGTACTTTCTCTGCCCCGCATCTTTCTGAGTCCCATTAAGCCAAAAGCTCGAAGGGCTTTTCTCAAGACTACAATTGCCGCCTCATTAAGTGGTAGATCCTCAATGAACTGGGAATCGTATTGCGGAAAATCAACTCCGCTCATCCCTTCCGGCCCCGCGACATCATCCACCTTGACCGCCCCTCAAATCCGCATCATATCCAATACATGACACCACTTTCACACATCCGCAATTTCTCCATCGTCGCCCACATCGACCATGGCAAATCCACCCTCGCTGATCGTCTCATCCAAGAGACGAACACAGTTGCTGTGCGCGATATGAAGGCGCAGATGCTTGATAATATGGACATCGAGCGGGAGCGGGGCATCACGATCAAGGCCCAGACCGTGCGGATCAACTACACCGCGCTGAACGGCGAAGACTATGTTCTCAACCTGATAGACACTCCCGGTCACGTCGATTTCGCATATGAGGTTTCCCGCTCCATGCGCGCGGTTGAGGGATCGTTGCTGGTGGTTGATTCGACACAGGGTGTCGAGGCGCAGACGCTTGCCAACGTCTATCACGCGCTTGATGCGGATCACGAGATTGTTCCGGTCCTGAACAAGATCGACCTGCCTGCGACTGACTGTGATCGTGTGGCCGAACAGATCGAAGATGTGATCGGCATTGATGCTTCGGGCGCGATCCGCGTGTCTGCCAAAACTGGCGAAGGCATTATCGAAACACTTGAGGCTGTTGTACACCGGTTGCCAGCACCGAAAGGTACGCTTGATGCACCGCTGAAAGCGATGTTGGTGGATTCGTGGTACGACAGCTATCTGGGCGTAATCGTTCTTGTCCGTATTATGGATGGTCAGCTCAAAAAGGGCGACAAGATCACCATGATGCAAAACGGTTCGGTTCACCATGTAGACCGGATCGGTGTGTTCCGCCCCGCGATGACAGAGATCGACGTGCTCGGCCCCGGCGAGATCGGTTTTCTCACCGCATCCATCAAACAGGTGCGCGATACGCGGGTGGGTGACACGATCACGCATGAGAAAAAGCCCTGCGCGCAGGCATTGCCTGGCTTCAAGCCATCGCAGCCCGTGGTGTTCTGTGGCCTGTTCCCTGTGGACGCAGCCCAGTTCGAAGACCTGCGCGACAGCATTGAGAAGCTGGCGCTGAATGATGCCTCCTTCAGCTATGAAATGGAAACATCTGCCGCGCTGGGCTTTGGTTTCCGCTGCGGGTTTCTAGGGCTTTTGCACCTTGAAGTGATCCGCGACCGGATCGAGCGGGAGTACGACATCGACCTGATCACCACCGCGCCGTCGGTGATTTATGATATCCACATGAGGGACGGGGAAGTGCAACAGTTGCACAACCCTGCCGACATGCCCGATCTGACTTTTGTGGACCACATCGAGGAACCGCGGATCAAGGCGACGATCCTTGTGCCTGACGAATACCTTGGTGACGTGCTCAAGCTGTGCCAGGACCGCCGCGGCATTCAACAAGACCTCACCTACGCCGGATCGCGCGCGATGGTTGTGTATGACCTTCCCCTGAATGAAGTTGTGTTCGATTTTTATGATAGGCTGAAAAGTGTTACCAAAGGGTATGCATCGTTCGACTACCAGATGATCGGCTACCGCACGGATGCGCTGGTGAAGATGAGCATTCTTGTCAACGACGAGCCTGTCGATGCCCTGTCAACAATGGTCCACCGTGACCGCGCCGAGATGCGCGGCCGCGCGATGGTGGAAAAGCTCAAAGACCTGATCCCCCGCCACATGTTCAAAATCCCGATTCAGGCGGCCATTGGCGGTAAAGTCATCGCCCGCGAGACCCTCTCAGCCATGCGCAAAGACGTGACCGCCAAATGTTATGGCGGCGATGCGTCACGCAAACGCAAGCTGCTGGACAAGCAGAAGGCGGGTAAAAAGAAGATGCGCCAGTTCGGGAGCGTGAATATCCCGCAGGAAGCGTTTATTTCAGCGTTGAAGATGGATGGGTGAGCCTTGATCCAAGCGCAGCTTGGCAAACGCTCCAGTGGAGCGTTTGAAGGGCGAACGGGCGGAGCCCCGGGGGTGGCCGTTTTGAGCGGCGCTGGGAGGCATCGTATTGCAAAGCAATGCGCGTTCCCGCTGGGTGAAGGTGGGGAGTCAACTATCGCCATTGTGTTGGCCACCAAAAGTTCTTGGTGGCCGAAAACTCATGACTTTGCAATTTGGGCAGGTTTTAGCCCATCGATAATTTGCAGTGCCGCCATTTGATCGATGCTTCCAGACCGTATTTTGCCTTTTAAATAGGGCTGCAACTTATCTGTGTAGTATTCTTGTTTGAGCCACTTTCTGAATTCAGCCAAGGCGTCATCAGGGTAGCAATTAGCATCGAGTTTCCCTGCTGCCGATTGTGGGTAATAACTTGGGTAGCTGCTCTGAAAACTTTGGCGCATACCATAGACAGACTCTAAATTTTCATCTTCCCAATATTTCGCCCAAGTGATTCCTACGCTGATATCAGGGACAAAAGAGGAGTCTATTATTATTCCATGGGATACAAGCGAAGCAAACATTTCGGAAATCTCTTTGAAAATTGAGAAATAGCCGTCAGGAACAGAATTGGTGAATAATCCGACACGATCCATATACTGTGCTGTTGCTAAGTCTTTTGCTGTAGCATTTCGTGGAATACCAACGCTCTCATAAACGAAGTCAGTAAAACCTTTGCGTGCTAATGTTCTATAAGCTTTCCGAGCATGATCATTTAATTTTGGCGAGTCTAGCGCGTAGTATTCAAGGACTGCCATCACCACTTGCTCAGGAAAAGCATGATGAATGCTTCCGCTTCTATTAACACCTATAAACGCTTGCGTATCGTCGCCTTGCCCCTCGCGGATTATTTCTTTGATCTTAGCGATACGAAGTTTGATTGGTTCAACTTGCCAGTCGTCCGCTATAGCTACTGTGTTGGCATTGCTGATTCCGCAAAGCCTGGCTAGGCCACGACCAGTTAGGTAGGGAGCACCATTGCTGAGAACGCCCATCCCTACACCGTTGTTTTCCACTTCGGTGACAATTGTCAGATTTAGTTCCAGTTGTTTTTATTCGATTTATTCAAATTTCTTCCATTCCAAAGGTTGTCGCAGATCAGGTTAATTTTCTGATCCCGATATGTGAGGTCTTTAAATATGTGTTCACGTTTTGTCTTTCAAGTGCACGTGTCGCAATTTGTAATTTCTAATAGCCAAATTTCCAATTTGGCAGCGCCCGAACCGCCCCCACGGGGCGGGCGCTTCACACCCACCCCTCGGTTCGTGCGCGGCATTCCTAATTGAAGACTGCTCAAAAAATGCCTATCTTTGATACAAACCAAAGAGGCCCCCCATGTACCACTTCGCCTTCGCTATCTACTCCGTCGTCTTCTCTACCATTTCCGGCTTCCTCGCGGTCGCCATCATCCTCGCGGGCTATTTCTCGTGGACCAGCATAATCACCGCCCTGATCATCGGGGGCATTGTTGCTCTTCCCGTTACTTACGCCGTGTTGAAGCGAATGGATTGGTCGGAGCCTGACAAAGGGCATGCAGCGCGTGAGGATCGGTGGTATATCCGCTAAAACTCTAACCGCGTGAGGCCCCGATGACCTGCCCCCTTTGCACCAATGACGCACCGCTTTTTGATATCGCCGTTTCGGGTGGCTCTGCGGATGCCTCTATTTCTGTTTGCGCCGCATGTGCAGATGCGCAGACGCCAGCGGATCATTTCCGCCCTCTCGCTTCGACCATGTGGTCCGAAGACCCCGCGGTGCAGGTGTTTGCGGCGCGCACGCTTAGGCGTCTTGATACAGACTGGTCGCGTGACCTGCTGGAGCAGTTGTATCTTGATGAGGACACACAGTCGTGGGCGGATAATGTGGCAGAGCAGACGGACCACAAGGACAGCAACGGCGTTCCCCTTGCCACAGGCGATACGGTTGTATTGATCAAAGACCTCAACGTAAAAGGTGCGGGATTTACCGCCAAGCGGGGCACGGCCGTCCATCGGATATCACTGGTTCCCGATAACGCCGGGCAGATCGAGGGGCGGGTTGAAGGTCAGCGAATTGTGATCCTGACCGAGTTCGTCAAAAAACGCTGATAAAGGCGCAGTCAGATTGACCTCAATCAAAGTAGTCAGACCCCGTTCCTGTGATATCATACGGCAACACAGTTGATAACAGAGGAAACCGCCATGTTGCGTCTTGCCGCCATTCTTTATTCTATCATCGCCACATCGCTTGCCGGTACGGGTGTGATTGCTGTTTTGGTGATGGGATATGTCTCGGTTCCCGCGATTTTGGTCGCTGCGGGGGTTGGCGCAGTGCTGGGGCTGCCGGTGTCCTATCTAATTGCGCGCAAGATCACGGGCGCCACGTCCGGTGGATAAGCTTTGGGCGTTGCGCTGACACGGCTGTAAGACGAAGCCCGCTCAGGCGGTGGCGCGTGCGTTAGCCAACAGGCAGGCAATATCGGCAGGCAGCGCACCACCTTCAAGCAATACGTCCAATAGATCGCGTGTGAAATTCCAGACTTCCTCTGTATGCACCAGATGATGGGTCAGCAGGCCCAGCGGCTCTGACGCGTCGATGTGACCCGCGCGGCGGTCTTGAAGGGTGGTGACGATCCCGTCGATCAGGATCTCCGGATCGACCAATCCGCGATGACCGCGCCAGAATATCGGATCGATGTGGGTGTTAATCTGCATCAAGCCAGAGGCGGGATAAACCGCGGTGCGCGGCCCGTAGGTGGAAACGCCTGCGTAGCCGTGTTTTGCGAGGACGGGCAGGAAAGGCGGATCAATCCGGTTCCACGGTGGAACGAACAGATTGACCAGCCTCTTGCCAAAATATCGGGCGAGCGTTTCCCTTCCACGCTTTAATTCATCGCCTGCTTGCACACGGGGGTGGCCAAATTCGGCCTTTTTGGCCCCTTCAGGGGCGTGGCTGATGTGGCGCCACCCGTGCACAACCGGAATAAGGCATGATTGCGCAGCGACCATTGGTGCCAGCGTTGGCGTGACAAGATTGGGGATCACGGCGATATGGACAGACAGGTCCAGCCCGTCCGCCAGCGCGACCAACCGTTCAAGCGCGGGCGTATCTGCGACCGCATCATCGTCGCGCCACCATATCGGCAGGGTCAGATTGGTGCTGCGCCATCGGGCAAGCTCATCGCGCAGCGGGGACCAGTCGATACTCATTGTCCGCCTCTTAAATTATGGGTCTTTGTGACGGTATTTGCAGCTCCATCTACCACGGTTAGGGGGCTATTGCGACGGGGGGCTGCGATCACTTTTGTCAGGGCTGCCAAGAGGGTTTGCGCCGATAATTGCGCGCGGTGGATGGTTTCGATGCCGGATTTTCGGGCCAGCGCATCAGCGCGTATGCCTTGCTCTACTTCGTTACCTTCATCAAAGGGGATAAAGACGGCGGGCGTTCCAGCTTGCAAGATGTCTTGCGCGGTATTGTAGCCGCATAACGAAACAGATGCAGCGGCGTGATACAGCATTTGCCGGAAATCCCTGCGCGCGGGCTCAATCATCACAGTGACGGGCGCACGGCTGCGCCATGCGGCGATGCGATCATCCGGCGCGGCCCCTCCGATCAAAAGGCGGACCGGAAGAGCGACGTCGCGCGCCATTTCAATTGCCGTTTCAAAAATGTGATCCCCCACATCACCACCGCCCGCGCTCACGATGATCTCACCTGCGCCTGCACATTCTGGGTGTTGCCCTGCTGGCGGGGGGGCGACAAAACCGGTGTAGTGCAAGTACGGGCGCAGGACCGCAGACACAGGCCAGCTGAGTTCAAGCGGCATTAAATCGGGATCAGAGTGTATCAGGACCGCGTCGTAATACTGCCGCACCATATCATCTGCAAACAGAGCCTTTTGTGGTTTCGACGGGGGTGCCAGAATATCACGGATAGAGGCGCAGATCAGCGGTGGATTTGCCGCAGCTTTGGCGGCACGTAGCAGGGCTTGAAATTCCGTACGCAGGATGCGGCGGCCAAAGGGGAACAGTTCGGTGATCAGGATATCGGGTGCGAAGCTACTGAAGGCGTTGAGCAGACTGACTTCGCGATGTGCCAGGTATTCCGACGAGGCAGGGGCGTTCTGCGTCGTAAGAAGCCGCGAAAAATCCACCCCGTCCGAGCGTACGGGAGGCAGTTGAACCAGCGTAATGTCGGGGTCTGCCAGCAATGGCGCAGGCAAGCCGCCGGAAACGACCGATACCGCATCACCCACTGCCGCATAGGCGCGCGCAAGTGTCATTGCCCGTGCCAGATGGCCGGTGCCAAGCAGGTGGGTAACGACGATCGTCACTTTCATTCGGGTCTGCTTTCCAGTCGTACAGGGTCTGCCAGCAAGCGCCACTGATCTGCGCCCAACTCGATGATAAACAGGCGGTTGCGTTTAACGGCAAAAGGCGGGGGGCCGTCAAAATTCCAGCCTGTCGCATGGGCCATAAGGACCCGCATCACACCAATGTGACAGACGGCGACGGTGTCATTTGTCAGGCCCTTCGCCCACGGCACCAGACGTTGACGCAGTGCATCGGGGCTTTCGCCGTTCGGGGGGGCATAATCCCACCCCCAATCCTCGATGTCGCGGTGATCACAGGCCGGATCGGCGCGTAGTTCGCGCGCGATGCGACCTTCCCAATCGCCCCAGTTCATCTCGATCAGCGCGGGGTCTGTGCACGGGGTGCGCTGTGATACCAGTTGTGCCGTATGGGCGGCACGTTCCAGCGGGCTTGCCCACAGATCGGCTGTGTCCCATGGCGCGGGCAGGCGTTTGGCAGAGAGTTCGGCAATAGCTGCGGCATCCAGCGGAATATCGCTGCGGCCCTGCACACGGCCTTCGCGGTTCCATGCGGTATGTCCATGGCGCAGCAGCGCAAGCCGGATCATGCGACACCTGCCTTTGCCAAGCCGGCGCGCAGTGTGTGGGCGGCAGCGGGGAGCAGGTGGTGATCGCGGATAAAGGTGCGGATGTCGTCGGCGGGCGGAGCCGCCCTGCGGGCAAGCGCCGCAAGTCCGGCAGCCCCCTCATCCACAGATGGGTAGGAGCGGGGAAACAAAACATCACGCACACCGGGGCGGTCTTGCGCTATGACAGGCAGGCCGTGTGCCTGCGCTTCCAGATATATCATACCGAATGCCTCTTCCACGCCGGGCCAGATCAGCGCACCGGCATGTGCATAAGCGCTTTTCAGCGCGGTTTCATCAATCGCGCCCAGAAATGTCACACGCCCACTCAGGGGGGCCATTGCTGCTTCGACCTGTGAACGTGCGGGGCCATCCCCAGCAATTTCCAAAGTAACATCGTCGGGCAGCAAAGCGAGGGTTTGCGCAATCAGCTTGTAAGACTCCAGTTTCGCTGCAACGCGCATCATTCCCACTGCAAGCAGGTTTTCCCCTGCGGCGACAGGCGGCAGATTATTGCGTGGCAGAAACGGGCGCAGATGGACATGCTGTTGCTGCGCGGGTGCGTAGGCCTGCAGCGCTTCATAATCGCGCGCAGTGAGATAAAAGATCACGTCGGCGGCATCGCAGGCAGCCTCGGAGATACGCGCAAAAGCATCCCACGGGCCACCAAACCGCTTGCGCGCGCGGGTTGCTTCAATGGCGAGGTAGGGGATGCCCAGCGCGCGGCTCACGGCAGGCCCCAATAAATCAGGCGCTTTGTAATAGCTGTGATACGTGACCCAAGCCTGCCAACCTGCACTTTGCCCTTTTTCAATAATCTCGGGCACCAGTTCCGCCGCCTCGGCAATCAGGCGTGCCTGAACAGAAGGGTCACCCTTGCCGTCACGGCTGCGAAATGTCGCGGCAAGGTCAACCTGGGCGCCCATGTGGGTCAGCGCCGCCACCAGCGCCCTTGCCATTGCGCGATCGCCCGACGGGACAGGGTGCGCAGGGGGCTTGAGCGGAGCGTAAAAGGCCAGCCGCATCAGGAGCCTTTCAAAATTCCGCGCAGACGCTTTGCCAGATGGGCAATGCCGGGTGCCATGGTAAATTCGGCATGCAGGCGGGTGTGCGCAGCCCGCGCGAGGCGGGGGCCAAGTGCCGGATCACGGGCAACCTGCTGCATTGCATCCGCAAACGCTTGCGGTGTGTCGCGCACCAGCAGGCCGTGGGTGTTGTGGGTGATAAATTCGGGAATGGCCGAAACGGGTGTCGACAGGATTGGCAGCATCTGGCTTGCCGCTTCCATCAAAACGTTGGGCAGCCCATCGCGGTCACCATCCGCAGCAATGCGCGATGGCAGGACAAACAGGTCGGCTTGGCGCATGGCCACAATGACATCGGGTTGATCACACGCGCCGCGCCAGGTGATGCGATCTGCAACACCTGCTTCCTGCGCGCGTTCACGCAGTTGCGCATCCAGTGTGCCGCCGCCGATATGGGTCCAGCTCCACGCCAGATCGGTCGGCAGAAGCGCCAGCGCGTCGATCAACGTATCAAAGCCCTTTTTCTCAACCAGCCGGCCCACCGACATCATGTGCAGCGGATCATCAGCCCTGCGCGGCGTGCGCGCGGGCGGATCGGGAAAGCGGGCCAGATCAAGACCATGATAGACCAGATCAACCCGCTCGGGCGTGTCGGCCAAGGCCTGCAAATGCTCCGCGCCAAAGCGTGTGCAGGTGGCACCAAAGGCGGCACCATAAGTGTCTGCGCTCAGCTTTTCCCGCAATTCCCATTCAGGAGATGTCCATATATCTTTGGCATGGGCAGAAAATGACCACGGCACACCGCGCAGCATCGCGGCGTAACGTGCCACAGAAGACGGGGTGTGCAGGAAATGTGCATAAAGCGCCTCCAGGTTTCCATCAGCCTCATGGGCCAGAACACAGGCCTGCCCCCAGCGGCGGCGGCGGTTTGCCGTATCGTCGCGCGCCAGATCGCGGGCATAGGCATCGGCGGCGGCATCAAAACCGGCCAGCGCGGTTACCGCGCCCATCGCCTCATGCACGCGGCGGGGTTCTTGATGCAAATATTCGGGCAGGTAACGCACCCGCGCCTGTAAACGATCATGCAGCGGATGGGTTTTGACATCGGTCGGGTGGCGCAGGGACCAGACATCAAACGCAATGCCCGATTGCTCAAGCGCTACAAGCTCCTGCGCGATAAATGTCTCTGACAGGCGTGGCCAGCCTTTGACAACGATGGCAAGGGGGGGCGTGTTCACAGTATCAGCCTTTCTGCCCCATCAAGGCGCGGCCCCGTTCAACAACAACATTCAGCCCGTTAAGCAGATCGTCGGCACCCGCCTGCGAGGGCGTTTGTTGGGTGGGCAGGGCGCGGATGGCCTTGATCATCGCATCAACCGTCATTCCGTCGCGCCCGTCATCCAGCATCCGGACCAGCCCCAATTCTTCTGCGCGGCTGGCACGTATCCATTGCTCAAGCCTTGGAACGGTGCGCGGTACAATCACCGCACGCCGGTCAAAGCTCAGGACTTCACAGAATGTGTTGTAACCGCCCATGCAGACTACGCCCTGTGCTTTGGCGAACAGCGCTTCGATACGGCTGTCAAATCCAGTGGCAACGACACGACCGCCCAAGGCTTCAACCCGCGCATCCATGGCTTCGCGGACCTCGCCGGATAGGAACGGGCCATAGACCAGCATCGCCTTCGGCCCCAATGTCGGGTCTGCTTCATAAGCGTCCAGAACCAATGAAACCATGGCGGCCCCGTCACCGCCACCACCGGGCGTGATGAGGATATAGGGTTCGTCCGGCACATCGGCATTGTCGGTTAATTGGCGGCGCAGATAGCCGGTGTAGTGCATCCGCGAGCGGGTTTCATCGCTGAACGGCAGGCCGCTGGTCGGGTCATAGATCTCTTCGACACCATATACCCAGAATTCATCGTAGAAGGCTTCGGCCGCTTTCACCGCGCCTTTGCGCTCCCACTCGGCGGCAAGCCGCTCGGGCTCGTCCAGTACATCGCGCAGGCCCAGCACAACACGGCAGTCCCCTTGCGCCTGCAACCATTCCAGCGTTGGTAGCAATTCACCGCGAAAGCCTGTTGGCTCTTTATCAACAATCAACAGATCGGGGCGATACTGCTCTACCGCTGACTGTATCAAACCGGCCCGCAGATTGGTTGTAGCGTCAATGTCCAATCCCAGAGTAGAGCTGACGTAGGATCCGTCAGGTAGTTTGGTCACGCCCGGCAGGCGGATGTGATCAACCCGTTCGGGAAAGGTAAACCGCCCCGCCACGGGAGAGCCGGTCAGAATGATCGCCGATGCCTTGTCGTCCCCGGCGGTCAATGCAGTTGCAAGCGCGCGGGAGCGGCGCAAATGACCCAATCCGAATGTGTCGTGGCTGTACAGCATGATGCGCCGCGATGGCGCGCGTGCGTTGGCTTGGACGATGGCCTCTTGCGGCATAAAATGTCTTTCTGTCTTGGGGTACTGAAAACCTGATTTGCGTTTCGTTAGGCCATTGTAAAACCCGACCTCAAACTGCTGGCGATACCGTAGCGATCGATGCGGCGGAAGCCGGTCTGGTGTGAAATAATATGACGCGCGACGCTGCACGTTCGATGTGTGAACCAGCCGTCCGATATTTGATTGTGTAAATCTTCATCTAATTCCTCAGGCCGCGAAAGAGACCGGTCGTTTTCCTGCAGCCCTTCAATTTCTATCGCACAAAATACGGCCATTTGTAAAACACGAACGAACAGAACCGTACTGCGCATCGTGTCAGTCAAGTGGGTCCCGTCGCTTTGATTGCAATATAAAGCACAAATCCTTACCGTCACGACTTTGTGAGCGGCTGCGATCCGCAGATTGCGATATAGGACAACAATGATGATTTACCGCATCTTGCAGACCGTGCTGCTGGGGCTTTTGCTGGCTCTTTTGCCGGTGCCGGATACAGCGGCTCAAGGGTTCTCAACTCTGCTGTCAGGCAGTCCAGACCCCGCCGAAGAAAACCTTGCCGATACGCTGCGCAAGGCTGCCGATGCCGGTGTCGGCATTATAGTTATCGACACCGAAGGGCGCGTTGTCTCGCAACCGGCGGGGGAGCAGGCTTTGGCCCCTGGGCCAGCGGAACATGCGCCCCTGATGAAAGCGCAGGAAAATGCAGACCGTTTGCGCGATGCACTGGTCGAACGTCTGGTCCAGTTGCCTGTCGCGATTCAGGAAGTGTTGTATATCCTGCGCGCTGCATCGCCGGACGGAACAATCATGGCCTTTGCAAAGGTTCTGGTGCTGAGCCTGCTGTTGTTTGTGATTGGTTTTGTTGTCGAACGCGAGATGTTTACCAAGCGGATCGCGCGCCAGTATGTCCGAAACCGCGTTATGGACGACCCCACAGGATACACGGAGAAACTGCCGTTTCTGGTGTTCCGGTTCTATATAGGGGTTGTTGGCATTCTGATCTCGATGGCAGTGGCCTATGTGATCGGCGTGGTGTTCTTTCCGCCGCTGGATGATACCGCGATCCAATTCACGGTAACGCTGATCAACATCGGATATTTCTGCTGCCGTGTTGTCGTAGAGCTGTGGCGCATGATCCTGTCGCCCTCTCTGACGCAATACCGTGTCCCCGTTATCGCGGGACGCGACGCAAAGCGATTGTATCGCTGGATGTGGGTGCTGGGCTGTTTTGACATCTGCGCAATCCTCTTCGGGATCTGGATCGGTGAGTTGGGATTGAATTATGATGTCTATGCTTTGGTCGCCGCGATGCTATCCGCAGCGGTGGTGCTGCTGAATATCGTTCTTGTCATCGTCAACAGGCGCGCGGTGTCTTCCGCCTTGCGTCACGGGAAAGAGCCGTCGGAAGTTGGCATGTTGTCGCGCTTCCTCAGCCGCGCGTGGGCGCCTGTGGTCGTGTTTTACGTGCTGTTTGCATGGTTTGAACTGACCTATGATCTGATTTTGAATAACCCCAGCTCAATTCCGTTGATCGCGGGCGCCTATGGTATCGTTATTTCGATTATCGTTGTGTACGGCGTTGTAAACTATTTGATCGAACGCGGTTTTAGCCGCGCGCGTCTGCTGCGGCTGCTGCGCGAAAAACAGGCGGAACGCGAAGCCGCAGATCAGGCCCGCCTTGAGCGACAGGCACAAGAGCGACGGATCCTGCGCGAAGACGGCCCAGACCCTGATCCCGAAACCGCTTTGGAAGCTGAAAGCGATGCAGGGCCGCTGGCCGACCGGATCGAGCCCGCGCTTGCCGTACCTGCAGCTACCGTCGAGGATATCACACAGTCCGAACACGCCATGTTATCAGCCGCTGCCGAAGACGGCGACCGGCCTGTGCGTGTGCTAAACAGTTTCGAGGCGCTGGCGCGGCGGGTTGCCGGTATTCTGGCATTTGTCGCAGGGGCTTATGCCTTCTTTTACATTTGGGACAATGACGGCGCGCGCATGGTGGAATCCGTGCTGGACCAGCTGCTCGATATCATCATCATCATCTTTATCGGCTATGTTGTGTATCACGCGTTCCGCATCTGGATTGATACCAAAATTGCGGAAGAGACCATGGACGAGGTCGAGGCAGAGCCGGGTGATGAGGGGGGCGCGTCCTCGGCCACGCGGCTGGCAACCTTGTTGCCGCTGTTTCGCAATTTCACCCTGATCGTGGTTGTTGTGACCATCCTGCTGGTCATTCTGATGCAAATCGGGATCAACGTAGGGCCTTTGTTTGCCGGCGCTGGCATTGTGGGCATCGCGGTTGGCTTTGGCTCTCAGGCGCTGGTGCGCGATATTTTTGCGGGGGCATTTTTCCTGTTTGATGATGCATTTCGCAAGGGCGAGTATCTGGATGTCGGCGGGGTGAAAGGCACGGTCGAGAAAATATCTGTCCGCTCGTTCCAGTTGCGTCATCATCTGGGTGCGTTGCACACCATTCCCTTTGGTGAATTGCAGGTAATGACCAATTATAGCCGCGACTGGGTCATTATGAAGCTGCCCTTGCGTGTAACCTATGACACCGATGTGGAAAAAGTGCGCAAGCTGATCAAGAAGCTGGGGGTTTCATTGCTGGATGATCCGGTAATCGGGCAGAACTTTATCGCGCCGCTGAAATCGCAGGGTGTGATTGAGATGCAGGACAGCGCTATGATTATCCGCGTAAAGTTTATGACCAAACCGGGGGATCAATGGCTGGTCCGCAAACGGGTATATGAAGAAATCCGGGCACTGTTCGAACGTGAGGGGATCAAGTTTGCCCATCGTGAAGTCACGGTGCGGCTGGCGGATGGCAAGGTGGATGAACTGAGCGAAGAGCAGAAGCGCGAAGTCGCTGCCGCCGCCCATGCATCCCTTGAGGAAGAACCGGACATCTCAGGGGCAGGCGACACGGGCGATGATCGCTAGAACTTGATCGGGGCGGATGACGATCTAGCTGGTGTGGTCAACGACAACGTTTTGCAGGAGATAAAGATGACCCGATTAAATGGCCCGACACGCCGCCAGTTTATAGCAACCGCCGCCGCTGCCGCAGGTGTGGTGACGGTTCTGCCCTACAGCGCTTTCGCGCAGGTCCAGGGCGGCAACACTTTCGAAACCCGCGCAGGCCCGATTACGATATCGCCGGTGTCACATGCCTCATTTGTGGCGCAAACTCCGCAAGGGGTGATCTATGTCGACCCTGTTGGCGGAGGCGATAAATACGAGGGGTTTGCGGCTCCCGATCTGGTACTGATTACCCACGAGCATGGAGATCACTTCGATCCTGAGACGTTGAACAGCGTTGTTTCGGAGGGCACCCAAATCATCACCAATCCCGCTGTTTTCGACATGTTGCCAGACGGCTTGAAAGCGCAGGCCGGTGCAGTCGAGAACGGCGGTTCGGCCATATTCAAAGACCTGAGCATTGATGTAATTGCGGCCTATAACATCACCGAGGAGCGCAAGAAATTCCACCCCAAAGGGCGCGACAACGGTTATGTGCTGAACTTTGACGGATTCCGAATGTACATTTCGGGCGATACGGAAGACACGCCGGAAATGCGCGCGCTTGAAAATATTGATTTGGCTTTCGTCTGTATGAATCTGCCATTCACAATGGATGCGAACGCTGCCGCGTCCGCTGTGGCGGAGTTCAAGCCGAAGTATGTCTATCCCTATCACTATCGCGGCCGCGATGGTGGCACGCAGGATCCCGACGCATTTGCCAAACGGGTAGGGATGGATGTCGAGGTGAAACTCGCCAACTGGTATGGCTGAAATATCGGGGCGGCTTCATTGGCCCGAGGGGCCAAACGAGAGGCGCTGCCTCTCGTGCTGGCCGGGATATTTATGGCCAAAAGAAATAAGGCGTTAGCTGTTATAGGGGTCGAGTGAGGCGCGCAGGCCGTCGCCGAGAAAGTTGAATGCGAGGACAACGACGATGATGGGGAGCATCGGGATGGCCGTCCAAGGGTAGATTTCGATACTTGCAAGGTTTTGCGCATCGTTAAGCATGACGCCCCATGAGACAGCTGGCGCGCGCAAGCCTAGGCCGAGAAAGCTGAGCGCGGTTTCACCGAGGATCATCGCCGGAATCGACAATGTGGCGCTTGCGATCAAATGGCTCATAAAGTTCGGCAGCAGATGGCGGCGAATGACGCGTGATGGTTTTGCGCCCATCATTTCGGCGGCGCGCACATACTCTTCTTCCCGTAAGGATAGGAACTTGGCGCGTACCGCGCGGGCGAGACCAGGCCAGTCGAGGATGCCGAGAATGATCGAAATGATAAAGAACACCGCCACTGGCCCCCAATTGGATGGCACGGCAGCCGACAGGGCGAGCCAGAGCGGGAGTTCGGGCAGGGAGCGCAGGATTTCGATAGCGCGGTTGATTGTCCAGTCGGTTTTGCCGCCGAAATATCCGGCCATAGCGCCGAAAAAGATGCCGAGAATGAAGCTGACCGTGATCCCGATGATGCCAACCGTCAATGACAACTGTGCGCCGTAGAGTATGCGGCTGAACACATCGCGGCCCAGCCTGTCGGAGCCCCAGAGGAATATCGTTGCACCAGTGGGGGCGCAGACCAGATGGGTGTCGGAGGGGATGAAACCCGCGATGTTATAGCGCGCCCCTTCGCAAAAGAATTTTAGCGGCATCGGCGTTGACGTGTCGGTTTCGTATCGCCAGCGATAGTTCTCGAGGTCTGCAACCGCTGTTGTGGCGTAGACATATGGCCCGATGAATGTGCCATTGTGCCAGAGGTTGATGTTCTGTGGGGGGTGATACAGGTGATCCGCGCTCCGCTCGTTTGCGGTGTAGGGGGCGACGAAACCCGCAACCGGCAAGATCAGATAACAAAACAGCAAGAACAATCCCGATACCAGCCCCAGCTTGTGACGGCGGAACTTGCGCCAGACCAGCGCGTAGGCAGGTGCATCGAATTCGGCGCGTTCGGGGGCGGAGAGGTCGGCTGTGTCCGACCACGGTTCCACATCGACGAAGCGATTGTCCGGTTGGATGCTCATGAGGTGCGTCCGCCCATGCGGATACGTGGATCAAGCAGCATCAGCAGCACATCCGATATCATTGTTCCGATCAGGGTCAAAAGCGCTACGAACATCAGGATAAACGCGGCCAGAAACTGGTCTTGGGATTTGAGCGCAGTCAGTAGGTAGGGGCCGATGGTTTGCAACCCCAACACAACCGAAACAAGCACCGAGCCGGAGATCATGGCAGGCAGC
The DNA here is from genome assembly GCF_026410285.1 of Sulfitobacter sp. F26169L. GTDB lineage: Bacteria > Pseudomonadota > Alphaproteobacteria > Rhodobacterales > Rhodobacteraceae > Sulfitobacter. The sequence continues at coordinate 194,010 of NZ_JAPMLP010000005.1, read as the reverse complement.
AGATTGCCAATGTCAGCGACGAACGGATTGAAGGCCATCCGCAGGGGGTATTTGCGCAACATTTTGCTGGGCTGCATGCCTTTGGCAATTGCGGTTTCTACGTACGGTTTACTGAGTTCATCCAGCATGTTTGCGCGCAGGCGCTGCATCATCGCTGCGGCGCCTGACGTGCCGATAACGAAGGTCGGGACAATCAGGTGTGCCAGGATCGATTTCACCTTGTCCCATGACATCGGCTGGCCTTCGTATTCGGGGCTCATCAATCCGCCGATGGGCAGGTTGAAATATTTGTGCCCGTAGTAGAACAGGATTAGCGCCAGAAGGAAGTTGGGTGTGGCAAGGCCCAGATACCCGACAAATCCGGCTGTGTAGTCGACCCATGTTTCGGATTTTGCGGCCGCCAGTACCCCGAGCGGCAAGGCCACGACATAGACGAACAGCACGGCGGCAAGGTTGACCAGCACGGTCAGCCAGAGGGCATCGCCGACGATCTCGCTCACAGGGCGGTCGAATTCGAAGGACCAGCCGAAATTGCCTTGCAGCAGTCCGGCAAATCCCTGCGGACCGGGCATGAAACCGGCCCAGATCATATATTGCTCCCAGAGGGGGCGGTCGAGCGCGTATTCGCTGCGCAGAAATTCGGCCTTGGCAACTCCTTCGGCTTGACCTGTGGCGCGCAATTCGGCGATCTGGTTGCTGAGGAAATCGCCCGGCGGCAGGTTGATTATCACAAACACCAAGATCGAGACAACCCAGAGTGTCAGCAGCATTGTTGCAAATCGGCTGACGGCATAGCGGAGGATCAATATCATTGGCTTACCTGCATGAAAGCATCGTCAAAATAGAACTCGTCGATCCGGTGGATGCCAAAATGCGCGCCGGGATCATAGGCCCAGATCGCTTCGTCGGGCACATTGCGCAACCTGCGTGAGACGACAACTGGCTGCGGGGCGCTGGATAGGATTCCGATGGCGAATTGCTGGTCTGCGTGGATGGCCAGCATCTCATCCCAGATTGCTGTGCGCTCGGCGGGGTTGTCGGTGTGTGCCCAATCCCATTCCAGTTGGAGCAAGCGTTTTGGTGCTTCCATATCCGGTGCTTCGCCTGCCTGCCCCTTGGTCTGATAGTATTGACCCCATTTGGGCCATGCAAAAAATTCCTGTTGTGTCGGCGCAAGGTATTGCGGAGAGGTTTCGGCGCGCGGCAAGCCATTGTCCCAGCCATACCAGACGGCAGCCATGCCTGTGCCCGCGTAAATCCGGTTGCGCAGGATGTCACGATCAAGGGGGCGCATGATCAGGCGGATGCCCAGGTCTCGCCACGTATCGGTGATTATGGTAAGCGCGTTTTCCACCTCTTGCCGTTCGCCTGCGGTTTCGATGACAAATTCCATCGGGCGCCCGTCTGGCAACTTGCGCAGGCCGTTTCCGGTGCGCTCGGTCAGACCCATTTCATCCAGCAAGCGGTTTGCGTGATCAATGTCCATATCCGACCACGCCTTTAGATAGGCGGGGTTAAACAGCGGGCTGCGGGTGAGCGCAGTCATGCCGCCTTCCTTTGCCATCCCGAAATAGAGAGCGCGGTTAATCATACGCCTGTCGATGCCTAAGCTAAGCGCGCGGCGGAACCGCACATCGCGCATGACCTCGCGCCAGACGGGATCGGCGAAGTTCAGGTTGGGGTAGATAGCGATCTGGCTGGCGGCGCCATTGCTCCACAGCAGGGTGCGGTAGTCGCCACCATCGGTTTCACCTTTTTTCAGTATTGCCACATCGCGAAAATCGAGGCCCCGCGCCTGCAGATCCACTTCGCCTGCGTTCGCTTTTGCCGCGATCAACCCGCCACCTACGACCGTCATTTCGACAACGTCGATATAGGGCAACTGCGTGCCGGCCTTGTCGATGCGGTGGAAATACGGATTGCGCACAAACAGGTTGCGCGATGTGGGCTTGCCCGAGGCGTTCATCCACGGTTGCAGGGTAGGCTGGTCGGGGTTGTCGAATTTGTACATGTTGTCGCGCTTGTTGTGCAGCGCGGCCCAGCTTTTGACACGGGCGGCCAGGATCTCCTGCAGCAGAAAATCAGGATCGGCAAAATCGGCGTGAAACTGTTTAAGATAATGGGCAGGGCGGTAGATAAACGGCGGGCTTGCCTGTGCCAGTAGCGGTAGGAAGTTGGGGTTTGGCGTGGGCCATTCAAACACCACAGTTTGCGCATCGGGGAAAGTGACGCTGCCCAGCTTGCCATCGACTGTCATCCACTCGGGTGGTCCCGAGGGCGTGATCAGCGCATTGTTTGCCACATTATGCCACCAATAGGCAAAATCGGCAGAGGTGAACGGCGCCCCGTCAGACCAGCGATGACCATGACGCAGATGCAGCGTGAATTTGCGATCCTCCTCGACGGTGATATCGCGCAGGATGTCGGGCTTTAGCGAATAATCTTCGGTGTATCCCATCAGCCGCGCATAGCCGTAAACAACCATCTGGCGAATGTCCTTGCTGCGCGACACCAGTGTGCGCAACGTGCCCCCTTGGGTGCCGAGGGTCCTGTCTTTGGCCTTCAGATCGACAACCAGCGGCTGCTGCGGAATGCGCTGCGCGGCGGGCGGCATATTGCCGTCGTTTACTTCGGCGGCCCAAAAGCTGCTTTCCTTTACTTGCACGGATTGGGCCAGCGCAGGCATGGCCCACAGAACCAGCGCGGCGGCGGTAACCAGAAGATTACGCATGACAACGCACCATATGGCCAGGCTCCAGCTCGCGAAGGGCAGGGGCAGTTTCATCCTTAAAACGGAACATTTCCGGCCAGTCTGCGGGGCTGCCTGCACCTTTTGCGACAAGATCAAGGTCAATTGGCCGGCTGATGTCAGGCTCGGGCTGGGCAGCGATCAGCGCACGGGTGTAGGGGTGTTGCGGGTTGTAGAACAACGTATCGGGCGGCGCTTGCTCGACAATGACACCGGCACGCATCACTGCCACCTCGTCGGCGATACGCGCAACGACTGCCAGATCGTGCGAGATAAACAGATAGCTTAATCCGGCTTCGTCGCGGATATCTTCCAGCAAGCCGAGAATTTGATCCTGAACCGACACATCCAGCGCCGATGTCGGCTCGTCACAGACCAGCAGCTTCGGATCAAGGGTCAGCGCACGCGCTATTGACAAACGCTGGCGCTGGCCGCCTGAAAACGCATGGGGGTAGCGTGGCAGCATATCCGGGCTGAGCCCGACCATACGGATCATTTCGACAGCTTTTTCACGGCGCTGTGTGCGTGTGCCGATGCGGTGAATCTCTGCCGGTTCCATCAGGGCGTCCTGCACCCGCATACGAGGTGACAGGGATGAATAAGGGTCTTGAAACACCATTTGCGCATCGCGTTGGAAACTGCGGCGCTGGGTTTTGCTCATCGCGTGGACCTGCAGCGGCGCTTCACCCGCGTTCGGCGTAAACAGCACTTCGCCACCGGCATCCGGCGTGATTGCCCCCAAAGCGATTTGCGCACAGGTTGTTTTGCCCGAGCCGCTTTCCCCGACAACGGCCAGCGTTTTGCCGCGTGGCAGTTTCAGATCAACATTCCGGCAGGCGGTGATCAGGGCAGGCGGCCGCCAGCCACTTGTGCGCAGGGCAAAGGTTTTGGTGACGTTCCGGATATCCAGTATCAGATCGCCGTGGGGCATGGTGCGGGCGGGGGCAGCCACAGCGGGGATCATCGGTGCGGCGGCAAACAGCTTTTTGGTATAGCCGTGGGCGGGGGCGCCCAGCACGGCCTTTGCGCTGCCGGCCTCCATCACGCGGCCCTTGTTCATCACCACAACCTGATCGGCCATATTTGCAACAACGCCCAGATCATGGGTGACCAGAATAACGGACATCCCTGTTTCGGCCTGAAGATCCTTGATCAGGCCCAGCACCTGGGCTTGGGTGGTGACATCCAGTGCTGTTGTCGGTTCGTCCGCGATCAGCAGATCAGGTTTTGATATCATCGCCATGGCGATCATTGCGCGCTGGCGCATCCCGCCTGACATCTCGAAGGGATAGCTGGACCATGCGCGCGCCGGATCGGCAAAACCCACGCGCTCGAACTGCGCAAGCACACGTTGCCTTGCATCGGCTGCGCTGATGCTTTGATGCAGATGCAAAACCTCGGCCACCTGATTTCCGATACGGTGCAGCGGAGAAAGCGAACGCATCGGCTCTTGGAAAATCATCGAAATCCGGCTGCCGCGCAGCGCGCGAATTTGGCGTTCGGGGGCTTTCAGCAAATCCTGCGTCACACCGTCGTGCGAAAAATTTATTTGGCCTCCGCGCAGCTGTGCCGTTGCAGGCAGGATTCGCATGACAGAACGGCAGGTAAGCGTTTTGCCAGACCCGCTTTCTCCGACAAGGGCAAGTGTTTCGCCGCTTTCCACAGAAAACGACACATTCTGCACCACGGGATCCGATTTACCGAATCCGATTGTCAGTGATGATACGTCCAGCAGTGGCATTGATGTTCCCCGTCCCTGTTGCGGAGTGAAACCGATAACAGTGAAAACGTCCAGCGTTGTTCGGGCATAGTTACGCTATGTTCCGGAGTTGTTTTCAAGGGTGAAGCCGTATCCGGCCACAAGCGATGGCAAACATGTGCGCAGGCGGCATTGTTTTGCACATGAAATTACCGGTGCAACTTTTGCTTGCTTGTCGAAAAATGCTGAGTAAGGTGGCTTTACAAAAATGAAACTAAGTTTCGCATTGCGAAACAACTAGTCTAGATAGGGATCTTATGAATTTTCTGAAAAAGACAGCGCTGGCCGCTGCAATGACAATCGCCGCATCAGCGGGCTACGCCGAAACAACACTGATTCACGGCGAGGCCGGCCCGAACCGCGGCGCGCGTGCGGCTGCACTGCAATGGTTTGCCGACCAGGTTGGCGAGCGTTCGGGCGGGGATGTCAAGATCGACATTCAATGGGGCGGTGCGTTGTTCAAGGCGAAAGCCTCGATGCAATCCATTGCTGACGGCGTCGCTGATATGGGAACAGTGATCGCGGTTTATTATCCGCAGGATCTGGTTGCTTACGGGATTGCCGATTTGCCGGTGAACAACCCTGACGCATGGGTTGGCATGCGCGCCACGGACGAGCTGATGCGCTCGGATGTGATGCAGAACAACTTTGCCGACAAGGACTTGCGCTATATCGGCACGTGGACCACTTCGCAGGTCAACATCGGCTGTAAAGATACGGCAATCCGCACTGTTGCCGATATTGCCGGCAAAAAAGTGCGCGGCGTTGGCGCATATGGCAAAGTGATGGGTGAAGAAGGTGCGAACCTGGTGTCGATGTCCATCTATGATGCCTATCAGGGTCTTGATACCGGCCTGCTGGATTGCTCGCAGGGCTATTCCTACGCTGTTACCGCTCTGAAGCAGGAAGAAGTGATGACAAGCTACACGTTGCTAAACTGGGGTCAGGTCGGTGGACTTGGCATCTTCATGAACCTTGATGCCTATGAAGGGCTGACAGACGAACAGCGTGACGTGATCAACAAAACCGGCATGGACATGGCGGACGAGTTCGGCCGCATGATCACTGAAGCCAACGAAGCTGCCATTGTCACTATGAAAGAGCAGGGCGTCGAAGTGATCGATCTGGAAGCAGGCGAGCGCGACAAGCTGGTCGAATCCGGTAAAAAGTTCCTTGACCAGTGGGTCGAGAACGCAAACTCCGGCGGTCTTGATGGTGCAGCGCTGCTGGATCAGTACAGAGAACTATTGGCGAAATACACTGCCGAGCGTGATGCAAACGGCTACCCTTGGGCCAAAAAATCCAACTAAGTTCGGGCTGACAGGGCAGGGCCGTGATGGCCCTGCCAATCAAATTCCATTGAAATAGGGAGCAGAACCCATGCTGGTGCCGCTTGAGAAAATTCTACTGGCGCTTGGCGCGCTGGCTGTGATCCTGCTCGGGGTGCTTATAACCTCCAACGTGATCGCCCGTGCGGCGTTCAACTCCTTTATTCCTGACAGTGTCATCATGGTGCGCGAGTTGATGGTTGCGGCGATTTTGCTGCCATTGGCGGCTGCAACAACGCAACGCGCGCATGTTTCTGTGGCCTTTCTGTCCGATCGTTTTCCGGTGCGTTTTCGTAGCTGGTTGATCGTCGCAGGATCGCTGGTCGGAATGATCGCGCTGGCACCCCTAATTTACAAAGGTGTTCTGGAACTGATGAAAGTGATCGAGCGCGGCTCGTTCTTTTCGGGTGATCTGGATCTGCCGAAATGGCCGGGGTACTTGTTTTTTGTATTAGGGCTGGGCGCCGCCTGGCTGCGTCTGCTGGAGCTATTTGTGCGAGATCTCCGCACAGTCCTCGCGGGCGGGACGGTCTCGGACGAGCAACAACACGCCGGTGACTTGTTGGAAGAGGGACATAACTGATGGATCCGTCAACAGTTGGCATGGTGGCCTTTGCGGCCGTTCTCCTATTACTTGCTTTCCGTATCCCGATTGCTTTCACACTGGCATCCATTGCGACAATCGGTGCGTTTGTGATCTACGCCTTTCGCAGTGGCAGCTTTGATCCCAGTCGCGCGATCAAGCCGACATCGTCGATGGTGTTTTCAAATTCGTACGATCTGGTTCACAGCTACGAACTGTCGATGATCCCGCTGTTTGTGGCGCTGGGCCATATCGCCTACAAGGCGGACATCACGACCAAAATCTATCACGCGGCAAAAGTATGGCTGACCAAGCTTCCCGGTGGTGTGGCGATGGCATCGGTGATGGGGTGCGGCGGGTTTTCCGCGATTACCGGATCGTCCATTGCCTGCGCGTCGACCATGGGGAAAATCTGTACACCTGAAATGCTGCGGATGGGGTATGATCCCCGCCTTGCAACCGCGTCTGTGGCCGCTGGTGGTACGCTTGGCTCACTCATCCCGCCGTCGGTTTTGTTCATTATTTATGGCATCTTTACCGAAACATCGATTTCGGCGCTTTTCCTCGCAGGTATCTTGCCGGGCTTGCTGACGCTGGCAGGGTTCATTCTTGTGATTGCAGTCTGGGTCTATGTGAACCCCGCCGTGGCACCAGCAAATGATATTCGATACACTGCGCGCGAACGCTGGATCGCTGCCTTGGAAAGTTGGCCTGCGGTGTTGCTGTTTGTCGTCATTATCGGGGGTATTTACGGCGGCATCTTTACCGCAACCGAGGCCGCTGCCGTCTGTGTGGTGGCTGCCACCCTGATTGGATTTGCGCAGAAAAAACTGACACTGGTAGAGCTGTGGGAGGCTGTGAAAGAAACTTGCGTGCAAACTTCGGCGATTTTTATTATCGCCGCCTGTGCCAAGATTTTTGTAGCGTTTATCGCCCTGACAGGCGTTGCGCCTGTGATTGTCCAGTCGGTAACGGATGCTCAGCTGAGTGTGGTAATGCTGTTGATCGCCATCGCGGTGATTTATCTGCTGCTGGGCATGTTCCTTGACCCCATCGGGATCATGGTACTCACGTTGCCACTGATGATCCCGCTGGTCGAAAGCTATGATCTGAACCTGATCTGGTTTGGCGTTGTCGTGATCAAACTGCTGGAGATCGGATTGATCACACCGCCCGTCGGCCTCAACGTGTTTGTAATCGCCAATGTCGTGGGCCGTGATGCGCCGATAGACAAGATATTTGCAGGCATCACCCGCTTCCTGAGTGTTGATTTCATCGTGTTGATCCTGATCATGTCCTTCCCGATGATCTCGCTGCTGATACCAATGGCGGCAAAATGACGGATCAAGGCGCGGACAGGAAGTTTGCGAACACGCTGGCGCGCGGCCTTGGTGTGCTGCGTGCCTTCCGCGCCAGTGATAACGGACTGACCCATGCGCAAATTTCCGAGCGCACGGGTCTGCCCAAACCTACTATTTCGCGCCTGACCTACACGCTGTGCGAGCTGGGTTACCTAAGCCATGGTGGCCGCAACGAGCGGTTTCACCTTGGGCCAGCCGCAATTGTGCTAGGCTCTGTCGCCTCGGTGGCGGTTAGCTTCGTTGACATGGTCAGCGACGACATGCAGCGGCTGGCGGATAACACCGGCACGCTTGCACTGATTGCCGTGCGCGACGGCGAGCGGATGATGCTGGTGCGCACCTGGCGTCCTGCAACGGCCTCTACCATCTGGCTGGAGCCGGGCCATCGTGTGCCGTTGGGCGGATCGTCCTCGGGCATGGCGTTTCTTGCCTCGCTTGACGCTGAACGCTTTGAAGCATTGAATCCCGATGATGAAATACGCAACTTCCGGCAGGACGGCTACAGCCAGTTGCTGGAGCTGGGGTTTGTCGTCGCGCCCGAAGCGGGGCGATATGCAACCTCTGTGAATGCCGTGAGTGTTCCCTTTTATGTGGGGGAGTTTGGCGAGGTGGTCGCATTCACCTGTGGTGCCACTCCCCGCGATCTGCCCCGAAACAGAATGATAACAGAAGTAGGCCCCGCCCTGCACGCCCTTGTCAAAGAGCTTGAATCCCGTACCGGCCGTGTCCCCACACTCAGCCGGCGCGGATAGACCAGAAAGAGAAATCAAATGTCCGACCCCGTATCCTATTCTGTTCATGGTGCCATTGCCGTGCTGTGTATCAACAATCCACCGGTTAACGCATTGTCACAGGCGGTGCGTCAGGGCTTGTCGGACGGGATGGACCGTGCCGAGCAAGAAGATGATCTGAAGGCAGTGCTGATCGTGGGCGAGGGGCGCGCGTTTATTGCGGGTGCCGACATCACCGAATTCGGCAAACCCCCGATGGAACCGAACCTGCCCGATCTATGTACACGCATCGAAGCTTCGCCATTGTTGGTGGTGGCCTCCATGCACGGCGTTACATTGGGAGGCGGGTTGGAGGTGGCGCTCGGAGCGCATTACCGCATCGCACAACCGAACGCGCGTCTGGGTCTGCCCGAGGTCAACCTGGGCCTGCTTCCGGGGGCGGGAGGTACGCAACGAATGCCGCGTCTGACAGGGGCCGACAAGGCGATCGAGATCATAACATCGGGCCGGCAGATCAAAGCCGAAGAAGCCCTTGATCTGGGCCTTCTGGACAAGATCGAAGAGGGCGATCCGCAGGAAGTCGGCCTTGCATACGCGATGGATCTGATTGCCACCGGTGCGCCGCGGCGGGCTATTTCTGAAATGCCTCCCGCGGAACCTGTTGACTGGGATGCCGCCCATGAAGGCGCGACAAAAAAGGCGCGTGGCCAGATCAGTCAGGGCGCGATTGTGCGCGCTGTGCAGGCAGCATCGGAAATGACCTTCGAAGAAGGTATGCGCCATGAACGTGCGCTGTTCACCGAGTTGCTGCACAGTGATCAGAGCAAAGGCATGATCCACGCGTTTTTCAACGAACGCGCCGTCAGCAATCTGCCGGAACTTAAAGGCGTGACGCCACGCGCCCTGCAATCCATTGGCGTGATCGGTGGTGGCACCATGGGGGCTGGCATTGCTACTGCTGCACTGCTGGCGCAAATGCAGGTTGTTCTGATCGAAACAGGCGAGGAGCAGGCTGCCGCCGCCAAAAGCCGGATCGTGGGCAATCTGCAAGGCGCATTGAAACGTGGCAAGATCAGCCAAATGCAATTTGATGCGCTGACCACAACCGCCCTGACGGTTGCGGTGAATTATGACAGCCTGCGTGATGTCGATCTGGTGATCGAAGCGGTGTTCGAAGATATGAGTGTCAAGAAAGAGGTTTTTGCCAAATTAGACGCTGTGTGCAAGCAGGGTGCGGTTTTGGCCTCCAACACATCATATCTGGATGTCGATGAAATTGCCGCGGCCACCTCACGCCCTGCGGATGTGATTGGCCTGCACTTTTTCTCTCCCGCGCATGTGATGAAACTGCTCGAAGTTGTCGTCGCCGATAAAACCGCGATTGATGTGGTTGCAACAGGGTTCGAGCTGGGCAAACGTCTGGGCAAAATCTCGGTCCGGGCGGGGGTTTGTGACGGGTTTATCGGTAACCGTATTCTGGCGGTTTATCGGGCGGCAGCGGATCACATGGTGCTGGACGGCGCATCGCCCTACCAGATTGACAAGGCGTTGACTGATTTCGGTTTTGCGATGGGGCCTTTTGCGGTGGCCGACCTTGCCGGGCTTGATATCGGCTGGATGACGCGCAAGCGAAAAGCACCCGATCGCCACCCCGATGAACGCGTGCCTACCTATATCGACCGCTTGTGCGAGGATGGTCATTTTGGCCGCAAGACAGGCGAAGGCTATTACTTGTACGAAGCAGGCGCACGCGCCAGTGCCCCGAACCCCAAAATCCCCGAACTTATCGCCGCCGAGCAGGCAGAGTTGAAAATTACGCCACGTGATTTCAGCGACGAAGAGATTGTCAGGCGCTACATGTGTGCGATGGTGAACGAAGCTGCAAAAGTGGTGGATGAAGGCATTGCCCGACGCCCTGCTGATGTGGATATGGTGCTGCTCTTTGGCTACGGTTTTCCGCGCCATCTGGGGGGGCCGATGAAATGGGCCGATTTGCAAGGGCTGCCGAATGTGCTGGCCGATATTGAACGGTACGCGAAAGAGGATGCGTGGTTCTGGCAGCCTGCACCGTTGCTGAAAACCCTTGTGGCGGAAGGCCGCAGCTTTGATGACCTGAACCGCGCGGCAGCTAAGTAATGCTCTAGCGAAACCGATCGACTGAAAAGAGGATATCCGAATGGACCTGAGTTATTCTGACGAAGAAATTGCCTTCCGTGACGAAGTACGTGCGTTTATGGAAGAGAAAGTCACCCCCGAGTTGCGTGAAAAAGTGCGCGGCAAGGGCGAGTTGACCAAAGCAGATATGGAAGCGTGGCATGCCACGCTGAACGAACGCGGCTGGCTGGCCCCGAACTGGCCCAAGAAATTCGGCGGTGCCGAGTGGAACGCGGTACAAAAACACATCTTTGAGGAAGAAGCTGCCGCTGCAAGCGCCCCGCGCATCGTGCCTTTTGGCCTTGGTATGCTGGCACCTGTATTGCAAAACTTCGGCTCCAAAGAGCAGAATGATTACTGGCTGCCCCGCATTCTGAACGGTGATGACTGGTGGTGTCAGGGCTACTCCGAGCCGGGCGCAGGGTCTGATCTGGCGTCTTTGAAAACTACAGCGGTCAAGAATGACGCTGGCACGCATTACATCGTAAACGGTCAGAAAACATGGACCACGCTGGGCCAGCACGCCAATATGATTTTCTGTCTCGTGCGCACCGACAAGGACGTAAAGCAGCAGGAAGGAATCTCGTTCCTGCTGATTGATATGGAAACACCAGGCATCGAGGTACGCCCGATTATCCTGCTGGATGGCACGCCCGAGGTGAACGAAGTCTTTTTCAACGACGTCGAAGTACCGGTCGAAAATTTGGTCGGCGAAGAGAACAAAGGCTGGACCTATGCCAAGTTCCTTCTCACCCACGAGCGTACAAACATCGCTGGTGTCGGATTTTCGCAGGCGGGTCTAACATCGGTCAAACGGCTGGCGCGTGCTGAAATGGCAGGTGGCAAGCCGCTGATCGAAAACCCGCATTTTGCAGCGCGTGTGGCGCAGGTGGAAATTGATCTGATGGCCATGTCGACGACGAACATGCGCATCGTATCCAAGGCGGCGGCGGGTCAGGCACCGGGTGTTGAATCGTCGATGCTGAAGGTCAAAGGCACGATTATCCGTCAGGAAATCAACGATCTCGCGCGCCGTGCGGCTGGCGTTTATGCAATGCCCTTTGCCTCCGAAGCGGTTGAGGGATCAAACGAAGTGCTGCCCGATCCGCTGGACGCCGGCCCGGTTGCGGCGAAGTATTTCAACAATCGCAAATTGTCGATCTTCGGCGGATCAAACGAGATCCAGCGCGGGATCATCGCAAAAGTAACAATGGGGAGCTGAGGCACATGAATTTCGATCTGACTGAAGAGCGGCAAATGCTGCAAGACACGCTGCGCCGCTTCCTGCGGGACCGTTATGATACGGAAACCCGCAATAAAATTCTGGACAGCGACAGCGGCATGTCGTCCGACATCTGGAACGAGCTGGCAGAGTTGGGCGTGATCGGCGCATTGTTCACCGAAGAGCAGGGCGGCTTCGGCGGCAAGGGTTTCGACATTGCCGTGGTGTTCGAAGAACTGGGCCGCGCCGGTGTGGTCGAGCCTGTTCTTGATACCGCAGTTCTGGCCGGTGGTCTGATTGCCGATCTGGGCACTGAAGATCAGCAGGCGCACCTTGAAGACCTGATCGGCGGAAGTCTGCAACTGGCATTCGCCCACGGCGAGCCGACCAGCCGCTATGATTTGACCCGCGTTGGTACAACAGCATCCGAAAAAGGGGATGATATCATCCTGAATGGTCGCAAGGCTGTGGTGGTGAATGCCGAAGCTGCGGACATGCTGGTTGTCTCTGCCCGCGAAAGCGGTGAGGTCGATGATGCCGATGGCATTTCGCTGTTCCTTGTGCCCAAGGACGCCAAGGGCCTGAGTGTTCAGGGCTATGCGCTGTTGGCGGGGGGCCGCGCGGCAGAGGTTACACTGGATGATGTGGCGGTTCCCGCCTCCGCACGCCTTGGTGAGGCGGGCAAGGCAGCCGCTGCAATTGAGGCGCGCATGGCGGCGGCGAACGTGGCGCTGACTGCGGAAACACTGGGCGCGATGGAAACTGCCTGCGCACTGACCAAGGAATACCTTGGCACGCGCAAACAGTTCGGCCGCCCGATCGGTACGTTTCAGGCATTGGCGCACCGCTACTCCGATCTGTTGATCGAGATGGAACAGGCCCGCTCTGCGGTGATCCTGATTGCAGGCCATCTGGAAGCGGACCGCGACACGCGCGAACGCCATGTTTCATCCACCAAAAACCTGATCGGCCGCGTTGGCCGTCTGGTAGGGGAGGAGTCGATCCAGTTGCACGGCGGGATAGCGATGACACAGGAATACGAACTGGCCCATATCGCCAAGCGTATTGTCATGGCGGATCACCGTTTCGGTGACGTTGATCATCATCTGGAGCGTTTCATTGCCCTCACAGCAGCCTGAGCAGGAAGCCGGTCTTATCTATGGTGAGACCGGCACCCAACGATTGTTGGGATATGTGGTGGACGTGCGCGACAGGCTGCACGGACGCTGCATTCTTGATGTAACCGAACACCATCTGAACCGGCATGGCGTCTTGCATGGCGGCATCGCGGCAACGCTGCTGGACAATGCCTGTGGCACGACAGGGTCGCTGACCGTGGATTCCACGGGCAAGGCGCCGTTCCTGACAGTTTCGATGAATACCCAGTTTCTGGGTGCCGGACTGCCGGGGCGGATGACCGCCACAGGCACGGTGACGGGGGGCGGGCGGCGCTTGCTGTTTATCTCTGCCGAACTGCGCCACGAAGACGGGACATTGGTGGCCACCGCAACCGGCGTTTTCAAACGCGTACCAACAGAAAAACTGACCTGAACGGGAGATCGACATGAGCGCACGGCTCGAAGACGCAGGCGACCGCCTGATTATCTGGAACGGCAATACAGACAAACGCGGCGCGCTCTCGCCCGAGCTTTATGCCTGCATTCTGCAAGCCTGCGAACTGGCCAAAGAACGCCGCGTTCGCTCGATCATACTCACCTCCGACGGGCCGTTTTTCTGCGCGGGTGGCAACCTCAACGTGTTGATTTCGCGCCGCGAGATGCCAGAGGAAGACCGCCGCGCCGCGATCGACTCCCTGCATGACGTTATCCGCGCGATGCGTGGCGCCCCTGTGCCGATTGTTGCCGCAGTTGAAGGCGGTGCTGCCGGTGCGGGCCTTAGCCTTGCAATGGCCTGTGATGTTATCGTCGCGGCAGAGGGGGCGAAATTTGTCGCCTCTTACGTCAAGGCGGGGCTGGTGCCGGATGGCGGTCTGACGGCGCATCTGGCGCGCGCTGTGCCGCGTCAATTGACGATGGAAATGTGTTTGCTGGCCCAGCCGGTTCCGGCAGAGCGGATGCATTCACTGGGTGTTGTGAGCGCTGTAACACCTCAAGGTGGCGCAATGGATGTTGCACGCACCTTTGCAGACCGCTTCGCCGCGGGCCCGCGTGATGCCCACGGCGCGATCCGCAGACTGGTCGCCTCAGCCTACGAGGGAACCGAGGCAGAACAACTCGCGATTGAACGTGATGAAATGGCCCACGCAATCGGCGCACCCGAAGCTGCCGAAGGTATCGCCGCATTTTTAGAAAAACGCAGTCCGAAATACGGCTGACGGAGGAGCGCCACATGGCACGGGTTGAAGAATTTTTGAAAGATCGCGTCGCAGCGGCACCGGACAGCACCGCATTGAGCGATTCAAGCAGTGTGCGGTGGAGCTATGCCGATCTGGATCGTGCCAGCGACGATCTGGCAGCCGAATTGCGCGGGATCGGGGTGCAAGCCAATGACCGTGTGCTGCTTTTGGTCGAAAACTGCGCTGCAGCAGTGGCGGCGTTGCACGCCACATGGAAGCTGGGCGCGGTGATCATTCCGTTCAACGCCCGCCAGACCGAAGCCGAAGTGGCGCGCGTGATCGATCACGCAACCCCCGCCGCAATTGTGATGACATCGCATGTTTCCCCCGATGCCGCAGCACATGGCGCGCGTATGAATGCAAAGGAAATTACCGGCGCATTCGGCACCCTTCTACTGGCCAGTGGCGCCACCGACCCCGATGCAGATTTGTCCGATGTCGCGGTATTGTTGTACACAACCGGCACCACGGGTGACCCGAAAGGCGTGATGATGACCCACGCCAATGTGCGCTTCGGGGGTATCTCCTCCAGCAATCTGCGACAGATGGTGCCGGATGACGTGGTCTATGGCGTCCTCCCGATGAGCCACGTGTTCGGTCTGGTATCTGTCCTGACAGCGGCATGTTGCGCGGGCGCGCACGTGCAGATTGAATCGCGGTTTTCGGCGCAAAAGCTGTATGATGCGGCGATGGGCGGTGTCACGATCATTCCGGCCGTGCCGCAGATGCATGCGATGGTGATGCAGCACACAAAAGAGCAGGGCATGACGCGTTTGGGCGCGCCTGCGCTGCGCTATGTTTCCTCCGGCGGTGCGCCGCTTGATCCGGCATGGAAGCGCAAGGCCGAAGCGTTTTACGAACTGCCCTTGCAGAACGGTTTTGGCATGACCGAAACAACGTCGGGTGCGACGGCCACAAACAATCCGATCGGATCGCCGGATATTTCCGTAGGGCCGGTCACGCCGGGCACACAGGTGAAAATTGATCCCGATGCGCCGGGTGGCAATGGTGTGGACGAAGGGGAAGTAATGGTATTCGGCCCCCACGTGATGAAGGGTTATTATCGCAACCCTGCCGAGACAGCCAAGGCGCTGGACAGCGCAGGCTGGCTGCGCACAGGTGATCTGGGCAAGATTGACGAGAAGGGCCATTTGCATATTCTTGGCCGCTCGAAAGAGCTGATCATTCACGGTGGCTTTAACGTCTACCCGCCGGAGGTAGAGGCCGCGTTAAACGATCACCCGCAAGTGATCCAGTCAGCCGTTGTAGGGCGCACCAAAGACGGTGACGAAGAAGTGCTTGCGTTTGTACAGGTGTCTGAAACCGACAGACCGGATATCGAAGACCTGCGCGCCTTTGTCAAAGAACGCCTTGCCGGATACAAACGCCCCAAACACATCATTCTTGCAACGTCATTGCCTGCCGCGCCGACAGGAAAGCTGCTTAAACACAAGATGATCGCCGCTTTTGCGGATCAACTGCCCTAAGGGTCGCGGCTGCCGCGCTAGACGTAGACGCCAGCGGCAGCTTCGCGGATAGCGCGGATATTTTTGCCATAAGGTTCCGGGTTTTCCACTGATCCGCCTTTGAACACGGCAGAGCCTGCAACCAGCACGTCAGCCCCCGCCGCCACAACAAGCGGCGCGGTAGACGGATCAACACCGCCGTCAATTTCGATGTGAACGGGGCGGTCGCCGATCATGTTGCGCAGCGTCTTGATCTTGGCGCTCATGTCGATGAATTTCTGTCCGCCAAAACCGGGGTTCACTGTCATCACGCAAACCAGATCGGTGAGGTCCAGCAAGTGGGCGACAGCCTCCGCAGGTGTGCCGGGGTTAAGTGCAACGCCTGCTTTTGCTCCTGTAGCGCGGATCGCCTGAAGGGTGCGGTGAATGTGTGGTCCTGCCTCGACATGCGCGGTAATGATATCGGCACCCGCATCTGCAAACCCGTCAATATAGGCATCGACGGGCGAGATCATCAAATGCACATCCATCACGCCTTTTATGTGGGGGCGGATGGCGGCGCAGGTGGCCGCGCCGAAGGTGATGTTGGGCACAAAATGCCCGTCCATCACATCGACGTGTACCCAATCCGCGCCTTGCGCCTCCACAGCGGCACATTCGGCGCCGAAATTGGCAAAGTCGGACGCAAGGATGGACGGGGCGATTTTGAGCGAGCGGTCGAAGGACATGGGGATGAGGCCTTTGGCTGATGGGGTTGGTGTGCTGATAACGCCTGCGCGCAAGCAGGGCAATCAACACACACGGTATTTGTGGCAATAGCACGCTGGTTGCTTGACTTGACGGTTGAGGCAGGGGCACTCTGCCGCCAGATACAGATCAGGGGAAACAACATGACCAATCTCACACGGCGTCAGACACTTGGCGGTTTGGCCGCTTCTGCGGCAGCGCTTGGGCTGGCCGCACCGGCGATTGCGCAGGGGCGCAAGATTACGGTTGGCGCGCTGCGCTTTACCAGCCACTCGGGCACCTTTGTCGCCTACGAGCGGGAGTATTTCAAACAGGCCGGTCTGGACGTCGAGGTCAAGTTCTTTCAGGCCGCGCAGCCGATGGCCGTGGCCATTGCGAGCGGTGATGTTGATTATGCAATAACGGCAATTTCAGGCGGGTTGGTTTCATTGGCTGACAAGGGCGCGATCAAGGTTATCGGCGGCTCCCTTCAGGAAGAGCCGGGCATCGACGGGCAGAAATTTCTTGCATCTGATGCAGCGTTCAAGGCTGGCATCACGTCGCCTGCGATGCTGGATGGTAAATCCTACGGGATCAGCACCGCTGGTTCGTCTTTCCACTATATGGGCGCAAAAATGGCCGCAGCTGAAGGCATTGAACTGAAGTTCAAGCCGCTGCAAAAAGTGGGGGCAATCATAGGTGCGTTGAAATCGGGCCAAATAGACGCTTGGTCCATCGTGCCCCATATCGCCAAGCCATTGGCAGGGTCGGGTGCGGTGCATATCATCGGTGACGTGGCGACCTATCTGCCCGATTATCAGGTGACCACCGTATTCACCTCAGCCAAAAACGCCGCAGACGAACGCCAGATGACGCAAGATTATCTTGCGGCCTATTCCAAAGGTGTGGCGGATTACAACGCGGCGATGATTGCCAAAGACGGTGGCGATGATGGAGTAAACGCGATGGTCGATCTGATCCATAAATACGTCTACACAGATCGCCCGCGTGAAAAAGCGGCACCATCGATCATCAACGGCACCATGCGCCTGAACGAGGGCGCAAAGATGAACGTCGCCTCTGTGCGCGATCAGCTGGAGTGGTTTCAGTCGGAAGATCTGGTGGGCAAGGATATCCCGCTCGACGCTTTGATCGATACCTCATATGTGGAAACATCAGGCGCGTAATTTCAGCGTAGTGACCACAGGGCCGGGCCTTTGGTCCGGTCTTTTTCATTGGAGGGCGTATGGATCTCAAACTTGATGCGGTCACGCATCGGTATAGCGACACGGTCGTCCTGCGTGATATCTCGCTTGATGTTCCATCGGGGCGGATCACCTGCATTGTGGGGCCGTCGGGGTGTGGCAAATCCACGCTGTTGCGTCTGCTGGGCGGTTTGGAAAAGCCCAGCGAAGGGGCCGTGCGCCAGTTGGGCGCGCCGCCCCAAGGATGCCTGAACGCCCTGACCTATATTTTTCAAGACTTCGCATTGTTGCCGTGGCGTACGGTCGCGGGCAACGTGGCGCTGGTGCTGGAAGATCACCGCGTGGAAAATCAAAGCGAGATCATCGCAGATGTTCTGGCGCGCACACGGCTCACGGATTTTGCGGGTGCATTGCCGAAACAACTGTCGGGCGGCATGAAGCAGCGCGTGGCGATTGCCCGTGCGCTGGCTGTTAACCCTGCGGTTATGCTGATGGACGAACCGCTTAGCGCGCTTGACAGCCAAACGCGCGAATTGCTGATGGATGATCTGGTCAATCTGTGGACGCGCACACCCTTCACCGCAGTGTACGTCACCCACAATCTGGCCGAGGCTGTGCGTCTGGGTCACCGGATTGTGGTTCTGTCCCGCCGACCGGGCGAGGTGCGCGAGATTGTCGAAATCGACACGCCGCTAGAGGCGCGCGCACATGGTGATCCGGTATTGGATGCGCAGCAACAACACCTCTGGGGGTTGATGCGCGATGAAGCGGCAGCAGCAGATGCGGAGTTGATGAATGTCTGATCAGGTTCCTTTTCGCGGGGGCGGTTTCGCGCCCGTTCCTGTGCGCGGAGTCGGGATTGTTGTGTTTGTCGTGCTGATTGCGCTGGCCGAATGGGGCACGCGCAGCGGTTGGATATCATCGCTGACACTGCCCAGACCGTCCGATGTGTTGGGCACATTTGCCGAATTGTGGCAAAGCGGATTGTTGTTCAAACACCTGCTGCCCTCGCTCAGCCGCTTGGCCGTTGGTGCCACGACGGGCGCAATCGCGGGAATTACTATCGGTGTGCTGATCGGATTGTTTGCCTACGCCCGCGCAGGGCTCGTCCCGCTGGTCGCGGCGCTGTTCCCGATCCCCAAAATCGCGCTTTTGCCGCTGTTTGTGATCTGGTTCGGCATTGACGAGGGTAGCAAATACGCGCTGATCGCCTTTGGCACCTTCACGCCAACCGTGGTTGCCACCTATGCCGCCGTTGATAACGTTGATCGCACGCTGATCCGCATGGGGCAGAGCTTTGGCCTGTCGTGGTGGTCGATTGTGCGCAAGATCGTATTGCCGGGGGCTATGCCGGGTATCCTGTCGGGCCTGCGCATTTCGCTGACGATTGCGATCATCCTGCTGGTTGCTGCAGAAATGCTGGGTGCTGAATACGGGATTGGCGCATACATTCTGGAGGCGGGAAGCCTCTATGATCTGGAGCGTTTGTTTGCGGGTGTTGTCATTCTGTCTGTTCTGGGTGTGATCGTTTCGTCGATCATCGGTTTGCTGGAACGCCACGTCTTGCGTTGGCGGGTCTAGCGGGAACCATCCCGTCTTAAACGGGTTGGTTCGTGATGAACAAAGGAGCGTCCGATGGCCTATAGCAAAGGTGACAAAATCGAATGGGACTGGGGGGATGGCACAGCCCAAGGTGTAGTGCAGGAAACCTATAGCCGCAATATTACCCGCAAGATCAAAGGCACCGAGGTAACGCGCAATGGCTCGGAAGATGATCCAGCGCTGTTGATCGAACAATCTGACGGGGATGAAGTGCTGAAGCTGGCGTCGGAAGTGCGCAAGGCGTGATAGGGCCGTATCGGCCATATAGGACACATGTGTTGACCTAATTTGCGAATCCATGTTCTGTACCGACACACCAAGCTCGGGGATGAGGGACACATGGACTGGCAGCAGATATTCGCGACACGTAACAACCGGATGAAGGCCAGCGAAATCCGCGAGCTTCTAAAGTTGCTGGACCAGCCCGACATCATTTCATTTGCAGGCGGTATTCCCGACCCTGATCTGTTTCCTGCCGAAGCGTTTCAGGAGGCGTTCAGTCAGGCTCTGGGCGCTGAAACGCAAGCGAAAGCATTGCAGTACTCGGTTTCCGAAGGATACGGGCCGCTGCGCGACTGGATCGTGGGCGAGATGGCGCGCCTTGGCATCCCTTGCAACCGCGATAACATTCTCATTACTTCGGGGTCGCAGCAGGCGCTTGATTATCTGGGTAAGCTGCTGCTCAGCCCCGGCGATACCGCGCTGGTGGGCTGGCCTACTTATCTGGGCGCGCTTGGTGCGTTCAATGCCTACGAGCCGCGCTATGATCGTCTTGATCCCGAAACAAACCGCTCTGCCAGTGATTATGCCGAAGCAGCAGGCGATGGCCGCGTAAAATTTGCCTATATGTCGGTTGATTTTGCCAACCCGACAGGGCGCACACTGGACGCCGACATGCGTGAGCGCGTGATTGATCTGGCGGACGAGCTTGATATTGCGGTGATCGAGGATGCCGCCTATCAATCGCTGCGGTTTGAAGGGGAAGCGCTGTCGCCCGTGCTGGCGCGCGAGATCGTGCGCAAAGGGGATATCAACGCCTGTCGCACGCTGTATTGTGGCAGCTTTTCCAAAACACTGGCGCCCGGTCTGCGGGTGGGTTGGGTGTGTGGCGCGCAAGAGGTGATCAGCCAATTGGTGCTGCTGAAACAGGCGGCTGATTTGCATAGTTCGACCATCAACCAGATGGCAATTACCACTGTCGCCAGCGCACAGTTTGACAGCCATGTGTCCAAGATCAAAGATGCTTACCGCGCGCGCCGCGACCGGATGTTGTCAGCGCTTGAGGCGCACATGCCCGACGGGGTCACATGGACACGCCCTGAGGGGGGGATGTTTATCTGGCTGGAACTGCCGCAGCGCATCAATTGCGCCGAACTGCTTGCGCAATCGCTTGGGTCGGAGCGGGTGGCGTTTGTGCCGGGACATGCTTTTTTTGCGGACGGGTCGGGTACCAACACACTGCGCCTTAGTTTCAGCCGCACCGATGAAGCCAGCATTGATGAAGGCATTTTGCGTTTGGGGCGGCTGATTACCGCCGCACTTTAGGCAGTGGGGCGATTGTACAGTTGCATCGCCGCCCCTAGATTGCACCCCATGAAAGCAATAGCCGCCCTGTGTCTGATCGTTCTTGCCGCGCCCGCTGGTGCACATCCGCATATTTTTGTGAACACCGGCCTAACGTTTCTGGTGGATGACCAGAACCGGCTGAGCCATGTGCGTGTCACGTGGGAGTATGACGAGTTGTATTCGCTGTTGGTGACCGAGGATATGGGGGTGGATGATGATTATGACGGCATCCTTGATGCTGACGACATCGCCAAGCTGACCGGTTTTGACATGCAATGGGTTGAAGGATTTAACGGTGATCTGGTTGGTACTGCCGATGGTGTGCCCATGGTGCTGTCACAGCCCCTTGCCCCGACGGCGGCTTTTGCCGATGGCAAGATCACCACAACCCATCTACGCGCAATAGAAGGCGCACCAACAGCCAATGGCACCTTCAGCTTCCGCCCCTATGACGGCACCTATTACACGGCTTACGAGGTCGGTCTGGGCGTGGAGGTGGAAGGCAGCACGCACTGCCGTATCACGCTGGACACGCCCGACATCGAAGGCGCGCTGGCGATGACCAAAGCGGAACTGGCGGCACTGCCGCAAGACATTGACATGGAAGCCGCAGGGCTGGGGGACATCGGTGCGCGGTTTGCAACGGAGGTTACGCTGAAATGCGCCGCGCTGTAATTCTGGCGCTGTTGCTGGCAATGGCTTTGCTGGCGTGGCTGTGGCTAAGCGGCGGTTTCTCTGCGCTGGCGGTCTGGGCCGCTGGTGAGCAGCGATCATTCCAGAACGGTATCGCGCGAACCCTGCGCGCCCTGCGCGGCGGCGAAGCGGGGGCATATGCGGTGCTGATGGGCAGCTGTTTTGCCTACGGTTTCTTCCACGCAATTGGTCCCGGACACGGCAAGCTGCTGGTGGGTGGGTATGGCGTCGCACGCGAAGTGCCGATGCTGCGGCTGTCGCTGATTGCACTGCTGTCCAGTCTGGGGCAGGCGGTCACGGCGATCCTGCTGGCCTATGGTGGGCTGTGGTTGTTGGGTCTTACGCGCGAGCGGATGGTGAACGCGGCAGAAGACTGGCTCGCGCCGTTCAGCTACGCATTGATAGTGCTGATTGGCCTGTGGCTGGTGGTGCGCGGCCTGCGGCGATTGCGCCGCGCGCAGGCGGTCCACGGCCACGAACACCACGGGCCGACCGATACCTGCAACAGTTGTGGTCATCGCCACGGCCCCACGTTGGAGGAAGCGGGGCAGACCAGCGGTCTGCGCGATGCGCTGCTGCTGATCGGGGGGATTGCGGTGCGCCCCTGCACGGGCGCGTTGTTTGTGCTGATCATTACATGGCAGATGAACATTGCAATGGCAGGTGTTGCAGGGACATTCGCCATGGCGCTGGGCACCGCATCGGTAACCGTGGTAGTGGGCATCGCCGCCAGCGGTTTTCGCGGCGGGTTGATGCGCGGTATTGCCAACGCCGGCGCACTCGCGTGGATGATGCCGGTACTTGAGGTCGCGGCGGGCGTCGTCGTTGTCGCCTTGTCGGGCGGCCTTCTTCTGCGCGCGTTATAGGAACGCGATCGCGTGCAGTGATAATACGAGCCTTGGCAATTTGCGCCGCTTTGACCTAGATTGAAACCCGATGCAACGGGGCGGAGTTTTCCATGCTTGTCAAAACACGTGCCGCAAATCTGCCGCCTGAACGGGGAGTTTGCAGTGTCTTCCCAGCCCCCTGAAAATGCGCCTACTTGCCGTTTCGAGGTATTTTTACAGCGCGGCTTTGATGTAGTTGAACTTGCCGCTGTGATGAACACGCTCAAACGCGCGAACGCCATCACCGGCGACAAGCGGTTCTCGTGCCGTATTATCAGCGACATGCCCGGCCTCGTGACGGGCAGCACGCAAATGCTTGTCCGTGCAGAACCCGCGATCGAGGGGTACGGATTTGGTGATGTGATGATTGTGCTGGGGGGCACGCACATTCATCGCGAGGGATGGATACGCCGTGTACGCGCCATGCAGCGCCAAAAGCGCCCCGTGGTCCTGCTTAGCGATGCTGCCACCGCGTTTATCCGTGCAACCGACAGCCGTGATGGCCGTGTCACCACACACTGGCGTGATGTCGCGCTGCTGAAAGAACAGGGGTATTATCCGCATATAACCACCAGTTTCGCAGAACAGAGCGATGGTGTTACCACCGCCGCGGGCGGCGGCGGGACGGCGGAACTGGTCATTGGTCTGATCTCGCCCCATATTGATCCGGTCGAGGTTGCCGAGCTGGGCAATGAACTGCTGTTGCCCGTTATCCGGCGCAGCGATGCAGAGCAGCCCCATGATATTGCTGCCAATGCAGGTCTGTTTGACGCCCGCGTGACCGAAGCGATCAAGCTGATGGAAGAAAATATGGAAGACCCGCTGCCGATGACAGAACTCACGCGGCGGGTTGGCCTTTCGACCCGCCATGTCGAACGTGTCTTTCGCGAGGTTTTTGACGAAACGCCGGCACGGTTTTACAAAAGGCTGCGGGTTCGCCGTGCCCGTGCGATGATCGAGGAAACGCTGATCCCGTTGATTGATGTTGCCATTGCGACGGGGTTTTGTTCGCACAATGCTCTCAGCCGTGCTGTGCGTGATGAATATGGCAGCACCCCGTCAAAGATGCGCGCGCGCAAATCTATCACGCTGATCAATCACAAACCCTGACTAGAGGGCCGCAGGTGGCGTTTTCGGTTGTATTTAAAGATGGATTTGCGCTGCATCGCAGGCTTCTACAAATGTATCCACACACCAGATAATTTCACCCGGACAAATGGCAAGATCTGCGTATGCCCCGTGAAGATGCGCGTCAATCTGTGCGACAGAATGCTGCGCGGTGGCATCCACGTCGTAAAAGCCCAGAGCGGCAGCACTCCCGCAAATTCCGTTCAGAATACTTCGTGCGTCTTCCAGACGGGCGTTGATGTATTCCGCAGATTCGCCGTCCCATGCTGCAAGGGCGTGACGTGCTACGTCGGCTTTCTGATATGCCAGAGTATCGACAAACCGGACCCGCTGTTGGTCAGCAAGGAGTTGTTTCCTCGCTGGGGCGCTCATGCGGGTATCCGTCGGGTTCGGGCGGGTTGTCTCAGGCTGTGCACATACGCGGCCCCGGTGGGGAATGCGTGACTTGCGCAATGGACAGTATCATTTTGACGTTTGAAGAATTTCATCTGGTACTCCGGCAAAAACGGCAACTTGTTCATCAGGTCTTAGAGTTGCCTGAAAAAAGTGTCGAAATTTTGCCGGATTAGTAACCGGTATGCGGCGATCGCAGGGTGAGGATGCGGCGGGCGCAGAAGCTGCGTAGCTACCTGCCACCGCCGTCAACCGTGTCAGGCGATATGTTGAATCGTGTTGAATCCTTCGAAAACCGGTGTGCCCTCATGCAGCTTGGCGGTGGTTTTCGCGCCCTTATGCGCATCGCGGAAAGCTTCGCTTTTAGTCCAGTCACGAAATGCGTCTTCGGATTTCCAGACGGTGTGGGAGGCGTAGAGAATCTTGCCGTCAATCTCTGGCCCTTTAAGCATGTGGAATTCTACAAAACCGTCCATATTTTTGAGGTGACTGTCACGCCCCAACCAGACAGCTTCGAACGCTTCGGCGTTTTGGGTGGTGACGGTAAACCGGTTCATCGCGAGATACATGAAAATCCTCATTGCGGGTGGGTTTGAAGGATGGCTTGAAACAGCCATAACACAGTGTGCAGTGCTGCTAATAAATGAAAACCCCTCCGCCGGACAGGCGAAGGGGAGGGTTGGGTCAGCGCTATTTGCTTATTTCCAGCCAACATCGTCAAAGATTTTCTGCGCGGTAGCAAGATTGCCTGCAACCGCAGAAAGTTCGACATCATCCGCTTTGAATTCGCCCAGCTTTGCAACACTTTCGCTTAGCGCTACACCTTCGACAGCGGGGAATTCATCATTGCCCGCCGAAAAGTACTGCTGTGCCAGATCGGAAGACAGATACTCAAGAAACGCGATTGCGTTGTCGCGATTTGGGGAATTTGCTGCAACGCCGCCACCGGACAGGTTCATGTGTGCGCCTTCAGCGTCCTGGGCCGGAAATACCCAACCGATCTGCTCGATACTATCTGTTACGCCGGAAACATCGATGCGCATCGCGCGCGCGAAATAGTAAGTGTTGGCAACAGAGATATCACATTCGCCCGAGATAATGCCGCGCAGCTGGTCGGTGTCGCCGCCCTGTGGATCACGGGCAAAGTTTTCGACCATCCCTTTGGCCCACTCTCTTGCAGCTTCCTCACCGTGGTTTTCAATGATGGAGGCAAGCAGTGTCTGGGAATAGACGTTGGAAGAAGAGCGGTGGCACACCATCCCTTTGTATTTCGGATCAGCAAGCGAGACATAGTCCATCGGCGGTTCGGAAACATCGTTTTTGTCGAAAAAGATGATGCGCGCGCGCTGCGAAAAGCCGAACCAGTTATTGTCGCTGTCTTGAAGGTTGGCAGGGATGCGCGCCTCCAGCACTTCGCTATCGATCCCTTGTAGAACGCCCGAATCTTTTGCGCGCGTCAGGCGCGATGTATCAACCGTCAGCAGGACATCAGCGGGAGAGTTCGCCCCCTCCGCTTTGATACGTGCAATCAGTTCGTCAGCCTTGCCTTCGATGCGGTTGATCTTGATGCCTGTCGCTTCGGTGAAATCGCTGTAAAGGCGTTCATCTGTGTCATAGTGACGTGAAGAATACAGGTTCAGTTCGCCCTGCGCGGAAGCAGCGCAAGTTCCGGCCACTAAGGCAACGGCAGCAAGGGCAAGTGGGGATGTGGAAGCAAAGCGGGACATAGTGAATCCTTTGTTTTCATTTCTTACTGTTTCAATCAACTACTGATGTTTTTAGGGCCTTGCAACATACTTGATAGTTTTAATCGGAAATAATTTCACCCCACATTTTGAGCGATCCAGTGCGCGTTGCCGAGGTTACGCTCAGGTAGCTTAGGCGCCCAGTGGAAGGCGTGTGATCTTGTGAAACATGCCGTCAATATCCTCACCAACCAGCGTGAGATGATCTATCACATAGGGTTGGGGCAGCACCGGTGCAAAGTGCGCAACAGCGACCGGCAGCACCCCTGTGACGTTATTCGCGGGGCCGGTCAGTGTCATATGAAAACGGAAATCATCCATCACATGGGGGTAACCCCATTGGGCCAGATTGTGCTCTTGTGACGGGCTAAGGGGGCGTTTGCGCCGTTTAGCCTGCTCCTCCGGCGTGGGGGGCGCGCGAAATCTGTCGAGAGATCTGACAACAGTGGCCGCCAAATCCGCCAAAGCAGCGCTATCCCCGGACGGGACAAAGGCCAACATCCGCCCCATGATGCACACCTCAAGACTGTTGAGGATGATCGGGGACAGGCGGCTTGCAACCGCGCGCGCCTCGGCTTCCAGCATGTCGGGCGTATATCCGCACCCCAACGCCATCGGTGGTTTGACGGTGCCGTGAAACCCGTACTTGCGCGGGCGGCGGGTGATCTTCGCAAGGTCTATGCCGATGGATTGCGGCTGTGCCACGGGTTCACCGGCCAGAATATCCCATCCCAGCCACGCAGCTCCCTGCGCGCCAAATTTCCCGTCTGGTGTGATGTATATGGCAAAGCGACGAAACATCATTCTGCTGAAAATTTGCTGTTTTCAGCAGTTACTTCCGCTGCTTGATTCCGAAATCGGGCGTTGAAATGCACGCGCGATTTTCTCCTGTCATGCGACAAAAAGCTGTGTCGTTTCATAAAATTCCCTGTCGCATAATCTTGCGTCCGCTTTTACGGTTTTTGCCCGGTGATCTTTACGGGATAGGGTGCAATGCACAAATCGTAAACCTCACCGATCAGCGGGAGACAGCGGAGGTTGGCTGGGGACGAAATATTTCGATGGCTTGTAATATCGCAAAAAAGAGCGCCATTTAGCAGGCGTTTGCTGATTAATCCTGAAAGCCCCGTTATGATTGAACATGATCTGACCGAAGGCCCGCTTGGCGGCCATTTCCGCAGACTGGCTGTTCCTGCTGCGATCGGGATGCTGTTCAGCACCCTCTACAACGTTGTGGATACCTTCTACGCAGGGTTTTTCGGGACGCAGGCGCAGGCAGGTCTGGCGGTGGGCTTTCAGGCGTTCTTCATTCTTGTTGCTATCGGTTTTGGGCTTGGCTCGGCGCTCAGCGCACTGGTGGGTAATGCAAAGGGGCGCAAGGATGCTGCGGATGCGCGGCATTTGGCGGCGCAAGGCATCGGATTGGCGATGCTTGCGACCCTGACCATGATGTTGATTGCAGCCTTCGTAGGCCCCTCCCTGATCGCCATTGTATCAGAGCCGGGGGGCTACCGCGATGCGGGGCTGGGGTATTTTCAGTGGCTGATCTTCGCGCTGCCCGGCTTTATCATGGGGCCTGCGGCAAACGGTATCTTGCAAGCGCGCGGCGATACGCTGACTCTGCAACGTGCGCTTGTCGTCGCGTTCTTTGTGAACGTGGGCCTGAACCCGTTGCTGATGTACGGTATTCCGGGTGTGATCGGGGGCATGGGGTTTAACGGCATCGCACTGGCCACAATCCTCAGCCAGACGGGAGTGGCCGTGTTTATCCTGTCGCGGGTGTTTGGCCGTGCGTTGATGCAGGATCTGAAACTGTCCGAATTCATCCCCGATCCCGCAAAATATTACGAGATTTTTGCACAGGCTTTTCCGGCGGGGTTTGCTCTGCTGGTCACGTTCTCCAGCGGGTTCATCGTGCAATACGCGCTGAAAGACTATGGCGAGGCATCATTGGCCGCCTACGGCATCACCATGCGGGTAGAACAGCTTTTCCTGCTGCCTGCGCTGGGGATCACCATTTCGCTGGTGCCGATTGCCGCACAGAATTTCGGCGCGGGAAACCATGCGAGGGTGCGCGAGGCGTTTCACCGCTGCTGGATGATTGGTGTGGTGATGACTGTCTTTGCGTTTCCGTTCCTGTGGTTCGGGGGCGGCTACGCTGCGCGGGTATTTTCGAACGATCCCGAAGTGATCCGAATTTCCGCCCTTTTCCTCAAAGTCGAGGCCGTAATCCTGCCACTGTATGTAGTTCTGTTTTCCATCAACTCGCTGTTGCAGGCATTAAAGAAAGCGGCCTGGACCATGTGGATCGGAATATATCGCCAATGGATCGGCATTGCGCTGTTTATCTGGCTGTTTGCCTATGTGATCGACGGTGGGCTTACCGGTGTCCGTCTGGGGATTGCGTTTGGCGTGGGCACGGGCTTGCTGCTATCGCTGTGGATCGGGATATTTGTTGCCAGACGCCGCATTGGTGGTCTGGGTTGGCCAGCCCTCAACGGACAGGCCTGAATCGGTAGGCGGAATTACACCAGCTTTCGCAATTCGGTTTTCACGACTTTGCCGTTGGCGTTGCGGGGCAGAGGCGTGTCCCACAGGCTCACAAAATCGGGCACTTTGTAATCGGCCAGATGGGCGCGCACAAACGCCTTTGCCGCGTCTTCATCAAACGCGGCATCGGTTGTATGCACAAAAACATGGATTTTCTCACCCAGCACAGGATCGGGTCGCCCTATAACGGCACATTCGATGACGCTGGCGTGGGCAGTCAATGTGTTTTCGATTTCGGCTGAATAGATGTTATACCCCCCGCGGATGACCATATCCTTACGCCTGTCGTGCAGGCGGATGAAGCCGTCTGCATCGCGCGATCCCACGTCACCGCTCTTCCAATACCCGTCCGTAAACTCGGACGCCGTTTTTTCCGGGTTCTCCCAATAACCGGGCACAACCATCGGCCCTTTGATCCACAGCTCGCCATGCTCGCCTTCGGGAACGTCTGCGCCGGTTGGGTCGACAATACGAATTTCACCACAAGGGACAGCAATGCCGACGCTATCCGCGCGGGTTGCGCCGTATCCATGGGGCATAATCGTTGCGGGTGACGTCAACTCGGTTGCGCCGTATGCGTTTACCAGCGTCAGCGTGGGCAGCTTTTCAGTCAATTCCGCAATGGTCGATTGCGGCATCGGCGCGCCGCCATAACCACCGATGCGCCAATGGCGCAGGTCGTAATCGGAAACCGTGCAGCGTAGCAGGAACAGGTTGTACATTGCCGGAACCATCAGCGTTTGTGTTACGTTTTCCTCAGCAGCAAGGGCCAGAAAACCATCAGCGCGGAAAGTTTCCATCATCACTGTGCAGCCAGCGGTGCGCACCATCGTAAAGATCGTGGCGATTAGCCCTGTTACATGGCTGGCAGGCACCGACAAAAGCGAACGCTCGTTCGCGCCAAGCCCCATACATAATTCGAAATGAATGGAGGAATGAATGATGTTGAAATGGGTCAACATCGCGCCCTTGGGCCTGCCTGTGGTGCCTGAGGTGTAGAGGATCACGGCGGTGGTTTCCTCCTCGATGTCGACTGCGGCCAGAGGTGGGCCATCGATCAGCCTGTCAAATTCGGGAGTGTCCACACAGACCGCGTGTTCCAGCGCGGGCAGGGCGCTGCGTGCTGGCAGCCGGTCTTTCAGTTCCGGTCCGTAAACCAGCAGATGCGCACCACAGTGATCAAGGATGTATTCAAGCTCTGGCGTACCTTCACGGATATTGACGGGAACCGCGATTGCGCCCAGCCGCAGGCAGGCCAGCAACGTGGTCAGAAATTCGCTCCGGTTGCTGAGCAATATTGCCACGCGGTCACCGCGTCCGACACCTGCCGCCTGCAAACCTCCGGCTAATCCGGCGATCCGCCGGTCCAGCATCTTGTATGTCAGCCGGGTGCCACCGCTGACAACCGCTTCTGCATCCGGCGCACGTGCAACAGCATCCGCAAACATTGCATTCAGGTGGGCGGGGCGATCAGTAAAACAGCGCAGAACGCGCCCGTCAAAATGTGTCTCCTGCCCGATGAGGTTTGTGATGTCTGATGTCCAGCTTGTCATGATGTCCTCCCTGATTTCAGGGTAGGCGAAATGAGTGGCGGTGCAAGCGGATTACGGGGGTAACGATGGTGAAGTGTCATCCCGCCGAGAAGCAGGTGTATGCATACGGTGCGTTTGCCGATGCTGTTAACGTCAAGTTTATGCGCGCCCCCTAGATAGAAGATGTCTTTTCCTGTTGCGAAAGCATGACTATGCAATCGATTCTGCGGCTGTTCGTCCTGGCAAATGTGCTGTTTGCGTCGTTTTTTCTGGGGTGCGTTTTATCAGCAGAGCCGGTTGCGGAGCGGCCTATTCTGACAGCGGTTTATGGTGATTTTGCCCCCTATCAATTCACCGCAGAAGATGGCAGCGTCCAGGGTTATAACGCCGATGTCACTCGCATGTTGGCTGAACGTGCGGGGTATGATGTGGCATTCACCGCAGCAGAAAACCCGCGGCAATTTCTTGACATGCTGGCGCGTGGCGAGGTTGATCTGACCCCGTTCATGGCGCTGACTCCGGCGCGCCGCCGCGCAGGCTTGGCCACGCTCCCTTTGGGAGAATACGTATTGGCTGTATATGTGCGCCAAGATACCAAAATTCGCGAGATTGGCTCGCTTTCTGGCAGAAAGATCGGCGTTGTTGCTGGTGCCATTACGCAGACCGCCGCGAAATTGATCTCAGAAAACCATATTGTCGAGTTTCGCAATTCTGACGATCTCCTTTTGCCTCTCCTCAATGGTGAACTGGATGCAGTTGTAAGTGTAGCTGAAACGTTTGATGCTCGGCTGCGCGCCCATTTTATGGAAGACAAAATTCGCCGTCTGAAACCGCCTTTGGCGATTATTCCATACGGCTTGCTGGTGCGCAGAGAATTGCCGGACGTACACGCGGCGCTTAACGACGCAATTGAAGTGCCTGCAACGCCAGACATTCTGGAAACCTTGCGCGCGCAATGGTTCGGGCGCGATCGTAGTATTGTTCACCATCCATGGTTCGGCAACGTAGCGCTGATTGTGGGCGGTATCGCGATGACGACAGTTGCGCTGGGCGTTTACGCGATACGACTTCGACGCCGGTCAGCGGTCTTGCTGGTAGAGAATGGTCAGAACCAGCTACTGATTGACGCGCTCGACAATATTCGGGCTGCGATTATCATTTTTGACAGCGATATGAAGGCGGTCAATTGGAACGCGGGTTTTAAGGTGCGGTTCCCACTTTTGGTGCCTGAATTACGTCGCGCTGCAACCATGCAAGAAGCGTGGATGTACGCCCATAAAAACGAGATGTTTGCAACCGAGATGACACAGTCGGAGATGGGCAGATTTGCAGCGACGACAGCAGCGCGTCTGCGTGCAGGCAAACTAGTTCAACGAAACGTTCTTACTTCCGAGGGCAATACGTTTGATTTAACCTTGTTTCGCCTCGGTTCGGGCCACTTTGCCGCGATTTGGGTTGATGTGACAGAGGTGCATTTGCAAAATGAACGCATCGCCACGCAAGGTGAGGAGCTCTCTCGGAAAAACCAGCAGCTTCTGGCGTTTTCGGCCATGGCGGCCCATGATCTCAAGGCGCCACTTGTGCAACAGGTCGCGCTACTGAATTTTATTCTTGAAGATGTTGCCGATGCGCAGATTAAACTGCCTGCCGAAGTCCAAAGCAATATTGCCATATTGGAGAACCTGTCAAACCGGATGAGGTCCCTCGTAGGGGATTTGCTCGAGTACGCTAAAGCCGATTTCGATGCTGCACCATCGGTATGTTTCGCACCCGACGCACGGTTTGAAAACATCCTGACGTTGTCAGCCGTCAGTCCCGCGATAACCGTGACAATCAAGCCGGATATCTGTCCGGTGCGGGTGAACCCGAATGCCTTTGACATGGTAATGCGAAATTTGATTACAAATGCGGCCAAACATAACGACCGGATTGCGGGTCACATTATCCTACGCGGGCATAAAAGGGGCGAACATGTTACCATCGAAGTGGAGGATGACGGCCCCGGGATTGCTGCTGAAAAAAGTGCACAAGTGTTCGAGCCATTTTGTAGGCTCACCAAAGTAGAGGGTACTGGACTGGGCCTCGCTTTCGTCAAAAAAACCGTTGCGGGCTGGGGCGGGACAATCAACGTTCGTGCAGGAGCAAAGCGCGGCTGCATTGTTTCGGTGACCATGCCAGCGGCATCAACAGAAACGACCAATATGCTTGTGGCAAGAACAGCGTCCTAGCCTACGTCGGGCGTAACTTCCCAAACTACTTTTGTTCTCTTTTTCCACTATTGGAAGGCTGCTCGATCGCGGCGAATTGTCCTATCCGAAAAGCTGATTCAGCAGTCTTGTTGCCTCCCCCTTCTTTTCCAGTCGGTCAATCCAGTTGAGAGGAATGCCATGTTCTCCTCCAATACCATGAACTGCACCCATGACAGCCCCAACCAATATCGCTCGCCCGCAGGAATCTCCGCCCGCGTAGATGTTCTGCCTGACTGCCGACCTGAAACCCGAAGCGGTAGCGATATTATGCAGGGCGGAAGGCACGCCGTAAGGAAGATCGCAGGCCATGCCGAATTTTTTAGTCATAACCGCGTTGTTCTTATCTTTCATCGCGACCGCTTTTTGTAATAGATCACGCGTTTCGGTATCATCTGTGATTAGCGCTGCGTTGATCACATTATCTAAGCTGCCACTGACAAGCGCGGCGGTCATCATTCTAGCGCTGATTATACCGTATGTCACAGCAATTGGATGATCGTTGGTCGTTCGGATGGCGGAACCAACTGCCTCAAGAAAATCAGGTCCGTCGGATTTTCCCTGCAGATGCAGTGCGGCGACAAGTGCAGGCAGTTTCGCGATAGCTGGCAATTGGAAATCGAATGCTCCGGTGGTGTGAGGCAAGGCGATCAGAGCGTCTAGCAGATGACGACCATCTCGAACCACATTCGCATCGTCAGATATTTTATGCAGTGCTGCGTCAAATGCATCGCTAAGTTTCGCCCCTTCTTGCTCGTTCATCAATGCCAGCGCCTTGGACAAAATCGCTTTGCGCTGCTGGTCATCAGAGTTAAACAGTAGGTCGTTCGCACAGGCCTGCGCCGCATCCTCGAAACGGCGAAAGTTATCCAGAGTGTCCCGTGTGGCATGATCGATATAGCCTACATAATCTCCACCATATCCGAAATATTCGCGAAACTGATTTGCAAAACCCTGCGGATCAAAATGCCCGCCGGAAGCCGCTAGTGACCACAGCATCACCATCGTTTGCTCGCCATATTGCGACAGCGCTCCTGAAGGTCGTTTCTGGTGGGCAAAATACCCCATGCCATCTTTGTAATTCATCGGATCGGGCGACATGAATTCCGGCGCATCAGGCGCGATTCTACGAATGTGGTCCTGATCATAGATCCAGTGCAAGCCCAGCGCTGCAGCGTCAGCAACCAATGCGCCCAAGATCATATTTTTTCGTCTGTACATAAGCGGGGAAGTCATTTCGGGGTTTCCAACTAAAATTCTTTTATTGATCTAGGGCGACGGGTCTTAGTTGGGAGGTTTTAATGACAAGATTGAGGTGGCAGACCTTGGCCAGCAGCCATCAATCACCTTTCAGTTTCTGACCTTCGTTTCGTCAAGTTGAATCCCTTTGTACTGCGCAAAGCGATGTGTCCAAATGATCGTTGCCAAGAAGAATACCGTGCTTGGCATGGTTTCCCAGCCTTCATGTGAACAACTGCGCGAACCTTGTGATCAAAGAGCATATTCCTGAGGAGTCTCAAAGTCTCGAATTGACTTGATAAGATTAGCCATAAAGTCGAGCGCAACAAATTCTGCGTAATCGTTTCAGTGAAAACTGGTGCTGCTGGAACATTCGCATGAAATAACTGATTGATTGATGCCAGCGATAGATATGCCCCGGATTCAGAGATCCTTTAAGCTCGCCGCAACTGCACGAATTGACGATAGTTGCGGCGCGGAACGCCAGATGGTGTTCGATATCGGTGACGATTCGGGGCAGCACAACACTGCTCTGGCTCAGTCATGATCAACTTACACGATAGGGTTTGCAATTTTCGTAGATAGACTAACACACACAATATCAACTGTGGATGCAAGCGAAGAGGTTGAAACTGCTGTCTGGACAGTCGCGGTGGATGACGACGGTTTGATGGGTTTGGCAAAGAATGGCGCGGTTCACGTAGATGTTGATCGCGATTCTACTTTGGTAAGCGAAACCAGACTTTCATCGAATGAATGCCTTATCGGTAATGTCGGAGCGCTCGTTTATCAGGGTGTAGATCTACTTGCATCCGGTGCGACAGCAGGGACAGAGGCGGCAGATGTTCTGACGGGTGGAGAAGGTGGTGGTGCGATCCCCGGCCTTAGCCGAAGGCAGCGACCCGCTGATCATCGGCGATGGAGGTGACACGGTGTCAGGCAGCGCGGGCGACGATAACTCTGTGCTGCAAAAACCTGCAGGGCACCGTGAAGATCGAAGAGTTTGGCCTTAAGGGTGACATCGACAAGATTGATGTAGACGGACTGACAGATAACTTTGCCGACCCCGAAGCATTGATGGCCGCGGCATCGCATGATGATGTCGAAGCGACTCTGATGTTTGATCTCGACGGCGAGACATCAACGCCGACTGCTATGAGCGAGAACGAAGCAGGGGAGGAGGATTATAGGTTCTGATATTGTCAGGGACTGGCCCGGTCAGAGACATTAATTTCAGCGGGCGTAAGGGATTGCGCGGCGCAGGTGCTATCCCTGCGGTTTAATCCCAGGCATTTGGAATGGATGAAAGGAAGCAGCTAACGCCTTCCCATATCTGCTTTATGCTCGCATTTCCGGCTATTATTTGCCCTATTTAGTTAAAATAAGTCTTGCGCTGCGTGGCTGGTGGTGGCTCTTACTAAGCGCATGAAAAATGACGAGACACCCCAATTGGAGAGTTCGCCTCTACGCGAGACGAACCGCTCGCTGCCTATCGCACTGTTGCGCGCGCGTGAAACAGTAATGGGGCCAATGCGTGAAATGCTAGCCGGAAGCCCCGTGACCGAGCAAAAATGGCGTGTGTTGCGGGTTTTGCGCGAAAGCGGAGCGCAAGATCAAAACAGCATTGCAAAACGCGCTTGTCTGCTGTTGCCCAGCCTGACGCGAATTTTACGGGTCATGGAGGCTGACGGGCTGATATCAAGACTGGAAGATCCGGCAGATCGCCGCCGTAGCATCGTCAGCATTGAGCCGGCAGGCACTGCCATTCTGGAAGAGCACGGCAAACACGCAGCAGCGTTGGTCGCTGATCTGCGTGAGCAGTTCGGGGATGAGAAAATGGAGCAATTGCTTGATCTGCTCGAAGAATTGCAGGCAATAAACTCCAAGCCCTAAGATGAAAAAATCCGCAACGCAGCGGGCCAGTGGTCAGGGATATACCCAAAGCTTGCGACTTCGGATCTGCGAAGTGACACGGCGATTAGAGCCCCGATGCCTGATATTGATGTGATCTTTACAATAAATGAAAGCCCGCCAATCCGGTAAATCACTTTACCGACGCCGCAAGAGAATCCTCGTTACGCAAATGCAATCGACTAGTCGTTCTGACATTGATGGCGGCCAGATCGAAACTCTCAATCGCGGGTTCATCGATTTTGTCCGCGCTTTCGCGGAGGCAAAATATGACCGGACGCATTATTCCCGCGTTATTGCGTGGCATCAATGTCGCACTGTGGTTTGTATCGGAACGGGGCAAGTTTACGCTTGGCGTGGAACACGAAATTGGCGTAGACAGAAAGCCGCTGTGGGGGCGGACACGACAGGGAATTTCTGTGCTTAAAAGTATTGCCGGCTCACTTATTGCGTTCACAATATCACTTTTCATTACTGCCCAGACAGTGGATGCAGGCGAAAGACAGCGTCTTGGCTACGGTCGCCTGATGACAAACGACTATTTCGGTGATGGTAAGGACCGTTGGCGAACCGGCGCTTGGACTTCTTCGCGGATATGGGGCGGCGATTGGAACGGCCAGCGCCCTGGCGCGTTCGGTGATCTGGTCGAACTGCGTTTGTCCTCCGAGATATTGGCGCCTGACAACCTGACGCGCGCGTCCGCCGGTGACCGACCCTATGCCGGGGCATTGTCCATAGGCGCTCATACGCATTTTACGTGGCAGGGATTTGATGCGGCACTGGGCGCTGATCTGGTTGTGATCGGCGCGGATTCCGGTTTGGGGAGTTTCCAGCGCGCAGTTCACAAAGTGCTGGGCGTGCGCAAGCCTTCGCAAGCTACACTTGACGGGCAGATCGGGAACGGCGTTCACCCGACCGTTGTTGCAGAACTTGGTCGTGATCTAGCCCTTATGCCACGGCTGCACCTGCGGCCCTTTCTTGAAGGGCGCGCAGGTGTCGAAACGATGGTGCGCGCGGGCATTGATCTAACTTTCGGCACAGTCGGCACCGGCGAACTTCTGGTCCGCGAAAGTGTTACCGGACATCGCTACCGTGTGATCAGGAATGATGCCAATTCCGGCTTTTCCTTCCTGCTGGGGGTCGATATGGCCCATGTCACTGATAGCACTTATTTGCCCGAAGACCGTGGTTATGAACTCACCCAAAGCCGTGATCGCGTGCGCGCCGGTATGCATTGGCAGGGGCAGCGGGCCACGGCCTTTTACGGGCTGACCTATCTCGGCGAAGAGTTCAAAGCACAGAAAAGCGGGCAGGTTGTCGGCTCGGTCAGTGTCAACTTCAGCTTTTGATCTGGCTCATCCGCAACAGATCGGACCTAATACTCATTCCATCTTTTCAGATGCCCTCGGTTTTGTTATCAATGGATTAATAAAAAAATACTGAGGCGGGCGAGTTAGTAAATGGGAACGGGCTTTTGTGGCACGTTCGTCATCTCCTGGTCGCAAACAGAAATTGATGGTCTTGATGCTGCACCTGTGCAGGCGTTAAGCGTAGGTGCTGCGTGGGCATGGCGTGGGGACGCTGTGCGTGTGGACGGGCCATCCGATGTTTTGCGGCTGAACGATGCGGACGGAACTGAAAATTTGCGCAAACGGGCGGCACGAATGGTGCATCGTTTGGTTGGTGCGGCGCTTGAGCGCGAGGCAGGTCCACGCGCGCGCGATGCGGGTGATGACAGCTCGCCGTTGATGGACAACAGTTTTGTCGTCACCGACGGCGGCAAGAGCTATAGCGTTACGTTGATAGAAGTCGGCGGCGGCAGCCAGCCGTTGTTAATGTTTTTGAATGAGATGCCGCCACGCAACTGTGATCTTTGGATTGTGCATCACACGCTTGGAACGGTTCGCGGAAACGATCCAAGCCCCCAGCAGGGTGGTGTGATCTGTTTCACCCCCGGAACGCGGATCAAAACAGAAGACGGCACACGTTTTATTCAGGACTTGCGCGAGGGTGATCTGGTTCAGACCAAAGACAACGGGTTGCAACCCCTGCGCTGGATCGGAACCCGCCGGATGTCGGGCGCGCGGCTGTTCGCGATGCCAAAGCTGCGCCCGATCAGGATCGCCGGTGGCGCGTTGGGGCTGGAGCGGCCCGATGACGATCTTCTTGTCTCTCCCGAGCACCGGATGCTGATAAAAGGGGCAGCGGCCCACAGCCTGTTTAATACATCAGAGGTGCTGGTGACCGCGAAAGATCTGATCAACGGAACAACGATCACGGTGGATATGCAGGTGCGCGAAGTGACCTATATTCATGTCTTGCTCGACCAGCACCAGATATTATGGGCAAACGGCCTGGAAACAGAAAGCTTTCATCCCGCATCGGCGGCATTTGCCACGCTGGATCAGAACGACCGCCAGCGTCTGTTGGATGAGTGTCCCGAGCTGGAATACGATCCGCACACCTATGGAAGCTTTGCACGCCGTACCCTGTCAGCGTCAGAGGCCGCGATATTGACACACGCGGCCTGATCCGCGCGCTTTAGCTTGCGGTATGCTTTTCGATCAGCGCCTTAATGATACTTTTGGCGCTGTCGCTGGCCCAATCGGCATCACCGCGCAAGCGCGCAATCTCGCGACCCTCGGGGTCCAGCAGTACGGTGATCGGCAGGCCGAAAATGCCCATCTGGCTTGCCAGCGCCTGATTGGGGTCCATGTGGTGGGGCAGGTTGGAGATGCCCACATCTTTGAAAAACTTGGCAATACTTGCGGCAGAGTTGCGCCCTGTCGCGATTGTCAGCACTTCGAAATGTTTGCCAGCCAGTTCCTCTTGTAGTTCAGACAAGTGCGGCATTTCCTTGCGGCAGGGCGCACACCATGTTGCCCAGAAATTCACCAGAACATATTTACCGCGATAGTCCTCCAGCGTTGCGCGCCCTGCATCATCGGCCAGTTCAAACGCGGCGGATGATGTGGATTTCGGGGCATCATGAATGACCAGTTTTTTCATATCGCCTGCAACCAGCGGCAGCATGATATCTGCATCCGCCGCAAGCGCAGGGTTTGCACCTGCGGTAAGGGCCGTATAGACGAGGGCAAGCAACAGTTTCTTCATGGATTCCTCCGGAGAATAGGCAAATGACAGACAAGACTTCGAACAAGATGTGGGGCGGCCGTTTCGCCGCTGGTCCCGATGCGATCATGGAGGCAATTAATGCCTCGATCAGCTTCGATCAACGGATGGCTGCCCAAGATATTGCAGGGTCCCGTGCGCATGCGGCAATGTTGGCCGCACAGGGCATTATCCAGACTAGCGATGCAGACGCAATACGGGAAGGCCTGCTCACGGTCTTGTCAGAAATCGAAGGCGGGACGTTTGAATATTCTACCGCGCTGGAAGACATCCACATGAACGTGGAGGCGCGCCTGAAGGAAGTTATCGGAGAGCCGGCAGGGCGTTTGCACACGGGCCGGTCGCGAAACGATCAGGTTGCGACGGATTTCAAGCTCTGGGTGCGTGACCAGTTCGATGCGGCAGAGGGGGCGCTTCTGGCGTTGATCCGCGCGCTTTTGACGCAAGCAGAAGCGGGTGCTGATTGGGTGATGCCCGGCTTTACCCATCTGCAAACGGCACAGCCCGTGACATGGGGGCACCACATGATGGCCTACGTCGAGATGTTTGGCCGTGATCTGGGCCGGATGCGGGATGCGCGGGCACGGATGAACGAATCTCCGCTCGGTGCTGCCGCTCTTGCCGGAACGTCCTTTCCGATTGACCGCGAGATGACAGCGGCGGCGCTTGGATTTGATCGCCCTGCGGCCAATAGTCTTGACGCGGTCAGTGATCGTGATTTTGCGCTGGAATTCCTCGGCGCGGCCAGTATTTGCGCCATGCACCTAAGCCGCTTTGCCGAAGAACTGGTGATCTGGTCGTCAGCACAGTTCCGGTTTGTGACGCTTTCGGATCGTTTCTCGACCGGATCCAGCATAATGCCACAAAAGAAGAACCCTGACGCCGCAGAGCTGATCCGCGCCAAGATCGGGCGCATTTTTGGTGCGAATGTCGCCCTGATGATGGTGATGAAAGGGCTGCCGCTGGCCTATTCCAAAGACATGCAGGAAGATAAGGAACAGGTATTTGACGCTGCCGACAATCTGATGCTTGCGCTTGCGGCGATGGAAGGGATGGTGCGCGACATGAGCGCCAACCGCGCGCAGCTTGCCAATGCGGCGGGCAGCGGTTTTTCCACGGCAACCGATCTCGCCGACTGGCTGGTGCGCGTGCTTGGCCTGCCGTTTCGCGATGCACACCACATTACAGGATCATTGGTGGCCCTAGCCGAAAAGCAGGGCTGTGATCTGCCCGATCTGACGCTGGCCCAAATGCAGGCCACCCATGCGGGGATAACGGATGACGTATTCTCCGTGCTTGGTGTGGAGAATTCGGTAAACTCCCGCATGTCATACGGCGGAACTGCACCCGCGCAAGTGCGTGCGCAGGTCGCCCGTTGGAAGGAATTGATCGAATGAGAAAGCTGGCTATCGCGGCGGTGTTTTTTTTGGGGGCCTGCGGGGTCGATGGCGAACCTGTTCAGCCGACAGGTGGTGTAAACGTGCGGTTGTCACCCTCTGGTGTTGGATTGGGCGCGAATGTCGGATTGAAGAAAGACCCGCTGCGGGTCGGGCTCGGGCTGTGAAGTACATTCTGGCCGTTGCTGTCATGGGTGTTGTTGCTTGCGAGCCTTCTGCCGGCGTGCGGCAAAATGAAATTTCGCCCCGTCAGCAGCCGTCAGTGACTACGCCGGGCGTGCATGTTTCAGGTCACGCCAATATTGGCGTGACACGGAGGTTTTAATGTCTGTTCTGCGCATGATCTATCTGGGGCTTGCTGTTTGGGGTGCCGTGCATCCGATGTATTACTTTGTTCAGTGGTTTCAGGAAAACAGCTGGGATATTATGGCCATGGTCGATGCATGGCATGTCAATTTCGCCACCAGCGGTCTGGTTTGGGATTTAACGATCGCCGCTGTTGCTCTGACCGTCTGGATCATTGCCGAAGTAGCCACCCGCCGTAACTGGGGCGCGTTGATTGCCATTCCTGCAACGTTTTGCATCGGGGTGAGCTGTGGCTTGCCGCTGTATCTATTTTTGCGGACGGCACCTGTCCGGTAGGGCGGAATTGAGTTTAAGGGAAAAATGAAGAATGGATCACTTCCTCTATCGTGACGGTGCGCTTTTCGCCGAAGATGTGCCTGTAGCCGAGATTGCGGCCGCTGTGGGCACGCCGTTTTACGTATATTCTACTGCGACGTTGCTGCGCCACTTTCAGGCATTTGATGAGGCGTTGGAGGAAATGGACCATCTGGTTTGTTACGCGATGAAGGCGAACTCCAATCAAGCCGTGCTGCGGACTTTGGCGCAGGCCGGTGCGGGAATGGATGTTGTCAGCGAGGGGGAATACCGGCGGGCGCGTGCCGCAGGGGTGTCGGGTGACAAAATCGTTTTCTCCGGCGTAGGCAAGACAGACCGCGAAATTCGTGTGGCGTTGGAAGGGGGAATCCGGCAATTCAACGTCGAGAGCGAACCCGAAATGGAAGTACTGAACGCGGTTGCGCTGGAATTGGGGAAGGTAGCGCCGATCACGATACGTGTGAATCCCGATGTGGATGCAAAGACACACGAAAAGATTGCCACGGGTAAATCGGAAAATAAATTCGGTATTCCGATTGCGCGCGCGCGGGAAGTTTACGCTATGGCGGCGGGCCTTACTGGATTGAAAATTGTCGGAATTGATGTGCATATCGGATCGCAACTGGTTGATCTGGCACCATTCGAGCAGGCGTATCGGAAAGTTGCCGAATTGACGGAACAGTTGCGCGCTGACGGTCATACGATTTCGCGCCTTGATCTGGGCGGCGGTCTGGGTATCCCCTACGAGCGAAGCAACGAAGCGCCGCCGCTTCCGTCACAATACGGCGCAATGGTGCAGCGGGTGCTGGGCCATCTGGGGTGCGAGATCGAGATTGAACCCGGCCGTCTGATTGCGGGCAACGCCGGATTGTTGGTCAGTGAAGTAATTTACGTTAAATCCGGCGAAGGGCGCGATTTCTTGATCCTTGATGCGGCGATGAATGATTTGATCCGCCCGGCAATGTACGAAGCCTATCATGAGATTGTTCCGGTGATCGAAGCCGCCGCTGGCAGTGAAAAACAGCCCTACGACATTGTCGGTCCCGTGTGTGAAACGGGTGATACGTTTGCCAAGCAGCGCGATATGGTGCCGCTGGTTGCAGGCGATCTGGTCGCGTTTCGCAGTGCCGGTGCTTATGGTGCTGTCATGGCCAGCGAATACAACTCGCGCCCCCTGATCCCCGAAGTTATGGTGCATGGTGATCAATTTGCGGTTATCCGCGCACGGCCGACCTTTGACGAAATGATAAATCGCGATACCATACCTGAATGGCTCGAGGCGCATTCCGTACCCTGAGCACCCCGAAAGGTCGTAATGGATCAATTCAGTACCGATGTTTCGAAACGCACGTTGGCAGCGCTGCAGCGCCCGCTTCGTTTGACGCGACTTGGCATGTTCGCCGAGGTTGCTGTGCGCAGCCTGTGGCCGATGATGAGCGTTATAATGTTTGCGCTGGCGGCTGCGATGCTGGGCTTACATGAAGCTATTGCCATCGAATGGATCTGGGCGCTGGTCGGAGTGACGGCGGGTGCGTGTGTCTGGGCAATTGCCTATGCGGTGCGCCGATGGTCCTGGCCGACGCGGACAGATGCGATGGTGCGCCTCGATAACAGTTTGCCGGGGCATCCGCTGACCGCGATACTGGATGCACAGGCCATAGGAGCGCAGGACGATGCCTCGGCTGCTGTATGGCGCGCGCATCAGCGGCGCATGTCTGCCCGCGCGGCTGTAGCACAGGCGGTGCCGGCGGATTTGCGCGTGTCCGCGCGCGACCCTTATGCGTTGCGTTATGTTGCGGTGTTAATGTTTGGAATGGCTTTGCTGTTCGGGTCTGTCTGGCGCGTTGGCACCGTGGCCGAAATGGTGTCGGGCGGAACGAACACAGTCGCCACCGGCCCCGTCTGGGAGGGTTGGGCGGAGCCGCCGCGCTATACCGGCAAGCCCACATTATATTTGAACGATCAAGCAGAAGGCAGGCTGGTGCTGCCGATCGGGACGCTGATAACCATGCGCCTTTACGGTGAGGTCGGCGCGCTGGATGTCGTTGAAAGTGTTTCGGGCGCGCCGCACGGGGCAGGGCCTGACACGGCGCCGGAAATGGCGTTCGACTTCAAGGTAAACCAGAGCGGAGAAATTTCGGTCAGTGGTGCGAACGGGCGGTCTTGGGATGTTGCCGTACGGGCTGACGCAGCGCCCGAAATCGTTATTCTGGGCGCCCCCAAAGTTGCAGCATTGGGTGAGATGCGCCTGCCGTTTGCCGCGAAAGACGATTACGGCGTTGAAGCGGGAGAAGCGCGCATCATGCTTGATCTGGCATCTGTCGAGCGGCGCTATGGACTGGAAGCCGAACCCGATCCGCGCGCGGAAATTACGGTGCCTTTGCCAATGCCCATCGCGGGAGATCGCACCGCGTTCGAGGAAAACCTGATCGACGATTTCTCGCAGCATCCGTGGGCCAACCTGCCGGTAACTGTGATGATGACAGCGCTGGACGCGGCCGAGCAGCAGGCACAAACCGCACCGATGCAAATAACATTGCCGGGCCGACGGTTTTTTGATCCGACAGCAGCCGCAGTGATCGAAATGCGTCGTGACATACTCTGGAGTGTCGATAACAGCCGCCGGAGCGCGCAGATACTACGTGCAATCAGTTATTTGCCCGAAGACGTGTTCCGCTCGCAAACGACCGCTTTGCGGCTGCGCAAACTGATCAGCCGGATCGAGACGCAGGCACGTTACGGGATGGATGAGGAGAACCGGACCAAGCTGGCGCAGGATATGTGGGATCTGGCGCTGGAGTTGGAGGAGGGTGATCTGGAGGATGCCCGCGAACGGATGCGCCGCGCCCAAGAGCGATTGAACGAGGCGATGAAAAACGGCGCATCGGATGAGGAAATAGCGGAGTTGATGCAGGAATTGCGCCGCGCCACCGAAGAATACATGCAGCAGTTGCAGCGTGAGCAGGCCGAACGCCGTGACGGGCAGGACCCGCAAGAGGGCGAACAGGGCGAAACGATGCAGATGACGCAGGATGACCTGCAGCGCATGATGGATCGTATTCAGGAACTGATGAAGCAGGGCCGCATGGCCGAGGCCGAACAGGCATTGCAAGAGCTGCAAGAGCTGATGGAGAACATGCAGGTCACGCAGGGGGAGCAGGGCGAAGGTGGCCAGTCTGCCGGCGAACAGGCCATGGAAGGGCTGGCGGACACGCTGCGCGAACAGCAAGGCCTCAGCGATCGAGCCTTCCGAGACTTGCAGGAACAGTTCAATCCGAACGCGCAAGCCGGTGAAAACCCCGATAACGAAGGCCGCAACGGCGGGCAGGGCCGTGGCGAAAGCCATGAAGGCCAGCAGGGCCAAGGCGAGGACGGGCAAGAGGAGAACGCAGAACAAGGTGGTGGCGACCAAAGCGCCGATGACAGATCGGGGCGCGTTGACGAACAGGATCTTGCACAGCGCCAGCAGCAACTTCGTGATGAATTGCGTCGGCAAGAAGGGCGGATGCCCGGCCAAGGCACCCCAGAGGGGGACGCCGCGCGCGAATCACTGGATCGCGCAGGCGAGGCAATGGATCAGGCCGAACAGAATTTACGAAACGGCGAACTGGCAGAGGCGATAGACAACCAGTCGCAGGCGATGGAAGCCCTGCGCGAAAGCATGCGGTCACTGGGTGAAGCGATTGCGCAAGAGGAACGCGACCAGCAGCCCGGTCAGGGGACGCAAGATGGCGACAGGCGCGCCAGCAACCGTGATCCGCTTGGCCGCGATCAAGGCAACAGTGGCGCAACAGGCAGTGATAGTGAGGCCGAGTTGAACGATGATGCCTATGGCCGTGCGCGCGAACTGTTGGATGAAATCCGCCGCCGTTCCGGCGAGGCCACGCGCCCCGAGGTAGAGCGCGATTATCTCAACAGATTACTGGACAGGTTCTAGTGTGACGAGGACGGACGGCAGCAGGATCAGTTGTTGCTGTCCGCCGCAGCAGAATCCAGCGATTGCAACATGCTTTTCACCTTGTCATCCAGCCACACGCGCCCTTGGTCAACTGCATTGACATAGCTTTGCAACGGACCTTCCAGAGCGGGAACTGCCGCAGAAAGCCGCGGCGCGAGGATATAGATCACAAGAAGTACAACAAAGATCAACAGTACGGTTAGAAAGCCGGTTCTGAACCCGCGCCGCTTGCGTTGATGTGTCGGGGCCTCGATAATCGGGTCGACGTCAGCGCTACCGGCTCCGGTGCGCGAAGTTCCCGAGCGAAGGGTCGAATTGATTTCTTCGATATCGGGTAGCAGATCACGGCGCGAGCCAAGCGCTGCTGCGGTTGTGGCTGTGCCGCCGCCTGCGACCTGAACTTCGGGGGTGTCATTACCACGTAACTTTGCCATCCGTTCTTGCGCTTCTCGCGCGCGACGGTCGACGTCGTCTTCCGGTTGAAAATCCTCCAACCCCATGCCCAGATCGGGCTGGCTTTCCAACCCGCCCGACTGCGCGGCGCGGCGCGCTGCCCGTTCGGCCTCCGCTTCCTGCCGTAGAATATCTGCAACGGCAGGGTCAAGCTGCTTGCGCTCGGGGTGCGCAGGCGCGGCAGGTGCTGCCGGAGGAGGGGGAGGTGGCGCGGTT
This sequence comes from Sulfitobacter sp. F26169L, assembly GCF_026410285.1. Taxonomy (GTDB): domain Bacteria; phylum Pseudomonadota; class Alphaproteobacteria; order Rhodobacterales; family Rhodobacteraceae; genus Sulfitobacter. The sequence goes on along the minus strand of NZ_JAPMLP010000005.1, from coordinate 149,062 downwards.
TCTTCGTCTGATGCAGGAAGATCGTCAACGCTGATATCTTCATCCGGCGTATGATCGGGGTGATGTTGAAACCATGTTTTTCCACAGTTGGAGCATTGCACATCCCGACCTGCGGCTGGCATCACATCATCTGGCACTTCATATTGTGCATCGCAATTCGGACAGATCAGTCTCATTATACGCCCCGAAACACAGGCATTGAACCTGTTTACCACTCGTTAGCACTACCATAAGAGGTAAGAAGCCGCGCGAAAAGGTGAAATCTGGCTGGTTTGCAGGAAGTGGACGGATTGAAACCCAAGCGATGCTAAGGCACAACAGGCCAACCAAGAGGGGCAGACCGTGATTGAGCTGGAAAACGTAGCTTATAGCTATAGCGGCGGAGAGTTGTTGTCCGACATTTCGCTTAAACTTGCGCCCGGATCGTTTCACTTTCTCACCGGGCCGTCGGGGTCTGGCAAGACCACATTGATGAAGCTGTGTTACGGTGCGCTGTTGCCGACAGCGGGGCATGTCCGGCTGTTTGATACCGATGTGCGCGCGCTAACCCGTGACGATGTCGCGTTGTTGCGCCGCCGCGTGGGTGTTGTGCATCAGGATTGCCAGTTTCTGGATCACCTGTCCGTCACCGAAAATATCGCGCTGCCTTTGAACGTTTCGGGCCGCAACGCCGAAGCCGCGGGTGAGGATCTGGATGATCTGATGCACTGGGTCGGTCTGACCGAACGCGCCAATGCCCTGCCGGCAGAGTTGTCGGGCGGCGAGCGGCAGCGCGCCGCGCTGGCGCGTGCGGTAATCATGTCACCTGACGTTGTGCTTGCCGATGAGCCTACCGGCAACGTGGACTGGGAAATGTCACAACGTCTTTTGCGGCTGTTGATCGAGTTGAACCGGATGGGCAAGACCGTACTGATCGCAACCCACGATCTAAGCCTGATCCGCGCAACCAAAGCACATGTGCAAGCCCGCGTATTGCGCATTGCAAACCGCCGGATACAGCTTGCGGGGGCTGATCTATGAAATCATTCATAAAATACTTGCGCCGCACCTTGCAGTCGGATGCACAGGCAGATCGGGTTGTTCCGCCGTCGGGGTTTACCGCGCAACTGACGCTGTTTGCGGCGGGTGCAATGGCGTTTTTAGCCGTGTTTTCTCTAGCGCTGTCCCTTGCTGCAGGGCGGCTTGCCGAGCGGTGGGGCGATGAGCTGGCGCGCTCCGCAACCATACGTATTGCGGCACCAGCAGACCAACAACAGGCCCAGACGGAAGCCGCGCTGCGTATTCTGGAAACCACCCGCGGTGTGGCGCAATCCCGCGCGTTGACAGATGAAGAACAGTCCGCGCTGCTTGCGCCCTGGTTCGGCAGCGGCCTTGCGCTGGATGCTTTGCCTGTCCCGCGCCTGATAGAAGTGATCGAAACATCCGAACGCATGGATGCTGCCGGATTGCGCCTGCGGCTGGCCGCCGAAGTGCCCGGCGCCGTGCTGGATGATCACAGCAGATGGCGCGCGCCGCTGGTAAAAGCCGCATCGCGGTTGCGGATGTTGGGTTGGGCCTCGATCATACTGATCGGGGCTGTGACAGCTGCCATGGTGACACTGGCCGCAAATGCCGCACTGGCGGCGAACGCGCAATTGATCGCGGTTTTGCGACTGGTTGGTGCAACGGATGATTATATAGCCCACGCTTTCATCCGCCGATTTACGCTGCGTGCCTTGATCGGTGCGGCGGTGGGTATGGTTGTGGGCATGGTGGCCGTTCTGGTCATGCCACGCGGCGGCGATGAAACGGCCAGCTTCCTGACGGGATTGGGGTTTCAGGGCTCGCACTGGTTGCTGCCTCTTTTGATCCCGCCCTTGGCGGCTGCGGTGGCATTTGTAGCGACCCGCGTCGCCGCGCGTAGAACTTTGGAAGGACTGTCATGAACCTGTTGCAATGGGTCCGCTCGATCCTGTTTTCAGCGCAAGCGACGATCATGCTGCCTGTGATCGGCCTGCTGTATGCGCCGTGGGCGATGGTATCAAAACGCGGTGCCTATGCCGGATGTCGCGCCTATGCGCGCTGGGTCATCTGGACAGCGGGATGGATCATAAACCTGCGTTGTGAAGTGCGCGGCACCCCGCCTGCAGTTGAGTCGCTAGTGGCGTCCAAACATCAGTCGTTCCTTGATATTTTGATGATCTACAACGCGCTGCCTGCGCCCAAATTTATCATGAAAAGCCAGCTGCGTTATGCGCCGTTTCTGGGCCAGTACGTCACCAAGATGGAGTTTATCTTTGTGGATCGTGGCAAACGCGGTGCGGCAATCGCCAAGATGGTGGCCGAGGTCGAGGCGGGCCGCCGAGATCCGGGCCAGTTGGTGATTTACCCACAAGGGACACGTTCGGCACCCGGCACAAAGATGCCCTATAAGGTGGGCACTGCGGTTTTGTACGAACAACTGGGCCAACCGGTTTACCCTGTTGCAACCAATGCGGGCGTGTTCTGGCCGCGCCGTGGTCTGTACCGCAGGCCCGGCGTTGCGGTTGTTGAATTTCTGGACCCGATCATGCCGGGGCTGGAGCGCGCAGAATTCGTGGCGGAACTGGAAAAGCGGATCGAAACTGCGTCGGATGCGCTGCTGCGGGAAACCGGTGTAGGGCATCTTTATGCGCAGGATTGAGAGTATCGCAGCACTTGAGGCGCTCTATGGTACGCCGGGTGCGGCATCTCTGGGCAAGGTCGCCGATCACCTGACACCGCTTTATCGCAAATGGATCATGGCATCACATCTGTGCATCCTAAGCACCGTCGGACAAAATGGAACCGATGGCAGCCCGCGTGGCGACGATGGCCCTGTGGTGCTGGAACTTGATCCGCGGCGTCTGGCCTTGCCGGATTGGCGCGGCAACCAGCGGCTGGATACACTGCGCAACATCGTCGAGGACGGGCGCATATCGTGTATGTTTGTCGTACGCGGTTCAAATAACGTTGTGCGCGTGAACGGCACCGCATGGCTGACCGATGACGCCGACCTGCGCGCGCGGTTCGAAAAGAAGGGGCATCAACCCGCGACGGTAATCGTCATCGAAATTGTAGAAGTTTACAGCCAATGTGCACGCGCACTGATGCGTGCAAAAACATGGAACGGCGAAGACCAAAGCGGCGGTTTGCCCACCATGGGCAAGATTTTGGCAGAGGTATCCAACGGGACCGAAGGTGGTGCGGAGTATGACGCCGCGTGGACGCCGCGTGCGGCCAAGACCATGTGGTAGGCCACACGCGTTAGCTTACATATGAATTGCGCCATCACCGCAGGCCAGCGCCGCTTCGCGCACCGCTTCGGAATAGGTCGGGTGGGCGTGGCACGTCATGGCGAGGTCCTGCGCGGATGCGCCGAATTCCATGGCAACGCATACTTCGTGGATCAGATCACCTGCTGACGGGCCGATAATATGGCAGCCCAGAATGCGATCTGTCTCTTTATCGGCCAGCAGCTTTACAAATCCGTCACCGGAGAAGTTCGCCTTGGCCCGTGCGTTGCCCATAAAGCTGAACTTGCCAACCTTGTAGGCGCGCCCCGCTTTTTTCAGCGTTTCTTCGGTTTCACCCACATTGGCAACCTCGGGGTGGGTATAGATCACGCCGGGAATGACCGAGTAATTCACATGGCCGTGCTTGCCGGCGATTTGCTCGGCGGCGGCCATGCCTTCATCTTCGGCCTTATGTGCCAGCATCGGCCCTTCGATAACGTCTCCGATGGCGTAGATACCTTTTACGGATGTTTCCCACTGATCGTTAACAGCGATCTGGCCCCGGTCGGTCATCGTGATATCCAGCGCGTCCAGACCCAAACCATCGACGAAGGGGCGTCTGCCGGTGGCAAGCAGAACGACATCGGCGTCAAGGGTATGTTCGCTATCGTCGCTGCGCAGCTTGTAGGTAACTTTCGCCTTGGATTTCGTGGCTTCTGTCTGCTGGACCGCAGCACCCATGATAAATTCGAGGCCCTGCTTCGTCAGCATTTTCTGGAACTGGCGGCTAACCTCGCTATCCATTCCGGGGGTGATGTGATCAAGGTATTCGATGACCGTCACTTCAGAGCCCAGCCGCGCATAGACCGATCCCAGCTCCAGTCCGATTACGCCTGCACCGATCACGACCAGTTTCTTTGGCACCTTGCCCAGTTCAAGTGCGCCGGTTGAGCTGACGACGATCTTCTCGTCGACCTCTACACCTTTCAGCTGCGCAGGTTCGGAGCCCGACGCGATGATGATATTCTTGGCGTTATGAACGTCATCACCAACCTTGACTTTGCCAGCTTCGGGGATGGTAGCCCAGCCTTTGATCCAGTCGATCTTGTTCTTCTTGAACAAGAATTCGATACCCTTGGTGTTGGTATCAATAGTGGATTGTTTGTATTTCAGCATTTGGGGCCAATCGACGGAGGGGGATTTACCCTTCAGGCCCATCTCGGCGAAGTTATGCTCAGCTTCGTGCAGCATATGGGATGCATGCAGTAGGGCCTTTGATGGGATACAGCCCACATTCAGACACGTCCCGCCCAGCGTTTCGCGCCCTTCGACGCAAGCCGTTTTCAGTCCCAGCTGCGCGCAACGGATGGCCGCAACATAGCCGCCGGGGCCGGAGCCAATGATGATGACGTCATAGTCGGACATGGTGTTCTCCTTATGGAAATTTGGGGCCACATGATGCCGCGCGGCACTTGTTGCCCGGTGTGGTGATTACAGCAGTGCCGCCAGTAATATCAGCAGGGTGGCGAGAAATCCCACCATCCAGATCAGCGTACGACCGGGCATCCAGCCGAAATAATAGGCAGGCACAAACAGGACACGCGCTGCAAGATAAACCCATGCGCAAGCTGCCGTAAATGCGCTGTTCTGGTCAGACATCTGGGTTACGCCGACAGCGATGCCGAACAGGATCAACCCTTCGAAATGGTTTTCGAACGCGCGGCCCAAGCGCGCCGTGCGTACCGACATCTGGCGGCTCGGCTCGCGGTCGCGCGCCGACATCAGATAGCCGCTGCCGATCTGGATGTTTGCGGGTACAGCGTACAGGCCGAATTGCACAAACTGCAACAGTGCTGCAAGGGTGAGAGCGGTAAGTTCCGGTGTCATTTTATGTCCTTAGGGGCAGGCGGAATGGGCGGTGAATAGCTGTTTCAGGTTGTCAGCGGAGGGGGTCTTTTCGCGGTATTTTTGCGATGTGAACCATTGATCGGTATATGTGTCCGGTTTGTAGGTGGTTTCTGCGTCCCACCAAGGTATGTAAGTCCCTTTAACGAGCGTGAGCGTCGCGCGAACCTTTTCAATTTTGTCCACACGGAAACAGGCGGTCTTGGTCCCCTCGCGAATATCGGCGGCATTCACGGTGTTCGTTTCGAAATCATATACTGCGGCGGCAGTCAGAAATTGCCCGACAGCAAAGCTGTCTATGTCAGCACGGGAGGTGGCGGGCAGACATAGAAGGAATATGGGCAACAGAAATTTCACGCGGTTTCGACAAAGAAATGAGTGGCTTCCCTAACAGTGGACGCATCGTCGGACTTTAGCGCATCCGACCGGGTAATCCACGCCTGCGCGCGCTTGCGATCATTGACCGACAGCAGCACAAACGCGCGTTCGGAATTGTCCGCATCGCGCCAGATTTGCAGTACGCTCAAACCCGCATCGCGGCGCGCTTCATCGTCGGCAGTAAAGGCGGTTTGCCATTTGGCAAAATCGGTTACTTCGTAGTGGCAGATCAGTTGCATTGTACCGGACTCCTATTGAGAAGGTTCGCGTTAGATCGGGTGACTTTCGTCATTCGTTTATCTGGATTGGTGTCCCATCGGGAACCAATGACCAAACCTGTTTTATCTCTTTGTTGGTGACAGCGATACACCCGTTTGTCCAATCCCAATAGCGGTGCAATTTGCCCAATGCGCCCCAGCCATTTGCGATTCCGTGGATCATTATGTTTCCACCCGGTGAGACGCCCATTTCTGCGGCGCGTGCTTTGTCATCTGCATTTGGATAGGAAATATGCATGCTAAGATGTGCGACAGAGTCCGGATTTCTCCAGTCTATTTCATAGGTGCCGGTTGGCGTACGTTCGTCACCTTCTTTTACCTTGTGTCCTTCCGGTGCATCACCCAGCGAGACTGGAACAGTCATTAGCTTCTGATCATCTCGAAAAAGGGTCAGGCTCCGCTCTGATTTGTCGACAACGATCAGTGTTGCTTGTTCGGCCGGAGGGACCATTTCCGGCGCCTCTCCCGATCCGAAATAGCGCATGACAAAAGTGTACATGAAAACCACGCCGATAATGACGCCGATCAACACCAACCAAATTGCTGTTTTACGGATCATTGCCGGCGCGCTTTTATCACAAATCCATCAGTAGACGGCGTGGATCCTCCAGTGCTTCTTTCACCCGCACAAGGAATGTCACCGCGCCTTTGCCGTCGACAATCCGGTGATCATAGCTGAGCGCGAGGTACATCATCGGGCGGATCACAACTTCGCCGTTGATCGCCATCGGGCGGTCCTGAATTTTGTGCATGCCAAGAATGCCCGATTGTGGCGGGTTCAGGATGGGGGAGGACATAAGTGAGCCGTAAACGCCACCGTTGGAGATGGTAAACGTGCCGCCCTGCATTTCAGCCATCGACAGCTTGCCATCACGGGCCTTTGCACCCTTGTCCGCAATCTCTTTTTCAATCTGGGCAAAAGACATGGAGTCCGCGTCACGGATGACAGGAACCACAAGACCCGTCGGCGTGCCTGCGGCGATCCCCATGTGGACGAAGTTCTTGTACACCACATCGGTGCCGTCGATTTCGGCGTTCACCTCGGGCACTTCGTTCAGGGCGTGCACACAGGCCTTGGTAAAGAACGACATAAAGCCCAGCTTGACGCCGTGTTTCTTGAGAAACAGGTCTTTGTATTCGCTGCGCAGGGCCATCACCTCGGTCATGTCGACCTCATTATAGGTGGTGAGCATGGCTGCGGTGTTCTGGCTTTCTTTCAGGCGGCGCGCGATCGTTTGGCGCAGACGGGTCATTTTCACACGCTCTTCACGTGGGGCATCATCCGCACTGACCGGCGCACGCGGCGCACTGGCGGCGGGTTCCGGTGACGCCGATTTGCCAGCCGCAAGCGCCTTGGCAACGTCGTCTTTCATCACGCGGCCATCGCGGCCTGTGCCTGTAACCTGATCGCGGCTCAGACCAGCCTCGGCCATTGCCTTTTTGGCAGATGGCGCATCCTCGATATCCTTGCCACCAGAGGTGTCTTTCTGCGCGGCGGGTGCCGGTGCTTCTTCGCTTGCGGAAGCGGATGCCGCGGCGCCTTCACCGGAGGAAATAATCGCCAGCTTGGCTTTGGCATCTACTGTATCGCCTTCGGCTGCGATAATCTCTGTCAGGGTGCCGGCAGCGGGGCTGGGCACTTCGACGGATACTTTGTCGGTTTCGAGTTCGCACAGCATCTCGTCCTGTGCGACAGTGTCGCCCACCTTTTTGAACCAGGTGCTGACAGTTGCCTCTGTCACGGATTCGCCCAATGTAGGCACCATAACGTCCACCTCTTCGCCACCTTCGGCGGCAGGTGATTGTGCTTTGGCATCGTCTGTCTCGTCAGCTTCTTTCGCCTTTGGCGCGGCCTTTGATCCGGCATCGCCTTCGGTGACATTGGCCAGCAGGGCATCAACGCCTACGGTTTCACCTTCGGCGGCAACGATTTCTGAAAGCGTTCCAGCGACAGGGCTTGGCACTTCGACGGTCACTTTATCGGTTTCAAGCTCGCACAGCATTTCATCAACGGCGACTGTGTCACCGGGCTTTTTGAACCATGTTGCCACTGTGGCTTCGGTAACGGATTCGCCCAATGTGGGCACGCGGACTTCAGTACTCATGGCTCAGGATCCTTTAACTGTCAGCGCGTCGTTCACGAGCGCTGCTTGTTGTGCTTTGTGTTGTGACGCAAGGCCGGTGGCCGGCGATGCTGCGGTTGCGCGGCCTGCATATACAGGGCGGCCGTGTTTTGCTTTGATGCGCCCCAGAACCCATTCAAGGTTCGGCTCGATGAAGGTCCATGCGCCCTGGTTCTTGGGTTCTTCCTGACACCAGACCATTTCAGCGTTCTTGAACCGCTCCAGTTCCTTGACTGCGGATTGGGCGGGGAAAGGGTAGAACTGCTCAAAGCGCAGCAGGTAGATATCGTCAATACCGCGGGCATCACGCTCCTCCAGCAGGTCGTAATAAACCTTGCCCGAGCACATGACCACGCGCTTGATCTTGTCATCCGCGACCAGTTTCGTATCGGAGTTGCCGTGCTGCGCGTCATCCCACAAAACGCGGTGGAAAGACGAACCTGTCTGGAATTCCTCGGCCTTGCTGACAGCCAATTTGTGGCGCAGCAGCGATTTCGGGGTCATCAACATCAGCGGTTTGCGATAGCTGCGGTGTAATTGACGGCGCAGGATGTGGAAGTAGTTTGCCGGCGTTGTGCAATTGGCAACAATCCAGTTATCACCGCCACACATCGTCAGGAAACGCTCAAGACGGGCGGAGGAATGCTCCGGGCCCTGACCCTCGTAGCCGTGCGGCATCAGGCAGACGAGGCCGGACATGCGCAACCATTTGCTTTCGCCCGAACTGATGAACTGGTCAAACATGATTTGCGCACCGTTGGCGAAATCGCCAAACTGCGCTTCCCACAAGGTCAGCGCGTTCGGTTCTGCAAGGCTGTAGCCATATTCGAACCCCAGAACAGCATATTCCGACAGCATGGAGTCGATGACTTCGTAATCGGCCTGACCCTTGCGGATGTTGTTCAACGGATAGTAACGGTCTTCGGTGTTCTGGTTGATCAGGGCAGAATGGCGCTGGCTGAAAGTGCCGCGCGCGCTATCCTGACCGGAAAGACGCACCTTGTATCCTTCAGTAAGTAGTGAGCCGAACGCCAATGCTTCTGCTGTGGCCCAGTCAAAGTTTTCACCACTCTCGAACATGCCGGCTTTGGCTTCCATCAAGCGCGCAACAGTCTTGTGGACAGGATATCCGTCCGGAATCGTGCTGATCGCCTTGCCGACTTCTGCCATCGTCTCGACAGGGATCGCCGTTTTACCGCGCTGGTACTTTTTGTCTTTCGACTTCTCCAAGTTGGCCCATTTGCCATCTAGCCAGTCGGCCTTGTTCGGGCGGTATTCCTTGCCAGCTTCAAACTCTTCGTTCAACTGCGCCTGAAACTCGGCCTTCATATCCTCGATCTCGCCCTCGGGGATAAGGCCGTCCTTGACCAGACGTTCGGTATAAAGCGTCAACGTGGTTTTCTGCTTTTTGATCTTTTTGTACATGACGGGGTTCGTGAACATCGGTTCATCCCCTTCATTGTGACCAAAGCGACGGTAACAAATGATGTCCAGCACGACGTCCTTGTGGAATTTCTGGCGGAATTCTGTCGCAACGCGTGCGGCGTGCACCACGGCCTCCGGATCATCGCCGTTAACGTGGAAAATCGGGGCTTCCACGACCAACGCGTTGTCGGTGGGGTAGGGGGAGGAGCGCGAGAAGTGCGGCGCGGTGGTGAACCCGATCTGATTGTTCACCACGATGTGCATGGTGCCGCCGGTTTTGTGCCCCTTGAGGCCGGACAGTGCAAAACACTCTGCCACAACACCCTGACCGGCAAACGCCGCATCACCGTGCAGCAAAACGGGCATAACCGCTGTGCGGTCCTTGTCGTTCAACTGGTCCTGTTTGGCGCGCACTTTGCCCAGCACAACAGGGTTAACTGCCTCAAGATGCGAGGGGTTGGCCGTCAGCGACAAATGGACCGAATTCCCATCAAATTCTCGGTCAGAGGAGGCGCCGAGATGGTATTTCACATCACCGGAACCGTCCACATCCTCGGGTTTGAAGCTTCCGCCCTGAAATTCGTTAAAGATTGCGCGGTAGGGCTTTTGCATAACGTTGGCAAGCACGGACAGGCGGCCACGGTGGGGCATGCCGATAACAATGTCGCGCACGCCCAGTTGTCCGCCCCGTTTGATGATCTGCTCCATCGCAGGCACGAGGCTTTCGCCGCCATCAAGGCCAAACCGCTTGGTTCCCATGTATTTGACATGCAGGAACTTTTCAAAACCCTCAGCCTCGACCAGCTTGCTCAGAATGGCTTTACGGCCCTGTTTCGTGAACTGGATTTCCTTGCCGTATCCCTCGATCCGTTCTTTCAGCCAGGCGGCCTGTTCGGGATCGGAAATGTGCATGTATTGTAGCGCGAAGGTGCCGCAATAAGTGGATTTCAGAACATCCGTGATTTCGCGCATGGTGGCGATTGTCAGACCCAGCACGTTGTCGATGAAAATCGGGCGGTCCATATCTGCTTCCGAGAAGCCATATGATTTGGGATCAAGCTCGGGGTGGGGTGTCTCGTCGCGCAGATCAAGCGGGTCCAGATCGGCGGCGAGATGCCCGCGAATACGGTAGGCGCGGATGATCATCAGCGCGCGGATGCTGTCCAGCACAGCGCGTTTGATCTGGTCATCGCTGACCTCGACGCCCTTTTCAGCGGCTTTTTGCGCAATCTTGCCACCTGCGGCTTTTGCCTCGACCGGCCATTCACCGGTAAGCGCCGCCGTCAGATCATCACCGGGCATCGGCGGCCAGTCGGCGCGCGCCCATGACGGGCCTGCCGCCTCGGCCTTGACCGATTTTTCTTCATCACCAAGGGCTTCGAAAAATGCCTGCCACGCTTCGTCAACAGCCGAAGGATCATTGGCATAGCGCGCATACATCTGCTCCAGATACTCGGCATTGTGGCCTTGCATGAAAGAGGAAGCGTGGAATTGGTCGTTGGCTGGATGATCGGTCATGCGTAAGCCTCGTTTGTTAAGGGCCGTCTGTTGTGTTCATCAGGCCAAAGAAAGCCGCGATGGCGTTGTTTTGTTCGGATATAGGTCTGTCAGCGATGAATTATAACCGCCATATTCAAACATCCACGCGAGTTTATCCTGAACGGCCTGCGCCGTATCGGTGTCAAAAAAATCTGCCACTGCCCTGCCTTCACGCAAGCCGGACGTGACCTTGCTAAAAGGCATATCTGTGGTCCGTTCGGGAAAGTCCAGATCACCGGAAAGTTGTGCCAGATCATCGGTTAGGGTTTCGTAATGGATCACACGGTCAGCGGCGAAAGACCCGTTCAAGTGGGTCACGTCAAGATCATCAAACCAGCGGGTTCCAAAAACGAATTTCCGGAAGGCGGGTTTGATCTCCTCCTCGGCCAGCTTTGGCAACCCTTGGCGCGTGCGGCGCCAGAAAAAGAACGAAACCATCCGGTCATACGGGTTTCTGAGTGCTGTTAGGATTGTATAGTCTTCCCACACTTCCGGCCCCAATTGATCATAAATCTGGCGTACCGGCATGTGATTGTACCACATAGCGTCGAGTGCATTGCGATCAGCATCGGGTATAAGACGCGCGCCTACAATTCCGGCGTCATCCTGCATCGCACGGGTTTTTTCCTGCACAACGGAATCGACAGGTGTGCTGCGTGAACACATCGGTTGCAGGAACATCTCTATTGATGTTCCTGCAACTTTTCTGGTCTTCAGAAAGATGAACTTATGATCGTGACTTACCAGCACTACATGTCGGCCTTCTGTGTGTTTAGCTTTTGTCGATGGCTTCCTGAACGGCCTCGCCCAAGGTTGCGGGGCTGTCAGCAACCACGATGCCCGCTTCACGCATGGCTTCGATCTTGCTTTCCGCATCACCTTTGCCGCCTGCAACAATCGCGCCGGCGTGGCCCATGCGGCGGCCCGGAGGGGCGGTGCGGCCTGCGATGAAGCCTGCGGTGGGTTTCCAGCGGCCCTTCTTACGCTCGTCCGCAAGGAACTGTGCGGCCTCTTCTTCAGCAGAACCGCCGATTTCACCAATCATGATGATGGAGGTTGTCTCGGGGTCGGCAAGGAACATTTCCAGCACGTCGATATGCTCGGTCCCCTTGATCGGGTCGCCCCCGATGCCCACGGCCGAGGACTGACCGATGCCCATATCCGTTGTCTGCTTCACCGCCTCATAGGTCAGCGTGCCAGAGCGCGAAACAACGCCGCAAGAGCCGCGCTTGTGAATATGGCCCGGCATGATGCCGATCTTGCAGGCGTCCGGTGTGATGACGCCGGGGCAGTTGGGGCCAATCAGACGCGATTTAGAGCCGTCAAGCGCGCGCTGGACGCGCATCATATCCAGAACTGGAATACCTTCGGTGATGCACACGATCAGTTCCATTTCCGCGTCGATCGCCTCCAGTATAGAGTCCGCAGCAAAGGGGGGCGGCACATAGATCACAGAGGCGTTTGCCTCGGTCACATGCTTGGCCTCGTGAACAGAGTTGAACACTGGCAGATCAAGATGTGTCTGCCCACCCTTGCCCGGAGTAACACCACCGACCATCTTCGTGCCATATGCAATCGCCTGTTCGGTGTGGAATGTCCCCTGAGAGCCGGTAAGGCCCTGACAGATTACCTTGGTGTTTTCGTCGATAAGTACGGCCATGTAAGGCGTCTCCTTGTTTAAATGTCGTTTTGGGCTGGATCAGCGCCAATTGTCGGATGGGAAGAGGGGTGTGCGGGGGCAGATCCGCCGTTGGCGATATCCACATATGTGACGGGTTCAAGTTTTGCCGCGCCGGTGATCAGCTTGCGCCATGTTGCAAGCGGGTAGGCGACCTCGTAATAAGCGCGCTTGAGTTTTTGGCGCAGCAGCATCCAACCCTCGGGGCGGTATTTCGCTGTTGGCGGCTGGACCCAGCCGGGCGGCTCGTTGCCTTGCACCACCAGCGCGGGCTGGATCTGGTAGATCGCCAACCGGCACGCAGCGGGCGAAGCGTTAATATTGAACAACAGGTTGTCCACTGTCATCGGCAACGGACGCTGCGCTAACAGCACCTCGGCGGCGTGGCGATTGATGATGTAACCTGCCGATCCTACGTGGCGGTTGTACATGCGCGCGATGCGGCGGCCCATGTATTCCGGCGCTGACTGGTCCAGCAGCAGTTTCAGCGTTTTTCCGCGCCACCGCTCAAGCTTGACAATGTCGGCGTCCTCGGGCCACCAGCCCAGATCCGCAACCCAGTCGCCCAGTTCGGATGACATGTGGATGTCATCCTCAAGGATCAGGCAATGGGTCTTGTCAGTTTTCAGGAAACGTTCCCATAGCAGCATGTGGCTGACCGTGCAGGCCGCAGCGGGCGGGTGCATATACCCCCACGGCCCCTCCAGCATCACCTGCGCATAAATTTCGTCTTCCGATACTTCGCGGCAATCGACGGCGGGGTGCATCGTTGTGGTGACACCGGCCTTGGCCAGTTCCGCCTTCATATGCTCGCGGCGGTCGGTCGCGCGGGCAAGATTTACCATTTCACTGTGTAGGGTATTGTCCATCACGACACCGCCCGGCTGCGCGTTGCGAGGATAATGGCGATCGAGAAGAGCACGGGAATGCCCAATTCTCCCAGCTCTTCGGCGATGGTGGCGATCTGGCTGGCGTGGTCGCTGATGGTCACGCCGAAGGGTTCAAGCTTGCGGGCGAGGCCGTCGAGGGTTTTGAACACGCCGATGAAAATGATGCCCGCAAGGACGGCGTAAGCTGCGGCGTTGCGGTTGCGCAAACCACGCAGAAACGGCCTTGTCTCGCGTTTTATCAGCGTGAAGATCACGGCAAGGATGAGGAGCAGCACCACGGTAGAGAGAATACGTTCGCCCAGCGGGACGGTTTCGCCGATGTACTGCCGTGATTTCAGCAGGCCCTCGGTGAACGAGCGTTTGTCGAGGTCAAGCTCACGGCCCGCAAACAGGGCCAGCATCGTGGGGAAATACCAGCGGCGCAGGGTGGCACGTGGCCCCCACAGCGCGAGCATGAGCACGATGGCCACGCCGTAGCCGATGACGGAAAGCGTTTCGATCGGACCGCCTTCCAGCGCTGCAGCATACACAGTCTGACCGGGCAGCAGTACAGCCACGCCGACGATCAACAGACCAAGTGCGACAGCACCGAAAACCAGCTTTAAACTGTTATGCGGGACGGCGCGGTTCATCGCGCCCCCCCGCAGCAGGACGGCAAGTGCGGCGCGCAGGACGGGCGGCGAGCCGATGGTTTGCCCGCAAATGTCACAGATCTGCCGGCCACCCCAAAGGTGTGCGCGCCGTATAGAACTGCAACAGATGCGGCAAACATGTCGATTAGCCTTTGACAGCTTTCACGATTTTCTGGGCACCGTCTTTGAGGTCGTCGGCGGCGATAACGTCAAGGCCGGAGTTGTTGATGATGGCCTTGCCTTCTTCGACGTTTGTTCCTTCAAGACGCACCACCAGCGGCACTTTCAGGCCGACCTCTTTGACTGCGGCGACAACGCCTTCAGCGATGACATCACAGCGCATGATACCGCCGAAAATGTTCACAAGAATGCCTTTTACCTGCGGATCGGAGGTGATGATCTTGAACGCTTCGGTCACTTTCTCTTTGGTTGCACCGCCGCCCACGTCAAGGAAGTTGGCAGGCTCTGCGCCGTAAAGCTTGATGATGTCCATCGTCGCCATCGCAAGGCCGGCACCGTTGACCATACAGCCAATTTCGCCATCAAGCGCGATGTAGTTCAGGTCATACTTTGATGCCTCGAGCTCCTTGGAGTCTTCCTCTGTTGTGTCGCGCAGTTCCGCCACTTCCGCCTGACGGTACATTGCGTTTCCGTCAAAGGATACTTTGGCATCAAGCACCTTCAAATCGCCGTTGTCGGTAACGATCAACGGGTTGATTTCCAGCATTTCCATGTCGCGTTCGATGAACGCTTTGTAAAGCTGGCCCATCAGTGTGACACACTGTTTTACAGCTTTGCCGCTTAAGCCCAGCGAAAACGCAATGCGGCGGCCATGGAACGGCTGGAACCCTGTTGCGGGATCGACCGAGAAGCTGATAATTTTTTCAGGTGTGTTGGCCGCAACTTCCTCGATGTCCATGCCGCCCTCTGTCGAGCAGACGAACCCGACGCGCGATGTGGCGCGATCGACCAGCAGTGCAAGGTAGAGTTCTGTTTCGATTCCGGATCCGTCTTCGATATAGATGCGGTTGACCTGCTTGCCGGCCGGACCTGTTTGGTGCGTGACCAACGTGCGGCCCAACATTTTCTTGGCCTCTTCTGCCGCTTCGGCGACAGATTTTGCCAGACGTACACCGCCTGCATCACCGGCATCTGCTTCTTTGAACTTACCTTTGCCGCGTCCACCTGCGTGGATTTGCGCCTTTACCACCCACAGCGGGCCGTCTAGCTCGGCGGCTGCGTTTTTGGCATCTTCCGCCTTGAGGACAACACGCCCGTCAGAGACAGGTGCGCCATAGCTGCGCAGAAGGGCTTTTGCTTGGTATTCGTGGATGTTCATAAGAGACGGTCCCGTTTGGTTCTGATCCCGCGTTTTATACGCGTGATACGTAATTTTTCCTAAACAGCATTTCCCAGCCGGATACTTTAATCTAGCTAAAAGTGACATTTGTGATCACGCATGAAATCGTGTGATCACAAATTCGCCCGTATCTCAAAAAAGGAGCGGTGGAACGTCGGAATTCAGCGGTATTCTTGTGACACCGGGCAGTAATATGCCTCAAACTGGCGGCAAATAGTTAGTCAACGCGAGGTGAGAACATCGAAATTTTTGACTTTTCCAGGAGATTCGACTCGCCTGGTTACCGGGGTGGGGGAATTGCAATCCTGCGCTGAACAGGCTCGCCGTCAGGCAGCGATATTTCTTTGTACCTATGCGACAGGACGGTGTTGAGTAATACAGCCCGAAGATCGGCCATTCGAGCAGATAGATGGTCGCGTAGCCTCGGTCGTGACGGAATGTCGATCGTAGGTTGGCTTTCGCTATTCGAACGTCACTGGTTTCGGCCTGCGCAAGTGTACCTGCGCAGGCGGACAGCAATCTGATTTAGAGGGGCATCAGTGCCCAATAGTCCAGATCAAGCAGGACGGATGGCAGGTATTTACCATCCTCGCCGCGCAATTCAAACGGTGCGCCGCCTTTGGTTGCAACCAGACGCAGGCGGATCGCGCCCACACCGGGAGCGGAGGTTTCAGCCTTGTCCAGAACTTCGGACCATGCGCGCACCGTATCGCCCGACAGGCAGGGGTTGGCATGTGCGCCGCCGTTCAGCCCAACAACCATCTGCGCGTTTGCCAGCCCGTTGAATGACAGGGCGCGGGCCATGGAAATGACATGGCCGCCATAGATTAGCCGGCTGCCATCGGGTCGGGCAGAGGTGTCGAAATGCACTTTAGCGGTGTTCTGCCACAGGCGGGTTGCCATCATGTGTTCGGCTTCTTCGATTGTCACGCCATCCACATGGTCAATCTTTTCGCCGATTTCGTAATCACCCCAGCGGTGCGGCTCTCCGGCCAGATCAAAGTTGTAGTTGCTGAAGTCGAGGCCTGTCGGGATCACCAGATCAGCGGCGCCAATTGCGTTGGGCAGATCGGGAACAACGGTTTCCGGCGCGGGTGCGTCGGCGTCCCGCTTGCGCACCATCACCCAGCGGACATACTCCATCACGGCTTCATCATGCTGGTTCAGACCTGTGGTGCGCACATAGACGACGCCGGTTTTCCCGTTTGAGTTCTGTTTCAGCCCGATCACTTCGGACTGGCTGCGCAGCGTATCACCGGGCCAGACGGAGAGCAGCCAGCGGCCCTGCGCATAGCCCAGATTGGCCACCGCGTTCAGCGATACATCAGGGACCGATTTGCCGAAGACCACATGAAAGGCGATCATATCATCAAGCGGGCTAAACGGCAGGCCGCAATCTTGGGCGAACTGGTCAGAGGAATAGAGCGCGTGGCGCGCGGGGTAGAGCGCGTGATATAGCGCGCGCTCGCCCATCTTTACGGTGCGCGGGACGGCGTGGGTCAGAATCTGGCCCACACTATAATCTTCAAAGAAGTTGCCTGCGTTGGTTTTGGTGGCCATCCTAGTGCGCCCCCAGTTTGGTGTCGGGGGTATAGGTGCCTTCAACTTCTTTCACAACAGATTGTCCGCAGCGCATTACGCCAGCGGCGTGATCCCATGTCTGGGTTGGTGAGCCGTACAGCTCCCACCCTTTGTTGAGGGCATCGGTGACTTTATGGCAGAAGGCGGAGGTGTCTTCCTCCGACAGAAAACGATATAGTTTCATAGGATTATCCGTTGGGTTAGGAGAAGGGATTGACGCCAAGCGCGATGTGGATGCCTGCGGTGATGCTGAAAGCAACCAGCGTGATAACAGCAAGGCGGATGTAGGTTTTGCGACCCGCATGGGGCGGTGCAGTCCAGTCTGGCGCTGCGCGGTTGATCAGAATGACCGACCCGACAGCCCATGCCAACATTCCGCCGAACAGAATGATAGAAGCCAGATCGCCGTTTACCAAAAGGTGTGCCGCGGCCCAGATTTTCACCGCCAGCAATTGCGGATGGCGCGTTTTATACGCAGGCCATGCCTTTGCCCCTTTGGCCGCACTTGAGCCGTAGATCCAGAAGGCCACCAGCATCGCAAGGTTGTTGATCCCGTTCAGAAATGTTGGCGGGGTCCAGACAGGAATAAAGTCAGCACCGCGATACCCGATAATCATCAGGATCAGTGAAACAACAAGCACAAGCGCCACCAGCCCTTTGCCCTTGTCCCCCATGGCGGCGCGTTGCGCGGGCATGAGGCGTTTGAAATAGTGGGCGGCGATCCAGAGGATCAGGCCTGCAATAAGTAGGGTCATGGATTACTCCGCGTTGAGGGCTGCTATGGCGTCTAGCTTTGCCAGTGTTTCACGCGCAGTTGCAACATGCAGATTTTCGACAATCTTTCCGTCAACCACTGCAACACCCTGACCTGACGCCTCACACTCTTCAAAGGCAGCGATCTGGCGGCGCGCCAGATCGGCCTCTTCATCAGAGGGAGAGAAGGCGGCGTTTGCCACATCAAGCTGTGCGGGGTGGATCAAGGTTTTACCGTCAAAGCCCATATCACGGCCTTGCTCACATTCGACACGCAAGCCGTCATCATCTTTGAACGCGTTGTAAACGCCGTCGATCAGCGCCACGCCATGCGCTTTGCCCGCCAGAACGCACAGGCCCAGCCCCGCCATTAACGGCAGGCGGTCAGCGCGAAAGCGGGTCTGCAAATCTTTGGCAAGATCGTTTGTGCCCATCACCATACCTTGCAACTGCTTATGCGCGGCAATCTCGGCGGCGTTCAGCATTCCCAGCGGCGTTTCCATCATTGCCCAAAGCGACACATCGCCGACAATCTGCGCCAGCGCATCCAGATCGGCGGAGCTATTGACCTTCGGCAGCAAAATCGCATCCGCCCCCATGTCGCGCGCCGCTTTGGCATCGTCGGCACCCCATTCGGTGTCCAGCCCGTTGATGCGGATAATCTTCATACGGCTGCCATACCCGCCGGTTTCCAATGCCTCGGCCAGCGTGGCGCGGGCAACTGCCTTTTCGTCGGGAATAACCGCGTCTTCCAAATCAAAGATGATTGCATCGGCAGGCAGCCCGCGGGCCTTGTCCAGCGCGCGCGGCTTGGAACCGGGGATGTAAAGAACAGAACGCAAAGGGCGGCTGATGGAGGGCATGGAAAGCTCCTTTTGGAAGGTTGGCGCAATATTGTTGCGCACAGAGGCGCATTTTTGCCCCTAAACTTCAAGCGCAAACCTGCCGCAGTGCAGCAATATTTACGGGCATTTGATCTGCGTGCGGCGCATTAACACTGTTTTCAGAGGTGTCAGGGCAGGATTGAGACACGGTGCAGACGCTTTGAACTCTTTGGCCGATTTGGTGAAAAATCAATGGGGAGTGGCGCAAAGCAGGCAGTCAACGTGTCGCGCCGCCCGTTCACTGGAAAGGCATTTCTATGACCCAAACTGCAAAAATTCTTCACCTCGTTGTGCTGACGGCTGCGGCGGCACTTTACATCGCCACGACAACATCGGTCGCTGCGCAGGCGCCGCGAAAGTGTGGTCCGCGCGCGGTGTTTGTGGACCGGCTTGCCCAAGGCTACGGCGAAACCCGTCAATCCGTCGGCATCGCTGTCAACAACGCGATGGTCGAAGTATTCGCAAGCGCTGAAACAGGCAGTTGGACAATTCTGTTCACAACACCAGAGGGAGTGACCTGTCTGGTCGCATCGGGACAGTCCTTCGAAACAGTGGCAGAGGTGTTGCCGGCGCGGGGAAGCGATGCGTAAGGCTCAGGTCAGTCCATCCCAGATCAGCTTTAGGCCTGTCAGGGTAAGCAAGACGTAGGTAATTGCGAAAAACGCACGTTCGGGCACAACATCATGTGCGCGCACGCCCAGCCACGCACCGGCAAGTGCGAAGGGGGCAAGAAGTAGATTGGCCGTCGCAGTCTCCAGTGTGAACATCCCCAAGAAGGCATAGGGGATAAATTTGGCAATGTTGATGGCCCAGAATATCAAAACGGAGGTGGCCTGATATCCGGTTTTGGACAAGTCGCGAGACAGAAGAAACACCGCCGCGGGCGGACCACCTGCATGGCTGACAAAGCTGGTAAATCCCACTGCAACACCGGCAATCAGCCCGGCGCCATCCGGCATCCGGTGCGCACCAATGTACAACCAGCCGCGCTTGAGACTGATTTGCCAGATTACGAACCCGACCGAAACCGCCCCGATCAGCAATCGCAGTAAATCGGGCGATGCAACGCGATACAGCGCGGCGCCTAGCACCACACCCGGCAACCCGCCCGCGATGATCAACAATGCCTCGCGCAGATGCCAGCGGCCCCAGTAGGGCTTAAGGGATGCGACATCTATCAGCATCAACATCGGAAGCATAACTCCCAACGCCAGCCCCGGATCAACAGCCAGCGCAAGGATCGACGCCGAGGCAAACGCCGCGCCCGAACCAAAACCGCTTTTTGAAATACCGGCAAAGACAACCGCCGGTCCGGCAATGGCGAAAAACCATAAATCAAGCTCAAGCATTTCGACATCCCTGACAACGCTTCACCGCACATACCCTTATAGCAAGAAGCAGGCATACAGAATGTTGATAGCGATAAAACGCAACGCAATAAACGCTCTCGATCGTTTTCAAGCCAGCATGTCATAGATTAATGAAAAGCGAAAATATTTCGCGTCGAACGGAACAAAGCGAACCCTCTGCCGTTGTTACTCCAGAAGGTGCGGGACAGCCGCACAACAAAACAAGGAGATAAGATATGAAACGCTTTTTGAGCACAACGGCCCTGATCGTAGCAATGACTGGCACGGCGCACGCCGAAGCACACTCTTCCGGCTATGGCACTGTAACTCTTGGTGATTCCGACTTCCTGGCATCCGACATGATTGGTATGCGGATTTACAATTCCGAAAACGAAGTTGATGTGACACGCCCTGTGGCGGCGGATGCCGAGCAGGAATGGGATGACATTGGTGAAGTAAACGACATCATCATCACATCCGAAGGTAATGTGGCGGCAGTAGTGCTGGGTGTAGGCGGATTTTTGGGCCTTGGAGAGCGTGACGTTACCGTCTCCATGGATCAGATTAAAGTTCTTACCGAAGATGGCGATGCAGATGACCGCTTTTTGGTCGTAAACACTTCGAAAGAAGTTCTGGAGGCCGCGCCGGCGTTTGACGATGACCGTGATGAAAACATGGAAAACGCTGACAAGATGGCGAAAAATGACGACATGGCGAAGAACGACGACGTGGCAAAAGCAGACGACATGGCGGAAGCTGATAACGATAACCGCCGCATGCTGACCCCACCAATGATCGAGCGTGATGGTTATGCAGACGCCGATATGGAAGTGATCAGCGATCTGACCGCTGAGGACCTGGACGGGACAACCGTTTACGGTGCCAACGACGAAAATGTTGGTGAAATCGGTGAGGTTATTCTGGGCGACTCGGGTAAGGTAACCGGTATTGTGATCAACGTGGGTGGTTTCCTCGGCCTCGGTGAAAAGCCTGTCGAAGTCACATTTGACGAGCTGCGTATTCTGAAAGAAGCCGACGGTGATGATCTGCGGATCTACATCGACAGCACCAAAGAAAATCTGGAAGCACAGCCAGAATATAAAGGCTAAGTACTTGCTTGATAAATGAGAAATATCCGGCCACCCTTTCGGGGGTGGCCGTTTCGCGTTTTCTGCATTGCGCTGCGCGATCTCTTTCGGCGAACTCCAACTTGCATGAACGCAGCCGAGAGGGTAAGCCGCGATCAACGCAAACCTCATGGAGTACTGCAAAATGGCACGAGCCAAAATTGCGCTGATTGGCGCGGGTAATATCGGTGGCACACTGGCCCACCTCGCAGCGATCAAGGAATTGGGTGACGTGGTGATGTTCGACATCGCCGAAGGTCTGCCACAGGGTAAGGCGCTCGATATCGCTGAATCAGGTCCATCCGAGGGATTTGATGTCGCGATGTCCGGCACACAGGATTATGCGGATATCGCGGGTGCCGATGTATGTATCGTGACCGCAGGCGTTGCCCGTAAACCGGGGATGAGCCGTGACGATCTGCTCGGCATCAACCTCAAGGTCATGAAGTCCGTTGGCGAAGGCATCGCCAAGCACGCACCGAATGCATTTGTGATCTGCATCACCAACCCGCTTGATGCGATGGTATGGGCGCTGCGCGAATTTTCGGGCCTGCCTGCTGAAAAAGTATGCGGCATGGCGGGTGTGCTTGATTCGGCGCGCTTCCGTCACTTCCTTGCGGAAGAGTTCAAAGTATCTATGCGCGATGTGACGGCATTTGTGCTGGGTGGTCATGGTGACACAATGGTGCCGCTGGTTCGCTATTCAACTGTTGCCGGTATCCCGCTGCCAGACATGGTGAAAATGGGCTGGACCTCGCAGGAAAAACTGGACGCGATTGTTCAGCGTACCCGTGATGGCGGTGCCGAAATTGTCGGCCTGCTGAAAACCGGATCGGCGTTTTATGCGCCTGCAACATCCGCAATCGAAATGGCCGAAGCCTATCTGAAAGACCAAAAACGCGTGCTGCCCTGCGCGGCATATGTGGACGGCGCTTACGGCCTGAACGGTTTCTACGTTGGTGTGCCAACCGTGATCGGCGCTGGTGGTGTTGAAAAGGTCATCGAAATCTCGATGAGCAAGGACGAGCAGGCGATGTTTGACAATTCTGTCAACGCAGTCAAAGGCTTGGTCGAAGCTTGCAAAGGTATCGACGGCTCGCTTGCCAAATGAATGAAGGTGTAGCGGGGGATGACGTGGTGCGGAACGGTTTTGCCACCGTCGTTATCACCTGCTGCAACCGCCCCGACGAACTGGAGCAGACGCTGACATCCATGTTGGCGTGTGACCTTTCGGGGGTTTCCAAGTTTGTCGTTATCGATGATTCTGGCTGTGAGAAGAGCGCAGGCGTGGTTGCGCGCCTGCTTTCGGATTTTGATCACGTCTATTTGCAGAATCCGCAAAATATCGGCCAGATCAGGTCTGTTGACCGCGCCTACGCGCAGGTCGAAACCCCCTACATCTTTCACTGCGAAGAAGACTGGGTTTTTCCCACCAGCCTGTTCCTAAACGAATCGCGCGCGCTACTGGATGCATTTCCGGAAATCCACGCGGTGATGCTCCGCGACACGTCAGAGCGGCCGGAGATTTTCAGCGAAGGTGCGGAGCAGGTGGATTGCGGAGTGCGCTACTTTCGCGCCGATCCCAAATCGCACCGCCGCTGGGGCAGTTTCTCGTTCAATCCCGGTTTGCGGCGTCTTTCCGATTACAAGGCGCTTGGCCCGTTCAGCGCGATGGGGCCGGAGCGTGATATAAGTTTTGATCACAAAATGCGGGGGTTTGTGCTGGTTAACCTTTCGGATGGCGATGTGCGCCATATCGGGCATAACCCGACCGAAAAAAAAGACGAGAAAGCACGCAAGAAGGCCAAAGGCTATCTGTGGAAATCGCTCAATGACCGCATCCGGTTTTTAGTATTCAAACTTACCCGATAGAAATTTGTGGTCACAGCGCACCAACGTGTGATCACAAAACTTAGATCTTTCAGAACAAATTTGCATTTTTGATTTATTTGATCACAAAGCAGGGATGAAAATGACGCAGGGCGCGTGACAGTGCCGAAAAATTTGCTAAGTGTATGGGCAACTAGCCACGAAGGAGCCTGATATGGCCGATGTGAACCGGGGCAACCGCCCCCTGTCGCCGCACTTGTCGATCTACCGCCCGCAGCTAACGTCGATGACGTCGATCCTCACGCGGATCACGGGCAATGCAATGCTGATCACTTCCTTACTGATTGTGTGGTGGTTCCTCGCCGCGGCCAGCGGATCGGATTATTTCGACATGGTGAACGGTTTTCTGACCAGCTGGTTTGGCGATCTGATTATGTTCTTCTCCGTTCTGGGGCTGTGGTATCACACGCTTGCCGGCGTGCGGCATCTGATCTGGGATAACGCAGTCGCAATGGATATCCCGACAGCTGAAAAGCTGGGCCGGGCGTGCATTGGCGGTTCGGTGGTGTTGACGCTGATCACCGTTATCGTGGTTTAAGGAGAGTTCACATGGCATTTTTGACAGACCGAAAACGCGCGATGGGTCTTGGTTCGGCCAAGTCGGGAACAGCACATTTCTGGGCGATGAAAGTCAGCTCTGTAGCGCTGCTGGTTCTCATACCGTTGTTTGTGTTCACATTTGGTGCGGCGCTGGGCGGAACCTATGAAGAAGTTATCGCATACTACCAGCGACCGTTTCCCGCGATCGTTGCTGCGTTGACGATTCTTGTGGCGTTCAAACATTTCAATGACGGTGTGCAGACACTGCTGGAGGATTACGTCCACGGCCTGTCGCAACGCATTGCGATCATTGTGATGACATTGATCAGCTATGGCGCGGCGGCTGTCGGCATCTTCGCCATTGCGCGGCTTGCGCTGTAAGCTGCCTGCGACAATTAGGGCGGCGGTTTGGTCTTTGCCCTGCCGCCGCGAATGCTAGGTGTTGACGAAATGGCGGACTTTTCCGCCAACCGAATATGCCGGATGATCGGGCGCTCAAAGCGTCAAATGTACAGACAAGGTCAGATTCCCGCAGATGGACAGACCGCAAGCTTGAAGAGGGCACGACATGGCTGCTTATGATTATGAAACCCACGAATACGACGTAGTTGTTGTCGGGGCAGGTGGTGCAGGTTTGCGCGCCACGTTGGGCATGGCAGAGCAGGGGTTGAAAACAGCCTGCGTAACCAAGGTTTTCCCCACACGTTCGCACACGGTTGCAGCACAAGGCGGGATCGCGGCATCGCTCTCCAACATGGGGCCGGACAACTGGCAGTGGCACATGTATGACACCGTCAAAGGCTCTGACTGGCTGGGGGATACGGATGCGATGGAATACCTCGCCCGCGAAGCGCCCAAAGCGGTTTACGAGCTTGAGCATTACGGCGTACCGTTCTCGCGCACCGAAGAAGGCAAGATTTATCAGCGCCCCTTTGGCGGCCACACAACCGAATTCGGTGAAGGCCCCCCCGTGCAGCGCACCTGCGCTGCTGCCGACCGAACCGGCCACGCAATTTTGCACACGCTTTATGGCCAGTCGCTCAAGCATAACGCCGAGTTCTATATCGAGTATTTCGCGATTGATCTGGTAATGTCCGACGATGGCGTTTGCCAAGGCGTTCTTTGCTGGAAACTGGATGATGGCACGATGCACCTGTTCAGCGCCAAGATGGTTGTGCTGGCCACAGGTGGCTATGGCCGCGCCTATTTCAGCGCGACATCTGCCCACACCTGTACAGGTGACGGCGGCGGTATGACCGCCCGTGCCGGTCTGCCGTTGCAGGATATGGAGTTCGTGCAGTTCCACCCCACCGGTATCTACGGCGCTGGCTGTTTGATCACCGAGGGCGCGCGCGGCGAAGGTGGCTATCTCACCAACTCCGAAGGTGAGCGATTTATGGAGCGGTATGCGCCGACCTACAAAGACCTTGCCAGCCGCGATGTTGTATCGCGCTGCATGACGATGGAAATTCGGGAAGGCCGCGGCGTGGGCGAGAAGGGGGATCACATCCACCTGCACCTCAACCACCTGCCGCCGGAAACGCTGGACCTGCGCCTTCCCGGCATTTCGGAATCCGCGCGCATTTTTGCCGGCGTGGATCTCACGAAAGAGCCGATCCCCGTTCTGCCGACTGTTCACTACAACATGGGTGGTATTCCAACGAACTATTGGGGCGAAGTGCTGGCTCCAACCGCAGATAACCCCGATAATGTCTCTCCCGGTTTGATGGCTGTGGGCGAGGCGGGCTGCGCCTCTGTGCATGGCGCGAACCGTCTTGGATCCAACTCGCTGATCGACCTTGTGGTGTTTGGCCGTGCGGCTGCCATTCGTGCCGCTGAAATTGTTGATCCGAAAACACCCGTGCCAACCCCGAACAAAGCCTCTATCGAAGCGGCGTTCACCCGCTTTGACGGGCTGCGTCATGCCAAAGGCCAGACGCCGACAGCTGAATTGCGCCTTGAGATGCAGCAAACCATGCAAGCCGATGCTGCCGTTTTCCGCACAGACAAAACGCTGGCCGAGGGCGAAGCAAAGATGAAAGACGTCGCAGCGAAGATGTCGGATTTGAAAGTGACAGATACCTCCCTTGTCTGGAACTCCGATCTGATGGAAACGCTGGAATTGACGAACCTGATGCCAAACGCGGTGGCGACTATTACCGCCGCAGCCGCGCGCAAGGAAAGCCGTGGCGCGCATGCGCATGAGGATTACCCGGATCGTGATGACGAGAACTGGCGCAAGCACAGCCTGATCCGCTTTGACGGCGATAAGGCCGAGCTTGATTTCCGCCCCGTTCATCTTGATCCGCTGACCGCGGAAAAAGAGGGTGGAATTGACATGAAGAAAATCGCACCAAAAGCGCGGGTTTACTAAACATGGCAGGCGTGGCGCAGATTGACACCGCGTGGTCGCAGGCAGGGTTTTCCCCTGTCTATGCGCTACAGGTGTTTGGCATGCGCCGCTCTGGCAACCACGCGATTATTGACTGGCTGATGCGCAATGCCCCCGGTGCCGCCAGCGGGGGTGTATTTTACAACAACTGCAAATTTGGCAAAGACCCCCGCCGCGCCTACGGCTCGCTTGATGTGTATAATGCCGCGCGCGAAGTCATGCCGCATGTCGATATGTCCGACGCTGACCGTATCGCGCATGCCGGACCTGCGCCCATGGTGATCGTGTCTTACGAAGACCGGATGCCGCAACCTTTCGGCACCCCGCAAAAGGCGAGCAACCGGATGGCTGACGCTGATTTCAGCCGTCAGATTATCATCTACCGCAGCTTTCTGAATTGGTCGGCGTCCTTACTGGCCAAGATCAAAAAGAACGTCGGTTTCGGGGCGACAGACCGGATGCGGATTATGGGACTGGCATTTGCAACCTACATTCAGGGGCTGGACCGGATCGCGCAGGATGATGATATGCTGGCGATTTGTTACGATAACTGGATGATGGACGAGGCATATCGCGCCGGTATCCTCCAGCGGCTTGCCCTGCCGGTCCGTGACCTGAGCCGTGGCAAGGTGCAGCGCTATGGCGGGGGATCGTCCTTCCAGAAAAAAGCCAGCAGCGCGGATGATCTTGATACGGTTGCGCGTGATGCGACGATGGCGGATGATCCCGAATATCAGGTACTGTTGTGGACCACGGCCCATGATCTGCAATTCATGGAGCGTTTGATCCCCCATTTCGAACAGGACGCGGAACGTCTGGCCATTTTGGCCGAAACAGCGAAACTGCACATGACCCTACCGCCCAGAGAGGCCACCACATGATCCGAGCGATAATATTAACCGCGGTGTTGGCATTATCGGCCGCCTGTACCGAAGTGCAGACAGCAGCCGATCGAACAGGCCGCAAAGCCGCCCAAGCAGCTGTGACCGAAGTAATCGCCATTAATTTTCCGCAGGTGCCCAAGCCGCTGATCGAATCTTTCACAGGTTGCGTGATCGACAATGCCCAGGCGGTAGAGGTGCGTGAACTGGCGAAAGCATCAATTGTTGGTATTGACGATGACACTGTTGCGGTGGTGCGCAATGTCTTGTCCCGCCCTGCCACCCAAGCCTGCCTGCGTGACCGCGCACCCCTGATACTTTGAATAATTTTCGCGCCTCCGGCGCTGCCGACTGACAAAAAGGAACAGCATCATGGTACAACTGACGCTCCCCAAAAACTCCCGCATGACCAGCGGTAAAACATGGCCAAAGCCCGAAGGCGCAACAAACCTCAAGGAATTCCACATCTACCGCTGGAACCCCGATGATGGCAAAAACCCTTCGGTCGATACCTATTTTGTCGATCTGGATGACTGCGGGCCAATGATTCTGGACGCGATCATCAAGATCAAGAACGAGATCGACCCCACGCTGACCTTCCGCCGCTCTTGCCGTGAAGGCATCTGTGGGTCCTGCGCAATGAACATTGACGGGATCAATACGCTGGCCTGTACCTATGGTATGGCCGAGGTCAAAGGTGTCGTGAAAATCTATCCGCTGCCACACATGCCGGTGATTAAGGATTTGATCCCCGATCTGACGCATTTCTATGCGCAGCATGCCTCGATCAAGCCATGGCTGGAAACGCACACATCAGCGCCTGCCAAGGAATGGAAGCAATCAATCGAAGACCGCAGCAAGCTTGACGGTCTTTATGAATGTATCATGTGCGCGTGCTGCTCCACCTCCTGCCCCAGCTACTGGTGGAACGGTGATCGCTATCTTGGGCCAGCGGCGCTGCTGCATGCCTATCGCTGGATCATTGACAGCCGCGATGAAGGAACAGGCGAGCGTCTGGATGATCTGGAAGACCCGTTCAAACTGTACCGGTGTCACACAATCATGAACTGCGCCAAGACATGCCCCAAGGGCCTGAACCCTGCGCTGGCAATCAGCCAGATCAAAAAGCTGATGGTTGAGCGGACAGTCTAAGCCGCGCTGATGTTTGGCTGGCTAAAGAAACTCACAGGCGGCGCGCGCAAATCAACAGCGCCGCCTGTTTTGCATGGGCCGCTGTCGGAAGATGTTTTGCGCACTGCTTTGGCGCGGCCTTGCGCACCGCTGATTTTTCATAGGCCTGCAAATATTGATCCTTTTTCCACGATGTTTGGTACCGTGCGGCTGGCGCGCAAGGACGAAGTCTGGCCCACTTACGAAGGCGCGCCAATGTGGCCGCTGTGTCAGATCAATCTGGCCCAAGCCCCCCTGCGCCCCGAAGCGTTAAGTGATTTATCCCTGCTCACGCTGTTCATCGCGCCGGAACACGCCATCACACCAACTCCGATCATCAACACCCGCAAACCCGATCCCGCTGCCACCTGGGCCTTGCGCAGCTACGCTACACTGGGTGGCCTGACCATCCCCACAGCACCGGAACATGGCAGCCCGCTTTCGCCGCGGTTGGGTGAATGGGGTGATGTGCGCGCGGACTTTGCCAATCACGATATGGCAGGGCATGTTGTGGATACCAATGCCAATGATGTCTATGCATACGAATGGGCGCAGACGGTTCAGCAGACAAAACTTGGTGGTTGGCCTGCTACAGTGCAGTCAGAACCATGGTGGGCGTATCAGAAAACCCGCGATACATGGGATTATGTGATACAAATCGAAAACGAACCAAAAGCAGGCTGGCAGGGGTGGGGCGACGGGGCCGCCTATATCGCCCGCTCGCGCAAGCGCCCCCACCTTTGGGCCATTGATGTGCAGTTCACCTGATGCTGCTGATCCTTGCACCAATCATATTTGCCGTTGTGGCCTATCTCGCGTGGCGCAATCGTGCCGTGCGCGGATGCCGTTGGCGTGAAGATCGCAGCGGCGACAAAGGGGCCTTGCGGATGTATCGCTGTGCCGCTTGCGGAGCAGAGGCATTCACCGCATCCAAAGGCCCGCCGCAAAACTGCAAGAAAGGTTTGGGCGGCGCCTCGCTATGATTCCCGCGTAACGCTCGACACACCGCCTCTGCGAGGTGTAGCGTTTGGTTGAACTACACGGGACCAAAATCAGATGAGAGAATTTTCACCCGATGTTATCATTGTCGGTGCAGGTCTTGCAGGAATGGCCGCAGCGCATGAAGCGATCTTGCGCGGACGCCGCGTGCTTATGCTGGACCAGGAAGGACAGCAGAGCCTTGGGGGACAGGCGTTCTGGTCGTTGGGCGGGTTATTTCTGGTCGACAGTCCCGAACAGCGCCGCCTTGGCATCAGGGACAGCGCCGAACTGGCGTGGCGCGACTGGCAGGGATCTGCGCAGTTCGATCGCACGGAAGACGCTAATCCGCGTGCGTGGGCCGAAAGATTTGTAGAGTTCGCCGCAGGTGATATGCGCGGCTGGTTGCACGGCCTTGGCATGCGCTGGTTTCCTGTCGTCGGCTGGGCCGAACGGGGCGGCGCACTGGCCGGTGGTCATGGTAATACCGTTCCGCGGTTTCATATCACATGGGGTACAGGTACCGGCGTGGTCAAACCCTTTGCCAATCTGATGGTGCGCTACAGCGCAGACGGGCGGCTGAAAATGGGCTTTCGCCACCGTGTCGATGCGTTGATCGTCGAAAATGGTGCTGTCAAAGGTGTCAGCGGAAGCGTGCTGGAGCCGACAACCGCCGCACGGGGCCAATCCACCTCACGCAAGACAGTGGGCGAGTTTGCATTTCACAGCGAAGCAGTCATCCTGACAACCGGCGGCATCGGCGGCAATCACACGCTGGTGCGCAAACACTGGCCCGCGCGTCTGGGCAAAGCACCTAAAACAATGGTGGCCGGTGTGCCGGATTACGTGGACGGGCGTATGCATGGCATTGCAGCCAAAGCAGGTGCAGGGCTGATAAACGAAGACCGGATGTGGCATTACTGCGAAGGTCTGCAAAACTTTGATCCGGTCTGGCCCAATCACGGTATCCGCATCCTGCCCGGCCCGTCGTCGATGTGGTTTGATGCCAAAGGCAACCGGATGGAACCGCCCTTTATGCCCGGCTTTGACACTTTGGGCACATTGAAACGTATCCTGAGCGTGGGCGAACACAGTTGGTTTATCCTGACCCAGAAGATCATAGAAAAGGAATTTGCCTTGTCAGGGTCCGAACAAAACCCCGATCTGACGGATGGCGGCTGGCGCGAAGTGTTAAAGGCGCGCCTGGGCAAAGGCGCCACACCTGCAGTTGAGGCATTTAAGGAGAAAGGCGCAGATTTTATTGTGGCGGATGATCTGGAAATGCTGGTGGAACGAATGAATGCGCTGACGCCAACAGCGCCTGTCAAACCGGATCATATC
Organism: Sulfitobacter sp. F26169L; assembly: GCF_026410285.1. GTDB lineage: Bacteria > Pseudomonadota > Alphaproteobacteria > Rhodobacterales > Rhodobacteraceae > Sulfitobacter. Next base: position 118,735 of record NZ_JAPMLP010000005.1, on the reverse strand, counting down.
CGCAGGCAGATCGAAGCGCGCGACCTGCAACTGAATAATCCGTTTTGCAAAGATGCGCAGATCACCGCCATTCGCGGGGCGCGTGGGTACAAGGGCGACAGGCTGATCCGCACGGCAAAACCCCATGCTATTCTTGACCCCGCAAATGGCCCTCTGATCGCGGTTAGACTGAATGTGATTACCAGAAAGTCGCTGGGCGGGTTGCACACGGACCTGCAATCGCGCGTGCTGACCCCTGACGGGAATATACTGCAAGGATTGTATGCAGCCGGAGAGGCAAGCGGATTTGGCGGTGGCGGTTATCACGGGTATAATGCGCTGGAAGGTACATTTTTAGGCGGCTGTCTGTTTTCGGGCCGTATTGCAGGACAAAACGCATGAACACGCCACCCGACGCCGAAGCACGCCGCGCCGTCAAACCCGTAATCTGTTATCCGGTAGAGACACTTCCAGCCCCTGATATGGATATGTTTGGCGCAGCCCGCGCTACCCTGATAAAAACGGATGAAGTTGTTGTACCGCCAAGGGAGGCCGCAACTTTTACAGTTCCCGCAGGCCATTTTTTTCGCATCAGCAGTATCGAAGGGCCGCAGGTCGGTGACCTGAACCTGTGGAACGCCAACAATTTGGAAGAGCGGTTTTACTCCGGCAAAACCCGCGCTTTGCATGGCACCCACATCACGCGCGGCCATCGCATGTGGTCTGCCTTTCCTGCGCTTCGGCCCATGGCCACCATCACCCACGACAGTCTTGAGTGGTACGGAAAGGACGAATTTGGCGGCTCGGTGCATGACGTGATCGGCACGCGTTGCGATCCCTACACTCACAACTTGCTATCCGGCGGGCATTATCATCATTGTTGCCATTCCAACCTTACCCGTGCCTTGGCCGATCATCTGGGCATCCCCGTCGCAGAAGCCGAACCGCATGTGCATGACGTCCTGAATGTGTTCATGTGCACAGGTTTTACCCACGATACAGGTCAGTATTTTATGAAAGCCAGCCCTGTAAGGCCCGGTGACTACCTCGAATTTTTCGCTGAAATAAATCTTCTCGGCGCGCTCAGCGCCTGTCCCGGTGGTGATTGCAGCACCGCTCATTCATCTGACCACGCGCAGTGCTATCCGCTGCTGGTCGAAATATTGAAACCCGATCCGGCAACTCTCAAAAACTGGCGCAGTGTACCGGCAAGTGGTTACGATCGCAGCCACGGAACGTGACCACGATCTTCTTTTTTTCGATAAACCCAAATCCCCCAGGTGTTCCGCGCTCAACCTTCGTTGAATGCCGCATGCAATGCAATTTCGACCATATCGCCGAAACTGCGCTCGCGCTCTTCTGATGGCAGGGCCTCGCCGGTTTGTAAGTGATCCGAGACCGTGAGCACGGCAAGCGCGCGCCGGCCATAGCGCGCGGCAAGCATATATAATTCCGCGGCTTCCATCTCGACGCCGAGAATACCGTGGCGGGTCATTTGTTCATCCAGATCCGGCCGCTCGGAATAAAACACATCTGATGAATAGATCCCGCCGACGTGGGTCTTTGTGCCTTTTGCCTCCGCGGCCTTTACTGCAGCGCTCAGCAGTCCCCAATCTGCACAGGGTGCGTAATTCAATTCGCGCATTATTCCCGAGGAGGGCGAGGTAATGGTGCTGGCGGTCATTGCGATAATCACATCGCGAATACCCACATGCGGCTGCATCCCGCCACACGATCCAATGCGGACCAATGTTTGCGCGTCATAAGTATTGATCAACTCGTTTGCGTAAATCGACAGCGATGGCATCCCCATGCCCGAACCCTGGATGGTCACACGGTGCCCGCGCCATGTGCCGGTGAACCCCAACATGCCGCGCACTTCATTGACCAGTTCGGCCCCCTCCAGAAATGTCTCGGCAGCCCAGCGTGCGCGATAGGGATCGCCGGGCATGAGGACGGTTTGTGCGATTTGATCAGGCGTGGCGCCAATATGAACGGTCATTTTTCCGGTTCCTTTTTGCGGATTCCTCCCAAGATGCCCACCCTGTACGGCGGGGGCAAGTTCCAATGGTGGAATTCCTTACTCGCGCAAGTGGCGCAAATATTATCTGGTCGGTGCGCAACCAATAGAAAGGTATTGTCATGCGTATAATGAGTTTGATTGCGACAGCAGGTCTGGCCTTGCTCGCGGCTTGTGACGTCAGCCATCCTGTCGCCGTTGTCGGGCCGGGCAACACGATTTTCAGAGGGTCGGCCAACGCCACGTTTCTGGAAGGAGGGTGGTTTCAGGCCACAAACGGCAACACATCCTGTCAGGGCCACTATCGCCCTGCCTCACAGAGCAAAACAATCACTTTTCCTGTTACTTGTTCAAACGGGCTGACAGGGGTGGGCACGGCCACCTATGAAACCCCGCGCGCAGGAGGTGGCGATATTTTGATGAGTGATGGCAAGCGCTGGAAGTTTATTTTCGGTCGCGCCGCTTTGGCTGTCTGATGCGACAGAGCGGGAATAGCGGGTTTTCGCCACTATTCCCGCTCTGGTGGAAAATGACCTAAATTTCCAGCGTGGCGGGGTCGATTCCTTCTTCAACCGCCGCGCGAAACCAATTCGGCTGGCGCCCTTTTCCGGTCCAAGTGCGCGTGGGGTCTGCGGGATCCGCGTACTTGGGCTTTGAGGGTTTCGCCGATTTCTTCGGTGCTTTCCCGCGTGCTTTTTTGGTCGGCGTGTCTTCGTCTAACTCGTTCAGCGAAAATCCGAATTCCGCTGCGGCACGCTCGGCAGCCTTGCGCGCATCGCGCCGGTCGCGTGTCTGCGCGGCGCTGAGAGCTTTTTTAACGTCCGACAAGAGCTTTTCGAGCTCTTTGCGGCTCATGCTTTTCAGGTCAATATTCATCGGGATGAACTCCTTAATTTTATAAGGAGCATTTATTGCAAACCAATGAGAATTACAGTCCTAATTTTTAAGCAGGCAAGTTTATTCCGCAGCAACCACTTCGGGGTCGGCAAGAATTACAATATCGGCCATGATTGTATTCAATTCGAAATCTTTCGGAGTGTAAACGCGTGCTACTCCCATAGCGAGAAGGCGCTTTGCATCCTCATCAGGGATAATACCGCCAACGATAACAGGTACAGAGCCGAGCCCTGCTTCGCGCATTTGGGACATCAAATCCTCGACGAGTGGAATATGCGACCCCGACAGGATCGACAGACCAACCACATGTGCCCCATCGTTCAGCGCGGCGGTGACAATTTCGGAAGGAGTCAGGCGGATGCCTTCATAGGCGATATCCATACCGCAATCGCGCGCGCGCACCGCAATTTGTTCAGCCCCGTTGGAATGGCCGTCGAGGCCTGGCTTGCCCACAAGGAATTTCAGGCGGCGGCCGAGGCGGTCGCTGACCGCATCTACAGACATCCGCAATTCGTCCAGACCTTCGGTTTTGTTTGAACGACCTTTACCTACACCTGTCGGGCCGCGGTATTCCCCATGAACGGCGCGCATCTGTTCAGCCCATTCACCCGTAGTCACACCGGCCTTGGCTGCCACGATAGAGGCAGGCATGATGTTGCGCCCTTCGGCAGCAGCAGCACGCAGGTCCTTGAGAGCGGCGTTTACTTCGCCTTCATTGCGCTGGGCGCGCCATGCATTCAGGCGGCCGATCTGCTCGGCCTCTGATTTGGGATCAACAACCATGATACCGCCATCGCCGGTCATCAGGGGTGATGGTTCGCCTTTCTGCCACTTGTTCACGCCGACCACAATTGTTTCGCCTGCCTCGATACGGCCCAGACGTTCGGCATTGCTGTCCACTAGGCGCGATTTCATATACTCGATTGAATCAATTGCGCCGCCCATGCTGTCCAGGTGCGCCAGTTCGGCGCGCGCGCCTTCTTTCAGCGCCTCAACCTTTGCGTCCACCGCAGGGTTGCCATCAAATAGATCGTCAAACTCCAACAGGTCGGTTTCGTAGGCCATGATCTGCTGCATCCGCATGGACCATTGCTGGTCCCACGGGCGCGGCAGGCCTAATGCCTCGTTCCACGCGGGCAACTGCACCGCGCGCGCACGGGCCTTTTTGCTCAGCGTCACGGCAAGCATTTCAATCAAAATGCGGTAAACGTTATTTTCCGGCTGCTGTTCCGTCAGCCCCAGCGAGTTTACCTGAACCCCATAGCGGAAGCGGCGGTATTTCGGATCGCTCACGCCGTAGCGCGTTTCACATATTTCGTCCCATAGATCGACAAAGGCGCGCATTTTGCACATCTCGGTGACAAACCGGATACCCGCATTCACAAAGAATGAAATACGACCGACAAGCGCGGGAAAGTCCTCTTCGGCCACGCGGGGGCGCAACTGGTCAAGCACGGCGGTGGCAGTGGCCAGCGCAAATGACAATTCCTGCTCGGGTGTCGCCCCCGCTTCTTGCAGGTGGTAGGAACACACGTTCATCGGGTTCCATTTGGGTACGTTGGTATAACAATACTCGGCCACGTCCGCGATCATCTTCAATGACGGGGCAGGGGGGCAGATATAGGTGCCGCGTGACAGATATTCCTTGATCAGATCGTTCTGCACCGTGCCTTGCAGCTTTGATACATCCGCGCCCTGTTCTTCCGCCACCGCGATATAAAGCGAAAGCAGCCAAGGGGCAGTTGCGTTGATCGTCATGGAGGTGTTCATCTGTTCCAGCGGAATCTGGTCGAACAAGGTACGCATGTCACCCAGATGCCCGACAGGCACACCAACCTTGCCCACTTCGCCGCGTGACAGGATGTGATCGCTGTCATACCCCGTCTGGGTTGGCAGATCGAAAGCAACGGAAAGTCCTGTCTGACCTTTCGCAAGGTTTCCACGATACAGCGCGTTCGATGCCTCTGCTGTGGAGTGCCCCGCATATGTGCGGATCAGCCAAGGGCGGTCTTTCTGTGGTGCATCTGTCATGGCGGGCCTCTCTGAATCGGTTTGGCAATATTCTTGCGTTAGAGGCTAGATATAAGAAACTTTCCGTAAGTGTCAATTCGCTGCGTTGCGGCATCCCGCATTATGCTGCCCATGTCATCGGCGTGGCACTATTAAACCTGAAAAGCAGCCGCATAGGTCCCAGATGCTGTGGTGATCCGGCAACAAACCCCTCACGACGATACAACGCCTGCGCGCGCGGATTGCTGTCAATTACATCGAGGCGGACCTTTGACAGCCCTTTTGCCCCCGCCTCTGTCTTGATCGCATTTATAAAGGGCGGTGCCAACACCGAGGCCGCGCGCGCTTGCGTCGACACATATGCCATCCATCAGCAGTGTATCTTCCGTCAGGTCACGCTCCAGCAGCGCCAGCAACGGACCTTTCCACAACGCGCCAAATCAGCCGTAGTGCTGCGCGATATCTTTCAGGCCACCCGCTGTCAGCGCGCCCTTTGCGGTCTTGTAACCCGCAACGCCTATCACGTTTTGATCAAGATCCCGCGCTATCAAGGCATAGGCCGGATCGATGATCTGACCAAAGAACGCCAGCGCGCGTTTATCCGGCCCCAGCAGGCGCCCCAGCTTTGCCGAAAACGCCTGCCAGTACAGGTATGCAACCTTAGCGCATTCTGAATCGGAAAAACCGGATGAAATGGTGAATTCTGGCATTTTGCGCCTCTGGTTGGATGAGTTAGATATTGTCCTTAGGGCCCAGCACTGCAAGGGTATGCGCCATGACGCAGACCGTGCAGCTTCCTCTCTGGCTATTTGTCCTGATCCTGCTGTTTGCGGCAGTAACAGCGCTGAGCCATCTTTTGCTGCCTTCTGTGCGCTGGTTTTTCCGCCGTCGTTTCGAAAAAGCTGTGGCGCGACTGAACACGCGGCTTAAGCGGCCGATTCAGCCTTTCAAGCTCGCGCGCCGCTATGACATGATCCAGCGGTTGATTTATGACCCCGAAGTGTCGCGCGAGATTGCCGAATACGCGGTAAAGAATAACGTTCCCGAAAATGTGGCATTCCAGAAGGCGCAGGAATATGCGCGCGAAATCGTGCCCAGCTTTTCGGCATTTGCCTATTTCAGCTTTGCCATGCGGGTGGCCAAGGTGTTGGCAGAATCCATTTACCGTGTCCGCACCGCGCCGCAAAACGATGTGGTGTTCGGTGCAATACCCGAAGATGCCACAGCAGTGTTTGTGATGAACCACCGCAGCAATATGGACTATGTGCTGGTAACCTATCTGGCGTCGAAAACATCTACCCTCAGCTATGCAGTGGGTGAGTGGGCGCGGGTGTGGCCGCTGTCATCGCTGATACGTTTGTGGGGAGCGTATTTCATCCGGCGCCGGTCCCGCGGTGGATTGTATCGAAAGGTACTGTCGCGTTATGTGCAGATGGCAACGCTGGGCGGTGACACACAGGCGTTTTACCCCGAGGGCGGGCTGAGCCTGACAGGCCGGTTGCAGCCGCCGAAAGTGGGGTTGCTGAGTTATCTGGTTGACGGGTTTGACCCAGACGGGCCGCGCGATATCGTGTTTGTTCCAGTGGCAATCAATTACGACCGCGTTCTGGAAGACCGTGTGCTGATGGCAGCCCATGCGCGCGGTGATCGCCGGTTTGGTGCGCGGGTGTCTGTGGTGGTGGCGTTTGTCTTCCGCAAATTCTGGCAGCGTTTGCGTGGCCACGATACGCGATTTGGCACCGCCGCCGTGGCTTTTGGCGATCCGATCAGCCTGCGTGGATTGGAACCGGTCGACAGCATAAACGATCTATCCATTGAATTGATGAGCCGGATAGAGGCCGTTATGCCCGTGTTGGGCGTCCCCTTGGTCGCAACTGCTTTACAAAACAACGGACCGCTCGGCGTGATGGAGCTCGAAGCGCAGGTGGCGCAACTGCTGAAGCAGGTGCCGCAAAACAGCATTGCCGTGAACGAAGCAGAATTGTCGGGCGAAGTGGCGCGCGCCTGTCGCCATATGCAGCAGCACGGGTTGATTACCCAACATGACGGGGACTGGAGCGTAAACGCGGGGCAGGAAATTGCTGTCAGATTTTACGCCAACTCCATTGCGCATTATCTGTCAAAGTCGGATATTTCATCGAATGCTGCGTCTGCAAAGGAAATTTCTGCAACTGCTGGGTCATAAAGTTACAAATTTGACCCCCTAGAGGTTGCAATATTTCGCAGCGCGACTTAATCACTCTTTAGAACGCCGCGATTCTGCACTGCGGCACATATCAACCCCGCAGGAGAGCGACATGGCACTGGACACAACGATCGCACAATATGAGGCCCCGGAGAAAGACCTCTATGAAATGGGTGAAATCCCCCCGATGGGCTATGTGCCCAAGCAGATGTATTCATGGGCGATCCGCCGCGAACGTCACGGCAAGCCGAACACCGCGATGGTGGAAGAAGTTGTAGATGTACCCGAACTGGACAGTCAGGATGTGCTGGTTCTGGTGATGGCCGCTGGTGTGAACTATAACGGCGTCTGGGCCTCGCTCGGCGAACCGATCAGCCCGTTTGACGGCCACAAGCAGCCCTACCACATTGCAGGCTCCGATGCTTCGGGCATCGTCTGGGCCGTGGGCGACAAGGTAAAACGCTGGAAGGTCGGCGACGAGGTTGTGATTCACTGCAATCAGGATGACGGCGACGACGAAGAGTGCAACGGCGGCGATCCGATGTATTCCCCGACACAGCGCATCTGGGGCTATGAAACGCCCGACGGTTCGTTTGCACAGTTCACGCGTGTACAAAGCCAGCAGTTGATGCCGCGCCCCAAGCACCTGACATGGGAAGAAAGCGCTTGCTACACGCTGACGCTGGCAACCGCCTACCGGATGCTGTTCGGCCACGAGCCGCACGATCTGAAGCCTGGCCAGAACGTACTGGTCTGGGGGGCGTCCGGTGGTCTTGGATCATACGCGATCCAGTTGATCAATACGGCAGGGGCCAACGCGATTGGTGTTATTTCGGATGAAAGCAAACGCCAGTTTGTGCTGGATCTGGGCGCCAAGGGCGTTCTGAACCGCAAGGACTTCAACTGCTGGGGCCAGTTGCCGAAAGTGGGCAGTGACGAATACGCGGATTGGTTTAAAGAAACCCGCAAATTCGGTAAGGCGATCTGGGACATCACCGGCAAGGGTGTCAACGTCGACATGGTGTTCGAACACCCCGGCGAGGCAACTTTCCCCGTCTCCACCTTTGTGGTGAAAAAGGGCGGTATGGTCGTGATCTGTGCCGGCACCAGCGGTTTCAACCTGACGTTTGATGTACGCTATATGTGGATGCACCAGAAACGCTTGCAGGGCTCGCACTTTGCCCATCTCAAGCAGGCTTCGGCAGCGAATAAACTGATGATGGAGCGCCGTCTGGACCCGTGCATGTCGGAAGTTTTTGCATGGAACGACCTGCCCGAAGCGCACATGAAAATGCTGCGTAACGAACATAAGCCGGGCAATATGTCGGTGCTGGTTCAAGCGCCCAAGACAGGGTTGCGCACATTGGAAGACGCATTGGACGCAGGAAAGTAAGCGCCAGTTACCTTCAGCCAAGACCACAAACGCCCCGCGAATCGTTCAGCGACTCGCGGGGCGTTTACGCTTTTGAAACCAATTCAATGCGATCAATAAGTTGGAACAGACTCCCTCGCTATTTCTGGGGAGTGGAAATACGTGAATATTTGGAGGGAAATAACTCGTGTTATAGTTGTGTTAACTATTTGTTAACTATTTGGGGAGGAGACTCTGAAGTGCAAAGTGACTGGATTATTGACGTTCTTGCCGATTTGCGTAGTTTTGCCGAAGCGAACGATTTACCGATATTGGCGGAACAGCTCGACGATACTGCTTTAATAGCGATGGCCGAATTCGCCGCAAGGAATGAGAGGTCTGCGAAACGCGGACATGTTGGAGACAGAAACAACACTGGAGCGCATCCTCTCCGAGCTGGAGCAGGCGGACTCGCTTGACGGCATGCAAAGCGTCTCTGAGGCGCTGAGAGACTATTACGACGTTGATCATCTGGTTTATCACTGGGTCGATTCCCGTGGGGATCAATACGGGTGTGGAACCTATTCCGAAGAATGGCAAAACAAATACGTTGCTGAAAACTATCTGCGAATCGATCCGGTTGTTCAGGGATGTTACCGGCGGTTTCATCCGGTTGATTGGAAGCGGCTTGATTGGTCAAGTAAGGCCGCACGCGAATTTCTAAGAGTTTCGGCAGAGTACGGTGTCGGGAATCAGGGTATTTCCATACCCATCCGCGGACCGAACGGCCAATTTGCGATGTTCACTGTCAACACCAGCTGCGATGATGACACATGGGAACGGTTCAGCGAAGAAAACCGCCGCGACCTCATTCTTATTGCCCATTATTTCAACGAAAAAGCGCTGGAGTTCGAACCTGAGCGCCAGCCGGAACAGTCGCAATCACTTTCCCCGCGTGAAGTGGACGCAATGACCTTGCTGGCAATAGGATACAGCCGCGCGCAGGTTGCGAACTCCCTTTCGATCTCTGAACACACACTGCGCGTTTATATCGAAAGCGCACGTTTCAAGCTGGGCGCGTTAAACACAACCCACGCTGTGGCCCGCGCGATGAGCCGTGGATTGATTGTGATCTGACCGGCAGCAAAGCGCTGTCGGTTACATAAATCACTGGTTGATTCAGCCTTCGTTAACTAATTCTCCGTTAACCTTTGTACACATCAAATGCTTCTGGGGAACAAAATATGCTACGCTATATCTACGCTGATCAACTTGGAAATTACCCGCGCTTGGCGAACGAAATGTTCACGCACCGGGCTGACCAGTTTCGTACGCGCCTTGGTTGGGATGTATCCGTCGATGCACGCGGCCATGAACGGGATGAATATGACGATCTTAATCCGCTCTATGTGATTTGGGAAACTGCCGAAGGCGGGCATGGCGGATCGACCCGCTTTTTGCCCACAACGGGACCGGTCATGGTTAACGATCATTTCAGTCACCTGACATCCTCGCCGATCCGCAGCCCCAACATTTGGGAGTGCACGCGATTTTGCATGGCACCGGGACAGGGGGCAAACGTTGCTGCCGCGCTGATGCTCGGCGGAGGAGAATTGATGAACGGATTCGACGTTCGCCACTTCGTCGGCGTCTTTGATGCCCGTATGGTGCGGATTTACAGCCGAGTCGGATCGTCGCCCGAGGTACTGGGCAGTATCGGCGAAGGTCGCGAACAGATCAGTGTGGGGCTTTGGGAATTCCAGAAAGAAGCACAACTGCGGGTCGCGCAGCGCGCAGGAATATCGCCTGAAATCAGCAAAGCATGGTTTGAACGCGCATTTGGCCTGAAACTGGCAATGGAATTTGCCGCAACTGCCTGAACGGTACTGGTCCCCGTGCGGTCATGGGCATAGTGTCTGCCCATGACCACAGAACTCACCTACTCCGATGATCAGGCCGCCGCCCATGATGCCGTTTCAGCAATGCTGCAAGCGGCGGGGATTAGTCTGGATGATGCCCTGCTGAAGCCACCGAAAGGGGGCAAGCCACAGGTGATGGCCGTGACGGGCAAGGCGGGTTCTGGTAAAACGCTGTTGCTGGCCGAACTCTACCGCGCGCTTGAACAGGCCGGTGTCGAGATTGTGTCGGGCGATTATGAAAGTAAAAAGCGCAAGGATAAGCGTACACTTGCGATTCTTGCGCCGACCAACAAAGCTGCCAGCGTGTTGCGCTTGCGCGGTGTGCCAGCGACGACTATCCACCGCATCCTGTACACGCCGGTTTATGATCCTGAATACGAGCGGATCGCAGAATGGCTTGCCGGCAGTGGCGAGCGGCCCGAAATCGAGGGTATTACAGAGCTCGCACTGGATCGGGCAGCAGCCTTTTACGAAAATAATAAATCCATTCCGGGCGCGCTGGCAGCTGCGGGTCTGCGTGGCAGTGATTTCATCACCGGCTGGAAGCGGCGGGAAGAACCGCTGGACATCGGCTTTGTTGATGAATCCTCAATGCTGGATGACAAGCAGTTTGACGACCTCAAAGAGATTTTCCCTACCCTCCTGCTGTTCGGTGATCCGGCACAGCTGGCCCCGGTGGGGCAATCGGGGACCATGGTTTTTGAAAAATTGCCGGAAAAACAGGTTCTGAATCTGAACCGAATTTTCAGGCAGGAAGCAGACAACCCTATTCTCGATCTGGCCCATGCGCTTGCCGACCCCGACATCGGGTTCGAACAGTTCGAGCGGATGGTCGAGGATGCGTCCAGACGTGATGAACGTGTGGTATGGGGCCAGCGGGTAGAAGTGGACCTGATGGCGCGTTCTCCGGTTCTGGTCTGGCGCAACGCCACGCGCATTCGTCTTATCAACGCCTTTCGCCGCGTCCACGGCGCGCCCGAGGATGCGTTGATCGAGGGGGAGCCCCTGATTTGTGACGGGATCGAACTGCCGTTGAAGCACCGCAAAAAGCGGCTGGACCTGGAGGCACGCGGCCTGATCAAAGGGGCGCAAGTGATCTATCTCGGGGCAGGCCGCAAGCCGGGGTTTTCGCGGTTACATGTGATGGGTGCAGAAGATCCGCAAGTCAGCGCAGCGAGCATCGTGAAAATCGAAAAACCGGACGAGGAAGAGCCGTTTATTCCCTTCGCAGCGCGCATGGGAGCAACGTTTCTGCACGGCGCTGCTGTGACAATCCACAAGGCGCAGGGCAGTCAGTGGAACACCGTTCAGGTATTTGCACCCGATCTCTACGCCGCTGCGCGGATGGGGCGGATGGAGGCAGGGCAGCCCTTGTGGAAACGTCTGGCCTATGTTGCTATCACCCGCGCGCAGGACAGGCTGATCTGGGTGGTGCGCAATCGCCTTGCAACGCCGTCCTATGCGCTGAATGTTGATGATTTGCGCGCAGCACCGGCGGCAAAGCTGACGTTGGACAGTATTCAGGAGGATATTGAATGAAATCGGCAATAATTACGGGCGCCAGTTCCGGCATCGGGCGCGCAACTGCTGAGACGTTTTTAGAGAATGGCTGGCGTGTGGGGTTGATCGCACGGCGGGAATCCATGTTGCAGGAGGTGGCTCAAGGCTGTGACAATGCGGTGATCCTGCCCGCCGATGTGACGGATGGCAACGCCATGGCATCGGCGTTCGAGCAGTTTGGCGAGGTGGATGTGCTGTTTAACAATGCTGGCATGTTCGGCCCCTCTGCTCCGATTGACGAAGTGGCACTGGATGACTGGCTTCAGGTGCTGGGTGTAAACCTGAACGGAATGTTCATCGCTGCGCGATTGGCCTTTGGCGCAATGCGGGCGCACGGGCGCGGTGGGCGGATTATAAACAACGGCTCTATCTCGGCACATTCGCCGCGTGAGAATTCTGTTTGTTATACAACAACCAAACACGCCATCACAGGCCTGACCAAATCACTGGCAGTAGACGGGCGCCCGTTTGATATCACGGCGGGGCAGATTGATATCGGTAACGCGGAAAGCGCTATTGTAACCGATCTAAAGGCGGCTAACCCCGACATGCACACGATGGACGTAAAGAACGCAGCTGCATCGGTGCTGCACATGGCGCAATTGCCAGCCGAAGCCAACATTCCCTTTATGACGATCATGGCGACGAAAATGCCGTATCTGGGACGGGGTTAGCGACGCAAAAGGCCAAACACGGCAGATGCGCCCCAGCCCGCCGCAATGGCGATGGCAAGGGACATCAGGCCATAGAAAAACGACTGTTCGCGGCTAAGCACAAACAGCCACCGTTCCAAACCGACCTTGCGCACGTAAATGCTGGTTTCGTACTGCGAAACGACTTGCCCGCCACGTGTCAGGAAAATACGCGTTTGATAGTCGCCCTCGGTCAGGGCCGCAGGCAGCTTGATTGAAGTGCGAAACAGGGTTTGCTCGTCAACGCTGACGGTCTGTTCGTTCAACTGGTATTGGTTCGATCTTGACTTGATACGGATAAGGGCCTCTGTGAAGGTCGCGCTGTTTTCGATAGTATCCGGTGCGCCGACAGAGCGGATGGCACGTGGGATCGAAATACTGTGGCGCACATCTTCTGTGGCACTCAGGGCCTGTCTCATCGGGGAACTGGTGGAGATGGCGTAGAAGCTGGGCGCGCGGTCGATTTCGACAGCATCTGTATTTACCCAGATGCCGAAACGCTTTTCCTTGCGGCGCACTGTTTTCGTCTCTGACGGGCCTGCGACGGTCACGATCACCTCAAGCGGCGGGTCGCTGGGGGCAGGGCCGTCGCGTTTGACAGCGCCAAAGATCAGGATTTCCGAACCGTCAAAGTTTGTGTTGATGGAAACGGTATCGCTGCTCAGTCCCAGAACCACTTCTTCGGCAAGGGTTGGCAGGGCGGAAAAGCCAATCGCCAGTGCGAATATTAACGCGCGCATCAGTGGCCCCCCGCAGCGATCGAGTAAAGCTCGGCAGGCTGCAATAGCAATTCAAGTGCCAGCTTGCCACACACAACCAGCACCATCATCGCCAGAAGGATACGCAGCTGTTCTGCTTTCATCTTCACGCCGATCCGTGTGCCGATCTGGGCACCGATCACACCGCCAACCAGCAACAGCACCGCCAGCACAATATCGACGGTAAAGTTTGTCGTCGCATGCAGCATGGTTGTGAACGCGGTCACGAAAATAATCTGGAACAGGGACGTGCCAACAACCACCTTGGTGGGCATACCAAGCAGATAGATCATGGCAGGCACCATAATAAACCCGCCACCAACACCCATGATCGCGGCCAGAATGCCAACAGACACACCGACAATCAGCGGCGGGATGACTGAAATATAAAGGCCCGAAACACGAAACCGCATTTTGAACGGTAATCCGTGAATCCAGTTGTGTTTTTTGCGCGGTGGGGCTTTGCCCTTTTTGACGTTGCGGATGGCGCGCAGGCTTTCGAAGAACATCAAACCGCCGATGACGCCAAGGAAGACAACATAGCAAAGCTTGACCAGCAGATCTACCTGACCCTGCGCCTTCAGGTAGTTGAACACCATCACACCAAGGGCAGCGCCGATCAGCCCCCCGATCAGCAGCACGGTGCCCATCCTGAGATCAACCGTCTTTCGTTTGAAATGCGCCAGCACACCCGAGAATGAAGACGCAACGATCTGGTTTGCCTCTGTGGCAACGGCAACTGCTGGCGGGATGCCGATAAAGAACAACAGCGGCGTCATCAAAAAGCCGCCGCCAACCCCGAACATCCCCGACAATATGCCCACAATTCCACCCAGCCCCAGTAGCAGGAAAGCGTTAACCGATACTTCGGCAATGGGCAGATATATTTGCATGATGTTCCTTAGGGGTGGGGCGTCTCGAAATCAATGTTTTATAGTATCAAACCGCTGGCCGGAGCTAAACCCCGACCATTCCGGCGTTAGCGTTCCTTGACATACGGCTCTCCTCCGGCGCGGGGCGGGATCGCTTTGCCGACAAATCCGGCCAGAATGATAACAGTCATCACATAGGGCAGCGCAGACAGAAGCTGGCCCTGCACCTTCATGCCGATCAGCGATTCAATCACATCGGGGCGCGTTTCCAAGGCACCGAACAGCCCGAACAGCAGCGTCGCATAAAGCGCGTGCCAAGGCCGCCACTTGGCGAAAATCAGCGCCGCAAGCGCGATAAATCCACGTCCCGCGGCCATGTCCTTTACAAACCCGGCCTGCAAGGCCGTGCTCAGGTATGCGCCCGCGATGCCGCACAAGACTCCGCATATTCCGACAGCGGCAAACCGCAGGCCCACAACGGATACGCCTGCCGTATCGACAGCCGCAGGGTTTTCACCCACTGCCCGCAGGCGCAGGCCGAAGCGGGTGCGAAACAGCAACCACCACGTCAGCGGTACAGCGGCAAAGGCCATGTAAACAAGGATCGAATGGCCCGATATCAACTCGAAATAGAGCGGGCCGATGATTGGCACATCTTGCATTGCCTCGGCGAAGGGCAGGTTGATCGGCTCGAACCGTGCTTTTCCGATCAGCGAGGGGGTGCGCCCGCCTTGTTTGAACCACGCTTGTGCAACCAGCACTGTCATGCCGGCAGCCAGAAAATTAATCGCCACGCCGGAAATCAATTGGTTGCCGCGAAAGGTGATGGAGGCAATGCCGTGAATCGCGCTGAGAACAAGTGACGCGGCAATCCCTGCGGCCAGACCAACCCAGACCGAACCGGTCATCGCGGCAATCGCGGCAGAGAAAAACGCGGCGGCCAGCATCTTGCCCTCCAGCCCGATATCGAAAATACCCGCCCGTTCCGAATACAGCCCGGCAAGACAGGCCAGCAGCAGCGGCGTTGCCAGACGCACGGTAGAATCCAGCAACTGGATCAGGGTGAGATACATATCCATGGCTCAGGCCCCCTTCTTGCGCAGCGCAAGGAAAATACGCTCCAGCGGCATCCGGACCATGTTGTCCAGCGCACCGGTAAACAGGATTACCAGCGCTTGAATAACAACAATCAGTTCGCGGGGAATAGCGGTCCACAACGCAAGCTCTGCACCACCCTGATACAAAAAGCCGAACAGGATCGCAGCGATAAAAACACCGAAAGGGTGCGAACGGCCCATCAGCGCAACGGCGATCCCGATAAAACCCGCCCCCTCGACCGAGTTGAGTACCAGACGCTCGGCCTCACCCATGACGTTGTTGATCGCCATCATGCCCGCAAGCGCCCCTGATATCATCATCGTGACCATAATGATTTTGAACGGCGGCATCCCTGCGTATCTGGCTGCCGACTCTGAACTGCCGAAAGAGCGGATTTCATAGCCCAGCCGCGTGCGCCATATCAAAAACCACAAAAATACGCAGGCCGCGATTGCAACCAGCAGTGATACGTTGGCAGGGGCGGATTTAGAAAACTCGATGCCGACGGGGGCCAGCATATCATGCAGCGTGGGCAATTGTACCGTTTCGGGAAACCGCGCCGAGGCAGGATCCATCGACCCTTTCGGTCGCATTTTATTGACCAGAACATAATTGAGCAGCGAAGCGGCGATGAAATTGAACATGATGGTGGTGATAACAATATGGCTGCCGCGTTTTGCCTGTAGCCATGCGGGTATTGTGGCCCACGCCGCACCGAACAGTCCCGCAGCAATTGCAGCGCCAACCAACGCAACCGACCAGTGCGGCCACGGAATGTACAGACACGCCAACGCCACGCCCAAGCCCCCAAGCGCTGCCTGACCCTCGCCACCGATGTTGAACAGCCGCGCATGAAACGCGATTGCAACCGCCAGCCCTGTGAACATGAAATTCGTCGCGTAATAAAGCGTATAGCCCCAGCCATAGCTGGACCCGAGCGCCCCGGTGATCATAAGCTTGACCGCCGCAACCGGATCTTCGCCTATTGCAAGGATCACCAGCGCGGAGATGATAGTCGCCAGCACCAACGAGATGAGCGGCACAAGGATCACTTCGGCCCATTTTGGCATCACATCCATTGCTACGCTCCCTGATCGCCGCCAGCGAAAGACAGGTTCTGCTGAACCTCTTCCACGCTGTGCGGCTTGTCTGTATCTGTAATCCCGGCCATCAAGAGGCCGAGTTCTTTTTCGTCGGTCTGATCGGGCAGGCGTTCGCCCATGATATGCCCGTCAAACATCACGGCAATCCGGTCGCTTAGCGCCATGATTTCGTCAAGCTCCACACTGACCAGCAGCACGGCTTTGCCTTTGTCCCGCAGGGCGATGATCTGCTCGTGGATGAATTCGATGGCGCCAATATCAACGCCGCGGGTCGGTTGGCCGATCAGAAGCAGATCCGGGTTACGCTCGATCTCGCGGGCGAGCACGATTTTCTGCTGGTTCCCGCCGGAAAAATTCTTGGCAGCAAGCTTTGGGTTCGGGGGGCGTACGTCAAAGCGCTCCATCTTGCCTTCGGCGTCTTCGCGGATGGCGGCGTTGTTCATCAGAATACCGGATCGGTAGGCGGCGTCGTTGTGATACCCGAAGGCGACATTTTCCCAAGCGGCAAAATCCATGATCAGCCCCTCGCGCTGGCGGTCTTCTGGTACATGTGCGATGCCGCGCGCGCGGCGCGATTGTCCGTCCGAATTTTTTCCTGTAAGATCAAGGGATTGACCGTTAACCGTGATGCTGCCTGTACCATCGGCATAGCCGCCAAGAACCTCAAGCAGTTCGGACTGGCCGTTCCCTGCCACCCCTGCAATTCCCACAACTTCGCCTGCACGCACCTGCAGATCGATGCCTTTCAGACGTTCGACCCCTTTTTCGTCACGCACATGCAGGTTCTTGATATCCAGAACCACCTCTCCCGGTTTTGCGGGCTGCTTGTCCACGCGCAACAACACCTTGCGCCCGACCATCAGTTCAGCCAACTCAGCCGGTGAGGTTTCCGATGTCTTGACGGTTGCAGTCATTTCACCACGGCGCATCACGCTGACTGTGTCTGTGGTGTCCATGATTTCGCGCAGTTTGTGAGTGATCAGAATGATCGTTTTGCCTTCTTCCCGCAGGCGGTCAAGGATGCGGAAAAGCTGGTCTGCTTCGGCGGGGGTTAGCACGCCTGTCGGCTCGTCGAGAATAAGGATGTCGGCCTGCCGGTATAGCGCCTTGAGGATTTCCACACGCTGCTGCATCCCTACGCCGATATCCTGTATCAGCGCATCCGGCTCTACGTGCAGCCCGTAATCTTCGGCCAGCTCAATCAGGCTGCGCCGTGCCTTGGCGATAGAGGGTTTCAAGAAACGCCCGTCTTCGGCACCCAGAATAATGTTTTCAAGTACGGTAAAATTTTCGACCAGTTTGAAGTGCTGGAACACCATGCCGATGCCCGCTGCAATCGCTGCCTGACTGTCGGGGATATGCGCCTTTTTACCTTTGATGAATATCTCGCCCTTATCGGCTTTGTAAAAGCCGTAAAGGATAGACATGAGCGTTGATTTCCCCGCTCCATTTTCGCCGATAATTCCGTGAATTGTACCTGGCATCACGCGGATCGAGATGTCCTTGTTGGCCTGAACAGGTCCGAAAGATTTGGAAATACCTTTAAGCTCGATGGCGGGGGGGGCTGTCATGCAATCTGTCCTAAATCATGGGGGACGGCAAAGTGTAATACGACGGGGCCGCGCTGAGGTGTCAACGCGGCCCCGAGGTCCCGTTTAGTAGGGATGCTTAAAAGTCCAGCGCGGGGCAGGTGTCATTTGTGTAGTAGCTGACAACTTCGGTTTCACCGTTAATGATGCTTTCGCGTGCTTTCGCCACGGCTTCTTTCATCTCGTCGGTGATCAGCGCTGCGTTATGCTCGTCCATGGCAACAGAAACACCGTCTTCCGCCAGACCGAGGCTGACGACGCTGCCAGTTTCCAGCGCTTCACCGGCTTTCATCGCGTCATACACCGCAACGTCGACGCGCTTCATCATGGATGTCAGCACTTTACCGGGGTGCAGGTGGTTCTGGTTGCTGTCCACACCGATAGACAGGATGCCTTCATCAGCGGCGGTTTGCAGCACACCAACACCTGTGCCGCCAGCGGCTGCATATACTACGTCAGCGCCCTGGCTGATTTGTGCTTTGGTGATTTCAGAACCCTTTACAGGGTCGTTCCATGCGGAGGGCGTTGTGCCGGTCATGTTGGCGACGATCTTTGCGTCAGGGTTCACAGCCTTGACGCCTTGCGCATAGCCGCAACCAAAGTGACGGATCAGCGGCACGTCCATGCCTCCCACGAAACCGACGGTGCCGGATTTAGATGCCATCGCTGCCATCATACCAACAAGGTACGATCCTTCATGCTCCGCAAAGCCAACCTGACGTACGTTGGGCTGGTCGAGCCATGTAACGTCGATCACTGCAAATTTCGTGTCCGGATAATCAGGTGCCACGGATGTCAGCGGGTCGGCCATGCCGAACCCCATGGTAATGATCGGGTTTGCGCCAGCTTCTGCAAAACGGCGCAGGGCCTGTTCGCGCTGTGCTTCTGATTGCAGTTCGATCTCGCGGAACGTGCCGCCTGTTTCTTCTGCCCAGCGTGTCGCGCCGGCAAACGCCGCTTCGTTAAACGATTTATCGAACTTGCCGCCCAGATCAAAGATCAGTGCAGGTTCGGCCAGTGCAGCACCTGCACACAGCGCTGTGGCGGCAGTTGCGCCGAGGAATTTTGTGATGAGGGTCATGTGTCTCTCCCAGGTTTTTGTTTTGGGGCAGTAAGCTTGCCCGATATCGCGCGCTTGCGCGACGCTGGGCTAAATTGTCTGTCCGGATGGGGATGGGGTCAACCTGATTCGGCAGATAGACGCATCGGAAGAGTGGATTAACCGCGCGTTAACAGCCGCATCATTACGACAGCGTCCGCTTTTGTTCCATCTTTACGGGTATAATACGCCGGGCGCAGGCCGCTGCGCTCGAACTGCAAACTTTCGTACAGGAAAAGTGCCGGGTAATTATCGGCGGCAACTTCCAGAAATGCGGTGTCCGCTTCCGTTGTGATCTGCTCCAGCCACCGGCCCATCAAGCGGCGCGCGATGCCGCGCCTTTGCTGATCAGGCTCGACAGCCAGTGTCAGCAATTCCGATTCCGCGGCCACGGTGCGCGTCACTGCAAAACCGCCATCTGTGCTGAATACCTGTGTATAGGGCTGCGCCAGCAGTTGAGCGAATTCATCCTCACGCCACCCGCGTTCGGATGAAAATGCAGCGCTGTGGATTTGCGCCATCTGCTGTGGTGTCATGGGACGATCTGAGGTGGTGCGTCCCGTGCGGGGGCCGCATCTGCGGGGCGCAGATATAGAGGGGCGGGGGCAGATGTAGTGTGCAAAAAGCGGGTTGCGGTGATGCGCGCAATCGCTTCTGCCACCGGATACGTGGGCGCGCGACCCAGCGCGCCGATCTGAACGGCCTGCGCCGGAACCTCGTCGCGGTGACATAGTGTCGGAGATTGGAGTTCTGCAGTTTCGAACCCCTGCACAAAAACCATATCTCGGCGCGCATCGACGGTGCAAAAGCAAGGACCGTCCGCGCCCAGACGCAATGCATCAAACGCATTCACGCCAACTGAAGGAATTCCAAGACCCAGCGCCAGCCCCCTTGCCGCCGAAACAGAAATCCGGATGCCGGTGAAATTACCCGGACCGACCCCGACACCAATCGCATCCAGTTGGGTCATGCTGTTGCCTGTTTCGGTCAATAGTTCCTGAACCAGAGCAAGCAATCGTTCGGCCTGACCCTTGGCCATTTCCTGATGTCGGCTGGCAAGTATCTCATCACCACAAAGAAGTGCCGCCGCACAATGTGCAGCGGCAGTATCAAAGGCAAGGATCAGCGGTGCCGTCATGCAATGCCGCCTCAGGCGACCGGACGGACTTCGGTCACTTCGGGAATGTAATGGCGCAACAGGTTTTCGATGCCCATCTTCAGCGTCAGGGTGGAGGAGGGACATCCGGCACAGGCACCTTGCATGTGCAAGTACACAACACCGCGATCAAATCCGTGGAACGTGATGTCGCCTCCGTCCTGCGCCACAGCAGGGCGTACACGGCTGTCGAGAAGTTCCTTGATCTGCCCAACGATCGCGCCGTCTTCGCCGGTGTGTTCCGCGTGGCCCGAGGTTGCTGTGTGATCGGCAGCCATAACCGACTGACCCGACTGGAAATGCTCCATAATCGCACCCAGAAGGCTTGGCTTCAGATGGTCCCATTCCACCGCGTCCGCTTTTGTGATTGTCACAAAGTCGGTGCCGAAAAACACGCCCGTTACGCCATCTATGGCAAACAGGCGCGAGGCCAGCGGAGACGTGGCCGCGGTTTCGGCAGTCGGGAAATCGGCTGTTCCCATTTCCAGCACCGTCTGTCCGGGCAGGAACTTGAGCGTTGCGGGATTGGGTGTGGATTCAGTTTGGATAAACATGATGCAAAGCCTCTGTCAGGGTTGCTCTTGATATGCGTATTTTACGCGGGGATGTCAAGGTTGTTAGAATGATTCTAAACTATGAGGCGCTTTACGTGATCGCCTCAAGCCGCTCTTTTGTCATATCTCCGGGCACAATGGTGATCGGCACCGGCAAGCTGCCAGAGCTGCGGCTGAGTTGGGTGACCAACGGGCCGGGACCCTTGCCATCGGTTCCCGCACCAAGCACCAGAACACCAATATCATTGTTTTCCGATATCTGCGCGATGATCTCGTCAACCGCTTGTCCTTCGCGGATCACCAGTGTGGGATCGACCCCCTGACGGTCTCGCATCCATTTTGCAAAAACATCAAAGTGTACCTCGATGCGCTCGCGTGCTTCCTCGCGCATGATATCGCTGACGCCTATCCAGTGATTGAATTCTTCCGGCGGAATGACGGCCAGCACCTCGACACCGCCCCCTGTTTTGGAAGCGCGCATCGCGGCAAAACGCATCGCGTTCAGACATTCGCGGCTGTCATCCAGAACTACTAGAAACTTGCGCATAATATACTCCCTACATCGACGGATATCATGGCCTGCGCGCGCGGCTCATGCAATTGGCTTTTGCACGGCCAGCCCCCCGTATCAGCGGCACAGGGCTGTCCGCGCCAAAATGTAGCAGCGCAGAGCGGTGCCGGATTATACCTTTTGCGACGCGGCCCAATCCCAATACATCTCGCGGACGCGCTGGGTTACAGGGTTTCCGTTACCGCCGACCTCGTACTTGGTATCGTCAAATGCCTTGATCGGGGTGACCTTCATCATGTTGCCCGACAGGAAAATCTCGTCGGCGGCGTGAAAATCTTCAAAACCAAGCACACTCTCATGCACTTTGATGCCCTCAGTGCGCATGTTGTGCATGTGGCGCGCGCGGGTGATACCCGCCAGAAACGTGCCGTTGGGGACAGGTGTGAAAACCTCGCCGTCTTTGACCATAAATACATTGGCAGATGCTGTTTCTGCCACGTTGCCAAGCGCATCGGCAACCAGCGCGTTGCCAAACCCTTTGCTGCGCGCCTCTGCCATCATGCGCGCATTGTTGGGGTACAGACAGCCTGCCTTTGCATTCACTACAGCATCTTCGAGAACCGGACGGCGGAAACGGGTGCGTGTCAGTGTTGATGCCGCCTCTGGCGGGGCCATCGGGATCTGCTCAAGCGAGACTGCAAAACCGGTTGCGCCTTCACGGGGGACAATCCCCAATTCATCACCGGCAAGCGCCCAGTACATCGGCCTGATATAAACAGCCGCATCGCGGGGATATCCCCCCAGCCCCTCGCGCACGATTGCGACCATATCCTCGGTTTCCACAGTCGGGGTGATCATCAGCGCACGTGCGGAGCGGTTGATCCGCGCGCAATGTGCTTCCAGATCGGGGGCCAGCCCGTCAAACAGGCGCGCGCCGTCAAACACGGTTGTGCCCAGCCATGCGCCATGATCGGCGGCTTTCATGACGCTGAGATCACCGTTGTGCCACGTGCCCTCGAAATAGGTGCGGATGTTTGTGCCGGTCGCCATAGTGATATCCTGTAGAACGGGCGCCTAAGGCGCGCTATGATAGATGCCTTCGGGCAGGTTAAGAGCCGCTGCCAGATCGCGAAGCTGGTTGGGGGACAGCGTTATAGTGCAGACACTGTCCGTTTCGGGATCCCACTGCTCGATAGTGATCTTGTTGGCAAACGCTCGCAATGTTGCATCCTCGCGCAGAGGTGTATCGCCCTCGTCGACAAGGGTGATAACGGTTGCTTCGAATTCATGCTCGATTGTAAACATGCGCGCAGAGTACCTGATCAACTCCAGCGCGCAAGTGGCTTGGCATTAACACGCACATGGCACAAGATTGCCCAAGGTTCCCGCGCCGTGGTGATCGGGCTGGCCCCGCTGGCACAGCATGTTAAAGTGGCCTCCACGAATTTGACGAATAAGGAATCTACCCTGATGATGACGCGCGCCTTTTTGGCACTTGGATTTGTTGCCGCACTGGCCGCCTGTGAGGTCACGCCTGTCAGCCCGGCCGGTCCCGGCCAAGCCACTACGCCACCCCAGACCAGCGCACCTTCAGCGCGGACAAATGCACGCAGCTTTCTGCGGGTTGTATCCCGTGTGGAGCCTGTGGCCGAACGCGAATGTCGTGCGCGCACACAGAATGTGAACTGTGATTTCAACATCGTGGTGGACGACAGACCGGGCCAGCCGGCCAATGCCTACCAGACGCTTGACCGTCAGGGCCGCCCGATCATCGCCTTTACGCTTGCCCTTATCGGTGATGCGCGCAACGAAGATGAACTGGCCTTCGTGCTGGGGCATGAAGCTGCCCACCATATCGCAGGACACATCGGCCGCCAGCAGCAAAACGCCGTGGCAGGCGCTGTCATCTTTGCGGGGCTCGCCACGCTGAGCGGGGGCGACGCAAGTGCCGTTGAATCGGCGCAGCGGCTCGGGGCGCAGGTTGGCGCGCGGACTTATTCGAAAAACTTCGAGCTTGAGGCTGATGCGCTGGGGACTGTGATTACCAAGAAGGCGGGCTATGACCCGCTGCGCGGTGCGGAGTTCTTTACCCGTATTCCTGATCCGGGTGACAAGTTTCTGGGTTCACATCCGCCCAACGCGTCGCGGATCGATACGGTGCGTCGTACTGCAGCGGGGTTGTAGGATCACTTTGGCGCGGTGGCGCTGCGGCTTTGTTAAGACAGGCTTTGATCCTGTGCGCGGATTGATCTGAACATGCGAAAACTGGGTCAGATATTAAACGACAAAGGCAGCAAATATGCGGTGTCGGGCGTCCCCGTGCAAAGCCGCGCAGATGTCGATGCCGCGCTCAAGTTGCTCAAGCGTGACAAGTCATACGCGAAAGCGACCCACAACACGTGGGGTGTTTTGCTGCCTGACGAAGGACCGCTGAAAGCCGATGACGGTGAAAGCGGGGCGGGGATGATCATCCTGCGAATGCTGGAACGCGAAGACCTGCCGGGCCATCTGATTATCGTCACCCGTTGGTACGGCGGCAAGCATCTGGGCGGTGACCGCTTCCGTCATGTGCAGACATGCGTGCGCAGCTATCTGGATGCGCTTTCAGATGCTAAGACTGATCGCCGCAAAAAAGCAGATTGAAGCAACCAGCACAAAGCTGTGCCAGATCGCATTTTGATAGGGTAGGCTATCGCGGGAATAAACGATCGTGCCGAGCGAGTAGATCGCACCGCCCACGATGATCAACGCAACAGCACTGTGCGGCAATGTTTCCCACATGGCGCGTATCAGCAGAACCGACAGCCAGCCCATCCCGAGGTATAGCGCCAGAGAGCCGCGCGCATCTGCGCCCCAGCCCCGCAGCTTGGCGCTTGCGCCGATAATCGCCAATGCCCAGACCAGCCCGAGAATGACATAGGCAAATGCTGATCCGATAAGGGCCACAAAGGGCGTGTAGGTGCCCGCAATCTTGAAATAGATCGCCGCATGGTCAATCCGGTTAAGCAGGGGCCGCGTGCTGTCCACAGGGGACATGTGGTATAGGGCCGAAGCCATAAACGCAAAAATCATCGGCACGCCGTAGAAGACTACAGCGGCCAAAAGCGCCGTATCATCGCGGGTCTGCACGACCAGCACACCAACGGCAGGTAAAGAAAATGCAACACCGGCTGCATGGACCAGCCCGTCAGCGACAGTTTCGGGCTTGGAGTGGGGATAATTCATAGATTGTTCTGCCGCTGTGGGGGAGGCGGGGCGCCTCGCCACAGGCTATCTCCCGCAAATGGACCATGCAATCGGTGATATCGCACAGCGGCGTTTTGGCGGTTGGAAAAATTCAACCGATTAGAAACAGAATCTATTCCCCCAAACGTCAAATATGAACGTTGCGGTAAAAAGTGTTGGGCACAATCACAGTTGTGCCAACGGCGCGACCTGGAAATATGATATCCGATCGCCACGATTGCATCAAAATCAGGTCAGACATGTGACGGCGATGCCGCACAAATATGCTCCGTAAAATCCATAACCCTTAACGTGGCTTGTTCCCGTCAATCCAGCGTGACATCAAACCGCGATCCCGAAAACATTCAGGCGGCACCTGCGTGCGTTTCAACCGCGCAATCCGCTCGGCAAAGCCGACCTGTTTGGACGAGGGGTAGTCATTGAACGCACTCGGTGCAGGCTTGTGCGCATCAATCCATTTCGACAGCCGCGCGCGGTCTTGAGTGATCCCGTCGGGCAGCTTCGACCTCGTCTTCTCCGCCAGCGAAAGCGCATAATCGATCTGCTTTTGCGTGGCAGGCGTGGGCTTGGGCAAAGGCAACTCAGCCTGAGCGGCAGGCTGTGCTGTGTCAAAGAGATCGGTAAACGTAATTTGATACGACATGGGATGCTCCCTGTTGCTGTTCTTGATACAATATAGAACAGAGGGGGAACATTGTCAAGATTTGGTTAGTTTGGATGAGGCCCGCAGATGTTGAAAGCGGGATATGGCCGTGGAGGGTCAGATCGAGAGAAGACCTTCAGAACATCTCTGTGGAACGATTTATGGCAGACATAGGGCTTTGGAGAATTTGCGTGGCGCCTGCATCTGGCAAAGCGCCAGCCTGATAAGGCGATCGGGCGCGCAAAGCGACTACACATTGAGTCTGTGCTGGATGTAATGGGACCGAATAAGAGGGCTATTCGGACTCACTCGCTTTTTTCATCAGGGCTTTTAGCTCATCGAGACGATTTGATTTAGTATCGAAAACTTGAGATAGATGTATCTCTAACGCTTCAAAAACATTGAGTAGTGAGGCAATTTCGATTTCTTCACCATGGCTGCCAGCATTGAGGAATGGTCGAAACAATTCAAATAGTTCTGAAAACTCTGGTTTGATTTCTTTGAGCAAGTCTATCCTACCGCCCAATGGCAAGCGTTTGTCCTTAACTGAAGTACGACTAACTTTATGGTGGTCGAGAAGTGCTTCTATCGATTGTCTGATTGCATTGGCACACAGTTGTTTGTTCGCCCAATAAGATTCAAAAGAAGCAATCAGTGGTTTTCTAATCGGGTCAGGTAGCTCCTTCGGCAATTCAATGATCCATGGCGCAGGGTAAATAGCCTTAATCCGAAAAAACTTATCAACTGTATTTTCATAAGGATCATGATCAACGCCGCCAATCGCGCTGAACCCGACGATCTCACCGCAAGCTGCGTGAGAGCAAATTAATTCGCCACTCATTCTGAGTTCTATCATATCCAAGTCAGACCAGTCTTGTCTTTGTATCTGTTTTGAGAACGCAGGCTGTTTGGCTTCTAGTTTTTTCTCTAAGACGAGGGTTCCTTTGGAACATCGCGGGCACTGAAAACTGGGGAAGTTGTCTAGTCTGAAGTATCAACGCAATGTATTTTCATCAATCATTCAAACAACACGCCCCCACAGGTCATACTCGCCCGCTTCCTCCACTTCGACTGTCACGATATCGCCCACGGTCAGCTTCTCGTGGCCTTCGTCGATAAACAGGTTCCCGTCGATCTCCGGCGCATCGGCTTTGGTGCGGCAGGTGGCGGCGTCTTCGTCAATTTCGTCGATGATCACGTCCATGCGCTTGCCGACTTTGCCCTGCAATTTGGCTTCGGAGATCGCTTGGGCTTTTTCCATAAAGCGGTTCCAGCGGTCTTGTTTCACGTCTGCATCCACATGATCGGGCAGCGCGTTGGAGCGTGCGCCAGCGACGTTTTCGTATTGGAAGCAACCCACGCGGTCGAGCTGGGCTTCGTCCAGCCAGTCGAGCAGGGTCTGGAATTCGGCTTCTGTTTCGCCGGGATAGCCGACGATGAAGGTCGAGCGCAGTGTGATATCAGGGCAGATTTCGCGCCACGCGGCAATTTCGTTTAGCGTTTTCGAGGCGGCAGCGGGACGGGCCATGCGTTTGAGAACGTCAACATGTGCGTGCTGGAACGGGATATCGAGGTATGGCAGCACAAGCCCGTCTGCCATCAGCGGGATGAGTTGGCGCACATGGGGGTAGGGGTAGACGTAGTGCAATCTGATCCACGCGCCCAAACTGCCCAGATCACGGGCCAGATCGGTGATATGGGCGCGGTGGCCACGGTCCTCGGCGTGCTTGATATCGACCCCGTAAGCGGAAGTGTCCTGCGAGATCACAAGCAGTTCTTTCACCCCGTTATCAACCAGCTTTTCGGCTTCGCGCATCACGGCGTGGGCGGGACGGCTTTGCAATTTGCCGCGCATGTCGGGGATGATGCAGAATTTGCACTTGTGATTACACCCCTCCGAGATTTTCAGATAGCTGAAGTGGCGCGGGGTCAGGGAGACGCCCGACGCAGGCAGCAGATCGATAAACGGATCAGGGGAAGGCGGCACAGCGGTATGCACCGCATCCAGAACCTGTTCGTATTGGTGCGGGCCTGTCACGGCAAGGATGCGGGGATGGTGTTCGCGGATGTAATCCGGCTCTGCGCCAAGACATCCCGTCACAATGACGCGTCCGTTCTCGCTCAGCGCTTCGCCGATAGCATCGAGGCTTTCGGCCTTCGCGCTGTCCAGAAACCCGCAAGTATTTACAATCACCGCATCCGCGCCGGAATAATCGGGCGAAATCGCGTAGCCCTCGGCGCGCAGGCGGGTCAGGATGCGTTCGCTGTCCACCAGTGCTTTGGGGCAGCCAAGACTGACCATGCCGATGGTTGGCTGGCCTTTGCGCTGCGGTTCGCTAAAGGTGGCACGGGGGGCGTCGTGCGGGACGCGCGCATTTGCCAGATCGGGGCGGAGGTTCGGGGGATTTGTGCTCATCGCTGCGATATAGTCTACGTGCAGGCGTTCGGCAATCGTTCAGCTGCGGGTAACAGGCAGGCCCGCAGCCAGCCATCCCTGACCCGCACCGGAGCCGAGCATACCTTCGGGCACGTCGATAATATTTGTGAATCCTGCGCCTGCCAGGCGCTTGGCGAGCCATCGTGTCCGTACGCCACGCGCGCAAATCAGTGCAACAGGAGCGTCTTTGTCCGGTATCGTTTTTAACAGAATTTCCGTAAATTCCGGATCGCGCATGTCGATGGGGATCGCGCCTTCTCCGACACCGGTACGCGCCCATTCGTCGGGGCGGCGGATATCGATCAGGGTGATTTCGCCAGCTCGGGCGGCGGTGTGTGCATCCTGAACGCTCAGCGTGCCATCGGTTATCCGGCCTGACAGGTTGAACCAGCGCGCTGTTGTGACACCGCCAACCGCAAGCGCGCCGATCATTAGCCCGCGCCGCGCAAATGTGCGACCTTGGGAGGAAGCGGGCGGCAAGCGCACGACTACCCTTTCGGCGCGGCAGAAGACCAATTCGGAATGGTTGCTTCCGACGCGGGCTTGGGGTCGAGGTTAGGCCAGTTGGCGGTAGATTTTGTCAGGTTGGCGGGGATGTCTTGTTCCCAGAAGCCGACAACGTTTTTTGTGATGTTAAGATAAAGTTTGCCATCAACAATCCGCCAGAGAGTAGGGTTGCCGGGCACTTTGCCGCCCTTGGCCACCCCGTAAGCGCAATGGCCATCGTACTGCGGCACAAATTTCTGAGGGTTTGCAACGAAAGCGTCCCGATTGGCTTGTGACGAAAATGCGAAGGTGGCGCCGTTATGCTCGGCTGTGATGGATTTGTCGCCCTCGACAGGTGCGGGCTGGCTCTGGCCGACGGACGATTGTGGCAGTGAAAAATACGACACCACATCGTAGCCGGACACTGCATAGCCGGTTTCGTCTACAAATTGTTCACCTGCGAATGCTGTACTTGCCCAGCCGAGCACGGCTGCCGCGGCGATGGTGAGGGTGAAACGGGTCATCGGGTTCTCCTGAACTGGGCGCTGTCGGTTGCGGATCAGCCTACGCGCAGCGCGGGCGCAATGCATATCGCAACTGCGTGATCTCGCGTAGGCGTGAAGGATTCGCACCCTATTCGCCCGATTATTTCAGGATCGGCGGTGCATCAGGATCACTGCCGGGCATGCGGGGGGTCTTTTGCAACGTCTCCATCTGCGGCAGATCAAAGCGCAGCCCCACGCGCATCAATTTTGTTACAGTGGGATCCGTGAGGTTGAAAAAGCCTACATCCATCGCTCCCGCTTCGATCCCCGAGAACGTCAGCGCTTCGGAGGCCGCGCGCACGAGTGCATCCTGTGCGCGCGGAATCGCATCAATGAAGGCCAGCAAATGCCCGCGCCCGCCGCCGGTGTATTCGACCCCGACCAGCCACGCATCTGCAGCCATGCCGGTGGCGGTGGCCAGCTTTGCATCAATCGCTTCGATCAGGCTTTCCGGCAGTCCTTTGGGCGGCAGCACGCTTTCGATTTTGGCCTCTACCTGCGCGGCCTCATGGGTGAGGGTTTCGCGCAGCCATGCAACCGCTGTGTCCGGCAGCAAAATGGCCGACGGTGCCACATCGATGTTAAGCGCGATGCCTAGCGGCTGCCCCTCAAGCATTGCAGCCACGTTGCGCCCCGACAGCGCGACATAAGAGGCTGAATCACCCGCGTATTCGGCAAGGCGATGCGCGCGATCGAATGCCAACAGATATTGCGCGCCCTCGGTATCGAGCACTTCGGGATTGATCTGGTCGCCGTCGGGTTCCGTCTTTAGCAGCAGATACAATTCTGCGTCAGCCATCCGTTCATAAAACCGCAGGCGCAGGGTGTCATTTTCCGGCGCGGCGGTCATTGCGGCGTGGGCTGTGTCCAGCGGGGTCGGTTCCATTTACATTACCTCGGCAACGGCGGCTTGCAGGCGGGGGATGACCTCTGCCTCGAACCACGGATTTTTCCTGATCCAACCCGTATTGCGCCATGAAGGGTGTGGCAAGGCAAAGACGCCTTCGGGATGACTGTCCCAGTCGCGCACAGCTTGGGTGACGGTTTTGAAATCCGGCAGGTGATAGCGCATCGCATAGGCCCCGATGAGGACGGTGAGCCGAATATCGGGCACCATGGCCAACGCATCTGCGCGCCATGTTTGCGCGCAGATCGGCGGCGGGGGCAGGTCGCTCCCTTTCGCGTTATAGCCGGGAAAGCAGAACGCCATGGGAATAATCGCAATGCGGCTGCGGTCGTAAAACGCATCCTCGTCCAGCCCCAGCCAGCTACGCAGGCGCACGCCCGATGCATCCCAGAAAGGTGTATTGGCCTTGTGAACCTTCATGCCGGGGGCTTGGGATGCGATAAGCAACCGTGCTTCGGGCCTGAACCAGACAACAGGATTGGGCCGGTGGGCACTGGCTGTTGCCCCAAAGCGTTCGGCGCAAAGTGTGCATTTTTGTAATTGCGGGCGAATGTCGTTCATACCAAGACAGCTAATCGCGCAGCGCAGTTTGCCAAGGGGGTAAATGTTTCGACAATTTTCGAAATGATGTTGACTCCCGCTAGTCATGCTATATTTCTAGAAATATGGAAATTGAATCGCACACAGATAATCTGACCCGCGCCGCTGCCGGCTTTGCCGCTCTCGGCTCGGAACAACGATTGACAGTTCTGTTGGCGCTGGTGCGCGCCGGACCTGCGGGGCTGAGCATTGGCGCATTGGGCGAGGTGACGGGCGTTACCGGATCAACACTGACGCACCATATGAAAATCCTCGCGGCAGCTGAACTGGTGGAGCAGACCCGGCAGGGGCGCAGTATCATCTGCGCAGCAATTGCATATGAACGCGTGCGCAGCTTATCGCATTTTTTATTAACGGAATGTTGTGCGGATGCAGATGCGCCGTGCCCGGAACACGGACACACCTAATGGGACATGACCACAGCCACCATCACCACATCGACCCCGAAGCAGGGGATGCAAAAGTAGCCTTTGCGGTTGGGCTGAATCTGCTGCTGACAGTTGCGCAGATTATCGGGGGTGTCCTTGCAGGCAGTCTGTCGCTGGTTGCGGATGCTTTGCATAACCTCTCGGATGCGATGTCGCTGATCATCGCCTTTGTGGCCCGCAAAATCGCGCGCCGCCCTGCGGATCAAGAGATGACCTTCGGTTATGGCCGGATCGAAGCGGTTGCCGCATTGGTCAATTACACCACTTTGATCGTTATCGCGCTTTACCTCGTTTACGAGGGTGTGGCGCGATTTTTCGAACCCTCCGAAGTTACGGGATGGATCATTGTAATTATTGCCGGTGTGGCGCTTGCGGTGGATCTGGGGACGGCGGCGCTGACCTACCGCATGTCCAAAACCAGTATGAACATACGCGCCGCATTTTTGCATAATCTGGCTGATGCGCTCGGTTCTGTTGCGGTGATTGTCGCGGGGACGCTGGTAATCTTGTACGGCTGGCACTGGGTCGATCCGCTGGTGACGCTGCTGATTGCCGGTTACATCTTGTGGCATACTGCGGTTGAAATGCCGTCGGTGATGAGATTGCTGATGCTGGGCGCACCCGCTGACATTGATGTCAACGAAGTCATCGACGCGATGCACGATCAGACCGGCGTTGCCTCTGTCCACCACGTACATTTGTGGATGATGGGCGAGCATGAAAATGCGTTGCAGGCGCATGTCGTACTGACGCCGGAAGCGCAGATGCCACAAACCCGCAACGCGCTGCACCGGATGCTGAAGGCGCGCTTTGATTTGGCTCACAGCACGCTTCAGATCGAAGAGGACTGGTCTGATTGCGCCGACAGCGCGCAAGTTGTCGGGCACGCGTAAAACGGCGGCAAACTTCCCCGCAGGCGCCGTTGTACATTTGTTTCCCAATCGGACATAATATAGTCAAATTCCATTGATAGATGGAACTACATCCTCCGCAAGAGAGGGCATAAATTAACCCCGCAAGCCGAACCGGAGCAGGCGCGTCATGCTGGAATTTCGAAATGTTTCCAAGTCCTTCTGGACGGGCACGCAACACAAGGTCATCCTTGACCAAGTGTCGTTTCGTGTGGAGCTGGGCAATTCGATGGGGATCCTTGCGCCCAACGGCACGGGTAAAACCACACTGATCAACATGATGGCAGGTCTGGAAAAGCCTGACGACGGTGAAATTGTACGTGCGTGCAATATTTCTTTCCCGCTGGGGTTCATGGGCGGGGTTGTGGGCAAGGTATCTGCCATGGAAAACGCGCGCTACATTGCACGGCTTTACGGCCTTGATCCCGATTACGTTGAAAGCTTTTGCCGCTGGCTGTGCGGTCTGGGTGAATATTTCGATCAGCCACTTGGCACTTATTCGGCAGGGATGCGTGCACGGTTTTCCTTTGCGCTGATGCTGGCGCTTGATTTTGACATGTATCTGATCGACGAAGGTATGCCATCCACGACAGATGTGGAATTTAACCGTAAAGCAGGCGAAATCCTGCAAGAACGCCTGCGCACCACAACCATTGTGATTGTGTCGCATCAGGCCGAAACGCTAGAAAAATTCGCGCGTACTGCCGCAGTTCTGATGAACGGGCAGCTCAACGTTTTTGACAGCTTGGAAGAAGCGAAACAGTTGTATGACTACCAAACCCAAGGCTAGAAAATTCCGCATCAAGCGCAGCCCCAGCGCCGCCACCGAAAGCGGAACGCCCAAACCACGGACGAAGACGGAGGCGGAGCCTGTCAAGATGGCTGAGCCATCGCGCCCTGATCCGCGCGCTGACGTGGCGCACAAACCCGAAGCCAAGGCGGGTGAGGTATCATCTGCAGCGCAGGTCAACGGCGAGCAGGATATGGATGCAATCCGCCGCGAGGGTTTGACAGGGCGTCAACTGAGAATGGCCCGCCGTGTGGCCCAGAAACACGGGCTGCCTGCGACATCCGATTTTGATGCGGTGCGGCTGCTGCGCGAAAAGGGGATCGACCCGTTCCAGCGCTCCAACATGCTGGAACTGGTGGTGCCGCAAGCGGGTGGTGCGCAACACGAAGGCGGACCGGGGAATGCGCTTGCGTCTTTAGCAGGGCAAAAAGGCGGTGCCGGATCGGACCGTGTGCAACTGCCGCAGACTGTACCCGCAGGTCGTGAGACCCTACCCTCAACCCCAACAGGCCCCAGCCCGATGGAACGCCGGATGCGGGAAATTTCCGACATCCAGAAAGATATTTCGCACCGCCGTCGCAAGAAGATGGGCCTTCTCATCGTGCGGTTGGCGTTCTTTGTGCTGATCCCGACATTCTTTGCCGGCTATTACTTTTACAAAGTGGCGACGCCGATGTACGCTACGAACAGCCAGTTCCTGATCATCCAGAACGAGGGGACAGGCGGCGCCAGCCCGTTTGGCGGTCTGCTGCCTACACAATTTGCCAACTCTGCCGACAGTATCGCCACGCAGGCCTATCTACAGTCCAAGGACGCGATGTTGCGGCTGGATCAGGACGCCGGTTTCAAGGATCATTATTCAAACCCCGAAATCGACGCAATCCAGCGGCTGAGTGTCGAACCGACTAACGAGGAAGCGTACAAGCTTTACAAAAAGAACGTGAAGATCGGCTATGACCCCACCGAAGGTGTCATCCGGATGGAAGTGATCGCCGCTGATCCGCAGGTTGCAACAGCGTTTTCAGAAAAACTCCTCAAATATGCCGAAGATCGCGTGAATAACCTTAGTCAAGCCAAGCGGAACAGCGGGATGGAGGATGCCGAAATCGGCTTCCGGAAGGCCACCGAAGCGCGGCGCGAAGCGCAGCAGCGATTGATCGAACTTCAGGTCGAAAACGGTGTTGACCCCGAAGCGGTGATTGCGGCGATCCGCACCCAGATCACCAATTACGAGTCTCTGCTGATCGAAAAACAACTGGAGCTTGCGGCGCTGCTGGATAACGCACGACCCAACCGTGCCAAAGTAGAGGGCGCGCAGGGCGATGTGCGCCGACTGGAAGGCGCGCTCAAGCAACTCAACGACCGGATGAACAACGCCACCGAAGGCACGAACTCCCTCGCGCAGCAGGCCGTGAGCTTGCAACTGGCGCAGGCTGATCTGGTCAGCGCGGATACGAACCTGCAACTGGCACAGACCGGCCTTGAACAGGCGCGCACCGAAGCCAGCCGTCAGGTGCGCTACCTCACTGTTGCCGTGCGTCCCGTCCCGAGTGAGGAACCAAGCTATCCGCGCAAGTTCG
Organism: Sulfitobacter sp. F26169L; assembly: GCF_026410285.1. Lineage (GTDB taxonomy): Bacteria > Pseudomonadota > Alphaproteobacteria > Rhodobacterales > Rhodobacteraceae > Sulfitobacter. The sequence continues at coordinate 84,809 of NZ_JAPMLP010000005.1, read as the reverse complement.
AAAACACCATTCTGGCGTTTCTGATCTTTGGCGGCATTTACCTGATGCTTTCGCTAACCGCGTCGATCCTAAGGGAACAGGTCACGTCATAGCGCAGTGCACCGCACAGAAAAAACGCCCGTCAGATAATTCTGGCGGGCGTTTTGCGTTCCGGTCCCCGGAGCAGCTTATTCGGCGGGTGCTTTTGCAGCACCCAAGGTCAGCGCCAACCGTGCGCGTTCACGCATGGCGCGCTTTACGATTGCCGGTTCACGCAGGGTATAAGGACTATCAAGGCGCAGGGTCGCAGGCGCGTATTCAGATATCCGAACGCCCGATAGGGCAGACAGTGGCACCGCTAGCACAAGGCTCACTACAATCGGAACCAGCCAAACCGATAACAGACCCGCAACCAAACCGCTGAGCAGGATTAACCCAAGAACCGTCTCGACCCAGTGAAATTTCACCAAGGTCGCCCAACTGTGCTGGCGCGCCTCGCGTGATTGTGGCGCCCACGCTTCCTGAGAGGAGGTCATGGCGCGCAAAACCGCTTTGCTTTGCTGGATCATCATAATGGGCGCATAAGCCACCGACAATGCGACCTCGACCAGAAAGTTACCCAGAAACGGACCGGCCCCGCCAAACATACGCGCTGCGCGTGGTGTCGCGGCGATGATACCTGCACCGGCAATCTTCGGGGTCAGCAGCATGGCATACATGATCACCAGAAACACCGCGCTGTCGATATGGCTCATCGCGGGGGGCCAGTCGGGGAACAGGGGGTTCGCCTCGTTGAAATAGCGGATCACGTTTGTCTCTGAATCCTTGCCGAGCAGCGCCCAGACCACCAGCAGGAAAAACCACGCAGGACTGAGCAAGTAAGCGACGGCACCATGGAACATGTGAAACCGCGAAACAGGGTGCAATCCTTTGGTGCCCAAAAGACGCAGGTGTTGCAGGTTGCCGCGGCACCAGCGGCGATCGCGGATGACATAATCTATCAGCGTGGCGGGTGTTTCTTCGAAACTGCCGGTCACACGGGGCAAAAACCGTACTCCCCATCCTGCGCGGCGCAGCAGGCCCGCCTCGACAAAGTCATGGCTGAGGATCAGCTGGTCACGCCCGTGTGGGCCGCGCACATGCGGCAGCATCGCACTGCTGGCAAACGCACGGGTGCGGATTATTGCATTGTGACCCCAATAGTTCCCCTCCGAACGGGCCCAGGTGGCCAGCCCCTCGGCCAGTAACCATCCGTAGGCAATGTTGGAAAACTGCTGCAACCGCGCAAACACGGTTTGCGCGCCGATCAGCATCGGGAAAGTCTGGATCAGGCCTGCATCAGGGTCGCGCGATAGCTCCGATGCCAGCCGCTCGATTGCGCGGCCGGTCATCAGGCTGTCAGCGTCCAGCACAACCATACCTTCATAGGCGGCTCCCCAGCCGCGTGTCCACTCGGCCAAATTGCCGACCTTCTTATCGGTGTTCATGGTGCGGCGGCGATAATAGACGTCAAAGCCGTCCGGCGCATGAGTGCGCAAATCCTGATATGCCCGCCATTCCTGCTCTGCTATCGCGTCATCGCGGGTGTCGGACAGAATAAACAGGCTGTAGTTGTGCGGCCCGTTACGCGCGGCCAGATCATCCAGCATGGCAACTGCATTGCCGAAAACGTTCTGGGGAACTTCGTTATAGACCGGCACCAGCAGGGCGACATCAATACCCTGTACATCACTTGCGGGCTGTGCATCTGCACGCGCACGCGCCAGCAGGCCGCCAATCGCCACGCCAACTGTACTGACCGATAGTGTAACCCATACAAACGTTGCACCGATCATGCACAGCAGCACCCACTCCATCCCGCTCATCCCGCCGTTGGCAAGCCAGCTGTACAGCCCGTACATCAGTGCGAGCGTCCCGACGAGTGCGGGTGCAAAAGTGGCCGTACGCCAGCCGTTCATCCGCTGCATCCGTGCGGGCGTTGCGCGCATGGGTCCTTGGCCCAACGTCTGCTCACGCGCCTCCAACGGTGCAGCCTTTGGCATACAGGATCTGGCGGGCAGTGGGGTCATGCGGTTTTTGTCCATCGGTAAAGCCATATTTCACTCAGCGGCTGATCATTAGTGTGCAACTGGACACGAAATTCCGAGAAATCCGCGCCATCGGGTTGAAAGGTGAACGCCAAACGTGGGCCATTGGTTTCAGGGTTGCGTTGCAAAGTGCCTGAAGTGGTGGTGCCATGGCTGCTGCGCAAGATCACATCAACTTCTGACAGGTCTTGCGGCAGAGAACCGCCGTCGTCAAAATCAATCACCATCACGATACCGCCTTCGGGCCGTCCGCCCATGGCCGTACCGCGAACGGACACCAGTGCCGGTATGGACGGTGCGGGATCGGCCCCCCATTGCAAACGATAGCGCATCGGATACTCCGCCCCCGCCGCAATCGGCGCCGACGGGCGCCAATAAGCGACGATGTTGTCGTAGATCTCTAGATCGGCGGGTATTTCCACCAGCGTAACAGCCCCTTCGCCCCAAGTGCCGCGCGGCGTTATCCACACTGAAGGGCGCTTGTGATACAACGCTTCAAGATCGTTAAAGTCGTCAAAAGCGCGCTTGCGCTGCATCAGGCCAAACCCTTTCGGGTTCTCATCGCTGAAAGCGCTAATTTGCAGTGTGGTCGGGTTGGCCAAAGGTCGCCAGATGGCCTCGCCCTTGCCATTGTGGATCAGCAGGCCATCACTGTCGTGCACATTGGGACGGAAATCGGAAAACCGTGCGCGATCTGTGCTGTCGAACAGGAACATTGATGTCAGCGGCGCGATGCCCACATGTGTCATCTCGGTGCGTGCGAAAATCGTTGCTTCGATTTCCATATCCAGAACATTGCCGTGAGTGATGTCAAAACGGAATGCACCAGTGCAGCTGGGGCTATCCATCAGCGCATGTAGCGTGACAGATTTGCTCGACGACATGGGCGTTTCGATCCAGAAGGCGATGAAGTCGGGAAACTCCTCGCCCTCGGGCTCACCAGTCTTGAGTGCCAAGCCCCGTGCGGACAAGCCGTAGATTTCGCCCGTCCCGATGCCGCGGAAGTAACTGGCACCCTGAAACACCGCATATTCCGTATAGGTGCCAGAGCCGAGCAGATCAGCCCGCAGGCGCAAACCGGAATAGCCCATGTGATCGTTCAGCGGCAGATCGGGGAAAGTATCAGTGCGGTCAAACACGTCCAGATCAAACAGCAACGGCGCTGCACCACTGTTCTCGACGATGTTGATCTCTACCGCCTGCGGGAAATACAGCCCTGGAGGAAACACATCGAGCCGCTGCGGACGCTTGGTATTTTCCCAAAGCGCATTGCGGGTATCAAACCAGATTTTGCGATACTGGTCATAGCTTATGTCCTGCCATTCCTTAGGAATGCGCGGGCGCGGGGTATAGTCGCTAGCGGCCATTTCGCGCGCGCGATTGCGCACAGTCTGGGCGTTGAACGGCGTCGGCGCGCCGGTGCGCAATGGCGCATCAGCAGCCAGCGCTGCCGAGGGGATCGCCGCTAGTGCGGCAAGTGCTTTCAGAACATCGCGGCGCAGCATCAGGTTGCACTCCGTTTCCAGGGTTGGGATTTGAACCAGCCGGCTCCATAAGCGGCGGCCACCAAAACAGCCGCACCACCAAGATTGACCAGCCAGGTGTTTGCCGTGCCGCGCCCTGTCAGGTCCATGACAAAGCCCATGACACGGGCAAGAAACATCGACACAATGAAAACCGCTAGCGATTGCTGTCCGACCTTCAGAATGATCGCGACGATATACGCCCAAGCCTGCGACAGCGCAGAGTTGCCGCGTGCCAGCAGGTTGTCGCCTTTGTCGCCCGCAATCACCCAGGCCAGATAGGCCAACGCCAGAAAATGCACATAGCGCAGAATGCCGAAATCGGTCTTGTCGGTCAGGGGTTTCAAGGCCAGACGCATATCAATAATGGGGTTTCCTGTTTCGGTCACAAAAAACCAGTCACGCTCGATCGCGCGCACGCCGATATTGCTGAGCGGAATAATTGCCAGCACGATAAAGGCGCTAAGGGCGATCAGTGTGATATTAACGGGCGGCTTTGGTATCCACCCGCGCATCAGCGCAAATCCGGTAAAGAAAACAAGCTGCCACCCGAAGGGGTTGAAGAACCATTTGCGCTCCGACCACGGCTCTGCCGGAAAGGCCAGATGCGCATCCCCCCAAAGGGATGTTTGCGCGCCGATCCAGACGGCGGCCATAAAGGCAAACACCAGTCTGGTGTGCACGCGCTGCAGGGCAATTACCAAAGGCATCATCGCCAGTACCACCATATACATCGGCAGAATGTCGAAATAATTCGGCACATAGGTAAGCGTCATCAACCCGACAAGCGGCACGGCAGGATCGGCAAAAAATTTCCACAAATTCAGCGATCCGATATAGTTTTTGCCATACCCGCCGTAAAAATCGATGCCCGCCAGCATTGCCGCAATGGCAACAAACAGACCGATGTGCGCCCAGTACACCTGCCAAATACGGAACCCAACGCGCGCTGTCCCCAAGGCCCAACCTGAACGGTCAAACACCGCGCCGAATGCGATTGCCGATGCCATACCCGAGCAGAACACAAACATCTCCGTCGCGTCGGAAAAGCCCCAGCGTGCTGGTATCCACGCACTTAGCAGGTTTCCGGGGGTGTGCGAAATCAAGATGATGAACATTGCTATTCCGCGAAAGAAATCCAGCCTGAGGTCACGCACGCGTGACGTAGTGCCCGCCGGTTGATTGCTGGCGGGCATAGAGGGAGCAGATGCTGCAACAAAGGTCATTTCAGTGGACATTCCGTGTACTTACGCGGCTATTTCACGCGCGGTTTTTAAGGGGTTCAAAACGGGTCGCTCTAAAGCGGTCGAGGTAACTGCCACGTTGTCTCCGGCAGTCACTTGGTGTGGCTGCTGCGGCATCAAAACGTCCTGCGCGCAGTCCGGCATCTATTGTCATGCGTTCGAATACATCGCCCTGGGCGTGTTTGCCGCCGATTGTTGGTATCAAGGGATGCGCAGCAGCAAGGTTTCCGAATGCAGAATCACAGCGCCCCCCAGAGAAGCCACTTAGACTGGCTGCCGGAGCAAGACCAGTGGCATTCACGCGCGCCACCGATGGGCTGTCGTTAAAGGCTAAATAGGCCGTAATCACACTGCGCACCGCTTCATTACTGCTCGCGCCATAGGATTATGCCGATCGCCAAGCATCTGATCCGCGCATTCCACGCGGTTCTGTGTGAAATCTGCCAGTTTTCCTTAACGCTACCTGATATTGACGCCCACAAACTCCGGCCCTTCAACGCGGCGGCTGTCGGCTGGATGACGGGCCCATCGCAAGTGGCGGTCCGGATCACAAGATCGGCATTTCGTTGATGAAACTCAGCGCACCGGCCGGCGGTCAATGCCAACATCTTTTTAACCCCGATAATGGTGTAACAAACAGGACTGAGAGCCTGTCACACGCCAAGGTGAACCCGTCCAGTTTTTTTGTGAAGGTCATTCGACAACGCAGGTTTCCGGGCCTGTTTTTGGGCGTGATCCCGCCGTTTTCGATATAAAAAGAGCGGTTTGCCGCACAAATCAGCCAAGTGCGCGTGTAAATGAGTTAGGCTGTGATTTGGGCGGGGCGAAGACGCGCCCACAGGGTTCGCATCTGTCCCGAGCAACACGCAATCGCGTCCGCCACGAAATGTCTATCAAGATCGAACATCGCTGCCTTTTCCAGTACATCTTGCCGGATGAGACCACGCAACAAGGGCGCCGCAGCAAAAGCACGCGTTACAGATATTTTGGATAGCCTCACTTGCGAAACGTGTGAAGCGCAGCTGACCTTCAGCGGCGGCGGTCGCGCCGCGCACTCATCGGCTGAAACGCAACGCCGACATGCGCTTCGCAATACGGTTTGCCGGTTTTTACAGGTAAACCGCAGAACCAAAAATCCTCGGTCGCGGGGTCCCCAACCGGCCATTTACAGGTCCGCTCGGTCAGTTCCATCAGGCTGATTTTCTTGGCCTTCTTCTCGACTTCGTTTACCTTGGCCAACGCTTCCGGACTGATCTCGTTCGCAGACGGCTGCGGCGGCAGCGGTTGTCCTGCCGGAATGATCTGGTTGCGCGCAGGCCGTACGGCGTTCGGCGAGATCGCCGGTTCGGTCTTAAGCTCCGGCTTGGCGGGCGCAGGGGCCGGTGCAGGCTCGGGTGCGGGTTTTGGTGCCGGTTTTGCCTTTGGTGCAGCTTTCGCTTTCGGTTCAGCCTTGGCTGCGGCACCAGCTGTCGTGCGGTTGGACAGGCCCAGGCGGTGGACCTTGCCAATCACGGCATTGCGGGTCACGCCCCCCAATTCCTTGGCGATCTGGCTTGCGGACTGGCCTTCGCCCCACATTTTCTTCAATATTTCAACGCGGTCATCGGTCCAGGACATGGAAGCTTCCCTAGTGTAAAAAGCGGCCCTCGTCGGACCGCTTTGGCAAATTCAGTCACCTATTGTAATGGCTATGGCGGCAGGTGCAAGGCATCAAGGGACCGGAGGACGCACCGGAAGGGGCTTTTTGAGCCGCGCCTCGCGCAAAGCGAGCCAAAGGGCACCGGTTAAAATGATCGCAGCGCCCAGATATGTGATCCCGTCAGGACGCACACCGTAGAAAACTGCGTCATACAACGCGGCGAATATCAGGGTGCCATAACTGAACGGCGCGACAAAGCTGGCATCGGCCCGCGCCATCGCATTTACAAAGCAGGTCTGCGCAAAAGCCATACATACGCCGATCCCCGCCAGTACCATCCACTGGGCGGTTGTGGGCATTTGCCATAAGGGCAGCACTGCACAAGTAGAAATGCCCAAACCGATCATATTGTTCACCAGTAAAATCTGGAACGGATTCTCCCGCCCGGACAGCTTTTTGATAAATATCAGCTCCAGCCCCATGATCAGCGCCGCACCCAAGGCCAGCAAGGCTGCGGGCTGAAAGCTGTCTGGTGTCGGCCGCAACAGCACAAGCGCACCGGCCAGCGCCAGCACAGCCGCCGACCAGCGCACGCGGCCAACCATCTCTCCCAGCAGCGGAATTGCAAGCATCATGGCAAACACCGGATTAAGAAACGAGATCGCCGTTGCATCGGCCAGCGGAATGTAGGCGACGGAAGCAAACATCAGCGTCACACCGGCCCAACCCGCGCCGGTGCGCGCAAAGTGCAGCCGCCAGGTAGGACGCGACAGGGCAGGGCGCACAACTGCGGCAATCGACACCAGCGCGATAAAGGCAAACAGAAACCGTCCGTGACTGATTTGCAAGGCATGCAGCGGGGTTCCCAGCGTGTCCGTGCCAAGGCTTTTGGCCATCAGCGTTGTTGCCGCTATAAAGGCGGCAGCAAGCAGTATCAAACCGGCAGCCAACGCATTGTTCTGGGGTCTGGGTGTGTACATGTCATTGATATGACGCGGATCGACCGCCCCGGCAAGAAGCCGCAAACACCTCTTGCAAACGCCCGCGCCTACGTTAAACCGGTGCCATGATCACGCTTACAAATATCCTGTCCCGACGACGCCGCAGCTGAAATGCCGCCCGTGACCTGCCTGTCTGGCGGGTTTGATCCATAATGCCTGTTGCAGGCTCCTCCACCATACCACTTGACCCGCCGCACCGCTCATGCCCTTTTGGGGTTTTCGCGGCTTTCTCCCTTGAAAGGATGACCCAGATGATCGCTTCTGTCTTGCCGACCTACTCCCGTGCCCCCCTCAGCTTTGTCAAAGGTGAAGGCGTATGGCTGACCGAGGCAGACGGGCGACGCTTTCTGGATCTGGGTGCCGGAATCGCGGTGAACGCACTGGGGCATGCGAACCCCGCGCTGACTGCGGCATTGACCGAACAGGCCGGTAAACTCTGGCATACCTCCAACCTTTACCAGATTCCGCAGCAGCAGGCGTTGGCCGACCGGTTGGTCGCCCATAGCTTTGCCGACACAGTATTTTTCACCAATTCCGGTACGGAAAGCTGTGAACTGGCCGTAAAGATGGCGCGCAAATATTTCTACGACAAGGATCAGCCGGAACGTGTTGAGATCATAACCTTCTCGGGCTCCTTCCATGGCCGTTCTTCCGCTGGCATCGCCGCCGCAGGGTCAGAAAAGATGACAAAGGGTTTCGGCCCGCTGTTGCCGGGGTTCGTTCACCTTGAATTCGGCGACCATGACGCGCTGACCGCAGCGATCACCGAAAAAACCTGCGCCGTGCTGGTCGAGCCGGTACAAGGTGAAGGCGGTATACGCCCACTGCCGGATGCCTGCCTCAAAGGTCTGCGCGATCTGTGTGATGAACATGGCATCCTTATGATCCTTGACGAGGTCCAGTGCGGTGTGGGGCGCACCGGCAAATTGTTTGCCCACGAATGGGCAGGTATCACACCCGACATTATGATGGTCGCCAAGGGCATCGGCGGCGGCTTTCCACTTGGCGCCGTGATGGCCACTGAAAACGCCGCCAGCGGCATGACCGCAGGCACACACGGCTCGACCTATGGCGGCAACCCGCTGGGCTGTGCTGTGGGCTGCGCGGTGATGGATATTGTCGCAGACCCCGCCTTTCTGGCCGAAGTAAATCGCAAGGCAGGCCTGCTGCGCCAAAAGCTCGAAGGGCTGGTCGCTGCGCATCCCGAAATCTTTGAAGAAGTACGCGGCTCTGGCCTCATGCTGGGCCTTAAGTGCAAGGTGGCGCCGCCCGATTTGGTGAATGCAGGGTACAGCGCGGAAGTAATCAGCGTGCCTGCAGCGGATAACGTTGTGCGCCTGCTGCCGCCGCTGAACATCACGGACGAAGAAATAGCCGAGGCCGTCAGCCGTCTCGACCGTGCCGCGGCGTCGCTGCACCCATAATAATTCTTTTGGCCATAAATATCCCGGGGGTACGGGGGCTGGCCCCCGATACGCCCCAAAACGAAAAGTGATACATGAAACATTTTCTGGACATCCACCAAACAGCGCAATCCGATCTGCGCAGCATCATCGATAATGCAATTTCGATCAAACAGGCCCGTAACGGTCGCCCGCGCGGCGCACTGGATGACGATCTCCCCCTGAAAGACCACATGGTCGCATTGATTTTCGAAAAACCCTCTACGCGAACACGGGTGTCATTTGATGTCGGTGTGCGCCAGATGGGGGGACAGACACTGGTGCTGTCCGGTGCCGACATGCAACTGGGCCACGGCGAAACCATCGCCGATACCGCCCGTGTCCTGTCGCGTTATGTCGATCTGATCATGATCCGCACCTTCGAAGAACAGACCCTGCACGAAATGGCGGAACACGCCACTGTGCCCGTAATAAACGGCCTGACCAACCGCACGCACCCCTGTCAGATCATGGCGGACATAATGACATTCGAAGAACACAACGGCCCCATCAGAGGCAAACGTGTGGTCTGGTCCGGTGATGGCAACAACGTATTCGCCAGCTTTGCCCATGCGGCAAAACAGTTCGACTTCGAACTGGTCTTTACCGGCCCCCAGCCGCTGGACCCCGAGCCCGCGCTGGACGGGCTGTACACAACCGTGCGCGATCCGCATGATGCGGTAAAAGGGGCGGATCTGGTTGTTACCGACACATGGGTGTCCATGCATGATCCGCAATCCGCACGCGAGCGGCGCCATAACCAGTTGCGCGGATATCAGGTTAACGAAGCATTGATGTCAAAAGCCAAACCCGACGCCTTGTTCATGCACTGCCTGCCCGCCCACCGTGATGACGAAGCAACAAGCGCCGTGATGGATGGCCCACATTCGGTTATCTTTGACGAAGCGGAAAACCGTCTTCATGCCCAGAAAGCTATCATGCGGTGGTGTTTGGAGAAGTAAGTGTTTTGCCACCTTCTGCATTTAGTGGGGGGCTAATTTTTTCGCTGGTGGTAGCAGACAAAGGATAATCTGCTTCCAGCAGCGAACATACCAATTCCCGCAGATCATCCGGAACTCTTTTTGAAAACGCTTGCACCTGTGTAGCTTTGGCTTGCACCGCTGTGCCAAAACCCTCACCCTGATCCCACAGAACAGGATCGCAGGGGGGCTGCCATGACGAAAATGAAAGCGGATATTGGCGTTTACGGGCTTGGTACGATGGGCAGCGCTTTGGCCCTCAATCTCGCCGAAAGCGGATTTCAGGTTGCGGTGACCAACCGTGAAACAGACTGGATCGCGACATTTATGCAAAAAGCGGGGCCGCTCGCCGAACAGCTAACCCCTGCGAATACCCTCGAAGAATTTGTCGCGGCGCTGAAAACCCCGCGTACGATCCTGTTTATGATCCCCTCTGGCGCGCCGATGGATGCGATGATTGATGCTGTTCTGCCGCTGCTGGAGAAGGGGGATACCATCATTGACGGTGGCAACGCCGACTTCCACGACACCCGCCGCCGGTTTAAGCGGCTCGCCGATACGGGAGCGCATTTTGTTGGAATGGGCGTTTCGGGCGGCGAGCAGGGTGCGCGACATGGCCCATCAATGATGGTGGGAGGCACCGCGCACAGCTGGCAGCAATTGAAACCGATGGCTGAAGCGATTGCGGCAAAATACAATGGCGCACCTTGCGTTGCGCATCTCGGCCCAGACGGGGCGGGGCATTTTGTGAAAACGGTCCACAACGGGATCGAGTACGCCGATATGCAGATGATCGCCGAAGTGTATGGCATTTTGCGTGACGGGGCAGGCTGGGAAGCGCCACGCATCGGCGCACTGTTCGAGGAGTGGCAAAACGGGCCGCTGGAATCCTATTTGATAGAAGTCAGCGCCGCAGCCCTTCAGACCATGGATGCCGACACAGGGCTGCCTGTTGTCGACATGATCCTTGACCGCGCGGGGCAGAAAGGTACTGGCCGCTGGACACTGATCGAAGCGCTGAAAATGGGTCAGTCTGCCAACACGATAGAAGCTGCGGTGGGGGCGCGCGGATGGTCGTCAGAAAAGCCCGTCCGCGAGGTGGCGCAAACAATCCTCACGGCGGGAACCGTGCAATCTGATGTGCCTGATGCCGCTGAACTTGAAAAGGCATTGCTTGCTGCGCGAATTCTGGCCCATGCGCAGGGTTTTCGCATATTGGCAGCAGCCTCGGAAGAGTTTGACTGGGCGCTGGATTTGGCCCGTATTTCAGAGATATGGCGCGCGGGGTGCATTATCCGCTCTGCGCTGCTGGATGATTTCGCGCAGGCGTTCAGGGATGAATTGCCAATGGGCCACCTGATCCTGTCACCTGCAATTGCAGCAATGCTGGCGGATGCAATCCCTGCGCTGCGGCGGGTTGTCATGGCAGGCGCGGGGCTGGGCACGCCCCTGCCTGCGCTATCATCCGCGCTGGCGTGGTATGACAGCATGCGCCACGCGCGCGGCACTGCAAACCTTATTCAGGCACAACGTGATTTCTTTGGCGCGCACGGTTTCGCGCGTACCGATCAGGATGGTAAATTCCATGCCGACTGGCCCACGCTGGCAAGCGAGCAAGCCTGAATTAGGTGCCGCGCGGCTTGGCGCGCAACGTCGGGTCTGCTGCGCGCGGGTCTTCCGGCCACGGGTGGCGCGGATAGCTGGCGCGCATGTCCTTGCGCACATCCGCATAAGATCCGTCCCAGAATCCGGGTAGATCAGTGGTAACCTGTACGGGGCGCTGGGCAGGGGACAGCAGGGTCACTTGCAAAGGTTGCCCCGACACTGACGGGTGACGGGTTACACCGAACATCTCCTGCAAGCGCACAGAAATTTGCGGTGTCTCCCCATCATAATCAATAGCAATACGGCGCCCCAGTGGCGTTTCGAAATGCGCGGGGGCGGCGCGGTCCAGTTGCTGTTGTTGGTCCCAATCAAGCCGCGCGCGCAGCGCCTGCAGTAGATCAAACCGTTTCCAGTCGGCGGTGCTGCGGGTATTGCCCAGATGCGGCAGTAGCCATTCCTCCAGCGTCTCCATCAAATGTGGTTCGGAAAAGTCGGGGAACCCGTTCTGCCCGGCTACCAATGCCGCGCGGCGCAGGAAACGTGCCGCGGCCTTGTCAGGGCGCAGACCCAACTGCGCCACACCGTCCAGCATGGCTCGGGCGACCAGCTCCTGAGGGGCATCCGCCCATGTGCGGTCATCCAGCACCAATGCGCCGAACCGTTCCTGCCGCCGTGTCTCTACGCGCCCCTCACGGCGTGACCACGCGCAATAATCATGCCATGCGATCTGGTCGGGAAAGGCAGCGCGCAGCGCGCTTTCGGACAGGGCGGTGCCTTGGCGGATGCGGGCCTCACGCGGATCACCGTCCAGATCTGTCGCCACAATCAGGCGCTCACCGGCCAGCGGGTCCCCTTCGGGCGCGATGGCCCCTTTTCCGCCAGACAGCACAAACCTTGCCGCATCTCCTTTGCGCCGCAACCCGATCCTGTCGGGATAGGCGAGGGCGGCGAGCGTGCCGATGTCTTGCGGGCCGTCCGGCGCGGTTGCAGAGGACAAACGCTTTGCCTCTTGGCGGATGCGCGCGAGCGTCGCGTGATACACTTCTCCTGCCACACGCTCTCCTGCGGCAGCGCGCATGCGGTGGGACAGGTCCAGCGGCGCACCGCGCAGCGGGTCGCGTTCGGCCAGTATGGCAGCCAACGTTGCGGCTGTGCGCCCTCCGCGCGCCACCATGTGCGCAAGGCGCGGATGCAACGGCAGCTTCGCCAGCGTGCGCCCGTGTGTGGTGATGCGCCCCTGTGCATCCAGCGCGCCGAGCATCTGTAACAGCGCCTTCGCCTCTCGCAACCGTCCCGCATGGGGCGGCGTAACAAAAGCAAGGTCGTCAGCCTGTGCACCCCACAACGCAAGCTCCAACGCGAAAGCGCTTAAATCACCGCTTTCGATCTCGGCAGGGGGATAGGCAGCCAGCGCGCCATCTTCGCCGCGCGTCCAGAGCTTGTAGGCTACCCCTTCGCTGACGCGCCCTGCGCGGCCTGCGCGTTGGGTCGCTTCGGCCTGTGTGACGCGGGTGGTGACAAGGCGGGACATGCCTGAAGACGGATCAAACTCTGCCCGCCGCGACCGTCCGCCATCAACGACAATGCGAATGCCCTCGATGGTCAGGGATGTTTCGGCAATGGATGTCGCCAGCACGATCTTGCGTCCGGTAGTGGCAGGGTTGATCGCGGCGCGCTGGGCTTTGAAATCCATCGCGCCAAACAGCGGCGCAATGGTGCAATCAGGCGGCACCTGTCGCGCCAGCACCCCTTCGACGCGCCTGATCTCCCCTTCTCCGGGGAGAAACACAAGCGCCGATCCGCTGGACTGTGTCATCGCGCGCAGAACCAGATCGGCAACTGCCTGTTCGTAACGTTGCGTTTTTGGCAAAGGTTTATCCAGCCAGTGGGGCGTCACTGCAAAACTGCGTCCTTGGGATGTAATCACGGGTGAATTCATCAGCGCGGCCACAGGGGCGGCATCCAGCGTGGCGGACATAACTACCAGCAGCAGATCATCGCGCAGCGCGTCTGCAATTTCCAGACACAGGGCCAGCCCCAGATCGGCATTCAGCGAGCGTTCGTGAAACTCGTCAAAGATCACCGCACCCACACCGGGCAATTCAGGATTGTCCTGTATCATGCGCGTCAGGATACCTTCTGTCACAACTTCGATCCGCGTGGATTTCGAAATTGCCGACGCACCGCGCACACGGTAGCCAACTGTTTGCCCCACGTCTTCGCCCAGTGTCTGCGCCATCCGCTCGGCGGCGGCGCGTGCGGCAAGACGGCGGGGTTCCAGCATCAGGATGTGGCCTTTTGTCAGGTCACCCGCCAGCATCGCCAACGGAACACGGGTTGTTTTACCCGCTCCGGGGGGCGCCTGCAGGACCACGCGTCTGTTGCTGCGCAGGGCATCCAGCACATCGGGCATCACGTCATCTATGGGCAGAACTGTTTGCATGGATGTCTTATCGGGGCTGGATGCAGGCGGGGCAAGGCTGGACATTCGCGGCGCGGGGCGTGAAAACCGGAATGAACTAGCGCGGAGGTATCTGATGGACATCACTGAAACGGCAAATCGCATCCGCGCAGGCGAGCGGCGCGCACTGGCACGCGCAATCACGCTGGTGGAAAGCGGCCGTGCCGATCACCGTGAACAGGCCACCGCCCTGCTGGCCGAACTGGGTCAAGGCAAGGAGGCATTGCGCATTGGCCTTTCCGGCACACCGGGTGTTGGCAAATCTACCTTCATCGAGAGTTTCGGTTTGATGCTGACTGGGCAGGGGCTGCGGGTGGCTGTGCTGGCGGTTGATCCCAGCTCCTCACGCTCGGGCGGATCGATTCTGGGCGATAAAACGCGGATGGACGAGCTGAGCCGTGACCCCAACGCATTTATCCGCCCGTCCCCCAGCCAGACCCATCTGGGCGGTGTGGCGCGTCGCACACGCGAAGCAGTGGCCCTGTGCGAGGCGGCGGGATTCGATGTGGTGCTGATTGAAACGGTGGGCGTGGGGCAATCGGAAACAGTGGTTGCGCATATGTCGGATCTGTTTTTGCTGCTGCTGGCCCCTGCGGGGGGCGATGAATTGCAAGGCGTCAAGCGCGGCATCATGGAAATGGCCGATCTGATAGTGATCAACAAAGCCGATGGCGACCTGAAGGCGACGGCCATGCGCACGAAGGCGGATTATTCCGGCGCGTTAAGGTTATTGCGCAAACGGCCTCAAGACCCTGACGGCTATCCGCGCGCCATGACCGTTTCCGCGCTGGAACAGCGTGGTTTGCCAGAGGTGTGGGAGGCACTGACAATCCTGTCTGACTGGCGTCGCGAAAACGGTTTTTGGGACCAAACCCGCGCCATGCAGGCCCGCTATTGGTTTGAAGATGCGGTTAAATCAGCGCTGCTGGCGCAACTGGACGCACCGCATGCGCGCAGCGCATTGGCAAAGCTGAGCGACGCTGTCGCAGCAGGGCAGCAGGAACCGGCGGCGGCTGCCGCAGCCTTTGTGCGCGATTTGCGCGAAGATGGCGCAAAAACGCAAGCATCTCGGGTTGACCTGCCGCGTGATTCCTCCTAAAGCCTGAAAACCAATTTACGGGACGCCTGTTGTGCGCCCTGATAGCTGTGGTGCCAATTCATGGGTGCCGCGCCGAACCAAGAGGATGAACCCATGTCGCGCCGTTGCGAATTGACCGGAAAAGGCCCGATGTCGGGCAACAACGTATCACACGCCAAAAACCGCACACGTCGTCGGTTTTTGCCAAACCTGAACGACACAACGCTTCAGTCCGAAGCGCTGGGCCGTGGTTTCAAGCTGCGTATCACATCCGCTGCCCTGCGCAGTGTTGATCACCGCGGTGGTCTGGACAAGTTTCTGGCGAAAGCCAAAGACGTTGATCTGTCTGATAACGCGCTGAAAATCAAAAAAGCGATCGCCAAGTCCGGCGCAGAGGCAGACGTACTGTCCTAAACCGACTTCTGATAACGATTACATCGACCCCGACCTGAACGCAGGGCGGGGTCGTTTGTGTTTGTGCCTGCCTTTCAGGCGATGGCCTCTTCGTGCAAAAGGATAACAGGATGCAGAAACCCAAAGGTGCCGTCGGCATCGTCGTTCTTTTTGCCTTAATCGCTGTGGTAATGGCCGTCGTTTCGGTAAAGATGTCGCCGCTCGACAAAAGCAATGCTGCATTTGTTGTTCAGGAACCGTATTTGCGCAGCAGTTTGCCCACTTCCACATCGGCGGCAGCGTTTATGATGCTGCGCAATGATACGGGGCGCGATGACCGTCTGGTGGCGGTACGCTCGGGGCTGTCCGGGCGGGTGGAACTGCACACCCATACCCAAGACGCAAATGGCGTCGTGCGGATGGGACCGATTGAAGGTGGCGTTGCTTTGCCTGATGGCACCACCCACGCGTTCAAGCGCGGTGGCGATCATCTGATGTTCATCGGCCTCGACGCTCCGCTGAGCCAAGGGCAAATGGTGCAGGTGACGCTGGTTTTCGAAAAAGCGGGTGAGGTGGAAATTTCCGTTCCAGTGGACCTCGACCGCTGACCGCTTTTGAACACGTTTTTCATTTCTTTGCTAGAATATCGTCCACCCAAGCAGGAACGGTCTGCGTAGCCGGACCAAATACAGATTTATCAAATTGTGATCCGATCGCAGAAGATTCGAGATTAAGCTCCAGCGTTTCGGCCCCGGCGCGGGCCGCTTCTGCCACAAACCCGGCGGCGGGATAGACATTGCCGGACGTGCCGATTGAAACAAAGATATCGGCCTCGCCGAGCGCATCAATGATCCTGTCCATCTGATAGGGTATTTCACCAAACCAGACGATGTCGGGCCGCGCGGCAGGGGCATTGCAGGACGGGCAGGTGTCTGCGACCTGCATCTGCATGGGGGCAGGCCAGCGATGCTCGCACGCTGCGCACAGGGCGGAGTTGAGCGCGCCGTGCATGTGAATCACGTTATTGGAACCGCCACGCTCGTGCAGGTCATCCACGTTTTGGGTAACCACCAGAACACTGCCGTTGTTCTCTGCCTCCAGCTTCGCTAGCGCTTTATGTGCTGCGTTGGGCAATGCGCTGGCTGCTTGGGTACGCCGTCCGTTGTAAAAATCGACAACCAGTTTCGGATCCCGCACAAACCCTTCCGGCGTAGCGACATCGTCAACATTGTGCTGTGCCCAAAGCCCTGTTTCAGCGCGAAAGGTTTCGATACCGCTTTCAGCCGAGATACCGGCACCGGTGAGAATGACGATGTTGCGCATGAGAGTGCTCCGTTTATAAACAGTGTCGTTGAAGAACAGATAGATGGCCTTCATGCTTGCCGCTGCTGGCCAGACGATGCAAGCTGGTTTCAGAAAACTTGATAAACCGGAGCCGGATTTCAGATGAGAATCGCAACTGCTGCCTACCCGCTGGATGTGCTGACCTCGTGGGCGCACTACGAAGACAAGCTGGCCCACTGGGTTGCAGGCGCTTGCGCACAGGGCGCTGATTTGCTCGTATTCCCCGAATACGGCGCGATGGAACTGGCCACACTGGACGGGCTGGATGTGGCAGGTGATCTGGAAAAATCGCTCTTTTCCGTATCTGATAAAATTGGCGAGGCTGACGCGCTGCACGTGCGCCTCGCGGCTGAACACGGCGTGCATATAGTTGCGGCGTCCGCCCCTGCGGCGACACAAACACGCCCCGTTAACCGCGCGAGGTTAATCACGCCCGACGGTCAAATCGGGGTGCAGGACAAGCAGATCATGACCCGTTTCGAGCGTGATGTCTGGGGTGTGATCGGTGGCGGCCCGTTACAGGTGTTTGATACGGCTCTGGGCCGTATCGGTATTCTGATCTGTTATGACAGCGAATTTCCGTTGCTTGGACGTGCGTTGCAGTCCTGTGACATCATCGCTGTGCCCAGCGTCACCGAGGCGCTTGCCGGCTACTGGCGTGTGCGCACAGGCGCGATGGCCCGCGCGCTGGAGAATCAGTGCGTTACAGCAATGTCATCGGTAGTGGGGCAGGCCGATTGGTCGGACGCACTGGGCTCGTGTGTGGGGGCCGGGGGTGTTTTCTGCCCGCCTGATACGGGCTTTCCGTCAACAGGCGTGCTCGCCGCTGCAGAAATCTGCGTGCCGGGCTGGACCTATGCCGATGTAGACATTGAGGCAATCGCTCATGTGCGCGCTGACGGTGTGGTTTTGAACCGGTCACACTGGGAAGAACAGCAGGGCCGCGACGCCCCTGCGTTAAATGTGGCCCTAAAGCGTATCTCCTCTTGAAAAACCTCGCAGATGCGCTCATTTAAGCGTCTGTCCCCAAAGGGGGGATGTTTTTACAGGAGAAACCATGGCTAAGGAAGATACGCTCGAATTTCCCGGTGTCGTCAAGGAACTCCTGCCGAATGCTACGTTCCGGGTCGAGCTTGAAAACGGCCATGAGATCATTGCACATACGGCAGGCAAAATGCGCAAGAACCGCATCCGCGTTCTGGCAGGCGATAAGGTACAGGTTGAAATGACCCCTTATGACCTGACAAAAGGCCGGATCAACTATCGTTTCAAATAACGCTATCCCCGCCCGCCCCAAGGTGGGGCGAGGAGTAAATCGATGAAATTCATCCTCGGATCAGGATCACCGCGCCGCAAGGAATTGCTGGCGCAAATCGGCGTTGTTGCGGATGATATCCGCGCCCCCGATATAGACGAAACCCCGCAAAAAGGCGAACTACCGCGCCCCTATTGCGCGCGCATGGCCCGTGAAAAGGTTGCTGCAGTGCCTGCCGCTGCGGATGATATCGTGCTATGTGCCGATACAACTGTGGCACTGGGCCGCCGTATTCTGGGCAAACCCGCCGACCGCGCCGAGGCTGAAAAATTTCTGCGCGCGCTATCCGGTCGCCGTCACAAGGTGATCACGGCAGTTGCCGTAAAGCGCGGTGCGCGCGTTTGGGAGCGCGATGTGATGAGCACCGTGCGCATGAAGAACCTCGCCGAAGACGAGCTGCGCGCATATCTTGATACTGATGATTGGAACGGCAAGGCAGGCGGCTACGGCATTCAGGGGCCTGCGGGTGTTCTGATCCCGTGGATATCAGGCTCCTTTACCGGTATCGTGGGTCTACCACTATCTGAAACCGCAAATTTGCTGCGCGCCAGCGGCTACCCGCTTTATGGAGAATGCTCATGAAGGGCCGTACAATTATCCTCGATCACTTAGGTGATGTCGAAGCTGCCGCATTGATGGTGGATGGCCGGCTTGAGGATTTGCTGGTGGACACACCGGATGCCCCGCGCAGCGGCACAATCTACCGCGCAATCGCGGACCGGCCCGTCAAAGGGCAGGGGGGCATGTTCCTCAAGACGCCCGACGGCTCGGCATTTTTGCGCCAAATTAAAGGGCTTGCGCCCGGCCAGCGGATTCTTGTGCAGGTGTCAGGCTTTGCCGAAGACGGGAAAGCTCTGCCAGTGACGTCGAAGCTGCTGTTCAAAAGCCGCTATGCTATTATCACCCCCGATGCACCAGGTTTGAATATTTCCCGCTCCATCCGCGACGAGGCGGAGCGCGACCGTTTGTTGGAAATCTCCCATGACGCGATGGACGGTGCGCAATACGGTCTGATCCTGCGCTCGTGCTGCGCGGGTGCCGACGGTGAGGCAATTGCAGATGATATCGATGCGATGCTGGAACTGGCGCGTGCTGTGCTGAACGACGATAGCACTGAAATGGAAACACTGTCCGAAGGTGATGGTCCACACGTGCTTGCATGGCGCGACTGGGTCGCACCTGCCGAAATTGTGACCGAGGCCGGTGGTTTCGAAGATCACGGCGTGTTGGACGCCCTCGATACGTTGATCGAAGATCGTGTGGACCTGTCCGGCGGCGCTTCAATGTATGTGGAAACTACCCGTGCGTTGATAGCCGTGGACGTGAATACCGGCGCTGACGTGTCTCTTGCGGCGGGTGTGAAGGCCAATATGGCCTGCGCCCGCGCATTGCCTCGGGCGCTGCGTTTGCGCGGTCTTGGAGGACAAATTGTGCTTGATCTGGCCCCGATGCCGAAAAAAGACCGTCGCCCGTTCGAGACAGCCTTGCGCGCAGCTTTTAGGGCTGACGAGGTAGAAACCACGCTGGTCGGGTGGACACCGTTGGGCCACTATGAGCTGCAGCGCAAACGCGCCCGCGCGCCCCTTGGCGAGATTCTCGCATGAACTGCCCGATCTGTTCCGGCGAGACTGTGAAAAAGTATCGTCCCTTCTGCTCGCGCCGCTGCGCTGATATCGATCTGTCGAAATGGTTTTCAGGCGCCTACGCCACACCATCCCGGGACCCTGATGATATTGAAAAAGTAGTAGAAGCGCTGGAAAACGAAGAGATAAAGAAGCCACACTGACCCGATAGGCAACCAAGTTGCGCGCTATTGCAAAAAGAGTCTGGACACCCGCCACCAGACCCCCTAGAACGCGCTCACCCGACCAGTTTACTGGTCCCGGTGCCCGGGTAGCTCAGGGGTAGAGCAGTGGATTGAAAATCCTCGTGTCGGTGGTTCGATTCCGCCCCCGGGCACCATTAAAACGTCCTTTGTATTCAGTGGGTTAGTTTGTTTTAGGCTTGACTGACCTGCTTCTAGGATTTGACGCTCTTGCGCTCAGTGGGACGCTGGTGGGACAGGGCGTTCTGGTTAAACCATTCACAAAGTATCCTTCATGGCCTAATTGCATTGTGCTGGTCCACCTTTCATTGCGTCTACCATATCAAACTGCTTCGTCCACTCCGCGCGGTCTTTCTCGATCATTGCGACATAGGCGTTCACTTCCGACACGATGAAACGCGTGCTGCAATTTTCGTTAAAATGGTTGCCGATCTTTCGTTTGCGCGGAAATGCTGGGTTCTCCCGATGCCAACGATCAATTGTCGGGCGCGTCACCTCGAAAAGCTTCATGAGGTCGCTGATCCGGCAGTAATGGCGGTTTGAAAGCCATTTCGGCAATGAGGTGTTCGTATCTGACATGGTGGCGGTCCTTTAAGTTTTTAGTGTTTGTGCTGCTCGCTTCTGGTGGTGACGGGGTAGTTTGCCCATCGCGGTAGTTGCTTCTCAAAATAAGAGAGGATTGCTTCAGGATCACGCCCACTGGTCCTGAATCTCGTGGTTTCAAGTGCGAAACCTGTGGAAAGAGGGTTAAATTTTGCGATTCCACGTATGTTGGCCGCAAAATGCGAAGGGTTCTCACGCTGAAGAAGGCTGTCTGGCGTCGGTTTGGTCCGAGAATTACGGATTTTCCATGTGTCATTCTGGTTGAGTATCTCGTGTATCCCTTTTTTTACGATTTTCTTTCTGCAGGCTGCTCTGCCCGAGCGGCCTGATGGACCTAACCTACGGTTCGGTTTTGGCAGCGCTGTCGCGCTGGATTGTGGCGGGGGCCTGCGCCCCCGCGGATTCTTCTGTTAAGGGTTTTATGCAGTGGTGGTTGGTGGGATGGGTCTGCGTCTGAAAGGGTGGTGTGTAGGAGGAGGTAGCTGTCATTGAATCAGTTAAGGTGATTATTGGGTGGGGCGTCCGCTTGAGTAGAAGTCACGCCGTTAAGGAGGCGTGCGATTGTGGGTGCTTTCATAGATCGGTCTTTGATCAACTGACCGGCCAGTTTTTCGACGAAGTGATAATTTATTTGAAGGATTTTTGCCGCACGGGTTTCGGCACGCTTGATGTGCTGGAGAACCCGATCGCGAATGGCCGGCGTTCCGAGGTGGGTAGCGTCAGAATCTTGATGCCAGACGGGCCCCTGTAGGCCGAGACCATAGGTGGTCTCGATTGCGATTGCGCTGCGGGTTGCAAGCGCAAGATCGGAGTGTGCAGGGCCACCTGCGCCGGCCGAGACTTCGCCGATTATCAGGCGTTCTGCGGCGCGGCCTGCCATCGAGTATGTGATCTGGTTTTCGATATCTGACAGGCGGCTTTCATTATTATAGATGCGGCAGGCGATATTTCCGCCGTCTCCAGTGATCGTGATGCTGTCGAGGTGACCGATCTGGAGGGCATGAGCAACGACAGCATGTCCGGCCTCATGGACGGCGATCCGCCACGTGCGCGCTTGGTTCTCGTCATCTGGAGCTACGTTCATCTGCGCCTGAAGCATCTCGACCGACAGCATTTTGCGGGCATGTCGTGCGTCTGATCGCGCCGCGCGGATGGCAGCGTCGATATCAGCAGCCGACTGGCCCACAGCGCGGCGCGAGAGGCTGCGTAGATCGTGATCCGCGATGTCTTGAGACAGATGGAATCGCAGGATTTCTAAAATGGCATCGGCATCCGGCATTGGCATTTCGATTTTGATGTCCATCCGGCCTGAGCGAATGACAGCGGGGTCAATCCGGTCGATAAAATTGCTGGTTCCTACGACGATCACTCCCTCCTCGGTTCCAATTTGATCAAGTTCGGTAAGAAAAGTCGTGATGACCTGCGTGCGATAATTGCTCGCGTGACGGTCCGGATCTATGCGCGATCCGACTGCATCGATTTCATCAATCACGAGGATGCAGGGCGCATTGCGCCGGGCCTCACTGAAAGTTTCACGCATCTCTCGCAGCATATCGCCGAGATGCCCTGCAGACTGCCACGAGCCAAATGTCCCCGTGACCAAAGATACGCCGGCGCCGTTTGACATCGCGCGGGCGAGCCATGTTTTGCCTGTGCCCGGTGCGCCATGGAGCAACAAAGAATGACTGATTTCGTGCCACTTCACTCGTCCAGTTTTCCATGCCTGTAGATCGGCAACGATACGACGCGCAGCGGAGAGCGCCGGGCTGTCACCGTGCATATCCTCAAGGCGCGGACCATCGGCGCAGCCGTCTCGCTTTGAAATTTGCCGCAAGCGCGTGATTGCATCATGCAGGATCGGTGCGCGTAGCGCGGCGCAGATCTCGACCGTGCTGAGGTTTTGTAATTCTGCTTCTGAAGGTAATGCCGCGCGAATGTTTCCTGCACCGGGAGCCTGATCGGCAAGATGCCCTGACGCGAGGAACTTCAGGATCACATCATGCGTTACGGGGAACAGGTAGAGCGGAGCCGGAACAACTATCTTGAGCGCCTTTGGCAACGCAATACCGTCAGTTTGCAGGACGAGCAGCGGCTCGATCTTGTCGAGGCTGTCGGTCACCAAACGTGTAAAGCGAGATTGCGCATTCTTCGCGAGATAACCGTCTGTCATATCAGGTTCGATGATCTTCCAACGCGACGGAAACATATCCGTGATCGTGTCCTTGAAGGTTTCCAGTTCGGTCGTCGGTATCCCGCCGATGACAGTGATGGCGCCACATAGGAAAGCTCCGTGCTCTACTTCCGTCGTTCCGATGGTGGCAGCGATCCGGATGGCCGCCAACATTTTGCGGGCAGGCACATATCGGGACGGAAAAACCGCTGTTCCTTTAAAATGCTCCGCCGGTTCCGGACCCTCGAGTTTTTGAAAAAGAATATCCAATTCTGTTGGGTCCTCGTTTTCATTTTTAAAATGAACACCGTGGCGGTTGCGAAGGCGGTCGATCAGCGTGTCTGCGTAGGTCGACCATTCGGGGTTTTGTGGTGTATTTACGGGCATGAAAGAGCCCTCCATATAAAATATGACTGGGGACACCTTCGGCCAAATGGACCGAAGGGCGGATGAAACTGGTTTGGATTGATTATGAAGCTGTTGACGCAAGGTTGGTGGCGATGGCGTCAAGCTCGTCGAGGATGATAGCAGTCAGGCTGGCCTCATAGATCTCCGTTTTCACGTTGATAAGACCACTGTAAACTTGAGAGTCGACTACGGTCGCTGGATGGGCTTCTCGCAGCTTCGCATGCAGGGCTTTTTCGAGGCTGATAGCTTGCTGTCCGGTGTCCACAGGAACGGTTCTCAAGATTTCGCAGGGCAAGTCTTTATTCCGCACCAGTTGGTTGCGAAGGCGGCCCAACGGGTTGTTGGAGTAACCCAATTTGACCAGTTCGCGGCTGTTCGGCAGCGTGAAACTCATAACATAGAGGTTACTTGGCGCGGCCGGCCAAAGCTCGCCACAACCACCACAAGAGAAGCGATCAGTCTGCAGGTTGGTCCTTGCAATCCTTTGCTTGTGATCACATGCGATGTGCTTGTATTGGCGGTAATTTGGATCGCCATTTGGATCTGCTCCAACCAGCTCCCATCCTCTCGCATCAGCCTCTGCTTCCTCTGTTGCATGGTGACAAATTTCGCAACGGATGCCTGTTTCGCCCGCAGCGACGCGTTTGATGAGCTCAAACTGGCGACGCAGTGTATGTCCGCAAGGCGCTTCATACCAAGCGTAATGACGGTTTTCGGGGCACTGGTCGATGAACACCAGACCAACCGACTTTGCCGTCGTGATCCACCCGGATTTGATGCAGGCCGAGCAGAGCGGTTGTGCGGACATAAGCGTGAAAAGCCGCGCCTGAATAATCTCGCCGCAGAGATGACAGCGTAGGGCGAGATGAAGCCGGTCAATGATCCGGCCAGCAATGTCGTAGCCCTTCGCATGTGCCGCTTCGATCCAATGCGGCAGGATTTTACCCGGAAATACAGGGACAGGCGTGCCTGCGATTGTGAGAGTATTTGTCATAAGGAGTCCTCCGATGTGACTGCCTTCCAATGCGCAGGCCGAAGGCGTGCGGCGCGGATGGGCAGCCGAAGAATTGAAATTATGGTGAGATTGCTTTCCTTTCCGACGTTCTCGGAAAGGAAAGCAGTCGCGTGGGATGTGGCTTCAGAAACCGAAAATCATCTCGTCGGTTGGCCCATGATCATCAAGGAGATCATCGGTCAGATCACGATCCCACGACGGGAACGACATCATCGCGTCCACCAGATGGCGGGCATGGACCAGCAGCCCGTTACGGTGTATCGCTGTCGGTGAAAGACCCGTAGCCTGAAGCTGTGTAAAGAACATCAGCTGCATTTTGAGGTGCATCGCACGGGCTGCAGCAGGGTCTTCGTTTCCGAGAATTTCATCCATGAGTAAGGCCATGCGCTTCAGCGGCGTATCCTCGGGGATTTCAACCGGCAGGTTGCGCGTTTCGCCGAGTGCGTCGGCGAGATTTGAGAAAGCGACCTCGGAGTCGCGGACCCAGTTTGAATAGGCCAGATCCTGGCTATAGCCAACGTCGTCGAGGTCCAGTTCTGCGAGAAGGAATTTTTGCATACAGGAAATTGACTCGCAGAATGCGAGCATCAGCTCTGTTTCAGGAGGGGCTTCATGGCCGCCCGCAGCTGTGATATGAGTTTGTATAGTCATCTGATTTCTCCGTAGGAATGATGATGGTCAGGGCCAAGGTTCGAGTTACAGCTCTTGCCTTGGCCTGCTTATAATGTAATATTGTAATCAGATAGTCAAGCGGATTAGAGGATTATTTGACATGACTGAGCAAAAAAAGAAGATCGGACGCCCAAAAACGGCCTCCAAGCCCGTGATGATCCGCATGGAAACTGAGATGATCGACGATATTGATGCATATCGCCGGACACTCGAAGATATCCCGACGCGACCTGAAGCCATGCGGCGGATCCTTGCGAGCTTTCTGGAGAATTGGAAGGCAGAGCAAGAGTGATCAATCTTCCGACTACAAAATATTAAATCTTGAAAAGCCCCACGCTAATGCAAACCGCAACCGCATGAATTTTTGACTTCACGCCCAGCCGTGCGCAAGCCCGCCGCGCGTAGAAAGCGACTGTCGCCTCCGACAAATCCAAAAGTTGTGCCGTTTCCCAAGTCGTTTTGCCTTGGGCAGCCCACTTGAGAACGTCAAGTTCCCGCGGAGCGAGATAAAGCGCGGCTTGACTTGATGTATCATCTGCCTTCCGAGCGATGGGGGTTTGCTGATGGGATATTATGCCATCTTCTGCTCCGGACGTGTGGTGCAGCATGCAACCGGCAGCACCCGTTGCCTGTGAGTTGCTGATAGTCGAATCAACATGCGAATCCGCACTTTGCTCGTGAGAGTTTGACGCTATCTGACCGGTAATCTTAAAATCGTAAAACATGATTGCGCCTCCGTCGTGAAGAGAGGCAGTCCGGCTTTGCAGCCGGGTGTTCGAAACCCTACACGTCGGCGCAGAGCGCCGCCACCTTTAAGCAAGCTCTGGACATACGTGACAGCCACCCGGCCAGAAGAATTCTGACCGGCCGACGTATGTTAGGGTTTCGACGCCCCGAAGCGCGGAATTGGCCGTGCTCTGGTTGCAGTTTTGCACGACAGCGGGGATGACGCAAACACGATACCTCTGTTTGGAGGTATTTAAAGTCATGCAAGGCGATGAAATATTTACGTCATTCGATTTTAGAAGTGTGAGGACCCTGAGATGAAATTCTATTACGCTATATTCTGCGCATTTTCGGGTCTCGGGTTGGCGACGTCGGCCGTTCCCGCATCTGCCGAACCTGCATCCTGTGTGCTTGAAGTTGAAGGGCAATCCTACGTCGACGGACAATGTTCATTCGAACTGCTGTCAAGTGGTGACGGAAGCTTCAAGATCATGGGCAATTCGGGCGATTATTTTGCCTATGTGTATGTTGAGGGCGAAGGTGCAGCGACCGCACATTGGAACGAAATCGCTGGTGTGAACCGTGCGCATACGCCGCTGGGATCACTGCAGCGTGACGGGGCTTGCTGGGTCAGCGATACCGTGCGCATCTGTGCGACTGCCGCAGAACAAGCTTCGTCTGTTTCGCCGCACGGTTCTTGGGATTGCGAGATCATGGGTTTCACCCTCGATGATCAGATTTACAAAAATTCGTCGGCTCCTGCAGCAACTGTTCAAAGTATTGAAGCTTTTGCGGAAGACGCTTTTGGCGTGACGTTGGACGATGGATACAGGTTCACGCTTCTTAATGTCACGGCGGACAGGTTGGTCTGGCATTCGCCTGCGAGTGGGGACACTTTTGAATGCCGCCGAGAGTAAACAGCGCTCGGTCTGAATCGGTCAACAATCTACAGTTTGGAGTTTTAAATGTCAGGCCAATTTCCCTGTCCGCATTGTGGTAATCAAATTAATGAAGGCTATACCAAGTGTGGTTCATGCCGCGCCACGGAAGAATTCATACCGAATGCATTCATTGCGTGGACTGTTGTTATACCAGTCATGCTGGCGATCCTTGCTGCCGCGGGATTCGCTGCGCTCTTTATCTTGGGATATTGGGCTGCCGGTCAAATAAATTGGATTGTTGCGTTACTCTTATTAGCGGCAATTGTGTTTGGCACTGTATGGGTATTCCGACAAATCAAACATCGGTTGCCGGGCAAAACAGTGTGGGTCTCACGCAATATTGAGTAACCCTGACCTGCAATGGCATCACCTGTAAGATAGCGGCATTCGCGATCGACAGCACGGCATCACTGAGGCCGATGATATTCGTTCTTCACTGAATGCGCATCACCACAAATGGACACTGCGCCAAATATGGACACTTTGCCGTCGGAAAATTCCCCGGCGGCGCAACTTCGTTCTGGGTGTCGATCTGTTGAAAGATTTCTGTATGCCGTTGGGCATCTTAGGTTCGGAATCGCATCAGTCAGCAGCGCCACGCAACATTGGCTCGACTGGCAAGCAATACCGTCCCAAACTGGGCCCTTATCGCGTCTCGGCCAAGGTCGGTTCTTCGGATTTGGTCGGCCTACATGCCACCACTTTCGCTGCCTCGTTCAGCCGTAAAGCTGCCGCTATTTGTGATGGTTTGTGCGTAGTTCTACCCCACTTGAGACGCTTTTATACGCCTCAACATCGTTGGTGTGATTGTTGAGTGAAGCGTGCGATTCCACGCTAAACCACTTCTTGATTTAACTTGCTATGTGCGGCAAATGTCCTCCAAATCAAGACAACGCATGCTTTCGTTACCAAAGGACATCTCCAATTTGTTTCAATTGAATTATCGCCTCTGGGGCGCGATCTTTGTTGTTGCCTTCTTTCCGACGCTTTATTCAACCGTCCGAATTTATTTCATCAACAGCATCCCGGACACTTGGAGTGTCAGCATCGCCGCCCAATCGATGTGGCTTCATCTTTCCTATGAAGTAGCTCAGGAAGCGGTATTGGTTCCGCTTTATTTCCTGTTCGGACAGGTGATCCGTGACCTTCCTTCACTCAGAGAGCGGGTGTCTCTGGCATTCTTAGTGACGCTTTCCGCCTATTTGGTCCTGACGGTCCTCGTATTGCTTGGGGCAGATCAGTTGACAAAGCTGATGGCTCAACAGGCCGAGCTTCAGACCCTCACGGCTCGCTACATTAGGCTGGAGGCCATTGCGATCATGATCGGGGTCTTCAACGATATCTGTATTGTGGTTCTTGTGGCACTCGGAATGCCTCGGCTTGTGCTGTTCCTGGTCATGTTGCGTGCCTGTTTCACAATTGCCTTCGATGCCCTCTTCGTTGGGCAGTTTTCGTGGTCTTTGGATCTCGCAGTGACGGGCGTAGCGCTGACGAACATTGTTGTCGGCGCAGTCATACTGATCCCATCCCTTCTTATTCTTAACCGTCTTCGAGTGATTACCATGCCGCGAGGGGTGGGGCGCGAGGCATGGATGCGCATTTGGTTTCGGGTCGCCCTTCGGTCAGGACTTGAGTCTGGCGTTCGAAACCTCGCCTTCTCGTTGATGATCTTGCGACTGGTGAACGAAGTGCAGGAGGCTGGGCTTTTCTGGGTGACAAATGGCTTCATCTGGGGATGGCTTCTGCTTCCGGTTCTGACGCTTGGAACGCTGATGCGCCAAGATGCCGGCAATAACGACGGAAAGCTCGGGAGGCGGTTCGTCGGGTATTTCGTGGCGACCGGATTGATCATTTTGGTCTGGCTGTTCACTGTGCCTGGGTGGGTTTGGTTTGTATCTGGAGCCATGGGCTCTCCTGAAGCCGAACGCGTTGTTGATCTGGCCTTGCTGATGCTCTTTTTTTATGTGGTATTTGCGTTTAATCATGTGCTTGACAGTTATTTTTATGGGGTCGGCCGCACGGATCTGATGCTCTACCAGTCGCTTTTTGTGAGCATATTTTATTATGGCATAACATTTGTAGCCTATCAGGCTGGGTATTTTGTTCCCGACCTTCAGGGTATCGCCTTGTTGTTTGGTGGTGGTATCGTGATCGACTCCATCGTTACGCTTTGGCAGTTCAGACGCCATGGTTATTTCGAACGTGCTGGCGAACAACTTGAACTCCAGACCGCTTCATCAAGATAAGAAACTCCAATCTGATAAAGATGCCACTACCCGAAACGATCAACCTATGACCTTGACCAGACTCAAGCGATCTTCAACTGCTGTCGATCGCTCAGCCGAGCCTGATCTGCTGGGAGACGAAAAACGCAGCTATTTCATCGGTCCGGGCAATAGCACTGATTGCAACGGTGGGCTCCCACCATGCCTCAGAAGCTTTAGAAAGACTACTTCGCGCGAGTTCCGTTCGCCCGAACAAGGTGCAGCAACGGATTAGGTGAGGTCAGAATCCGGGTCCCGATTCGAGTTCTGTGTCCCCCTCAGGCGGCTTCAAAGTTGCTGTATATTCGGCTTGGAACATCAGTGCTTCTTCACCGTCTTTCACGACTGCCGCAGAATATTGATCAACGATGGCCGCACTCCGATCTGCAAAAGCAATGCCGATCCTTTGAGAGTTTGGCAGCACCCTTACTTTCCAGCCAGGCAGCCGTTTGGCGGCGAGCCTACAGACCTTGGCCAGAAGCGACCCTATTGTGGGTCGAGGGGCGCGTTCAAGATTGAAAGAATCCGGTCCAGTTTCTTGCTCTGCTGCCGCTGGTTCTCCTCGGAGTTCTCTGCCATGCCGTTGATCAGGTTCTCCGTTGCCGTCATTTGTGCCGTCAACTTGGCCAGCTCCACCTGATATTGCGCTTGTCGATCCGACAGGTCTTTCAACAAATTGGCCAGCATCTCGCTGAGCGACTCCCGCTGGTCGTCCGGCCGGTCCAGAAGATCCAGCAGCGCGTGCAGAGCGAGGACGTGCCTGTCCATCGTCTTGAGTTGGTTCTGGATGATCTGCAGGTTGGAGGGCAGTTCGAGCGGGGTTTGGTCGGGCGATGATTTGGTCAACGATATTCTCCACGTTGGGATTTTTAAAGACCTGAACCAGATGATCCAGTTCAAGGCGGTCGCGAAGGCGACGGAGTTTGCGGGTGAAGTGAAGCAGGTTTTGCAGATGCCGTGGCTGCCAACCCTTGCCGAGCGCGCCGCCAAAATTTTCGCCGGCACTGTTGGTGAACTTGAAAGCGGGAACACCATGCTGGTTCTGAGCCATCTCGACATTGAAACCGCCTGGCTGCTGCGAAAGTGCGGCGCTGAGGTCAGCCAGCGTTTCCGGTTGCTGAAGGAGAAGCACCTTTTGCAGATCTGTGTGCAGCAGCTTGGTATTTGCGTCGACCAACCGACGCTTTGGCGTGATGGGGTCAAGCCGCGGTGAGCCAGATTCATTGAAATACTGCGGTTGCGGTAGTCCAAGCATTTCACACAAATGTCTGTGGACTTCTTCGGCCTTGGCGTCTGATCCGGAGACATGGAGAGGACGTCCAGCGAAATCGCGTAAGACGACGGCAGTGTGAACGTGATCGCAATCGGTGTCTTGATGGCGCTTCGAAAACCAGGGCGTCATCTCCGGATCGAGGCCGATGATCTTCATGGCCGCTTTAATGATCTTCAACCAGACTTTACGTGTTGCTCTGATACCTTTGGGAAGCGACAGGGTCATATGCATGATGGGTTCCGGCCGTGGATCGTCCGCTATGCACGTCCGGAAACGCTGAAACAGATCGCGGTCTGAGAAGTTCGGTATCGTGCCGCCGAGCGCTTCTGCATCAGGTCTGTTTACATAGCGGTTCAGCCTATTGGGATCGCCGTGCCTGGTTAAGTGCGGACGCATGACGTGATCTCCCGCAGCTCGTCTCTCACCTCATCGCATGCCTCCATAATTTTTTTGACGGCCTTCTTCGCAGCCGGCCCTGTCAACCTGCGACTACCGGAGGTGCTTTCGTCCGTGTCACACAGCAGCTCGTTGCACAGGAGAGAGAGTTGACCGATTCGTAAGGCGATCTTCGTTAGTTCCAAGGGGGTGCCGAGAAGAGCACTATCCCGCACATACGACGCACGGGTCTGATACCGCGCTTCTTTCCAAATTTGTTCGAGCTCGGCCTTCTCAGCGACAGACACTTTGAATTTAATTTCTTCAGTTCGTTTATTCATTTCTTTTCTCCATCAAAAATGACGGTGAAATCGTGGCAGGCAGGCTATGCTCGGACGATCTTCTATTTGACCAAAAGATCACAATGATGACGCACATACCTGAATCCCTTGTTTTCACCTCGATGGACTGGAGATAAGGAGATCAAACCGTCTGTCATCAGCTCAGGCGATAGAAACACTCGGTTGGCATCACTATTCTGTGGATAACGCACGAAGTCTGATTTTCAACTTTGATGAAGATCGTCGATTTCTAAAAAGTCCGGCTTTGCGGTTCAGTGTGGCTGCGGGGGCGATACGGGTTTATCTACGACCGATAAATTAGTTTTACGGGACAAGCACCTAGAGAGGGGGCCCGTTTTTACGTTTTACCGATTTTCGCAGGGTCCGATTATTTTGCCCAGCCAGCTCATCGAGAAAGTCCGCATACCTTTGAGCCGTTACTTTATCGTCGGGCATAACTGCCGCTCTCACCCCAAGAACAGAACATCCGGTTTATCAATTTGGAAACGGTTTATGGCTGTCGTAAGCCATGTATTCGGGTCTCAGGCTTCGCGCACGTATGTGACGTAAAAGCCTTTGGCCATCCGGTGTTCCTGTAGCCTGTCACCCAAGGAGAACCCGCCGGGCTTACGTATTGGGGGTTGGAATATATCAAGCCCCCGATCAAGAACAAGCTTCCAACCAGTGTCGGTCGTAATTGATCGAGCGTGGGCGGTTCCTGTTCCGTCAAAGGCCCAGGTGAAATCGACACCACTTCCAATACATGCTTCAGAGACAGATTCGAGGAGCTCTCTTTGCGCGGAGATATTTCCGTCATCGGGCCCTGTGACAAGATGGACGGTAACCTGATCTTCTGGAGCTTTACGTCGAATAACCATTTCGACAAATTCCATCATGTTCCGGATCTGGTAGAATATGCGGACATATGGATCGACCACATCAATTCGACTTGCGCCATCAATATAAGGTCCGAACAGTTGGTCGAAACTGATGCCTTTACGGTTCTCAGCGAAGTCGAAATGACCCGCTGCAAGTGCTGGTTTCGCCTCTGGTTGGGGGGGGGTAGTGGTCGCTACATTGCCTCCTCGCAAGCCGGCATCGCCGTTGTCAATTATGTCATCGTCCTGGCTAACCTCGACGCCTGTGGGCTTGTGGTAGAACTGGGGAAACTCTTCTTCCTCGACAGTTCGAACCGGTCGTTTTTTCCCGTCCGATCCTGTGTAATGAAAGTCTACGGAAGGATAGGTATCATCAATGCGTAGCAGTTGGTCTTTTACGCGTTTCCGACTTTCGATGGCCAAACGGAAGAGCTCTTCAACCTCTGCTTCGGTCTCCCCACCATTGGGGAATAGAAGCTTAAGCAGTCCCGACATTGTCTTATAGATGCCATCTCGGTCACGGGTTGAGGCCTCTGCGCACAGCGTGAAATGTTTGTCAGGAAGGTGCGAAAAATCTTCAGAGCGCAGATGGCGTAAGATTTCAGCCAGGTAATCGACGATGAATCCGTAGTTCGACGTGAACATCTCGCTTCGGATCACATCAATCTCCCAGCCGGGCAGATAGGCATGAAGGCGGTCGATGAACGCGCTGTCGTGAAATTGGGCGGGCAATGCTTCGAATAGATCGCTATTTTTCAGCATGTAGGGCACATTGTGATCAGTGTTCCCGACAAAAGCAAAACTTGCCTCGGCACCCATGGGATTGACCCCGCGCGAAAACTGCTTGTTGGCCATATAGTTTTTCATGATATCAACGAGTGCTTTGTTCGCCTTCTTCTCACGTCCTGCGAACTCGTCAAACGCTACGACATCCCAATAGCCAACCAAGCCAATTTTACCATTGGAGTTGTTCACAAACAGCTTTGGCACAGAGACTTCCCCGCCGGATATCAGCTGACCGTGGGGCGAGAATTCAGAGTAGATATGCGACTTACCCGTGCCTTTCGGGCCCAACTCGATGATATTGTAGTTCCGCTCTACAAACGGGACAAGCCGCATGAGTTGCAAAAGCTTGCTACGCCGACCAAATGCCTCCGGATCAAAGCCAATGCTTTGCATCAGTAGATCAATCCACTCCTCTGTCGTGAATTCATCTCGAGTGGTGCGATATTGCTCATAGTCAACACGCGCGATTTGAATCGGCTTTATGCTTTCAATAATCCACGGTGAAATACGATTATCGTCGGTGAATTCATATTGCACGTCAGCGATGCACCAAATCCCCGTTACAAGAAGTTTAGGATGGGTCTTTACCGTCGTGCTATCGACGGCAACTTTCTTTATGCCGAGGTTTTCAAAGACGGCCTCATAACAGTCAGTCTTTTCGTTTAATGCAACGCTGACTTGGTCAATGACCTTGTAGCGACCTTTTTCTTTGATGGTTGATTGGACCAAACCTGCTTCTGATCGATGGACGTAGTGTTTGCGTAGGATATCCTTGACGGTTTCGATTCCCGTAGCGATCGAATCTTCATCATCAGTTGCGCAATATTGGCCGAGCAAATATTCCAGCACATAGGTGGGCACGATTGCATTGCCCTTTACGGCTTTCACCAGATCCTTGCGGACCACATAGCCTGCGAAATGTTCATTTATTTTGTCATCTAAAGTGCTCATTTGGGCCTCAGAAATCTAATTCGGCGCCATTGGCGCGCTTCAGTTGTAAAGGTTGGCTGGCATGTTCTTCATATCGGGTTGTCTTGCCAATCCGCGCGCTCAATCGAAGAAAAACGGTCTCGTTGTTGTAGTTGTCAGCGGCGCGTGTCAGCAGGAAACTTCGCGGCATTTCTCGTTCACGAGGATTTTCCGATGCGAAATCGAATTCTAACTCGACTTCGTCAGATATGGCGGTGCCATCTCCTGCGTAGATGCCGGCTTTGAGTGATCTGGATTGCAGTTTTTCAGTGACAGGGTCTACCTGCCAAAAGGTGATCTGGATTTGACCAGTGGTAATCTGAGCTCTTTGAGGTGGGATGATCTGAACCTCAACGTGCGCGACATCTTCCTTGCGTTGCTTCCCAACCCTTAAAACAGGAACCACAATTTCCTGTAGGCTTGCCCCGCCATGAACGTATCTGCTGCCTGAGCCTTTAACCCGTAGGCGATTGATGGAGTTTGGAATTAATATTTCCTCGCTTCCCGCCATTCCGATTTGCGCGGCGCTAAAGTTTTTCATCCCAACATTTTCGCCAAGCCCATGGCCAATTACGAACCTTCGATTGCGGCAGGTAATATTTTTTCCGCTTGGGTCGGCCAACGAGAAATCACTATCATCCAGGGCCCGATGCTGCCACAAAAACCCATGATCTGCGGTGATCAGGATGTTTGAAAAGTTGGCAGACGTCAGTTTGCGCACCAGTTTCACCAAGTCATCAATCGTCGACTGAACAGCAGTGGGAACGCTTTCTTCGGTTGCAATCTTATCGCCCGCCGCGTCGATCTTATTGTGATAGAGATAGACAATATCATGATCGCGGAACAGGTCTTTGCCATCGGTCCCCGTCAAGTTCATGAACTCGTCGGCCTTCATGACTTTGGCTCGATCTCCTACACGGCCTTGTGCCAGAACCTTCTCTCGCGCAGGCCCTCCTTGAGTGCTCTTACCGTCAGCGAGAACCAGATCAGTTCCTTCTTTGAAAGAAAGCGATTTGTGCGGTAGCAACGATGCCATTCCCAACTGGGTGTAGCTTGGCAGTGACGAGATCATCGGCTTCAATTCTGCATCAAAGCGGTTCAGTTTTCGGATCTCGCGCAAAGTCTCTTCAGCGACCTCATAGCGAAGCGCGTCAGATATGATCACAACGACCTTTTGATCTTTGCGCCGATATTCAGCTGCCTGCTCGGAATAGAACCCAGTCTGGTTCGAGACGCCAGGAACCGACCAATTGCTCAGTCGGTTCACCTGATCCTGCCAAGCATCGTTCAAGGCCAGCACGAAATTTGTGGTGTAGCGGTTTTCGACGTTTTCATAGAGCGCCGCCAACAGCCCCGCCTGACCGCTCTTCTGCATGTGATAGATGAATTTACGATACAATTGGTCGATCCGGAACCAACTCGCGGCATATCGCTTCACGCCATCTGAAACGCTGGTCATCGTCAGATTGGCTTCCGCCAACGCCTGTTGAAATTCTGTGGCGAACCCGATGGCTTGATAGATGTCTTCGTAGCGCTGATACCAATGGGTTTGCCTCCGCTCACGGACCCATTTTAAGACATCACCAGCTGGGACGGTTTGATTGGCCATTGCATCGACGATCGCCACAATGATCTGGCGGTCGATGGCTTCGAAATGATCATGGGGGATCAGGTCACGGAAATCACGGTCTCGAAGCGTATCTTCGATGTTCAATACACCCTGGTATTCCGCTGACAAGGCCTCGAACGCCTCGCCTGAGCGGCGGGCGTTGGTCCAGCGTTTGAACATCAATGCGGCTTCGGTGTTCAGGCGGGCGGTATCGCCCATGGCGCGGGCCCATGCGCTGTCAAACAGCGAGATCGCGAAATCTTGGAAGTCCGGTTCTGTTGCGGTATAGCCATAACGGGTCGCGACCTCCTTCCAGAAAAATTCGGTCAGATGAGCGCGCTCTATCAGGCGCAGGGTGTCGTCGGCCTTTTCAGCCAACTCCCCCAGCAGCGCCTCTATCACCATATCCAGATCACCATCGGCCCCGGCGCAGATGGCCAGCATCTTGCGGCGGATGTCGTTTGCGCTTTGTGAGGGCTTCTCTTGCTCCAACGCACGCAGGGCTGCCAAACGCTTGCCTGATTTGTAAAATTCGGGGTGGTCGCGCACGGCGGCTTCGTATTGGGCGGGGATGCCCAGTTCAGCAACCCAAATCGCGGCTTGATCGGCGCGGAAAATTGCGGTGGCCAGTTGCAGATCCAACAGCCAGTTGTCCGCCATCTCGGGTTCCGGCCCGTCGTGGAACACCAGAAACCGCGCTTTGGGTTCTTGGCGCAGCATCCGGTATTTCAACCCGAACTGGTTGTTGGCGATCTCGACCTTCTCGACACCCTCCAACTCAAGCGCCTCAAACGCCTCACGCAACTCGCGCTGCGTATCATACCAGAACACGATCCGGTGGCCCTGATCCTCATAGAGCCGCAGCAGGCCCGCTTTGATGCGGTCGTTCATCATAGGCCCACGATCTTCTTCACAGCACCGGCGAACTTGGGGTAATTCGCTTTCACCCCGTCATCCAGATCAATGTCGATCTTGGCCTGTGCCATCGGGAACACCACGTCGCGTTCCCAATCGGTCAGCTCATCGATCTGCTTGATCACCGCGCCAACTGCCTTCATCGCCTTGGTGCGCTGGCTTTGCGTGGCGGTTGGATCATCGGCCAGCTTTTCCAGCGAGGCACGTTCCGCCGTCAGCTTGGTGATGAATTCGCGCAGGTATTCGTTCAGCACAACCGACACCGTGTCTGGGCGATAGCGGTGCATATAGACCAGCGCGTTAAAACTGCCCTTGGGCGACGAGAACATCCAGTAGATCGGGCGCTTCTTATAGCGCTTCACATGGTCGGTGTAGAAATCTTTGGTGAAATACTTGCGGATGTCCTTGCCCAAGGCGTCCTCGATAAAGCTCAGGTTTTCGCGGAATTTGTCATCGCCGAACGTCACGCGCAGGAAGGAGCGGAAGCGTTCCGTGATGTCATCGGGGAACCAATCGCCATCCAGCACGGGGATCACGTTATCCTCGTCGGGCATGAATTGCGGCTCTGGGACGCGGGCGAGGTAGTCGGCCAGCGTCTCGCCCTGATTGGCGAGGATCAGGCCGGGCGCGTCGAGGCTGTAGCGGCCGAACATACAACCCACGGCGTAGGAGAGGAATTCGGCCACGGTGTCGGCGCGCAGGCGGGTCTCGTTCGCGGCGGCGTCATTCTTGATGCCATAGCGATAGGCGGGGTTGCAGTTGAGGGTGATCTCGTTCAGCGGCATCTCGGGGGTCAGCTCGTCTTGCAGACCATAGGCGTCGATGAAGATGCGGTTGTTCTCTTCCTCCAGCCGCTGCATCTCGTCCGTCATGGACTGCCAATGGGCGCGAAGGGTGGCGTAACTGTCCTCCAACGTGGCGCCGCGATGATCGGGCGAGAGCAGCTGGAGCGTGGTGAAATCCCAGGAGGTTTCGTAGGCGTCCCAGTCGGATTGACCAAGATATATGGCCGTCTTAGCATTCGATAAGATGGTAGATTTATTGTTATCTGGCAACTCGAGAACCGGCAAGTTCTTCAAATTTCCAACTTGAAAGGCGAGCGTTGGATTGAGGACTTTCAACATCTCATAGCCCACATTGCTGCAAAGGAAAGCCGTAACTTCCTCGTTTCTTTCTGAGAAAAGGGATGAACCATTTACATCGAATACGAAGCCGCAGGGTGTGAAGCGACTTCCAAAGTAGGAGCTTGAAAGGAGCGTCCAGGTCACCCCCGGCTTGAAGTAATGACTTTTTCCATCGTGCCTGTGGCCAGAGAAAGTCTGCATCTTGGAAATGCCCTCTTCATTGTAGTGCAATACAAACTCGGCATTTCCAAACCACTTCCTAAACTGCCCTCCTTTGTTGTAAGGGAACCATTTGTGGCCACCATCAACGGCCTTATCATGCTCTTGGTAACCTGTCCCTATCCCAGCGTAGTTGACCTCGTGCCAAGCACGCATGACCGATTCATTATTGCCAGTTGTTAAGCCGTGTTTGACCTCCGCGATCTCCTTTAGTTTGTCGCCTCGCTCAAATACGTCATATGTTTCAGATCTGAGCCAGTATGCTATCGGGCTGCCAGGGATTTTGCAGAAGTCATTAGCTGAGGCTTGGGATCTTCTCTCGTTATGAGTAGGGAATTCAAATGGCACACCATTGCCGTCAGTCTCAAAATATCGGATGCAAAGATATTCACCTGTTCGCAGCGGATCAAAGCTTGCTTCCAATACGAATGCTGCCGTCCCAAAACTAATCCCCATGCTTGTGCCTCCTTTGCCAAGGTAAGGCATATGGACGAGCGATTGAATGTTGGTTGAGCCAATAATTTTGGTTCGTAGCTTTTCAAGTGAGGACAGAAACATCCAGCTTTCCATCGTCACCATCGCCGCAAAACCTCGTTTTACGACAAGTTCCAAACCGCGGGAGATAAAAGCCGCAAACAAGTCGGATTTGCCATCTGGAAACGACATGCCGACCCATTGAGCCAGTTGCCCATTCATCCCCTTCCCGCCCATATAAGGCGGGTTGGCCACCACCACGTGATACTTCGACGACAGCGCCTCGGCCATGCGCAGCACGGCGATGACGCGCGCCTGCACGTCTTTCAGCAGCAGATCACCCGCAAAATCCCGCGCCTCCACCACCCGCAGCGTCTCGGCCGGGTCGCGCAGTTTCGGCATGATCAGCGAGCCGAAGTTCTTGGCCTGCTCGAATTGCAGCAGGGTCTCGCGCAATTCATCGGTGAACAGATCCTTGCCCACCACGGCGGCCACGTCCTGCATCTCGGCCTCGGTAAAGGCCACGTTCTGCAACACGCAGATGTCTGGCTTTGCCTCCATCCGCAAAAACCGCCGCCGCCCCAGCTTGCCCGCCGCCTTCATCGCCAGCGCAAATGCGCCAAGCGCGCCTGCGCGGTCGTCAATCTCCACCCCGGTCAGGTTGTGCGTCAGGATCAGCGCGGGGATCTCGGTCGGATCATATCCCTCTTCCTCGTAGATGGCGTAGAGCAGGTCGAAGGCATAGGTCAGCATGTGCCCCGACCCGGCAGCGGGATCGCAGATGCGGATATCTTCGGGGCGGGTGATGCGCAGGAAGTCCGTCTCGGGCTCTTCCGGTGCGATGTAGTAGTCCATCCGCTCGGCCAGGCGGCTTTGGGGCCGGTTCAGCAGCCAGAGCCGCCCCAGCGAGTTTTCCACCAGATAGCGGACGATCCAGTGCGGCGTGAACAGCTGCGTCGCGGCGGGGATGTTTTCTGCCGTGATCTTGACGTTCTTCTTGAGGCCCGCAAAGACCTGATCCTTCTTCTCGGAGATGTAGAACTGGTAGAGCCAGCCGATGATCTCGACGTCCTTGCAGGCGTCCTCGGTCATCACATCACGCAGGTGGGCAAGGATGGACGCGGGCGACAGCAGATCGTCGGGCATCATCAGTTCGGTGTAATCATCCAGCGGCGCAAACAGCCACGGCATATAGGCGTGCCATTCGTTGCCAGCGTGGATCAGCAGAAGGCGATATGCTTCGGCCTGCGGATCATGGGCCTGACGCGTGCCTTGCAGCAGTTCGGTGATCTGCGGCGTTGCATTGTCCGGCAAGTTGCCCGCCATCGCCTCTGACAATATCTCGGGCCGCGTGGCACCATCGGCGGGGGACACAACGCGCGGGTTGGTCAGCCCGCTGGCATCCATATACCGAAGCGCGGTAAAGCGGTTGAACCACGTATAGGCTACCTGCTCGATGACCTGCTGCTGGCTGGTGCTGCGAATGGCCCCCTCCAGCGCTTTGATCGCTGCGGGGTGTTCACGGCGTGCGGGTGCCGCATCGTCCAGCACCAAGTCCAGCTTGGCTGTGACCTGATCAATCAGCAGGTTGCGTGCGCCTTGGGCGAACTTTTTGAGCGCGTTGGTATCCATCAGACAAGCACCTTTTTACCCGCGCTGATTTCAGCCAGCAGGGTCTTTTTCATTTCATCGAGATAGCGGTTCACATCGGTGGCGTCTTCAAGGTAGGGCTTGTCGAACGGCACGGGGATTGAGCGGGCCTGCGGGTAATCCGGCGTTGGCGCAGTTGCAGCAGGTGGTTCGGCACAGCCGCCCGGAGGGGTTTCCGTCTGGGTGAACGGTTTCTGAGGCGGTTGCAAGGCGGCGATCTGGTTCAGCGTTTGGGCCATAAGGTCGTTGCGCACACCGGTCGCGCGGTCCCGCAGGACGGCAATATGCGTCTGGCTATCCAAGCGCGCCTTATGCGCCGCAAGCCCTTGGCGGATGTTATCCTGATGTTCGGGGGTAAGGGCCTGAAACTCCGACGTTTGCGCAATCTTGGTCCCGACCTCGTCGATGGCTGTTTCGACATTGCTACGCTCAGTCAAGACCGCCTGTTCGATCCGTTCTTTCAACGCATAGAAATCAGTCTTGAGCGATTGAACGGCGGTGCCCTTGTAACACTCCGGATCGGAGAGCGCAGTGCGCAGCTTTTCACCGGCGGGGGCATCGGCGTAGGACAGGTTAACTTCCTGCTTTATCAAAAAGCCGTGGACGTCGTCATAGATGGTGCGCTGTTGGCCCCCCATGAAGCTGCGAATTTTGTCGAGGATGTCCTGTTTGGCATCAAGCAGATCATCCTCAGCCTCTGCCGGTCCTTCTATGAACCACGTCGCGGATTGATCGCGCATGGTTTCGACGCGTCGCTGTAGTGGATCCAGCGCCTTCATGAAGGGGTAGTTTGCTTCTTGACGGCTCAGCGTGTCGAGTTCCGCTGCGAGGGTGCGGATCTGTGCAATCCATTCAGCCCCAAGGCTGCGCGCGTCGGCACCTGACGCAGGAATGTCGAACAGTTCTTTAAATATTTCGCGGGACTTACGAAGTTGTGCCCCCGTGAACTCGATCTGCGGAGACAATAAGATGTTCCCTGCCGCGTGACTGTTACGCAGGGCTTGGAGTAAGGCATCGCCTTCAAGCGGTGTGCTATCTACGCGAGCTTCGATCTTGCCGCGCGCAACGAGGCTGGCGGTGAGACAAAGCACTGCAATTGAGGGCCAACCATAAGGCTTGCCACCAAACTTTTCCCCCAAGGCCTTTACCGACACTTTCACACCAAGCCGCATTTGCGCTTGAGCGTGGTTTAAAACCTCTTGCTCAGCCTCTGTTAACCCACTGTCCTCACCGCCGAAGAGGCCACTGTCCACGCGACCTGCCTTGGCGAGGTCGGCCTCCGTATAGGTTACGCCGCGAAGCATTGGCAGGTTTGTGTAGACCTTGTCGACCAAGACCTGAAAGCCTTTGATCAACCGATCTTGCGGGTCTTCGCCACCGATTTCGAGTTCGCTGCCACGCACAAAGAGCCGTGCTTCTCCCATCAAGGACCGCAGCCGGGACTCAAGGCCTTTCTCACGGCGGCTGTTCTGGTCGCCTTTTTCTGCAATAATTCGGTCACGGCCTGGTTGTTCAGAACCACTACGCGCCTGCTTAACAAATTTGATCGTCTGGATCCACAGATACAGATCAGTCGTAAACCGGATATCACGCGCCAACACGACGGAAAGTTCGTCGCGCGTCATACTGTTCATCCGCACGGTTTCAGGGGTGTCAGCTTCGTCACTGAAGGGCGTGATAACATTGACGCCCAATTCATATTCGCGGTTAAGCCCATGTCCGTCGAGCTTGCGGGTGAAGGGATAATCAAACCCTGTCGCACCGTGTTTAATTTTTGAATGACGCAGAATAGTTGAGAAAGCCAATTCATCCATGTGCTTCTCGACCTCCGATGGGTCGACAGGGATATTTTTGATCTCGGCTTCAACATCCTTTTCTTCATTGGTCAGGAATTCGTAGACGTCATCGTTGCGTTGAATCAACGTCTGACGTTCCAGCAGGGACAGTGCTTTTTTGATTTTGCTAAGGTGTTCGGTTTGATCAGCGTCAAAACGTGACAAGAGCAAAATTGAGATGTTTCGAACAGTAGGTTTGAATTCCTTGACGTATTTCACAAGGAATAGTGATTTCAGAACCTTTACTGCAAATTCATCCTCGAGATTGCGCTCTGCCAGTTGGACCGACTGTTGGACAGTAGATTTGAGAGCCGTGCGAATCCCTTCAAACATAAGATCAAAAGTGGCGAGCCCACCAATTTCAGCGTCCGCCAGGTTTTTTGCAACCTCCTGAAAAACACCCAGCATAGAACGTTCACCGACAGAACTATGCTTGCCTTCGAATGCATTGTGTTGTGATAGCCCCATGATCGCACGCTGGAAAAGATCATACTGATAGTTTGGAAAAGGGTAACTGCCGACGAACTGTTCCTTGCTCGAGAAGTTTTTAAACCGGAAGGAGCCGTCGCCAAAGTCAAACAGCGTGCGCAGGTTATTTTCTTCTTGATCATGTAAATTGCTCAACGTGATCTGTCCGGCCTCGGTTTTGGAAAGCAGGCGCTTCTGGATTACTTCCGCCACATCCTGAGAGTTCAAAGGCATGCGGTTGGCGAAGCGGGCCTGGATTTTTGAAAAATCGTTTTCCTGCTGCGACGTCATATCGCCGATCACCGACCCCATGTCTTGCTGCGCGGTCACGATAATCCATGCTTGCCCCTTACACTTGGTATTAAGGCTTTCCGCGATGGTCTGCATGTTTGTCATCAATTTGACGTTGTCGGCGATATACTGACCCACCTCATCGACAAAGAAATTCAATCGGAATTGGGGGCCTTGCGTGTCAATCCAATCCTTAACCTTTCCAGCAAAGTCCTCGATGGATATCTTTGTGTCTTTGCGGTATTGACCCAAAATATCTTTGCCATCATCACCGGTTACTTCTGCAAACGCAGCTGAGATGTGCCGCCCTTCCATCAGGGCCTGCTCGCGCCCTCGTTCCCACGCCTTATTGGCCGAACGCTCGAAGGCTTCTTTGAACGCACCGAACTGGTCACGGCTATCAAGGTCTCGTTCAAATTGCGCAATATGGGGCAGCTTTCCATAATAGCCGCACATGTCGTCAAAGACCTTTTGAAACACCGCCAAAAGTGCATCAACGTCCGTCTTGGAGATGACATCAGCCTTCTGGTCGATATTGAACAAGATAGATTTCGAAGGGACGCCCACTGCTTTGCGAAGTGCGCCCGCAAGCATGGGTTGATCCTCAAGTTTGCGTTCGAAAATATCTATCGGGGTTTGTCCGTCAATTTCGCCATTCTCAAGCAGTAGCGCCAACATCTTCAGGAGGTGGGATTTTCCAGATCCGAAGAAACCGGAAATCCAAACTCCATTCGCTGTATCATAGTTATTGTAAGCTTCGAGAAACTGTTCAAGCCGCGCGCCGATTTCATTTGTGATGACATATTCATCCAATTCGGTGAGCAGGCTCGCCATGTCATCAGCTTTGATTACGCCATCAATTGATCTGTCGACCGGCATTGCAAAAATTTCACGCAGTTGAGTAGCCATCGATCAAACCTCGTAATTCATAATATTAAAAGCGCGGTAGTATTTATCGTCATGTAAAAGGCCGAACAGGTCCAGAGAAGCTCCCGTCGCCAGCGCATGAGTGTAATTGCCCGGAAAGAACAGGACAGTTGGTTTGTCCTTTGCTGTGCTTTGTAGATTGTTCAGGATATTATGGGATCTCAAATACGGATAAACCTCGCCCACACCAGACAGGAAAATCACGTCATGGCCGGAATTTTCAATCCGCTCGGCTATTTTGGGAATAAGATGATCCTGTGGATCCAAAACCCCTTGTAGCATTTCTTTCAGTTCAGCTTTCTCGGTGTCGGGCTCAATGTCGAGCAGTTGGTCGAGGATTTCCCGTTCGGCAAGGATTTCCATAGAGAGGTCATATAGATCTATATCCAAAACAGTAACGCTCTCGTGTCCAAGTCGGTTAATCAGGTCCTTACGATCATCGACCATCGTCAGACCGTCTTCAGCGCCAAAGGGACAGATGAAGAACGGGACCTCATTGCCGAGACCTTGCTTGTTAAGAAATCGACTGCTGGATACCACCTTGAAGAGATGTTCCGCTCGGGTCCGGCGATCTATTACGCCGTTCATTCTTGGGACCCGTCTTTAGTGACGCCCGGGAAGACTCGTAACTCACTCGGGTCTGCGTCGCGGACAAGAGCTGTCAATCGCGGCGAAAGCCACATTGCCTGTATTTTATTGTCGTCGTTCAAAACGCCAGCCTCTCGCATTACCCGGAATAGCACTTGGCGCAACTTGGCGCATGTAGATGGCGACAATTGGGCAAGATGTTCATTCCATTCAGACTTTTCTGCCAAAAATCGATCAAATGTCTCGTGCCCCAAGTCCAATCGCCAAGACTGGTATCGGTCCTGAACGACCTCGACTGCGAATTCCTGAATGAAACGGTATGTGCGACAAACCGCAAGCCACAAAACAGCCTGCTGTTGCTGCCTGTCGGCATCCTCTAACAGGTAGGTGCGCTCTTCATCTGACAGGTGCGAAACGCGATCATAAATTTCTCGCAAGCTTCGCGTTTGAGAGGCGAGTTTTGGCAGATTGGCGATGCTCTCAGCGAGCAAACGTTCCCGCGCCACTGCCCAAGCTTCTCCTGTCTGAAAGTGCCGAGCAACTTCGACGCTTTCGTTCACGAAGAGGCCCCCGGTTGAGAACGACATCCTGTATTTTTTATCGTTGCGACTACTCATCGCCGCTCCTCAGCCTGCTTGTGAGCCCGTTTTACGGCCGCTCATTTTTGTTTTGCGGCAATAATCACAGTGTTTATTACTCTTTGCAACTCGGAACGGAGAAAGCTGACCTGTAGCATTTTCCGAGCGCCTCAAGTGTTTACTCTAAAGTCCCGACGGAACGGTCGACGTTTAAGTCGAAGCGATCAAACACTTTGTCGGGCTTGCAGAAGTAATATGTGACCAGACATTGTTGACGATGTAGATGCTTGAGCAGATCAAGTGCGAACGGAATCTCTTCGACGAGAATGGTGGGCGGATCAGCGAGGATGAGGTAAAGTATGCTATTTTGAGCAGATTATTTCGACCTGATGGCTGCGTCCATCTTCGGAGATCGAAAAGCGAGATCATCGGGCCTGCATGCGTCGAAATTCAGAGGTCCATTAAACAATTCGATGGCCGCGTCCGAGAACGACAAGCGTTGTTGCTTTGGAGGACTTGAGATCGTCTTGACGTAAGGTTTGGGCCGGCTTCCACTGAGCACTATCGCCCCTTGTCAAGTGTCGAAACGCTATCCCCCATTGCATTTAAAACCATCCTTAAATCTTCACCTTCGCGAAGAATAGTTTCTGCATCAGCAATGAACCCAGCGTCGCCGTCGAACGCTGGATGATTTTTGCCCATTTTTATAACGGCTTGAGCATGCTCGACCA
Organism: Sulfitobacter sp. F26169L; assembly: GCF_026410285.1. Classification (GTDB taxonomy): domain Bacteria; phylum Pseudomonadota; class Alphaproteobacteria; order Rhodobacterales; family Rhodobacteraceae; genus Sulfitobacter. The sequence goes on along the minus strand of NZ_JAPMLP010000005.1, from coordinate 40,063 downwards.
TCTCATTTAGGGTATCTCGCGTCTTTACCAGTGTCCCTGGCTTGTTAAGTTCGCGCATTGCTTTGTATAAGTTTTGCAACGAAACCATTGCATAGTAGTGTTGCGGATTTCCTTTTGAGGTCAATTGATTGCAATAATTGACTCTTTCTCCAAGGATCCCTATTGTGGCCTCCAGTTTTTGTTGCTTTTCAATGCTGGCCGCCGTGATCTCTTGGTGCATTATCCCGAGGAACCATACCATCTGCTTCAAAGAGGGCACGTCACCGTTAATGGCCTCCCGCCGGATTATCATGGTGATTTCTTGCTGCTTTTCGCCATCGAGCCATGCACTAATGAAATCGCCATCACCCAAGATATCTGATGTCTTTGTTCGATTTGCATAAAGCAAATTGTATACCGCCTTCGGATCTTGGCAGATCTTTTGGTAATCATTTTTCGACTTTCCAAATCCAAACATAAATATTCCTCCAATTCATTGTTTACATTTCACCATTTGGCGATATCGCGTCACCAGTGAGAAGGTTTTAGTCTCAATACTTCACATCGATACTTCTTACCAGATTATGCAAAGCTGTGAGGCTTGCATCAGATAGCGGGGTGTCGTTCGCGCGCATCATGTCGATCGAGGTCTTCTGTTTTCGGATGTCGAGTTTGGTAAGAGATGGCATACGAGCGATATCGGGCGTGACATGAACCAGCTTGTTGCCGCTCAGGTCAATCGCATGGACGTTTGCAAGCCCATGAATGCCATCTTCAACACGAGTGAGGTCATTATTCTCGAGGTCGAGCCTCTGCAGGGATGCGCACTGATAGATCTCAGTCGGAATCGATGTGATCTTGTTGCTGGTAATGGCGATTCCTTGGAGTAAGGGAAGCTTCGAAATCTCGGTCGGGATCTCCGTGATCCCATGGTCTTCGGTCACCAACAAAAAACGCAGATTGTTAAGACCGCGAATATTTCTAGGAACACCCGCTTGTTTGTAGAAGGTTGCGTCCCATCTTTGGAGTTGCGGTAAATCATGGTCATTTGCCCACTCAATGATGCGGCTGAAATTACGGGAGGTATCAGCTGCGCGCTCGTTTAACGCGTTATTACTACGATGCATTTGTTTATTGATTGCCTTGAAGTCCCCGCTCTTGGCAGCATCTACAAGCGCCGTTGAACTCACCCCCGCCATAGAAGTAATTGTATATGACAGATTGATGGCTTCTTGGACATCGAATGCGACATCAAGGGGTAGCCCCATATTCCAACCGCCAACTACATTTTCAAACCATTCCAGAGATTTGGAACTTTCCATCAGTGCGCTGAACTGTTCGATCAGGGGGTGTGTTTCACAGTTGGACTTCGTTTTCGAGAAGGGCCACATATTTTCACTCACAGCAATATTTCGAACGGGCCGAGTGGCCTGTCTTTGGTTGATTGTCTCTACACAACTGAACTAATTGAAAAATGTGTCCAAACCTCGAAGAGGTTCTGCGTGCTGTCCGTAAGGTGATTTCAGAATGATATATCCAACGATTGAGCACCGGGCCATCACAATGAGGTTCGGGTCATAGCCAATCTGCCCCATTGCCACTGCGAGTTCATTCAGTCCATCCGTCACTTGATCAGCAGCGGACCCTTCTGACAGGCGGTTTAATCCACCTTCATAAAACGAACGGTCAATCCCCATTCGCTCAATGAAGGCGTGGATAAACTTCCAATCGCTCGATGCGGCGCCGTCCAGTTCATACGCGATGACGTCATTTGTCGCCCCGAATTTCTTGCAAGTCACATCAAAGAATCTGGCGGCACAGATCATCACATTGGAATTCAGTAGTGCGCCATTCTTCCCTTGTTTCAATGCCATATCGATCAGGTTTTCTGTTCCGAAACCGCCACGGTCAGCAGCCTCTAGAAGCCACAAAGATTCTTGGGCTTTTGGGTGGCCAGCGGCGGCTGCCTTATACCAGCAGTCAGCTGCCGCATCAAAATCATAAGGGCTTGCGGCACCACTGCCCCATAAGATTGAAAGATTATAGAATGCGGAAGCATGGCCACCTTCAGCAGCTTTCACCAAGTGCCGACTGGCTGCATTCATGTCCCCTCGTTGGAGATGCCTCACGCCAGTGACGTATTCATCTTCAACACCCGCGTTTTCACTCTTGAAAAAAGGTTTTCGAAACAAGGCCACATCGTTCTCCTGCGCTAATTATATAGTTGATATGTATTTTAAATTTGACTTCTCTGAGGCATTAACAAGCCACGATCAAGATTGTGCCGTGACACATCAAAACGGCATGTCATCGTCAATCGAAGTTGATGGATTCTTGCTATCGAGTGCCACTGTGCTTTCTGATCCAGCGTGCGGCTGACCGCGGACGGCAGAGCGTTGAGGCTCTGACCACAAGGGTGGTTTGTTTCTCGACCTTGATGACACGGCCTGATTTGTTCATGTTGCGAAATCGCCCCACATGAGAGGCTCTTTTGTTTCGCAGCGGGACCAATCATAATTTTGCCTTGAAAACAATATCTACTCGAGCTGAAATCAAAGTTAACAAAATTAAGGACTTATGCTTAGAGTGTCGTCTGGTCATCAATCAGGAAACCCTCGTGTTCCGGTCTGCGCTGGATATTTCGATGGTGATATGCTGTTCGATGTCTCGGGACTTCAAGGTGCGCCCGGGCTTTGCGCGAGATTTGTGGCGAACACCTTTGCTGTTCTGACGCGTGGTGCGCCAACGCGGCCGTCCCCGCAGCTTCAGGAACTGTTTAGCTTTGATTTGGGGAAAGTGTCGCAAGAACCTTTGGTGCTGATGTCTGACCGGCCTCCGGTCTGGGATGAAACGATCCGTGGCGCACGGGATGGATATAATCCTGCATATGAGTTCATTGAAAGTATCGTTCCTTTAGAGCTTGGCCCATGGGCCTTCATTCAGGCACTGTTGGTGCCGGAATATCCGCTTTTCCGGCGGCTCGGTGCGCCGTCAAATCTGATTGACGGGCCTAATGACGAGCAGGTTGATTTTTATCTTCCTCAAGCGGATTTGGTGATCGAGATTGACGGCGGACAGCACGGGGAGCAACGGCAGGCCTGGAAGGATCGCGCCCGTGATCGCTTTCTTGAAAAGCTTGGCATTGTTACCCTGCGCTTGAAAACAGAGGACCTGCGCAAAAGAAACGCAGATTTTGTGTCATTCATCGCCAGCTTGCGGGACCGTTGTGACGCCTCAACGCGTTTGAAAGCCTATCGCAAATTTACTGCCGACCGGCAGGCTGCCGCGCCATCGCTTCGGTTCGACCTGACGGCTGTGATCCGGCTTCAGATTGCGATCATGCTGGCCATCTCCCACCGTCAACTAGACCTGAATCAGCCAGAATGGCGATTGAACATATCACAAGATTTCGCGACACGCTCGGAGCACAACTGGGCGGCCTCGGCCATTGAAGAACTGTTCGACTGGTTTGGCCTTTTCGCGCGTTTGAACTATACGGAGTTTACACCGCCCGAGATCAAATTTGACAACACGGGGCTGCATTTCGACATGCGGTTGTTCTCGCGTGCCGATGACGAAACATGCCGTGTGGAAGGTATCGTCATTTGCACAGGCGCGGTTCAGGATCATCCCTTCACAATCACGCCTGGGCGCAAGGCGCGCCTGCGCAATTTTGGGGTTTCCTATCTCGCCACTGAGGATACCACAGAGCTGTCAGACACCCCTCCCTCGGTTGCCGACCTGACGGAGCTAAGTCGGCGCGTGTTTGGTCACGAGAACTTTCGCCCTGGTCAGGACACGCTTATCCTCAATGCGATCTCGGGGCAGAAATCACTTGGTCTGATGCCAACTGGGGGTGGCAAATCACTGTGTTTCCAAGTTCCTGCGCTTTTGGGGCCAGGCACAGCGATCGTGGTGGTTCCGATCAAGGCGCTTGGCCGCGATCACGTTGCCGAACTTGAAGCGGCAGGGTTTTCAGGCCGGGTCGTCAACATTGACGGCGACATGCCCGCACGTCTGCGCGATGAAGTTTACGGCGAGCGGATATTGCGCGGCGAGATGCGATTTGTCTTTGTCTCACCCGAGCGGTTCCAAACCGAAAAATTCCGCCATATTGTCCGGCGACTGCGAGAAAAAGACCGATTGCGTATGTTTGTCATCGACGAGGTCCACTGCATGAGCGAATGGGGCCATGACTTCCGCCCATCCTATCTGACACTGCCGGGAACACTCCGAAGTCTTGCTGATGATGTCCCCGTTCTGGGTCTGACAGCAACCGCAAGCGTCAACGTTTTGCGAGATATTCAAAGCGAATTCCAGATCCCTGACGAATTGGTTGCTTATGAGATGCACCGCAGCCGGACCGAACTGAATTTCTCGATCCGAAAGGAATTGAGCACACCCGAACAGGTTGCGAGAGAGATAAATCGGATATTCACCAAAACAGAGGGAAACGCGCCTCCACAGGTGCATATCTTTTCGCGCTATGTCAACGGACCTGCTGGCGTGGAACGCCTTTCAACGATGCTGGCGAATGCAGGGCTTGGGTTGCGTGTCGGGCTCTTCTCCGGCTCTGCGCCAAAAACATTCGATGTCGAGAAGGCGTTCGAGCGTTTGCGCAATCCGAACCTGCCGATCCCCAAGACTTTTGAAGATTACAAACAGACCGTTCAGAACCTCTGGAAATCGGGCCACCTTGACACGATCGTTACAACCAAGGCATTCGGCATGGGGGTTAACAAACCCGATGTGCGCCACACATTGCATGCTGGAATGCCCGGTTCGATGGAAGCTTTCTATCAGGAAGCAGGCCGGGCGGGGCGGGACCGTGAGCACGCGGATTGCCATATGTTGTTCCGCCCTGAGGAAGACGAGGCCGAGCAGATTTATCTCAGGCTGTCTGCCAATCTGAACCCGAACGCGATCAAAGCGGAGTTGGAAGGTAAGGATGGTGGTCGTAAGCCGGTAAGGGGCGATTTTCGTTCGCAACTCTGGTTTCTTGCCCAGGGGTTGATTTCACAAGAAGAAGAACTGGCGCTTGTTGCCCGGCTGCACGAGATCGTGCGGAACTGCACAACCGAAACACTGATGATTCGTGCCGGCCAGATGGGAGATGTCGCGCATTCTGGGCAGCGCTTCCAGATCACACTTTACCGGCTGTATCAAATGGGGCTGATCACGCCTTGGGCCGTGACAGACTGGGGGCGCGGGGCTGGCGATGACCTTTCGGTGCAGGCGGTCGAGGTGCGTCGGCTGAATACGTCGTTTGCAGATGCCTGCACCGCGATCATATCGAGGATTCAAGCCGTTGACGGAAAGGGAGCTGAATCCGCGACGGTCGAACACCTAAACGCCCTGAAGACCGGCCGCGACAACTGGACCGAACTTTATCGACAGCTTCTGAACTGGGTGCGGCGAAAGCAACTTGGCAGTCGTCTGGAATCGACATGGAATCTCTATCGTGAGAGTCATGCCTTCACACCTGAGCGCGCGGTTGAATTCCGCGAGGGGCTCGAAGCGTTCTTCAAGGTCGACAGCAATGCGTTTCAACTGGCCGCGTTGCGCGACATGTCAATTGACGAGGTGACAGCGGTGATCAGTGATCTGATCACATTGCCCGGACAGCAAATGCTCAAGGATCACTCCGCACTACGCAAACTGTCCGCGCAGTTGTCGCGCTTGCTTGAAGGCACGCAGGAAAGTCCGGGGCTCAATCTTGCAAGTGCCTTTCTCCATCTGATAACAGAGAGAACACCCGGCTCCGAGGCGACGATGCGATTTCGCGCTGCAGTGCCAAAGGGGGCGTTGTTTCTCTGGAACGGTCCGGGCCGGGACCTGCTTGCAAAAGTAGCATCAAGTAGCACAGCCGCCAGCGACATCATCGGGGCGTGGTTAGTCGAGGGCAAACCCGAACGGCAGCAGTTGCTTGAAATCCACGAGGCGATTCCAGCGCGCTCGGTTGAAGCGGCGCTGTTAAATGAAATGGCCAGTGAGCTGGCCCTGGCAATATGAGGCATTGATGTCATTCAAAGAAGGTTTCGACGCGATTGAAAAGGTAAAAGCATCTGGTCAGAAACTCAGTGACGCGATCGCGCGGATCGAGGCGCTCGAGGAGCAACTCGTTGAGCTTGGCGAAGCTCTGGCCGGTGTTGAGTCAATGCTGGATCAGGCTAAAACGGCTTTTTCCACGCTAGAGTCATCGGCAAAAAACCTGTCCGAGCAGAGCGGGGCCATGGAAACCCTGACCCGGGATTTGCCCGCATTGGTAGAGGCGATTGTTGAGCAAAAGCTCACAGAAATCGCCGCACAGATGGAAGCGCGCCTGTCCGAGCGGCTGCGCGACGAGTTGAAAGACACGCGCACCACGCTGCGGGAATCTATGGAGATCAACTCAGGCAAGAGCGACGCAAAGCTTGACGTGATCCGAAAAGACATCATCGCTGAAATGCCGCGCACTCTGCTTGGGCGTAAGGGGCGCTGAACACCGGTTGCTCCGGCCGTGGTTCGGGTATTGATTGCGGGGTAATCGCTGCACCACACCCAGAGCCGCCGAAAGTGCAGTGGGACCCGTAATCTAAATGTGCCGACCGTCGGACAAGGTAATATCGACGCGGTGAAAAGATATCGCCGTGTTGCCGCTCCATGTGAACTCGCAAAGTAATGGATCGCCAACCTCAACTGGAAGAACCCCCGGGGGTCATCTTCCGGCCGCGCATCCCCCTCCAGATTCGAAGCAAACCGAGGAACTTTCAACCATTTGAAAATCAGATTTGCGTTCACCGTATATCAACGCGCAACATGTGCAATCGGTAAACATTATCAAGCTCCAATTACGTTATTTGGATAGAATGACGGAAATTCTATTGCTTTGGGTGTCGACGTCACCCCAACAATTTTTCAATTGATCGACTTACTATTGTGAATCACTTTCAATATAAGCCAGTGCGTCCGCCAGCTTGTCTAATGCCACCTTTTGCGGATGCTCTACATGCTTAAGGAGGTGGGTCGAAGCAAAGTAATTCTCCAACGCCTGCGAATTTCCATCATCCTTACTTGACGCGTTGTGCGCCAGAATCTCATCTATCACACGGGGTGATACCCCCAACAATTTCATGATCGTTGCGCCAGTCCTTCGCAGGTCGTGACGATGCCAGTCGCTGGTTTGGCTCTCTCGGTGGATCGCGCTGTTGATGCGCTGCCAGTTGTCCAGCCCCCCACCTTCGGAGTTCGGAAACACAAGATCATCGGGTTTGCGAGTGTCGTAATTTGGCAGCCCTTGCAGCAAGGCGATGGCCGCGTCCGAAAGCGGCAAACTTTGCTGTTTTGGAGGGCCGGATATCGTCTTGACGTAGGGCTTGTGCCAGATTCCAACCTGCTCTCGGTAGTCCTTCCACTTCATGTCGACCATTTCAGACAAACGGGCAGCGGTGAGCAGGAGGAATTTCAGGGAGACGGCTCGCAGATCGTATATCGGGAGTGTTTTGAGGCCCAGACATTCTGGAGCAGGCCAGACAAGCAGCGGTAACACACGCGCGAGCTCAAGATGGTCGAGCGCGCGGTCACGCTCACCCGTGATAGAATGATCGTCGATAGACGGATCATATGTTTGACGCACGTCCACAAGATCGAGCTTACGGCGTCTTCCCAAGCCGATCTTGTGAAATTTATTACGATGAGCGGCCCAATCGAACATTGTCATCAGATATGATCTTGCTCGTGATACCTGGCCATTCGCGGTGCCCTTTCCGGATCGAGGAACATAAGTGTTCATTGAATGGGCCAGGTCTTCCAGACCAATTTCGGTTACTGGCGATAGTAGGTGCGATTGAAATACGCGCTCAATGCGGCGTCTTGCTTCACTCGCTTTACCATTCACGGTGGGCTTCCACGTTTTTCGCTTCGGGGCCATGATTTCCTCATATTCTTCCACGAGCAGCTGGAGCGTAGGTATTTCGGCAAGCAACGCAGCGGCTTTGGCTTCAGCGGCTTTCTGTGCCGCAGCCGTGATGTTTTCGCCAGCCTTCAATCGCTTCCGAAGATCAGCTGCCGAAACCCGGGCTTCAGACAGGCTTATATTCCCGTAGTGCCCAATGTTCGCCCTCTGACGATTTCCGTCCGGGCCGCGCAACCGGAATGAGAAGGTTTTTTGTCCCGACGGATATACGTTAAGGATCAAGCCGGCTGACTTCGCGTCTGTAAAGTCGGTCCGCGTCTCAACCTTACGGCCTTTAATGAATTTGTCTGTCAATTCTACTCTTGCCATGATGTCTTCCTCCTGTGCTTGGAATGATATGCGGGCCGCGTTCCAGTGGGACAATGGTGGGACAGAGGGTGCGTGCTACCTCGAAGCCAGATAAACTGGCATGAGTAGTCTGCGGAAATCATTTGTCTATTTAAATCAGATGGATAATCGAAATTAATTATCCGAATTCTGTTCACGGTAACGCGCAGAGAATCGCAGAAAATCAGCCCTTACTGGCTTGAAAATCCTCGTGTCGGTGGTTCGATTCCGCCCCTGGGCACCACTATTATATTTTTCCGTTTCCTTTCAGTTTGTTAGGGTCGGAAATTGTCCCACCCTCTACCACGACGTCTAAAAGTGGGACACTTTTGTTCCCGTTTTGACCGTCTGACATGCGCCGCAAGGCGCTTTCTGCGCGGGTCTTTTGACTTGCTGCACGGGTGTACCGCGTAACCTCTTTAGACGTACGGTGTCCGGTGATCGCCATTATCTCTTGTTCGGTGCAGCCCAACTCCGCGAGTCGCGCGGCGGCGGCTTTGCGCAGCCCGTGGATAGAACAGTTTTCCAGCCCTGCTTCGTCGCACCATTTGCGGAACCGATTTCCGAATCCGTTTGATGTGAAGGGGCGATTAAATGCCGTCACCAGAAACGTCAGATCGCCGGTAGGGCTGGCGTCAATCGTGCGCTGCAAAACGGGGATGATCGGAATTTCCATCCGCACGGGTTTGCTGTTGCGGTTCTTGTGCTGTGTGAAGGACAGCCACCCATCCCGAACGTGCTGTTTTCCAAACGTCACCAGATCGGCACGGCGCTGTCCGGTGTAGAGGGCAAGCGACAGGGCAAGGCGGGCAGAGGTTCCAACGGCGTGGGTGTTCTCGAATTGCTCGATTTCGTCCAGCGTCCACGAATGGAATCCGTCAGCATTGCCGGACAGGTATTCAATTCCCAGCGCAGGGTTAGTGTCGTGTAAGTCGTAACGCATGGCAAACTTGAACACTTGGCGTAGGGCTATCACCATGCCGTTAGCGGCTTCGGGGCGGTCCATCATTTCGTCGCGGCGGGCGCGGATGTGACGGGGCAGCAGCATCCGGTAGGGTTTATCCCCGTCAGATTTATGCTGGCAAAATCGCTCTAGGATTCCACGCCGCACTTTTTGGGTGCGTGGGTCCAGTTCGCGGAACATGGCGGATTTGTAGTAGTCCACGCAGAGACCCTTGATTGACCCTTTTACCACGCTGCCAATTTTTGGGGCGGTGCGGGGTTTGGCAGGTCCAGCGGCTGCGCGGCGGTAGTCTGTCAAAAACTCTGCTGACCCTATAGGTCCACGCAGTCGGATTTTAGGTTCGCCGGGGCGGCGGTAGTAGAGGCGAACGGTTCCGTGGCGGTCGGTGTCCTCCACGATGTATTTGAGGCGCATTTTCATTACAGATCAGTCCCAAGGATTCGCGTCAGCGTGGCCCGGTGCGTCCAGTTCGTCAAATGCGCGGTCCACGGCCACGCGGTCCCAAATTGTGCGTCCGTCAATTCGCTTCGGTTTTGGCATCCGTCCATCCATCACTAAAGCGTCAAATTTGGTCGTGCCTATACCGATGTACTCCGCCGCCTCTGCACGGCTCAATCCGCGCCGAACGGGCGCTGGACAGAGTGAGTGCTGGGGCGTGCGGAGTTGTGTCATCGGATCAGAAAGAGCCGTTAAGACGGGTTGCGACAGTACCCGCGCCGGATTTGGCTGCGATAGCCACGCCGATACGGGTGTTGCCGGACGCCGTTGTGGTGACTTCTTTCGCGGTGTCATTCCAGAACAGCGCCGCTCCTGCGGTCACATCGTTTGCCGTGGTTTTGGGCAGATCAAAGACGCCTACCGTGGACAGGACAACAGGCTGGCCCGTTGCTGCGTCACCATTTGCCACGCCAAAGATTGCGCCGATTTTGACGCCTGCGCCGGACAGCACGTCATCAGGGGAGTCGAGGGTGATGTTGTCACCACGTTGGATAAAGTTTTTCATGTCAGTCCTTTCGAGGTCTGGAATTGAACGGCGTGGGGGCGGGCCGCGCCCATCGCTTGCCGTTCTAGGTCATTGATGTAAGCGGCCAGCCGGGGCAGTGAGGCGCGGTTGTATTCCACGGTTTCCCCGTTGCTGTCTTTGAAGCTGACTGCCAGTTCCCCAAGCTGGAGGGCGTGATAGGCCGCTCTAGCTTGGGTCAGCATTTCCGCGACGGTAGCCATTTAGCTGCCGGGGTTCTTATGCGCGCCACGCCAATCGCTCCAGCCCGTGCCAAAGTCGAGGAACGCGCGGTACTTGATGCCCAGCGTGTCCCAAGCCTCTGCGCGCTGGATTTGGACGCCTTGGGCGGATGCAAGGTAGCCGTAGACGATGCTTGCCACGCGGGCAGGATCGGCAAAGACGTACCATTGATTGCCCGTCAGGCGCGGCTCTACCAACAGCGACAGTTTACCGGACCATGCGTTCACATCGCCGACCGTTGTGGCGTAAATGCTCGACAGCAGTTTTTCGGCCTGATTTTCGAGTTCCGGACCTACCAGCAGGAATTTGGGGGTCACGCTGATAAGCGTTTTCCCGTCGGTCCCAGTGGTGGACCGCATTGCCTTTCGCACGATGTCGAGTTCTGCCGATGACGGGTCAGCGCCCGCGCCGGACAGGTTGCCCCGGCTGGCGTCAAATACCGGCGTGCCGTCGGAAAGGTTCGGGTTACTGGTCAGCAGGGACAGCATTTCCTCTGCCTCTGTCTGCGCGGCGGCTTCCCCGAACGCTGCTGTCATATCGCCCAGCAGGTTGAGGTCATCATTCACCAGCAGATTGCGGCTGACGTTGATCGCACGGGCAAAGGTTTTCAGCGACATGGACTCGCCTGTCTCTGCGCGGCTGGTGGCTTTGATTTCACCGGACTCCGCGATTTCCTCCAGCTTGCCCATTTCACCCACGCGGATGCTGGTGGACGGTTTGAAGTCGCGCAGCACGCGCTGACGGCCAAGCTGTTTCAGGACAGTTTCGGCGGCCTTGTAGCTGTCAGCCGCGACCTTGCCCATCGCGTTGGACACGACAAGCGGGAAGTCGGACGTGCCGTGTGCTGCGCGGGTGAATACTTCGTCAGCAGCCAAGCCACGGACAGACACGCCGGAACGGGTCAGGGTATCGCGGGCCAAGTCGAGCAACGAGTCGCCCATATACTGCCGTGCGTCATCGGGACATTCGCCACCAGCCATGCGGACAGCCACGGCGTCGGACATGCGGCGCGTGATGACAGCAGGATCATCGTTCTGGGGCACGTGGGTGCGGATGACAAGCGCGGTGCGGGTCTGCGTGGCATCCCAAACAGCGGCCTTGGCTTGATCCACGGTCGAGTCTTGGTCGATCAGGTCATCGGCGGTTTCGGCGGTCAGGCCAGCAGACCGGACCAACGTGCGGATCGTGGACCGGCGGGTCCGTTCTGCGGACTCCGGTGTGACGGGGTGTTCAATTACAGGATCGGGCATATTTGCTCCAGTGTGAGAGGGGGTAGGGTTGGCGGCGCGATTGGTCGGGGTCGTCTCGCTAGGCCGCGCCGTTGCGCCTAGGGCTTCTTGGTGGCGGACGCGCGCGTGCGGGTCTGCCGGGTTCGTTGTCAAAGTGACCTCTGTGAGGGTCCACGCGGTCGGTGTCTTTTGGCGGGTGCCGTTCTGCGCGGTGGACACGCTCCAGCCCGCAACGCGGTAGCCGATGGAAACGCCGGTCAGGGACCCGTCAGCGATACGCTGGGCAATCGGGTCTGTGTCGGACGCGGTGGACAGTTGCAGCTTTGCGATGACCTGCTGGCCTTCAATACGCGTGGACAGTACGCGGCCCAGCAGATCGCGCACCGAGTCCGTCCGGTGGCTGTCCAGCAGCGGCATACCGGCGCTGGCCCCCAGCGTGGCAGGGTCCAGAATCTCGTTAAACGGGCCTTGGGCATCGCTGCGCACCACGGGCGTCATCGTGGCAATCACGGCTTCAAAGGTCCGCGTGGCAGCGTCATAGCTGTTGGCGGTCGTGGCTTGGCGGATAAGGGTTTCAAGCGTCATCGGTGACTCCAGCAGTTTCGGCGGCAATCTCTTTGTCGAGGTCCGCGATATTCCAGCCCAAGGACGCCACGGCTTTCGTGCGGGATGTGAGGCGGGCGTCAATTTGAGCGATAAGCGCGGCGGTATCCTTGGCAGGATCAACCTGCATAAAGCGCGGGGGCAGCCATTCAGCTTTCAACGCGGGCGCAAGGTCGGGAATGTCCACGCTGCCGGACAGGTATGCGCGGGTTTGAACGCGACGCCAAAGCGGGGCAAGCACTTGCGGAATAATCTGGTGATACTGGTATTGCTCCAGCTTGGCGCGGGCAGGGATCAATCCGGCGCGCAGGCTGGAGTAGTTCGCGCCTGTCAGATCGCCGTCCAGCCAAAACTGGGGAATACCGAGTCCGGCGGCAATCTGGCCCAAGGTCAGCTTGGCGAAAGAGATGCTGTCCTTGGCTTCGGCTGGGGAGTTAAATTTGATGTCAGTCCCGGCAGGCAGGATACGCACGACTCCCGGCTCTAGGCTAATGTCTGTCAGGCTGTCCGCTTCGGGGTATGCGCCGCTGCCTCCGATATTGTTATTGTCTGTGACAAAGCCCGCGTGCATTGCGGCAATCTTTGCGCCGACCAGCAGGGCGTCCTGTAGCTGGTCCAGTTCGTTCACTGTCAGCAGGATAGGGGCCAGCCAAGACACGCCGCGAACCTGCCCCGGCCCCAGCGGACGCATAAGGTGCAGCACGTCCTTTGCCGGAACGCGGATAGGCGTCCTGCTGGTCGGGAACAGATCGGTCGGGCGCTGGGGTTGGATGTGATACGCCACGCGGCGGCCACGGGCATCAAACTCGATACCGGCGGCAATATAGCGGCCTTGCCCCAGATCGGCAGTCTTGGACTCCTCTACCATCTCTGCCGGGATCAAGCGGACCTGCACGCCGTCCGAGTCTTCCTCAATAACGGCGAAAGATTCACCATCCACCACGCAGGCCAGAACCATTTGAGCCATCAGCCCGCGCAGATCGGTCCGGCCCTCTACATCGGCAGACTCGGCGAACGTCAGCCATTGCTGATTCAGTGGATCGCGCAGCCCGATGTCAGGATTTGCACTCGCGGGTTCAATGCCCGCGCCAACGGATTCAGCGACAATCGCGTTCACGCCGTTCTGGATATAGCCATTGTTGGCGTAGGCATGGCGGGCGCGGCTGCGCAGAGGGGCAGCGGCGGCAAGGGTTTCGGTCGCGTTGGACCCGTAGGACATAAACCCGCTGGCCCGACGTCCGCCAGACGCCGCATCAAAGCTGCGAGTCTGGACAGGCTGCGCGATGTCGCGTTTGAAGAAACTGGCGAACGGGAAAGCCATATTTATGCTCCCTGCATTTCGGCAAGAGCGGGCAGCCAGTCGGTCAGGGTCAGCACAATCATTTGACCGCCTAGGCGCTCCAGCCCGTCCATGCCCAAACACATTTGAGCGTTGATAGATTCTGTCCCGTCAGCGTTGGCGTGGAAGAACACAATCATGCACCACGCGGCGCGCGGATCGCTGAACGCGGCTTCAATGCCGGTGATATCACCACCCATTACCGGCAGCGTGTAACAGGCATCCGAAACTGCCCGCAGGATTGCTTCCTTTTTGATACCAAACCGCATGACGCCTTGGCACAGTTTCGCTGTTGCGAGGTCGTGGACATTGAATTTGTGTGCGGCTGTTGGCCCGGACCCGAATTGTCCTTGGGTTTGCACATAACCTTTAGCGCGGAACCGACGTAGCTGGTTCGCCGCATGTTCTTGGGTTTCAGGGCTGTCTGCCAGCCATTCGGCGGCTTGCCCTACGGAAAAAATTGTGTCGCTCATTGTTCGCTCCTCTGATTTCTCCAGCCCTGTGTAGCCTGATTCGCGTTAATAAAACAAGCTAGTATTTATTCAATATTTACTTGCGTTTATAAAACTAGTTGCCCTATGTTGGCCTTGCCCGGTGTCGAGTCGGGCAAAGTTGACCTTTCTCCCGGCAGGGGTGCCGGACGCAAAACGTAGAGGGGCTGGCGAAAGCTGGCCCCTTTGCACATCACAAACAAACATTGAGGATTAGGATTATGAGGAAAACGGCCAACAGCAGAAACATTCCCGGTCACGCGGAACGAGCGGCGGCGGGCTTGGCAGAGGAGGAAGGCCTGTTGCGGCGTTACCTTGTGCATTATCTAGTTTTTGGGGAAAGTCAGCTGCCCCAGATTGCCAAGGACGAATTAGATTTCAGGCGTATGGCAATCTTGCAAAGGTGTCGCCCAGACGTCTTTCAGGCGGTCTATCCTGATTTCCGAAAGTTGCTTGATGACAGTCCCGCGCAGTTCACAGTTCAGTAAAGCTGCCACAGACGATCCGTCTAAACACCCAACATAGAAATGACAAAATTTTCAGCTTCGTAGCTGATATCGTTTGTTGAATGAGGACTAAAGCATGAAATCTTTCGAATATCTAAAGTCTAAATTAGACTGGGCAACACCCGATCCAGACTGCCAACTTGTGAAAACTTGCGGTGCTGTTGGCGATGACCTTTGGATGGCTCTTGTCTATGAAAAAAATGGATCATTTTACGCGGCTGCCGCGCCGTTTGGAGAAGGAGAGCCAGTTATGTCGCCTATTCCGCATTCCGATATTGAGAGTGCAGAAAACGCCGCATTTCAGATAGCTGAATCCAGCGGTGCGGAATGATAAAATGCAAGGCTTGTGGAATTGACTTTTCTCCGAAACGCAGTCACGCAAAATATTGCTGTAAGAGTTGCAGTAATGCTGCCTACTACGACCGAGACCCAGAGGCAGCGCAGGCGCGCAGTAGGGGAAGCCGAAACAGAAAGAAAAGCAGGCTACACATGCAAAGATCACTGGCGGCCCTGCCCGAGATTCAGCAATTCATCGCAGAATCTTTGGCGAAGCTGGAAAAGAAGGATCAAGAGACTGGAGAGATAATAGCCTATACTGCCCCCCCACAAGTTTAGACCTAGCAATGGTCTGCCGTGGCGCTGCGGTGCCACGGTCGGCAACTTCTATTTTGCGTTTAAACTAGGACGATTAACATTGAGTTGCTCTAAGAATCTACATTTCAATGAAAAGTTCTATCGGATTCGGCATACTCACGTTGATCCCAGAAGAAACTAACTCACCATAGTAGAATTTTTTTACGAACTCATTTTTTAGCGCGTAGTTTGCGAGCTTCTGATAGTCAAAGTCGGGACCAACGACATTTACTAAATCTCTTCCAGCTCGTGAAAGAATTGCACCTCTAAGGCTTATGTACTTTTCAGTATCGCCTATTATGGCAATTCCCATTCCGGTTTCTGTAAGTTTTCGGATCGCGGTTCCATTAGCATCGAATGTCATCTTTAAATGCTTGTCGGCAGACCAAAACCCAGCCAATTCAAGGTACGCATTCTCAGGGGTAGTTAGTTCTGTATCTAATGCTTCTAGATAAGCGGCTCCATCGTTTGTACAACAAGGCATGACTCGTTGGATTAGCTTTGCCGTATCGCTGTCCAAATTTGATATGAAAGTCAGTGTGGCAGCTGAAACATCGCCGGGCCTTCGGACTTCTCCAGCCAATAGTTTTCCAAACATGATCCGAAGATCATCACTTGAAGCATCCTCTGCGTGTCTTTCAAACTTATTAAGCCAATCGTCCGAAGGGCCTTCGCTATTTGCAGGTGGTGGATTTTCACTTAATTCTTCAATCGCAATGGTGGCGACAGCGTCCTTATTTTTTTGAACGCGATAAGATCGAGCCAGCATGGTTTGTATGGCTCGATCCATTATATCCGGATCATTAGCAGCGGTTTCGGCCGCCCTACTTGCTATGGCTTGGGAGATTTGAGATCGGGCGTCGGATTTATCTCGAATACCTTGAACGACCCCCTCCAACGCAACGGCCGGAATCTCAACTGCGGCGCCGATTAAGCGGCTTATGGCTTTACCTGCAGGTCCCGCAAGTATTTGTGGCAATCCCCCTTCGATTGCGGTTGTTAGCCAGCCTTTTTCGGAATTATCATCAATATCTGACATCATGCCCTCGCCATAGGATTTCACAGTCTCTGGTACAGCTTGGAACATCAAGAAGTATTGCTAAAATTTTTGGACCCGTTGCTTTGACTAATTGGCCCTAACGACTTAGCCATTTCGATTTCACAACGGTCCGCCGTGGCGCTGTGGTGCCACGGTCCGCAAGTTCCATTTCCCGAATATCCAGATTCACGCCAACCAAATTCCGCACGGCCAAGGCATAGACCACGCAGTCCAATGCTTCGGCTCGTTTGCCCGGAATGCGCTCCCATGAAGCCTTTGGCGCGCCCCGACTGTATTTAACGACACGGCGTTCACTGGCGAGTTCCTCAAAGAACCGCGCGTCCAGTGTGTCAGAGAACCGGATGGACGTGCCGCGCATGAGTCTTTCCGTCAGGTTTGCCTTGATACCGTCCACGCCGACAATAAACAGCCGCTGCCCTTTCGTGGCGCTTGCACGGATTGCGGGGCGTTGCCCGTCTGCCCCTTTGATCGGCACAATGCGGCGCGATAGCTTGGGTTGGCAAAACGCCAACACGCGGTCCATCGTTTGACCATCGGACGAGTCGACGGCCACGGCGTCCATCCGTAGGATACCGCCTCCGGGGTGGATGTAGGTCTGCGCAAGGAAGGCGTCCAATTCAGCCCAAGGAACATCTGAATCATTTACAGGACCCCAGAACACGCGTGCATCCACAACAAAGGTATCTGTCCGGCTGTGTGCCAAGGTAACGGATTCAAGGCGGTCATGCTGCACATCCACGCCGCAAGTGAGTACCAGCGTTTCGTCCGGCAGGTCCTCAAGCGAAAAGGACTCGCGGCGGTTTGCCAGCGCGGACTCGTCCAATTCTTCCCCGGCTTGTTTCCAGCCCTCTGCCATTAGCGTGTTGGTCCACGATTGCAGCAAGTCGGGATGATCTTTGGCAGCCAAAAACTCGCGGGCGATGTTGCCCCAGCTTGCGGCGGGCAGAGTGGACACTAGGACGTTTGTGCGGAATCCGGCGTGGTTCTTCACGTCCGGCGCGGTGATGATCCAGCGACCATGCTGGACCATTTCGGCCTTGCGGTTCTCCGGCTGCACCGCGCCGCAATGCGGACAGACGAACGCGGCGGTTTCCGGCTTACCTGAATCCCATTCGATATGTTCCCAGCGCGGCGCGGTGTAGTCGTCGCAATCGAGACAGCGGATTTCAAACAGCCGCTTGTCGCTTTGGGCGTAGAGTCGCAGGACGTGGCTGGTGTCCTCCCAAGTCGGAGTCGATCCGGCTACAATCTTGCGGTCGGGGAATGAGAGTGTGCGCCGTTCTGCCAAAGTGATCGGGCTACCTTCTGCTCCGCTCTCCATGCCATCAATTTCGTCGAGAATGAGAACCTTGGCGTTATGGCGTCTAAGGTTGCGGGGCGACTTGGCCGCGATGACCTTTAGTGAACCGCCGGGGAATTTTCGGGACAGCAATGTGGACCGGCCCGTGGGGTCTGCCTCCAGCGTGAGCAGGCCGCGCAATTCGGGCGATGCTGTAAAAATGGGGTCCACGTCATCCACGATCCAGCCACGGGCGTCACCTTCGGTTGGATGCACGGCAAGGATAGGGCTAGGATTTGAATCGCAATAGTACCCGACCAGCGCCGTCAGCAGGGACGTATAGCCAAGGCGAACCGGCTTCACGACAGTCACGCGCTCGATTTCAGAGTCGCCCATTGCCTCTGCAATTCCGCGCTGCACTGGCGTCAGGATCATTGGGCCGGTCTGGGCGGATACTTCGGACGGCAGCCGGACATGCGACTCGATCCAATCGGGCAGATTGACCGGCGGCGGCGGGCGCAACGCGGCGTATGTTTCGGCGCGGATTTGGGTCAAAGCGGCATGGGTCATTTTTGGCCCTCCAGAGGCGTTTCGGTGTCGGCGGCGGTAGGTCTGGCGGAATGGGCCGGGTCTGCGCTGCGGGTGGCCCCCTTGGCCCCCTCGTTTGCGGTTTCGGCCAGAGTCTCCATCGCTCGGCGCAATTCCACGTCCAAAGCAGCCGTGGCAGGCCGGTCCAGCGACAGCTTGGCGGCAACCCGTGACGGCACGGCCAGCAGGCGGGCGCGCAGGTCAGCAGCCACGGCCAGCCACTCCGCACGGACAGCAGCAGCGGGGATCAATTCGGCCCGGCTCTTTTGGTTCTGGATGTCCAGCTTGTCCGCCTGCCCAGCAGCCACGCGCAGTTTTTCATCGGCAAGGCGGGGATCACTGGACCGGACAGAGCGGTTCCGCAAATGCTCGGCGTAGGCCTGCACGGATTGCTTGAGCGGAAAGGCAAAACCGCCGGGGGCATCCACGCGGGGCAGGATCGAGTCCCGTGCAAGCTGGTTCACGCGGCTGGAGGTCAGCCCAAGCCAATCGGCAATCTCGGCAGAGGTGGCGAGGTCAGCACGGTCATCGGAAATTTCCACGCTGGGACTGGGTCCCAAAAGGTCAGCAATCGAAAGATCATTCATTTGCACGGCTTTCTTGTTTTCGTTGAAACGGTGTCATCGGGGGAAGGCTGATTCAAAATTCTCAAATCGGTTGAAAGGATGCGCTCCGCGCTCCCCGCATCAGCCCGATTATCGAGAGGGACCCGCAGACTCTGCGAAAGGATGACTGCGTCAACCTGTAGCCAAGATGGT
Source organism: Sulfitobacter sp. F26169L (assembly GCF_026410285.1). Classification (GTDB taxonomy): domain Bacteria; phylum Pseudomonadota; class Alphaproteobacteria; order Rhodobacterales; family Rhodobacteraceae; genus Sulfitobacter. The sequence goes on along the minus strand of NZ_JAPMLP010000005.1, from coordinate 21,110 downwards.
GTCACGATCTCGCCAAGATTTAGGGATAACGAAGCGATATGATTATGAACGCCGAACAAACCCGCTCCAAACTTGCCGCGCTGCCGTTGAGTATCAATGCACGCTATGTTCTTTGGAACAGGCTTGAGACTATGCCAGTCTACGTTGGGACAGCCAAAGCCCCATCTCGGATCAAGTCGCACCTCCAAAAGGATGACAAGCGGGTAGGTCCGCTGGGAAAACTGATCGTCAATAAGCCGTTCTACGAATATGTGATGAACCAACCTATTGGTTGGCTGGGCATCAGCTTTGATTTGTTTGAAGATGACGATGACGCTCGGCAGGCAGAACGCGATGATATTGCTAGGTTCGGCATGCGCCCTAACGGAACGCTCTTTAATCGCCGTGCTGGTGGCTAAACCATCTACCGGGTTGCCAGACCGGACCGGACAGCCGGACCCCCCTAAAGGGGGGAGTCCGGTCCGTCCGGTGTCCGGGTGAGGGGCAACGGGGCGGACGGACAGGACAATAACCGGACTCGTCCGGTCTGTCCGGTGTCCTTGGGGTAGCGTCATCACTGGTCTGCCTCCTCTGAATCGTCATCCCAGTCGCTACTTTCAACGGAATGTGGAAAGCCCATTTGCCCGTTTTCGATGATGACTTTCCGTTTTCCGATTAGACCTTTCAACGCGCGTGTGACTGTCCGGCGTCTATTGTCACGGTCATCACTGGCAGAGACGTGGTATTCATCCGTTGCGCGTTTGCGCCATTCCGTTTCGTCCACCGGGCCGGTCGCTTCCATTTCGAGGAACAGATTGAACGCGGCTTCCTCTGTCTCTGTCAGCTTGGACTCGGTGGCGTCCGCTTGGCCCGGATCACACGGCAGGCAGATAGGCGCGTCCACTGGTTCGCCGTCCACGTCAATCCCGACGCGGTGGCTGCCAATCTTGAACGCGATGTCCAGATCGGGCGGGCCGTTGCGGTTCTTGCGGATCACGCCGCGCACAATGCCCGCCTTGTCCGCTGCCTTGACCATGATAGAGAAGTCCAGCGCGCCGTTAAATACAGAGTGACCGCGTGGCGTGTTGCCCTCTGCCTTTGTGCCGTGATGGACGAACACAACAGCCGCGCCGCAATGGGCCAGCCGTTTGCCAATCTGCACCACGCGATTCATTCCGGCGGCATCGTTTTCCTCTAAACCGGGCATCGCCATTGCCAGCGTGTCGATCACGATTAGCTTGGGGCGGATCGTTTTGGCCGCTTTGCGCAGTGCCTCCAGATCGGGGCTGCCTTTGCCCTTGATCGTGCCGGGGCTGAAAAGATCGCTGACGGTGTTGAACAGGTGGAAGGTGTCAGCGTCCCCCAGTTCCATGTGCAGCGCGGCCACGCGGCCTGCCATGCCGTCTTGATCCTCACAAGCGACGTAGAACACGGGTCCGGCTTTGGTGCGCAGCCCGAACGTGGATTCACCTATGGCAATCTCGTAAGCCATGCGGGGAGCAATGAGGGATTTACCCGCGCCGGGTTCCCCAAAGATGCAGCCGATTTGCCGGGGCGCGATAAGCCGTTTCACTACATAATCACGGGCGGGCAGGTCGGCACACTGGCCCGGAGTCAGATAGGGCAGCCCGTAGATTTGTGCGGCATCGTCAGGCGGCGGTCCAAGCAGGTCATAGATGTCGAAGCGGCCCGTGGATTCCTCCGGTTCGTCATCGCCGTCATCGTCAAAGTCATCGGCGTTGATCGGGGCAGGGTCAAAGGGTTCGCGCGCGCCAGTCAGCAGTTGGGCATCTATGATCCTTTCCACCTCTGCCACGTCGCCCTTGGCGTGGTCATCCAAGAATCCGTTTTCGATCATCACCGGCAGCAAGGCTTCCATCACTTGTTCGCGGTCCAGCAGGCAGTTTGCCACCAGACCGCCCATAAGGAAGGCTTCCCGGCAGAGGGCTTCGTTGCGGGCAACGGTGGTATCGGCGAGACGCTGCGCGGATGCCTCCAGCATCGCCGCTGCCCGCTCTACGCGGTGTGCGTCGTGCGACAGATCGGCGGCTTGCTGCGGTTCGCCACGGTCGGGGGCAGGCTTCCCGATTGCATTGGCGTCGAGGTCTGCGCAGTGATCGAGGAACCGGCCTTCCACCAGCTGCACCTTGGGGGCCGGTTCACCTTTGACCGCGCCGAACGCATAGGACTGCGCAGGGGTGAACGACTCCGCGCTCAACGTCCCGCCCAGCACGCCGTTTACGCGGGCCAGTAGGGCTTGCCGGTTTGCCGGTGTGGTGTCGGCAGACAGAGGGCAGAGGACGCGCCAGCGGTGTCCCTTGCCGTCCTGCTGGTGGCTTGGCGTGGTGTAGATCATCGCCGCGACTCCGGCATACTCCAGCGCGGCGGCGGCTTGTTTAACGGTCATCGTCCCGGCGTCGTAATCGCCCTCGATTCCAGAAACGGAGTCGTGCGCTGCGTTGTGCCGGTAGCTGCCTTTCGCCGTGGTCTCCCCAGTGAACCGGCCCAGCTTGATATGACGCATGGAGTCCTTGCTGACGGCGGCGGGTAGACCGGTGGACAGGTCACGCAGGGACAGGGTTCGACTCCGCATTTTGATTGCGCGGCGGTCGCCAAACTCTGCCACGTCCAAAGGCCGGTCCAAAGCGGACTCGGCTTGCACGGTTTGGGCTTTAGTGCTATGTTTTTCCTGCATCTTATTCCTCATTTGATGTTTGTGGGCGTCATCGCGCCAGAACGCCGTCCCTTGGCTTGGGGGCGGCGTTTTTCATTGCGATTTTGATCTATGAGGTGGTGTGATTCCGGGCGGCTATTTTGCCAACGACGTGGGACATTAATGCCGAAAAACCTAGTAAAACTATGGGAAGGATCACTGTCCCACTTTTTGATAACTAGATGAAATTAAACGGTAAGTTGACCCCGCCCCTGGGCACCATTTAATTATCACAAGTCATTGATTTTTATAGGTTAATTACTCAGTTGAGATTGCTTTATCCCCCTAATTATCTACCTTTTGAGCGTTGCTTGCTTAAATCGTCATGAATACCAGCCAGACATTGATAATCGTAGCTACGGTAACAACAGCGGTCAGCCACAACACTACTTTTGTAAGCCGGGTTAGCCTTCGATCCCGTAACTCATCATAAATGAAATTGATTCCTACCTGAACGCTGCCCTCCATCGCCTCCAGCCTCTTAATCAGTTCCTTGTCAGACATATTTTGCAATTCGCTGTACTTTGGAGCCATCATTGAGTGAACAACCTTTTTAAAAACGCCGATTCAGCGTGTATTGATAAATGCTATGTTTTCCCATGTAGTGATATCAACCTAGCGATTGCGGCCCTTAGTTCAACGGCTTCGCTACTTCGAGTCCCATGCCGATAATTCGGATGCTCGCGCCCAGATCCAGCACCGCCGCCTGCGCCGTGCATCCGGCATACTTTCCAGCCGCGCACCGCCGGGCTTTTGCATGGTTCTCCACTGCGTTTTGATTTCGCGGTGCATCTGGGCGCAGAGTGCATGGGGTTAACGTCACTTTTCATCATGCGCCCCCCCTTTTGAGACATTGCCAACAATGGCTTGCCCGCCGCTCTCGACAGTCACACGCTCAACGCGGACAGTCTGCCCTTTGCTGCGATATCGCTTTAACGTGTCCATCTGCGCGCTATAGGTCCGCGCCAGCTTGTTCAGGGCGCGTTCTGCTGCGTCCTGCTGCCGGATATTATCGACGTGATTCAACCGGCGCGCCAGCATCTTAGTTGATTGGTGAATTGCCGCCATCTGGGTGAACAGCATTGTTTCGGCTGCGTCCTTCGGCGTCATGGTGTCCAGAAAGCAGACGTTCGCCGCAGTGCTGTATTAAAGTCATTTGGCTGCGAAACAGTGTTACCAGTTGCTGTTGAACGCAAAGTTCCTGCCTAGTCGCCTTGCCTGAGGTGATGGATCAATTTGTGCCCGTGCGTATGCACGGGCTCATTCGTGCCGATTGATTCAGGTAACTCCTTGACAGCTCGCTGCAATTGATTACACGATTGGGCTGTACTGGTGCCTGCTTCGGCAGGTGAAAAGGGAATAAGCAGCCGCGTATTTTCACGTGGTCAAGCTCAGCCGCCCCCGCGACCGTGAACGGATCAGGCCGATCAACGCCACTGGCAACAGCCGGGAAGGTAGATCAGCCGCAGGGTTACAAGCCCTAAATCCGTGAGCCGGGAGACCTGCCGATACAAAACGACTAAACCGGACGGGGTGTGCCGGTGTCGGGGCAATTCCGTCCTGTTCATGGGGAATCTGTCCTCGTCACCTGTGCCTGCGTCCCATCACAATTTGGGGCAGAGGACATTGAGAGATCAGGCGACACCTTCAAATCCAACAGAATTGCTGGTTTGTGTAAAATGCAGACGCGGGCGCGAGATACCTGAGGAAGGTCGCCGTCCGGGGCAAGCGCTTTTTGATGCGCTCGATGCATTGGCGTTGCCCGACGGCGTGCGCGTGACGCCTGTGGATTGCCTGCAAAACTGCGACCATGGATGCACTGTTGCGCTGCGCGGTGGCGCGCGCTGGACCTATGTTTTCGCCAATGTGGATGAGGTCGCGGACCCTGATATGATCCTTGATGGCGCTGCCCTGTATCACGCAACAGCCGACGGATTGATCCCGTGGCGGACGCGTCCCGAGCACTTCAAACGCAACTGCGTTGCCCGTATCCCCCCAATGGAGAGTTAACATGTCAAATCTCGCAAAACTGCCTGTCACCGTCATCACCGGCTTTCTCGGCTCCGGTAAAACCACGCTGGTGCGTCAGCTGATGCAGAATCCGGGCGGCAAGCGGCTGGCCATTATCGTCAATGAATTCGGGGATGTGGGCGTTGATGGGGAAATCCTCAAATCCTGTGCCATTCCTGATTGTCCGGCTGAAAATATTATGGAGTTGGCCAATGGCTGCATCTGTTGCACCGTGGCCGATGATTTTATACCGACAATCGAGGCGCTGATGGCGCTTGAACCACGCCCCGATCATATCCTGATCGAGACGTCAGGTCTGGCACTGCCCAAACCACTTCTCAAAGCGTTCGACTGGCCCGATATCCGTTCCAAAATCACCGTTGACGGTGTGATTGCCCTTGCAGATGCCGAAGCAGTCGCCGCGGGTCGTTTTGCCACCGATGTGGCCCGTGTTGATGCGCAACGCTTAGCGGATGAGAGCATTGACCACGACACCCCTCTGTCAGAAGTATTCGAGGACCAGATTTCCTGTGCCGATATTATTCTGCTGACCAAACCCGACCTCGCGGGCGTCGAAGGGGTCGCCCGTGCGAAAGAGATGATTGCAGCGCAATCTACCCGCACCGTTCCAGTGGTTGAAGTGGCAGAAGGTATGATTGATCCGCGTATCATTCTGGGGCTTGAGGCCGCCGCCGAAGATGACATTGACGCACGCCCGTCCCATCACGATGGGGCTGATGATCACGAGCATGATGATTTCGAAGGCATCGTTGTCCAAATTCCCGAGGTCACGGAGCCCGCCGATCTGGTGCGCGCAATCGAGAATCTTGCGAACGCGCATAATATCCTGAGAATCAAAGGATATGCCGCCGTGGCGGGTAAGCCCATGCGCTTGTTGGTGCAGGCCGTGGGCGCGCGGGTGCGTCACCAGTTTGACCGCCCTTGGGGCGCGAATGAAGCGCGCATAGGTCGGCTTGTGGTCATTGCTGAGCATCATGACATTGATGCATCGGTGATCCACGCGGCATTGGGTGCTGTGCGCGCTCAAGCGGCCGAGTAACGCCATGCATGTCGTTTTCCGCGAAAGCCACGGGCTGGAGGAGACAGAGACACCCTTCGATGTGGGACAAACGCCTGCAGATCTTGTGGTATTGTCGCTGTCGGATTCCGACCTTGGTGCTTTTGCGGAAGCGTGGCACCGCGGCGGCGGGACTGACGGGCGTTTGCCGTCCCTACGGCTGGCCAATATCGTCGCGCTGAAGCATCCGCTGTCGGTTGATACATATGTCGAACAGACCTTAAGCGGGGCCAAGGGTATCTTGGTTCGTCTGATCGGCGGCGTGCCGTATTGGCCGTATGGCTTGCAGCAAATTTACGCGCTGGCTCGGGACAACGGGATTGCTCTGGCTGTGCTGCCTGCGGACGGGCGGGTCGATGCACGCCTTGACGCGCTTTCGACGGTGCCAAAATCTACGCTGCGGCGGCTGGCGCACTTGTGTGACACGGGCGGCATCGTTGCGGCGCAGGCGGCGCTGGCGCAGATGGCGCTGGCGGCAGGGCTTTATGCAGGTCCGGTACGGGGGGTGAAATCACTACCCTCTGTTGGGGCATGGACACCCGAGGACGGTGCATGCTGTCCGTTGGTGTCGGTGGGGTCCGATGCGGCCCTTGCAGGCAAGCCGCGAATATTGATCGTTTTCTATCGGTCCTATCTGGTCGCCGCAGATCTTGCTCCGATCACGGCGCTGTTTGAGGCCTTCCGCGCTCGCGGATATGATGTGTCATCGGTGTTTGCGCCTTCGCTCAAATCGCGGGATGCAGCGGGTTGGCTGCGCCGTCAGGTTGCCCATCTGGCTCCCGCAGCGATTGTGAACGCGACGGCATTTTCAGGTAAAGGGGCCGATGGCACCTCCCCGCTGGACGCGGGCGGAGTTCCGGTTTTTCAAGTCGCGCTCGCGACCTCTACGCGCAAGGCGTGGGCGGGTGCGGAACGCGGCCTGTCGCCTGCTGACCTCGCTATGCATGTTGTACTGCCGGAAGTCGATGGCCGCATTATGGGTGGCGTCGCCAGCTTCAAGGATCCGAGCAAGCGTGATCCGGATCTACAGTATTCTCGCTTTGCCCACCGCGTCGATGCAGACCGGATTGAGGCGATTGCAGACCGTGTCCAAGGGTGGACGCGGTTGGCGGCTTTGCCTGTGGCGCAGCGGCGGGTCGCACTCGTAATGTCGACCTATCCGGGCAAGGATTGGAACATGGGGCATGCCGTGGGCCTTGATGCGCCGCAATCCGCTGAGGCGATCCTGAGCGATTTGGACACCGCAGGCTATGACGTCGCGATAGACGACATTGCCTTGCAGGACGCATTGTTGGCGCGTAGCACAGCTTGGCCAATTGAGGAGTATAAGCTGGCACTGGCGCAGTTACCCGAGGAATTGCGCGAAACGCTTGCCGAGGTCTGGGGCGCGCCCGAGGATGATCCCGATGCGCGGGATGGCATGTTCCACTTTGCCGCAATCCTGCGCGGGAAGGTGTGGATCGCCCTCCAGCCCGAGCGTGCAACCCCGCAGGGCCGCGAGGACAGTTACCACGATTTGTCGCGCACGCCGCGCCATGCCTATGTTGCTTTTTACCTCTGGCTACAAAATGAAACCGATGCGCTGGTGCATATCGGTGCGCATGGCACGCTGGAATGGTTGCCCGGAAAATCGGTCGCGCTCTCGGATACCTGCTGGCCCGAAGTACTGACAGGCGCCATGCCTGTGATATACCCCTTCATTGTGAACGACCCTGGCGAAGCTGCACAGGCAAAGCGGCGCATCGGCGCGGTCACGTTGGGTCATATCCCGCCGCCGATGCGCGCCAGTGGCACACCCGACCGGCTCGCACGGCTGGAAGCATTGCTGGACGAATTCTCCAACGCAGACGGCCTTGACCCGCGCCGCCGCGACCGCCTTCAGAGCGATATCCGCACAGAGGCGCAGGCGCAGGGGCTCGAGGATGATCTGGGTCTTGATCGCGCGGGATGCAGCGCGGAAGCGATCACGCGGATTGATAGTTTTGTCTGCGATATCAAGGAAAGCCAGTTTGGCGTGGGGCTCCATATCTGGGGTCGTGCGCACAAGGGAACGGTTCCGTTCGCTACTACACAGTCGGTGAGGGGAGAGGCCCGCGCCCTGTTGGATGCGCTGGACGGTCGCCGCATCGCTGCGGGTCCCTCCGGCTCGCCCTATCGGGGGCGGCGCGATGTACTGCCGACAGGGCGCAATCTGTTCACCACCGATCCGCGTGCTGTTCCGACCCGTGCAGCCTATGCGCAGGGTGTGCGGCTGGCGGATGAGCTGATCCGCCGCCACTTGCAGGATGAGGGCGACTGGCCGCGCGGCTTGATCGTTGATCTTTGGGGGTCGGCCACTATGCGCACAGCGGGCGAAGAATTCGCGATGGCTCTGCATTTGCTGGGCGTGCGTCCGGTCTGGGATGCGGGCTCCGAACGGGTGTCCGGCATCGAAGTGCTGCCACTGGCCGAAATGGACCGCCCGCGTATCGACGTCACCTTGCGTGTCTCGGGCCTGTTCCGCGATGTATTTCCAACTCTTTCTGCGCTGTTTGGCCAAGCGGTGCGCGCCTTGGCTGGGCGCCATGAGGCGGCCGACTGGAACCCCTATGCGGGCCGCGAGGATCTGGCGCGTGTCTATGGCCCGGCACCCGGTCAGTTTGGCATTGGTATGGGGGCTTCGCTTGAGGAGTACAGCTACGCGGGGCGCGAGAAGGCAGGGCTGGCATGGCTCAACGCCAGCGCATGGGCGCTCGACGGGGAGCAGGCCACCAAAGATGCACACGGAATTCGTGCGCGTGTGGCAAAAGCCGACAGCTTTGTGCATCCGCAGGACTTGCCGGAAACCGACCTGCTGCTGGCCAGCGATTATGCCGCCCACGAGGCAGGATTTGCCGCTGCACAGAAGATCACAGGCGGCAAGGCGGCTCTTTATCATCTGGACAACACGGACCCTGCCAACCCGCGTGCGCGGGGCCTGTCCGAGGAGATCGCCCGCGTCGTGCGCGCCCGTGCGGCCAATAGCGCATGGATTGACGGGATGAAACAGCATGGATTTCGCGGCGCCGCGGAGATTGCAGCGACGCTTGAGCATCTGGCCGGTTTTGCACATTTGGCGGGCGTGGTGCCTGCGCATTTGTTCGACCTCTACCATGATGCGACGCTGGGTGATCCTGAAACGGATGGGTTCTTGCAAGACGCCAACCCACAAGCGCACCAAGCAATGCAAGACCGTTTCGCCGCGCTGTTGGATGCGGGGTTGTGGCACACGCGGCGCAATTCGGTCATCGCAGGTCTGGAGATGAAGGCATGAGTGGCCCAATGGTCAAAGGCTGGTGTCCGGGCGCCCACCGTCCGATGATGGCGGCAGACGGGCTGGTGGTGCGTATCCGCCCCCGATTTGCGCGGCTCAGTACGGTGCAGGCCTTGGGGCTGTGCGAACTGGCTCAGCGCTATGGCCATGGCTATCTGGATTTGACCAATCGCGCCAATCTGCAAATTCGCGGTGTGGCACAAAAGGATTGCGCAGCGCTACTGCAAGCGCTTGGGGATCTTGGGCTGTTGGATGCTGATCCTGCACTGGAAGGGCGGCGCAACATCCTTGTCACACCCTTTTGGGAGAGTGGCGATGAAGTCTATAATTTGACGCAGGCGCTCCTTGCCGCCCTGCCTCAGTTACCGGAACTGCCTGCCAAAGTCGGCTTTGCCGTAGATTGTTGCGGGCAGCCCGTATTGACGCAAGGCAGTGCCGATATCCGGATCGAGCAGGGCGCAAATGGTCTTGTTTTGCGCGCGGATGGTGCTGTCGCAGGGCGCAGCGTAACACAAGATACTGCCATTCCTGCATTGATCGAGATGGCCTGGTGGCTGGCCGCGCGGATTTCACCTGACCGCCGCCGCATGGCAGAAGTTGTCGCGGCTGCGGCCTTGCCTGCGATCTGGTGCGATACGGCCACTCTGCCAGCCGCGTTGCCGCCGCAGATCGGCGCGGTGAAGGGAGGCGCGTTGATTGGTGCGGCGTTCGGGCAGGTTGATGCGGTCGCTTTGACGCAAGTGATCAAGGGGCTAAACCTGTCGGCGCTGCGTGTCACCCCGTGGCGGATGCTGCTTCTGGAAGGGGTCGCATTGTCTGATGCTTCCGTGTTTATAACTGATCCCCATGATCCATTGATGCGCGTTGATGCCTGCACCGGTGCGCCTTTTTGTCCTTCTGCCAGCGTGCCAACACGCGATCTGGCCCGCAAACTGGCGGCCAAGACAAAGGGCAGCCTGCATGTTTCGGGCTGCGCCAAAGGATGCGCACGGGCGCGGGCGGCGGACCTGACGTTGGTGGGCAATCAGGGGCGGTTTGACGTGGTGCGCCATGGAACAGCGGACGCGACGCCCACGATATTCGGGCTTTCGCCCCAAGACATAGAGACCGGAGAATACAGGTTCACATGACATACACATATGAGACGAATGGCGCTGCGATCTACAAGCAGTCTTTTGCCATGATCCGCGCCGAAGCGGCGCTTGCGCGGTTTACGCCGGAGGAAGAACCGATTGCCGTGCGCATGGTACATGCCGCCGGAATGGTGGGGCTGGAGCAGCATGTGCGCATGTCACCTGATTTTGCGAGTGCTGCGCGCGCCGCACTTGCCGCAGGTGCGCCGGTTTTGTGCGATGCGCATATGGTGAGCGAGGGGGTGACGCCTGCTCGGTTGCCGAATGCAAATCAGGTGATCTGCACGTTGCGCGACCCGTCTGTACCCGGGCGGGCAGCCGAGATGGGCAATACCCGTTCTGCCGCAGCGCTTGAGCTTTGGCGCCCCCATCTGCAAGGGGCGCTGGTTGCGATTGGCAATGCTCCTACAGCCTTGTTTCATCTTCTCAACATGCTGCAAGATCCTGATTGCCCGCGCCCGGCGGCGATCATCGGCTGTCCTGTCGGATTTGTCGGTGCACGCGAAAGCAAGGATGCGCTGTGGGCGGATCAGCCGGTGCCGTGCCTGATTGTGGAGGGCCGCTTGGGCGGTAGCGCAATCACGGTTGCGGCTATCAACGCAATCGCGAGCCGTGCAGAATGAGTGCTCAGGGAAAAATCCACGGTGTTGGGCTGGGGCCGGGAGACGTTGACCTCATGAGCTTGCGCGCCCACCGCCTGTTGGAAAATGCGCGCCACGTGGCATATTTCCGCAAAGAGGGGCGATCGGGGCGTGCCCGTGGGATTGTTGAAGGGCTGCTGCCCAATGATGCGGTGGAGTTCCCGATGGAGTACCCCGTTACGACTGAAATTCCGGTATCCCATCCAGATTATAATTCAGTCCTTTCGGCGTTCTACAGCGAGTGCACCGCGCATTTACGCGCGCTGGCCGAGGCTGGTGAGGATGTCGTCGTGCTGTGCGAGGGCGATCCGTTTTTCTACGGCTCCTTTATGCATCTCTATGAGCGTTTGAAGGATGATGTGCCCGTCCAAGTGGTGCCCGCGATCACGGGCATGTCTGCGGCGTGGACCGCTTCGGGGCAGCCGATCACATGGGGCGATGATGTTCTAAGCGTGTTGATGGCAACGCTGCCCGAGGAGGCCTTGGTGCGTCATATGGCGGCGGCGGACGCGTTGGTGGTGATGAAGATCGGGCGCAACATCGAAAAGGTGCGCCGCGCATTGCAGGCAGCAGGCAGATATGAGGCTGCATGGTTGGTGGAATATGCCAGCATGGAGGGCCAGACGGTTCAGCGCCTGTCAGAGGCGGAAGGACGGATCACACCCTACTTTTCCATCGTGCTGGTGCACGGGAACGGGCGGCGGCCATGAATGGGTCATTGGTCATTGCAGGTTTGGGGCCGGGTGCGGACCATATGGTGACACCGCAGGTCACGCAGGCGATTGGGCGCGCGACGGATATTGTCGGCTACATCCCTTACGTGGCTCGCATCCCCGCGCGCGCAGGTCTAACGCTGCATGCCAGCGACAACAGGGTAGAGATCGAGCGCGCGCGCCATGCGCTCGAGATGGCCGCCGAGGGGCGACATGTTGTTGTCGTTTCCTCCGGTGATCCGGGCGTATTCGCCATGGCTGCCGCCGTGTTTGAGGCGGTCGAGGCAGGGCCACAGCACTGGCGCACCCTCACCATTGACGTGTTGCCGGGGATCACTGCCATGCTTGCTGCGGCGGCGCGGGTTGGCGCGCCTTTGGGTCATGACTTTTGTGCGATCAACCTCAGCGACAATCTCAAGCCCTGGGCGCTGATTGAAAAACGTCTGCGCCTTGCGGCGGAGGCGGATTTTGCAATGGCGTTCTATAACCCGAGGTCCAAAGCGCGACCGGAAGGATTTGCACGTGCTTTGACAGTGTTGAACGAGGCCTGCGCCGATAAACGACCCGTCATCTTTGCCCGCGCAGTCAGCACGCCCGAGGAGGTGATCCGCGTTGTGGCCTTGCCTGATGCACGTCCTGAAATGGCGGATATGCGCACGATGGTTCTGGTCGGGACATCCGCGACCCGTCTTATCGAACGTGACGGCACGCCCTTGGTCTATACGCCTCGCTCGGTGCCGCAATGAGCGATCCAGTTCAGTATTTCGGGTATCGTATGCGCCACGGGCCGCGCGGGTATCGCGGGGCGGTCTATCATGATCACGGGCAGCGCCAGTTGGCGCGCCGCCGCGATTTTTGCGTAGGCACCGCCGCCGCCGGAATTCTTGGACACGACCAGATCGATGCGGTGCTCTTGCATCAACGCCAGATCACCCTCAATGGTGAAAGGGCCACGATCCAGCACAGTATTGCAGTTCAAAAAAGGCAGCGGTGCATCAGGTGCGTCAATCAGCCGAAGCAGATAAAGGTGCTGACGGTTCGGCGCGAATTGGGCCAGATGCATACGGCCTACGGCCAGCATTACACGGGCAGCAGGCCGGTCAAGAGCGGCGACTGCTCCGGCGATGTCAGGGACAGTTGCCCAATTGTCGCCCTTGTCAGCGCTCCAAGGGGAACGCGTCAGCGCGATCAGGGGCACGCCCGTTTGCGTGCACGCAGCTACGGCGTTCGTGCTCATCTGTGCGGCGAAGGGATGGGTCGCGTCCACAACATGGGTAATGGCATGGGCCTTCAGGTATGCTGTCAGACCCGCAACGCCGCCAAAGCCGCCTACGCGTTGGGGCAATGGCTGGCGGATGGGCCGCGCCACACGACCGGCGAGAGAGACAGTGGCCCTGATGCCCGCCTCGCTCAGAGCGCGGCACAGCGCGGAGCTTTCGGTCGTGCCGCCCAGCACCAGAAGGTTTGGCTCCATGTCTGAGATTCCTTGGTTGACCATCGTAGGGTTGGGCGAAGATGCGCCGGAGGGCCTCTCGCGCGCAAGCCTTGCCGCGCTTGATACGGCGGAAATCGTGATGGGGCCTGCAAGGCACCTGTCGCTGCTGCCTGATGTGGATGCGGAACAGATCGCATGGCCGGTGCCATTTGCCGACGGTATTGCGCGGTTGATCGCACTGCGCGGACGGCGTGTGGTGGTGCTGGCGTCGGGTGACCCGTTCTGGTTCGGGGCCGGCAGCAGCATTACACGGCTTCTTGAGCCGGACGAATGGGTGGCGCTGCCGGGCCCTTCTACCTTTTCGCTGGTTGCTGCGCGCATGGGGTGGCCTCTGGAGCAGACGGAATGTTTCGGGCTTCATGCAGCGCCTTTGACCCGCTTGCGCCCCGAATTGGCCTGTGGTGTGCGCATGATCGTCTTGCTGCGCGAGGGGGCGGCGGTGCATGCGCTGGCCGCCTACCTGTGCGAGAGCGGTTTCGGGGATAGTTCTCTGACAGTTTTCGAGGCAGTAGGTGGGCCGCGTGCGCGCCAAACCAACGCTATCGCAAGCACGCTGCCCGAAACGGAATTTGCCCACCCTGTTTGTGTGGCCCTTGAGGTTACGGGACAGGGCGCCGTGCTGCCGCGTGCCTCCGGGCGACCTGACGTATGGTTCGAGAGCGATGGCCAGATGACCAAGCGTCCGGTGCGCGCGCTGACCCTTTCGGCCTTGGCGCCGCGCCCGTTCGAGCATTTGTGGGACATCGGCGGTGGGTCTGGCTCCGTTGGGATTGAATGGCTTTTGACCGATATGTCTTTATCGGCAACCTGCATCGAGCCGCGCGCGGATCGTGCCGCAAGGATTGTGCAGAATGCCGCGACGCTGGGGGTGGACAGGCTTCACGTCGTGCAAGGTGTGGCGCCTGACGCGTTGGAAGGGTTGACGCCGCCTGATGTGGTTTTTGTCGGGGGTGGTTTGTCGTTCGCGCTTTTGGAATGGCTTGAGGTGCATTTGCCTGCTGGCACGCGGATCGTGGCCAATGCGGTGACGCTTGAAAGCGAGGCGCTGCTCGCCCAAACCCATGCCCGTTTAGGGGGGGATTTGCTGCGGATCGAACTGGCGCAGGCGGCACCGCTGGGCAAGTTGCGTGGCTGGAAATCCAGCTATCCCCTGGTGCAATGGAGTGCGGTATTATGATCGTGGCGGGGCTGGGGTTTCGGGTTGATGCGGATTTGAACAGTCTGCGCACGGCGCTGTTGCTGGCGTGCCAAGAGAGGTTGCCAGACATTCTGGCGACAGCAGCAGGCAAGGAAGAGAGTGCCGCTTTGCGTGCCTTGGCAGATGAGCTGGCGTTGTCGGTAACAGCTGTGCCGCTTGCGCAATTGCGCGCCCAGAGCACTTTAACACATTCGCCAACATCTCAGGCCGCCTACGGCACTGGCAGCGTGGCCGAAGCTGCGGCATTGGCAGCGGTTGGCCCAAACGGACGCCTGCTGGGACAGCGGCACATCTCACCTGATCGCATGGCAACATGCGCTTTTGCACAAGGACATGGAAAATGACGGTTCACTTTATTGGTGCAGGTCCGGGTGCGCCGGATCTCTTGACGCTGCGGGGCCGCGATCTGATCGCATCCTGTCCTGTTTGCCTATACGCGGGGTCGCTGGTACCCGAAGCGATCCTTGGCCACTGTCCGACAGGTGCGCGTATTGTAAACACAGCGTCGATGGATTTGGATGCTATCATCTCTGAGATGCAGCGCGCACAGGATGAGGGCCACGATGTTGCGCGGCTTCACTCGGGCGATCTTTCGGTGTGGTCTGCGATGGGGGAGCAGATGCGCCGTCTGCGCGCGCTGGATATCCCCGTCTCGGTTACGCCGGGTGTGCCATCTTTCGCCGCTGCCGCAGCTGCTTTGGGCTCCGAACTGACCTTGCCGGGGTTGTCGCAATCTGTGGTGCTGACACGCACGCCAGGACGGGCCAGCTCAATGCCCGAGGGCGAGACGTTGGCAAATTTTGCAGCCACGGGTGCGACCTTGGCCATTCACCTGTCGGTCCAGAACCTGGCGCATGTGACGCAATCTTTGACGCCTGCGTACGGTGCGGATTGCCCTGTCGCTATCGTATTTCGCGCCAGTTGGCCTGATGAGCAGATCATTCGCGGCACGCTGGCAGATATCGAAGGGCGTCTGGATGCCGCGATTACGCGCACAGCGCTGATCCTTGTCGGGCCCGCTTTGGGAGCGGAGGGGTTTGACGACAGTTGTCTCTATGCCACCGATTATGACCGTCGTTACCGCCCGCAAACTGCGGGCAGCCCTTGGGCAAACTGGAGTGATAAAGATGAATAAAATACCGGGTCTTTTGATCTCTGCGCCCTCGTCAGGTACGGGCAAGACGACTGTGATGTTGGGCCTATTGCGGGCGTTGGCAGATGACGGATTGTGCGTGCAGCCGTTCAAATCAGGTCCTGACTACATCGATCCTGCGTTTCACTTGGTGGCATCGGGGCGTGCGTCGTTTAACATTGATACATGGGCGATGGGCGATGGTTTACTGAACGCAATCGCGTCGCAGGCACAGGGTGCCGATCTGTGCATCGCTGAAGGATCGATGGGCCTGTATGACGGGGTCGCCACGCGCGGGCAGAGTGGATTTGGCTCCAGTGCCGAGACAGCAGCGCGTATGGGATGGCCCGTGGTTCTGGTCGTCGATGTCAGCGGGCAGGCGCAATCTGCGGCGGCGGTGGCGCTGGGTTTCAAGATGTATAACCCGGATGTACCTTTTGCGGGCGTGATCCTGAACCGTGTGGCTTCCCCGCGACATGCGCGGCTTGCCTCGCTGGGGATGGAGCAGGCGGGGATCAACGTGCTGGGCGCACTGCCGCGGCGTGGTGATCTGGCATTGCCAGAGCGGCATCTGGGTCTCGTTCAGGCAGTCGAGCATCCTGACCTTGAGGCAGCAATCGTGGGCTACGCGGAATTCCTGCGCGAACATGTCGATCTGGCGGCGCTCAGGGCGGCGGCTGGTGGCGGGGGGCTCCCTTCGGGCGGTGCATTGCCAACTCCCCCTGCACAGCGGATCGCATTGGCGCGCGATGCGGCATTTTCCTTTACCTATCCACATCTTGTCAAAGGCTGGCGCGATGCGGGGGCCGAAGTTGTCCCGTTCTCGCCTCTGGCGGATGAGGCACCCGACCCGAGTGCCGATCTCGTCTGGTTGCCCGGCGGCTATCCTGAATTGCACGCGGGCAAGCTGGCGGCGGCGCAGACCTTCATGGCTGGTCTTCGACACCATGCTGAAACGCGCCCCGTACATGGGGAGTGTGGTGGCTACATGGCGCTTGGCGATGCGCTAATTGACAAAGCGGGGCAGCGCCACGCAATGGCGGGGCTTTTGGGACTTGTGACCAGCTTCGAGAAGCGGAAATTCCATCTGGGCTACCGTCAGGCAAGGCTTCTGTCCCCCTTGGCGGGTGGGCATCCGGCGGGCGCGCGCCTGCGGGGGCATGAATATCACTATTCCACCATTCTGGAGCAACCCGACGCGCCGCTTGCTGACGTGGGTGATGCAGATGGCAACCCTGTGCCCGAGACAGGCTCGATTCGCGGCAACGTGTCAGGCACGTTCTTCCACCTCATCACGGCGGAGGAGGCATGACCGGCTTTGTCAGCTTCGTAGGCTCTGGTCCAGGCGACCCCGAGTTGCTCACGCTCAAGGCTGTGGACAGATTGCGCCGTGCCGATGCGGTGCTCTTTGACGATCTCTCCTCTGGTCCGATCCTGAGCCATGCGCGCAGCGGTGCGGATCTGATTGGAGTAGGCAAACGGGCGGGGCGGGCCTCTCCAAGGCAGGATCACGTGAGCCGCCTTCTGGTAGAGCATGCGCAGATCAACGAGCGTGTTGTGCGGCTTAAATCCGGCGACGGGGGGCTGTTCGGACGGTTGGAGGAAGAGTTGGTCGCTTTGCGCGCCGCAGGCATTCCCTACGAGATTATTCCCGGTGTGCCTTCGGCTATCGCGGCTGCGGCGGCTGCGGGTATTCCGCTCACCCGCCGTCTAACTGCGCGACGCGTGCAGTTTGTAACTGGCCATGACGTCAGCGGCAAATTGCCAGAGGATATGAACATGGTTGCGCTGGCTGATCCGACGGCATCGACCGTTGTCTTTATGGGAAAGCGTACATTTCCGAAGCTCTATGCGGCGTTGCATTCGCATGGTTTACCCGCAGATACCCCCGCATTGTTGGCCGAAGACATCAGCGGGCCTGATCAGCGGCTCACACGCATGAGTGTTGCGGCGCTGGCCGAACAGCTGGGTAACGAGATTGGGGAAGCGGCAGCGCTGATCCTTTACGGTCCGCTTGCGGACGAAGAGATGGTTTAGCTTTTGCAGTGCGAACTGCATCTGCGTAACCTGAAAACACGGTGCCACATCTGTGGCTTGAAAGGGAATAGGGTGAAAGGCCCGAACTGCCCCCGCAACTGTAAGCGGTGAGTGCAACGGCAAGACCACTGGCCTCACAGCCGGGAAGGGCCCGCGCGCATTGATCCGCAAGTCAGGAGACCTGCCGTGAAACCGAAGGTTTATTGCCTTCATCAACCCAACGCCGCCGGTGGGGCGGTACGAGAAAGGACTATTACTATGCATATCGAACCGGGCGTCGTGGATGGCGCAAAAATGGTTTTTGCTTATGGCACGGCTGCTGCTGCGGCGGGCTATTCGTTCAAACTGATCGCGGATGATCTGAGGCAGCACGATGTCGTCTCTTTCGCAGCGCGAACAGTTTTGGCCACCATCGGGGTGTTCATCTTCTTTGAGGTCATGCCACATTTCGCCGTGGGCGTGTCGGAGGTGCATTTCATCCTCGGGACAACGCTGTTCTTATTACTTGGCTCGGCGCCTGCCGCACTTGGCTTGACGCTGGGTCTTTTGGTGCAAGGCATGTTTTTTGCACCCTCTGATATGCCGATGTTCTTCGTCAACGTGACGACGCTCTTGGTCCCGCTGTTTGCCATTGATGCCTTGGCGCGCCGTATGATCCCGCAGGCTCAGGCTTATGTCGATCTGCGTTATGTGGAGGTGTTGAAGATGTCAGCTGTCTATCAAGGCGGGGTTGTTGGATGGGTCGCGTTCTGGGCCATCTATGGTCAAGGCGTTGGCGCAGACAATCTGAGCGCGGTTCTGACCTTTGGTGCCGCTTACATGTTGGTAGTTTTGATTGAACCTATTGCTGACCTTGCCGTTCTGGCAGGCGCAAAAGCACTGCGCGACGGACGTGGAACAGGGTTCCTGACACATCGTCTTTATAACGCGGCTTGAGCCGTTGACCCCATCTTCGGGCCGATAAGTAGGCCCGAAGATGCATGGAATGATACTATGATTGAAAACCTTTGGTTGATCGGGATCGGTACAGGCAGTCCGCTGCATGTAACGGGCGAAGGCATGCAGGCGCTGCGCGACGCGGCCGTTATTCTTGTTCCGACCAAAGGAGCAGGAAAAGACGATTTGGCCGCGCTTCGGCACGCGATTGTCACGGCGAGCGGCACATATGCGAAGGTGATTGCGTTTGAGTATCCCGTCCGTGATCCGTCGCTTCCCTATATCGAGCGTGTTACGGCATGGCATGACGAGATTGCGCTGCGCTGGCAGCACGCTTTGAAGGACGCCATTGTCGGTGGTCCTGTTGCATTGCTGGTTTGGGGTGATCCCTCTCTCTATGATAGTACAATGCGGATTGCAGAGCGTTTGGACCCTTTACCGAAAATCCGGATTGTTCCGGGAATTACTGCAATACAGGCGCTTACGGCGGCGCATGCGATCCCGTTGAACACTCTGGGAGGGCCTGTTCAGATCACAACCGGACGGCAGTTGCGTGCGCAAGGCTGGCCTTCCCGTGCCGAGACGGTCGTCGTGATGCTTGATAGTGAGTGCAGCTTTCGTACGCTCGACCCTGAGGGCCTACTGATCTGGTGGGGTGCTTTCCTTGGAATGGAAGAACAGGTGTTGTTTCACGGGCCACTCGCAGAGGCAGCCGACCAAATCGAGGCTATTCGTCAAACTGCCAGAGCTGAGCATGGATGGATCATGGATACTTATCTGCTTAGGCGGACGTAATGGCAAAATTCTCAGTGAGTTCAGGAGCGATGTGACTTCTAATACGCCCCTAAGGTGTTTTTAGAATATTTGACGACTCACCTGTGGTATCGGCAAGGTGGTGCCACCGTTTTTTAGCCGTCTTGGTTACGCTGAATCGCTGCGATGAGACACTTTATTATGGACGCTATGCGTCAATATGTGCCTCAGATAAATGTGCGTGAAGACCCAATAGTGGGGGGCCAGATGAAACGCGTCCGCTGTTTGGTTTTAAGAAGCCGTTGATCGCTCACGCCGAGGGTCTTCGCTAGGGATTCTCACACAGATACCCCGTTCTAAACGTTGCCCATCGCAGCACCAACCTACAACATGGCCTGTCATCTTCGTATAGCTCAAGCCGATTTGCGATTGAGTGCGATAGAAGAAAATCCCTTTTCAGCGGCCAAGAAATTCGCGGTCAACGGGGCGGTGAGGGGGGATTGAGCCGAAAAATAGGCCCCCACATTGCAGGCTTGCGCCGCAAAATCGGGGTGAACACCCGCATCGTCGTATTTACGAATGCGTGTTTTGCTCAGCCAGCCGCGTTTTTGAGCCTCCTTTGAAATCAGCTTGATTCGCTGGATAACATGGAAGGTCAGATATACAGAAAGGTAGTCCAGATACTCTTCTATCGTGTGACCACAGGTTGGGTCGAAGGCATCGATAATCACATCTACCATGTGATCAGGACGCAGTGGCCACGCTTCATCCCCGATCAACCACGCGAAGTCCTCTGCACCATGGCGCATGCCGCAATATTCGAAGTCAAACCAGCGCAATCGGCCCTCGCCATCGATCGCAGCATTTCCGGAGCGACAGTCCCACTTCACGAACTGGCGGGTGTGACCGGAAAGATATTCAGATACCGATGCCGCATCGAACTGTTTTGAAATTCCTCCGGGCATATCTCTGAAGAAATGGACAGCCCCGACAAAATTATCCATCCATTCTTTGTTGTTGCCAAGATGCGGCAGCATTGTGTGCAAATCGGTCTGTCGTGCTGCGCTGTGGATACGGAAAATTGCGGATACCGCGTCCTGCGCCATCGCCGCGCGTTTTGCACCGCCAACCTTGGCAACTTCAATATTTAGACGCCGGTCGCCAACATTGGTCTGGAACATGATTTCCCCCGCGACGCCCAGACATTGCGGGATGTCATCACAGTGCTTGCCCAATTCCGTTAGTACAAATGCTTCGAGATGAGTGCGCCGAAAGTTCGGCCGCAGAGTTGCAAATACGTCCCGTTCACCAAGATCAAGCAACAGGCTGGCGCGGTCCTCCCCGCCGGGGGCCGATACGTTCCTTACGGTTAAACCAAAATGTTTTTCAGCGGCGGCGACGATTTGTTCCCGTGCGCTTGGTTTTGAAGTTTTGCCCATGAAAAAGTTCATCCTGCTTCTGATTCTTCGTCAAAGTCTAACAGAAACGGCACCGGAAGATGTGCTGCGCATGTGTCATATCTGTGTCCATTTTC
This sequence comes from Sulfitobacter sp. F26169L, assembly GCF_026410285.1. Taxonomy (GTDB): domain Bacteria; phylum Pseudomonadota; class Alphaproteobacteria; order Rhodobacterales; family Rhodobacteraceae; genus Sulfitobacter. The sequence goes on along the minus strand of NZ_JAPMLP010000005.1, from coordinate 466 downwards.
CGATTCGAGATGTTCACGATCGTTTCTTTATTGAATACTGTTGGCGGGTTTGTCTGCGATTGTTTCCTCAGCGAGCCTCGGATATCGGCAATTTAACCGAATTTTAGAGATTATGTTGAAACTATAGACACAATGTGACGAATTTGTGACCTTGATCATGGGATAAACCGCCAGTGTCGCGATTCGGCCTGACCTCTCCCGTAAAGTGAAATCGAACTGGAGCAAATATGGGAAAGCAATACAATTCGTTTGATGCGGCTGAAACTGGGGTCGAAAGCGCAAGCAGCACCAAATCCTATCACAATGGCGGCGTTGAGGGGGACAGCTTTGCGAAGTGGTATGACACGTTCCTCGCATCTCACTATGATGGTTCCGAATCCGGCGGTACGAATGGCTCCGGCTCTGGTGGCACGAAGGGCTCCGGTTCTGGTGGCACGAAGGGTTCCGGCTCTGGCGGTACGAAGGG
>NZ_JAPMLP010000004.1:282035-553507 GCF_026410285.1 Sulfitobacter sp. F26169L | reverse complement strand
GCCGCAATGAGAAGTTTGGACGGCATACAGCCTGTGGTCGCGCAAAGCGTACCGCGAAAGGCTTCGTCAATCAGCAGGGTGCGCGCGCCTTTGTCGCGCGCGCTGCGTTCTGCAGCGAGGCCGGCAGTGCCGGCCCCGATAATCGCGACATCTGTAACGTGACGGGTCAAGAGTTCGCCTCTTTATCCATCATGTAGATCGACTTGGCGTTGACGAACTCTTTCATGCCGAAACCGCCATGTTCGCGGCCGTAACCGGAGTTCTTCACTCCGCCGAAAGGCATATTCGGTATTGCGATGTTGAAACCGTTCAGCGAGATCATTCCGGTGTCGAACTCTTCTGATGCCAGCTTGCGCGCGCGGTCTTCGTCCTTGCAGAAAATGCCGCCGCCCAACCCGTACCGACTGTCATTGGCAATCCGCATGGCGTCCTTGTCATCTTCGGCTTTGATGATCGAAGCAACCGGACCAAATAGTTCATCGTCATACGCAGGCTGGCCGGGCTTTACGTCAACCAGAACGGTCGCGGGATAGTAAGCACCTTTGCGATCAGGCGTCTCGCCGCCAACCACAACCCGCGCGCCCTTTTCAACGCTTTCTTTAACCTGATCGGCCAGCTTGTCACGCAAATCATCCCGCGCCATGGGCCCTAGACCGGTTTTTTCATCCGTCGGATCACCCATTTCAATAGCGCCCATTTTCGCAGAATAACTTTCAACAAACGCGTCATAATTCTTTGCCGTAACAATGAACCGCTTGCCGTTCACGCAGGTCTGGCCGTTGTTGTAGATCCGCGCCGTGACGCATGCATTTACCGCAGCATCAATATCGGCGTCATCCAGAACGATATAGGCATCATTCGATCCCAGTTCGAGCACCGTCTTCTTGAGTTGTTCGGCCGCCTTCTTGGCCACAGTACGGCCCGCCTTATCACTGCCTGTCAGGGTTACGCCGCGGACCAGATCGTTCTCGATGATGAGGTCAGACTGGTCGTGATCAACCAACAAGACCGTAAACAGATTCTCTGGAAGTCCTGCACGCTCCATCAGATCCCGCAAAAACAGGCCCGAACCGGTGCAGTTCTCCGCATGCTTGAGAAGAACGCCGTTGCCGGCCATGAGGTTGGCAACCGCATAACGCACAACCTGGTAGCAAGGAAAATTCCATGGCTGGATGCCGTAGATCACCCCGATCGGCGCATAGTGGATGACACCCGTGCCGCCCGGAATGTCACGCTCTTCATCTGCCAGCGCATCAGGACCAGTATCTGCAGTAAATTTGCAGATTTGGGCGCACAAATCGATTTCCTGCCGACTGTCGCCAATCAGCTTGCCCACTTCGCGGGTCATAAGCTGGGCAAAGTCTTCCTTGCTGTTGGTGAGTTCCTCACCGATTGCACGAATAACCTCGGCCCGCTCTGCCGGTGAACGGCGCCGCCAGTCGAGAAACGCATCATGACAACCACGCACCGCATCCCGCGCCTCGTCATTACTCATCAGGGTATAGGTTTCCAGCTGCTCTTCTGTCGCAGGATTGATGGTGGTGATCTGACCGGTCATAAATTTCTCCAAAATTTGGTAAACTAATCTTGGAAACGCAACGTATCGCGTGATCAGAAGTTCCTTGTGTACGTCGATTTGCTTCTTGGGATTTGCGCACAACACGCGGTTATTGAATGCTCAATCGCACCCTAATGAACACTCGCAACCAAGCACGACAGTCAGGCGCAAAGTCGGTCTGTCAAGTTAAAGAAAAGCAAATTTGTCAGCCGAACAGACATATGAGCCGTGATTAAGCGGCGACACCATCTCCGGCGGTCAGCCTGTTCAAAACACCCTTGGCCCATCGGCTTGCGTCTTCACCAAAACAGTTATCAAGTGAATCTACCGCCACGACACTTCCGAGCGCCAAACGCCCTAAGAAACACAGCCCCGCTAGCGGATCGCCCTGTTTGGTCAACAAGCGACCGTCGGCGTCCGTCATCGCGCCGAGGCCTTCTGATACGGGGTGCACAAGACCCTGTGAAATCAAATCGCGCAGAAGCAGATCAACGATTTTAGATAGATCAGGGGATGGCTGGACTGAATCGATCATCACTGAAGCCGAAGCTGTTTCTCCCTCCTTCTTCAACAACCATCCAGTATCCGTCAGCCTGATTTCAGGGTCAGCAGCAAATGAAAGATCAAGAATGCCAGCGTTAATCAGTGCGAGCATCTCCCGTGCGGAAGATACTGGTGGGCCATAGGAATATCGCTTCAGCCCATCATCAAAGCCTACAATCGCTCCAGCTGTGCCCGCGTCCACCTCAGCAGGGTTGAACTTGGAACGAAACACATTTTGCCACTTTCGCCAGACCTGTCCGATCGAAAATCCAATCGTCGGAGCGCGTGACCCTTCGGCAAGCTCGATGCCTATACGCAAAGTTTCAACGGGCCCTTCCGTTTCGTAAGAATCGGGTGAGTCCCACTCTGTTTCTAACCATTGAGTAATATCTTTAGTGGCAACCGTTACCCCCAAACTTTGCATCAAACGGCCAACAACCGGTGCCAACACGGCGTTAATCAATTCGGCTGCGGTTTGCGGACCGGACTCAATCGCCTCGTCAAGGGCCTGCGAGAACGCTTCGGTCTCGCTTTGAAGCGGATCAAATAATGCGTCGATGCGCCCAGTTTCGGGTTTGGGAAACGGCGGCTTTCCAGTCAACGAAAAGGCCATGATCCGCTCGGGTTCGCGACCGGATGCGCTGTAGCCATGATCGTGGAAGCGTCCGCCTTGCGCGGTTGTAAGCGCGCGGATAACGTCGAATACCGACAAACCCAGACCACGAATAGCGACTGTATTTTCCGACCAGCCTTCTGCTTGTTCGACCAGATGTTTCGCGGGATAGGCATTCGTCAAACAGGCATCCACCCGCTCTGCATGATCCTGCCACTCGGCAAACTGTTCGTCAGGCTCGGTTTTCGGCTGCCCCAATGTCAGCAAGACCTCATGGTAAGGCCCCCGCCGGCATCCCTCTACGTCCAGTTGCCAGCCGCCAGCACAGGGCCTGATGCGGTCAACAGATCGAGAAAGGCGTTTTATACAGACAGTGTTTTGCGCAAGAACTTTTTCGTAGCGCGCTTGCAGATATCGCCCTAAATCGGCTCGGCTTGGAAAACTATCAGGGTCCGGCGAGGTGCCCAGCCAGCCGGCGAAACCATCACAGTTCGAAAATGAAGGTGCCCTGAATGCGATGTCACGGATCGGTATATTGAGCAGACACTGCGGACTTTCATCAGGGCTGAAGTTCGGCCCAGCGCCGGGAAAGGCATAAGGGTCGAACACGTCTACAGCGACAGAACACTCATAATCCTGACACTGCTCGACCAGCGCCTCAAGCGCGCCCAGTCCGCGCGGGCCCACGCCGACAACAGCTATTTTCGACAGGTTTCCGACTTCGCACATTCCTAATGCCCCGCTGTATGTTGAACCGCATATTACATAGCGGGAGTAATTTAATATAATCCGCAACCGGACGGCTGCAAGACCGGCGCGGAAGTCGCTGCAAACAGGGGTTTTTGCCGGGCGAATAATCGTCGCGCGCTCGAACCTTCGCACGCTTCCATTGTCATCAACCACCCAGGCGCCGGAACTTTTTACATGACGGTCGCGTTTGTCATCTCAGGGTTTTGGAGAAATGTATGAAAACGACGCTAACCATCAATGGGAACACCCACGCGCTCGATATTGATCCCAGGACCACGTTGCTCGATGCGCTGCGCAATCATCTTGATCTCACCGGATCCAAAAAAGGCTGCGATCATGGCCAGTGCGGTGCCTGCACCGTTATCGCCGACGGCCGGCGTATCAATTCCTGTCTGACCCTCGCTTGCATGATGGACGGGGTCGAGATTACCACAGTAGAGGGCTTGGGTAAGCCAGGGGATCTGTCACCGCTGCAGGATGCCTTCGTGCGCCACGACGGGTTTCAGTGTGGCTACTGCACCCCCGGCCAGATTTGTTCGGCGACCGCGATGCTTGAAGAGGCGCGCGCAGGCTGGCCCAGCGCCGTGACCGACAATTTGGAAGGTGAAACAGTGAGCCTCGGCAACGGGGAAATTTCCGAGCGAATGTCCGGTAATCTTTGTCGTTGTGCCGCCTACCCCAATATTGTCGATGCGATCCGCGAAGTCTCTGAGCGCAAGGAGGTTGCGGAATGACTCCATTCAACTACGAGCGCGCCAGCGACATCAGCGAGGCCGTTGGCAAACCGCAGTTCATCGCGGGCGGCACCAACTTACTCGATCTGATGAAGCTGGGGGTTGAGACACCCGACCGCATAACTGACATTACCCGGCTCGACATGAAAAACATCGAGGATCACGAGGGCGGTCTACGTATCGGTGCGCTGGTTTCCAATTCCGATCTTGCCGCCGACATGCGCGTACGGCAGACTTATCCGGTGCTATCGCGCGCCTTACTGTCTGGGGCCAGCGGCCAATTGCGGAACATGGCGACAACCGGTGGCAACCTGCTGCAGCGCACTCGATGCTATTACTTTCAGGATAAATCTTCCCCATGCAACAAGCGCGAACCCGGATCGGGGTGCAGCGCCATTGGCGGTGTTACACGGCTCCACGCGATCCTTGGCGCGAGCGAGCACTGCATCGCCACACATCCCAGCGACATGGCTGTGGCAATGCAGGCGCTGGATGCATTGGTCGAGGTTGAGGGCAAGGACGGATCTCGCCGGATCGCTCTGTCGGACTTCTACCGATTACCAGAAGACCGCCCGGATCGCGAGACGGTACTTGAATACGGCGAGTTGATCACCGCCGTTGTGCTGCCACCGGCACCTACGGGCAAGCAGACCTATCGTAAAGTTCGCGACCGCGCCTCTTATGCGTTCGCGTTGGTTTCTGTCGCGGGTATTGTATCGATGCAGGACGGCAAGATCGCCCAAGTGGCGCTGGCATTTGGCGGGGTCGCTCCTCGCCCATGGCGCGACCTCGAATTTGAAGCGGCGCTGGTGGGGCGAGCGCCCACGCGCGAGACTTTCGATGCGGCCACCGATATCCTGCTGCGCGACGCATCAGGACAGGGCGGGAACGACTTCAAAATCCCGCTGCTGCGGCGCACGCTGCGCGCAGTCTTGACTGAACTCTGCGAGGAATAACACCATGAACCTGCATCACAAAATGGACGAAGCCGACCGCCGCAACCGGCTTGACGACATGGCGCAGGGCGTATTGTCCACGCCTATGGATCGACCTGAAGGGCCGCTTAAGGTCTCTGGTACCGCGACCTATGCTCACGAGGCCCAACCCGAGGGCATGCTGCACGGAGTCTTCGTGCGCGCGCCCCGTCTTGGTCGCGTGGTTGAGAAGGACGATGCCGCCGCGCGGGAAATGGCCGGCGTCGAAGCAATTATTTCTGGCGACCGTTTGCTGCGCAATCCCGCACAGGGCACCGCGAACGAGGCCCCTATTCAGGGCGCGACGGAAGTACATTACGTCGGCCAGCCCGTGGCGCTTGTTGTGGCAGATACATTTGAAACTGCCCGCGCCGCCGCCCAGTCAATTTCCTTCGAAATCGCCGATGCTGACCGCGCACCCACCGATCCGCGCAACTATGACAGTCCCGAAGATGAACAATCCAGCATGGGCGACCTCGAAAAAGCGATGAAAGAAGCCGCAATAAGCATCGATCAGACCTACACGACGCCATCGCACAATTCCGCAGCGATGGAGCCGCATGCATCCATCGCGCATTGGGATGGGGAAAAACTCACCCTCCGCGGCAGCTACCAGATGCTGAAATACAATCGCAACGAATTGGCTGATGCACTGGGGGTCGATCCAGAAAACGTCAGGATCGTCGCGCCATATGTGGGCGGCGGCTTCGGTTCCAAGCTCGGCATCGCTCCCGAGGCCGTCGCGGCGGCGCTCGCTGCGAAAGAAACCGGTCGCCCCGTCGGCGTGGCGATGACCCGCCAGCAGGTGTTCGAGAGCACAATGCGCCGGTCCGAGACGAAGCAGCGCATTAGACTCGCCGCCGACGCCAATGGGCGTCTGAGTGGCATAGGGCACGATGCTTGGGTGTCGAACCTGCCTGACGAGGATTACTTCGAGCCGGTGACACAGGCCACGCCGTTCACCTATCGTGGCGAGAACCGTATGATCGGAACCCACGTCACCCGTGTCAGCCGCACCTGTGCCGGATCGGTTCGCGCGCCGGGCGAAGCGGTGGGCGTCACCTGTTTCGAGATCGCCATGGATGAGTTAGCGAACGCCGCAGGGATCGACCCCGTCGAGTTGCGCCGACGCAACATCGCCGAACAGGATCCCACCGGGGACCAGCCCTATTCCTCGAACAAGCTGGATGCGACGCTCACCTCGGGTGCTGCGGCATTCGGTTGGGATAACAGCTGTCCCGCGCCTTCCAGCCGCCGTGAGGGCGAATGGCTCATCGGGCAAGGCATGGCCTCGGCCGTGCGCGTAAATACCCTGATGGGATCGAAGGCGCGCGTGACGCTTGATCCTGATGGGACTGCGACGGTCGAAACCGACATGACCGACATCGGCACCGGCACCTATGCGATCCTCACGCAGCTTACCGCAGAGATGCTGGGCCTGAAACCTTCCGCCGTTGAGGTCAGGCTTGGCGATACCGATCATCCACCGGGGGCAGGATCGGGCGGGTCATGGGGCGCAGCCTCGGCCGGCTCGTCCGTATTTCTAGCCTGCCAAAGCTTGCGGGGGCACATCGCGAAGGCACTCGGAACCGACGAAAAAGACCTGACGCTCAAGGATGGACAGGCCATCGCCGACAACCGTTCGGTGCCGCTGTCAGAAATTCTGGATGCGCCCCTCGAGAGCATCGGTGAAATTGAACCCGGCGACACCGGCGACGATGTGCGTCAGGCCACTTGGGGCGCCTATTTCAGCGAAGTTGCCGTCAATGCGGTGACCGGCGAAACACGGGTGCGCCGCATGCACGGCACATTCGCCGCCGGTCGCATCCTGAACCCCAAAACCGCGCGCTCGCAATGCCTCGGAGGCATGACCTTCGGCATCGGAATGGCGCTGACAGAGGAGTTAATGCACGATCCGCGCGACGGGCGGATCGTCAACCGCGACTTTGCCGAATATCATTTACCGGTGAACGCCGATGTGCCGCAGTTGACGGTCGAGCTACTAGAAGAGCGCGACCCTTGGGCGAACCCGATGCAGGCAAAAGGGATAGGCGAGCTGGGCATCTGTGGCGCCGCTGCAGCCATTCTCAACGGTATCTACAACGCCACCGGCGTTCGGGTGCGCGATTTGCCCGCAACGCTGGACAAGGTGCTTGCAGGACTGGATGACTAATCACCGCAGTTTTTAGAAGACGCCCAAGTTAGCTGCAGTGCACGCCGCGTTTGTGAGCGCCTATCGTCGACACAATTTGATTCAAGTGCGCAGCTTTCCCCGCAGATATAAAGGATCTACGGCGACGGCTTACAGATCGTCTGAAACGCCAAAGGTGCGATCCGCAACGGAGAGTGCTATCCCCTGCCCGACGAAACCCGCATAATTAAATTTGATCCAGATCATTTCATCATCCATGGCACACCCTGATCGACACTGCCGCTGGACCCTGCGCCATGCGCTCCCTATGCTGCGTCCAAGCAGCGGAGAAACGCCATGAAACTTATCGTAGGTCTGGGCAATCCGGGCGCGAAATATGCCCGAAACCGCCACAACATCGGCTTTATGGCTGTGGAACAGATTGCCGTCGATCACGGGTTTTCACCGTGGAAAAGCAAACATCAGGGCAGCGTTGCCGAAGGGCGTTTCGGAAGCACGCGCGCGATTCTGTTGCGGCCGGAAACGTTTATGAACAAATCCGGTGACAGTGTTGCAGCCGCGATGCGGTTTCACAAAATCGAACCCGAGGATGTGATTGTACTGCACGACGAGCTGGACCTCGCCCCCGGAAAGGTAAAGTTCAAAATGGGCGGCGGGCATGCCGGGCACAATGGCCTGCGCTCCATCCACGGGCACATCGGGCCTGACTACGGGCGCGTCCGGCTGGGCATCGGCCATCCGGGCCACAAAGACCGCGTTGCGGGCTACGTTCTGCATGACTTTGCCAAGGGCGATGCGGACTGGATAGATGATGTGCTGCGCGGCATCAGCGATGGCGCCCCGTTTTTGGCCGAAGGGGATAACGCCAAATTTATGAACGCCGTCAGCCTGCGCACTACACCACAACGTCCCTCCACCGGAACCAAAGGCCCTGCCAAAACGGCTCCACAAGCGGCCCCTGCGCCAGCAGCCAAAGACGCGCCCGTATCGGACGAACGCTCGGCGTTGCAAAAACTGTTGCAGCGCTTCAAATGACGCTGGTTCAGGCATTTCGCAATCAAGCAACGTCTTGTGCCGCGCTCGACAGTCCGTTTATGGCGCAGTTGTTGAATGTACTGGCAGATCACTGGCCTGCCGACAGCGCGCTTGCCGCAAAATTTGACAGCTTCGAGGGAGATATCGGCCCCGCCGGGCACTCGCTTCCCCTGCGCGTGGCGGGCGGCTTGCATGCCTTGGTCCTTACCCGCCGTGACGAAGGGCTAATGGCAGCCTATCCGCCCAACACCCCCACGGATGCTGAATTGCGCGACGCGGTGCTGTCTGCATTGGCAATCCATGCCAAATTCTTGACCGACTGGGTGGATAGCCCACCGCAAACCAACGAAGTCCGCCGCTCTGCCGCGATGATTGCAAGCGCGCGGGTGGCGTGCAGTCATTTTGATCTACCCCTTCATCTTAGTGAGCTGGGGGCCAGCGGCGGGTTGAACCTGATGTGGGATCACTATGCGCTGGAACTGGGGGGAAAGCGGTTCGGGCCGGATATGCCTGTGCTGACGCTATCTCCTGAGTGGTCGGGGCCATTGCCACCCGCAATCACGCCGGAAATCGCATCGCGCGCAGGCGTCGACCTGAACCCGCTTGATCCCCAGCGCGGCGACCATTTGTTACGGCTTACGGCCTATCTGTGGCCGGACCAACCGCACCGGCTGGCGCTGACCCGATCTGCCGCATCGGTTATGACCGCCCAGATCGACACCGGTGATGCAATTACGTGGCTAGCCAACCGGTTACCCAACGCGCCGCAGGGGCATCTGCATCTGATCCAGCATTCTGTCGCATGGCAGTATTTTCCGCCAGCCACGCGCGCCCGTGGCACCGCGCTGATCGAGGCCGCAGGCGCACAGGCCACGCCAGACCGCCCGCTGGCATGGCTTTCGATGGAAAGTGACGGCGACACAACGGGCGGCAAAGGAGCCGCGATCACCCTGCGGCTGTGGCCCGGCGACATCACCCTCGCCCTCGGGCGCGCCGATTTTCATGGCCGCTGGATTGACTGGCACCATGCCGCACCTTGATCTTTGTCTCGGTTGCGCATCATCGTCATGTTTGAATAAAGCCGTTCTGGCAGGGAGCAATTATTAATGCGTACATTCGGTAAATGGCTGGGCCGTATTCTGCTGGTGCTGGTGCTTGCCGCAGTGGTTGTCGGCCTGTGGCAGCGTGAACAGATCACGCGCCTGCTGGCGGTTAACTCGCTGTTTTCGGCAGACAAGATCGTTCACAACTTTTCCCACATGGATGAGGCGTTTTTGCATACGCCCGTATCACGGGGCAACGGCCCGACAGCCGAGCTGCCCTACGGCGAAGATGCGGCCCTCCCGCCGGAGGTTTTTCCATGGATCGAAGAACGTGATGTGACAGCGTTGGTTGTGCTGAAAGACGGCGCGATCGTGCATGAAAGCTATCACAAAGGCACCGCGCCTGACGATTTGCGGATTTCATGGTCGGTCGCAAAAAGTTATCTGTCTGCATTGTTCGGTGTGCTGCTGGACGAAGGCGCAATCGCCTCGATTGATGATCCGGTGACCAAATACGCACCCGCACTGAAGGGCGGTGCCTATGACGGTGCAACCATCCGAAATGTACTGAACATGGCCAGCGGCGTCGTGTTTGACGAAGACTATCTGGACAAGAATTCAGACATCAACCGAATGGGCCGTGTGTTGGCTTTGGGGGGCAGCATGGATGATTTTGCCGCCCAGCTGAGCGAGACATTCATTGATGCAGGAACTGAATGGAAATATGTCTCCATCGACACGCACGTGCTTTCGATGGTTGTGCGGGGCGCCACCGGACGCCCGATCGCCGACCTGCTGAGCGAGAAGATCATTGCGCCAATGGGGCTGGAATACGCGCCCTATTATCTGACAGACGGTTTCGGCACCGCGTTTGTATTGGGCGGGCTGAACCTGACCACCCGTGATTATGCGCGGATGGGGCAGATGTTTTTGCAAAACGGCGCCTACAATGGAAAACAGATCGTGCCGTCATCATGGGTTGCAGAATCCACGGCACCGTCTGCCCCGACTGCACCGGATGCAATCCGTTATGGCTATCAGTGGTGGATCCCCCAAGGCGGCACGGATGATGATTTCATGGCGCGCGGCATTTACGGGCAATATGTTTATATAAACCGCACCCGCGGCGTGGTGATCGCCACAAACGCAGCTGACAAAAAATTCCGCGAGGCCGGTGTCGCTGACCAGAATGTCGCTATCTTTCGCAGTATCGCAAACAAAATTTAGGGAGACATCCATGGAACCCGATGACAGCATCAACGTAACGGGCGGCGCGCTTGCGCTGTGTGGCAGCGATCCGGTGACCGGATTTTTCCGCGACGGCCACTGCAACACCTGCGCCGCCGACCAAGGCAGCCACACCGTTTGCGCCATTATGACTGCGGAGTTTCTCGCATTTTCGAAATACGTCGGCAATGATCTGTCCACACCAAACCCCGCGTTCGGTTTTGCAGGGCTAAAGGCCGGTGATCCGTGGTGCCTGTGTGCGGGGCGTTTCCTGCAAGCTGCCGAAGAGGGTTGCGGCCCAAAGGTGCATCTGGCCGCCACCCATATCCGCGCGCTGGATATCGTACCGCTGGACGTACTGCGCGCCCATGCGCTGGATGCCGAGGCATGACCCGTTTTCTGGCAGCAGCAATCTTCGCGCTTGTCGCCAATGCTGCGGCAGCGCAAGAGATGAGACCACAAGAGCAGGCAAGGCTGGACAGGTACGAACGCACCGCTGGACGTGCGCTGCTGGAAGCCATGGCAAGCGGCGCGCCCGATGATATCGCTGCGCTTAGCGTGGCCTTGTCCGGCACCCCGCAAGTGGCATTCGATCCGTCCTTACAGGGCGAGTGGCGCTGCCGCACGATCAAACTGGGCGGACAGCCACAACTGGTTGTCTACACCAATTTCAAATGCCGGATGAGTCTGGACAACACAGGCGTCACTTTTGAAAAGCTGTCAGGCTCGCAACGCACATCCGGCCGGATCGAGATGCGCGGCGGGCAAGCAGTCTATCTGGGGGTGGGCTATGTTTCGTCCGAAACGCCGCAATCCTACGCAGATTTAGAACCGGATTTCGAAGGCAACGGCACCATTACGCCCGATGTCGCGGTGTTCGAGCGGGTTTCAGACACCCGCGCGCGGCTGCTGTTCCCCGCGCCGGTGAATGAAAGTGATTTTGATATTCTGGAACTGACCCGTTAGGGCCAGTTCTGTGGTATCAGGCGAAATCGCCCATCTCGAACCCCAGCGCGCGCGCCACGGTAAAGATATCCTTGTCACCACGGCCACACATGTTCATGCAGATGATGTGATCTTTCGGCAGATCGGGCGCAATCTTCATTACATGGGCCAGCGCGTGTGAAGGCTCAAGCGCGGGGATGATCCCTTCCAGTTGGCAACTCTTCTGGAATGCTGCCAAGGCTTCGACATCGGTGATCGACACATATTGCGCGCGGCCGATGTCATGCAGCCAGGCGTGTTCCGGCCCGATGCCGGGATAGTCAAGACCCGCAGAAATAGAGAACCCCTCAAGGATTTGGCCATCGTCATCCTGCAACAGATATGTGCGGTTTCCGTGCAGCACACCGGGGCGACCGCCAGTCAGAGATGCGCAATGCTCCATTTTGGCATTCACACCTTTGCCCCCTGCCTCCACGCCGATAATATTGACCTCTTTGTCGTCAAGAAATGGATAGAACAGGCCCATTGCATTGGACCCACCGCCAATGGCGGCGATCAGCGTATCAGGCAAACGCCCCTCGGCGCGATCCATCTGGGTGCGTACCTCTTTGCCGATGATGCTTTGGAAATCGCGGACCATGGCGGGGTACGGATGCGGACCCGCCACTGTGCCGATGCAATAAAAGGTGTCGCGCACGTTGGTCACCCAGTCCCGCAACGCATCGTTCATCGCGTCTTTCAAAGTGCCACGACCTGAAGTAACCGGAATAACCTCTGCCCCCAGCAGACGCATACGGAACACGTTGGGCGACTGCCGCTCGACATCATGCGCGCCCATGTAGACCACACATTGCAGACCAAACTTGGCGCAGACAGTTGCCGTCGCCACTCCATGCTGTCCTGCGCCTGTCTCTGCGATAATACGTTTTTTGCCCATGCGGCGGGCAAGGATAATCTGGCCCAGCACATTGTTGATCTTATGGGCGCCGGTGTGGTTCAACTCATCCCGCTTCATGTAAATCTTGGCACCACCAAGCTCTTCGGTAAGGCGTTCCGCAAAATAGAGCGGGCTGGGGCGGCCGACGTAATGCTCCCAAAGATCGTCCATCTCGGCCCAGAATGTATCGTCTGTTTTGGCCTTGTCGTATTCCGCCTGCAACTCAAGAATCAGAGGCATCAGCGTTTCAGAGACAAACCGCCCGCCGAATTCACCAAAACGGCCATTTTCATCAGGACCGGTCATAAAGCTGTTGAAAAGATCGTTTGCCATAGCGCATCTGCCTTTCGGAATATCTGTTGCGCACAGCAGTATCGCCCGCGCGTCAAATGGTAAAGAAGCCATCAGGTCACAGCGTCGGGAATGATACGCATTCAGGCGTTCACAGCTGCCTGCACCAACGCGCGGATCAGTTCCGCGTCCTTGACACCAGCCGAACGTTCAACACCGGAGGCAACATCGACTTGCAGCGCACCTGTGCGCCGGATCGCTTCGGCGACATTGTCAGGCGTCAAGCCGCCCGCCAGCATCCACGGCCCGCGCCAGACACGATTTGCCAACAACTGCCAATCAAACGCCAACCCATTCCCGCCGGGCAATACCGAATCCTTCGGCGGTTTGGCATCGATAAGAAGCTGGTCAGCCACGCCGGTGTAGATATCAATCTGCGCAAGATCGGATTGATCGGCAACGCCCAAGGCTTTCATCACGGGCAATCCGTATCGTGTCTTAACCTCGGCCACCCGTTCGGGGCTTTCGCTGCCGTGCAGTTGAAGCATGTCCAGAGGAACCGAATCCATCAACGCATCCAGCAACGCATCGTCAGCGTTTACAGTAAGCGCGACTTTGCAAATCCCCATGGGGACCAACGCCGCAAGACTGGAAGCTTCGGAAAAATCAACAAACCTCGGCGACTTCGGAAAGAAATTGAACCCGACATAGCGCGCGCCCGCCGCTTCGACTGCGCGCACATCTTCGGGCGTGCGCAGACCGCAAATCTTGACAGAAATATCCGCTGGCATGTCGGATTATCCGGTCTTGTCCAGCAGCGCGATCACTTCGTCTTTGCCCTGATGCTTTTCGGCCTTCAGCTTGTCCAGCTCCCGCTGGAGGCGGCGCATCTCACGTGCCTGCTTGGCCGCTTCTGCACGTTCGCCATACTCGCGTATCCACTCCCAGACAAAGCCGATCAAAAGCCCTGCCAACACACTGCCCAGAATGACAATGAACAGCGGCAGTTGCAGCGAAGGGTTCATCGCGAACAGGCCGGAAACCTCTGTCGGCAAAACCTGAAGCGAAACAAGCTCGCGGTTTGCCAAAGCAACAGAAATCAGAGCCACCGCAAAGATGGCGATACACAGATAGCGAACATAGCGCATTAGCTTTTCCCGTTTAACCGATCACGGAGGAGCTTCCCCGTTTTGAAGAACGGTACATGTTTTTCTTCCACATGAACAGTCTCACCGGTACGCGGATTGCGCCCTACACGCGCATCCCGTTTTTTGACAGAAAATGCGCCAAATCCGCGCAGCTCCACGCGATCTCCCTTGGCCATCGCACCGGTTATCTCGTCAAATATGGTGTTTACGATCCGCTCCACGTCCCGTTGATAAAGATGTGGATTATCGTCTGCGATCTTCTGGATCAATTCTGACCGGATCATTTATGTCTCCCCCTGCGCAATTTTTGCGTCTCTATGTCGTTAATATAGAAATATTTCCGCTCTCCCGATAGTGACGGAACCGACATTTTGGCACGATTTATGCTGAAAAACATGCCGGCAAGCGCAACTTTACACAACTAAAAGTTGATCACCAAGCAAAAACGATGATGCTTAACTAGCTAACAATATTGATGAAAACGGAATTCAGTCCCGATTCGCATGCAAATGGCCCCGCGCATTTCTGCACGGGGCCATCAATTTTAACGCAGCCGTGAGGCTGATAATCAGTCGTCGCTGGTTTTCAGCGCCGCACCGAGAATGTCACCAAGCGATGCACCGGAGTCGGAGGAACCGTACTGTTCCACGGCCTCTTTCTCTTCCGCGATTTCACGCGCTTTGATGGACACGCCGAGGCGGTGTGCCTTGGTATCGACGTTGGTAATGCGGACATCAACCTTGTCACCAACCGAGAAACGCTCGGGGCGCTGCTCTGCACGGTCACGTGACAGGTCGGAGCGGCGGATAAAGGCTTTCATGCCCTCGTATTCCACTTCGATGCCACCGTCTTCGATGGAGGTCACTGTCACAGTAACAACAGAACCGCGCTTAACGCCGCCCACTGCTTCTGCAAACTTGTCTCCGCCGACGCCTTTGATGGAGAGCGAAATGCGCTCTTTCTCAACGTCAACTTCGGACACGACGGCCTGAACCATGTCACCCTTCCGGTAGTCCTGAATGGCTTCCTCGCCACGCTGGTCCCATGACAGGTCCGACAGGTGAACCATGCCGTCAATGTCGCCCGGCAGGCCAACAAACAGACCGAATTCGGTGATGTTCTTGACTTCGCCTTCAACTTCGGTGCCCTCGGGGTGTGTTTCAGCGAACACTTCCCATGGGTTGCGCATAGTCTGCTTGAGGCCGAGGGACACGCGGCGCTTGGCACCGTCGATTTCCAGAACCATGACTTCGACTTCCTGAGAGGTCGACACGATCTTGCCGGGGTGTACGTTCTTCTTGGTCCAAGACATTTCGGAGACGTGAACCAGACCTTCAACACCTGGCTCCAGCTCAACAAAGGCGCCGTAATCGGTGATGTTGGTCACGCGGCCTGTGTGTGTGGACTCAAGCGGGTATTTCGCGGCAACCAGATCCCATGGATCTTCTTGCAACTGCTTCATACCAAGCGAGATACGGTGTGTCTCTTTGTTGATCTTGATGACTTGTACCTTGATCGTTTCGCCGATGGCGAGGATCTCGGACGGGTGGTTCACGCGGCGCCATGCCATGTCGGTCACGTGCAGCAGGCCGTCTACGCCGCCAAGGTCTACAAACGCACCGTATTCGGTGATGTTCTTGACCACGCCGTCAACTTCCTGACCTTCGGTCAGGTTGCCGATAACTTCGGCACGCTGTTCGGCACGTGATTCTTCAAGGATCGCACGACGCGACACAACGATGTTGCCACGACGACGGTCCATCTTGAGAACCTGAAACGGCTGCTTCAGACCCATCAGCGGGCCTGCATCGCGTACGGGGCGCACGTCAACCTGAGAGCCTGGCAGGAACGCAACAGCGCCACCAAGATCCACAGTAAAGCCACCTTTGACGCGGCCAAAGATTGCGCCTTCGACGCGCTCTTCTGCTGCGTAGGCTTTCTCCAGACGGTCCCATGCTTCTTCACGGCGCGCCATCTCGCGCGAGATAACAGCCTCGCCGCGTGAGTTCTCTACCTGACGCAGGAACACTTCGACTTCGTCGCCGACAGCAATTTTGGGAGATTCGCCGGGATCAGCAAATTCTTTAAGCTCGACGCGGCCTTCCATTTTGTAGCCTACGTCGATAATGGCCTGGCCCGCTTCAATCGCGATAACCTTGCCTTTGACAACAGAACCCTCTTCGGGCGTGTCCATTTCGAAGCTTTCGTTCAAGAGTGCTTCAAACTCGTCCATCATATTCGCCATGTAGCGTATCGTATCCTTTTGAGTGTGTATTCTGGCCGCGCGGTTGTCTCCGCCGGTCTTTACGTTGATGCCCACCTTTGGTGTGACGATGAATATATGCCGTCGGGTTGGAGGGCTGGCCGAGATAAAGAAAGAGGGCCGGAAGAATCCGACCCTGCCTGAGATATCGCGTCCGGTGCGTGTTTCCGCCCCTTAGACAATCGCGCGTATAGGGGAAATGCCGGCACGGTGCAAGTGCGGTAATGCCCTCACGGCCGGTGTCCGCCGCTGCCTTGTCACTATCACTTCGTGTATGGAATTTTGTGAAAAAAGTCAGATCAGTCCGACAGGATACGGCACAATTGCGCTAACAACCCACGACATGACCAAAATCAGCTTCCAAAATTGGACTAATTTTTCGCAAACAATTATCGAAAACCCAACGTGTTACCCTGCAATTGGTACACAAGCAGTTATAAACTGTAACAGAAAAATGGCCAATATCGGCTATTACTCTGTGAAAAAACGCCCAAGGCACTGCAGTCAGGTCGATGAAATCACAAAAAACGGTACTACCACGGCAAATGTGACCGTTGCCAAAGCTGCACAGTTTGGCAGTTTTGATACCCTTTAAATCGGAACCCCAGAAACGGCAATTTCGGCTCTGTTTTTATGACCAAACTCGCCGGTATCTCTGCTGCGGTGAATCCCGTAATGGATTTGGTCACTTCTGATCGCTGAGTTACCAACGCCCGAACCATCCTGCCCGGCGATAGTGGATGGATGAACACACTCCACAAACGCACTTTTGCAACTTCATAGCACGCATCAAACGCCGTGTCGAAATTCGCCTGCATCATGCGCCGCAAATCTTGCGCACCCAGCCCCTCCGCGCTTGCGATAGGTACCATCGCTCGCATCCCGTCAGCGGCAGCATATCCGCCACATTCATGATCGCAATTCCGTCAATCGTGAATTGAAGGGTAGGCCCCAGCGCGACGACATCCGGATCGAGCGCGCGCACAACGCCGGCCAGCGACTCCAGCGCCACCGCGCCCTGCTCTGTTGAGGCAATAGACGCATTGGGCAGCTGCCGCGCAGGCAAACCCAAAGGCCAGATCAACAATGCGAGAGAAAGAACACGGATCACCACGATAAACTCGTTGTGATCGCAATCATCCTAACAAAGGATCGCCAAAACGTAATTCACCCTTTGGTGGACAACAGTTTCAGCCGCTACCCCGCACAGCATCAACAGCCGCTATCGCAGCGCCAACAGCCTGATCAACCGTCAAATCCGAGGTGTCGATCACCGTTGCGTCAGCTGCAGGGCGAAGCGGCGCCTCCACCCGTTCCATATCACGTGCATCGCGCGCCCGAACATCCGCAAGAACCGCCTCGAAACTGCTGGCGATCCCCCTGCCGGACAACTCCGCAAACCGCCGTTTTGCACGCTCTTCGGCGCTAGCGGTCACAAACAGCTTCACCTGCGCCTGCGGACAGATCACAGTCCCGATGTCACGCCCGTCCAGCACAGCCCCCCCAGCGCGCGCTGCAAAACTGCGCTGGAAATCCAGCAATGCCGCACGCACCTGCGCGATGATGGCAACCTTGCTTGCCGCTTGTGCAACTTCGGGTGTGCGCAGGCTATCATCATCCAGATCATCGGGCACCAGCGTCTGTGCAGCGACAGCTGCATCCATCCCCAGCAATACCTTAGCACCAACAGCGCGGTACAATAGCCCCGTATCAAGATGCGCAAAACCGAAATGTGCGGCCACAGCCTTGGACACCGTCCCCTTGCCTGCTGCCGCCGGTCCGTCAATCGCCACTGTGAATCCGTTGCTCATACACCCTCCAGAGGCCGCGCCTCAACTGCGGCTCAGCTTTGCGCCCAATCCCGCCATCAACGGCTCGAAAATCGGGAACGAGGTCGCAATCGGCCCCCCGTCATCCACCCGTACCGGCGCGTTGGATGCCATGCCGAGTATCAGAAAAGACATCGCAATCCGGTGATCGAGGCGACTTTCGCACAGGCCGCCGCCGGCAACATTCCCGTGCCCCACGCCCTTGACTGCCCACCAATCCTCGCCCTCGTCTACGTCAATTCCGTTGGCGCGCAGGCCCTTTGCCATCGCATCAATCCGGTCACTTTCCTTCACGCGCAACTCGCGCACGCCACGCATTACAGTCTGACCTGTCGCAAATGCCGCAACAACGCTGAGAACCGGATATTCATCAATCATGCTTGCAGCCCGGGCTGGCGGGACATCAATGCCGCGCAAATCGGGCGAGAACCGCGCCCGCAGATCGGCAACAGGTTCCCCCCCCTCAATCCGCTCATTCTCATAAACCAGATCAGCGCCCATTTCGCGCAAGGTTGTAAACAGCCCCGCCCGCGTCGGGTTCAACCCGATCCCCGGCACCAATACATCAGACCCCGGTACAATCAGCGCTGCACACACAGGAAACGCCGCCGAACTCGGATCACGCGGCACTTCAATGTGCTGGGCGCGCAGCTCCGGCTGGCCCGTCAGCGTGATTTCACGCCCCTCATCAGTCTCTCTTACCGATATCTCGGCCCCGAACCCCTCCAGCATCCGCTCGGTATGATCCCGCGTTGCTTCACGTTCAATCACAACGGTCTGGCCAGGTGCGTTCAGTCCGGCAAACAATACTGCCGACTTCACTTGCGCAGAAGGAACAGGAACCACGTACCGAACAGGCACTGGCGCGCGCGCACCAACCAATGTCATCGGCAAACGTCCACCGGTGCGGCCAACAGCCTGACACCCGAACAATGCCAGCGGGTCTGTAACGCGTGCCATCGGCCGGCCGTTCAGGCTCGCATCACCGGTGAACGTAGCAGTAACCGGCTGCGTTGCCATAACCCCCATGATCAACCGGACGCCAGTACCGGAATTACCACAATCAATCACGCCTTCTGGCTCAGCAAATCCGCCCACGCCTACACCACGCAAAGACCACCGCCCACCGCCCTGATCTGTCACGTCAGCCCCGAACGCCCGCATGGCTGCTGCCGTATCGAGCACATCCTGCCCCTCCAGCAATCCCGCGATCGTCGTCTCTCCCACACACAACGCCCCGAGAATGAGCGCGCGATGCGAAATCGACTTGTCCCCTGGAACCTCGGCAGTGCCCCTTAACGGACCACAAGCCACCGACGTCATTGGAATTGGATCACCATGGCCCGACATTTCAGCGCCCCCTCAGTTGTGTTAAATGGTTCTAGCAAGCTGGCAAAACGCCGTCCATGGCGCGTTTATTTCTTTTGGCCGGAAATATCCTGGCGAGTTTGAGGGGCTAGCCCCTCTATCTGCAACCTGATCCAGTTACGGCACGGCAGTTACACTACTCGGCATCAGATGCGCCGGAACGTCAGATAATGCGGCACCCGCCCCTCGCGCAGGGCCTTTTGCTCATAACGGGTGGACAGCCAGTCATCCCATGACTCGCGCCAGTCCGAGGGACGTTCAGCCAACCACTCAAAACCGTAGCGCGGAACTTCCTCCAGCGTCTGGCGTACATAATCCTCGATGTCAGTCGCCACACGAAAAATCGCACCGGGTTTTAGAACGCGGTGCAGCGGCTCCAGATGTTCTTGGGTGACAAAGCGGCGGCGATGGTGGCGTGTTTTCGGCCACGGATCAGGATAAAGCAGAAAGGCCCGCGAAATACTCTGCGCGGGCAGCACGTCAAACATGTCACGCACATCACCGGGATGCACTTTGATATTCTCGACACCTGCGCGGCGGATTTTACCCAACAGCATGGCCACACCGTTGATATACGGCTCACAACCAATGATCCCTGTGTCAGGGTTGTTCGCAGCCTGATGCACCATATGCTCGCCGCCACCAAACCCGACCTCCAGCCAGACGGGTTTGTCACCGAACATTTCCACAGTGTCCAGCATTTCGCGGCGCGGATTGGCTTCCCAATCCACAGCGCCGGGGGACAGCGCGGCAAGGTCCTGATCAAGGTAATCCTTCTGGGACTGCTTGAGATTGTGGCCTTTGAGGCGTCCGTAAAAGTTGCGGCGGGGTCTGACAGGTGTGCTCATGCCCGCGCATGTAGCGGGGTTGGCGCGCCGCTGCAATGCTTATGCAGTTATACATCGTTAAGACATACAGGCCTACAGTGACCATATACTCAAAGCTAGAAGGCACCGTATGCACCATTACAGCCGGATCACCCCCTCCGCACCGCACCAAGCCGCAGTGGTGCCCGAGTTCGCAAGTATACTGGTTGTTGACGACCAGCGATTTGATCGCACTCGCCTCGGCAGACTCTGTAATGCTTTCGGCTTCACAACCCATGTCGTCGAAGCTGATTCACTTGCCGCGATGCGCGACAAGCTGAAGAAAGACCGCTTTGATCTGATCCTGCTCGATTACCATTTGCCCGATGGCACCGGTCTGGACGGGGTTGATGCCATCCGCGCGGACGGGGTGAACAAGGATGCCGCGATTGTCATGATCACGGGCACAGAGCAGACCGACATCGCGGTAAAGGCGCTAAAACTCGGGTTCAGCGATTACCTTACCAAAGACGAACTCTCGCAAGAGACGCTGACCCGCGCCGCAATCACGGCCTTGCAAAAATCCCGACTGGTATCAGGTTTTGCGAGTAAAGGCACACAACACAATTTCGTTCACGACACGCTGCAAAGTTTCTCACGTGAATGCGCCCATGATATCAAGCCGATTGTCACTCGAATGATGCGACAGATGCGTGAACTGCGCGAGATCGACACCCTGCCCCCGCAGGAGGCGCGCCAGCGGGTGGAACGTGTGGAAGGATCGCTGCGCAGATTATGGGCATTTCTGGATGATCTTGACAGGCTCAGCGCATCGCAGACAGACGACGGCCCGACTGTGCCTTCAAGACGCGCAGACCCCAGTGTCAGACGCTCCGGCATCAATATACGCGTTCCGTCAGAGCGGCCGGCGAGGCCAATCGCTAAAAAGCCGCCCTCGATTTTTCGCCGTCGCCCTGACTAGGCAGCGTGACACCCGCACCCTACAGGGCGGATTTCAACGCATCGCACAGATCGGTCCGTTCCCAGCTAAAGCCCCCGTCCGCGTCAGGGGCACGGCCGAAGTGACCGTAAGCCGCTGTTCGCTGGTAAATCGGCCTATTAAGTTGCAAATGGCTGCGGATGCCGCGCGGGGTCAGGTCCATTACCTGTCCGATCGCCTTTTCAATTGCTTCCGGATCGACCTCACCAGTGCCGAAAGTATCGCAATAGATCGACAGCGGCTTGCTGACGCCAATCGCATAGCTCAACTGAATTGTGCATTTTGACGCCAATCCGGCAGCTACGACATTTTTTGCCAGATACCGCGCGGCATAAGCCGCCGAGCGGTCAACTTTTGTCGGATCCTTGCCCGAAAACGCGCCGCCACCGTGTGGCGCTGCACCGCCGTAGGTGTCCACGATTATTTTGCGCCCAGTCAGGCCGGCATCCCCGTCAGGACCGCCAATGACAAAAGTTCCCGTCGGATTGACCCACCATTCGGTGTCCGCCGTAATCCAGCCATCAGGCAGCACTTCGCGAATATAGGGTTCTACGATATCGCGGATATCTGCGCTGGTCTGGCTTTCATGCGCATGCTGGGTACTCAGCACAATCGAAGTCACGCCAACCGGTTTCCCGTCCTCATAACGGATCGACAACTGGGATTTGGCGTCGGGGCGCAGGGTCGGTTCGGTGCCGTCTTTGCGCACCTCCGCCAGACGGCGCAATACGGCGTGCGCATAGTGGATCGGCGCGGGCATTAACTCGGCGGTTTCATCTGTGGCATAGCCAAACATGATCCCTTGATCACCTGCGCCTTCATCCTTGTCGGCGGCCGAGTCCACGCCCTTGGCGATATGGGCGGACTGTTCATGCAGCAGGTTGGTAATCTGCACGGTCTCGTGGTGGA
Source organism: Sulfitobacter sp. F26169L (assembly GCF_026410285.1). Taxonomy (GTDB): domain Bacteria; phylum Pseudomonadota; class Alphaproteobacteria; order Rhodobacterales; family Rhodobacteraceae; genus Sulfitobacter. The sequence continues at coordinate 531,382 of NZ_JAPMLP010000004.1, read as the reverse complement.
ACTTATCCTGTTCGTAGCCGATATCCTTGATACAGGCGCGGGCGATGTCTTCGATGCTGCCCATGTACTCTTTCAGCTTGCTCTGGTCCGAAAGCCCGACTTCGCCACCGATCAGAACACGGTTTGTGGTTGCAAATGTTTCGGCCGCAACCCGCGCCTCCGGCTCTTCGGCAAGAAAGGCGTCCAGTACGGCATCACTGATGCGGTCGCAGACTTTATCAGGGTGGCCCTCGGAAACGGATTCCGAAGTGAAAACATAGGATTTGCGGGACATGTTCGTGCTCCAGTATAATTCAAGCATCACGTCAGGAAGCCGTTGTGATGCGTTCGAACCCGATTAAGCTGCCCCGCCCATCGGGTCAATCGCTATTACGGCTTCCTGCGCTGTCTCGCCACGGTGCGCAGCGCGCCCAGCGCAACAAGAACCGCCATAATCACCGCCCAAGGCAGATCACCTGTACGGCTGTAAAGTGTGGGGGCGTGCGGTTGCGGCAGTGGCGCATCGATAAAATCCGCCTGCCCCAATCCGATCCTGTCCAGAACGCGCCCCCGTGGATCAATCATCGCCGTGATGCCGGTATTTGCAGCGCGCGCCACAGGCAGGCCCTGTTCGATTGCGCGCATACGGGTCTGGGCCAAATGCTGTTGCGGGCCGGCATAGGTGCCAAACCATGCATCGTTTGTGGCGTGGATTATAAATTCGGGCCGTTCGGGCGCGGCGTTTACATCATGGGCAAAAACCGCTTCGTAACAGATCAGCGGCAGCGCGCGGCCCAATGCGCCCAGATCCAGCAGCTGCGCACCAGCGCCACGGCTAAAGCCGGCGCCATGTTGCGGCGCCAAGCCGTAAAACCCGAAGCGCGCGGCAAAATCACCCAGCGGTACATATTCACCGAAGGGCACCAGATGGTGTTTGTCGTATCGCTGAACCACCTGCCCCTGGGCGCCGATCACCGCCAGCGTGTTATAGTGTCGCCCGTCCTCGGTACGCTGTGCCCCGATGATAACAGGGGTTCCGTCCGCTACAGCGCTGATTTCCTCAACAATCACCTGACTGCGGTTCAGGGCCCACGGGATCGCAGTTTCCGGCCAGACAACCAGTGCAGGGCGCTGTGTACCATGCGTCGGAGCCGCACCCGTAAACGATAATTGACGTTCGTAGAAGACGGGGATCATCAGGGGATCCCACTTTTGATGTTGCGGCGCATTGGGCTGCACAAGCCGGATAACATGGCCCGTCAACGCCGCCTGTGGCGCAATTACGGGAACCCACAGCGGCACTGTCAGGCCCAAAGCGATCACAGCCCCACCCGAGCGCCAGCGCAAAACCGAGTGCGCCATCGCAACAGCAATCGCCATCAGCGTGATGTTCACGCCATGCGGCCCCACCAGCGCCAGCGCCTGACCCAAAAGCGTATCAACAGTGCTTTGCGCGGGGGTGGCCCATGGAAAACCGGTAAATATATAGGCGCGCAGCATTTCCACGGCTGGTAAAGTCAGGATCAGCCAATAGGGCCGCGGGCCCAACCGTCGCCCGCCCCAGAATGCAAGCATCCAGAACACCGCACCACCAGCGGCCATAAGAACAACGGCAAAAGGTGCCATCCAGCCATGGCGCGCAGCGTCCACCAGGAAGGGCGAAACGATCCAGTGCAGCGACACCAGAAAGTAACCAAATCCAAAGGCAAAGCCGATACCAGCCGCCTGCCTCGGCGATGGGTTGCGTCGAAACACAAGAAGAAAAATCGCCGCGAAGCCTGCCAGCAACAGCGCAGGTACATCGACCGGCGCTTGCCCCAATGCAGCAACCGCACCCGCAACCACGGGAACCGCGTACCGCTTGAAACGGGGCATCATCCCGCGGGCGCGCCGTTCATCCGCACCCGCAACCGTTTGATCCGGCGGGGGTCGGCGTCCATAATCTCGAATTCGGGGCCGTTGGGATGTACCACAACTTCGCCCCGCGCCGGTACACGGCCCGACAGCATAAACACCAAGCCGCCCAGCGTGTCGATTTCTTCTTCGTCAACATCGTCATGGTCGGTCAGTGAAAGGCCGACTTCCTCTTCGAAATCGGACAGCGGGGTTTTGGCCAGCGCAAGGTACTGGCCCGGCTTTTCCTCGGACCAGTAGACGCCTTCGTCAACATCGTGTTCATCCTCAATCTGGCCGATGACCTGTTCGATCAGGTCTTCAATGGTGACCAGCCCGTCAACGCCGCCATATTCATCGATCACCAGCGCCATATGCCGCCGCTCGGCCTGCATCTTGCTCAGCAGGACACCGATCGTCATGGAAGGGGGCACAAACACCAGCGGCCTGACCATATCGGTTAGATCGAAATTCTTCGGCTTGCCGTTGAAACCGAACTGCAGCGCCAGATCCTTGAGATGCGCAAGCCCGACAGGCGTATCCAGAGTGCCGTCATAGACAGGCAAGCGCGTCATCCCGCTTTCCTTGAACACCGAGACAAGCTCGTCCATGGTGGCGGTCACGCTCACCGCGACGATATCGGCCTTGGGGATCATCACGTCATCGACCCGCATGCGTCGCAGATTGCCCATGCCGGTTGTCCCGCGCTCACCGCTCAGCGCCGTTGGCATCTTGTCCTCTTCGTTTTCCGAAGGGCTAAGCGCGCCTATGACGCGGCTGAAAAAGCCGCTTTTTCCCGTCTCGCCATCACTTTGGTGGCTGTTATCATCAGAGGGTATTTGATCCTGCGCGCTCTGCGCAGCGATAGAAGGTCCGTCAGTATCGCCCATTTAGTCCTGTCTTTGGAAGCAACGCCCACATCAGGCGTCTAAATCGTGTCGTTATGGATATATGGATTATCCAGCCCGAGATTACCAAGAATTTCAACCTCGATCCCCTCCATAAGCGCGGCATCGCCGTCGGTGAGGTGATCGTACCCCAATAAATGCAACACACCATGCACAATCAGGTGCGTCAGATGGTCCTCTACCGGCTTGCCTGATTCGGCGGCTTCGCGGGTGCATGTCTCATGGCCCAGTGCGATATCGCCCAACTCGATCATGCCGTCATAGCCGATTTGGGGAGGCGGTGGTGCCTGCCCCTCGGCAGGTGGGGCAAGCGGCTGGGCGGGCCAGCTGAGCACGTTTGTGGCAGCATCCTTGCCGCGAAATCCGGCGTTCAGGGCCGCGATGCGCACATCATCACAGGCCAGCACCGCGACCTCGCAGACATCAGGGTCCAGCGCCATGTGGCGCAGGGTTGCCACAACAGCCCGCTTCGCCAGTGGCGTCAGCAGCGCTTCGTCCCAGACGGGCGCTTCGATAAGGATATCAAGCGTGTCCACCGGCGTCAGACGTCCCGCCGCGCAGTGCGCCCTGCCTCGGCCTCATAGGCTTCGATGATGGCGGCGACCAGCGGATGGCGCACGACGTCCTTCGAGGTAAAGTAGTTAAAGCTGATCTTGGGAATGGATTTCAGCAGGCGTTCTGCATCTGCCAGCCCCGAGGCCGTGCCGCGCGGCAGGTCGATCTGGGTGCGGTCGCCCGTGATCACCATCCGCGAGCCTTCGCCAAGGCGCGTCAGGAACATCTTCATCTGCATCGCTGTGGCGTTCTGCGCCTCGTCAAGCACAACAAACGCATTCGACAATGTCCGCCCCCGCATGAATGCAAGCGGCGCGATCTCGATCGTCTTTTCCTCGCGCAGTTTGGCAAGCTGCTTACCCGGCAGAAAATCGTTCAGCGCATCGTAAAGCGGCTGCATGTAAGGGTCTACTTTTTCATCTTGCGTGCCGGGCAAAAATCCCAGCTTTTCACCGGCTTCAACCGCCGGGCGGCTGAGGATGATCTTGTCAACTTTTCCCGACAAAAACATGGATACACCAACAGCAACAGCCAGATAGGTCTTGCCCGTACCGGCAGGGCCGATCCCAAACGCCAGTTCGTTGTCAAACAGGGACTGGACGTATGCTTTCTGCGCCTTGGTACGCGGCTCCACCCGCTTTTTGCGGGTCTGGATTTCGATACTGTGTTTCATCGGCATTTCGATCTGGTCCCCCTCCAGCACGCCGGTTCCCGCCGCAGCGTTTCCCATACGCAGAACCATATCCACGTCGGCGGGGGTTACCGTACGCCCCCCCTCCAGACGCGCATACAGCGCATGCAGCGCGTGCGCAGCTGCTTCTGTCGCCAGCGGCTCCCCCAGCAGGGTCAGAAAATTACCACGGCGCACAATCTGGATGTCGAACGCTTTTTCGATGGCGGCCAGGTTCTGATCATACGGGCCACACAGATCAATCAGCAGTCGATTGTCTGGAAAATCCAGCACCGGACCGGGGGGGCCGGTTTCGGGTACAAGCGTTTCGGATGGAGACAAGGGCGGTTCCTTTCAATCGTCAGACTTGTTCAGATAGGGCCGCATGGCCCGCAATGCCAGTAGCGCTACAGAAAAAGGGCCGCAGTACGGAAGTACCACGGCCCGTTTGATATCTTCCCGGTGCAACAAAATCAGATCGGATCGCCGATGATACCTGTTGCGCCCTGTTTGAAGTCACCCACAGTCTGGGTCGGTGGTGCCACACCGGAGCAGACGGGCTTGCCGTATTTGTCCAGACGCGCGGAAAGGTATCCTTCGACGCCATCGTCGATGATCCAGTGGTCACAACCGTTCGGGTCAACCCAGATGCCCGCTTTCAACTGGCTCAGGTGCTTTTTGTCGATACCACGGTCAATGGACTTGTCCGGTCCCTGCTCGGTTATCTGGAAATCTTCACAGGCGGAGACAAGCGCCGCCAAACCAACAAGCGCGGTGATTTTAAAAATGTTCATGTGCTTGTGTCCTTAGCGAATACAAATAATTTCGACGCGGCGGTTCTTTGCCATGCCTGATGATGTGCGGTTGGAAGCAGCGGGCTGGCGTTCGCCGTACCCGCGGACATCGGCAATACGCGCACCGGTTGACTGCGCAACTTTTGCAACAGAATTCGCGCGATTCAGCGACAGGCGCATATTATACCCGTCAGAAGCACGGCTGTCTGTGTGCCCTGTAATGATATAGCTGGTTGCGTTCGTACTTCTGAAGAAATCCCGCAGGCGAGCCTGACCGTGCTTGGAAATGCGCGCACTGTCTGTGGCAAAGAACTGGTCGCTCTGCATAACGCCGCAGACATTACCCCGGCGGCAGACCGGAATACCCTGACGGTTGGTGTGCGGCGACATATAACCTTCTACGCCATCATCCATGACCCAGTGTTCACATCCGTCCGGATCAACCCAGATTGTTGGAATATACTGGCCTTTGTCCTTGCCGCGTTGTGATTTGGTCTGCGCGTCAACTGCGGCGCCCTGTAGTGCCAAAACCGCAACGAGCGCCGCGCCGGCCGTCAGCCGTACCGCTTTGAAAAGTGTGTCTGCCACAGCTTTTTTCCTCATTCTATTCCCCCTGAAGCCCCCAGACAGGCAAATAGCCCGCGACAGTAAACTTCACACGGTTACAGGTTAGGCAAAACTTCCGAGCGAGGAAAGGACTATGTGCCAGATATAGTATCTTAGCCCCCCAAAAAGCCCCAATTCCAGTGGATTATGTTACATCAAGTGCATGACGCAAAGGAATGCAGCCAGAAAATGTGGCTTTTTTGTGTCAGTTGGGCCGTCTCATCCGCGTGGTGTGCAGCCCTATATTTGTTGCGCTGTAAGCGAGTTGGTCATCGCCTTTGTTATCCGCACCGGCACAACATCACCGATCTGCGCGGTTGCGTCCTCGATGTGCACCGCATGCAGATACTCGGATTTGCCCAGCATCTGACCACCCTTGCGCCCTGCCTTTTCAACCAGAACAGACAGATCACGCCCGACCATGCCTTCCTGAATGGCGCGCTGCTGGCGCGTGATAAGCGCCTGAAGGCGCTGCAAACGCTCGTCCGCCTCCGCGGGATCGACCTGCGCGCGTGTCGCCGCTGGCGTTCCCGGACGGGTGGAATATTTAAAGCTGTAGGCGTAGCCGTAGTTCACTTCCTCGACTAAATCCATGGTGGCCTGAAAATCGGCTTCGGTTTCTTCGGGGAAACCCACTATGAAATCACCGGACATCATAATGTCGGGGCGCACCGCGCGAATACGTTCGATCAGGCGCAGATAGCTTTCGGCGGTGTGACTGCGGTTCATCCTTTTGAGGATTTTGTCGCTGCCTGATTGCACAGGAAGATGCAGGTACGGCATAAGCTTATCCGTATCCGCATGGGCTGCGATCAGATCATCGTCCATATCGTTGGGGTGGCTGGTGGTGTAGCGGATACGCTCAAGCCCGTCGACTTTTGCCAGTGCGCGGATCAATTGCGCTAGTGTCATGCCCCCGTGATAAGCGTTTACGTTCTGGCCCAGCAGCGTAACCTCGCGCACACCGCGCTCAACCAGTTCCTGCGCTTCACGCACAACACGTTCCGCAGGGCGCGACACCTCGGCACCCCGGGTGTAGGGCACAACGCAGAACGCGCAGAATTTGTCGCACCCCTCCTGCACTGTCAAAAACGCCGCAGGCGCGCGCTTTGCCTTGCCGCCGCGCCCTTTGAGGTGATTGAACTTGTCTTCTTCGGGGAAGTCCGTGTCCAGCGCGGTATGGCCCGCGCGCACACGCGCCTCCATCTGTGGCAAGCGGTGATAGGATTGCGGACCAACCACCAGATCGACAGCAGGCTGGCGCCGCATGATCTCTTCGCCTTCGGCCTGCGCAACACATCCGGTCACACCGATTTTCAGATCGGGGTTCAGCTCTTTCAGCGGCTTCATGCGGCCCAGTTCCGAATAAACCTTTTCCGCCGCTTTTTCGCGAATGTGGCAAGTATTAAGCAGGATCATATCCGCATCTTCTGCGGTATCGGTCTGCACATACCCTTCAAGGCTTTCTGCCATCCGCTCGCTGTCGTAAACGTTCATCTGACAGCCGTAAGTCTTGATAAACAGCTTTTTGGGCCCGATTGTTTTTGGATCGGTTTTGGTATCTGACATGGGGACCGCCTGCGGATAATCGTGTGGATGGGATAGCGCGCGGACTATCAGCGCGCGCTGCATCTTGCAATGCACGGCGATTTAACCGATTCTATGACAAAACCCAACAACGTCGATGCCGCGCTGAAAGTACCAGATGCACTACACCTCGCTTGACCAGTTTATAACGACACAGCGCGCCGCTCTTTCCAAAGGGCCGATCGCGGTTATTCTGGTCGAAGACGATGTCGAAGTCGACACAACACTGCGCCACCATCTGCAATCAGGTTTTTCCCATGTACTGGCCCTGATGCCCGCGCTGTTTGATCTGCCCCGCGATTTGCAGGAAACGGTCCACCGCATTGATTACAATGTGTCACTAGAAGGCGCCACCGAAGCCGCAATCAACACCATCATCGACGCGGCCCAAGGGCAGTGGATTTATTACTGTTACAATGCAGAATATCTGTTCTATCCATTTTGCGAAACACGCGCTGTCACGGAAATGTTGGCATTTCATGCGGAGGAACGCCGTTCCGCCATGCTTACCTATATCATCGACCTTTATGCCGATGACCTTGATGTTTACCCCGACGCCGTATCACTGGAGCGCGCGCATCTGGACCGCTCTGGCTATTATGCGCTGGCCCGCCATGATCCTGCAAACGACGGACATCCGAAAGAACGCCAGCTTGATTTCTTCGGCGGGCTTCGCTGGCGTTACGAAGAACACGTCCCCCCCGCCCGCCGCAAGATTGACCGCATCGCATTGTTTCGCGCCACCCCAGGATTGCGCCTGCGCGAGGATCACACGTTTTCAGACGAAGAGTACAACACCTACGCCTGCCCGTGGCATCACAACATCACCGCCACTGTCTGCTCTTTCCGCACAGCCAAAGCGCTCAAGCTTAATCCCGGAAGCCGGTACGAGATCAATACCTTCAAGTGGCATAACTCTGCCCCGTTTGAGTGGCATTCCCGTCAACTGCTGGACTTGGGCCTCATGGAACCCGGCCAATGGTTTTGAGCGCAGGTCGCTATGTTTAACGGAAGAGAGAGCTTTTCCTCAAAGGAAAATGTCCCAGCTTTTCTTAAACAGGCACCAGCGCTGAATTAGTCAGGTGTCCCCTATCCTTCCAGCCATCGCTCTCAGTCGGAACCCGCGCGATTGATTTTTACACGGCTTACCGGCATCTGTCCCACCCGCGGCGAGGCATTTTTCGCCGACGCATCGGACGGGCCGAACGTCTGGATCGCGTGCGCTTCACCACTGTCAGGCGCATATCCCAAACTGCGTATGGCCTCTGCCTGAACCTCGCCGGGATTCGCTGTCTGGCCGGTATCAGATGTCCCCATCACCGCCAGCGCCGCATTTTCGACCATCGCGCGCAACTGCGGGTCTGTGCGCAAAGCGACCACCAGACAGGCTGTGAGTCCAAAACCGATAACGCGGCCCAGAAAACGCGCGGTGCGCGCCCGTGAGCGACGTGTAATTTGCCGCTCTTCGCGGTATGTCTCTGAAAAAGTCATTTCGTCAGATTAGTTACCAATCACGGCCGAAATTTGACAATTTGAACAAAAACCACGTGCAGCGCCGCCGCGCAGCCACTAGACTCATGTACATGAGCAACACCCAACCCTTCGAGATATTTCTTGTCACCGTTCCCGGTCTGGAGCAGGTGCTGTGCGCCGAAGCGGTCGAGCGTGGCTTTTCCGGTGCGGTCGCTGTGCCCGGCGGCGTAACTGTTCTGGGTGGCTGGCCCGATGTCTGGCGTGCCAACCTTGAACTGCGCGGTGCAACCCGCGTGCTGGCGCGCATCGGCGGATTCATGGCCTTCCATCTGGCCCAACTGGACAAACGTTGCCGCAAGTTCCCCTTCGGTGAATTGTTGCGGACAGATGTGTCTTTGCGTGTTCAGGTAACGACAAAGGCTTCCAAAATTTACCACGCCCGCGCTGCCGCCCAGCGCGTCGAGACAGCGCTGACAGAAACCCACGGTCTTACCCTCGATCCCGATGCAGAACTTGTGCTGAAAGTACGTATCGATGACAATCAGGTGCTGTTCAGCCTCGATACATCCGGCGAAAGCCTGCACAAACGCGGCCACAAAGAAGCAGTCGGCAAAGCACCCATGCGCGAAACCCTTGCCGCTCTCATGCTGCGCCAGGCGGGCTACTCAGGCAACGAACCTGTCGTCGATCCAATGTGCGGGTCCGGGACCTTTGTGATAGAAGCCGCAGAAATCGCGGCAGGCTTACAATCCGGTCGCAGCCGCAGTTTTGCATTTCAACAGCTTGCAAATTATGATGCGGACGCGTTTGCAGGAATGAAAAATACCCCACCCCGCACATCTGCCGCGCATTTTTACGGATCGGACCGTGACGCAGGCGCGATCCGCATGGCAAGCGCGAACGCCGCACGGGCAGGCGTTGATCACCTCACACACTTCGCCAATCACGCCGCGGGCGAGCTGACACCGCCGGAAGGCCCCGCAGGTCTTATCATCGTAAATCCGCCCTACGGCGCGCGCATCGGCAACAAAAAACTGCTCTATCCGCTCTACGGCACCCTGGGGCAAACCCTGCTTACGCGCTTCAAGGGCTGGCGTGTGGCACTTGTGACCAGCGAACCCTCACTGGCAAAAGCAACGGCATTGCCTTGGAAACCCCAAGGGCCGGCAATTGCACATGGCGGCATGAAGGTCTGGCTCTGGCAGACACCACCGCTCAGATAACAAAGGATATCACCATGACGGACATCAAAGTTGCGAACCTGACAATCGGCAATGACCGCCCGATGACCCTAATCGGTGGCATGAATGTGCTGGAAAGCCGCGATCTGGCCATGCAAGTCGCCGAAACTTATGTGGAAATCACCCAAAAGCTGGGTATCCCTTATGTGTTCAAAGCCTCCTTCGACAAAGCAAATCGCTCTTCCATCCACAGCTACCGTGGTCCCGGCATGGATGAAGGCCTCAAAATCTTCGAGGAGATTAAATCGACTTTTAATGTCCCCGTCCTCACGGACATCCACACAGAAGCGCAATGCGCTCCCGTGGCCGAAGTCTGCGACATTCTGCAGGTGCCGGCATTCCTAGCGCGTCAAACCGATCTGATCGCAGCTGTCGCGGCCACAGGCGCGGTGATAAATGTCAAAAAACCGCAGTTCCTCAGCCCGCCTCAGATGACAAATATCGTGGAAAAATTGCGCGAATGCGGCAACGAAAAAATCATGCTCTGCGAACGCGGATCATGTTTCGGCTACGATAATCTAGTGGTGGATATGCTGGGCCTGCGCACCATGCGGGACGTGTCGGGTGATGCCCCCATCATATTCGATGTCACTCACGCCCTGCAAATGCGTGATCCCGGCGGCGCGGCTTCCGGTGGCCGACGCGCGCAGGTCGCCGAACTGGGCCGCGCCGGTCTGGGCGTCGGCCTCGCAGGCCTCTTCCTCGAAGCCCATCCAAACCCTGATCGGGCTCTCTGCGATGGCCCCAGCGCCCTACCCTTGGACAAACTCGAACCTTTCCTGACCCAGATGAAAGCCATAGACGATCTGGTCAAATCGCTCCCCCCGCTGAATATCACCTGACCTATTTTCTTTTGGCCATAATTATCCCGGGGAGTCTCCGGCCATAGGCCGGAGACGGGGCAGCGCCCCCGCGACGCGGCTACAAAGCGCATTTGTAAAATAACGCAAAAAAGCTCTGTGTATCGCTGTTAAAGGTTCTCGCCCTGCGGCATCCCCAAGACGTGGTATCCGCCATCCACATGGATGATCTCGCCGGTTGTACAAGCTCCGGCATCCGACGCCAGATAAACCGCCGTCCCCCCCACCGCTTCCAATGTCGCATTTGCGCGCATCGGCGCGTTCTGGTCAGTATGTTTGTAGGTTTTGCGCGCGCCACCAATAGCGGCACCCGCCAGCGTCTTCATCGGTCCGGGCGAAATTGCATTCACCCGAATACCCTCCGGCCCCAGATCATTCGCCAGATAGCGTGTCGCACTTTCAAGCGCGGCTTTCGCCACACCCATCACGTTATAGTTCGGCACGACCTTGTTGGAGCCTTGATAGGTCAATGTCAGCAAAGTGCCACCATTCTCCACCATCATCGGATGTGCCCGGCGCGCAACTTCGATAAAGCTATATGCCGAGATATCCATGGAATTCTTGAAATTCGCCCGCGACGTGTTCAAGAACCGCCCCGTCAACTCGGACTTGTCGGAAAACGCTATCGCATGAACCACAAAATCAATGGTCGGCCAGCGCCCGCCAAGTTGATCGAACGCGGCATCCAGTGATGCATCATCGGTCACATCCACATCAACCATGAAATCCGACCCGACACTTTCTGCCAGCGGCTTAAGTCGCGAACCGAACGCATCCCCCTGATAGGTAAATGCCAGTTCCGCTCCCGCTTGCGCCATCGCCTTTGCAATACCCCACGCGATGGAGCGTTCGTTCGCGACCCCCATGATCAGCCCGCGCTTGCCAGTTAACATCCCGTTCATATGTGCGATCCTTACCCTTGATACTTAGAAAGGATCATCGATCCGTTGGTGCCGCCAAATCCGAACGAATTCGTCATCACTGAATCCAGTCCGGCATTGTCCACACGCTCCATTGCAATCTCTGACGGATCAAGTCGTTCGTCCAAAGTTTGCACGTTGATCGATGGGGTGATGAAATCGTCTTCCAGCATCAGCAGACAGAAGATCGCCTCCAAAGCCCCCGCAGCCCCCTGCGCATGGCCGGTCATCGATTTGGTCGAACTCACGGGTGGCGTGCTGCCCTGCCCGAACACACGGCGGACGGCTTCAATCTCGCCCACATCGCCGACTGGCGTAGAGGTACCGTGGGCGTTTATATAGCTCACCTTGCGGCCCTCGGGCAGCGTGGACAGCGCCAAGCGCATCGCACGTTCGCCCCCCTCGCCGCTGGGCGCAACCATATCATGGCCATCCGAAGTCGCCGCATACCCTGTCACTTCGGCATAAATCTTTGCACCACGTGCAAGAGCATGCTCGAGGTCCTCAAGCACAACCATCCCGCCACCGCCGGAAATTACAAAGCCGTCACGGTCCTGATCAAACGCACGTGAGGCAAGCTCCGGCGTGTCGTTATACTTGCTGCTCATTGCACCCATCGCGTCAAACAGACATGACAGGGTCCAATCCAATTCCTCGCCGCCACCGGCAAACATCACATCCTGTTTGCCCAGCATAATCTGCTCTGCCGCATTGCCGATACAGTGCAGGGATGTGGAGCATGCGGAAGTGATGGAATAGTTAATGCCTTTGATCTTATACGCTGTCGAAAGGTTCGCGCTTACAGTCGAACTCATGCACTTCGGCACCGCAAATGGTCCGATGCGCTTGGTCGCACCAGTGTTTTTCACCACTTCATGCGCGGTCAGCATCGCCGATGTCGACGGCCCACCGGAGCCCGCGACCAGCCCGGTACGCGGGTTGGAGATGATTTCCTCGCCCAGTCCCGCATCTTCAATCGCCTGCCCCATTGCCAGATAAGCATAAGCCGCTCCCGGCCCCATGAAGCGATAGGTGCGCTTGTCGATATGTTCGGACGGGTCAATCTTCAGCGTACCGGCGATCCGGCTGCGAAACCCATGCTCGGCCATCTCATCAGACGCGACAATGCCACTCGTCCCCGCTTTGAGCGATGCTTTCACTTCGGTTGCATTGTTTCCGATGGATGAGACAATGCCCAACCCTGTGACGACGACGCGGCGCATGTGCAGCACTCCCTAAATTTGTCTATTCAATCCTAAAACAGGCCCGCACCATGGCGCAAGCAGCTAGACCCATCTCGTAGGTGCCGAAGCGGTAACGCTTTGGCTCTGAAACATCAACGCTTTGTAAACTTCGGCAAACCTCGAAAACAGCGCCAAGCCAAAACACTCCAGAAACGTTGATCACCCCGAAACGAAAGCGCGAACACTGTAATGCAACGCCACGACCGACGCCGGATCAGTCACTTCCTTAATTAATCGCGACATTTCTCGCCCGACCCGCAAACCGCTCTGATCCCAAGGGTCAGCTTTCGGACAACGCAACTTTCATATCCGTCACTTCATAAATCAGTTCGCCGTCCGCTTCGACAGTACCACTTGCCACACCCATAGTCAGACGGCGGGTCTGGATAGCTTTGGTAAAATCAATCTTGTAGGTCAGCATCTTTCGATCCGGCCGCACCATCCCTTTCAGCTTCACCTCACCTACGCCCAGCGCATAGCCACGCCCCAACCAGCCGCGCCAACCAAGGTTAAACCCCGTCAGCTGCCACAATCCATCCAGGCCCAGACAACCCGGCATGATCGGGTTTCCGGGAAAATGGCAGTCAAAAAACCAAAGATCCGGCGTGATATCAAACTCGGCGATGATATGGCCCTTACCGTGCGCGCCGCCATCGGCAGACACTTCGGTAATCCGGTCCATCATCAGCATCGGAGGGGCCGGCAATTGGGCATTTCCCTCACCAAACAATTCACCGCGCGCACATTTCAACAGGTCTTCCTTGTCAAAACTGGTGGGGTAATCTGCCATATTTTTCTCCTGCACGTCTTCAAGTTATCTTTCACCTAACACCGTGGATTGTGTCGCTGCAAGGGGGGCGCTCTGTAATGCGACCGGCAAACTGCACGACCAAATACGCCGCGTCTGTGGCGCTCACCGCGTCTTCTGTAGCATTTGCAATTGAAAACTGCCCGGTTCCCCCCTTATATTGGCCTAAGTTCTTACAGAGGCTAATTATGTCAGAGACCCAGCAGGAAACCGGAACCAAATGGCTTGTCAAAGCGGGTCTTCGTCCGACACGTCAGCGTGTGACACTCGCCACGCTGTTGGTTGGTGACGGCCAACACCGCCACGTCACCGCAGAAGGCCTCTTTGAGTCTGCAAAGGACGGGCCTGACAGCGTTTCACTGGCGACGGTGTACAACACGCTGCGCGCGTTCTGCGACGCCGGGTTGCTGCAAGAAGTTACCGTTGACGGGTCACGCAGCTATTTCGACACCAATACCCATGACCATCCCCACTTCTTTTGGGAGGACGAGGCACGTCTGACAGACGCCCCCTCCGACCAACTGGTGATCGCGCAACTTCCGGATGCCCCTGAGGGTGCGGAAATAGCATCTGTTGATGTGGTCATCCGCCTGCGCAAAAAATCCTGATCCCGCCATTTCAATAAAAAACGCCGCCCGATCATACGGACGGCGTCTATTTCTTTTGGCCTTAAATATCCATTCCGCCCTCCCGTCCGCAATCAGACAGCTCGGGCAAAAGCGTTCAGGCCGCGTCGATCTTTACCAGTTCGATATCGAATTGCAGGTCTTTGCCTGCCAACGGGTGGTTCGCGTCCAGCGTGACTGTCGCTTCGTCCACTTCAACCACTGTCACAGGCATGGCCTGTCCGTCCGGCGTTTGCATTTGCAATTGCGTTCCGATCTCCAGCGGTATTTCTGCCGGGATACCCTCACGTGGCACAGCCTGACGCATTTCCGGGTTCACTTGCCCATATGCATCATCAGCGCCGATTTTTACAGTTTTCTTGTCGCCCACAACCATTCCGGGGATCGCAACATCCAGACCCGGAATAATCTGGCCCGAACCTACTTCAAATTGCAAAGGGTCGCGCCCTTCCGAGCTGTCGAATGTCGTGCCGTCCAAAAGTGTACCGGTATAGTGCAAATGTACGGTGTCGCCTGCCTTAACTTCGGCCATAGGTCGTCTCCTGTCTTTTCTGGGAAAATTTGGGGTGAAGGCCGCGTATCTGCGCGGGTGCTTCAAAAGGTGGGGTTATGTATTCAACTCTGCTCCCCGACCACAACCCCCATTTCGCCCTTTTCCGCGCGCCTGCCTCATGCCACTGTACTCGCAACCCGGATATCAAACAGCGCGAGGCCGCAATGACCATCACGACCTGCATATTCGACGCCTACGGAACACTGTTTGATGTGAGCGCGGCAGCGCGGCAAGCAGCCCAAGAGGATGACCACGCCACAATCAGCGAAAGCTGGCCCCAACTGGCCGAACACTGGCGCCAAAAGCAACTGCAATACAGCTGGTTACGGGCAGTCACCGGCGCACATTGCGATTTTTGGCAGATAACCCAAGAGGGTCTTGACTGGGCGTTGGAAAAAACCGGCCATGCGGGCAATCCGGCATTACGTGAACGCCTGCTGCAACTCTATTGGGAATTGGAAGCCTATCGCGAAGTGCCTGACATGCTGAAATCCCTGAAAAGCTCGGGGCTGAACACCGCGATCCTGTCCAACGGCTCGCCCGCGATGCTGCGTGGCGCGGTGCAAAGCGCAGGCATCGGCGGGGCTCTTGATGCCCTGCTGTCAGTTGAAACCGTGGGCGTGTTCAAGCCCGACGCACGGGTTTACGATCTGGTCGCTGCGGAATTCAACTGTACCAAATCCGAAGTGCTTTTTGTCTCCTCCAACGGATGGGACGCCGCCGCCGCAAGCGGCTACGGATTTGAAACCGCATGGGTAAACCGCGCCGGCGATCCGGTGGACCGCTTACCGTGGACCCCCACACATATAGTTAATGATCTCACCGATATTCCAAAACTGGCAGGCATCTAATGGCACATTTCACCACATCCGACGGGCTAAATCTTTTCTACACCGACGAAGGGACCGGCCTGCCGATTCTCTGTCTGGCCGGATTGACCCGCACCACCGCAGATTTTGACTATGTCACGCCGCACTTGTCTGGTCATCGGCTGATCAAAATGGATTATCGTGGACGTGGCCGTTCGGATTTTGATCCCGATTGGTCAAATTACAGCCTGCCTGTTGAATGCCGCGATGTGATAGAACTGCTTGATCATTTGGGCATTGAAAAGGTTGCAATCATCGGCACCTCCCGCGGCGGACTGAACGCCATGGGTATGGCGATGGGCGCAAAAGAACGCCTGCTGGGCGTTGCCTTGAATGATGTTGGCCCCGTGATTGATCCAAAGGGCTTGGAATTTATAAAAGACTATATCGGTCGCAACCCCGCGGCCAAAACCCACGAAGACGCCGCGAGCGCGATGGCGCGCGCATTTCCCGAATTTGCCAACATGCCCGAAGGCCGCTGGCTGGAGGAATCGCGCAAGCACTACACGCAGGATGAAAACGGTCTGCACATCACCTATGACAAACACTTGCGCGACGCCGTACTGGCCGCTGGCGATCAAATGATGCCTGATCTGTGGCCCTACTTTGATGCGATGGACGATTTGCCGCTGGCGCTTGTCTGGGGTCTGAACTCGAACCTGCTGAGCGCGGATACCGTCGCCGAGATGCAAAAGCGCCGCCCCGACATGATCCTCGCGCGGGTGCCGGACCGTGGCCACATCCCCTTTCTTGACGAGCCAGAGGCGGTGAATGCGCTGTATGAATGGATCGGAAAGATGCAATGAACATTGATATGATCCGCGCGGCCGCTAAGCGGCTTGAGGGTCATGCCCTGCGGACACCACTGCTGAACTCTGGCTTTCTTGATGAGATTTCGGGGCGGCGTGTCTGGATCAAACCCGAATGTCTACAACATACAGGCAGCTTCAAGTTTCGCGGCGCCTATAGCGCGCTCAGCGCACTTGATCCTGAAACGCGCGCCAAAGGCGTGATCGCATTTTCATCCGGCAACCACGCGCAGGGCGTTGCCCTTGCCGCAAAAATGCACGGCACTTCCGCGGTTATTGTCATGCCATCGGATGCGCCTCAGCTCAAAATTCGCAATACGCAAGCGTATGGTGGTGAGGTGATCCTTTATGACCGCGATACGGAATCGCGCGATGAAATAGGCGAGAGATTGGGAGCGGAGCGTGGCCTGACCCTGATCAAACCTTTTGACGAACCGCAAGTGATAGCGGGGCAAGGCACTTGCGGATTGGAAATCGCAACCGATGCAAACGCCCTGGGGATCAGGGAAGCAGATGTAATTGTATGTTGCGGCGGTGGCGGCTTGACTGCCGGCATCGCACTGGCGCTGGAGGCCGACGCCCCGACCCTGCGCGCCCGCACTGCCGAGCCGCAGCACTTCGACGATGTTGCCAGATCGCTTCTTGCAGGTAAAATTCAACGTAACAGCGCCACATCGGGCAGCATTTGTGATGCAATCGTCACCCCACAACCCGGCGATCTGACATGGCCCGTCATCAACCGGCTGTGCGGCGCGGGGCTGGTTGTGTCCGATGATGAAGCGCTGGGCGCGATGGCGCAGGCATTTCTGCGGCTGAAACTGGTCGCCGAACCGGGGGGGGCGGTTGCGCTTGCTGCCGCGCTGTTCCGGCGCGATCAGATTCAGGGCGATGATGTGATCGTCGTTATATCGGGCGGAAACGTGGACCCCGCCATGTTTACCCGCGCAGTGGAGCGTGTATGAGTCGTTTCACGATCGCCAGTTTCAACGTCAAGAACCTGATCGGAGCGGACAAGGAATATTACCGGTTCCAGTCATACACCCCTGAAGAATACGCATGGAAACGCGACTGGCTGGCCGACCAGATGGTCACGCTGGATGCCGATATCGTCGGATTTCAGGAGGTATTCGACGAAGACAGCCTGCGCGATATAATTACTCTGGCTGACACATACGGTGACGCGCACAACGATTTTTCGCTGCCCGACAGCACCAAGCGCTACCGCAAACGCGCCATTTTCGACAAGCTCGGATATGGCAGTTACCGCGAGGCTGAAATTGCGTTTGCCCCCAACATGAACGACGGAGACGCGGGCAATCGCCGTCCCGGATTGGCGGTTCTGTCGCGCTTTGGATTTGTCGGCGAGCCGGAGATCATTCAGGATTTAGGGCAACCTCTGGATATTCCATTTTCCGACAATGGCGATGACGGCGGTTTTTTCCGCATCAGCCGCCTCAGCCGTCCGGTGCTGAAAGTGCGTGTGCCTGTCGGCGATCAGGTGATAAGCGTGTTCAACTGCCACCTGAAATCAAAGCTGGGTGAATTCATCCGCCCCGCTGATGGCAGCCCCGCCCCCGAAGCGGACCTGACACAGTATGATCCCGTTGGCCGCGCCCTTGGATCGGCCCGCGCCGCCATGCGGCGTATGGCCGAGGCATGGGTGCTGCGCGGGGCAATCGTGCAAGAGCTTTATGCCGGAAATCCGGTAATGGTCGTGGGTGATTTCAATGATGCCGGAAACGCCGTGAGTTCGGAAATCATTAGCGGTGAGATACCGTTCAGAAATTATCAATGGATGCTGCGCCATGATGCTGAACACCGCGGTGATCGCTACTCGCAGGCTGAGGCAGAGCAGATCACAAATGACATAGAAGCCGTGCGCCTGCACGCAGCGGAAAAGCTGTTCGCGCGCAAATCCCTGCGCGACATGGTGTTTACCGCTGCATTTGGCGGCGTATACGAAAGCATTGACCAGATTTACCTGTCGCGCGATTTTCTGCCTGAAAACAATGATGCCATCGGCGAGATGGAATATTTCAGCGTTTTCAACGATCATCTGACAGATGGCAGCCATGCTGAGGCGCCGTACAACAAGCTGGCCTCCGATCACGGGCAGATCATGGCACATATCAAACTGAAAGGCGGTACATGATGCAGATTTTCGATACAGGCGAGGTGCGGCTGCATTACCGCGTGGACGGGCCTGCGGATGGCCCTGTCGTGGTGTTTGCAAATTCGCTGGGCACTGATTTGCGCTTGTGGGATCCGGTCATGCCGCTGCTCCCCGAAGGGTTGCGCATCGTGCGCTGGGACAAGCGCGGTCACGGCCTTTCCAGCGTGCCGGGTGGTCCGTATTCCATGGGCGGGCTTATCAGCGATTGTGAACGCCTGCTTGACCACCTCGAGGTGCGCGATTGCGTGTTTGTCGGGCTCAGTATCGGCGGGATGATTGCGCAGGGGCTGGCAGTAAAGCGGCTGGACATGATACGCGGCATCGTTCTGAGCAATACAGCGGCCAAAATCGGCAATGCGGGCCTGTGGGACGAACGGATTGCGGCGGTCAAGACTGGCGGTATCGAAAGCCTTGCCGACGGGGTGATGGAACGCTGGTTTTCAAAAGAGTTCCGCGCCAGACCCGAGCTTGAATTGTGGCGCAACATGCTGGTGCAGCAGGCTGTTGAGGGCTACGCGGGATGCTCTGCGGCGATTTCGGGCACCGATTTTTACACCTCCACCAGCGGCTTGCGCTTGCCCTGCCTTGGTATCGTCGGCGATGAGGATGGCTCCACCCCGCCGGATCTGGTGCGCGAGACAACCGATCTGGTCCCTGCGTCCGACTTTCACCTGATCCGCCGCGCGGGCCATCTGCCCTGTGTGGAGCAACCCGAAGAATACGCGCGCGTTCTCACCGCGTTCCTGAAGCGGGTTGGCCATGTCTGACCATCGCTCTACAATCATGAAAAACCGCTTCCACATTTCGCGTCATTTTGACATCGGCTTGGTTTCCTTCGGAACGGAGCAACCAGCCTGATGGCCGCAAGCGTTTTTGACAGCCCGCTTTATGCGCACCTGTTCCCTACGGGTGAGGCCGGAAGGCTGTTCTCTGACACAGCCGCCCTGCGTGCGATGCTACTGGTTCTGGGCGCATTGGCGCGCAGCCAGGCGGCCCTTGGCGTCATCCCCGACCTCAGCGCGAAAGCCATCCAACGTGCTACGATGGAAATCCAGATCGATCCCGGTGCAATCGCGCGTGCTACAGGTGAAAACGGCGACTGTGTCGAAGGCCTCGTCGCGGCTTTCCGCGCCGAAATGAATGCGCCCGAGCATGCGCAATTTGTCCATTGGGGCGCGTCATCGCAAGATATTATGGACACCGCATTGATGCTGCGGCTGCGTCAGTTGCTGCTTCTTGCCGAGCAGGATTTGCGCACCATCATCGCAGCACTGGCACAGCAAGCGAGCGAACACGCGCAGACCCCAATGACAGGCCGTACCAACGGGCAGCGCCTCACGCCAACCAGTTGGGGCGCGGTTGTGGCCGACTGGGGACATGCCCTTTGTGATCTTGTAGAAGCTCTTACAGTTTTGCGCGCTTCGTCCCTGTATGCCTCGCTTTCCGGCAGCGCGGGAACCGGATCGCCACTTGGGCCGCAGGCGGCGCAGACCCGCGCAGGTCTGGCGACAGGTCTTGGTTTGAATGACCCAGCCCGCTGCTGGCATGTTGACCGTGGGCCAATCCAACGCATTGCAGACTGGCTGGGACAGGTTACAAACGTACTGTCCCGTATGGGTGTATCATTGATTGCATTGACCAGCCCGGAAATTGCAGAGGTGCGTATGCTGGCGTTTTCGCGACAACAAGGTCCCGTAGGGCCAGCGGCAATGCTGGCACTAGGTCATCAGATGAACGGCTTGCGCGCGGCTCTTTCTGCGGCCACACATCATGCGCATCAAGGTGACAATGCGGCATTCTTCACCGAATGGATGGTGCTTCCCCAAATTGCGCTTGGCACGGCATCCGCACTGCAACACGCGAAAATAGTCACACAGAATATGAAAGCGGACACAGATCGGATGGCGGCAACACTTGGCGATCGTCACGGTATTATTCATGGTGAGGCACTGACCTACGCACTGGCCCGCGAGATGCCCCGCCCCAAGGCGCAGGCAGAGACAGCACGCCTTTGCCATGCTGCGCAGGATCAAGGTGTGCCACTCGAGAAGATTGCGCGTGCCGCCTATCCCGTATTGACGCAAGACCTGTTCGATCCTGCGCGATCATTAGGTCAGGCGCCGGTCGATGCGCGCGCTTTTGCTGCCCGCGCAAAGGCGATCTGAATTAGTGCGCCTGCCCATCATCTTTATTCTGCTGACTGTAATGATCGATGGCATGGGCATTGGCCTGATTATCCCCGTCATGCCCGATCTTCTTTTGGAACTGGGCGGTGGGACATTGGCGCAAGCGGCTGTGTGGGGCGGGATACTGTCAACCACGTTTGCAGTGATGCAGTTCTTGTTCGGGCCGGTGATCGGCGGCTTGTCAGACCGTTTCGGGCGCAGGCCCGTCCTGTTGGTTGCGCTTGTGGTGATGGCGCTTGATTATGTCCTGATGGCGGTCGCGGGGGCGATCTGGCTATTGTTGATCGGCCGGATTATCGGCGGGATCACGGCGGCGACGCAATCGACCGCAAGCGCCTATATGGCCGACATTTCCGCCCCGCACGAGCGAGCGGCGCGCTTTGGTCTGGTCGGCGCCGCCTTTGGCGCGGGTTTTGTGCTGGGGCCCATTCTGGGCGGGCTGCTGGCCGAGTATGGGACACGTGCGCCATTCTGGCTTGCGGCGGGGCTGGCGGGATCAAACGCGCTGTTCGGTTGGATTGTGCTGAAGGAAACCGTGACAGTCGCGAACCGCCGCGCATTCAGCTGGCGACGAGCCAATGCACTGGGCGCGCTGCGATCTTTGGGGCGACTGCCGGGAGTTACGCAGCTACTGGTTGTGTATTTCATTTATTCTATAGGATTTGCAGTCTATCCCGCCGTCTGGCCTTATTTCGGGAAAGAGCGTTTTGACTGGAGCCCCACCACCATCGGATTGTCTCTGGCGGTATTCGGCGCAACGATGGCGCTTGTTCAGGGCGGCCTGATCCGGCCCATCCTGAAATCACTGGGCGAACGGGGGACTGTCATTGCCGGCCACCTTTTCAGCATCACCAGTCTGATGGCTCTCGCCTTTATTCCTTCGGGGTTCTGGGTTTTGGTACTGACTCCGCTTGCCGCCATGGGCGGGATCACACCCCCCGCGTTGCAGGGTATCATGTCCGCACGGGTGGAAAACGATTCCCAAGGCGAATTGCAGGGCGCACTAACGTCTGCTTCTGCCCTGGCGATGATCCTGTCGCCCTTGGTGATGACCTATACCTTTGCACGCTTCACCAATGCCGAAGCGCCCGTTTACTTGCCCGGAGCGCCGTTTTTGCTGTCGGCGGCCCTTGCCGTTCTGGGGTTGGTGGTGCTGCTGTGGGGCACACGACGAAGCAGCTGACGTAACGTTACATTTATTGGCTTGAAAAGGGGTTGTCGGTCCAGATGATCTGCGCAAACCTGTATCGAACAGGTGAAAGGATATCCCGTGAGAAAGATCAAAGCCGCTGTTTGCCATGAGTTCAATGCCCCCCTGAAAATTGAGGACATCACCTTGCGTGCGCCTGAAGCCGGCGAGGTCGAAGTGACGCTGGACGCCGTTGCAATCTGCCATTCGGATATATCATTTGCCGAAGGCGCATGGGGTGGATCACTGCCGGCGGTCTATGGACACGAGGCGGCAGGCACCGTAGCGGCCATCGGGTCTGGCGTGAACGGTATCGAGGTGGGCGACAGTGTTGTCGTTACCCTTATCCGCGCGTGTGGCACCTGCCCTTCCTGTGCTGGCGGCGTGCCGACGTTGTGCACCACCCCTTATGACGGAGATCACGGGCCGATTAAAACCGCCGACGGTGGCAGGTTGCATCAGGCCATGGCCTGCGGTGCCTTTGCCGAAGCGGTTGTTGTAGACCAGCGGCAGGTCGTGAAAATAGGCAAGGACATTCCCATGGAAAGCGCCGCATTGATTGCCTGCGGTGTCATTACCGGTGTGGGGGCTGTGGTCAATGCAGCAGGCCTGCGCGCAGGGCAGGATGTGGTGGTGATCGGCGCTGGCGGCGTTGGCCTGAACGCAATTCAGGGCGCGCGGATAGCTGGTGCGCGCCGCATTGTTGCCGTTGACATGAGCGCCGAGAAACTGGAAATCGCACGCGAATTCGGCGCCACCGATGGCGTTCTGGCCACCGAAGCCAAACCATGGGCACAAGCCAAGCGCGCCATGGGGCGCGGCGCTGACGCGGTGATTGTGACCGTCGGCGCGATTCCCGCCTATGATACCGCGCCCAGATACCTTGCCTACGGGGGGAAGGTGGTGATGGTGGGCATGCCCCATTCGGGTCAGACATCTACCTACGAACCGGTGGTGATGGCGGCGGTAGGGCAGAGCATGGTCGGCTCCAAGATGGGTGATGTGGTGATCCAGCGGGATATTCCGTGGATGGTCGATCTGTATACCCAAGGGCGGCTGAAACTGGATGAACTGATTTCGGGACGATGGACGCTGGAGCAGATCAACGATGCCATTGCGGATACAAAAACAGGTGCGGCACGCAGAAATGTGATTGTATTCGAAAGGTAAGCAGACATTTCCGGCGATTGCGCCCGTTCCCAGTGCCTGATTGAGTTTATTGAAAAAAGAAGAGGTTTGCTGACAGTTGAATACGCAAGCTTTGGGAGGGATACGATGCGGCTGAAGGATCTGGATGTTATCGTGACGGCGCCCCCTGCTCCCGGTTGGGGTGGGCGGTACTGGATACTGGTCAAAGTCACGACAGCATGCGGGATCACCGGCTGGGGCGAGTGCTATGCATCCTCTATCGGTCCTGAAGCGATGCGGACCGTGATTGAAGATGTATTTGCGCGCCATATGGCGGAGGAGAATCCGGAAAATATCGAGATGATGTTCCGGCGCGTCTATTCCGCAGGCTTTACGCAACGGCCCGACCTGACGGTCATGGGCGCGTTTTCGGGGCTGGAAATTGCCTGTTGGGATATACTGGGTAAGGCGCGTGAGCGGCCTGTTTATGCGCTGCTGGGCGGGGTGATGAATGCGCGGGTTCGGGCCTATACCTATCTTTACCCCCTGCCCCATCATGATCCGGCATTATTCTGGACATCGGCTGACATGGCAGCAGAAAGTGCGCTGGACGCTGTGAATCGCGGCTATACCGCAGTCAAGTTTGATCCTGCTGGCCCGTACACGCGGCGCGGGGGGCATATGCCTGCGATGACAGACATCGCGCAGTCTGTTGCCTTTTGCCGCGCCATTCGTGAAGCCGTAGGTACGCGCGCCGATCTGTTATTTGGCACACATGGGCAGTTCACGACCGCAGGCGCGATCCGGCTGGGTCAGGCGCTGGAGCCGTATAGCCCGCTTTGGTATGAAGAGCCTGTTCCGCCGGATAGCGTGAGCGAAATGGCAAAAGTTGCAAATGCCGTGCGCATCCCCATCGCCACGGGTGAGCGTTTGACCACCAAAGCAGAGTTCGCCCCCGTATTGCGCAGTGGCGCTGCCAGTATTTTGCAGCCTGCTTTGGGGCGCGCCGGTGGCATTTGGGAGATGAAAAAGGTTGCAGCAATGGCCGAGGTTTATAACGCGCAGATGGCACCGCACCTTTATGCGGGTCCCGTGGAATGGGCTGCAAATATCCATTTGGCCGTCAGCATACCGAACCTGTTGATGGCCGAAACAATTGAAACGCCATTCCACGACCGGTTGATCAAGGGAAGCATTCGCGTAGAGGGCGGTTTCATTCAGGCCCCTACTGCGCCCGGTTTGGGGATCGAAGTAGACGAAGCGCTGGCACGCGCACATCCCTATTCCGGCACAGGTTTGCATCTTGAGATGCAGGAAGCGCCTTGCGATTATGTCAACGGCAACAATTTCGAAGGGGGCGCTCCTGCTCCGAAAGAATAGCTACGTTGTTAGAATGTGATATGGATGCGGGCCGCGATCACTCACCGGCATTTTACAGCGCTGAAAGATGCTTTGTAAGGGTCGGTGCAAATACGAAGCGCGGCGAGGTTTGCAGCTATCCCAAAATAAAAACCCGCGCGAATGATGCGCGGGTTTTTGTGTTTTGAATGTAGCGAATGGTGCGTTTAGAAAAACGCCTGCAATCCTGTTTGCGCACGGCCAAGGATCAGGGCGTGTACGTCGTGAGTGCCCTCGTAAGTGTTGACGGTTTCAAGGTTCATCATGTGACGGATCACTTGGAATTCACCTGAGATGCCGTTGCCGCCATGCATGTCGCGGGCGTGACGTGCGATCTCCAGCGCTTTGCCGCAGTTGTTGCGCTTGACGATCGAGATCATCTCGGGCGCAGCGTTGGCGGCATCCATCAAACGACCTACCTGCAAGGACGCCTGCAAACCCAGTGTGATTTCGGTCATCATATCAGCCAGCTTTTTCTGGAACAGCTGGGTTTGCGCCAGCGGCTTGTTGAACTGGTGACGATCCAGCCCGTACTGGCGTGCCGCATGCCAGCAGAACTCTGCCGAGCCCATCACACCCCAGCTGATACCGTACCGCGCACGATTCAGACAGCCAAACGGACCCTTCAAGCCCTGCACATTCGGCAGCAACGCATCGTCGCCGACTTCGACGTTGTCCATCACGATTTCACCCGTGATCGAGGCGCGCAGCGACAGTTTGTTACCGACTTTCGGCGCGCTGAGGCCCTTCATCCCTTTTTCAAGCACAAAGCCGCGGATTTTGCCGCCATGCTCTTCCGATTTTGCCCAGACTACAAATACATCCGCGATCGGCGCGTTAGAAATCCACATCTTGGAACCGGTGATTTTGTAACCATTTGCGGTTTTCACAGCGCGGGTTTTCATACCGGCAGGATCAGACCCCGCGTCGGGCTCTGTCAGGCCGAAGCAGCCGATAAACTCACCGCTGGCCAGTTTTGGCAGGTACTTCTTGCGCTGCGCTTCCGAGCCGTAGGCGTAGATCGGATACATCACCAAGGATGACTGCACAGACATCATCGAGCGGTATCCGCTGTCCACACGCTCAACCTCGCGCGCGACCAGACCGTACGACACATAAGAGCCGCCCAGCCCGCCGTACTCTTCGGGCACTGTAACGCCCAACAGACCCATATCGCCCATTTCACGGAAGATGCTTTCGTCTGTTTCTTCGTTTTCGTAAGCTTTAATGATGCGCGGCTGAAGCTTTTCCTGCGCGTAGGATTTAGCACTTTCCATGATCATCCGCTCGTCCTCAAGCAGCTGGTCATTCAAACGCAGGGGATCGGACCATTCAAAGCTGCCCATATCGGGAGCGTCCTTGGCTTTGAGAATCGGAGCGTCGGCATTCATGGCGTATCCTTCCAAAGAGAATTGCAGTGTGGTTTGGCGCCTTATTGCATATCCCGCGCGAAAGTTCTAACGATGCTTATTCCTCAATACATGAGTTTTTGTAATAGATGATTGCACCGCGCCGCTATCTGCCGTCCATGTCGGCACTGCTTGCTTTCGAGGCCTGCGCGCGGCTGGGAAGCGCCACGCAAGCCGCAACAGAGCTGTCGTTGACGCAATCCGCGATCAGCCGTCAAATCAAGGCTCTTGAGGGGCAGTTGGGCGTGCAACTGATGTCACGCCAAGGCAGGCATTTGAAGCTGACGCAGGCGGGAACGGAATACGTGCGCGAAGTGCGCGACATTGTCGGCCGGCTGGCGCAGGCCTCGCTGAATGCCGCAACTGAATCGCAGACCGGTGTTTTGACGCTGGCGATCCTGCCTGCTTTCGGGATGCATTGGCTGGCGCCCCGTCTGTCTGAATTTGCAGCTGAACACCGTGAAATCACAGTTAACCTGTCGACGCGGCTGCAACCCTTCTCATTGGGAGCAAGCAGGTTTGATGCAGCGATCCATTTCGGCCACGAAGACTGGCCAGGTGTGCACTATCTGCCCCTGATGCCAGAGATTGTTGTGTCGGTCTGCACGCCCGATTTGCAAGGCGCCCCTTTTGATGATCCGCAAGCGCTGCGCGCCCACCCCCTGCTGCATCTGGAGACACGCCCGCGCGCATGGTCGCGATGGTTCGAAGCGGTGGGCGCGCCCTGCGATCCGCCACACGGGATGATGTTTGACCAGTTCACCACCATGGCACAGGCAGCCTTGCACGGGCTGGGCATTGCATTGCTGCCCACCTTTGTTGCAGACCCCTATCTGAAAGACGGCCAGCTGGTTCTTGCATCGGACAAAACGACCGAAAGCATCGGCAGCTACTACCTTGTCTGGCCGGATGACCGGCCTGCCCCGCCGCCGCTGGTGGCGTTTTGCGAATGGCTCGCGGGGCAAACTCAGGGCGCCTAAGATCGCGCTATCAGAGTTAACAACTGCCTGCTTCGCCTCACTTCGGCCACATTGTTGGCCTACACCCGACTTTCGTGAAGGTGGGGGCCGACATGAAGGAGCATAGCCATGCTTAGCAAATTTATTATGCGCGCTGCCATATCAGCCGCAGCGCTGTCCGGTACTGCAGGCTTTGCCTCTGCCGAACAATACCATGTTCTGATGATGGATTACGCATTTTTCCCTGAAATCAGTTATGTCGAGCCTGGCGATATCGTTGTTTTCGAGAATATCTCAGGCAATACCCGTACGATTGCCGCCGATGATGGCAGCTGGGTCGTGCAGGGCTTGGCAAACGGCGCAACCGCAACGCTGACCATCGAAGAAAACATGCCAAACCAGTACCTCAGTCTGGTTCCCGGAGGACCGGAAGACGAAGTTAACGAAGACGGCAATGTGCAAGTGGTTGGCACACTGAACTTCAGCGGCAATCCAGCTCTTAACGACAACTGAGAAACCGGAAGGCTGCCGGATTAACTGTCGTTGTCCGGCTCCCATGGCTCGATCAGTTCGGGGCCGGACGCGCGATTCGAATTCACTTTCCGGTCAACACGGTGCCACTGTAGTATGTCATCGCCCGCCGCTCGCATTAGCGCAGCGGCGCCTTTCCCCTGTTCGCCCAGCCACAGGCCGAAATCTGGTTGTTCGACAATCACGGGCATGCGGTGGTGAATGGCCTGCATCGGCGTGTTTGCCGCGATGGTCAGCGCGGCCACCGTGCGCAGCTCTTCTTCGTTCGCGGGATCTGTCCAGCTTTGCCACAGGCCCGCAAACGCAAGCGGCGCGCCATCGCGTCGTGTAATATACCACGGATCACGGCCACCCTCTGCATCCTTTGTCCATTCGTAAAAACCGCTCGCAACCACCAGCGCCCGCCGTGTGTGCACCGCAGAGCGGAAGGCCGGTTTGTCTAGCACCGTTTCTGCGCGCGCATTGATCAACAGCGGCCCATCGTTCGGCTTTTTGTACCAGTGCGGGATCAGGCCCCAACGCATTGCCTCCATCTGCCGCGGCCGGTTTTCGCCACCGGTAATCACCGCAATACGGTTTGTCGGGCAAATGTTGTAATTCGGCCCCTCCGGAAGCGAGTTCGCCGGCGCCGCCCCGAAAACCTGTGCCATAGCTTCTGGCGGCACGGTCATTGCCATTCGTCCACACATCAGCGCACCTCCGCATTCTTTCGGGAGTAACATAGGGTGGGTCGCGCAAAATTGGCAGGTTAGATTATTGCACTTGCGCTCAATCAGGCGCACTTGCCAGCGCTGATCGATTTTCGCGCGCTGAGCGGCCGGCAGATCAAATGGAATGGCGCGCCAGTCCAGGCGCGCCATTCAAAACCGTATTTACTTCGACGTTATGCGCCCGTCTGTGTAAGGTTTGTAAGGTGCATTTGCGGCAATAAACTCTGCCGTGACATCAGCCAGATCAGGCCCGAAATCATAGGGGTTAGCGGCAGTTTCGAACATGTCATAGCCATCCCCGCCATTGCGCACATAGTTGTTGGATACAACACCGTAGGTTTTGGCCATATCCACCGCAGCCCCTGCTACCATCACGTCAGACACACGGCTACCGGCCTCGGCGGCGGGATCAAATGAGAACGTCATGCCGGACACTTGCGGGAAACGCCCCGCGCCTTCCTCTATCTGGCTCACCCCGTTTTCAAGCGCGGCAACCAGCACTTCGCCGGTGACCTGAAACGTCGAGAGCGTGTTCTGGAACGGCAGCACGGTCAACACATCACCCATCGTAACCTGACCGGCGTTGATAGAGGCGCGGATACCACCGCTGTTCATAATGGCAACATCAATGCCCTGCTCGGCCACACGGGCCAACATTGCATCGGCAATCAGGTTACCCATCGTACATTCCTGCACACGGCACACAGCACGGTCACCGCCAATCGGTTCTGCTGTGTCGGCCACAACCTTGTTGCGTATCTCCTCCAGCGGCGCGGCCATTTCGGCAATCCGCGCAACGGTTTCGTCGTCCTCAGCCAGCGAGGCATCAATCAGGATCGGATCGCCCTTGGCTTCGGTCACGTTACCCGCATCATCAAAAGTGACGTTCAGCTCACCCAGATATTTGCCGTAGGCATAGGCCTGCACAATCGCGGTATTTCCCACCATCGTGGGGTATGGCCCCTCTGCCCGCTCGTCGGTGTTGCTGAGCAATGTATTCGAGTGACCACCGACGATGACGTCAACGCCGGTCGTCTCTGCCGCAACTTTCTGGTCGACAGCATAACTGGAGTGGCTGAGCACGATGATCTTGTTCACGCCGCGCGCAGTCAGCAGATCAACCTCTCCCTGCACAGCACCAACCGGATCAGTGAAAATAACGTTGTCACCGGGACTGGCCAGTTCGTCGGTGTCTTGCGGTGTCAGACCGATCAGGCCGATCTGTTCTCCGCCCCGTTCGATCACTACAGATTTCGCCAGTTTGTCGGCCAGCAGCGGCTCGCCGCTGACATCCGCGTTGGACATCAGGATCGGAAATTTCAGTTCCGACATAAACGCTGCCAGCACTTCGGGACCGTCATCAAATTCATGGTTGCCCACGGTCATCGCGTCATAGCCCAGCTTGTTCATCATCTCGGCGGCAAGTTTGCCTTTGTAGTAGGTGTAAAACAGCGTGCCCTGAAACTGGTCTCCGCCATCCACCAGAATCGCGTTATTGCTGCGCTCACGTGCTTGCTTGATTGCTGTGACCAAACGGGCGGTGCCGCCAAAACACTTGCCTTCAGTATTGTCCTCTGCGCCGCACGGTCCGTCATATTTGCTGATCGGTTCAAATCGCGCGTGAAAGTCATTCGTGTGCAGAATCGTTATCGTGTAATCCGCCGCAGCCATACCAGCCGTCAGGCCAAGCGCTGCAACACTTAATAGGAATCGTTTCATGGTTGTCCCCCGATGTTGAATGGTCTGCCCTTACCGTGACAAGCAGCACACGGTCTGTCAAAGCCGATGTTCGCGCGCGCGCTCTGCCGCTGGCGGTCTGCCGCCTGCAAAGATACCAGCGGGGTTTGCCATCGCATCGGGTCTTGACCCGATAGCCACACAAAGGCATCAACTGATCCATGCTTATATTCAAAATTTTCCGCACCGAAGAATGGCAAGCCTTGCGTGCGCGAGGTCAAACCACAGGTGCCCCGATAGACGTAGCAGACGGCTACATTCACTTTTCAACCGCCAACCAAGCTGCCGAAACGGCTTCGAAGCATTTCGCAGGCCAGGACGGGCTGTTTCTGATCGCGGCCGAAACGGACAATCTTGGCCCCGAACTGGAATGGGAAGTGTCGCGCGGGGATGCGCTGTTTCCGCATCTGTATCGCGAACTGACGATGGACGACGTCGTCTGGGCGCAACCGCTGCCGCTGGACAACGGCGTGCATCAGTTCCCCGCAGGTCTGGAGGATGCTGCATTATGACCGATCACCGCGATACCGAACGCGCCCAGTTTGATATCTTCAAATCACTGGACCGCAACACACCGATCAACATGCTGAACCTTGTGCAGTTTTTCGAAACAGCCGAATACCCCGATGGGCATGAACTGGCGGGCCAGAACCTAACCGGCGCGCAGGCGTACAAAAATTATGGCGTGGCCAGTGGCCCTGTTCTGAAACGTGTGGGTGGTGAAATCATCTGGCGCGGTGATTATGAGGTAGCGTTGATCGGGGACCCGTCCGAGCGATGGGATGCGATGTTCATCGCCCGTTACCCCACAGCAGGCGCGTTTTTGGCAATGGTTACTGATCCCGAATACCAAAAGGCGGTTGTTCACCGCCAAGCTGCGGTACGGAACTCGCGACTGATCCGCACCAAACCGCTGGACGTAACGGATATCTTCGCGTGAACGCCCTGATCGAGGCGATGGGCCTGAGCGTTCTGCGCCAGTTTGACCCCGAAGCAGCCCACGGTCTTGCCATTCGGGCCCTTCGCGCGGGTCTTGCCCCCCGCCCCGGCCCTGTCAGCACACCACGGCTGGCGGTCGATCTGGCGGGTCTGGCACTGCTGAACCCTGTCGGCCTTGCCGCTGGGTTTGACAAAAACGCCA
Organism: Sulfitobacter sp. F26169L; assembly: GCF_026410285.1. GTDB lineage: Bacteria > Pseudomonadota > Alphaproteobacteria > Rhodobacterales > Rhodobacteraceae > Sulfitobacter. The sequence goes on along the minus strand of NZ_JAPMLP010000004.1, from coordinate 500,426 downwards.
CTGCAATCGAACCGCTGAGTGTTGCCGGTTTCGGATTTATCGAAGTGGGTGCCGCCACGCCCTTGCCGCAATCAGGCAACGACAAACCGCGCCTGTTCCGCCTGAGCGAGGATCGTGCCGCGATCAACAGGTTCGGCTTTAACAATGACGGGGTGGATGCGATCTGTGCGCGCATTGCATCGGCAAAACGCACCGTCCCTGTCGGACTGAACCTTGGCGCAAACAAAACCAGCCCCGACCGCGCCGCGGATTTCGCGCGCGTAATGGAAGTGGCGAAAGATCACGTTGATTTTGCCACCGTAAACGTATCATCCCCGAACACTGAAAAACTGCGTGACCTTCAGGGCAAGGCCGCACTTGCCGGATTGCTGGAGGGTGTGATGCAGGTGCGTGGTGATACGCCTGTAATGCTGAAAATCGCGCCTGACCTGACGGACGCCGAAATTGCCGATGTCGCTCAGGTCGCGCAAGACGCAGGCGTTGCGGCGATCATTGCAACGAACACAACCTTGTCACGCGAAGGTCTGCGTTCAGCGCATAAGGACGAGGCGGGCGGGTTGTCCGGCGCGCCGTTGTTTGAAAAATCCACACGGGTGTTGGCGCGTCTGTCCACGCTCACTGATGTGCCAATCATCGGCGTCGGGGGGATCAGCGATGCGGATCAGGCCTATGCCAAGATTTGCGCAGGGGCCACAGCCGTACAACTATACACCGCATTGGTGTTCGGCGGGCTGTCGATGGTCGGCTCCATCGCGCGCGGCATTGACGAGCGGCTCGCCCGTGACGGGTTTGCTTCGGTGTCCGAAGCTATCGGATCCCGCCGCGACGATTGGCTCTGAGCGGCGGGTAGTTACCCCGCCGTTGCACGCTCCAGCGCGGGATACCGCGCCCCCAACGTCACAGCACGCGCAACAAACGATATCAGCATGGCCAGCCACAGCCCGTGGTTGCCCGCCAGCGGCACCAGCACCACAACGCTCACCAGATAGACGGCGAACGACAGCGCCATCATATTGCGCATGTCGCGGCTGCGGGTGGCGCCGATGAATATCCCGTCCAGCATGAATGCAGCGCAGGCGATTACCGGCATGCCGACAAGATAGGGCAGATACTCACGCGCTTGGGTGCGCACGTTCGGCGCTGTCGTCATCGCATCGACAATCATGCCCCCGGTAACTGCAAAGGCAACCGCCATAAGAGCGGCAACCGCAAACCCCCAGCCAGATGTCAAAAGCGCCGCACGGCGCAAGCGTAAAGCATCACGCGCGCCGGTCGCTTTGCCCACCAGCGCTTCGGCCGAGAAGGCAAAACCGTCCAATGCATAGCTTGCGATCATCAGGAATTGCAGCAGCACCTGATTGGCTGCCAAAGTCACATCGCCTTGTCCCGCGCCCACAAACATGAAGCTGACAAATATCGCCTGCAACAGAAGCGAGCGGATCAGGATATCGGTGTTGACCGACATCATCCGCCGCCACCGCATGCCATCAAAAACATTTGCCCATGCGCGCCATGCAGCGCCCGCAAACGCCACACGGCAAAACCAAAGGCCCAGCGCAAATCCACTCCATTCCGCCAGCACAGTGGCAAAGGCAACGCCCTGCACGCCCCAGCCCAGACCAATCACAAACCAGATATCAAGGCCGATGTTCAGCCCGTTCATCCATAGTTGCAGCACCAGCACCGCGCGCGTGCGCTCTTGGGCAATCAACCATCCTGTTATGCCGTAAAGCGCGATAGCGGCTGGCGCAGACCAGATGCGAAGGGCCATATATTGCCGCGCCAGTCCTTCAACCTCGGCACTGGCGGGCGAGACACGGAAAGCCGCCCAGAACAACGCCGATTGCAGCGCGATGATAACAATACCTGCACCCAGACCAATCATCAGCGCGCGGGTCAGCAGTGCCGCGACCTCGTCGCTGTCGCCCTGCCCTTCGGCCTGCGCGGCCAGTCCCACTGTGCCCATGCGCAAAAACCCGAATACCCAGTAAAAAGCTGACAGGATAATCGCGCCAATACCCACCGCGCCGATTGGTGCGGCAAGGCCCATCTGCCCCACAACGCCAGTATCGACCGCACCCAATATAGGAACAGTCGCGTTGGACAGGACCACCGGCACAGCGATGTTAAGAACACGCCTGTGGGTCAGCCTGCCGACCGCAGTATCAGCCACGCGGCGCTGGCATCACAAAATGCCCCATCGCCTGTGCGTACAGCCGTTCGCGATTATCCTGCCATGCCTCGACCTGAACCGAAGCGTACCGCCGCCCCGCGCGGGTGATGCGCGCGCGCGCATAGGCGTCACGCGGTAGACCTGTGCGCAAATAATCTACTGTAAAATCTACCGTCTTCGGCAGTCGCGGCAGATCCTCGGGGGCGCAACCTTCCAGATCAAGCTTGCCTGCCTCAAGATCGTCCCACAGATGCGCCCAGTTCAGCGTCATCACCGCTGTAATCTCAAGAAATGCGGCGGTTGTACCGCCGTGCAAAGCTGGCAACAGCGGGTTACCGATCAGCTCCTGCCTGAACGGCATAATGCCCGTCAATTCGTCACCGCGTCGCTCGAACTCGATCCCCAAAAAGCGGATATAGGGCACGGCCCCTGCCAGCGCATTCAGCGCGGCATCGCGGCGTTGTTTGACCACCTGTACGGGTTCAGGGCGTTTGCGCGGGCTCATTTACGGGCCTCCACTGTGAATGCACCGGTTGCGGTTGCAACGGGGTTTTCCTCGTCTTCGTCCAGCGCGACAGCACGCACAAATGCAACCGAGCGGGTGATGTGATAACAGGTCGCGCGTGCGGTGATTGTCTGGCCTGGGGTTGCGGCGCGCATATAATCAATACGCAGATCGATTGTGGCTGTGCCGCCCGCGTTATCGGGATGGGACATCACTGCCGCGCCGCAACAGGTATCCATCAGCGCCGAAACCGCGCCGCCATGGATCACGCCTGTCACCGGATCACCCACCAGATCGGCCTTGTATGGCATACTGATCGCTGCAACACCTTCACCCATTTCCTGCGGCTGCATCCCCAACATGACGGAATGCGGCAATGCCTGAATGAACTGTCGTGCAAACGCTATCTTGTCGGCCATAAGCCCTCCTTGCGGGTATGCGGAGCAATACCTTGTGGTGTACCCTTACAGCCCAAGGTCGCACAAAGGGCAAGAGTCCCCGTTGCACATCGCGTGCGGGGCTTCTAGCGTACAGGTCCGGAGGATGACAAACCCATGAGCGATGATACACGCCTGACGTTCAAAGAAATGTGCGCCAAGTTTGACGTAACACCGCGCACCTTGCGCTATTACGAATATATTGAATTGCTGTCACCCGAGCGGGAGGGCCGCACGCGGTTCTACACCGCCCGCGAACGCGCACGCATGGAGCTGATTCTACGGGGCCGCAGCTTTGGCTTTGCATTGGAAGATATCCGCCAATGGCTGCTGATATATGAAAACGAAGGGACCGAAGCGCAGATGCGCGCGTGGGTCGAAATGGCGAACCGACAGCTTGAAGAGCTCGCAGAAAAGCGAATTCAGCTTGCCGATGCGGTCAGTGAGCTGACCCGCCTGCGCGATGTCACCCTGAAAGCCTTGGGCGAAGACACCTGAAATTACAGCTTGATTCGCCCGGCTGCTGTCTCAATCCCTCTGGCCAGTTCCAACAGCTCTGCAACAGCTTCTGCAGAGACATGGTCCGCCATCTCAAAAGCAACTGTTTCGACAATTTTGGCAGCCGCTTTCAGGTAGTTGCCCAGATCTGTCAGCACGTCTGAACTATCATCCGAACGGTTCTGGACCAAAGAAGTCACTACAAACCTCCTGATTGGTAAAAATGGGCGATACCGTCTAGACCGTCGAAGCCCACCTGTCTTTCGGACGGGCGAGACACCATGTCGCGCATTTATCGTTATCCTGAACCCTTAAATCTCCTTGCGGCCTCTACTCCATCTGACAAGTGACGTTAAGTCACGTAACGCGACTGTAGAAATTGACGTTACGTATCACTACGTAAACTTCATCAAGCGATATATGCTTCAACAATCCACCAGACCGGCACCGTGCCGTAACCCTGTGAGAATTTTATGAGTAACGATAAACTTACAATCCGTGAAATGTGCGACACATTCGACGTCACGCCCCGCACACTGCGCTTTTACGAAGCTAAAGAGCTGCTTTTTCCCGAGCGCGTCGGGCAGAAGCGTCTCTTTACCAAACGCGACCGCGCGCGCCTCAAGCTAATCATCCGCGGCAAGCGCTTTGGCTTTTCGCTCGAAGAGATACGCCAGCTTCTTGACTTGTACTACAAAGGCGACGGCCAGTTGAGCCAGCTTGAGCAAAGCTATGATCTCGCCGGCAAACGTCTTGAGGACCTGATAAAGCAGCGTGACGACATTGACGGCGCGATTGATGACCTGCGTGAACAATTGAAATGGGTCGAGAAAATGCTCACGACCCTGCGCCAGCCGCGTAAGGCCGGATAAATCATTCAACCGAACAAACGATCTTGGGAGATACCAGATGCCAACCTACACCCCCCCGACAAAAGACCTGCAATTCGTTTTGCATGATGTCCTGAAAGTAACCGAGGCCGACACCCCCGGCTATGCCGATCTGGAGCCTGAATTTACCGGTGCTATTCTCGAGGAAGCCGGGAAACTGACATCCGAAGTTCTCGCGCCGCTGAACGTGACGGGCGACAAGGAAGGCTGTCGTTTGGAGAACGGTGTGGTTTACACGCCTGCAGGGTTCAAAGAGGCGTTTGAAAAGGTCAAAGAGGGCGGCTGGCCCGGACTGGACATGCCAGAGCAGTACGGTGGGCAGAACATGCCAGCGGTCATCGGTTCGGCTGTGGGTGAGATGTTCTCGGCCTCCAATATGGCGTTCACAATGTATCAGGGCCTGACGCACGGTGCCGCTTCTGCGATACTGGCGCACGGAACGGACGCGCAAAAAGACAAGTATCTGCCGAAAATGGTCAGCTGTGAATGGACCGGCACCATGAACCTGACAGAGCCGCATTGTGGTACTGATCTGGGCCTCATGCGTACAAAAGCAGTACCACAGGACGATGGCAGCTATAAAATTACCGGCCAGAAGATTTTCATCTCGTCGGGCGAGCATGACATGGCCGACAACATTATCCATCTGGTGCTGGCCAAGATCGAAGGCGGCCCTGAAGGCATCAAGGGTGTGTCCTTGTTTATCGTACCCAAGTTCAATGTTGAAGAAGACGGCGCGATAGGAAGCCGGAACAGCGTTGCTGTCGGTTCCATCGAAGACAAGATGGGCATCCACGGCAACTCCACTTGTGTGATGAACTATGACGAAGCCACAGGCTACCTGCTGGGTGAGGAGCATAAAGGCATGCGCGCCATGTTCACCATGATGAACGAAGCCCGTCTTGGCGTTGGCATGCAAGGCCTGGCTCAGGCCGAAGTCGCTTACCAAAACGCGCTGACCTATGCGCATGATCGCCTTCAAGGCCGCGCGGTGACCGGTGCTGAAGCACCCGACAAGCCCGCCGATCCGCTCATTGTGCACCCTGATATCCGCCGCTCGCTGATGGATCAGAAATCATTTGCCGAAGGTGCGCGCGCGTTTATTCTGTGGGGCGCAACCATGATCGACGCAGCCCATCGTTCAGGCGACAAAGACGCTGACGGCCTTGTGTCTCTGCTGACGCCTGTCATCAAGGGTTTCCTGACCGATGTCGGCTATGACATGACGGTTAAGGCACAGCAAATCTATGGCGGCCATGGCTATATCGAAGAATGGGGCATGTCGCAGTTCACCCGTGATGCGCGGATCGCAATGATCTACGAAGGGGCCAACGGCATTCAGGCCCTGGATCTGGTGGGTCGTAAGTTGGCCCAAGACGGCGGCAAACACGTGATGGCCTTCTTTGATCTGGTGAAATCCTTTGCCAAGGAAAACGCCGGTCAGGATGAAGCATTTGACAAGGAGTTCATCGAGCCGCTGAAAGCTGCTTCAAAAGATCTGCAAGCGGCGGGCATGTACTTCATGCAAAACGGCATGAAAAACCCGAACAATGCTCTGGCCGGATCAACCGACTTTATGCACCTGTTCGGTCACGTCTGCCTTGGCCTGATGTGGGCGAAAATGGGCCTTGCAGCGCGCGAAGCATTGGCAAACGACCCATCCGATGCCACATTCTATGAGACGAAGCTGGCAACCGGACGCTATTACATGGCACGCCAATTGCCTGCCACCGCACTGCATCTGACGCGCATCCAATCGGGTGCCGACACGGTTATGGCGCTTGATGCGGCAAACTTCTAGGTTGGTCTGGCGGGGGGCAGTCCCCCGCCAGCTATTTCGGAGAGATATGTGCCAAAACGCTTTCGCCTGACCCGCCGCTTTCCCGTCGCTATGACCGAAGACGGTTATCGACGTCTTAAGAAATTCAGCGCCGATGCCGGGCTGGACGAAGGAGAGGCGCTATCGTTCTTGTTCGAAAATTTCTCCTCCGTGATGAACGAAGAAAACCTGACAGCGCGACTCCGCTTGTTCAACTCGGAGCTGGAAGCCCGCAAAAAGTAACTCCGCATAGCCGACCAGACCCGCGGCACACCTTTCCGCACACTTTCCATGAGGAGACCCGATATGATCCGCACTATGTTGATTGCCGCAACGATGTTTATTGCGGCCTGCGCCGCACCTTACACACTGCCCGCAAACGACCGCGCGGATATCGCCGCGCGCATCGCCAGCTTTGAACGCGCATTTCTACGCGGCGACACAAACGAAATCATCAATGTCGTGCCTCCCCGTATGATCACTGCGATTGCGGCTGAGAGCGGCGTGTCGGAAAAGTTATTGCGCCGCGAGATGGCAAAAGTGACGCGCGAGGCGACCTCGAAGATCAAAGTTGTGTCTTTCGGCATGGCGCTGGATCAGGCAAAATTCCTCACCACACCCTCAGGTCGTCCCTATGGCCTGATCCCGACGCAGACCATCGTACAGTCACCGGACGGAACCAAGCTTCAATCCAATAACAACACCCTCACACTGGAAGATGGCGGCAAGTGGTATCTCATCCGGATTGATGATGCTCGCCAGATCGAACTTATGCGCAAGCTTTATCCGGATTTCAAAGACGTGACCCTCCCGAAGGGCACCGCAAAGGCGGTCGGGTAATATCCATGAACGCTATTTCCCAAGCAGCATCTCCATGGATGAAGGGCGAGCACCGTATGCTTGCCGAGACGACGGTGAACTTCATTAACAATGAATGCGCGCCGCACTCTGCCAGATGGCGCGAACAATTTCAGATGGATCGCAGCACGGCGCAAGAGGCGGATGCATTGGGTTTGCTCTGTCCTTCCATCCCCGTCGAGGGATCGAGTGGCGTCAGCCTTATGGTGGCTGAAACAGAAGATACCGAGGGATTTCAGCGGGGCCGCAACCTTGCCAAGATTGACAAGCAGACTGCCTACACTTCCGAGCTGTTCTTCGACAATGGAGAAATTCCGCCCGAGAACATCATCGGTGTGGAGGAAGGTAAGGGTTTCTACCAGATGACGAGGCAATTGCCGCAAGAGCGTTTGATTATCGCTTGCGAGGCGGTCGGCGCCGTTGAGAACGCGCTTTCACGAACGATCGAAGACGGCAAAACCCGCAGAGCCCTTGGCGGCCCGCTTACACAGCTTCAGAACACGCGTTTCAAACTGGCTGAATGCAAAACGAGAACCACTGCTGCACGCGCCTTTCCGGATCAGCGCGATGTTGAGCATGTGAGCGGTGAATTAACCGTAAATCGTGCGGCCATAGCTAATTACTGGCTCACCGATACCCAAGGCGAAGTGCTTGACGAATGTCTCCAACTTCACGGAGGTTACGGCTTTATGCAAGAGTACGCCATTGGCGTAATGTGGGCCGAAGCGGGGAGCAGCGCATTTATGGCGGCACCAGCGAAATCACGAAAGAACTGATAGCCCGCGATCTGTAACTCCCATCGCCTGGAAAAAACGAAGAAGGAACTAGAGGGTAAAATGATAAAAATTGAGGCTGATAAATTCAATTCCGTATCGGGCAAGCCTGGTTTTGTTTCTTCTCCGAATCCAGGCGGCCCCGTCCGCTTTCCGTCAGCAGTTACAGTAGCAACAGGAGCGATGATATGACGATAAAACTCTATTGTTTTGGCGAAAGCGGTAACGCGTACAAGGCCGCGCTGGCTCTCGAGCTATCCGGTTTGGCTTGGGAACCTGTCAAGGTAGACTTTTTTGGCGGCGAAACCCGCACTACCGACTACCGAAGCAAGATGAATGCGATGGGCGAAGTGCCCGTGATGGTGGACGGAGATGTCACGCTTACCCAATCCGGCGTCATTCAGGACTATATTTCTGAGAAATCGGGTAAGTTTGGCGGTAAGAACGCGTCCGAGCGGCGCGAAATCTTGCGCTGGGTTTTGTGGGACAATCACAAGCTCAGCTCCATGGCTGGCATGACGCGTTTTTTGATGAATTTTCTGCCGGCAGACAAACAACCAAAAGAGGTGATCGGGTTCAATCAGGGGCGACTGAAAGCAGCCTTTGATCTTCTGGACAGTCACCTTGAAGATCGCGAATGGATTGTCGGGGATAGCATCACCAATGCCGATCTCAGCTGTTGCGGCTATCTTTACTATCCCGAACCTTTCGGGTTCGAACGTAGTGCGTATCCCCACATTGACGCATGGCTTGACCGCTTGTCGCGCACCGAGGGATGGAAATCGCCTTATGATTTAATGCCGGGCTCCCCTGCGGATCGCGGATGACCCAATCCTGTGCTTGGTAGCGAAAAGCCAATGCACGCCAAGAAACAGATTTTGAATACCACCTACAGGAGGCCACACTATGACCGAAGCATATATCTATGACGCCCTGCGCACACCGCGCGGAAAGGGCCGCAAAGACGGCGCTCTTCACGAGTTGACGTCGCTGCGCCTGTCCGCGCTCACGCTCAACGCTGTGAAAGAGCGCAACAACCTTGATGGTCACGCTGTTGAAGATGTGATCTGGGGTAATGTTACCCAGGTAATGGAACAAGGTGGCTGTCTCGCACGCTCTGCCGTGCTGGCATCCGATCTGGACGAGCGTATCCCCGGCCTTGCGATCAACCGGTTTTGCGCTTCCGGCATGGAAGCTGTGAACCTTGCCGCCAATCAAATCCGTGGCGGCGCAGGGATGGCCTATATTGCTGGCGGTGTCGAAATGATGGGTCGCGTAGCCATGGGCAGCGATGGGGCAGCTATCGCCGTTGATCCGTCACTTGCGATGGACCAGTATTTTGTTCCCCAAGGTATCTCGGCCGATATCATAGCCACCGAGTACGGATTTACCCGTGATGAGGCAGATGCGCTTGCCATTGCTTCACAGCAGCGCGCCAAAAAGGCGTGGGACGAAGGGCGTTTCGATAAGTCGGTAATCACGGTCCGCGACCAAAACGGGCTCGAAATTCTAAGCCATGACGAATACATGCGCCCGCAGACCGATATGCAATCTCTTGGCGCGTTGAATCCTGCCTTCCAGCAGATGGGCGAAGTCATGCCCGGTTTCGATAAGGTTGCGCTGTTGAAGTATCCGCATCTGGAAAAGATTAACCATATCCACCACGCCGGCAACTCCTCGGGTATTGTTGATGGTGCGGCTGCGGTCCTGATCGGCAACAAGGAATTCGGTGAGAAATATGGCCTGAAGCCACGCGCACGCATCCGTGCCACTGCCAAGATCGGCACCGACCCGACCATCATGCTGACCGGTCCTGTACCCGTAACCGAAAAAATCCTTGCCGATAACGGTATGGATATCAAGGACATCGACCTGTTCGAAGTTAACGAAGCATTCGCCAGCGTTGTCATGCGGTTTATGCAGGCGTTTGATGTGGACCACGACAAGGTCAACGTAAACGGCGGCTCCATCGCCATGGGTCACCCGCTGGGTGCGACCGGTGCGATGATCATCGGCACCCTGCTGGATGAGCTTGAGCGCGCTGACAAAGAGGTCGGCCTTGCCACGCTTTGCATCGCTTCGGGCATGGGTGCCGCAACAATCATCGAACGGATGTAAGCAAATATCAGGTGCTGAATATGACGGATTGCAAACTTACCCAAGGATCGGCGCAGATGGGCGTTTCCCCGGCAGGTTTGCGATCTGTTCTACCGCTGCATCAACTTCTTTGTGACGCACACCGTCGCCCACCCGACAACGGATAGACAGACGCTGGACCTAACGGTTCGGCCGAAACTGAAAATACAAAATCAGGAACGCAAAATGACCGATTTTACAATGAACATAGATGCCGAAGGCATCGCCACAATCACTTGGGACGTGGCTAAGAAATCCATGAACGTGATGTCTGTGGAGGGTCTGGAGGAGCTTGACGCGCTGACAGACAAGGCACTGGCGGATGATGCGGTGAAAGGCATCATCATCACCTCTGGCAAGGAAGGATCGTTTGCCGGCGGTATGGACCTGAACCTACTGGCAAAGATGAAATCCGACGCAGGGGACGATCCGGCAAAAGGTCTGTTTGAAGGCACGATGCGGATGCACACCCTGCTGCGCAAGATCGAGCGCGCAGGAATGGATGCGAAGACCAACAAGGGTGGCAAGCCTGTCGCCGCCGTCCTGCCCGGCACCGCCGCTGGCATCGGGCTGGAGCTACCGCTTGCAACGCACCGCATCTTCGTTGCCAACAACCCCAAAGCCCGTATCGGTCTGCCCGAAATTCAGGTTGGCATCTTCCCCGGTGCCGGCGGGACAACCCGTCTGGTACGGATGCTGGGTGCGATGGCCGCATCCCCACTGTTGCTGGAAGGCAAGATGTTGGCCCCTGATGCTGCGAAAAAGGCGGGGATCATACACGAGGTCAGCGATGATCCGATGGCAGATGCGCGCGCTTGGGTGCTGTCCGCCAAGGACAGCGATATCGTGAAGCCGTGGGATGCCAAGGGATATAAAATGCCCGGCGGCACGCCCTACCACCCCGCAGGTTTCATGACGTTTGTGGGCGCCTCCGCCATGGTTAACGGCAAGACAAAGGGCGCGTTCCCCGCAGCCAAAGCATTGTTGTCAGCTGTTTATGAAGGCGCGCTTGTACCGTTTGACACCGCGCTGAAGGTTGAGGCACGCTGGTTCACCTCCATCCTGATGAACCCGACATCTGCCGCAATGATCCGCTCGCTTTTCCTGAACAAGGAAGCGCTAGAAAAAGGCGCTGTACGCCCCGAAGGTATCCCCGATCAGCGTGTGAAAAAGCTGGGCGTTTTGGGGGCCGGCATGATGGGGGCTGGCATCGCGCTGGTGTCTGCACAGGCTGGCATCGAAGTGGTTTTGATCGACCGTGACCAAGAAGCGGCAGACAAGGGCAAGGCATATTCGGCAAACTACATGGACAAAGGCATTGCCCGCAAAAAGGCTACCGAGGAAAAGAAGGAAGCGCTGCTGTCGCGCATCACGGCAACTCCTGATCTGGACGCACTGAAAGGCTGTGATCTAATCATCGAGGCGGTGTTCGAGGACCCGAAAGTGAAGGCGGAAATGACCAAAAAGGTAGAGGCGGTAATCCCCGAGGATTGCATTTTTGCCTCCAACACCTCTACCCTGCCGATCACCGAGCTGGCCAAAGCCAGCAGCCGTCAGGAGCAGTTCATCGGCATCCACTTCTTCAGCCCGGTAGAGCGGATGTTGCTGGTCGAGATCATCAAGGGCGCGAATACCGGTGATCGCGCGGTGGCAAAAGCGCTGGATTACGTGCGCCAGATCCGCAAGACGCCGATCGTGGTCAACGATGCGCGGTTCTTTTACGCCAACCGCTGCATCATCCCCTACGGTGGCGAGGCAAACCGCATGATCACCGAAGGCGTTGCGCCTTGGTACATCGACCAAGCCGCACAAATGCTGGGCTTTCCTGTGGGTCCTGTGCAGTTGGGCGATGAGACTTCTGTCGATCTGGCCACCAAAATCATGCGCGCGACCAAGGCCGCGATGGGCAACGCCTATCCCGCGTCCGAGGCGGATGATCTGATTGTCTGGCTGGAAGAAAAGGGCCGTCTGGGCCGTAAAACCAAAGCGGGCTATTTTGACTACGACGAAAAAGGCAAACGTCTGGGGTACTGGAAAGGCTTGCAGGATAAATATCCATTGGCGGAAGAGCAGCCCGAATTGCAAGACGTTCAGGATCGTCTGATGTTTGTTCAGGTGCTGGAAGCGGTGCGCGCGCTGGAAGAAGGCGTATTGATGGACATCCGCGAAGGCGATGTGGGCGCGATCCTTGGCTGGGGCTTTGCGCCGTGGTCCGGCGGGCCGTTCTCCTGGCTCGATATGATCGGCACACCCTACGCAGCCGAGCGATGCGACCAGCTGGAAGCACAATTCGGCGAGCGGTTCAAATGCCCTGATCTGCTGCGCGAAATGGCAGAAAAGAACCAGTCTTTCTACGGGCGCTTCGGTAAGGAAGCTGCTGCCAGCGAGGCCTGATCCAGAGCTCTATACGAAAGCTGAAAGGGGGCGCTCCGGCGCCCCTTATTCTTGCCGATACTCTCAGTATCGAAATGCCTGTACAAACTTGAACGCAATAAGGGGCCGCCGAGGCGACCCCTTTTACACCACGGGGATGGTTGATTAATGTCGGCGCATCGATACGCCGATTTGTTGCCGTCAGATGGCCGAGAATTGATCGGCAGCCGTTGCAGGCACCATCATCTGATCTTCGAAATACATCATGTCGACCAGTTCTTCGGCTTGCTCACCGCTCAGCACGCTATAGGAAGCTGTGCCCGCTTCGAGAAATTTGTCCAGTGTGGACATGTCGCGTGGACAATGGATCAGCGCGCCGCCTTCGGCATAGATCACTTCTTCGTCAGCAAAGTAGACTGCAATCAACTCGACCCGCTGCAAAGGTTGGCGGCGGCGGATGCCCCGCAGACCAACAAGGCTGTGTGCAGTGAGGATTGCAAATGGATCGCCGTGCATGTCCTGTGCCGCATCGCTCTCAACCATCACCCCCTGATCGGGTAGCAAAACCAGCTCTTCACGGTTACCCAGCGCGTCCACCGGAATGATCACCGGCCAAAAGGTTTCGGACGTGCCCGGCGCATCAAGCCACACGTGGGCGCGGCGGATTTCGGTGATCTCCTGCATGCCGTGATCGAATGTAAGCACCTTGTCACCCACGGCCAGCGCATCAATGGCGCGCCACCCCAAGTTGCTAGCAACCCGTGTGCCAACCATCAATCCATGGCTAAGCGTTGCAATACCACCGTCGTAAGCACCGGACATTTCAACAGCGCGGTGCGCAGGTGGTTTTGACTTGAATCCTATTCCAAACATCGTTTCCATTCCCCTAAGTGTGCACCCTCTTTTGTGGTGCATTTTGTTTTGATGTCCTCAATTGACGTGATTCTCAGGGCGATGAATGGTCACGATCGGGGCAGATTTAGGGCATTGTCACCATTCACCCCAATAATTCACCCGAAGCAGTAAAGATTTAGTTGATAACGTGGACAATCAGCAGCTGTTTCACAATTTTCGCGAGAAATTTTTGAAAATTCTACAATCAACAAGAATCATGAAACCGGCCTGCCAGTTCTAAGGCTCAAATCTGTACCCGAACCGCGCAATATCTTCTGCACACATCATTTCAACCTGTTCACGGCTCGTGTCGGTATACGCGGCGCGGTAATCTGCCGCCCTTGTACTTTGATTGACGTGCGGAACGTCCAGATCAAACCCCAAATGGGATTGCAGCGGATTTATATCCTCCGCAAGATGTTCAAGGCGGATAAATAAATTCGCACGTTCCCGCCCGCCGCTGTCGGTAACATATGACGCAGCGGGCGCGCGCGAAAAACTGTCGGCAATGGACGGTGCGGCCACAAACGCTGCAAACGTGCTCTGTTTGGCAAGTATTACAGCCGGATGATCAAAATGCTGCCCGCGCAGCCAGTGATAATAACTGACCATGCGGTCCCAAGGGTTGCGCACCATGGTAAAGACAAACAGATCATCAAGCTCATCAATGTTTACCAAACCCTCCAAATCGGCAAGTGTGGCGTGTTTCCAAAGCCGCCCTGTAGCAGTGACTCCTTTCAGCCGCTTGCGTCTTTTAATCGCTTTGGGGGTGTCACCCAGCATGATGTCGTCCTTCATCGCGCGGGCTTCCAGCGCCAGCGCCATGGATGTGCCCCCTGTTTTGGGCGCGTGAACAAACAGGTAACCTCTGCCCCGTGACAGTATCATTCCGCCTCCTGCGGTATTCTGACCGCGCGCACAGACATCGCGTCATCTGTACGCAGGGTAATCACGGCACCCGCACCGGCAATCAGTGCCATTCCAGCCAGTGCCAGTGGCCCGACAGTCTGCCCCCACAATATCCACGCCCAGAAACTGGCAAAAACAAGCAATGAGTATTCAAATACCGCTACATAGCCGGCCTCGCCCAACAGATACCCCCGGAAAATCAAACCGATGCCGATGATTGATCCAACGGCCTGAACCGTAATCCAGAACCACATTTCTGCGGTCAGCGGCACCCAGCCGCGCAGCACAAACCCCGAAAACCCCTCTGGCCCGCCTGCGGGAAGGACCAACAGGCCAACAGCGCCAAACAGTGCCAGCATTGCGAAAAATCCTGCCGACAGGGCGATTGTGCTTTCCTGTGCGCACCAAAGCCGTGTGACCACAGCACCGATTGCATAAAGCATCCCCGCAACAATAGGCAGAAAGCTGACCATATCCAGCGCACGCGGATCAGGCTGGATCACCAGCAATGCACCGATAAATCCCAGCAGCACCGCAGAAATTCGAACCAAGCCGACACGGGCGCCCTGAAACATGACTGAAATCAGCAGCACAAATAGCGGTGCCGTAAACAATCCTGCAACCACAACGCCGATGGGCAACACAGACAGACAGCCAAAATAGATCAGCATCGCGCTGGCAGGAAACAGACTGCGCGCCAGTACGGCTCGCAGATTAACGGGACGAATTACGCCGATTCCGGCCGCCGCGCCCAACGCCAGCAGCAAAACTGCCATAATGCCGCGCACCATATGAAATTGCCAAAGTGATCCGGTTTCCGAGACATAGGGTACGAAATTATCGGTGATCCCCAGCGCAAACATACCCCCGAGTATGGACAGCGCGGCCATTCCCGGCCTCAAGGCAGTGTCACTCATCAATCCTACTCCCACCCGTTTCAGCCATCTTCGCGATTGCATCTTCACGCATCCTGCATATCGTGCTTTGACGTATTCGCAATATTGATATGGGGGAAGTAGCGCGATGGGCTGGATGAGTGACGAGACAGGGCTGGAGAAATGTGCCGCCAATTACGTGCCGCTAACGCCTCTGTCCCACCTGCGCCGTGCCGCTGATGTTTTTGCCAACCGCACAGCGGTCGTTTACGGCGACCACCGCGTCACCTACGCACAATACTATGCCCGCTGCACGCGGCTGGCCTCGGCATTAGAGGGTGCAGGCGTTCAGTCGGGTCATGTCGTTGCCACCCTTTTGCCCAACACACCCGCGCAAGCCGAAGCGCATTTCGGTGTGCCTGCCTGCGGTGGCGTGCTGAACACGATCAATACCCGCCTTGATGTCGATACAGTGGCCTATATTTTTGACCACGGCGGGGCGGCTTTGGTGCTTGTTGATACGCAGTTTCTTGATCTGGCCGAAGCCGCTATCGCGCGGATGGAAAATACCGGGCCAAAAATTATCGAAGTCCCCGATGCCGCTGCCGGCTTCCCCCCAAGCGGGCGCCACACAACCTATGATGACTTTACTGCTGGCGGTGATGAAACGTACCGCTGGAAAATGCCGACAGACGAATGGGAAAGCCTTGCGCTGAATTATACCTCTGGCACAACAGGTCGCCCCAAGGGGGTGGTATACCATCACCGCGGCGCATATCTAATGACCATGGGCACCGTCATCAGCTGGCGCATGGTTCTGCATCCCGTATTCATGCAGATTGTGCCGCTGTTTCATTGCAACGGCTGGAACCATACGTGGTTAATGCCACTTATCGGCGGTACACTGGTTTGCGCACGGGACATCACCGCAAAGGCCATCTTCGATGCCATCGCGGATGAAGGTGTTACACATTTCGGCGGTGCCCCGATTGTGCTGAACATGATGGTGAACGCAACCGCACAGGAACAGCGGGACTTTTCGCATGTTGTCGAAGTCTTCACCGCCGGCGCCCCCCCTGCACCGGCCACACTGGGCAAGATTGAGGCACTCGGCTTCAATGTCACCCACGTTTACGGGCTAACGGAAACGTATGGCCACGTGACCGAATGTATCTGGCGCGAAGAAGACTGGGGGGCTTTGGATAAGGCAGCTTTGGCCACAGTGAAATCACGCCAAGGCGTTGCCATGCCGATGATGGAGGAGATCACGGTGATGGATAACACGATGACCCATATCGCCCGTGACGCCTCAACACAGGGCGAGATCATGATCCGCGGCAACTCGGTTATGAAAGGTTATTTCAAAAACCCGCAAGCAACTGCCGAGGCGTTCAAAGGGGGCTTTTTCCATTCTGGTGATCTGGCCGTCCAGCATGGCGACGGCTATATACAAATCGCTGACCGCGCCAAAGATATCATCATATCAGGGGGCGAAAACATTTCCTCGGTCGAGATTGAGGGGACACTGATGGGCCATGATGCTGTGATGTTGGCCGCGGTTGTCGCAAAACCGGATGAAAAATGGGGCGAAGTGCCCTGTGCGTTTGTCGAGCTAAAGCAGGGTGCCGATGTGGACGAAGCAACGCTGATCGCATTCACACGCGAAACCCTAGCAGGGTTCAAGGCACCGAAGAAAATCGTGTTTCAGGAACTGCCGAAAACTTCGACAGGCAAAATACAAAAGTTTGAACTGCGCAAACTGGCAGCGGCCCTTTGATCCAGCGGCAACTGGAATTTTCAAAAATTCCAGACTGGATTTTTACAAAATTCAGGGACGGCACCTTTGATTAAAGTTGCTTTTCAATCCGCCACTCCTGCACTTCAAAAGGCCCTATGGATGTCTCGACGGGGTAAGGTCCGTTGCTGGCGCGGGGCCAGCCTGATTTGCGATAGAACGCAGCCGCCCGTTCGTTTCCTGCAGCGCAAACCATCCATGCAAATTTCCCCGTTAGGGTCTTTGCAGCCGCAATCATAAGCTGTGCAGCGACACCGATGCATTTACAGACAAGGTTCAAACAAAACTGGTATATTTCGGTTTATACAAGCATGAAAAAGATGCTATTTCGTTCGTCATCAACTTAGCTTGGGTGTGATCCAGATGAGCACTGGTTCGTTTTTCAAATTCCCTTGCTGCGCGCTGCGGGACCAGATCGGCGCTCACCACTTTCGCGTGTTCTTGATGCCAACCCATGTGCCAGATATGGGCTATTGCCGCAACATCCCCAACGGTAGCTTTCCTGACTTGCAGATCACTCTTTGCGCCCATTGCCCTGCCCTGCCCAGATGTTAATGTACCTGAATAACAAACCCGAGCAGACCCGCCAATGACCGCGCTAAGTAAATATGACCGCCTTGAGGCTACAGGCCTGTGGCGGCCCGATCCTGACGGGCAGCGGCGCGAGGTGATCGTGTCTGTCGGTAATGCTACGTTGATAATTTCCGACATGAACGATCAGGCCATTGCGCATTGGTCACTGGCAGCTGTTGCGCGGGCCAACACCGGCAACCTACCTGCCATCTTTCACCCTGATGGCGACGATGGTGAAACGCTTGAGCTCCCCGCCCACGAGCGCGAGATGATTGATGCCATCGAAAGTTTACGCACCACAATCGCCAAAAGCCGCCCCCGTCCCGGACGGCTGCGCTGGCTTGGATTGACGTTATCGATCACCGCCGTCGCGGCATTGGTGCTGTTCTGGTTGCCCGGTGCCATGCGTGACAACACATTGCGCGTGGTGCCGCAGGTCAAACGCGAAGCGCTTGGTGTCGCATTGATAGACCGGATGCAGCGCGTCACCGGCCCCATGTGCAACGACAGCGCCGGACTGCGGGCACTGCGCCGCCTGGGTACACGGCTGGACACACCAAAACTTGCCGTGGTTCCCGCCCTTGGTCGCGCGGCCTTGCATTTGCCGGGCGGTGTGATTGTGCTGGACCGTTCGGTTTTTGAAGACTGGGAAGAGCCTGATGTCGCAGCGGGCTACATCCTCGCCGAACTGGCCCGACAGGTCGAGCGTGACCCGCTTGCGGCCCTGCTGGAGGTTGCGGGCCCTTGGGAAAACTTCCGGCTGCTAACAACCGGTGAAATATCGGACGCTGCACTGGACAGCTACGCCGAATATTTAATGACCGCACCCGCAGACGTACCCGACACAACCAATCTGCTGGCCCTGTTCGAAGCAACGGACGTGCGCGCAACACCATATGCGCGTGCGCGCGACATTACGGGTGAAAGTGTTCTGGACCTGATCGAAGGCGATCCGATGCAGGGCCGTGACACCGAACCGCTGTTGGCCGACAGCACATGGCTTCGTCTGCAAGGATTGTGCGGCGGATGATCTTCGACACTGTCGCCACGCTGGCTCTTTCGCCGCTATTGTTGTTTCAGGCTCTTCGCGTACGCAAACACGCCCTGCGCCTGCCCGAGGCGGAAGGGCCGCGCAGCGGCATCCTTGGCGATGGGCCCCCGCTTCATCTGCTGGTGATCGGCGACAGTTCTGCCGCCGGAGTGGGTGCGGATACGCAAGAGAATGCGCTGGCGGGCCGGATGGCGCACGCACTCGCAGTACAACATACCGTCCACTGGCGCCTGATTGCGCAAACCGGCGCGACAACTGCCACAACCCTGACCCGCCTGCAAAGCGAGGATTTACCCCGTGCAGACATTGTTCTGATCATCCTTGGCGTTAACGATGTCACCCGCGGCGGCCCGAGAGCAATCTGGCTGCGCAAACACACCGCCCTGCGCAATCTGTTGCGCACACGGACAGGTGCGAAAAAGCTGGTGATTTCCGAAGTTCCGCCACTGGGAGCGTTTCCGCTGTTACCGAATCCGCTGCGCTGGCTGCTGGGCCGGCGGGCCGCGCGCTTTGATATTGCGCTGCGCCGTGTTCTGGCTGACGAACCGGATTGCAGCTATGTCGCGTTTCCGAACACGCTGGACGTGAATGACATGGCCGAGGACGGCTACCACCCCGGCCCTGTGATTTATGCCGCTTGGGCAAACGAATTGGCCCGCCGGATACTCTCCGACGGGCCATAGTTCGTTTTTTACCAAAGTAGCGGCTTAGCGCGCGAAGGCGTTGTACCCCGCACCACGCAAACGGCTCACCGCGCGGTTCACATCACGCTCGCCACCGAATGGCCCTGCAATCACCAGACGCGTTGTCTGCCCGTTGCGTGTATAGCGACCCACTCGCACGGGCAGCCCCATACGTTGCACCTTTTGCGCCAGACGATGCGCCGCCGCTGTGTCGGCAAATTGGCCCACCTGTACAAATCCACGGCCAGCAACCTCGCCCTTGGGCTGAATACGCCGCGCAGTGGCCTTCGGAGCGACCTTGGGCGCAGAGCGGCTGGAGTATGTCGGCTGACGCTGTACCGTAGCCACCCGCGCCTGCCCCGGTTCTGGAGAGAATACGCCTGCAACATTGCGCACAATCCGCTTAAGAGTCTGGCCGTTGCGCTGCACAATGGTTACCTGCCCGAGTTCTTTCTGCTGGGCAACGTAATCGGTGTAGGGATAGACCAGCGGCACTGAGGCAGTCACGTCCTGCCCATCCGCCTGATTAATCAGGCGGCGCGGCACTGTTGATGTCCAAATCAGGCTCATCGCTTCGTGGCCCGCCAGCGTTTGCTCGGCACGTTTGGGGTTTAGGCGGCCATCTGTCCAAACCTGTTTGTAGCCGCGCGGCACCTTGACATTGGTTGTGTTAACGCGGTTCACAGCAACATGACGCGGCACAATGCGGCGATGCTTTGAAACCTGCACAGGTGCCGTTTCAATGACCATAGGTTGTGGTGCGACATAGGGTGTTACCGTGCGCGGCGCCGGTGCAGAAGATATCCGCGCGCCAACAATCGGGGTAGTCTGCGGACCGCAGCGCACGTCATACGCGCCGCGGCGCAAATATTGCTGGCTGATAGGAGATGCGCCTGCGCATGCGGATTGGCCTGCCTGCGCTACAGTAACCGCACGGCGCACCGGTGCGGGCTGAACAAGCACAGGCTGAACAGTTTTTTCCACAATTGGCGCAGGGCGCTTGGCCACTTGACGCACCACCTTCGGTTTGGGTTTCGGGGCCGCCTTGGCTACACGCGCCGGACGCGGTTTAACCTTTGGCTTGGGCGCTGCAACAGCAGGTTTGGCCTTTACCTCGGGGATGGTGATTTGAACAGCAGATGCGGTTTGCACCGGTTCCGGTTCCGTCACCTTGCCCGCGAACGTCGGTTTGAAACCGCAAACACCTGAGCGTTTGCGCGTCACACGTGGCACCCATGAAACGTTACCGTCGATCCCCGCACGAATAAACACACAACCTTTGCTGTCTACATATTGCTTACCTTTATAAGACGCAGGTGGAAATTCGGAGGGTTCGCTACCCGGACGGGTTTGCGCGCCTAAGCTGCCCGCACCCATTGCGCTGGTGATTAGTGCGATTGCGACAAGTCTAGTAAATTTCATTCGTGCCCCCACAGGATGTTGTGGGCAGAATGTCAAAAGGTCAAAGCCGAGTAAAGCGATAGCATCAACAATCGCCATACTTTCGCCACATTATCGTCGTTTCGCGGATAAATGTGCAAACGATTCGAAGCAAAATGGCAGACAGGAAGCAATAAAGAGCTTCCTGTCTGCCATATCTAATCACATTCGCTATTTGGTGCCGAACATTCGGTCGCCTGCATCGCCTAGTCCGGGGATGATGTATCCAACCTCGTTAAGCTTTTCATCCACCGAAGCCGTGACAATCGGAACATCCGGATGCGCCTCTTTCATGCGGGCGATACCCTCGGGGGCGGCCAGCAGACAAAGGAAGATGATGTTGTTCGCGCCTGCCTGCTTAAGCAGGTCAATCGCCGCGACCGAGGAATTGCCGGTTGCCAGCATCGGATCAACCGCAATCACCAACCGGTCGTTTAGGCCTTCGGGAACCTTGAAATAATACTGCACAGGTTTCAGCGTAACCTCGTCACGGTAAAGCCCGACAAACCCGACACGTGCAGCAGGGATAAGTTCAAGCACACCGTCAAGCAGGCCGTTTCCCGCGCGCAGGATGCTGATCAATGCCAGTTTCTTGCCATCCAGTGTGGGCGCATCCATTTCCTGCATCGGGGTTTCGATACGCTTGGTCGTCATTGCCAGATTGCGCGTGACCTCATAGGCCAGCAGTTGGCTGATTTCGCGCAGCAACTGGCGAAAAACGGCAGTGGGCGTGTTTTTATCCCGCATGATGGTCAGCTTGTGCTGTACCAGCGGATGATCCACTACGGTGAGATGTCGATCGCTCATGTCCGGCTCCTTGATTGATTTACGCAACATCTACGCCCAGATGCCGCGCAACAAAAGCCGCAACATCGGCAAAACCGATATGGCCCAATGTACCGGCCCCCGCACCTGCAACCAGAACGGGCACGCGTTCCCGCGTGTGGTCTGTGCCGGTCCACGTGGGATCATTGCCGTGATCCGCAGTCAGCACCATAATATCGCCCTCGCGCAGCTGCGCTATCAGCGATCCGATTTTCGCATCGAACCATTCCAGCGCGCTTGCATAGCCCGGCACGTCGCGACGATGACCGAAGAGACTATCGAATTCGACAAAATTCGCAAACGTAAGGCTCCCGTCGGGTGCATCGCGTACCAAATCCGCCAAATGCTCCATCAGTTGGGCGTCACTGCCTTTGCGCACCTCGTCAAACCCCTGCATAGAGAAGATATCACCGATCTTGCCAACTGCAAAAGTGGCGCGGCCTGCGTTCTGGACCCAGTTGCTCAGCACAGGTTCGGGCGGCATGATTGCAAAATCGCGCCGGTTTGGCGTGCGGGTAAACCCCTGTGCGGCATCACCGGTGAACGGGCGCGCGATCACGCGTCCCACGCGCATCTCGTGTAACGCCGGCGCGATATCGGCGCAGAGCCTTAGCAAGCGTTCAAGTCCAAAGGTTTCTTCGTGCGCGGCAATCTGGAAAACGCTATCCGCAGAAGTGTAACAGATCGGCAATCCGGTGCGCATATGCTCGGCACCCAGCTTTTCGATGATCGCCGTGCCCGGCGCGTGGCAATTGCCAAGGATACCGTCCGTCCCCGCTGCTGCGCTTACCAGCGCCACAAGGTTTTCGTCGAACGAGTCTTCGACCCTCTCGAAATAGTGCCATGCCCAAGGCACCGGCAAACCCGCCAGCTCCCAATGACCTGACGGGGTATCCTTACCACGCGACACCTCTGTTGCAGCACCCCATGTTCCTGTCAGCGGCACATCTAACGTGGAAATTTCCAGCCCGCTCGCCGCTTTGATCGCAGCGCCCAGCCCCAGACCCGCCAGAGCAGGCACATCCAGCGGACCTGTGCGCCCCTCTTCTGCCAGCCCTGCCGCGCAGGCCTGCGCGATGTGACCCACGGTATTCGCTCCCGTATCAGGCACATCCCCGTTGAAAAATGTTTCAGCGTCCGGCGCGCCGCCAATTCCAACGGAATCCATCACTACCAGAAATGCGCGTGCCATCATCCTATATGCTCCAAAATCAGATCCGGTGTATCCACCGCGCCATCCCCCAGCTTTATTGCTGTCCGCACCGCTGCAACGGCACGGTCTGCCTGCATGGGCCGGGACGTATGAACCACGCACAACGGCTGCCCCTTTTTGACGCGTGCGCCGATGCGAACGACATCCGACAAGCCAACAGCAGGATCGACCAAATCAGTTTCAATCTTGCGCCCCCCGCCCAGCTCGACAACAGCAAGGCCCAGAGCCTCCGCATCTATTGCCTGCACGACACCTGCCGATTGCGCAGTGACTTCGCGCATGACGGTTGCTTCGGGCAAGAAGCGCTGCCAATCTTCAACAAAGCGTACAGGCCCCCCCAAAGCCGCAATCATTGCGCCAAAACGCTCTGCTGCGCGGCCATTTGCAATAGAGTCGGCGATTTGCACAGCCCCCGCATCGGCATCTTTTGCCAGACCGGCACCCGCCAGCAGCACACCGCCCAGCGCTGCGCACAGATCAACAATCGGGCCGTGCGCATCCCCGCGCAGCACGCGCATGACCTCGGCCACCTCAAGTGCGTTGCCGAGACTGGGCACAAGCGGCTGGCTCATATCGCTGATGATTGCGCGTGTTGGGCATCCGGCGGCGTTTGCCGTGCCCACCAGTGCCTGCGCAAGCGCGCGCGCGGCCTCCATATCTTTCATGAATGCGCCCGAGCCTACTTTTACATCCAGCACCAACCCGTCCAGACCTGCAGCCAGCTTTTTGCTGAGGATCGAAGCGGTGATCAGATCAAGGCTGTCCACCGTGGCCGTCACATCACGCACCGCATAAAGCCGCTTGTCTGCTGGCGCGATATCACCCGTCGCGCCGACAATGGCACAGCCCACCTGACCGATCACAGTGCGCAACCGCGTTTCATCAAGCATCACGTTGACGCCGGGGATCGCCTCAAGCTTGTCAAGCGTTCCGCCCGTGTGGCCCAATCCGCGCCCCGATATCATCGGCACGTAAGCCCCGCACGCGGCCAGCGCGGGGGCCAGAACAAGACTAACGCAATCCCCCACCCCGCCGGTCGAGTGTTTGTCCAGCACCGGCTTGTCCATCTCCCAGCGCAGCACACGACCCGAAGCGCACATGGCTTGCGTTAGCGCCACGCGCCCCGCCTCATCCAGTCCGTTACGGCAAACGCCCATAGCGAATGCACCGGCCTGCGCGGCGCTCAAAGTTTGATCTGCCAGCGCACCGGCGATCCATGTCAGTTCGTCTGCGCTCAGCGCTTGGGCGTGGCGCAATTTTGCAAGAATGGTGCGTGCGTCCATTTAACCCCCCAGAAATGACGGATCGAACGCACCGGGCAGCAGATCGGCGATGCTCAATACCTGCTCGCTTCCCTCAACGGTCGCCATTGTAACGCGCACATCGCCCGCGCCGAATTCAGCCAGTTTTTGACGGCATCCGCCGCAAGGTGTCACGGGCAAAGGCGATCCCGCCACGACATAGGCTTCGGTAAACACGGTCTCCCCCGCCGCCACCATTGCGGCAATTGCACCTGCCTCGGCACAGGTCCCTTCGGGATAGGCTACGTTTTCAACATTACATCCGCGATAGATGGTACCTGATGCCCCCCGCAACGCGGCACCCACCTTGAAACCGGAATAAGGCGCATGTGCGTTTTCCCGCACTGCTATTGCTGCCTGCCGCAAATCTGTCACGTACTCATCCTCTTACTCTTATGGTTCACCACCCTAGCCGCACATGCGCAGGAATGAGAAGGGTTTCATTAGCGAAACTTTGCACCGGACCGCCGAATTTGTGCCCCGCACAAAAATCCCCGCTAGCCTTTTTCAGGCAATAGTTTAACACTAAACTAAATCTTAAAACGAGGTTCGTCTATGTCCGACAATGCCAACAATCGCCAAGCTGCACTTGATTACCACGCCTTTCCCAAGCCCGGAAAGCTGGAGGTGCGCGCCACCAAACCTTTGGCAAACGGTCGCGATCTGGCCCGTGCTTATAGTCCCGGTGTGGCGGAAGCCTGCATTGAAATACAAAACGATCCGGCAACCGCCGCGCTCTACACATCACGCGCGAATCTGGTTGCGGTTGTGACAAACGGAACAGCGGTTCTGGGCCTTGGCAACATTGGCGCGCTGGCCTCCAAGCCGGTGATGGAGGGAAAGGCGGTTCTGTTCAAAAAGTTCGCCAATATTGATTGCTTTGACATAGAGGTAAACCAGTCCGATCCTGAAAAACTGGCCGATATCGTTTGCGCGCTGGAGCCGTCCTTCGGCGCAATCAACCTTGAAGACATCAAGGCACCCGATTGCTTTACGGTCGAACGTATCTGCAACGAGCGGATGAACATTCCGGTTTTCCACGATGACCAGCACGGCACCGCTATTGTTGTCGGGGCCGCGGCGACCAACGCGCTCTATGTGGCCAAAAAGAAATTCGAAGACATCAAGATTGTCTCGACCGGTGGCGGCGCTGCGGGCATCGCCTGCCTCAACATGCTGCTGAAACTGGGCGTGAAACGTGAAAACGTCTGGCTTTGTGATATTCACGGGCTTGTCTATGAAGGTCGCGAAGTCGACATGAACCCCATCAAGTCCGAATTCGCGCAGAGGACCGACCTGCGTACGCTGGATGATGTGATCTCAGGTGCCGATATGTTTCTTGGCCTGTCAGGCCCGAATGTGCTGACATCCGAAATGGTTGCAAAAATGACAAATGCGCCGATCATTTTCGCGCTTGCAAACCCCAACCCCGAAATCATGCCAGACGCCGCGCGCGCGGTTTCGCCGGATGCCATTATAGCAACGGGGCGGTCCGATTTCCCCAATCAGGTGAATAACGTTCTGTGTTTCCCTTTCATCTTTCGCGGTGCGCTGGATGTCGGGGCGACCACCATCAACGACGAGATGAAGATCGCCTGTATTGAAGGCATCGCCGCACTTGCGCGTGAAACAACCTCGGCCGAGGCCGCCGCCGCTTACCAGGGAGAGCAACTGACCTTCGGGCCGGATTATCTGATCCCGAAACCGTTCGATCCGCGTCTGGTCGGCATTGTGTCCTCTGCCGTGGCCAAGGCTGCGATGGACACAGGCGTAGCCACCCGCCCGATTGACGATCTGGAAGCTTACAAGATCAAGCTCGACAGCTCGGTTTTCAAATCCGCGCTCTTGATGCGCCCCGTCTTCCAAGCGGCGCGAAGCGTCTCCCGCCGAATTGTATTTGCAGAGGGCGAGGACGAGCGTGTGCTGCGCGCGGCTCAAGCCATGCTGGAAGAAACAACCGAGCGCCCGATCCTGATCGGCCGTCCCGATGTGATCAAACGGCGGATGGAAAAGACGGGGCTGACATTGAAATTGGGCGATGAAGTAGATGTTGTGAACCCCGAAAAAGATCCACGCTATCGGGATTACTGGGAGACATATCACGGCCTGCTGGCCCGGCGCGGCGTTTCCCCCGATATCGCCCGTGCAATCATGCGCACCAACACAACGGCCATTGGCGCCGTTATGGTCCACCGTGGCGAAGCGGATAGTCTGATCTGTGGCACCTTTGGCGAAACCCAATGGCACCTGAACTATATCGAGCAGGTTCTGGGCCGTGACGGTCTGCGCGCGCATGGTTCTCTTTCGATGATGATTTTGGAAGACGGGCCGCTGTTTATTGCCGACACGCAGGTGCATCGCCATCCCACGCCCGAACAACTGGCAGAAATCGCAATCGGCGCGGCGCGTCACGTCCGCCGGTTTGGCATTACCCCGAATGTTGCCATGTGTTCGCAATCGCAATTCGGCAATCAGGGCGAAGGTTCGGGCAGCCGTTTACGCCGCGCCATTCGCATACTGGACGCAGAAAACCACGATTTCTGCTATGAAGGCGAGATGAACATCGATACAGCGCTTGATCCGGAATTGCGCAAGCGCCTGTTCCCGCAAAACCGCATGGAAGGGCCTGCCAACGTGCTGGTCTTCGCCCACGCCGATGCTGCTTCCGGTGTGCGCAACATCCTGAAAATGAAAGGCGGCGGGCTTGAAGTTGGGCCGATCCTGATGGGCATGGGCAACCGTGCGCATGTTGTCTCCCCCTCCATCACCGCGCGCGGATTGCTGAACATGGCCGCAATTGCGGGAACGCCGGTGGCCGAATACGGCTGAAAAACCTAAAAAGCCGCGCCTGTAGCAGGTGCGGCTTTTTTCTGTTCCGTGGTTTTGCTTCGCTTTACAGTGGACGGATACGGCCCGTCAGCGCGCGCTGTGGCGCATACGAGCGCTTGGGCGCGTAAATTGTGATCAAATCGCCATTGATCGCAACCACGCCGCAGTTGTCATATTTCTCACGCTTGCGGATTTTCTTGCCCTGCTTGCGGCGGCGCTCTTCGTAAAAGCGGCGGTTCGGATCTTCGAGGCACAGCCGGTTGCCGCGCACTTCCCAATGGGTCAATGTTTCACGCGAGTATTTCCCATTGCTTTCCCAAGTGGATTCGCCCGATGGCAGCATCTTTACGATAAATTGCGTTGCTGCGCCTTTCGGTGGCTTTTTGTCGCCGACAGGACACGGAAACAGCTTTGTGCTTGTCAGACGCTCAGTCAATGCGGCACCTGCCAACACGTTTTCCGGATAGACCGTCTGCATACAGGCAGACCGGCAGCCGCTAGCAAAGCACCGGTTTTCTTCACACCAGTTCCCCCGAGGAATTTCTTCATTTCAACGCCCTGACAGGGGCTAATGTAAAATATACTTCTAAGCTTCGGAGCTTATCAGCAACCCTGATGACCCGCGTTAGCGCTCTCAAAAAACAAGTAAATTATTTTACACAAAGGTAGTACGCTTGGCGTATTACGCTTGCTGAAATGGCGGCGCGCCGCCAGAAACAGTACCAACCACGAGGGAGGAAGCCGCCATGGGATACGCAGAGGTTTATAAAGCCGCACAAACTGATCCGGAAGCATTCTGGCTGGAGCAGGCGCGCGCGATTGACTGGGTCAAGGCTCCGGACCGTGCACTTTTTGACAAGGGTGATGGCCTGTTCGAGTGGTATGCAGATGCGCAAGTGAACGGGTGTTACAATGCCGTGGACCGTCACGTGGTGAACGGGCGCGGCGATCAGGCGGCAATTATTCACGACAGCCCGATCACAGGCACCAAGCAAACTATCACCTTCGCCCAATTGCAAACCCGCGTTTCAGCGCTGGCCGGTGCGCTGGTTGCGCGCGGCGTGACCAAAGGCGACCGCGTGATCATCTATATGCCTATGGTCCCCGAAGCGGTAGAGGCTATGCTGGCCTGCGCGCGCATCGGCGCAATCCATTCTGTTGTATTCGGCGGGTTTGCCTCCAACGAATTGGCCGTGCGTATCGACGACTGCACGCCCAAGGCGATTATCGCCGCATCCTGCGGGCTGGAGCCGAACCGCGTAGTGCATTACAAGCCGCTGCTGGACGGCGCCATTGAGATGGCCGCGCACAAGCCCGATACATGCATCATTTTGCAACGTGAACAAGAGATTTGCGATCTGATCGAGGGCCGCGATCTGGAATGGCACGCGGCGATCGCCGCAGGCACACCAGCGGATTGCGTGCCCGTCTCAGGAAACCACCCCGCCTATATCCTCTATACCTCAGGCACCACAGGCGCGCCGAAGGGTGTGGTGCGCCATACGGCGGGGCATCTGGTTGCGCTGAACTGGACCATGAAGAACATCTATAACGTCGATCCGGGAGAAGTGTTTTGGGCCGCGTCCGATGTGGGCTGGGTCGTCGGCCACAGCTATATTGCGTATGGTCCGCTGATCCACGGCAACACCACCGTGGTGTTTGAGGGAAAGCCCGTGGGCACACCGGATGCCGGCACGTTCTGGCGCGTGATCGAAGAACATAACGTACGCAGCTTTTTCACGGCCCCCACAGCCATTCGTGCCGTCAAACGCGAAGATCCGGACGGGCTGGAGATTGGCAAGTATGATCTTAGCTGCCTGCGCGCGCTGTATCTGGCAGGGGAACGTGCCGATCCCGATACGATCATCTGGGCGCAGGAAAAGCTGGGCAAGCCGGTCTATGACCACTGGTGGCAAACCGAAACCGGCTTTACCATCGCAGGCAACCCTGCGGGATTGGAAGCACTACCGGTCAAAATCGGGTCACCAACCGTACCGATGCCCGGCTATGATGTGCAGATTCTGGACGAGGCAGGCCATCCCGTTGCCGCCGACACTCTCGGCTCGATAGCGATCAAGCTGCCCCTGCCACCGGGCACATTGCCAACCCTCTGGAACGCTGAAGACCGTTTCCGCAAAAGCTACCTCTCCCACTTTCCGGGATATTACGAAACCGGTGATGCGGGGATGATCGACAAAGACGGATATCTTTATATCATGGCGCGCACCGACGATGTGATCAACGTAGCGGGACATCGTCTATCTACCGGCGCGATGGAGGAAGTTTTGGCTAACCATCCCGACGTTGCGGAATGTGCTGTGATCGGGGCAAGTGATCCTTTGAAAGGTCAGGCACCAGTCGGGTTTGTCTGCCTCACTAAAGGTGTCGAGCGTTCCCATGATGACATCACCGCCGAATGTGTCAAAATGGTCCGCGACCGGATCGGTCCGGTGGCCGCATTTAAACTGGCGGTTGTGGTGGACCGCTTGCCAAAGACACGGTCAGGCAAAATTCTGCGGGCGACAATGGTCAAAATTGCTGACTGCGAATCTTTCAAATTGCCGGCGACGATTGACGATCCCGCCGTTCTGGATGAGATAAAGACCGCGCTGCAAACCATTGGCTACGCCCGAGCCTGAAAAACTATGTTATGATCCCGCATGTGGTGAATTCCGTCGAACTGCCATAATCTGACCTGCGCTTTCTGCATAGGTTGTCGGAAGAAAGAGGTGCTAGAGAGCAGTCCCTACAGTCATCAACTTACGCTATGGCCGGCTATACCGCAGCCTACATGCTCCTGCACCCGCAAGCATTGATAGACGGCAGCCTTGCCGGGCCCGGTTTCAGTCAAGCGGGTAATGCGTTTTTTCAAAAGCATCACAAGTTGACCCATCCAGTGTTCGCAGCATTATGAGTGCAACGGTTTCATTTTTTTTCTTACTTCTACGCGATATTCACAGCTACTGGCGATAGCCACGCAAAAGGGCGGCCAGTCTGGCCGCCCTGGTCTATTTGTCTACAAAACCGTGTGTAGGCTGCTGTCTTAGTGCTTGGCAGCGAACTCGTCGACCTGCTTTTCGGCCTCTTCTTTCGCGATGCCATATTTGGCCTGAATCTTGCCTACCAATTGCTCGCGGTCACCTTCGGCTTCTTGGATTTCATCATCCGTCAATTCGCCCCATTGCTCTTTGACTTTGCCGGTCATCTGCTTCCAGTTGCCTTTTACTGTATCCCAGTTCATCTGAATTCTCCTTCTATTACAATCTGGAGGAGCGTGTCGCGAAGGACTTTTCCTCCACTGCGCCTTCTCATTGAACGAACACGCCAGCACCAAAAAAGTTCCCGAAATCTCAGGTCGACTACAAGATCAGTTGAACTGTTCAGAGATCAGGCGCTCTTCCAGCCCGTGTCCGGGATCAAACAGAATTGTATGAACGATACTCGGCTCTGAACGTATCTGGACAGATGCGACATCACGGTAGCTGGTGCCATCAGCATCCGCCATCACGGGGCGCTTTTCCGGCTCTCCCACGTCAAAGCGTACCACGGCGGTTTTGGGCAACAGCGCCCCCCGCCAGCGGCGGGGCCGGAACGCTGCCATTGCAGTAAGAGCCAGAACATCCGCACCAATCGGCAGAATCGGGCCGTGTGCCGAATAGTTGTAGGCGGTTGATCCCGCAGGGGTTGCCACCAATGCGCCATCACAGACCAGTTCCTGCATCCGCAACCGCCCGTCGACCGTGATCTGGAGCTTGGCTGCCTGTGGTCCCTGCCGCAACAGCGCCACTTCGTTCAGCGCCAGTGCGCGCGATTCCCGCCCGTCGACATGCGTGGCCTTCATCGACAGCGGGTTGATCTCGGCCACTTCAGCCGCAGCAAGACGCGCGCGCAAATCACCCTCGACGTAATTGTTCATCAAAAACCCGATGGTGCCACGGTTCATCCCATACACTGGCGCCCGCAATTTTTGGGTGGCATGCAGCGTATGAAGCATGAAGCCATCACCGCCCAGCGCAACAATTACGTCAGCCTCCTCTGGCGCGACATCGCCATACCGCCCGATCAAGGCCGCACGTGCTGTTTGTGCCACCGGCGTGCGACTGGCCAAAAAGGATATCTTTTGAGGCATGTTGTTTCCGATCTGCGCCGCTTTCCACCCAGACAATCACAATATCCCCATGCGCACCAGCACCCCACCCTCAAAACTATGAAGCAGTGAAAATTGCGGATGCATATTGTTTACGGCGCATCTATCTCTTGCGCAGTCGTTTTCACATCTTCACCACGGCGTGCGTTTCCGATACGAAACACCACATCAGGACCTCACGCTCAAGGAGCCCCCATGTCAGATTTCTTCACCCGCTCGCTTGCCGATGCCGATCCCGCCATCGCGGACGCCACTAACAAAGAACTTGCGCGCCAGCGCAACGAGATCGAACTGATCGCATCAGAGAACATCGTTTCTGCCGCCGTCATGGAAGCGCAGGGCAGCGTGATGACCAACAAATACGCCGAGGGCTATCCGGGACGTCGCTATTACGGCGGCTGCCAGTTTGTGGATATCGCCGAGCAACTGGCGATTGACCGCGCGTGTGAGCTGTTTGATTGCGGCTTTGCCAACGTGCAGCCAAACTCCGGCTCGCAGGCCAACCAAGGTGTGTTTCAGGCGCTGCTGACCCCTGGCGATACGATTCTTGGCATGTCTCTTGATGCCGGCGGCCACCTGACCCACGGCGCAAAGCCGAACCAGTCAGGCAAATGGTTCAACGCAATCCAGTACGGTGTGCGCAAACAGGACAATCTGCTGGATTACGATCAGGTGCAGGCCCTCGCGACCGAGCATAAGCCGAAGATGATCATCGCAGGTGGTTCCGCCATTCCGCGCCAGATTGATTTCGCCCGCATGCGCGAGATCGCCGACAGCGTTGGCGCCTATCTGCATGTCGATATGGCGCACTTCGCAGGCCTTGTAGCGGCTGGCGAACATCCCTCTCCCTTCCCTCATGCGCATGTCGCCACCACCACCACGCACAAAACCCTGCGCGGCCCGCGCGGCGGCATGATCCTGACCAATGACGAAGCACTGGCGAAAAAGTTCAACTCTGCCATCTTCCCGGGTATTCAGGGTGGACCGCTGATGCACGTTATCGCAGCCAAGGCTGTGGCATTCGGCGAAGCGCTTCAGCCGGAATTCAAAACCTACATCAAGCAGGTTATCACCAACGCACAGGCATTGTCGGATCAGTTGATCAAGGGTGGCCTTGATACTGTGACCCACGGCACCGACACACATGTTGTGCTGGTTGATCTGCGCCCCAAAGGCGTGACAGGCAACATCGTGGACAAAGCGCTTGGCCGTGCGCATATTACCTGCAACAAAAACGGCGTACCGTTCGACCCCGAAAAGCCGACTGTTACGTCCGGCATTCGCCTTGGTTCTCCCGCAGGCACAACGCGCGGGTTCGGGGAGGCAGAGTTCCGCCAGATCGCCGACTGGATCGTCGAAGTTGTAGACGGGCTTGCCGCGAACGGTGACGATGGCAACAGCGAAGTCGAAGAAAGGGTAAAGGCAGAAGTCGAAGCGATGTGCGCCCGCTTCCCGATCTACCCCAACCTGTAATCCAATCGCGCGCCCTGATAGCGGGGCGCGCAAAAAAACCAAGGAAATAGCAATGATCATCCATCCCGCAGGCTCGCGCCCTTCCGGTAAAGGACCGGCCGACTATTTTACCGGCACGGTGCGGATGGACCCGCTGATCAGCGCGCCCGCCCCTGCCCGTCTGCAAGGGATTACTGTAACGTTTGAGGCCGGGGCGCGTACTGCATGGCATACTCATCCCCTGGGCCAGACCCTGATCGTGACCGCAGGTTCGGGCTTGGCACAACGCGAGGGCGGCCCGATTGAAACCATCCGCCCCGGCGACACCATCTATTTCGAGCCGAATGAAAAACACTGGCACGGCGCGGCGCCTGATGTCGCGATGACCCATATCGCATTGCAAGAAGAACTCGACGGCTCAACTGTAACATGGATGGAACACGTCACAGACGAGGAATACGGAGCTTGATCCGTCAGACGTAGCCGCGCCACCACAGCCAGACTATAAACAGCACTGCGACCAAAATCAGGTTAGCAGCCACCGCACCGGCCATGCTGAGGAACCGTGCCTTGCGCATTTCGTTCTCGTCAAGCGATTCTAGATATTTGCGCATCTGCTCATAAGCCGCCTCAACCTGCGCGGCATCCACCTGACGCGCGGTTTTGGGGTTTTGCGCCAGCATTTCAGCACGCATCAACTCCGCGCCGCGCTTGCGCACCGCACGGGGCAAGCGCCGACCCGCGCGGCGCAAGGATTGGCGCAAATCGCGCCCCCGCACATTCAGTTTTTGCTGCATCAACCCGCGCAGCTTGCGCGACTTGGCCGCCATATCCTTGTCGGTGATCATACCCCTTGTCTAAGCCGCTGGCCTTACCGCTGCAATGGCGCTACGTCTTGGGACATGCTGAGCTTTACCGAATTCGGGGATGCATCCCCTGACACACCGCCCCTGATCATCGCGCATGGCCTGTTCGGGTCCGGTCGCAACTGGGGCGTTATCGCCAAACGCCTGTCCGATACCCGCCGCGTGATCACACCCGATATGCGCAACCACGGCCACAGCCCGCGTGCAGACACACAGACCTATGACGATATGGCAGATGATCTGGCTGAATTGATCCGCAATATCGGCGCGCCAGTCGATTTATGCGGTCATTCCATGGGCGGAAAGGCTGCGATGGTCGCGGCGCTAAAGCATCCCGACCTGATCCGCCGCCTGATTGTAGCAGACATTGCACCCGTCCCCTACAGCCACAGCCAGTCCCACCATATCGCCGCAATGCGCAGCGTCGATCTGAACAATCTCACCCGCCGCTCGGAAGCGGCCGAGCAGTTGGGTGCGCAAGGCGTCGATCCCGCGCTGCAAAGCTTTTTCACCCAATCGCTGGACGTCGCTGCAAAACGCTGGCGACTGAATCTTGATACGCTTGAAGCCGAGATGGAAAACATTATCGGCTTTCCCGAGGTATCGGGAGAATTCACAAACCCCACCTTGTTTCTAACAGGGGGCGACAGTGAATATGTGCTGCCCGCACACCGCGCGCATATCAAATCGCTGTTTCCTGCGGCGCGCTTTGCCAAACTCCCCGATGCGGGTCACTGGCTGCACGCGGATCGTCCCCGCGCATTTGAAGCGGCTGTTCGAACATATCTGGACGCCTGAACCGATCCCTTTATGGTCTGCGGATTTCTTTCCCTGCGATGCATAGGGGCCTTATACGCTAGTCGTAAAACACACCTGATTGCAGTATTTCGAATCCCTTGATCTCGAATTCATACATGCCCGATTGGTCCGCCTTTTCAGCCCGCGCAATCAGCTTTCCTGCATCGTTTCTGAACACGGCATGCGCCGTATGGATGGCACGGTAGCAATGGCTTCCATCAGGATAAACGTATTTGATCACGGGAAAGGCCCTTTCGCTCTCGTTGGATGGTGATGCAAGACGTACCATGGGCCAACGCGCCGACCCAGATAAATCAGGGCAGGACATCCGTATTCATATCTCGCCCGATTCCGCCTTGCACCCTGCGTCCCAATGCCTATAACCGCGAAAGTTTGCCAATTTTTCAGGGGGCCGGAGCCATGCCAAAGAGAACCGACATAAAGTCGATCATGATCATTGGTGCGGGGCCTATTGTGATCGGGCAGGCCTGCGAATTCGACTACTCCGGCGCGCAGGCGTGTAAGGCTCTGAAAGAAGAAGGCTATCGCGTTATCCTCGTCAACTCCAACCCAGCGACCATCATGACGGACCCAGGATTGGCCGATGCCACGTATATCGAACCGATCACACCGGAAATCGTGGCCAAGATCATCGAAAAAGAGCGCCCCGATGCGCTGCTGCCCACAATGGGCGGGCAAACCGGCCTGAACACCTCGCTCGCGCTTGAGGAAATGGGCGTTCTTGCGAAATACAACGTCGAGATGATCGGCGCCAAGCGTGAGGCCATCGAAATGGCCGAAGACCGCCAGTTGTTCCGCGAAGCGATGGACAGGCTCGGCATCGAAAACCCCAAAGCCACGATCTGTACTGCGCCAAAAGACGCAAACGGCAAGAAAGACCTCGCCGCAGGTGTGGCGCTGGCACTGGAAGCTCTGGAGGAAGTCGGCCTGCCGGCCATCATCCGCCCCGCCTTCACCATGGGCGGCACCGGCGGCGGCATCGCCTACAACCGTGAGGATTATGAATTCTACTGCCGCTCGGGTATGGATGCATCACCAATGGGGCAAATCCTGATTGATGAATCGCTGCTGGGCTGGAAAGAATTCGAAATGGAAGTCGTGCGCGACACCGCCGACAACGCCATCATCGTTTGCGCGATTGAGAACGTGGATCCGATGGGCGTGCATACAGGGGATTCGATCACAGTTGCCCCCGCGCTGACGCTGACGGACAAAGAATACCAGATCATGCGCAACCACTCGATTGCGGTCCTGCGCGAGATTGGTGTGGAAACAGGCGGCAGCAACGTACAATGGGCTGTAAACCCCGCCGATGGCCGGATGGTTGTGATTGAAATGAACCCGCGCGTGTCGCGCAGTTCTGCCCTTGCGTCCAAGGCCACTGGTTTTCCGATTGCAAAAATCGCGGCCAAGCTCGCCGTTGGGTTCACGCTGGACGAGTTGGATAATGACATCACCGGCGTGACCCCAGCCTCGTTCGAGCCAACGATTGACTATGTCGTTACCAAAATCCCCAAGTTTGCGTTTGAAAAATTCCCCGGCTCCGAACCCTACCTGACCACAGCGATGAAATCCGTGGGCGAGGCGATGTCAATTGGTCGGACCATCCACGAAAGCCTGCAAAAGGCGCTTGCTTCAATGGAATCCGGCCTAACGGGGTTTGACGAAATCGACATTCCCGGTGCGCCGGACAAAGCGGCGATCACCAAGGCGATTTCGAAAACCACGCCCGACCGGATGCGCACCATCGCTCAAGCCATGCGCCATGGCCTGTCCGACGACGACATTCACGCCACCACAATGTTCGACCCGTGGTTCCTTGCCCGCATCCGCGAGATCATCGAAGCTGAGGAAAAAGTGCGCGCCGACGGCATGCCAACCGATGAAAATGGTCTGCGCACGCTCAAAATGATGGGCTTTACCGATGCCCGTCTGGCACGGCTGACCGGACAAACCGAAAAGACCGTGCGCAAAGCGCGCCTGTCGCTGGGTGTGAAAGCCGTATTCAAACGGATTGATACCTGTGCTGCCGAGTTCGAGGCGCAAACACCTTACATGTACTCCACCTACGAGACGCCGATGATGGGTGACGCCGAGTGCGAAGCGCGCCCAAGTGATCGCCAGAAAGTTGTGATTCTCGGCGGCGGCCCCAACCGGATTGGCCAGGGCATCGAATTTGATTACTGCTGCTGCCACGCGTGTTACGCGCTGACAGATGCGGGTTACGAAACCATTATGGTTAACTGCAACCCCGAAACAGTCAGCACCGATTACGACACCTCCGACCGTTTGTATTTCGAACCACTCACCTTCGAACATGTGATGGAAATTCTGCGTGTTGAGCAGGAAAACGGCACGCTGCACGGCGTAATCGTGCAGTTCGGCGGCCAGACCCCGCTGAAGATTGCGCAGGCACTGCATGACGAAGGCATCCCGATCCTCGGCACTACGCCCGATATGATCGACCTCGCCGAAGATCGCGAGCGGTTCGCCGATCTGGTGCAAAACCTTGGACTGAAACAGCCGCACAATGGCATTGCCCATACCGATGCAGAAGCCTTCGAAATCGCCAAAGAGATTGGCTTTCCGCTGGTGATCCGCCCCTCTTATGTTCTGGGTGGCCGCGCGATGGAAATCGTGCGCGATCAGACCCAGCTGGAGCGGTATATCTCCGAAGCGGTTGTCGTCTCGGGTGACAGCCCCGTGTTGCTGGACAGCTACCTGTCCGGTGCCGTTGAACTGGACGTTGATGCGCTGTCGGATGGGACGGACGTACACGTTGCCGGTATCATGCAGCACATCGAAGAGGCAGGTGTGCACTCCGGCGACAGCGCCTGTTCACTTCCACCCTATTCCCTCGGCGACGACATCATCGCGCAGGTGGAAGTTCAGACAAAGGCACTAGCCAAGGCGCTGAACGTGGTCGGCCTGATGAACATCCAGTTTGCCATCAAACCCAATGCCGAAGGCACCGATGAAATCTTCCTGATCGAGGTCAACCCGCGGGCCTCGCGCACGGTGCCTTTCGTTGCCAAAGCAACCGACAGCGCGATCGCCAGCATTGCCGCCCGTATCATGGCCGGAGAGCCGCTCTCCAACTTCCCGCTGCGCCCGCCATACGATGCAAACGCCGCCTACAACGATGTTTTACCGCTGGGTGACCCGATGACATTGGCCGACCCGAACATGCCGTGGTTTTCCGTGAAGGAGGCTGTTCTGCCATTCGCCCGCTTCCCCGGCGTTGATACCATCCTCGGCCCCGAAATGCGCTCCACCGGTGAAGTGATGGGGTGGGACCGCGACTTCCCCCGTGCCTTCCTGAAGGCGCAGATGGGTGCCGGAAATATGCTGCCCCGCACTGGCAACGCATTTCTGTCTATCAAAGACGCAGACAAAACATCCGACGTTTTGAAAGCCGCGCAAATTCTGATTGATCAGTCCTTTACCATTGTCGCGACCCGTGGAACGGCCTCGTGGTTAACAGAACACAACATCCCCTGCGAAACGGTTAACAAAGTGTACGAAGGCCGCCCAGACATCACCGATATGATGAAAGACGGCCAGATCCACCTTGTGATGAACACAACCGAGGGCGCCCAAGCGGTGGAAGACAGCAAATCTATCCGGTCCATCGCGCTGTACGACAAAATTCCATACTACACGACAGCAGCGGGCTCCTATGCGGCGGTACTAGCGATAAAAGCGCAGGCGGAAGATGAGATTGGCGTGAAAGCGTTGCAGGGATAAGACCGGCCCGTGAAAAATGCTTTCACAGATTAGCGAAGGACACTTTCGACGAAAGAAAGCTGTCTTTCGCCTTGCTGTGCGGAAGTCGAAAATCGCGTTTTACATCCCGCGCCAGAATAATCCCTCTTTGGCAATTGTACGATTGACCTTGGTAAATTTCCCCATAGGCACTGTGTTAAAATCCCGTTAATCTGCGAACCATGGAACCGCAGTCACCGTCAGTGTTATGAGCCGCCAGCAGTAGTCTGGCAGTTTATCCACATGCGCTGGGTCGGCCAAGCCGCAGTCAGTAAAGAGGAAAATGAGATGTACACAGCAGCGATCACAGGCACAGGCGTCTTCACCCCCGATCAGGTGATCACAAACGCTGAACTGGTAAAGAGCTTTAACGCCTATGTGGACATCTATAATGCAGAAAACGAAGACAAAATCGCTGAAGGCAGCATGCCTGCAAAAGAACATTCCTCGGAGGAATTCATTTACAAAGCATCAGGGATTAACCAACGCTACGTAATTGATAAAACAGGAATTCTTGACCCTTTGGTTATGCACCCGCTGCTTCGCCAGCGAACTGATAATGAACCCTCCCTTATGGCTGAAATGGCGCTGGATGCAGCACACAAAGCTTTGGAGAGCGCGGGTAAAACGGCCGCTGACGTTGATGCGGTGATTTGTGCCGCGTCAAACCTGGAGCGCGCCTACCCCGCCGTTGCTATAGAAATTCAGGATCTGTTGCAGATCAACGGTTTTGCCTTCGATATGAATGTGGCTTGCTCTTCTGCCACCTTTGGTATCCAGGCCGCTGCAGATATGGTCCGCTCAGGCTCTATCCGTAGTGCGCTGGTAGTCAATCCGGAAATTTGCTCTGCCCATCTGGAATGGCGCGACCGCGACTGTCATTTCATCTTTGGCGATGTGGCGACTGCAACCCTGATTGAACGCGCGGAAAACGCCACTGGCCCCTACTTTGAAATAAGATCAACCCGTTGCGCTACAGATTTCTCCAACAATATTCGTAATAACAACGGCTTCCTACGCCGCTCGCGCCCCGACGGGGTGGCAGACCGTCGCGATATGCAATTCATGCAGAACGGACGCAAAGTGTTCAAGGAAGTGCTGCCCATGGTATCCGAGCACATTGGCAATCATATGGCGAACGAAGGGGTAGAGGCCGCTGATCTGAAACGTCTCTGGCTTCATCAAGCCAACAAATCCATGAATGATTTCATCGGCAAGAAAGTATTGGGACGCCTGCCGGAAGCGGGTGAGCAGCCAAACATCCTTCAGGATTATGCCAACACATCCTCCGCCGGTTCCATCATCGCCTTTTCAAAGTATTCAGACGATCTGCAGGATGGTGACACGGGGCTGATCTGCTCATTCGGTGCGGGTTACTCTGTCGGCTCGGTGATTGTACAAAAGCACGGTTAGGTTCCTGGTAAGCAATTCGGAAACCTTGCGCGGGTGCCTGTGATCGAAGTTAGACGCTCTCATCTTCCAGATGCAGCTTCATATCAACCAGCACCTGTTGCAGCATCGTCGTCTCTTTAAGCAGCCGCTTCGCCTCGTTCACGGTAATTTTTCCATCTGCGATAGATTGCTGATATTCGCCCATCAACATCGCAAAACGCTGGCTCAGGGCGATCACATCGGCATTTACACCGCCTTTGGAAGTATCGTTGGGCCGCCGTTCGTCATAATCCAGATGCGCGCCCGACAATTCCGCCAGCGCTTGGGTCACGTGAGGATAGCCCGCCGCGATTTCCAACGCAACGACGGCATCAATCGGCATAAACCGGTCCGCGTGTTCGTCATGGTCGGAGTAATAACGTCCCAAAGTTGCTTTCGACTTTCCGGTGACGTCACAGGCGGCCTCGATGCCCACAGCTTTAACCAAAGCTTCCGTGTGCTTTTTCAAATAGTTGCCCGCTGCATCCATTTTAAGTATCCTCAATCGGTGTGTGCTCTGAACAACATATCGTTCATACTGGCCAAGTCCTAGTGCAATTACCCCGCCGGATTGTAAATTGCCAACGATCATCCCGAACGAGACACTTTAAGGCGGAAAATACGCACATGGCCAAGTTATATTTCAACTATTCCACGATGAATGCCGGAAAATCTACGGTCCTGTTGCAGGCTGCGCATAACTACCGCGAACGCGGGATGGTCCCTTATCTAATTACCGCGCAGCTTGATAATCGTGCCGGAGAAGGCAAGATCGCGTCCCGCATCGGCATTTCACAGGACGCAGATACATATCACAGCGACGAAGACCTGTTTGCCAAGATCTCATCGCGTCTGAATGAGGGGCCTTGCGCCTGCATTTTTGTCGATGAGGCGCATTTTTTAAGCGACGCGCAGGTTTGGGATCTGGCGCGGGCAGTTGATGATCTGGGTGTTCCCATCATGTGCTATGGCCTGCGTGTCGATTTCAGAGGCCAGCTTTTCCCGGGATCTGCCGCGTTGTTGGCGCTTTCCGATGAAATGCGCGAAATTCGTACAATCTGTCATTGCGGCAAGAAGGCGACGATGGTTGTGCGGCAGGACGCCGAAGGGCGCGCCTTGCGCGAGGGGGCACAGGTGCAGATCGGCGGCAACGAAAGCTATGTTTCTTTGTGCCGCCGCCACTGGCGCATCGCAATCGCGGCAGGCTAGACCGGATTTGGCGGCGCATCACCGCGCAGTACGGCTTGTAAATTCTCAACCATCATTAGCCCCATATCCACACGAACCTCCCTCGTAGAAGTACCTAAATGCGGCAATAGCACCACATTATCCAGATCACGCAACGCCTGCGGCACGTCAGGCTCGAACTCGTACACATCAAGACCGGCACCACCGATTGATTGATTTTCCAATGCCGTGATCAGCGCCGCCTGTTCCACCACTTCACCGCGCGAGATATTGATAATCCGCGCATGGGGCTTCATCGCAGCCAAAACATGGGAACTGACCATATGGCGGGTTTCGGCCCCGCCGGGGACGGCCATTACCAAAACATCAACATCGGATGCCAGTCGGGTCAGATCGTCATAATACTGCGCTTCGAAATCCAGCTCTTTCCGGCTGCGGCCATGATAGCGTATCTGCATGCCAAAACCGAAGTGACACCGCCGCGCGATGGCCTGCCCGATACGTCCCATCCCGACGATACCCACAGCTTTGCCGCTCAGGTGCAGGCCCAACATCTGCGTCGGGTGCCATCCCTCCCATTCCCCGGACCGAACCAGCCGCTCGCCTTCTGCTGCGCGCCTCGCGCTCATCAGCATCAGGGTCATGGCGATATCTGCGGTGGCATCTGTTACAGCGCCGGGTGTGTTGGTCACCGTGATGCCGGAAGCTTTGGCCGCCTCCACATTTATGTGATTATAGCCAACGCCAAAATTGGCCAGCACCTTGCAGCGCGGTGTTGGCACGTCGGCAAAAACCTGTGCTGAAAACTGATCGCCCAACGTACACATCACGCCGTCAAACTCGCGCAGGGCGCGGCGCATTTCATCACCGTCCATCGGTGCGGTTTCGTCACGCCGCACCACACTCAGCCCTTCAAGTGACGCATAAACCTCATCCGGCAACAGCCTGCTTATCAATACGTTTTTCAATGCATCCGACCTCCGCTCGGGGTTTCTTGATCCGGCACAACCAAAACGACCGCACCATTTTCATCCGGCACACCCAGTAATAACACCTCTGACATGAACGGCCCGATCTGGCGTGGGGGGAAATTTACAACCGCCATGACCTGCCGTCCGGTCAGCGTATCGGGCGTGTAGTGTTCGGT
Source organism: Sulfitobacter sp. F26169L (assembly GCF_026410285.1). GTDB lineage: Bacteria > Pseudomonadota > Alphaproteobacteria > Rhodobacterales > Rhodobacteraceae > Sulfitobacter. Next base: position 458,761 of record NZ_JAPMLP010000004.1, on the reverse strand, counting down.
AATCTGGGCGGAGGTTTTGCGCACGCCAATTTCCTCGCCAAAATCGATCCAGACCTTCAGCGAAGGATTGCGCGCTTCGGGGAACGGCTCTGCCTTGATCACGCGGCCTGTGCGGATATCGACTTTCATGAAATCATCAAACGAAATCTCAGCCACGAGCAAGCTCCCTTGAACGGTTTGCAGCAGCAGCAACAGCGCGCCGCATCAAGGCAGGAAAACCGTCGCTCTCGTTCATCAACACTTCCAAGGCGGCTTGGGTGGTGCCGTTGGGGCTGGTCACGTTCACGCGCAACTGCGCCGGACTGTCATCAGACGCTTGCGCCAGCGCGCCTGCCCCCGCCACGGTCGCGCGGGCCAGTTGCAAAGCCATGTCGGCTGGCAACCCCTCTGCCTCTCCTGCGGCGGCGAGGGTTTCGATCATGTGAAACACATAGGCGGGGCCGGAACCGCTGACGCCAGTGACAGCATCAATCTGCGCTTCCTCGCTTAGGCGTACAACCTCACCCACGGCAGACAGCAGCACCTCTGCTTCGTCCAGACCTTGAGCACCCGCATGGGCGTTGCCGACGATGGCGGTTATGCCCTGCGAAATCGCAGCCGGTGTGTTTGGCATGGCACGCACAACGGGCGTCTGTTCGCCCAATGTCTGTTCGAAAAAGCTGATCGGTGTTCCGGCAGCGACGCTGATAAACAGGGTTTTCGCATTGCCCATATCACGCAGGCTTGGCAGCGCATCCGCCATCATCTGCGGCTTGACCGCCACCAGCACGATCGCAGGCATGGACGGCAAATCTTTGTTGATGTGAACACCGGTATTTTGCAGCCACTCCGACGGGGCGGGATCAATCACCCAGACAGAAGCCGCAGGCAAACCGCGCGCCAGCCACCCTTCCAGCATGGCAGAGCCCATCTTGCCGCAGCCCAGAAGCACCAGACCATCCGTTGCAATACGTGAATTTTTCATACGTCCCCCTGTCATCTACGGGGGAAAGAGTTACGCGCGACCGTAAGCCTCTGCAATGGCGACTTGCAGCGCGTCTTTTGCGCTCCGCTCTCCCCAGACCACAAGCTGCACTGCCGGATAGTACCGCTCGGCACTGTTTACGGCGGCGGCAATCATGGTGTCTATCTGTTCAGGGCTCGCCACCTGGCCACCTGCAAGCACCAGACCATAGCGATAGACCATCAGCTGCTCTTCCGCCCAGTAGGTGAACGCGCCCGCCCAACAGCGATCATTCACATCGTTCAGCAGACCGTACAGTGCGGGCACTTTATCCTCGGGCGGGTCCATTTCGAATGTGCAGATCAGGCGCAGCGTTTCATCAAAGGCTGACCATGCCAGCGTCACCGAATAAGTGCGCCACTGCCCTTCGACAGACATCGAAATCTGTTCATCAGAAATACGGTCGAAAACCCATTCGTGATGGGCCGCCAACGTCTCCACGATGTCGATAGGGTGAATATCGTCTTCCAAATACTGCTCGGACAGGGCCATTTTGCCACCTTTTATGTTATCTCCAAAGCGGTAGAGCCTGTGTCCGGCCCCTTCACCTTGGGTGCTTTCGCAACAGAACGCGCGTTTGCCTGTGCGTCCTACAACATATGGTGGCGATGCCGATAGGGTCTGGCAACCTTTTTTCTGGGGATAACACCAATCTACAGTGGATAACCGCAAAATATCGCGGTTTCGCGTTAATCTTTGCCCAGATATCGCATCAAACAAAAACGCCTCCGGCCAAAACCGAAGGCGTTACTCAAAAAAAGCGGCACTCAAAATGCTGCGTTCACGTTTCGGCCGGATTACTTGCGTTCCAAGGTATCAAGGCGCGCTTTCAGCGCTTCGTTTTCTTCGCGTGCTTTTTGCGCCATGGCACGCACGGCATCAAATTCTTCGCGGGTCACAAAATCGCGATCGGCAAGCCAGCGATCCATCATGCTCTTCAAGGCATTTTCTGCCTCGTCTTTCGCCCCTTGCGCCACGCCCATCGCGTTGGTCATGATCTGGCTCAGGTCGTCAAAAATCTTGTTGCGGGTCTGCATCTGGTCTCTCCACTGGCTACACCGCCTATATGGGGCCGCTTGTGCCCTCGTGCAAGGTTGACTTCCCCGCGCGGGCTTGCTCAATCAGCATATGCTTGCACTTATCCCCTTCCCCGATATTTCGCCCGAGATTTTCTCGATCTCGCTTTTTGGCATGACCTTTGCACTGCGCTGGTATGCATTGGCTTATATTGTGGGCATTTTGCTGGGCTGGCGGTTGGTGCTGCGAGCGGCAAACACGCCAAGGCTGTGGCGCGACGAAAAACCTGTAATGACAGGTGCCCAGATAGAAGATTTACTGACTTGGGTAATTCTTGGCGTCATTCTGGGCGGCAGACTGGGGTATGTGCTGTTCTACCAGCCTGCCTTCTACCTCTCCAACCCCGCGCAAATCCTGCGGGTTTGGGAAGGCGGCATGTCATTTCATGGCGGCGCTTTGGGGGTGATAATTGCGGCTTTTCTCTACACCGGCCGCCACCGGATTGCGCGGATCAGTGCCGGTGATCTGGTCGCGCTTGGTATTTTTCCGGGTCTTTTGCTGGGACGGATCGCCAATTTCATCAACGCCGAGCTTTGGGGACGCCCGACCGATCTGCCGTGGGGTGTGGCCTTTCCCACCGAGGCTGCGCAATATTGTCCTGAAGTCATCGGCATCTGTGCGCGCCATCCTTCACAACTATACGAAGCGGCGCTTGAAGGGCTGATTCTGGGCGCCTTGCTTGTCTGGCTGGTGTGGCGACGCGGTGCGTTCAAGAAACCGGGCCTTGTGATGGGGACGTTTCTGGCGGGTTACGGCGTCGCACGCTTTATCGTCGAGTTTTTCCGGCAGCCTGATGCCCAATTTGTCACTGATGGCAATACGCTGGGTCTTGCATGGCACATCGGGGGGTATGGCCTGACCATGGGGCAGATCCTGTGCATCCCTATGATTGCTGTGGGCCTCTACTTTATCCTGCGGGCGCGGCGCGCAGGATGAGCTTACGCGAGGTACTGACAGCGCAGATCAACGCACAAGGGCCGATGCGGCTGGACGAATATATCTCGGCCTGTCTGCTGCACCCGAAGTACGGATATTACACCACCCGCACGCCATTTGGTTCCGGGGGTGATTTCATCACCGCGCCCGAAATCAGCCAGATGTTTGGCGAACTGGTTGGCCTGTCACTGGCGCAAGCGTGGATGGATCAAGGCGCGCCAGCCCCGTTCACACTGGCAGAGCTTGGCCCCGGTCGTGGCACTTTGATGGCAGATGCCCTGCGGGCCTGCGCGCGCGTCCCCGGTTTTGTCGATGCCGCGCGGATTGTCCTGCTTGAGGCCTCACCCGCCCTGCGCAAAGTGCAGGCAGAAACGCTTTCAAGGCATACGCCGCACTGGATAGACACGCCGGATGAGTTGCCTCAACAAGCCACATTTCTGATCGCGAATGAATTTTTCGATGCATTGCCTATCCGCCAGTTTATCCGCGCGGATGATCTTTGGCGCGAACGTCAGGTCGGGGTTACGGACGGCGCTCTTGTCTTCGGGCTGGGCCCGGCGCAACATCAACCCGCGCTTGCCCACAGGCTTGAGGACACGCAAGACGGTGATCTGGTAGAAGACTGTGCAGCCGCCGCGCCTGTGCTTTCAACGATATGTGATCGCGTTGCCGCGCATGGCGGTGCCGCGCTTGTATTTGATTATGGCGACTGGCGCACCTTGGGGGATACACTGCAAGCGGTCCAAAACCACGCGCCAGCCGATCCGCTGACAAGCCCCGGCTCTGCCGACTTGACAGCGCACGTCGATTTCGAAGCCCTGCTGGGTGCCTGTGACAGCTGCACCACCAGCCGCATCACCCCCCAAGGTGTGTTTCTGGAGCGACTCGGCATTACCGCACGCGCCCAGGCGTTGGCGAAAACCCTTAGCGGGGATGCGCTGGAGAACCATATCGCCGCACATCGCCGCTTGACGCACCCGCAGGAAATGGGAAACCTGTTCAAGACTTTCGGCATCGTGCCAAAGTCTGCTCCCATGCTGCACGGACTGGAAATATGACACTGGAAATTCTGACCTCTGACGCCCTGCCCGTAAACCACGGCTTTTTCACACGGCGCGGCGGAGCTTCGTCCGGCGTGTTTTCTGGGCTGAATTGCGGGCAGGGTTCCACAGATCAGGCCGAGATCGTTGCGATCAACCGCGCGCGCGTTGCCGATGCCATGGGTGTTGCCCCTGATCACTTGCTTGGCGTGCATCAAATCCATTCCACCACAGTAATTTCTATCGACGGGCCGATGGCCGAAAAAACCCGCGCAGACGCGCTGGTTACCGCTACGCCGGGTTTGGCGTTGTCGGTTTTAACAGCAGATTGCCAGCCGGTTCTATTTGCGGATGCAGAGGCCGGTGTGATTGGCGCGGCACATGCTGGCTGGCGTGGCGCGCTAGATGGCGTGCTAGATGCGACACTGGAAGCGATGGAATCTCTCGGTGCGACGCGTGAAAATACCACTGCCATCATTGGTCCCACCATCAGTCAGCGCGCCTATGAAGTCGGGCCAGAATTTCTGGAATCCTTTTTAGACATAGATCCCGAATTCGCACGCTATTTCATCAACGGTGAGGGCGACCGGTATCTGTTTGATTTGCCCGGATTTGGCCTGAACCGTTTGCGCGCTGCGGGTGCCGGGCACGCTGAATGGACACGTCACTGTACGTTCTCCGATCCCGAGCGATTCTACTCCTATCGCCGCACAACACACGCAAAAGAAGCGGACTATGGCCGCCTGATCGCCGCCATCACGCTGTAATCTGGGCGCAAATAGGGCAACGCTGGCCATGGTCGCGCCCTATTCCGGCGAATACCAGCGCGAAACAATTGGCCAGATTGTTTCTCCACCACACACAATCAGCGCTATTCCCTATATTTCAAAAGGTTTCCCCAAGAATATGGCCTTGCCGTCACAATTCAAACGTCCGAACCTCGAAAGTCTCTGAATTTTTTATTCAAATGCCCAAAACCAGCCAGATTGCTCCGTCATATTCATTCTCAAGCAAGGACAGCGCCCGCTAACAAACCGAACCGAGGACCAGAGCAATGAAAACCAACGCACGTTTCATCAAGTCGATTACAAAAACTGCCGCAGAGAATGACACCGTCATGCCATGGGCACGCGGCAGCCGCCGTGCCGCGTTTATCGCGAAACGTAACGCTGACAAAACGCCCCGGCGCAAAAGCGCCTGAGAGCAATCAAGACATTACCGGTCGCAGGCTGCCTCATCCCCCTCGTCAGTCTGTGACAATGCCAAGCCCCCGATCTGCGCCGAATCGCAGACCGGGGGCTTTGTAGTTCTGGGGCAGAATGTGGCAGCGATGTCAGAAATTGCAGAAACAAAACCGGATAAATTATTGCTATTGACGCTCAAGCCTCCTCAAATGTTCTTCAAACTTTGACAATGCGGCATAAACATGGCGAATTAGGTCTTACTAAAGACACGAGATGACCCATACGTTATTTCCGTCGTTGTCGGTGGGGGCCGACGAAGGATGTGACCAGCCACGATAGGTTACGCACATGACACTGACTGCCAATCCAGCTGCGGCACGTTCCGCGGCACGTAAAACAGGGTACGGAATGACCACATCTTCCATGCCGAATTCAAACAGCCAGATGCTGGCCGCACAAACTCCGAAACGCACCTATGAGGTCGCCGCGTTGCGCGAAGACGACTCGTTGTTCATCGGTCAAAGTACGGCCCCCGCAATTGCGCTGTTCGAAGATGCGTTTTCGGCGTTTACACATGGCAGCCTGATCCAGACCACACTGGGCCTTGTCGCAGTAGAAGATCTCCAGCCCGGTGATATGGTGCAGACCGCAACAGGCGAAGCTGCCGAGTTAGTTTGGGTCGGTACGTCCACATTCACTCCGGCAGACGCAGGAAAGCGGACACCGCTCATTCGTATCATGCCTGACAGTCTGGGCCAATCGCGCCCCGAACGCTCGCTCACTGTTGGTCCGGGCGCACGGATTTTGCACACGCCTGCCTACCTGCGCGGTCTGGCGGACGGCAAGCAACTCCTGACTCCGGCATCGAAATTTGTTGATGGTGTAAATGTAATCGAGGTCACGCCGCCAACGCCGATACGTCTTTTCCACATCTGCCTGTCACGCCATGCGGTGATCAATGTGGACGGGATCGAAATGGAAACATTTCACCCCGGCGCCGCCGCACCGCGCGAAGTCAGCCATGCATTGCGGGACCGCTTCATCTCATTATTCCCCCGGATCAGCCACTTGTCGGATTTCGGCCCGCTGGCCCACCCGCGCGCGCCCGAAATCGACGCACACTAATCTCTCTCGCGCGTTCGGGGTCCCGTATCAGGCCTCGACGCGCAAACGTTCCTCCAAAACGTCAAACGGAACGCCGGGATCATCCTTGGCGTTCCGTATCACCAGCGAAGTTTTGACGCTGGCGACATTCGCCGCCTTCAGCAAATGCTCTGTCAAAAAGCTCTGAAAACTGGACAGGTCAGGCGCGACACACTTAAGCATAAAATCGACTTCGCCATTCAACATATGGCATTCACGCACAAGCGACCATTCGCGGCAGCGGTCCTCGAACGCAGACAGATCCGATTCTGCCTGACTGTTCAGACCGACCATCGCGAATACCTGCACCTCAAAACCCAACTCACGCGCATCGACATCCGCATGATAGCCAAGGATGAAGCCTTGCTCTTCCAGCGTGCGGACCCGGCGCAGACAGGGGGGCGCGGAAATGCCCACACGTTTGGCCAGTTCGACGTTGGTCATCCGCCCATCGGCCTGCAATTCGGCCAGAATTTTCCGGTCAATAGGATCCAGTCTTGCTCCGGCCATACATCCCCCTACAAGTTTTCGATTGTTATACATACCACGCAGCCACGCGCAACATTGTTTCACATGGGCGCAATATTCGTAAAGTTCAATGCCTAAGTTTATCTCCCTGATCAGAAACGCTGCCGGTATCGATGCGGGGAGATTCGAAACCGTCGCAGCGGTCCGCTGGTTCACGCCCCCTGTGCGTCACGTGTTACGGTACCCTTGGGGGTTTAAGACTGACAACAGGCTGTATATATCGTCGGAAACACATATTCCTCCCCATAAAGGTGACACCATGGCCGAAACACGCAAGACCAAGCTTTTGATTATCGGCTCCGGCCCTGCGGGTTACACCGCCGGTGTTTACGCCAGCCGCGCCATGCTGGAGCCCATTCTTGTGCAAGGGATTGAGCCGGGTGGTCAGCTGACCACCACAACCGAGGTCGAAAACTGGCCCGGAGATACCGAGGTACAAGGCCCCGACCTGATGATCCGGATGGAAGCGCACGCCAAGGCAGTGGGCACCGAGATCATCGGCGATATCATTACCGATCTTGATCTATCAAAGCGCCCCTTCACCGCCACAGGCGATAGCGGCACAAAGTACGTTGCCGATGCGGTGATCCTCGCCACCGGCGCGCGTGCTAAATGGCTCGGGCTGGACAGCGAGGAGAAATTCAAAGGGTTCGGCGTATCGGCCTGTGCCACCTGTGACGGTTTTTTCTATCGCGGTCAGGAGATCGTGGTGATCGGCGGCGGCAACACGGCTGTGGAAGAAGCGCTGTTTCTTACAAATTTTGCATCGAAGGTGACGTTAATCCATCGCCGCGACGAACTGCGCGCGGAGAAAATATTGATCAACCGCCTGATGAAAAACCCCAAGATCGAACCGCTCTGGTTTCACGAGCTTGAAGAGGTATATGGCGCTGACAGCCCGCTGGGTGTTGAGGGTATCAAGGTTAAACATACAAAAACCGGTGAGATCACCGATATCCCCTGCAAAGGTGTTTTTGTCGCGATCGGCCACGCTCCAGCAAACGAGTTGATTAAGGATACGCTGGAAACCCATATGGGTGGCTATGTCGTGACCAAACCGGACAGCACCGAAACGTCGATACCCGGTGTATTTGCCGCTGGTGACCTGACAGATCATAAGTATCGCCAGGCCGTGACCAGTGCTGGCATGGGCTGCATGGCCGCGCTGGAGGCAGAGCGTTTTCTTGCAGAAGTGGGCGATGATCACGGCAAGGATACCTCGCTCCCCTTGGGGTACGGTGCCGAGGTCGGCTGATCAGAACACCATTAGCGGAATCAGACTGGCCTGCGGAATTCGCTCGCGGGCCATTTCTTTGTCAAAAAGGCAACAATCACGCTGATTAGCACTGATTTGTTTCCACAGTGCTGGAATTTTGCCACATTCACCGTCTAGGTAGCGCCTGAACGGGCCAAAAACGGCCCCACGACGAGGCCCAGATACATGACAATGCTACAAAATCTGGCTCCTATTCCGGAGCTCTACGTTTCCTACGATTCGGCCCAGAAGCTGAAAGCCGAAGCTGGCGAATTGGTCAGCCACGACCTGACACCACGCCAGATTTGTGATCTGGAACTTCTGATGAATGGTGGATTTAACCCGCTTAAAGGGTTTCTGTCGCAAGCCGACTACGACAGCGTTGTCGAAAAAATGCGGCTTGCTGACGGCACACTGTGGCCCATGCCCATCACCCTCGACGTGAGCGAAGAATTCGCAGCCAAGCTGGAAAACGGGCAGGATATCGCTCTGCGCGATCAGGAAGGTGTGATCCTTGCGACGATGACTGTCACTGACAACTGGGTGCCTAACAAGGCGCTTGAGGCTGAAAAGGTGTTTGGCGCTGATGATGATGCGCATCCTGCGGTGAACTATCTGCACAATCAGGCGGGCAAAGTGTACCTCGGCGGTCCTGTGACCGGTATTCAGCAGCCGGTACACTATGATTTCAAATCACGCCGCGACACACCGAACGAATTGCGGGCGTATTTCCGCAAGATGGGCTGGCGCAAGGTTGTCGCCTTCCAGACGCGCAACCCGCTACACCGCGCACATCAGGAATTGACGTTCCGCGCCGCGCGCGAGGCACAGGCCAACCTGCTGATCCATCCCGTTGTCGGCCTGACCAAGCCTGGCGATGTAGATCACTTTACCCGCGTGCGCTGTTACGAGGCTGTGCTGGACCAGTACCCCCAAGCCACAACATCCATGTCCCTGTTGAACCTCGCCATGCGTATGGCTGGCCCGCGTGAGGCCGTCTGGCACGGTCTGATCCGCAAAAACCACGGCTGCACCCATTTCATCGTAGGCCGTGATCACGCGGGCCCCGGCAAAAACTCTGCCGGTGACGATTTCTATGGCCCCTATGATGCGCAGGACCTGTTCCGCCAGCATCAGGAGGAAATGGGCATCGAAATGGTTGATTTCAAACACATGGTTTACGTGCAGGAGCGCGCCCAATACGAGGCCATGGACGAAATCAAGGACAAGGATAGCGTCACGATCCTGAACATCTCGGGCACCGAATTGCGTCGCCGTTTGCAGGAAGGTCTGGAAATCCCCGAGTGGTTCTCCTTCCCTGAAGTGGTGCAGGAATTGCGCCGCACCAAGCCACCGCGTGCGCAGCAAGGTTTTACCGTGTTCTTCACAGGTTTATCCGGCTCGGGAAAATCCACCATCGCCAACGCGCTGATGGTCAAGCTGATGGAGCAAGGCGGACGTCCCGTAACCCTGCTCGACGGGGATATTGTGCGCAAGAATCTCTCGTCCGAATTGGGGTTCAGCAAGGAACACCGTGACCTGAACATCCGTCGCATCGGTTATGTCGCGTCCGAAATCACGAAAAACGGCGGCATCGCCATCTGTGCGCCCATCGCACCCTACGCCACAACCCGCCGTGCCGTGCGTGAGGACGTCGAACAGTTCGGCGCGTTCGTCGAAGTGCATGTTGCCACCTCGATCGAAGAATGCGAACGCCGCGACCGCAAAGGGCTCTATAAGCTGGCGCGGGAAGGCAAAATCAAGGAATTCACCGGCATTTCAGACCCCTACGATGTGCCGCAAAATCCCGAACTCTCGGTTGAGACTGAAAATGTCGATGTCGACAACTGCGCGCATCAGGTTTTACTGAAACTTGAAAGCATGGGTTTGATCAAAGGCTGATCACCCCTCCGGAACCACCGCAAAAGCGCCGACCCCTACGGGTCGGCGCTTTTTGTTTAGGCCGCTGCGAAAGTTTTCTTGCTTTTTGAATCAGAAATCGACTAATCGAAACCATAGCATTTGACGATGGCGTCGTCTGGGGGCATCACCCTCGCTTGTTTCACTTCCTGAACGCCGGGACTTTCAATCGGGAGATTGGAGGTTCGCCTCTGACCTCCCCTGTTTCTTGGAGGTCACGATGACTGTACTATCCACATCCGAACGTCCCGAATTCTTTTCGTTTCATAATGGCGAAAAAGCTGTCCTGCCCTTCAGCCGCAGTGAATATGACGGCCGTCTAGCCGGTCTGCGCAAAATCATGCAAGACAACAACGTCGAAGCTGTTGTTCTGACATCCATGCACGGCGTTGCGTATTATTCCGGCTTTTTGTACTGCGCTTTTGGCCGCCCCTACGCCTGCGTCGTCACGATGGACCGTTCTGTAACGGTTTCCGCCAACATCGACGGTGGTCAGCCATGGCGCCGCAGCGCCGATGAAAACGTGGTCTACACCGATTGGAAGCGTGACAATTACTGGCGTGCGGTCCGCGATATCGTGGGTAACGCAAAGCGCGTAGGCATCGAGGGTGATCACCTGACGCTGGCTCAACACGCAAAGCTGGGTGAGTTTTTGAGCTCGGAAACCGTTGATCTGGCTTCTGCCACCATGGCGCAGCGCATGATCAAATCAGCCGAGGAAATCGCCCTGATCCGCGAAGGTGCGCGCATTGCCGATCTGGGTGGCGAAGCTGTTCGCGACGCGATCCGCGTCGGCGCGCGGGAAATCGATGTGGCCATGGCCGGACGTGACGCGATGGAACTGGAAATCGCCCGCTCGCATCCTGATAGCGAGATCCGCGATTCATGGGTCTGGTTCCAGTCGGGCCTGAACACGGATGGCGCACACAACCCCGTCACCACCCGCAAGCTGGAAGCAGGCGACATCCTGAGCCTGAATACCTTTCCGATGATTTCGGCCTATTACACCGCGCTTGAGCGCACGCTGTTCATCGGCGAGCCGGACAAGGATTCCCTTGCGATCTGGGAAGCAAATGTAGGCGCGCATGAACTCGGCCTGTCGCTGATCAAGGAAGGTGCCACATGTTCCGGCATCTGCGCCGAGATCAACGAATTCTTCGCCGAGCGTGATCTGCTGCAATATCGCTCATTCGGATACGGCCACTCGTTTGGTGTTCTGTCACATTACTATGGTCGCGAAGCAGGTCTGGAGCTGCGTGAAGACATTGATACTGTGCTTGAAAAAGGCATGGTTGTTTCAATGGAGCCGATGTTGACCATTCCCGAAGGCAAAGGCGGTGCAGGCGGTTACCGCGAGCATGACATTGTTGTTCTGGGGGACGATGGACCGGAAAATATCACGAAATTCGGTTACGGCCCCGAACATAATATCGTCGACGCTTAATTGAATTACTGTCGGTGGGCTACAAAACCTGCGGCCCACCGGCCCTGTGATCCGAACTGCCCTATCAGCGCAAAAACGCAGTTCCAGACATCACCAAGGCACCCTGCCCGCTGACTTTCACGCCTGTTATGGCATCGCGCTTTCCCAGCACTTCTACGTCGGCTTGACCTGCACGCCCCATGTCGTGCCCCTGCTCGGCCTTAAAACGCGGCCCATCAATCAGGCTGTGCGCCCAGAGGTAGCTGGCCATGCAACCCGTTGCCGATCCGGTAAACGGATCCTCTGCAGGGCTGGGTGGTGCCATCAACAAACGGCTGAACGTGTCGCCTTTTGCGGTTGCACCGTCCAGCGTGACCCAGAAAGGCTCCATTATATCAATGCTGTCATGGCCCAGCGCCGCCGCATAGGCCGCCAGCGCATCCATGTTCAACGCCACCCGTTCCAGTGCCGCACGATCTTTCACCAAGGTTATGCAAAACGGCAATCCGGTGGAAACAACCTGTGGCGGATGCACGATATCAGATGCACTGATCCCGCCGACAGCCGCAACAAGCGCCGCGTCAACCACCGGGCCAAATTCCGGCGCCCTTTGCGTCATGGTTACGCGGTTGCCCTGCACCTCTACCGGCACCAGCCCCGCCGCTGTTTCCAGAACCAGCGGCCCGTCCCCGATCATCCCGCGTTTGCGCATAGCCACAACTGTGGCAATCGTCGGGTGCCCCGCAAACGGTATTTCACGACTGGCCAGAAAATAGCGCACACGAATATCCGCCACATCCGACGGGCCGGTAAACGTACATTCCACAAGGGAGGTTTCACGCACATATGCCATGCACACTGCATCAGGCAGGCCCGCACCACCATGCACTACGGCACACCCGTTGCCGCCAAACACCGTGTCTGTAAACGCATCCACCCAGTCAAATTCAAGCGCCATTGCCACTCCTGACAAACAAAAAGGGCCGCAATGCCTGCGGCCCTCTCATCATCTGCCACCTGATCACGCGGTCAAGCGCGTTAATGTACCAATACAGGTGCGTAGTTATGTTCACGCGCCAGATCAAACGCCAGTTTGCGATCCCCGACAAGCGCCAGCTGCTGACCCTGCGCATCATGCACTGCATAGAGCTGTTCAAGCCCTTCGGCTTGGTCACGCACCTCGCGGGGCAGATCGGTTACGGCGATAGTCTTGACGTAAACGGTCCGGTCCTGCGGTCCTGTCATTACTAAATCTTCCATTGCTCTTACCCCTTTCGAATGTTGATCGTTTGCACGACCGTTTCAGGCTTGGCTTGGGTTAGATCCACATGCAGCAGACCATTTTCCATCAGCGCTTCGCCCACTTCGACACCGTCCGCCAGAACAAAACTGCGCTGGAACTGGCGTCCTGCAATGCCGCGGTGCAAAAACACACGGCCTTCGCTGTCGTCATTTTGTCTGCCACGGATGACCAATTGGCGGTCCTCGACGGTGATAGACAGATCATCTTCGGAAAAACCGGCGACCGCCAAAGAAATGCGATAACTGCGTTCCGAAGTTTGTTCGATATTAAAAGGCGGATAGCCTTCATTGCCGGATTTTGCGTTGCGTTCCAACACCCGCTCCAGCTGTTCAAACCCCAGCATATGGGGATATGATGCAAGCGTCATTTTTGTCATCTGCGACACGTCCTTTTCATCTCAAGCGACAGTCTTGTGCCGCCCCGATACCGGCAGCGTCACAGATCAAATATGGGAAGTGTTAGTGGACTGCGCAAGGGCTATGCGCCAATGCGGTTACCCTTTATGACTAAAACCTTAAACGTCAGCCAGAATCAGAGCCACCATGACAACACCGAATGATCTATCCATGAAGAACGATGAGGTACTTCGGGTCGAGCTTGAGGTGTTTCGCCGCGAACACCGCGATCTGGACGATGCGATTGCCGCACTCAGCGAACGCAGCACAGCGGATCAATTGACGTTGCAACGGTTGAAAAAGCGAAAATTGCGCCTGAAAGATTATATTGCACGGATTGAGGATCGTCTAACACCGGATATCATTGCCTAAAACGCCAATTTAAACGCTAAAAGCACCTCCCTTACATTGCCCAGCTACATCAGTTGACTATAGTAGCGCCTCTGCCACCCCGGACGAAAAGGCCGCAGCATTATGAGCACTCCTCCCGTTGGTATTATCATGGGGTCCCAATCGGATTGGGCCACCATGCGTGAGGCGGCGTCCCTGCTGGATGAATTGAATATCGCCTACGAAACGCGCATCGTGTCGGCCCATCGTACACCGGACCGTCTGTGGGACTATGGCAAAACAGCTGCTCATCGGGGGCTTCAGGTCATCATCGCAGGCGCGGGGGGGGCTGCGCATCTGCCTGGCATGATGGCGTCAAAAACCCGTGTTCCGGTTATCGGTGTGCCTGTCCAAACCAAGGCTTTGTCCGGAATTGACAGCCTCTATTCCATCCTGCAAATGCCGCGTGGTTATCCCGTCGCTACGATGGCGATCGGTGCTGCGGGTGCCGCAAATGCCGCTTTGATGGCGGCTGGCATCCTCGCGCTGCAAGACCCTGATCTGGCCACACGCCTAGATACGTGGCGCGCTGATCTGTCTGCCTCAATTCCGGAAGTACCCACAGATGACTAACCCCCTCCCCACTGGCGCAACCATCGGCATTTTGGGTGGTGGCCAGCTTGGCCGCATGCTCAGCGTTGCTGCTGCACGTCTTGGCCTTCGCACGCATATCTACGAGCCGGGTAGTAACCCGCCCGCCGCCGATGTGGCAAATGCCGTCACCACAGCAGGCTATGACGACACCGCAGCGCTTACAGCGTTTGCCCAATCCGTTGATCTGGTGACCTACGAGTTCGAAAACATCCCGACCGAAACCCTTGATATCATTGAGGAAATTACCCCCATTCACCCCAACCGGCACGCCCTTGGCACGTCCCAAGACCGGTTGGTCGAAAAAGAGTTCCTCGAAAGCATCGGTCTGAAAGTTGCGCCCTACGCTGACATAACCGATGCTGCCAGCCTTGAGGCCGCGCTTGCGCAAATCGGCACGCCAGCCATCCTGAAAACGCGGCGTTTCGGATATGACGGTAAAGGCCAGTCGCGCCTGACCTCACCCGATGATGCCGCCACCGCCATTGCCGATATGGCTGGCGCACCTGCGGTTCTGGAAGGATTTATCAGCTTTTCCAAAGAAATCTCGATCATCGCCGCACGCAACCCGCAAGGTGACATCGCCTGCTTTGATCCGGGTGAAAATGTGCACCGTGACGGCATTTTGCACACCACCACCGTACCCGCGACCATCCCTGCCAGCCTGCGCACAGATGCAGTACTGCTGGCTGCAAAAATTCTTAACGCGCTCGATTATGTCGGGGTGATGGGGGTCGAACTGTTTGTGACGCCACAGGGGTTGATCGTGAACGAGATCGCACCGCGTGTCCATAACTCGGGCCACTGGACCCAGAATGCCTGTGCTGTGGACCAGTTCGAACAACATATCCGCGCCATTGCAGGTTGGCCTTTGGGCGATGGCAGCAGATATGCAGATGTTGTGATGGAAAACCTGATCGGCGACGATGTGAATGCCATCCCAGCCCTCGCCAAAGAGGCGAACTGTGCGGTTCATCTATACGGTAAGGTCGAGACGAAGGCAGGCCGCAAGATGGGCCACGTCAACCGTATCAAGCGCGCATGAACCGCGCGGCGATATCGCCGCTCATATAGCTTACACGGCCTTGCACCAGCGTTGCAGCCACGCGCAGGCTCTCACGCTCAAGCACCGTGATGTCCGCGCGTTTACCAGCGGTCAAAACACCGCGATCAGACAAGCCCAGAACAGCAGCAGGTCCAGCAGATACCAAGGCCCAAGCGCCCGCCAGATCGCGCATTCCGTTCTGCCAAAGCATTAGCGCGGCGCGACGCGCGCTGGGGTAATGGTAATCAGACGCCAGCGCGTCACAATAGCCCATCGCAATCAGATCTACCGCCGAAACATTAAGATTATGTGACCCGCCCCGCACAACATTGGGCGAGCCCATTACAACGATCCCGCCAGTCTCGGCAGCGGCCTCTGCCGCCTCAAGTGTTTCGGGGAACTCTGCCACACGGACCCCGCGTGCGGCCCACTCAGCGCGATCTTGGGCCGTTTTGTCATCATGGCTGCCCATCACGATACCCTTGGCCGATAACTGCGCACATAGCCAGTCCAGCGCTGTTGGCACTTCGTCCGCGCAAGCCTCCATCGCCTGCATCAATGCAAGGTGGGTTTCAGGGCTGCGCCGCGCCTTCAGCGCCTGTGATACAAGCCGCCGCGGCTGGCGTCCGTCTTGCAGACGGTCATGGGGCAAGTGATCGTTGAACACGATATAGTTCAGCCCCCATTCCGCCATTTTCGCGGGAAGCTCCGCATAAAATTCAAGCTGATATGTCTCAAATCTCAGTTGTCCGCGCAGATCGGTCACCATACTTGGCCCCACATCACGCAAATGGCTGAAAACCTGCTCGGCAAAATCCAGGCTGCGCACGCCACCTTCCCAACTGACAAACTGCGCAAGTGTGGCCGTGGTGATGCCGTTCGCCGCCAGTTCAGCCTCAACCGCGACCAGCCCTTCGGCCATCTGCTTCATCGCGCCGCGCCGTGGTGCCAAATGCCGCTCGAATCCGTCGCCATGCACATCGACAATTCCGGGCAAAACCAGATAGCCGCTGAGATCGACAGGATGCCCGGCAGGCGCATCCACAATTTTGCCATTCGCAAACGACAGTCTGTCGCGATGCAAACCATGCGGCCCAAGGACCTCTGCTCCGGTCAGATCAAGGCTTAGCATCCGGTGCCTCCACCCCTGGCAAACAGCCGCCTTCGGGGCAACCCAACTGCTCCAGAACCGCATCGAGCAATGTGAGTTCGGGATCAAATCTTCCTGTGCGCAAGAATTCGACCGTTTGAGCAATGACGCGCGGATTGTTCATCATAAATGTATGGGTCACGGGAAGGGTTATGTGCGATTTCATTCCCTCGACTTTAGTCGAATAAACCGCGACTTTCCCGTCATCCGGTCCTGGCAACAAGGACGAAAAATAGGGATTGAGCGATTGAGATCCCGCGATCACGCCCAGTTCGAAATTCACCTTGGGTAAACGAAGGGGAAGCGAATCCGGCCCCGTGCCCATCTGCATCCCTGCCGGACCATTGATCCAGTCAAATGCGATCACATCACGCAATTCGTCAATAATTTCGCTGCCCTGATTGGGCGGCCCCAGCATAACAACACGCCCGATCCGCGCAGGCCCCACCTCTGCTACCCACTGGCGCACAAGCAGCCCCCCCATGGAATGGGTGACAAAATCAACTTTCGGAGTACCGCAAGCCGCCACTGCGTCTGGCAAGGTCCGGCTGGTAAGCTCCCCGATCGGCGCTTCTGTCGAGGGGTATCCGGGCCGGACAACGCGCCAGTTTTCGGCCTCTAGCGCGGCTTCCATCAATGCAAATGATGTCTCTGTGCGCGCAAGCCCGTGAAGTAACACAATGCAGCGCGCATTGGCAAAGCTTGCCGTTAGAAACAGGGCACATATGATCGCAATTATTCTCATGCAACGCTATGTAATGACATTCAACAGGCTTGTAAGCCCCCCGACAACGCGTCCGGCAGAAAACCGTACGTAAGGAAAAAGCGCCGATGACACCCACAACGCCGCCGCGCTTAGCTGTGCGTGCGATTATACTGCACCAGAATAGTTTATTGCTGGTTAATGCATGGCCTTCCGGCAAGAGCGATCTGATGTGCGCCCCCGGTGGCGGGGTCGAACGCGGAAGCGCGCTGCCCGACAATCTGGTCCGTGAGGTGTTTGAGGAAACCGGTCTGCGCATCTCTGTCGGCGCGCCCTGCCTTGTGAACGAATTTCACGACCCCGACAGCAGCTTTCATCAGGTCGATGTCTATTTTCGCTGCACGCTGCTGGGTGAGCCGTTTTTGGATCATGAATGGCTTGATACAGAAAAGGTGGTCACAGACCGGCGCTGGGTCACCCGAGAGGAAATGGATGGCGTTCGGGTTAAGCCCGACAGCCTGGCTGCGGTCGCGTGGCAGGATAGCAACGCGCCTCTGTATGATCCGCTGGAGCCGATTACCGTTTAGACGTGACAGCCCAGCCGATACCACCAAGCACCATCAGCGCGGCGAAGATGGTTATCGGTGTCATGGCTTCGCCCAGCAACACGGCACCAGCCGCGATTGCGATAACGGGAACGCATAATTGAACGATTGCTGCTGTGCTAAGGTGCAATTCCCGCAGCACCCGATACCATAACGCGTACCCCAAAGCAGACGTTATCGCGCCGCACACCAGCGACAATGCGATACCGTACAAATTGGCGTCAAATCCTTGACGTAAAAAGAAAACCCCCAGTACCGGTAGGCACAACATGAAGTTTGCAGCGGTTGATGCCAGCGGATCAACCGCACCGCGCCCCGCGATTGTATAAATTGCCCAGCCTACGCCCGCCAGAACCATCAGCACAGCCCCAGCGGGATCAGTAAATCCTTCACCCGCAGGCCATAAGACCAATATTAAACCGGCAAAGGCGACCCCGGTGCCTGCCAGTTGTCGCATTGTCGGGGGCTGATTCGTAATTGCAGAATGGGTGAACATCGTGATTTGTGTCACACCGAACAGGATCAGTGCGCCAAGACCGGCATCTAGTGTGAGGTAAGCCAGCGAAAACCCTGCCATATAGGCGGTCAGGCTGGCCGCCCCGACAATTGTTGCACGGTTTCCTAACGGCAACCAGACACCGCGCAAGTATGCAATTACGCCCAATACCCCCGCCCCTGAGGCCACGCGCAATAGCGCAAATTCCTGCGGCCCGATATGCCCCCCCTCGACCGCAGCGCGGGTCAGTACGGAATTGGCGGCAAAGGCGCACATCGTCAGGGCTGTTAACAGAATCAATCGCATACACCCGACTAGCTTGCCCCGCCTACGGCACCAACTCTAAAACGGGAAGTATTTCCTAATTAAAGCAAAACTCGTCATCCTCGCCCAACGCAGCCAATAACGACTCAAGATCGCTGTGATCCTCTGGGGCAAACACATTGGAGCATGCAGCATGCATTGCTTCCCGAAACTGGTCTTTGAACAATGCGACAACCGTGCCCTGCACTTCGTGAGTCTGTAACGCGGCTGTTAGCCCGTTACGTATAACCTCCTGCTGATGTGCGGTGCGGGCGATCTCTTCGCGATGATCTTGCGCCATCCGGATCGCCCCGATCATCGCAGTGCGAAGGTGATCTGCTGTCATCGCGTCCTTGGTCAGAAAATCATGGCATCCGTTGCGCATGGCGGTGACAGCGGTTTGCATATCTCCTTCACCGGTTATCATTATCGTGGCAACATCGCTGTTCAGCTCGCTCTGTTGGATATGGGCAAGCACATCCAGACCGTCCCCCTGGGGCAAACGGTAATCGATCAGGATCAAGTCAAATTCCTGCTCTGCAATGGCATCTTTCAATTCCGTCACATCGCACACCTCTGTCAAGTCGAGCAGCAGGTTGGTATTCTGGCTCATCCGGCGGATGCGCGCGCGATCAAACGTGCTGTCATCCAGCAGCAGAGTTTTGATTATTCTCGGGAAAGCCCTTTCTTCAGGGCCGATAACTTCGACTGGCAATGACACTTATACTCTCCCACAAAAACTCACCATGGGTAGGATACGGCGCAAGTGCCTATCAAAAGCTAAATGAGGCTTTGAAATGCCGGAGTAAATTAGGAAGTATTAACATCGAAATATTATCAAATCATGCGGGAATGTCGCAGCCGTGTGGCAGCAGCAATTCGACCAGCAGGCCACCACTTGCCGCTGTCGAAAGCATCACCTGCCCGCCGTATTGCGCCGCTATTTTGCGCACATTTGCCAAACCCATCCCCGTGCCTTCAACCTCGTCACGTGGGCGCAGCGTGGTCATGGCGGCCAGCGCCTTACCATGCAGACGCTCGGGAATACCCGGACCGTCATCGCCAACCCCCAACCGTATCATCGCCCCGTCGGTGCGGGTGGTGACCGTAATCATGCCGTTACTCGCGTGGTGATGTTTTACCGCGTTTCCGATTAATGCGCTCAACAACAGCAGCGCGTCCTGCTCGCCCATCATAATGTGACTACACTCAATATCGCGAAAAAGTTGCATGCCATCTCGCAGATGCAATCCACCCAAAACTTCGTCAATGGCGGCTGTTATATCGACGCAGATTACATTTTGCATCCGCCCGACACGGGAATACGTCAGCAGATCGACCAGCATCCGGTCAAGCCTTGCAGTATGGCGGTTCATCAGATCAATCGATTGCGCGACAGAGCCTGTCATCTCAACGCCGGCGTCAGCCAGATCTTCCGCGATCCATTGCGGCAGTTCCAGCAAGGCACGAACGGAGGAGCGCACATCATGGCTCATCAAATAGATAAAATCGTCGATATCCTGCGTCTCATCCGCTGGTGGCGTGCGGGATGAAGAGGCCGGAAGTGCAGCCGTGCGCGTCATAATATACCTTTCGCAGCGTCCTGCAAAAGACATAACACCTGCAAGGTTTCATCACCGTTAACAAAAGCGCCCCTTTCGAACGCAACAAAGGGCCCCCCAAGGAGCCCTTTGCGCTGTCGGTCAGGACAGGATTGCACGATGTCCTGATATAGTCTTTTCCTACAGGAATGACTGCATCAGGGGTCGCTTACAAGCTCTGCTTGCAAGCTTACATCATGCCGCCCATGCCGCCCATTCCGCCCATGTCAGGCATGCCGCCACCGGCGCCTTCTTTGGATGGCTTGTCGGCTACCATTGCTTCGGTTGTGATCAGCAGACCGGCAACAGATGCCGCGTCCTGAAGTGCTGTGCGCACAACTTTTGCAGGGTCGATAACACCGAACTTGAACATGTCGCCATATTCTTCGGTCTGTGCGTTAAAGCCGAAAGTCACATCGTCGCTTTCGCGGATTTTGCCCGCGACAACCGAACCGTCAACACCGGAGTTTTCGGCGATCTGGCGCAGCGGCGCTTCGATTGCCTTGCGAATGATGGCAATACCAACGTCCTGATCGGAGTTCGCACCCTTCAAGCCGTCAAGTGCCTTGCCGCCCTGGATGAGGGCAACACCACCACCAACAACAACGCCTTCCTGTACCGCAGCACGTGTTGCGTTCAGTGCGTCATCAACGCGGTCTTTACGCTCTTTCACTTCTACTTCGGACATCCCACCAACGCGGATCACGGCAACACCACCGGCCAGCTTGGCCACGCGCTCTTGCAGTTTCTCTTTGTCGTAGTCGGATGTTGTCTCTTCGATCTGGTTGCGAATCTGTGTGACGCGCGCTTCGATCTCGGCTTTTGCACCAGCACCTTCAACGATGGTTGTTTCGTCTTTGGTGATGACCACTTTCTTGGCAGAACCCAGCATGTCCATTGTCACGGACTCAAGCTTCATGCCCAGATCTTCGGAGATCACCTGACCACCTGTCAGAATTGCAAGGTCTTGCAACATCGCTTTGCGGCGATCGCCGAAACCGGGTGCTTTGACCGCTGCAATCTTCAGACCACCGCGCAGCTTGTTGACAACCAAAGTTGCCAGCGCTTCGCCTTCAACATCTTCAGAGATGATCAGAAGCGGCTTTTGCGACTGGATCACCTGCTCAAGCAGCGGAACCATTGGCTGAAGCGAAGAAAGCTTCTTTTCGTGCAGCAAGATGATCGCATCTTCCAGCTCGACTGTCATTTTGTCGGAGTTGGTGACGAAATAAGGCGACAGGTAGCCGCGGTCGAACTGCATACCTTCGACAACAACAGTTTCCGTTTCCAGACCCTTGTTCTCTTCGACGGTGATCACACCCTCGTTGCCGACTTTCTGCATCGCGTCCGCGATCTGGCGACCGATTTCCGCTTCGCCGTTTGCCGAAATCGTACCAACTTGCGCAACTTCGTCGCTGTCGGTTACGTCGCGGGCCGCTGCGATGATCGCTTCAACAACTTTGGACGTTGCCAGATCGATACCGCGCTTCAGGTCCATCGGGTTCATGCCCGCTGCAACCGATTTCATGCCTTCTTTTACGATGGCCTGTGCCAGAACGGTGGCGGTTGTTGTACCGTCACCCGCTTCGTCGTTGGTGCGGGAGGCAACTTCCTTGACCATCTGTGCGCCCATGTTCTCGAACTTGTCTTCCAGTTCGATTTCCTTGGCAACAGATACACCGTCTTTGGTGATGCGTGGCGCGCCGAACGATTTGTCCAGAACAACGTTACGGCCTTTGGGGCCGAGGGTTACCTTAACGGCGTCGGCAAGGATGTTCACACCCTTGAGCATCTTGTTACGCGCGTCTGTACCGAATTTGACGTCTTTTGCAGACATATTCAAAGTCTCCTAAAATTGTTTATGATGGATCACGTTTCGTGAGGTGGATTTTCAAATCCGCCCGTCCTTGCTCAGGACAGGATCCCCATGATGTCGCTTTCTTTCATCATCAACATTTCTTCACCGTCGATGGTGACTTCTGTGCCGGACCATTTGCCGAACAGAATTCTGTCGCCAACCTTGACATCCATCTCGATGCGATCGCCGTCTTCGTCGCGCGCGCCTGCGCCTACAGCAACAACTTCGCCCTCGGCAGGCTTTTCTTTTGCGCTATCGGGAATGATCAGCCCGCCAGAAGTTTTCTCTTCGCCCTCTGTGCGTTTTACCAGCACGCGGTCGTGAAGTGGTGTTAATGCCATCTTTGTAGCTCCTTGATGCTCAAAGTTTATCTCTAGGACCGACCCTTCACCTGAAGCGACCGGCCGTTATCACTCACCTAGGTCGAGTGATAACGAGCTGTAGGTATGGACGTCGGCCGCGCGAGTCAACAACCGTGAGAAGATAATTTTACCGGATTGTCCAAGATCCTAGCCAGCGCCCAAAACGCGCCCTGAAACCGCGACCGCATCAGCTCCTGCAGATGTGATGCCGTACACACCCTTTTCGACTTTTTCAAACCAGCCATAATGATTATCGCGCATCATTGTGGTTGCACGGGCGACGCCGGTTTCCTTTGCGACATCGGCACCTTTGCTGGCGCCGGCCTCGAACAGATATACCGCGAGTTTCACCGCATCCTGACGGTAGGCCGTAACCAACCCCGCGCGGGTCTGGCCGCCATCATTCGGATCGCCCTGCCGTCTTGCAAATTCACGCAGCAGCGATGTCTTGCGCTTGACGTTTTTTCGGGGCGTGTAAGGGCCCGGATCACAATGTACTGTCACCAGCCCGTCGTCGAGCCGCACAGTCATCAGGCCCAGCCCCAGACGCCGCGCCAGCGTGGTGTTTGCTTTCACCGCCTTATAGAACGGCTTTCCGGCCTTGTGCGCAACGGCCAGATAGACATCGTCGCATATCTTCAAACGTTCCAGGCATTGATGAAAAAGCGCCAGCGAGAACCCGAGCTTCAGTTCGACCACCACAGGCGGCTCCGCGCCGCGAAGGGCGACCACATCAGCGGCCCCGACTTCGGCTTTTACGATATAGCCCTGCTCCTCCAGAAAGGATTTCACAGGGGCGTAAAGATCGGTTTCGCGCGCATTCATAGTGGGCAGGTTATCATCATTTCCAATCCGGGTGCGACCCCATATGATCGGGCAATGACACGAGATGAGTTGACCGAATTCTGTGCTTCCCTGCCCCATGTCACCCACGTGGTTCAGTGGGGTGATGCGGATGTTTACAAAATCGGCGGCAAACTGTTTGCAGTTGTCGGCATGGCAAACACTGAGGCTACCGTTACCTTCAAGACCACACATCTGGCGTTCGAAATCCTTTCAGACAGTCCCGGGTTGCGCCCTGCGCCGTACATGGCATCACGTGGTCTGAAATGGATACAGCAATATGGCACGCCCGGCTTGCCCGACGACAGCCTGCGCGAGCACATTCGTGCCTCTTACAATATGGTAGCGGGCGGACTGAGCAAAAAGATGCAAAGAGAGTTGGGATTTTTGTAACCGCATGCCCGAAGAACTGCTGTGGGGCGCGTTGAGAAGGCGCGGTTGAGTTTAAGGGTAAAAATGAAGAATAAGGCGTGCTGACGGGAACCGAACCGATCATGTGCGCATGGCCCGTGACACCGGCCGCAATCGTGCTATAACGCGCGAAAATTTGATCTATCGCACTTCAGGAGCAGCCCATGACAACCCTCGTATTCGGCCACAAATCCCCAGACACTGACAGCACCGGCAGCCCGATCATTTGGGCGTGGTATCTTTCGGAAGTTATGGGTGTCGATGCGCGGCCTGCATTGTTGGGCGAACCGAATACCGAAGCGCTGTTCATGCTGGATCACTGGAAACTGGACAAGCCCGAAATCATCAAAGACGTAGCGGACGACCAGCCGGTTGTTATTGTTGACACCAACAATCCCGCCGAACTGCCGGACAACATCAATAATGCGGATATCAAAGCAGTAATTGATCACCATGCGTTGGTTGGCGGCCTCAAGACCAAAGGCCCTGTTCATATCGTAATTGAACCGGTCGCCTGTACAGCGACAATTATGTGGAAAGCCATTGGCAAGCATATGGCCCAAATGCCCGAAAGCATTAAAGGTGCGATGTTGACGTGTATACTCTCCGATACGCTTGAGTTCCGCTCACCCACGACAACGCAAGAGGACAAGGCGATTGCGTGGTCCTTGGCCGAGAGTCTGGACATTGATATTCCTGCCTACGCTGCTGCGATGTTTGCGGCGAAATCCGATGTGTCCTCGTTCTCGGAGGCGGAATTGCTGCGCATGGACAGCAAGGAATATGAAGTGGACGGCAAACAATTCCGTGTTTCTGTTCTGGAAACGACCTCGCCTGCGGCTGTGCTGGACCGCAAGGATGCACTGATGGCGGCCATGCCCGATGTGGCGAGCGAAGACGGCGCGGATCAGGTTCTGCTGTTTGTTGTGGATATTCTGAACGAAGAAGCAACAATGCTGATCCCCAATGAACTGACCAAGACCGTGGCGGAAAAATCATTCGGCGCGACAGTAACAGGCGATACGGTTGTCCTGCCCGGTGTGATGAGCCGCAAGAAACAGATCATTCCGAATCTCAAGGTCTGACCCTGCCCCTACGGCACCACGCTTTCGGGCTCTCCTGGCAACGGGGGAGCCTTTTTCATATCGACAGTCGCTTTTCGAAAACTGGTTTACATTAATCGCCTGAAACAGATCGAGGTGACCAGTTTAACTGCCCGTTTGCAAACTGTCGGCTGCTTTAGAGCCGCGCAGGCACGTGACGGAGGTTCATTCAGCGACGCGCATAAACGCGAGAACGCCCCAAACACGCAGAGCGTGTGCGCCGTGCCCCTTTGCATCTTCGGCCTCCTCCGGTATCCCACGTCAAACACCCCACAGGAGCAGATCCATGACCCGCATCATCAATAGCCTATCAGAGATTTCATCGGACTATGACGCATTATTCGTCGATCTTTGGGGCTGTGTGCATAACGGGGTGAAGGCACTTCCCGACGCGGTTGCCGCATTGCAGGCCTACCGCAAGGCAGGCGGCATTGTGGTATTGGTGACCAACTCGCCCCGCCCCCGTGCGGGTGTCGAAAAACAACTTGTTCATTTCGAGGTTCCACAGGACGCTTATGATGCGATTGCAACATCGGGTGATTCCGCGCGCTCGGCCATGTATCGCGGTGTTGTGGGGCAAAAGGTTTGGCATTATGGGCCGGTAACCGACAGCCGTTTTTTCGACCCGCTTGATATCCTTGAGAATCCGGTCGAAATCACGCGGGTCGCGCTGGAAGACGCCAGCGGCATTGTTTGCACGGGCCCGTTTGATGCGCAGGCGGATCCTGGAACATGGCGCCCCGATCTTGAGTTCGCACTTAACCGCGGCCTGAAACTGCTGTGCGCGAACCCCGATATTATTGTTGATCGCGGAGATGTACGTGAATGGTGTGCAGGTGCTGTCGCAAAGATGTATTCCGACATGGGCGGAGAAAGCCTGTATTTCGGAAAACCCCATGCCCCTATCTATGATCTGGCGCGGCGCAGGTTGCACAAACTGGGCAATACCATTCCCGATGATCGCATCCTGGCCATTGGCGACGGAATTCTTACGGACATAAAAGGCGGCATGGATGAAGGAATTGATTCTCTTTTCATCTCGGGTGGTTTGGCTGCAGCAGAAACCAAAACTGTATCGCAACCCGATCCTGACGCCTTAACCACATATCTGAAAAGCGAAAACTCAAATCCCCCCTTCACAATAGGTCATCTGCGCTGACACATTTAGGGCTTGCTTTTCTGCGCCTGCAAAGTAATTAAGTTCCAATCGGCGCACGCTGATCGTACTATTGTTATCAAGAAGGCAAGCATGTTGGACAACCTTCCACGCGGCACCATCGTTATCGAAGACCTCGAAATCGGAATGTTCCGCTATCTGCGCAAGCAGGTCACCGATGAAGATATCGAGATGTTTGCCACAGTCTCCACCGACCGTAATCCCGTGCATCTGGATGAAGATTACGCACAGGACACAATTTTCCAAGGTCGCATTGCCCACGGCATGCTGACGGCCGGCCTGATCTCGGCTGTGATCGGAGAGCAATTGCCCGGTCACGGAACCGTATATCTGGGCCAGACGATGAAATTTCTGCGCCCCGTACGCCCCGGTGATACGGTATATGCCGAGGTGAAGGTCACCGATATCGACCCCGCCAAGCGTATTGTAAAGATGGATTGCCATTGCGCTGTTGACGGGAAAAAAGTGCTAATTGGCGAAGCGACCGTTCTGGCGCCTTCGCGCAAGTTCGACTGACCTTGCACGCATCTGCGCAGGCGGCTACTCAACGTTTATGCAGATCATCACTGACTATCAGTTTGTAAAAGACACAGATCGCGGCGCAACAGCCGCGATCGGCAATTTTGACGGCGTCCATCTGGGCCATGACTCTGTGATTCAGCTTGCCCACGACGCCGCGCCGGACGCCCCTCTCGGCATTGTTACGTTTGATCCCCACCCGCGCGAATTTTTCGCGCCTGATGCACCTCCGTTCCGGTTGATGAGCAGTGCCGCCCGCGCGTCACGGCTTGCCAAGGTTGGCGTGGAAAAGCTGTATCAGCTGCCCTTTGACGCAGCACTTGCGTCACTTTCGCCCTATGAATTTGCGGAAAAAGTTTTGCACAAAGGTCTTGGGCTAAAGCATGTCGTGGTCGGGGCCGATTTTTGTTTTGGCAAAGGACGGGCGGGAACGGCGGCAGACCTTGTAAGTTATGGGGAGAAGTTGGGCTTTGGCGTAACCATTGCACCGCTGATGACCCGCTCTGAAAAGACCGTGTCGTCCACTGCCATCCGCGAGGCGCTGACCCAAGGGCGCCTGCGGGATGCTGCGGCGATGCTGGGCCACTGGCACCGCATCGAAGGCCCCGTTATCGACGGCGAAAAACGTGGTCGCACGCTTGGCTACCCTACTGCCAATATGTCGATCAACGGGCTGCATCCGCCTGCTTTCGGCGTTTATGCCGTGCTGGTTGATGTGCTGGAAGGCCCCCACAAAGGCAGCTACCACGGCGTTGCTTCAATGGGGGTGCGCCCGATGTTTGGCGAAAACAAAGCGAACCTCGAAACCTTTATCTTTGATTTCAAGGGCGATCTATACGGCACGCCCCTGTCGGTGGCTTTGGTCGAACACCTGCGCGGCGAAGAGAAGTTTGACAGTCTTGACGCCCTTGTCGCGCAAATGGACGCCGACAGCGCCCGCGCCCGTGATATTCTGGCCGCGCTATGAGTGACCCCATAGATCGCCACGGCCTTTCCAAGAAATTTTGGGAACGCAAGCCACTTAAATCCCTGAACAAAAAAGAATGGGAAGCCCTATGTGACGGCTGTGGCAAATGTTGCCTGAACAAACTGGAAGACGAGGACACAGGTGACGTTGCCCTCACAAACGTTGCCTGCCGTTTACTGGATGATGCCACCTGCCGCTGCGCGCAATATGATATCCGTCATCAATTCGTGCCTGACTGCATCGTGATGACGCCGGAAAACATCGACGAACACGCCTACTGGATGCCACAAACCTGCGCCTACCGTCTGCTGTGGAGCGGTGAAAAGCTGCCCGAGTGGCATCCGCTAATCACCGGAACCCACGAAAGCGTTCACAAAGCAGGTGTTTCCATGCGGGGCCGTACGGTCAGCGAATGGGAAACCGCATTTGAAGACTGGGAAGATCACATCATTGAGGAGCCAACCTGATGTTTTTTGCCTCTGACAATTCAGGCCCTGTACACCCGAAAATTATGCAGCGCGTGATGGAAGCCAATTCAGGCTATGCAATGCCCTACGGCAATGATGACATCATGGACGAGGTGCGCTCAGGCATCCGGGAAACATTTGAGGCGCCTGATGCCGCTGTCTATCTGGTTGCAACAGGCACCGCCGCCAACGCGCTGGCGCTGGCCTGTTATACCCAACCATGGCAGACCATCTTTTGCGCCCAGCATAGCCACATCGAAGAAGACGAGTGTAACGCACCCGAATTTTACGCAGGCGGCGCAAAGCTCACGCTGGTCCCGACCGATGACAAAATGACACCCGAAGGTTTATCCAACGCCATTGCGCGCCGCGCAGGCCGCAACGTCCATATCGCACAGGCAGGCCCTGTTTCTATCACCCAGACAACCGAATTCGGCGGCGTGCACACGCTGGAAGAGCTGCGCGCACTTACCGCTGTCGCAAAAGCGGCCGATCTGCCTGTGCATCTTGATGGTGCCCGTTTTGCCAACGCGCTGGTAAAGCTGGGTTGCACCCCTGCCGAGATGACATGGAAATCGGGCGTCGATGTGGTCAGCTTCGGCGGCACAAAGAACGGGTGCATGGGTGTCGAGGCGGTAATCTTTTTCGATCCGCAGAAAGCGTGGGAATTCGAGCTGCGGCGTAAGCGCGGCGCGCATCTGTTTTCCAAACATCGCTACTTGTCCGCACAGATGGCTGCATATCTGGAAGACAGTCTGTGGCAGGACATGGCACGCAGCGCGAATAGCGTCTGCGCCCGTCTGGCAAAAGGTTTGACCACGGCAGGCGCTGAACTGATCAATACGCCTGACGCGAACATAATCTTCACCCGTTTCCCGCGTGCAGTACACCAAAAGCTGCACGCTGATGGCGCAAAATACTACGTGCTGGACGGTGATTATACGTCTGGTCCTGCGGATGAAATGCTTGGCGCGCGGCTGGTCTGTGATTGGTCGATGACAGATGAACTCGTCGACCAGTTTTTAAGCCATTTCTAAAGATCAGCTGCGCGCCAACAGCGCACGCACAGGCGCCACCACAGCATCGGGATGCGTCACGGGCAGCATGTGCCCCGCTCCCTTGATGATAACACGCTCCACGTCCGGCAGACGTTTTTCAAGCGACACCCCGACTTTTGCGCTCATCGGCGGGGATTGGTCCCCCTCGATCAGCAGCACAGGCATATTGGCCCGCGCCATGCGCCTCGGCTGAAGCAGGCCTGCGCTGTCATAATGCAGGCATGCCGCACTGGCGGGTACGTAGTGTACCAGCCCCGCCATGTAATCCTGCATCTTTTTAGGCAGACTATCCCACGGCGT
This sequence comes from Sulfitobacter sp. F26169L, assembly GCF_026410285.1. Taxonomy (GTDB): domain Bacteria; phylum Pseudomonadota; class Alphaproteobacteria; order Rhodobacterales; family Rhodobacteraceae; genus Sulfitobacter. The sequence goes on along the minus strand of NZ_JAPMLP010000004.1, from coordinate 429,605 downwards.
TCCGTCCCCCCAGCCACGGTTAAATACCCGCGCGGCCTCCCGTTCATCACCGGAGGCGAACGCCGCATCCAGCTCTTGGCTGTCTTCTTTATATTGCACTAACAGCTCCGGCTCATCCTCGATCGCGGCAGCAAAGTAGACAGGCTCAATCATCGTGACACTGCGCACCAATTCGGGCGTCTCGACCGCAATACGCAGCGCAACAGTTGCACCGAACGAATGCCCAATTAGATCCATTGGCTCATTGATCAATGCGCGCGCCATATCCGTCGCGACATCGTGGACATTACCAGTCCGGTCCCAAACCCCCGACCGCCCATGGCTGGGCAGATCAAACGCCAGCAAGCTTAGATCATCCTTTAACGCCGCGGCAACGCCGCGCCATGCGCCCGTATGGCCCAATGTGCAATGGATCGCCAAAGCGCGGCGCGGCGCGCCCTCATAGAGGTGTGTATGTGTATAAATACTCACAGTTTTCCCTGCAAAAATAGATCCAGATCGTCTATGTGGTCCTGCCCCCAGAACCGCTGTCCGTCAACCAGATAGAACGGCGCGCCGAAAACACCCGCCTCTACCGCCTCTTCCAGATTACGGGCGTATGTCTCGGCCCCCTGCAACAGGCCACTATCCGCCAGCGCAGGATCGAACCCCGCTTCGCTCAGGCAGCCACGGATCACGTCATCTTGCGCAATGTCTTTATCTTCGGCCCAGACCGCGCGGGTAATCGCATGGACCAACAGGCCCAGGTTTCCTCCACCCGCGTTTTGCGCCGCAATAATTGCGTATGCGGACGGGGCACCATTGGTTGGCCAGTGCGCCGGCTTGAGATTGAATGGCATCCCCAACTTTTTCGCCTGACGGGGGAGCTCCTGCGCACGATATTCGATCCGGCTGATGTGTCGGTCTTGCGGCATCACGCCGCCCGTTCGCCCGAACCCTTGCGCTAGATCGAAAGGCTTGTAGTTGATCGTAGCGCCATGTTTGGCAGCTACATCCTCCAACCGCGTCCCTGCCAGGTAGCAATAGGGTGACAACGTGGCAAAATAATAGTCGATACGGGCCATTTGGTGCTCCTTTAGGGTCTGTTTGCTTTGCCTAACCCTAGGCACATGTTAATCGGTGTTCCAGTGACGATTCTGTTCACCGCTGCCACGGAGCCTCCCGCACATGTCCAATACTTCCGAACCCAAGTTGATTTCCGGCAATGCCAACATGCCGCTTGCAAAAGCAATTGCGCGGCGGATGTCCCTGCACAGGGGGGTGAATGTAGGATTGGTCGATGCGCGGGTCGAACGTTTCAATGATGGCGAAATTTTTGTGGAAGTATTCGAAAACGTGCGCGGCGAGGATATGTTCATCATCCAGCCCACGTCGAACCCCGCCAACGACAATCTGATGGAACTGTTGATCATGGCGGATGCCCTCCGCCGCTCCTCCGCACAGCGTGTCACGGCAGTGCTGCCATACTTCGGCTACGCGCGACAGGATCGCAGAACAAAGGCCCGTACACCCATCACAGCCAAATTGGTGGCCAATATGATGGTCGGCACAGGGATCGAGCGTATTCTTACGATGGACCTGCATGCCGCACAGATTCAGGGCTTCTTCGACATCCCTGTTGATAACCTCTATGCCTCCCCTGTCTTTGCGCTGGACATCAAACACGCATTCAAGGACCAGATGGACGATCTGTTGATCATCTCCCCTGACGTGGGCGGCGTGGCGCGGGCGCGCGAACTTGCCAAACGCCTGAATGCACCGCTTGCGATCGTTGACAAACGTCGCGAAAAAGCTGGTGAAGTATCCGAAATGACAGTTATCGGTGATGTGAAGGGCAAAACTTGCCTTATCATTGACGATATCTGCGACACCGCAGGCACCCTGTGCAAAGCGGCAGAAGTACTATTGGAAAATGGGGCGAAAGAAGTACACGCCTATATCAGCCACGGCGTCATGTCCGGTCCCGCTGTTGAGCGTGTCACAAATTCGGTGATGAAATCACTGGTCATAACCGACAGCATCGCCCCGACGGATGCGATTAAAAAAGCACCTAATATCCGTATCGTTCCAACCGCTCCTATATTTGCACAGGCGATTCTGAACATCTGGAACGGCACATCTGTGTCTTCGCTGTTCGAACAAGATACTCTCGGCCCGATCTATGATGGGATGTACGCAGAGGTTTAATACCCCTCCTCAGCCATGATGCAGTTATCCGATAAACGTCCGGTCCGTCCCAAAGGGAGCGACCGGACGTTTATCGCCTGAAACCTGCCAAGTCAGCCGACATCCCACGCATCAGCATCCTCAAGCTCACCAAACGAGGTCCACGAAATACGAACGCGCGCAACTTTGGTATCACCCCAGGTGCGAAAGACCATATCGAACCCTTTTTCCGTGACTGCTTCTGCCGTCACATCCGCGCGCAATACGGTTCCGGCATCTATATCCCAAAGCGATATTGATAGCTGCACGGTCGGTATGCTTAGATATTTCTCCGAAAACTTGATCCGCCGCCGCCGCTCTCGCTGGCCGCGACCCGTCCACATTTCCCCACCATCTTCGAAGTCTTGGAAAAGAACCTCGTCGCCGCTGTCCACACCTACGATAAAACTGCGCAATTTTTTCATAATCGGAATCCCGTAATAAAAAGCACACCCGCCTAGCCGGATTTTACCCCAATACTGTGGCGTCAGAAATGCGAAAGGCCCCGCTATTCGTGCGAGGCCTCAAGAACTTGGTCACTCCAAGCTTATTGTTTGGCGCTAAGGCCCATGTGTTCCCCCATAGCGACCATATCGGACAGCAGCTTGGCTGCGTCATCAACCGGACCGGGCTCGTTTTCGAACTCTTCTTTCACCTTGGAATAGGTGTTCTTCGCCTCTTCCATGATCTCGTTCATGGTTTCCTGCGTCATTTCCGCCTTTGACAGCGCACGTTCGGCAAGAACCGATACACCTTTCGCAGTGATCTCGGCAAACCCGCCTGTGACCACGTACTGGGTTTGCCCGTCAGGACCATCCACAGTCAGGATACCGGGGCGCAGCGTGGTGATGGTTGGCGCATGATCGGGCATCGCCGTCATGTCGCCATCCATACCCGGAATCTGCACCGAAACCACTTGGGCCGAAGCAAGGCGCCGCTCAGGCGACACCAGATCGAATTGCATCGTGTCAGCCATTACAGAGCCTCCTTACGCAGCAGCGTCAGCCGCCATTTTTTCCGCTTTCGCGATTACTTCCTCGATGCCGCCTACCATGTAGAACGCACCTTCGGGAAGGTGGTCATACTCACCGGCAACAACCGCTTTGAATGACTGCACGGTTTCCGCAAGCGGAACCTGCTTGCCGTCTGCACCGGTAAAGACCTTCGCAACGTCAAACGGCTGGGACAGGAAACGCTCGATTTTACGCGCACGGGCCACGGCCAGTTTGTCGTCCTCTGACAGTTCGTCCATGCCGAGAATGGCGATGATGTCCTGCAAGGATTTGTAACGCTGAAGAACCTGCTGAACATCTGTTGCGACTTTATAGTGCTCTTCACCGATAACCAGCGGATCAAGCAGACGGGACGTGGAACCAAGCGGATCAACCGCAGGGTAGATGCCCTTTTCCGAGATCGAGCGGTCGAGAACCGTTGTCGCGTCGAGGTGCGCAAAGGATGTCGCTGGTGCAGGGTCCGTCAAGTCATCCGCAGGAACATATACGGCCTGAACAGAGGTAATCGAACCGGACTTCGTGGAGGTAATACGCTCCTGCATCGCACCCATGTCGGTTGCGAGTGTCGGCTGATAGCCCACAGCAGAAGGAATACGACCGAGCAGAGCGGACACTTCGGAACCGGCCTGCGTGAAGCGGAAGATGTTGTCCACAAAGAACAGAACGTCAGTACCGGACTGGTCGCGGAACTGCTCGGCCAATGTCAGACCTGTCAGGGCAACACGCATACGCGCACCTGGAGGCTCGTTCATCTGACCGTAAACCAGCGCCACTTTAGACTCTGTGAGGTTGTCCGGCACGATAACGTTGGATTCGATCATCTCGTGGTAAAGGTCGTTACCTTCACGCGTACGCTCGCCCACACCCGCGAAAACGGAGTAGCCGGAGTGCACTTTGGCGATGTTGTTGATCAGTTCCATAATCAGAACGGTTTTGCCAACACCGGCACCACCGAACAGACCAATTTTACCACCTTTGGCATATGGTGCCAGCAGGTCGATAACCTTGATGCCTGTTTCCAGAACTTCGGATGTTGTCGCCTGCTCTGCAAACTCGGGTGCATCCGCGTGGATCGAACGGCGCTCGTCGGATTCAACGGGGCCTTTTTCGTCAATAGGCTCGCCTACAACGTTCATGATGCGGCCCAGTGTCGCGTTACCAACCGGGATCGAGATAGGCTCGCCGTTGTCGGTTACTTTCTGACCACGGACCAGACCTTCGGTGGCGTCCATCGCAATGGTACGTACCGTGTTCTCGCCAAGGTGCTGAGCCACTTCGAGGATCAGGTCTTTGCCCTGGTTCTGCGTGGTCAATGCGTTCAGGATTTCCGGCAGGTTATCCTCGAACTGTACGTCAACGACCGCGCCGATGACTTGGGTGATTTTGCCGACTGCTTTTGCCATGTCGTTTTTCTCCAATATCTTACAGCGCTTCCGCGCCGGAAATGATTTCGATCAGCTCGTTGGTGATGACGGCCTGACGTGAACGGTTGTATTCAATTGTCAGATCTTCGATCATCTCGCCCGCGTTGCGGGTTGCGTTATCCATTGCGGACATGCGCGCACCTTGTTCGGACGCACCGTTTTCCAACAGTGCCGAGAAGATCGCCGTTGCCACACCACGCGGCAGAAGATCAGCGAGGATCGCTTCTTCGGAAGGCTCGTAATCGAACAGAACGTCAGGCGCTTCGCCTTGTGTTGTGTCGATTTGCGCCGGAATGATCTGCAATGCGGTCGGGATCTGGGTGACCACATTGACAAATTCCGAGAAGAATAACGTAGCGACATCGAATTCGCCCTCGTCAAACCGGATCAGAACATCCTTCGCGATGCCCTGCGCATCGGTAAACCCGATGCGCTTGACTTCTGTAAGGTCAACATGACCCACAAAATACTTTCCGAAATCACGCTTGAGCTGGTCGCGCCCCTTTTTACCTACGGTCAGGATTTTCACCTGTTTTCCATCGGCAATCAGCTTTTGTGCATGCGCACGGGCTTTCTTTGCGATGTTAGCGTTAAAGCCGCCACACAGGCCTTTTTCAGCCGTCATCACAACCAGCAGATGCACGTCATCCTTGCCCGTACCGCTCAGCAGTTTGGGCGCGGAATCCGAACCGCCAACAGACGCCGCAAGCGATGACATGACCGCATTGAAACGCTCTGTATATGGGCGGGACGCTTCCGCAGCTTCCTGCGCGCGGCGAAGTTTCGCCGCGGCAACCATTTGCATGGCCTTGGTGATCTTACGAGTGTTCTTCACACTCGCGATCCGGTTTTTAAGGTCCTTGAGATTTGCCATTGGCTTATCTCTCCTTAAGCGAAGTCAGCAGCGAACGCGTCGAGAGCCGCTCTGATTTTCTCTTCTAGTTCACCCTTAACCTTGCGGTCATTGTTGGTGATATCTTCCAGAAGGTCGGCGTGTTTGCCACGCAGATGCTTGAGCAGACCGGCCTCAAACCGGCCAACATCTTTCACATCCACTTTGTCCAGATAGCCGTTGGTGCCTGCGTAGATTACGCAAACGATTTCGGCGTTGGTCAGCGGGTTGTACTGCGGCTGCTTCATCAGCTCTGTCAGGCGCGCACCACGGGCCAGCAACTGCTGGGTAGCGGCGTCCAGATCGGAACCGAACTGTGCAAATGCCGCCATTTCGCGGTACTGCGCAAGCGACAGCTTAACCGGACCCGCAACCGAAGACATTGCTTTTGTCTGGGCTGACGAACCAACACGCGAAACCGACAGACCGGTGTTCACAGCAGGACGGATACCTTGGTAAAACAGTTCTGTTTCCAAGAAGATCTGACCGTCGGTGATCGAAATCACGTTGGTTGGAATAAACGCGGAAACGTCACCGCCTTGGGTTTCGATGATTGGCAGCGCTGTCAATGAGCCGTTGCCTGCATCATCACCCAGCTTCGCAGAACGCTCAAGCAGACGGGAGTGAAGATAGAAAACGTCACCTGGATAGGCTTCGCGTCCGGGCGGACGACGCAGCAACAGCGACATCTGGCGATAGGAAACAGCCTGCTTGGAAAGATCATCATAAACGATCAGGGCGTGGCGGCCATTGTCGCGGAAGTGCTCCGCCATAGCGGTGGCAGAGTACGGTGCGAGGAACTGCATCGGTGCAGGCTCGGAAGCAGTAGCAGCCACAACGATGGAATATTCAATCGCGCCTGTTTCTTCGAGCTTTTTAACCAGCTGCGCAACAGTCGAGCGTTTCTGACCGATCGCGACATACACGCAGTACATCTTTTTGGATTCGTCATCACCGGCGGCTTTGTTAATCTGCGCCTGGTTCAGCATCGCATCAAGCGCGAGCGCTGTTTTGCCGGTCTGGCGGTCACCAATGATCAATTCGCGCTGGCCACGGCCAACAGGGATCATCGCATCCACAGACTTCAGGCCAGTCGCCATCGGCTCGTGTACCGATTTGCGCGGGATGATGCCCGGCGCCTTCACTTCGGCCAGACCGCGCTTTGACGCGCCGATAGGGCCTTTGCCGTCAATCGGGTTACCCAAGCCGTCAACAACGCGGCCCAGCAGTTCGTCACCGATTGGCACGTCCACGATGGAGTTGGTGCGCTTTACGGTGTCGCCTTCTTTGATGTCACGGTCGGAACCGAAGATAACAACACCAACGTTGTCAGCTTCAAGGTTCAGGGCCATACCCTGAATACCACCGGGGAATTCAACCATTTCACCGGCCTGGACATTGTCCAGACCGTACACACGCGCAATACCGTCACCAACGGACAGCACGCGGCCGACTTCGGCCACTTCAGCTTCTTGACCAAAGTTCTTGATCTGGTCCTTCAGGATCGCAGAAATTTCTGCAGCTTGGATACCCATTTATCCGACCTCTTTCATTACATTCTGGAGGGAATTAAGCTTCGAGCGGATCGACGTGTCGATCATCTTGGAGCCTACTTTAACAATCAAACCACCGATGAGAGATTCATCTACAGTCTGGTGCAGTGTCACGGCCTTGCCGGTTGTCTTCTTGAGTGACGCAGCCAGCTTATCGGCCTGTGTCTTGGTCAGTGCCTTGGCAGATGTCACATCCGCTGTCACTTCACCTTTGTCTTCCGCGATAATGTCGCGCAGGGTCTGCACCAGTTGGGGCAGCACAAACAAACGGCGCTTTTGCGCCATCAATGAAAGCGTGTTTGCCATGATCGGCGACAGCTTCATCTTTTTGGCAACGGCGGCAATCGCATCCGATTGTTCTTCGCGTGTGTAGATCGGTGAATGGATCAACGCGCGAAAATCATCGCTGGTCGTCATTGCATCATGCAGGGCTGTCAAATCCGTTTCAACGGCTTTGACTTTGTCGGCCTCTTTGGCCAATTCGAATACAGCAGTCGCATAGCGTTGCGCGATGCCTGTGGAGATCGAAGCTGGTTCGGACACGTCCATCCTCTCATACGTCTGCGCCGGCTTCGTCAGGGTAACGTCACCGGCGTGTTGGCGCGGCCCTAAAACAGACGCTGCGCGATTAAATCTAGGGCGATGTAGCAGACCGATCTAATTGCCGCAACACAGTATAGTGATGTCGCTTTGCGCACATTTCCCCATTTTTCAAGGGTTTGGCCAAACCGCGGCCATTTGGCATACGATAAAATTTCACGCACACCCCTGTTTCACCGGAATTTGACACGATTCTGGCACTTAATAACCGGTCTGACCCCGAAGTTTACAAGGACAATCCCGAAACAAAACTTACTCCCTTTAGCGTTTGTCGCACTAACGGAAACAAATCGCGCCTCAAACCCTTCAAACTGTTGACTTAGCTGCCTCCGTCTATCTTCATTGCAAAGATTGACGTGAAATCTGGGGAAAATCACCATTTCTGCATTTGCGCTGCTCTCACTTCTCGGCCTCGGGCTGTTCCTGCACGTTTTGCCGGACGGCGATACCGAAGACTTCACCGAAGAACCCGTTGATCCGGTTGAACCGCTAGCCCTCGCAGAGCCGGAAGCGCCCGTGCTACCCGCTGCCGCAACACTGGATGAAGCAACGAATGTTGTCACGATTACCACAGACCCGGAAGAAACCGGGACGATTCATATTGTGGCAAGCCGTACCGTAGATGAGGAAAGCACGTATGGCTCTCCTTACAGCTATGACGCCAGCGTTTTATTGGTTCCCGAAGGCGTCGAAATGTCCGAAACTTTGGAAGAAGCCTTTGATCGTGGCGACAACACTTACTACAGCGACTTCATATCGGAACTTGGGATCAGAGAACTGGGACATTGGGCGTTTGACCCCGCAGTCGCTGACGACGAAGCGGGTGCCATACCGGATTTTGTATATTCCGAAGGCGCAGAGCCGGAATTTACACAGATTTACGCGTCCAACTATGGTGACGGTGACCGGCTGGGCGAGATTATCGAAGTCGCAGACGAGGACTCTCTGACCGACTTCTTAGAGGTCGACATAATCCGTCCTGTGGTTGAAGGCACAGCTGGTAATGATACCCTGTCATCATCTCAGGAAGGGTCAGAGGACAGGCTGATTGAAGGGATGGAAACCCTAAGCGGCCTTGCCGGTGACGATGTGCTGTTGCACGAAGGTTACGAATATTCGAACAGCCTCACGCTGGAAGGTGGCATCGGAAACGATACCCTTATCGCCAATGATGGCACATTCGGCCAGCAAACCACACTGGATGGCGGCGCGGGTGATGATGTTTTGCGCAGCGATGTCGAACTGTCGGAGCGCGCATCGGGCAACGGCCCTGACACCTTCATCACCGGAGAGGGCGCGGACCGCATCGAGATCACCACTTTTGGCGCAGGTAGCCTCGACAGTGATAACATTGATCTGGGTCTGGTCGGGCGCGTCACTGACTTCACTCAGGGCGAGGATATGATCCTGATCGACCCGTCACAGCTTGTGGCAGGGTTTTATGCGCCGGACGATGGCAACTTTGACGGCGCTTTCGATGAAATCGACCGGAATGCAGACAGGGATCTGAGAGACGACTTCACGCATGAATTTACCCTGCGCGAAGATGTGGATGGTGCCTATACCGATCTAGACTTCACATTCACCGCAAACCAGAACGGCGCGCAAATGACCGGTACGCTAAGGCTGGAAGGGCTTGTCGATATTACTGAAAGCGATATCGCCTTTGCCCAGCTGGAAACGGCTGCGCCGATGTTCACCCGCATTGGTATCTTCAGCAGTGCCTTCACAACAATCTAAACCGGCTTTGCCTGCGGTTCCATCACGCCAATCGACATACGCGCGCGCTTGCGCTGCACGGTGCCTTTTGGCGGATAGACCAGCTTCGTCGCTTCGACCATAAATGCGCCGCCCGCCATGATCGTGGAGACATTGCGCCCGACACTTTCAAACAGCCCTGCGGATTTCATCCACATCCGCTGGCCTGACGGAAACTGATACAGCGCCCCCACCTGTCGTTCCGGCAAAAACTGGTGCTTGCGCAGTTGCGCGTCCAACTGGCCCGGTGAATAGGGCCGCCCGTAGCCAAATGGTGTGCGGTCGCGTCGCGCCCACAGCCCAGCACGGTTGGGCACAATAAACAGCGCCTTGCCCCCCGGCCCCAACACGCGCCAACATTCTTCCAGCAAATCGGCCTGACGCTCACACGTTTCCAATCCGTGCAACAGCACCAGTTTGTCCACATGCCCCGTTTCAAGCGGCCACAGGGTTTCTTCGGTCAGCACGGATGTGTTGGGCATTCCCGCAGGCCACGGCATGACGCCTTGTGGCCCCGGCATCAGCGTAATCACCCGCCGCGCGTCTTTCAGATAGGGCCGCAGAAGCGGTGCCGCAAATCCGAAGCCAACCACTGTTTGCCCCTTGGCCTCCGGCCAGACCTCCAGCATTCTGTCACGCAGCGATTTCTGCGCCGCACGTCCCAGCGCGCTGCGATAATAGAAATTGCGCAGATCCTGAACATCAAGATGCATTGACAGAGCCCCTTATTGCGCCATTCTCTGTTGTTGTAGCGCAGCAAAGGAGCCTTGCCCATGCCTTCCGAGATGATCGAGACTGACAGCCATATTCTGGTCACCATCCCGTGCCTCTCGGACAATTACGCGTTCTTGTTGCGTGAGAAGGCAACCGGCGAGGTCGCATTGGTTGATGTGCCCGAAGCGGGGCCAATCAAAGCGGAACTAAAGGCGCGCGACTGGTCGCTGAGCCAGATATGGCTGACCCACCACCACTTTGACCACATCGACGGCCTGCCTGATCTGTTGCCTGATTTCCCCGCTCCCGTTTACGGCGCTGCCGCAGACGCGCACCGCCTGCCCGAACTTGATGTATCCCTTGCCGAGGGCGATAGTTTCAATCTTGGAGACACGCGGGTCGAAGTGATTGACGTGTCCGGCCACACCGTTGGACATATCGCCTTTTTTGCCCCTGCTGCAAACGCCGCATTCACCGCCGACAGCCTGATGGCAGGTGGCTGCGGCCGCCTGTTCGAAGGCTCCCCTGCGCAGATGCATGCCAGTTTTCAAAAGATGGCAAGCTGGCCTGATGACACGCTGGTCTGCTCCGGCCACGAATACACCACGGCCAATCTGGAATTTGCGCTGACGGTCGATCCTGATAATGCCGCCCTGCACCAGCGCATCGCAGATACCAAAGCCGCACGGGACGCTGGCCGTTTCACCGTACCATCCCGTCTGGCACTGGAACGCGCGACGAACCCCTATCTGCGGTGCGATAGCCCTGCATTGCGCAAAACGCTGGGTATGCCAGATGCCACCGACGCCGAAGTTTTTGAGAAAGTCCGCAAACGCAAGGACAATTTCTAGCCCCCATGCCCGTTGCGCGGTGGATCGGTCGGGCAAAGTTTTATAGAAAGGTCATCAACTGCCAAGCGCAAAAAAACCTTCACCCACAAGTGTTGCGCCGTTGACCCAAATCAGGTTCTGAACCGCCACAACAACGACCTGTAAAAATAATTGTGATAACTTTATTTCAAAAAAGACTTGAAGCTGGGCGTCGATCAACCAAACTCTAATACAATCAGGCCATGGTTGGACGGCAGGCGCTGTAATATCCGGTGCCGCCCCGACCCCTTTCGAAAAGGAACACGCACGTGCCTTCATTCTCGACCACTCTTGAGCAGTCAATCCACGCAGCACTCGCGCTGGCCAATGCACGCAAACACGAATTCGCCACACTGGAGCATCTGCTGCTTTCGCTGGTGGATGAACCCGACGCACTACAGGTCATGAAAGCCTGTTCCGTCGACGTGAACGAACTGCGCGAAACACTTGTTGAGTTTATCGACGAAGACCTGAGTAATCTGGTCACCGATGTCGAAGGCTCCGAAGCGGTGCCCACAGCAGCATTTCAGCGGGTTATCCAGCGCGCCGCAATCCATGTACAATCATCAGGCCGCACCGAGGTGACGGGCGCAAACGTGCTGGTCGCTATCTTTGCGGAGCGCGAAAGCAACGCCGCCTACTTCCTGCAAGAGCAGGACATGACCCGCTATGACGCGGTTAATTTCATTGCGCACGGTGTTGCGAAAGACCCCGAATACGGCGAAGCGCGCCCTGTTTCAGGTGCGCCCGACCACGAGGAAGAGGCGCAGGGCGTTACCGAGGGCGACAAAAAGGAATCCGCATTGGAAAAATACTGTGTGGATTTGAATAAAAAGTCGCGTGATGGCGATGTCGATCCGCTGATCGGTCGCGATGCGGAGGTTGAGCGGTGCATTCAGGTATTGTGCCGCCGCCGCAAGAACAACCCGCTGCTGGTGGGTGACCCCGGTGTCGGGAAAACCGCAATTGCGGAGGGCCTTGCGCGCAAGATCGTCGCAGGGGAAACGCCCGAAGTTCTGGAAAACACCATCATCTACTCGCTCGACATGGGCGCGTTGCTGGCGGGTACGCGTTATCGCGGGGACTTTGAAGAACGCCTGAAGGCCGTGGTCACGGAACTGGAAGACCATGATGATGCGGTTCTTTTCATCGACGAAATCCACACCGTCATCGGTGCCGGTGCTACGTCTGGCGGCGCAATGGATGCGTCAAACTTGCTGAAACCCGCACTTGCCGGTGGCAAGCTGCGTACAATGGGCTCGACCACTTATAAAGAGTTCCGCCAGCATTTTGAAAAAGACCGCGCATTGGCGCGCCGTTTCCAGAAGATAGACGTAAACGAGCCTTCGGTCGAAGACGCTCAGAAAATCCTCAAAGGCATCAAACCCTATTTCGAGGATCACCACGGCGTAAAATACACAGCCGACGCGATCAAGACATCTGTCGAGCTTGCACATCGCTATATCAACGATCGCAAATTGCCCGACAGCGCGATTGACGTCATCGACGAAGCAGGCGCGGCGCAACATCTGGTTGCACCATCAAAGCGGCGCAAAACCATCGGCACAAAAGAGGTCGAAGCGGTTGTTGCAAAAATTGCGCGCATCCCGCCGAAAAACGTCTCCAAAGACGATGTCATGGTGCTGCGTGATCTTGAAACCTCGCTCAAGCGCGTTGTGTTCGGACAGGATGCGGCGATTGAGGCCTTGTCATCGGCGATCAAACTGGCGCGCGCGGGCTTGCGCGAACCTGAAAAGCCGATTGGCAATTACCTGTTTGCAGGACCAACAGGCGTGGGTAAAACCGAAGTTGCAAAACAGCTGGCCGATACGTTGGGCGTAAAGCTGCTGCGCTTTGATATGTCCGAATACATGGAAAAGCACGCCGTGAGCCGCCTGATTGGTGCCCCTCCCGGTTATGTCGGTTTTGATCAGGGCGGGATGCTGACGGACGGTGTGGATCAGGATCCGCATTGTGTTCTTCTGCTGGACGAGATGGAAAAAGCGCATCCCGATGTCTACAATATTCTGTTGCAGGTCATGGATCACGGCAAACTGACAGATCACAACGGGCGCACAGTGGATTTCCGCAATGTTGTGCTGATCATGACGTCGAATGCCGGCGCGTCCGAGCAGGCGAAAGAGGCGATCGGTTTTGGCCGTGAACGCCGCACAGGCGAAGATACAGCCGCAATCGAACGGACCTTCACACCGGAGTTCCGCAACCGTCTGGATGCTGTGATTTCTTTCGGCGCGCTGCCCAAAGAAGTTATCATGCAAGTGGTCGAGAAGTTTGTTCTACAGCTTGAAGCGCAATTGATGGACCGCAATGTCACCATCGAGTTGAGCAAAAAGGCCACCGAATGGCTGGCGGACAAGGGGTACGATGACAAGATGGGCGCGCGTCCGCTGGGCCGCGTTATCCAGGAGTACATTAAAAAGCCGCTGTCCGAAGAACTGCTGTTCGGTAAGTTGGCCAAAGGCGGTGTTGTAAAGGTTGGCGTCAAGAAAGGCGAACTTGATCTTGTGATCGAGGGTCCCGACAGTCGGCGACTGACCGATGACAAGCCGCCATTGCTTACTGCCGAATAATGAGGCTTGGTCTTCTGGCCTTTATTTCCCTCGCCGTGCCCGCCACGGCGGGGGATTTTTCGTTATCTTCACCGATTGACTGTGATTTGAACGGGCCCTGCTACATCCAGCAATACGTCGATCATGATACCTCTGACGGGGCATCGGATTTCATGTGTTCGGGGCTGAGTTACGACAAACACAAAGGCACTGATTTTGCCTTGCCCGGTTACGATATGATTACCGAAGGCGTCGATGTGCTGGCGTCTGCCACCGGCGTTGTCGCCGGTATACGGGATGGAATGGACGATGCGCGCTATTCCCCTTCCCGCGCCGCCGCCATTGAGGGGCGCGAATGTGGCAACGGTCTGGTCCTGCGCCATCAGGACGGCTGGGAGACACAATATTGTCACCTTCGCAAAGGGTCACTGACGGTGAAAAGCGGTCAGGTTGTAAAGGCCGGAGAGATCATAGGGAAAGTCGGCATGTCGGGACGTGCGGAGTTTCCTCACGTGCACCTTTCCGTGCGAAAAAACGGTGCGGTGGTCGATCCGTTTGATCCAGATGGCAAAATCACCTGCGGCGCGCCGGAAACAGAGACACTTTGGTCAGAGGTCCCGCCCTATCGCGCTGGCGGAATTGTCAGCATCGGTACTGCTTCAGCAGTGCCCGAATTTATCGCCATTCGTGAAAATTCTGTCACACCACCCGATGCGACAAGTGACGCACTGGTGATCTATGCCTTTCTGTTTGGCACGCAGAAAGGTGATATCATCCGCATGACACTGCACGGCCCCGGCGGTACAGTGGTAGAACGCGACACCCTCCTAAAACGCGCGCAGGCACAATCCTTTCGCGCGATTGGCAAGAAACGGCGGGGTGTGCGCTGGCCCGCCGGCGTCTACAAAGGTAAGGCGACACTGCTGCGCAGAGGCAATAAAATTGACAGCCAGAGCCTGACACTGACCCTTCGCTAACCTTATTTTTCAGTGAATTTCAGTTCGATGCGGCGGTTGCGCGCGCGCGCGGCATCTGTGTCGGCTGTATCTACAGGCTGGTACTGCCCAAACCCGTTTGCCGACAGCCGATCCGGTGGAATACCTAGAAAATTGGACATATATTTTACAACGGACAATGCCCTGGCCTGGCTAAGCTCCCAGTTATCGGCAAATTCTCCGGTTCCAGATAGCGGCACATTGTCCGTATGACCATCAACCCGAATGACCCAGTCAATACCCTCAGGAATATCGGCAGCGACATTCTGTAGGATCGATGCAACTTTTGCAATTTCACGGGTCCCTTCCCGCGAAAGGTCTGCACCACCGGGCGGGAAAAGCACTTCGGAACTGAACACAAATCGGTCACCCTCGATGCGCACGCCCTCTTGCGCGCCCAACACCGCGCGCAGTTGACCAAAAAATTCCGAGCGGTACTGCTCAAGGTTTTTGGTTTCCGCCTCCAGCCGCTTTCGCTCAGCTGCCTCCAGTTCAGCACGCCGCCGCTCTTCTGCTGCGACACGCGCCAGTGCGGTGTTAAGCTGTGATCCAAGCGATTGCAGTTCGACCTGCCGCGCAACATCATCAATTTCAGCCTGATCCAGCAATCCTTGCAGGTTGCTCAGCTGGGCGCGCAGGGCCGCTACCTGCTGGTTTAACAGTTCTGTCTGGCGTTGCGCTGCAGCAGAAGTTTCGATTTCCTGCGCCAACTCCTCTCTGGCCTGCGCCAACAGCGCGGCACGACGCTCAGCTTCGCTTTGGGTCTGGTCCACATCGGATTGCGCCTCCAGTTTAGCCGCAAGCGCTGCGGCCAGACGGGTGCGCAAATCCTCAATTTGGTTATCTGTCTCTGTTTCGGCATCGCTCAACTCTGCCTCCAGCGCAGCGATGCGCGCATTTGCGTCCTGAAGGCTGGATTGCAGCTCGGATTCACTGGCTTGCGCATCACTCAGCGCGGCCGCCAGGCGCTGATCCAACTCTTCTTGCGCTGCACGCGCCGCAGCCAGCAGAGTCAGTGTTTCTTCGGCCCGTTTGCGCTGCGCTTCCAGCGAAAGTGTCATCGCCGTCAGTTCCGTGTCCGCGCTCTCCAGCCTATCACGCATCGCCTGGGCCGCAGCAGCATCGGCCAAACGCTGTGCCTCTTGCGCGCTCAGGGCTTCATTTGCGGCATCAACTTCAGCGCTCAGTGTTTCGATCCGGTCTTCAGCGGTTGCATTGCGGGCCCGCAAATCAGCCATCAAAGCCTCAAGTGCTTCGCGCCGCGCGGCCGCCAAACGCGCCGCTTCCTGTTGTGCGTCGATTTCATCACGGCTCGCTGCAAGCGCAAGGTTCAATGCCTCCTGCTCGCTCAACAACGTTGCTTCGCGCGCTTCCAGATCGGCAACCTGCCCTTGCGCTGTGTCGCGGTCTGCAATCAGCGCGGCAACTTGCGCCTCAAAACTGGTGATCTGCGTCTGCGCTTGTGACAGTGCCTGATCCTGCGCGGCCCGCTCGCTTTGTAGTGACGTTATAAGTGCCGCCTGTTCGTCTGCCTGCGATCTGGCCTGCGCCAGCGATGCTTGCAACGCGCCAACACGCGCCTGCAAATTGGTGCTCGTCTGTTGTTCCAGCCCCAATGCCTGCGCAAGTGCGGCCACTTCGGACGATAGCGCGTCCAGTTCCGTCTCTTGCCCCGAAATCTGTTCTGTCAGCACAAATTGGACAACCATGAAGATGGTCAGCACAAACATCAGCACTAGCAACAGGCCGGTCATGGCATCCACAAACCCCGGCCAGATAGACGCCTGAAACCGCGCGCCGGTGCGTCGCGACAAGGCCATAGCTAACGCTCCTTACCGTCGGGTTTGGCGCGTATCCGGCGGGGTTCTGTGCTGCTGCGCGGGTAAGACAGTGCTTTGGCAAGATAAGATAGTTCCTTCCGCAACTCTGCCATGCTTTCCTGCCGGCCCGCTGAAATTTCTTCAAGAATACGCAGCATCTGCACATCAATCGAACGCAGGCGCATACGGCTTTCCGCGTCCATGCCAACACTTTCGTGTGGTTTATCGGCGCGCCGTTCCAGTGCTGCAATCATGCGCTCCTGCCCCTCCGCCATCCGCTCCAGCGCGTCCGACGATCCCCCCTGATCCCCTAACTGCACGGCCATACGTTCGATCGCTACTGCCAGACTGCCAAGCTGTTGTTCAACTTCTGCGCGGCCCGCTTCGGAGCGGCTGAACATATCTTGCATTTGTTCCATCTGCTCGGCCATGTGATCAACCATACCCGCCATAACAGCCTGTTCCGGCGTGCTGTCGTCACCGGCGGCAAAACCGACGCGTGTGATAGAACTCAGCCAGTCTTCAAGCTCTTGATAAAACCGGTTCTGCCCGTGGCCCGCAAACAACTCCAGCAGCCCAACAATCAAAGAGCCTGCGAGCCCCAACAGTGAAGACGCAAAGGCGACCCCCATACCCGACAGTTGCGATTCAAGCCCCGTCATCAGGCGGTTGAACACATCTGTGCTGCCTTCGCCGTCTTGCGGTGCAAGGCTGCGAATTGTGTCGACAATTGCCGGCACAGTCGTCGCCAGCCCGTAGAACGTGCCCAGAAGTCCAAGAAAAATCAGAGTGTTAACGATGTAGCGCGTAATTTCGCGCGCTTCGTCAATGCGGGTTCCGACGGAATCGAGGATAGATCGGGTCGAAGACGCGCTGATCTGCATCCGCGCGCCACGTGTGCGCAACAATGCAGCCAATGGCGCCAGCATTTGCGGCGGTGTATCGTTCGGCGTGTCATCATCCGAAGCGAAGTTTTCGATCCAGCGGACCGAGCCGATCAGCTGCACCACCTGATAAAAACAGGCCACCACACCGATCAGGAAAACAAAGGCGATGAACCCGTTCAGATAGGGGTTGGCCTGAAAAACCGGCAAGACCCGTGGCAGGGCGACAAACGCACCAAAACCTGAAAGGCCCAGAACCAGCAGCATCAGTGTGATCTGCCGGACAGGTTGAGAAAATTGCAATTTCGCCTCGCGGTCTGGTTGCGCCATGCGCGTCCTGCTCCTGACCTTATTGTTTGTGCCGATTAGCCTAACCCGAATTAACTATAACCCCAAGGATTTATACCGCGATCTCTTTTACCCGCTGGGCAAGCCACTCAAGCGCCGGATCATGCAGCCCTACAGACGCAAGATGTTCTGCTGTATTATAAAGGTATTCCGTGTTCGGCCCACGCTGGCCAACCGCACGGGCCATAATCTGCGCCTGTTCTTCCAGCGGCAGACCACCGCAATACTGATTATGCGCCTCGTCAATAACGTAGACAACAACAGTAACCTCGCGCCCGTCGCGCAATTGCACCGACAGCATTTTTTCCAGATAGGCCGACGAGATCAACTCGCGTTCACGCAGGTAGGCCAGTGTTGCCTCCTCGTGGCCATCCGCAACCCGAAGCGCGACACCTTCACAAGCGCTGCTTTCCTGCTCGTCCAACGCAAGAACAAGTCCCGGCTCCGCTTCGCTGCCACGATGGTGTATCGAGCGCATACAAAACGACCGCGCATAGCCGGGCAAGGTTGCAATTACACTTTCTGCAACTTCAAATCCCGGATTCCATAGCAAACTACCATAGCCGAATACCCACATACTCATCTGGTTCTCCCGTGTTGTGCTAGATAAACCCTATGCACACGAAGATGAAAAGAGGGGCAATGCCCATGATACGTCTGGCGATCAAAATTCTTGTCCTGTTGGCGCTGGTCTTGGCCGGATGGTGGTGGGTGGCTACAGGCAGCTTGGATCGCGGTGTGCAGGTCTGGCTTGAAAGTCTTCGCGCGAATGGGATGACAGCGCATGTTAACAGCGTGACACGGGGCGGCTTCCCGTTTCGAATTGCAACCACGCTGAAAGATATCACCCTTAATGGCCCGGCAACTAACACCACTCTTTCTTTGCCAGAGGTGAAACTGTCTGCTCCAATCTACTGGCCGGGCGATGCAATGCTGCGTCTGTCTGACGATCCGGTCGCCATTACAACACCGACAGTAGTTTCCACACTAACATCTAACGGCACCGAAGCCGCTATTCGCCTGCACCCCGGCAGCGCGCTGCAACTGGAGGGGATGTACGCCAGCAGCAGCAATATCGCGTTTGACTTGCCCGAGGGACGGCTGTTTGCCATCGAGACCCTGCAAGCCTACATGGATCAGACGGACCAGCCCCAGACCTACGCTATTGATCTGACCGCCATCGGCTTTGCTTTGGGTGGCGTTCTGACGCAGGATCTTGGCCTACCGCCCAACATGCCCGACACCTTCGAACCGATCATTCTGGATATGATCGTGACATTCGACAAACCGTGGGATCGCAACGGGTTACGCGAAAACCGCCCGCAGCCGCGCAGAATCACGATAGACAAAGCAGAAGCGCTTTTTGCCGATTTCGGGCTGAACGCCAGCGCAGATATCGACGTTGATACAGCCGGAGTACCATCCGGTGTGATCAATGTAAAACTGCGGAACTGGCAACAGATGTTCGATCTGGCAGTTTCCGAATCACTGGTGCCGCGTGACTGGGCATTAACGGCCCAGCGGTTGTTGACTGCGATGTCGGACGGGCAAGGCACGCTGGCGCTGGATATCACGATAGATCAAGGGCAGATGCGCGTGGGATTTATTCCGCTGGGCCCAGCCCCGCGGCTGGTTATTCCCTAGCGACAATAGCTGCCCGAGCGGTAGCGCGCCGTGTCGAAGTGAAAGTGATCAAGGTGGAACCGGTTGGCTTTCGGGCCCAGAACGGTGCCAAAGGGGCCGCAGGCGCCCGCATGCATCCGGCGCAAGGCCTTGCGGCTTCCGCGCGCGTTCCAGCCTCTCAGCACAGTGATTTCACTACCGTCAGCCATTCTGAACGCCGAAATATCAATCGCGCGCCCCTTACCGTGTTCGGAGATCTTGCCTGTCTTGGAATTATTGCGGCGGCGGCAAGCGTAGTGCGCGGCAACCTTGATCTGGCGCAATCCGCCACCTTTTGAAGAAAGCGAAGGCTTTGCGCTGTTGTCGATCCATGATCTCAACGCGCGCGCAGTGCCGCAATCCATCGTGGATTTTCTGCTGAGCGTAACACCCGAAACCGATGAAACACGCACCGCATCATCCACGCCACATCCGGAAATACGGCCGGCCACATCGCCGATCGTCTCTCCCTGAATTGCGATGTCGCCGCACACCGCCCCCGCCGCGAGCCGCTTTTGCTTTTCGCGCTGCTCGCGCCCAGCTTTCGGCGAACGGAATACAGGGCGCAGGGATTTCCAGAAACCACCCTGCCTGTTTTCCAGCGCCGAGCGGTCAATCGTGCCGTCAGCCGAAATTTCTGGCTGGCCCGTTCCGGGGCGTGCTTCGGGGCGGGTGGAACTGTCCGGCCCCGCGCAGGATACAGTTGCCATGACACAAAACAATACTGCCAGTTGTTTCATTGTTTACGTCCTCCGCTGCGGCCAAAATCGGGCGCGTCGGTGTCTTGCCCCGCCTCGATAATACCGCGGCGAATGGCGCGGGTGCGGGTGAAATAATCATGTAGATGTGCGCCGTCACCTTGCCGGATTGCGCGCTGCAAGGCAAATAGCTCCTCTGTAAAGCGGCCGAGAATCTCCAGTGTGGCGTCTTTGTTGGTCAGGAAAACATCGCGCCACATGGTTGGATCGGATGCGGCAATTCGGGTAAAATCGCGAAATCCTCCTGCGGAGTATTTGATCACCTCGCCATCGGTAACGCGGCGCAGGTCATCAGCCACACCGACCATCGTATAGGCAATCAGGTGCGGCGCATGGGACGTTACCGCGACGACCAGATCATGATGCTCCGCCTCCATCTCCTCGACGTTGGCGCCAAGCCCCTCCCAAAAGCTGCGCAGGCGTGCAATGGCATCGGGATTCGAGCCCTCCACAGGCACCAGCAGGCACCAGCGGTTGTCGAACAGCTCCGCAAAGCCCGAGCGTGGACCGGAATGTTCCGTCCCCGCCAGCGGGTGACCGGCGATAAAATGCACCCCGTCGGGCACGTGCGGCATCACCTGCGCGATCACATCACGCTTGACCGATCCTACATCGGTCACGGTTGCGCCCGGTTTCAAAACGGGGGCGATTTGCTCCATCACCTGCCCCATGACACCGACCGGCACGCAAAGCACCACCAGATCGGCACCGCGCACGGCATCGAGTATGTTATCGTACACCACATCACACAGCCCGATTTCACGGGCAGTATCACGGGTTTCGCCAGAACGGGCAAAGCCGGTGATTTCACCCGCCAGATCATTGCGCTTCATCGCCCAGAACATCGACGAAGCGATCAGGCCAAGTCCAATCAGGGCCACACGGTCGTAAATATGTGCCATTGATCAGCCTCCCTTGAACTGGCGCACAGCATGGACAATACGGCGACATCCGCTTTCGTCGCCGACCGTAATGCGAAGACAGGCAGGCAGGTTGTATCCGGCCACGCGGCGCACCAGCAATCCTTGCGATTGAAGGTACAGATCACAGGCTTCGGCTTCTTCCCGCGATGCAAAGCGCGCAAGAATAAAGTTTGCCAGCGACACATCCGACGGTACGCCCATTTCCGCCAGCGCATCTGCCATCCATGTCCGCCAGCGCGCATTTTCGGCGCGGCAGTGGTCGATGTAGGCGACGTCGCGCACCGCTGCTTCGGCAGCAGCAAGGGCCGCAGTGCTGACATTGAACGGGCCCCGCACGCGGTTGAGAACGTCAATCACGTGCGCAGGGCCGTACCCCCAGCCCACGCGCAGACCGCCAAGACCGTAAATCTTTGAAAACGTGCGGGTCATTACCACGTTCTGGCGCGCATCGACCAAGGCTGCCCCGCCGTCATATCCTTCGACATATTCGGCATAGGCGCCGTCAAGTACCAGCAGAGCCTGCGGTGGCAGCGCCTCTGCCAGCCGCGCAATATCGGCGGATCCGATCATTGTGCCTGTCGGGTTATTCGGGTTTGCTAGAAAAACCAGTCGGGTTTTGTCGGTACAAGCGGCAAGGATCGCATCTACGTCGGTGACCCGCTCATGTTCCTTCACCTCTACCGGTGTCGCGCCCGCAGCCAGTGCAGAAATGCGATACATTGCAAAGCCGTGTTCAGTATGGATGACTTCGGTGTCGGGGCCGGCATAGGCCTGACACAGAAACGCGATGATTTCATCAGAACCGGCGCCACAAATTATGCGTTCGGGGTCAAGCCCGTACACCTTTGCGATCGCGCCGCGCAACGCAGAGTGGTCCCCGCTGGGATAACGGTGCATCTCTCGACCCATCCGTTCATACGCTCTGATCGCTGCTTCGGACGGACCGAAAGGGTTCTCGTTCGAGCTGAGCTTGAGCACATTGTCATGACCGGCCACATGCGATGCACCACCCTGATACAGGGCGATATCCATAATACCGGGTTGGGGCGTGATCTGTTGTTTCATATCGGGGCTCTTTGATTGCACAGTGCCTTTTACCCGCTCATTCGCCCTTCAACCACCCGCGAAATTCACCCCCCGCCAACAGTGCCCTTTAAACAGAAAAACGCCCCGCCGGAAATCCGGCAGGGCGCTTGTAAAATATGCTGTGTGCTGGCGAAGATTAGTTCTTCGCGTAGAATTCCACAACGAGGTTCGGTTCCATAACAACAGGGTATGGCACGTCGCCCAGCGCAGGCGTGCGTACAAACGTCGCTGTCATCTTGGAGTGATCGACGTCAAGGTAGTCAGGCACATCACGCTCGGCCAGCTGTGTGGCTTCGATCAGTGCAACCATCTGCTTGGAGCGGTCACGCACTTCGATCACGTCACCCTCTTTTACGCGGTAAGACGGGATGTTAACCAGTTTGCCGTTTACGCGCACGTGACGGTGGTTCACGAACTGGCGTGCCGCAAATACTGTTGGAACAAATTTGGCACGGTACACAACCGCGTCAAGACGGCGCTCGAGCAGACCAATCAGGTTTTCACCTGTATCGCCTTTTACACGCTCGGCTTCGCCGTAAATGCGGCGGAACTGCTTTTCGGTCAGGTCGCCGTAGTAGCCTTTCAGCTTCTGCTTGGCGCGCAACTGGATACCGAAATCGGAAATCTTGCCTTTGCGGCGCTGGCCGTGCTGGCCGGGGCCGTATTCACGACGGTTTACTGGTGACTTTGGACGGCCCCAGATGTTTTCGCCCATACGGCGGTCAATTTTATGCTTGGCAGCGGTGCGTTTGGTCACGGCTGTTCTCCTTCAAATGGCCCCATGCGGGGCGGTAAAGGGCGTTGTCCTCTGCGTTTTCACGCCGACAGGGTTCCTCTCGCGAGGTCCACCAACACCAACAGGTGCGCCTCTACTATGATCTAGAAGACAGTGTCAATGCGCCAGACCGTAAAACAAGGCAATTGTGCAAACGGCAGAAATATCCTGACACAAATTTTATTCGACGCAGTTACTTGGGCTGTCACAAAACCGACAAGGTCGCGCACTTCGCCAAATGACTGATGCTTTGTGAAGTGCTGCCCTGCACGAGGGCACCAAGACTGCCCAAACCGCGCCGTCCGGTCACTATCAGGTCTGCGCCACATTTTTCCGCGTAAGCAACAATCAATTTTGCAGGATCGCCGACCTCCTGATAGGTGTGAACGTCAGTCTGCCCACATTCAGCAGCTACTGCCTCAGCCCTACTCAGCAACTTCTCACCGGCCGCACGTACTTCGCTTTGCGACGGCATGGTCGTTGCAACTGCATAAGCGGAAACCGCCCCCATCGCAAAGGCGACTGTCTGCGGCTGGGGTGTATGCACGAGATGCAATTCAGAACTATATTTCCCCGCAAGATCACACGCCACACGCAGAGCAGCTTCAGACATGTCCGAGCCGTCAATGCCGACAACAATTTTGTTAAACATTTTGTGTCCTTTCAGGAATTGATATGCCTGAGCTTAACAGCTTCCCGCACATGATACATTGACCTGTATCAACTTCGCCCCGGTCGCCTATCTTGCCATTGCTGCGCATTCTTTATGTCTTGGGCAGCCGATCAGATGATCGTTGACCAATCCGCAGGCTTCCATCCAAGCGTACACAATAGTCGGACCGCAGAATTTGAAACCTGCTTTCTTCAGGTCTTTGGATACCCGCTCTGACAGTTCAGTTTTGGGCGGCACATCGGATTGCAGTTCAAACCGGTTTTGCAAAGGCGCGCCACCGACGTAGTTCCACATGAATTTGTCAAAGCCGCCCCGAGCCTCGATCCGCTGCCATGCTCGCGCATTTGTGATCGCGGCCTCGATCTTGCCGCGGTGGCGAATGATCCCTGCATTGCCCAGCAAACGCTGCACATCAACCTCGCCCCAGTTCGCAATCACATCGGGATCAAACCCTTCAAACGCCTCACGGAATGAGTCTCGCTTCTTCAGGATCGTGATCCAGCTTAGCCCCGCCTGGAATCCGTCAAGGATCAGCTTTTCCCACAAGGCGCGGCTGTCATATTCCGGCACCCCCCATTCGGCATCGTGATAATCGATATAAATCGGTTCGGGTCCCGCCCAGTCACATCGCGTGGGGTCTTGTCTATCTGTCATGCAGCCCTCCTTCATTCGCTACATTTGGCACAAAATTAGACGTTTAACATCTTATTAGCGGCTGAGGCCCAATGTTCTGAAAACGCGCAGCGCAGAACAAAGGATGCTCCCGTGAAAGGCAATTCCAAACGCCAGATGGCCGATATTCCGGCTGGTGCCTACAATCCGCTTGAATTTGCCGTCACACGGCAGGCGCAAAGCACGGTGGACATGGTGAAAGAGGCGATTTCACACAATCAAACCCTGCTCGCGTTCCAGCCGGTGATGCGCACAAGCGCGCAACATCAGGTCGGATTTTACGAGGGTCTGATTCGCGTGCTGGACCCGACAGGGCGGGTTATTCCGGCGGGTGACTTTATGAATAAAATTGAAGACACGGAAACGGGCCGCGAGATTGACGTGCTGGCGTTGCGCCACGGGCTGAACAACCTCAGGAAAAACCGTGCTTTGCGGCTGTCGATAAACATGTCCGCACGGTCGATCGGCTATAAACCGTGGATGAATTGCCTCAATCGCTTCCTGAATGAAACGCCCGAACTGGGAGAGCGACTTATTCTGGAGATTACCGAAGCCTCGGCAATGATGGTGCCAGAATTGGTAACATCCTTCATCCACAGGCTTCAACAGAAAGGTATCTGTTTTGCGATGGATCATTTTGGTTCCGGCTCGATGACGATCCGGTACTTCAAAGATTTCGATTTCGACATCCTCAAAATCGACGGACAGTTCATTCGCGGTATCTCAAAATGCCCTGACTTATTGGCGTTGACGCGCGCGCTTCATGCGATTGCGCAGGAACTGGGGATGCTCACGGTGGCAGAGTCGGTCGAAACCGTCGACGATGCGGCGGTCGTGACACAAATCGGGATAGACTGCCTGCAAGGCTATTACTTTGCCGCACCAACGACACAGCCGGACTGGCTGCGCCCACCCAAAACCGAGAGGCGCGCCTGACCCGTCCACTCTCACCTTGCTTGCCGCGCCGCACGCCATGCGGTATCTAAGCGACCAAGGTGGAGACGGTGCGGCGCGATCTTTCGTGGAATTGGCCTGATGTTCTCCACTGTTTGTCATATCAAGAGGACAGTTTTACATGACCAATGTCG
The DNA here is from genome assembly GCF_026410285.1 of Sulfitobacter sp. F26169L. Lineage (GTDB taxonomy): Bacteria > Pseudomonadota > Alphaproteobacteria > Rhodobacterales > Rhodobacteraceae > Sulfitobacter. The sequence goes on along the minus strand of NZ_JAPMLP010000004.1, from coordinate 404,323 downwards.
TTATCGCCTCCGCTGCCCGTACTGCCGTTGGCAGCTTCGGCGGCTCTTTTGCAAATACCCCTGCTCACGATTTGGGCGCTGCAATGCTGAAAGAAATCGTATCGCGCGCGGGTATCGAAGCTGCCGAGGTGTCCGAAACCATTCTGGGGCAGGTACTGACCGCCGCACAGGGTCAGAACCCGGCTCGTCAGGCGCATGTCAACGCGGGCCTGCCGATCGAATCCGCGGCATGGTCTGTCAACCAGGTCTGCGGGTCCGGTCTGCGCGCCGTTGCGCTTGCGGCTCAGCACATCCAGTTGGGCGATGCCGATATCGTTGCGGCGGGCGGTCAGGAAAACATGACCATGTCACCCCACGCACAGAACATGCGCGCCGGTCAGAAAATGGGCGATATGAAGCTTATCGACACAATGATCAAAGACGGCCTGTGGGATGCATTCAACGGCTACCACATGGGCCAGACCGCCGAAAACGTGGCCGCCAAGTGGGAAATCAGCCGCGACCAACAGGATGAATTCGCCGTCGCGTCCCAAAACAAAGCCGAAGCCGCGCAAAAAGCAGGCCGTTTCCAGGACGAGATTTTTGCCTACACTGTTCCGGGTCGCAAGGGTGATACGATTGTCGACGCAGATGAATACATCCGCCACGGCGCGACGATGGATGCGATGGCAAAACTGCGCCCTGCATTTACCAAAGACGGTTCCGTCACTGCTGCAAACGCATCCGGCCTGAACGACGGCGCGGCAGGCGCCCTATTGATGAGCGCGCAAAACGCTGAAAAGCGCGGCATCGAGCCTTTGGCGCGGATTGCGTCATATGCCACCGTCGGCCTTGACCCCACCATCATGGGTGCAGGCCCGATCTATGCATCGCGCAAGGCACTGGAAAAGGCCGGCTGGAAAGCTGACGATCTGGACCTTGTCGAAGCCAACGAAGCGTTTGCCGCACAAGCGTGCGCGGTGAACAAGGACATGGGCTGGGATCCGGCGATTGTTAACGTCAACGGCGGTGCAATTGCAATCGGCCACCCTATCGGCGCATCCGGCGCGCGCATCCTCAACACCTTGCTGTTCGAAATGAAGCGCCGTGGCGCCAAAAAGGGTTTGGCGACTTTGTGCATCGGTGGCGGGATGGGTGTTGCTATGTGCCTCGAACGCCCTTAAACAGGTCGGGCGCGCAACATTGTTGCGCGTCAACGCCTTAACCGGCAATAACGTTATTATCGGGAGAATGAAATGTCGCGTGTCGCACTTGTTACCGGAGGCAGCCGCGGAATCGGCGCAGCAATTTCCAAGGAATTGAAAGAAAAAGGGTATACTGTTGCAGCAACCTACGCTGGCAACGACGAGGCCGCTGCTGCCTTCACGGAAGAAACGGGCATCAAAACGTATAAATGGAACGTCGCCGACTATGACAGCTCCAAAGACGGGATAGCGAAGGTCGAAGCCGATCTTGGCCCGATCGAGGTTGTCGTTGCCAATGCGGGCATCACCCGTGACGCACCGTTCCACAAAATGACACCCGAACAGTGGCACGAAGTGATCGACACAAACCTGACTGGCGTTTTCAATACGATCCACCCCATCTGGCCCGGCATGCGCGAGCGTAAATTTGGCCGCATCGTCGTGATTTCATCCATCAACGGACAGAAAGGACAGTTTGCGCAGGTAAACTATGCCGCAACCAAAGCGGGTGATCTGGGCATCGTAAAATCGCTGGCCCAAGAGGGCGCGCGCGCCAACATCACCGCCAACGCCATCTGCCCCGGATACATCGGAACAGATATGGTTATGGCCGTACCGGAGAAAGTGCGGGAAAGTATTATCGCACAGATACCCGCAGGCCGTCTGGGTGAGCCAGAAGAGATCGCGCGCGCGGTTTCCTTCCTTGTTGCCGACGACGCCGGCTTTATCAACGGCTCCACCATTTCGGCCAATGGCGCGCAATTCTTCGTCTGATCCATAGACCTGCTTCAGAACGTATCGGGGCCGGTGGAAATATCCACCGGCCCCGCTTATTCCGTAAGACGGCGTGCACACCGCCAGCGGAAAACCTAACGCCGCGCGGGATTGCGCAGCCACGCAAAGAACTCTGCAATCATGCGGCCACGTACAGCATGTGCATTATCGATTGCGGCTCGTGCTGCGGGATTTGTGGTTACTTCAAACATTTTCCACCTCCTGACGGGGATCACCTTCGGATCAGTTGACCTTTTCTGGCCTCAATCTGACCTGAAAACAAAAAACTGACAAACGAGACTTTCCAACCAATCAGATAAGATTTACTTATGTGAAGATGTCCAGCCGCCTGCCTCCGCTTACCGCCCTGCGTGCCTTTGACGCTGCCGCACGCCATATGTCGTTTGCGTTGGCAGCCTCCGAATTGAACGTGACGGCCGCTGCGCTTTCGTTCCAGATTAAGTCACTTGAACAACATCTTGGGGCGCCGCTGTTTCACCGCCTCAACCGCGCGGTAGAGTTGACAGAAGCCGGCCTTGCCCTGCGTCAAGGCGCGGCGGAGGGGTTTCAGACACTGGAAGCCGCATGGCGCGCAGCATTGCGCACCCAAGACACCAAGACGTTAACCATCACCGCAGGCCCCGCATTCACTGCAAAATGGCTTGCGCCACGCCTGTTCGAATTCGCCCAAGCCCATCCCGACGTTGAACTGCGCTTTGCCGCGTCGCTACAGCGTGCGGATCTAACACGCGACAATGTTGATGTGGCAATCAGGTTCAGCAAGACCGCCACGCCGGATCTGTATTCGATCCCGCTGGCCGAAGAATGGGTGATGCCGGTTATGACGCCCGCACTGGCCGCGCAATACCCGACCCCCGAAAGCCTGAAAGAAGCCCCCATTATATTTGACGACTCAATCCGCATAATAACGCCTCGCGTGGGCTGGACGGAGTGGTTTGCGGCTGTGGGCCTCCCGTACTCGCCCACGCTGGGGCCGCGGTTTTCGCAGGCAGATCACGCCATCGACGCCGCGCTGGCGGGTGCCGGCGTGGTACTCGGCCGTCATGCGTTGATTGTAAAAGACATCGCAGATGGACGGCTGGCAGCCCCTTTCCCGACCGCACTTGCCACAGGCGCACATTTCAGTTTCCTGTGTCTGAAAGGCATGGAAAGCCGCCAGCAGATTGCTGTATTTCGTGACTGGATGCTGGACGAATTCAGAAAAACCGATCACATCACAAAATCCCTGACCATAGTGGAGCTACCCGAAACATGAGCCGGACCAGCGCAACCGCCATCGGCTTTGTCGCCGTGTTACTCTGGGCGCTGTTGGCGCTTTTCACTGTCGGGTCCGCCCCAACCCCGCCCTTGTTGCTCAACACACTCAGCTTTGGCATTGGCGGGGGTGTCGGGCTGGTCTGGGCGTGGGCAACGGGCAGTGCCGCGCAAATGCAAGCGGTTCCGCTGCGCGTCTATGCCTTTGGCGCGATTGGTCTGCTTGCCTATCACCTGCTTTACTTTTCGGCGCTCAGGCTCGCTCCTGCCGCCGAGGCGGGCCTCATTGCATACCTCTGGCCCCTGCTTATTGTCGTCTTTTCGGGGCTGCTGCCGTCGGAAAGGTTGCGCGCAGGGCATATCATCGGTGCGCTATTGGGTTTTGCAGGGGCGGCGATCATCATTTCAGGTGGTGGCGCGGGATTGAGCGGTGAATATCTGTCCGGCTATTTGCTCGCGTTACTCGCGGCATTCACTTGGACAGGGTATTCGGTGCTTTCGCGTATGGTCGGCTCGGCCCCGACTGCCAGTGTGGCGATCTTTTGCCTTGTGACATCAGCTTTATCGCTGCCGCTCCACCTGATCTTTGAAGAAACCGTCCTCCCATCAACGGTTGTCGGATGGGCCAGCATTGCTGGCCTGGGGCTGGGGCCCGTCGGCTTTGCATTTTACGTCTGGGATATCGGATGCAAGAGGGGTGACATCCAGCTTTTGGGCACCAGCTCTTACGCCGCCCCCTTGCTGTCAACACTTGTGCTTGTTCTGGCGGGTATTGCCGAACCCAGCACGACCCTGCTCTGGGCGGCGATGCTGATCACCGGCGGCGCGCTGATTGCAGCGCGCGCCAGCTTTGCGTCGGAATAATCTAGTCTGACAGTTTTGTAATCTGTTCTTTCAGACGCATCTTTTGCTTTTTCAAGTCGGCTATTTTCAGGCCGTCGACGCCGGGCGCACGTTGAGCTTGTTCAATCGCCTCGCTCATGTCGTGGTGCTTTTTCTTCAACGTCTCAAGATGTGCATTTATGGACATACTTCCTCCGGTTGCTAAATCTGCAAGTTCACTCAAGCATGATCCACATATGAAGTCACGCCGCTATGCAGCATAACGCCATTGTCGGTAAACAATTGCTTAACGCAGATCAGAAATTCAGCGGCGCACCTGCACGCAAGGCGTCCCGAACGGGCGCGGTGTATTGATCCCCGTCCTGATGGTGGTCGCCGCGGTGCAAAATCAGCGGGGCGGACAAGCGAAAATCCGCCCGACCGGACTTGCGAGCGCGCAGGATTACCCGCTCGGCTGCGCGGCCTGTACGCGCCGCGATGGGCAGGACCTCTATACTGCCCATGTCGCTTGGCAATGCTGCCAGCAAATCGGGCAGACGCTCTGCACGGTGGATGACATGCAGATATCCTTTCGGGGCCAGCCGTTTCGCGCCAGTCTTGATCCATAACGCCAGCGGCGTCTGCTCGCCCAGTGCCGCCTCGCGTGCGGGATCATTCGCCGCGATGGACGCATCGCGCCGCCAGTAGGGCGGATTGGCAAGGACGTGGTCGAATTGCCGCTGCCGCAACGTCAACGGCATGGCCGCAATGTCTGCGGTTACCACCTCAAGCGCCGCCCCGCCGTTGCGCGCGGCAAGTGCGGCATAGGCTTCTTCACGCTCGACCCCGGTCAGGCTCAGGCCGGACACACGCGCGCCCAAACACAAGATCGCGGCACCCACACCGCAGCCCAGTTCCAGCACCCGCTGGCCTGAAACCGCTGGTATAGTGGCCGCAAGCAACACAGGATCGACGCCCGCGCGATACCCGCGTTGTGGTTGCAGCAAATGCAACAGCCCGCCCAGAAAGGCGTCACGGCTCAGCTCTTCGTCACTCATAAGCCCAGCGGAATGTCATTATCACGCATTACACGCGTCGCCGCATCATGATCATCTGCGCGCACCATGAGGCGGCGCGGGAAAATTCCGATGCCGCCTTCGAGGATGCTCATATTTACGTCCATCTGAAAGCAGGCTATATCCTCGCCCTGCAATAGAGCTGAAGCAAATGCGATGATCGTAGGATCTGTACTGCGTAAAAGTTCTTTCATAGCAGTGATGTAATCCGGGGCCGGTCCCCTTGTCGAGCGCTAGGATGTTGAAAGATGACCAGTGAGAAGAGCCAAAAACCCCACGACCGCCTCGCCGCTGCCCTGAGCAGCGATCTGGAGGCTGTCAGCGCCCTCATTCGTGAGCGGATGGCGTCAGAACACGCGCCGCGTATTCCCGAGGTGACAGCTCATCTGGTTGAGGCTGGCGGCAAACGCCTGCGCCCGATGCTGACGCTCGCTGCGGCAACAATTTGCGGGTACACCGGCCCCTATCACATCCATCTGGCCACGACGGTTGAATTCATCCACACCGCCACATTGCTACACGATGATGTCGTGGACGAAAGTGCGCAGCGCCGTGGCCGCCCTACGGCTAACCTGTTGTGGGACAACCAGTCATCGGTGCTGGTGGGTGATTATCTGTTTGCACGCAGTTTTCAGTTGATGACCGAACCCGGCTCGATGCGGGTCATGCGTATCCTGTCCAACGCTGCCGCCACCATCGCAGAGGGTGAGGTGCTACAGCTTACGGCCGCGCAAAATCTGGCAACAGATGAGGGCGTTTACCTGCAAGTGGTGCGCGGCAAAACTGCCGCTCTGTTTTCCGCCGCAACCGAAGTCGGCGGTGTCATCGCAGACGCCCCCGAAGCGCACGTAAAGGCGCTGTTTGATTATGGCGATGCACTGGGCATCGCATTCCAGATTGTTGATGACCTTCTGGATTATCAGGGGCAGGCAGATGCAACCGGTAAAAACATCGGTGATGATTTCCGCGAGCGTAAGCTGACCCTGCCCGTGATCAAGGCGGTTGCCTTGGCCGATAAAGAAGAGCGCGCATTCTGGAGCCGCACAATCGAGCGCGGCAAACAAGGAGATGGTGATCTGGAACAAGCTTTGGCGCTCCTGCACAAACACGACACTCTGCGCGCGACACAGGACGATGCGTTGGGCTGGGCAAACAAGGCAAAACAGGCACTGGCCCCCCTGCCCGAACATGAGATCAAGGACATGTTGGTTGATCTGGCCGACTACGTGGTCAGCCGAATAAGCTGATCAACCTTCCTGACGCAACCCACCAGTCGGGATGGGCCTGCGCAATGCGTGCGGCGGCTGTTGATGCACTTTCTGCGTAAAGGCCGAAACATGTTGCGCCGGAGCCTGACATCCGCGCGATGAGCGCATCATCCAATGCCTCCAGCACTGTATCGATTTGCGGCGCAATCACACGCGCCGGTTTCTCCAGATCATTACGCTGGCAACGCAGCCAGTCACAAAATTCAACCGCATTTGAAAATGTCGGTAATTCGCCCGACATGGGCGGATTTCGCTTGCTGTTCAGCGCATCGAAAACCTGTTTGGTCGGGACAATTACTTTTGGATTAACCAGAACAACCTGAATATCTGGAATTGGCTTAAGCGTCTCAAGCACATCACCTATGCCCGCCATACGCTGTGGTATGGAGCGCAGGCACACAGGTACATCAGCGCCCAGCGCGATTGCGTCCACACCGGCCCCGAACGCGCGCAGAACCGCTGCCGCATCGGCAGAACCGCCGCCGATTCCGGCTCCGTGCGGCAGGTTCTTCTCCAACCGGATCCTGCCACACCATCCGGCGAGGTCGGCCGCCTGCCAGACCAAGTTACGCGCGTCTGTCGGCACACCCTTTGCAAACGGGCCGGAAACATCGATGCGCATATCCGGTGCCGAATCAAACCACAGCCGATCGCCTATGTCGGCAAAGGCGACCAGACTGTCCAGCAGGTGATATCCGTCATCACGCTGGCCGGTTACATGCAGCGAGAGATTGATTTTGGCGGGGGCAAACGCCTCAGTCGTCATTGGCAACCTTTAGCGGTTTTGCGCCTTCTTCTTTTAGCACCGCATCCAGACCGATTTCCAGCTTGCGGCGAATGCGGTCAGGGTCGGCTTCGGTATCGGTCTGGGTAAACTTGATGAATGATAGCGCGCGTTTCCATTGAAACCGTGCTTCGCGGGTGCGTCCAACGGCCCAGTACACATCGCCCAGATGATCATTGACCACCGGATCGACGGCTTCCAGCTCTACGGCGCGTTCCATCTGCACGACGGCCTCGTCATAGCGGCCAAGCCGATAATACACCCAGCCAAGACTGTCGACGATATAGCCGCTGTCGGGGCTTGCAGCGACAGCGCGCTCGATCATCTCCAGCGCCTCATCCAGCTTGCGCTGCTCTTCCACCAGCGAGTAACCCAGATAGTTCAACACCTGCGGCTGATCGGGGTTGATCGCCAGCGCGGCACGAAAATCTTCTTCGGCTGCCACGGAATCCCCATCGCGGGAGTAGGCAATACCGCGCGAAAAATGCAAAATCCATGCGCGGGAATCGTCGTCATCGGTCAATTCCAGCGCGCGGGTATACGCGGCAATCGCGGCCTGATCCTCATCCTGCGCGCGCAAGGTGTCACCCAGCGTTGAATGTACCACAGCAAGATCACCATGAGTGCGCGCAAGTTGCTCCAGCACCTCAATCGCCTGATCGGCCTTTTCAAGACGCCGCAACGCAGCGGCACGGCCCAGTTCCGCCACATGGTAGGCTGGATCGTCGGCACTGACGCCGCGGTATTCGTCAATCGCCAGTTTGTACTGGCCCAGATCTTCCAACAAGTTGGCTGTCATCAGCAGTGCATCCACATGCTCAGGGCGCAAATACCGCGCTACACGGGCGTATAACAGCGTGTAATAGTCGCTCGCCTGTTCAGCGCGCAGCAAGGCAGCAAAAGTATAAAAGACTTCGGCCAATCCTGCGCGCGCAGTCGGGGCGTGGGTAAAGGGCAGTTTCTCGCCTGCATTCAGCTTTTCGATCAGGATGTCCAGTTCGGGGTCGGTGGCGCCATTGAATGTCTCGTCAATCAGCTTGACTGCATCCGCGTTGCGCCCCAGCTGGGACAATACCTCGGCATAAGCCATCACACCGCGCCGCGTGCGCGCCGCAGCGCCCAGCGCGTCACTTTCAAACAGCGCAACAGAGTCGGCGTAACGGCCGACAGTCCCTAGCGCCAAAGCCTTATGCAGTGAGACAACACCACGCATTCCCGCATCCGTTGATATCGCGTCAAACTGGGCGAGCGCCGCGTCTACATCGTCGGTGCCAACCAGCGCCCATGCCTTGACCAACCCGTCCAGCCACGGGCTGATCCCTTCAGTCTGGACTTCCTGTGCAGCCAGTTCGCTGTACTTCCCATCGTTAACAAGGTTCGCGGTCATCACCATGCGCGCCACCTGAGAGCGTTGGCCAGCCGCCAAAATCGCTTCGCTGAGTGGTAGCGCTTTCTCTACCTCCCCAAGGGCCAGATAGGCCAACGCTGCACCGTCCTTCAGTTCCAAGTTGTCGGGATCGCGTGCAAGCGCGGTGGCAAAATACTGCGATGCAACGGCGTAGTCATTGCCCGCCGCCGCGCTGCGCCCCGCCAGATAGGCGCCCGCAAGCGAGTCAGCAAAGGTGGGCGCAGGGGTTGCCATAGCCAATGCCAGCCCAAGAGCCACCGCGCTTACAGATGTCAGAAAAATTCGCATGTGCTCTAGCCTCGTTATTTTGAGCTTCAAGCTATCATTTTTATGCGTCCGCGCAATGGCGCAGACCGACCGGACAAGGCGAGGTTTTGCCCAATCCGGTCACGTTGTCGCGCGTTGGCGTGTTTTACAGCATCAATTCGAAGGTATCACTGCCAATGCCCAGCGTGATGCTATCATGAGCGGCTCCATCCACCAGCGCCCAGATGATCTGGCCCGTCGGCTTATAGATCACAAACGCCTCGTCCGTGGCGTCATCTCCGGCGCCTGCCGTGTTTGTGGTATTCACCTGAAACTGCGCCAGAGTCGCGTCACCACCGAATTTCAGAATATCATCCGCAGAAAAATCCTGAATCCAGTCGCTGCCGTGATCATAGATGCCAATATGAAAGAAGGTATCCGCGCCAGTGCCACCGTTCAGCCGATCATATCCAAAGCCGCCGTTGATAAAATCATCACCCGCGTTGCCAAAAATAACATCGCCAAGGGCACCGCCGGACAGATGGTCATCACCGCTGTTTCCCACCACAGTATCACCGCCAAAACCGCCGATGATCGTATCGTTGCCGCCACCGCCGTTCAGGTCATCGTTGCCGTAACCGCCGTCAATACTGTCATTCCCGCTCTCGCCATAAACGACATCCCTGAGGTCGTTGATTTCCCAATCATCACCGCCGCCGATTATCCTATCATCTCCATCGCCAGCTTGAATTGTGTCGCTACCCAATCGGCCAAAAATCAAATCGGCCTCTGCGGTGCCCGTCAGAAGATCATTCTCATCAGTTCCGTTAAAATATGTATTCAACACTGTAATAGGAGGCATTTCTATTAATTCAGCCATACCTTCCTGATCAGTGTAGGTGATTTGAAGGGATAATTCTTGAGGTTCCCCATACGCCCGATCAGGAATGTAACTTTGGCCACCGTTCAGAAAAGTGCCAACTGGAGCTGGTCCCCCGTTGATTAGCCACTGATATCGAAAAGGACCAAGACCATCCAAATCCTGAATATCAGAAACATCAACGGAAATTTCCCTTCCCGGAACCGCATCACCGATATAGCTGACCTCACCAGTCGGGCGGTCATTGTTTTTGATGGTCACCTCGACCAGTTTCGAATTGCTACCATTCCTGAAAGAAACTCCGGAAAGCTGGACCGAAACAAAGAAAGTCTCATCCTCTTCGGCCAAATTGTCAGCGAATGTTGCAAAGGGCATCGAGATTGTTCGCCCCGTTGTGCCAGTAGTCGATACAGATACAGAACCGTGACCGGCTGTGACTGAATAGTCCTCGGCAGAGGCCGTCCCCATCTCTGTGACAGCCTCGTATTGGTACTGAAAAGATATTTCGCGAATTTCTTCAACGCGCAGATATAATGCCCCTTCGTGCCCTTCTGCGACTTCGAGATCCTCAATCAAATGTGCAACTGCCACGGATTTTACCTTCCCAAAATAAAATTTGGGAAAGATTAAACATAAACTGACAGGGCAAGTAAACGATCTTGGTCAACACACAAATAAGGGCGTAGCATTTGCCGCTACGCCCCTTCCATGACCGGCTTGGATGAAGTTTACATATTCGGATAGTTCGGACCGTCCCCGCCTTGTGGCGTGGTCCATACAATGTTCTGCGCAGGGTCTTTGATATCGCAGGTTTTGCAATGCACGCAGTTCTGGAAGTTGATGACAAAGCGTGGATCCTTGCCCGCCTCTTCGACAAACTCATACACCCCCGCAGGGCAATAGCGCGCTGACGGGCCCGCGTATTTCGGCAGGTTCACTTCCACCGGTACGGACGCGTCTTTTAGCGTCAGGTGGGCTGGCTGGCTTTCTTCATGGTTGGTAAATGAAAACGCAACGTTGGTCAGGCGGTCAAAGCTCAGCGTGCCGTCCGGCTTTGGATAGTCTATCTTTTCGTGCTTTTCGGCAAGTTCGGTCACTTCGGCGTCGGATTTGCCGTGGCCTAATGTGCCCAGCAGAGAACCACCGAACAGCGTGTTGCACCACATGTCAAATCCGCCAATCGCCAGTGACGCGGTAAGGCCGTATTTCGACCACAGCGGCTTGACGTTGCGCACCTTGTACAGGTCTTTGCCAATTGCGCCATCGCGGACTTCTTTTTCATAGTCGGGCAGTTCATCACCAGAACGGCCTGCCTTGATCGCCGCATGAGCCGCCTCTGCTGCTGCCTTGCCGGACAGCATCGCATTATGGTTGCCCTTGATACGGGGCACGTTGACCATCCCGACCGAACAGCCCAGCAGCGCGACACCGGGTGCAACCATTTTCGGCATCGACTGGTATCCGCCCTCGGTAATGGCGCGGGCGCCATATGCGACACGTTTACCGCCCTTCAACAATTCGGCCACCATAGGGTGATGTTTGAACTGCTGGAATTCCATATAGGGGAACACATGCGGATTTTTGTACCCTAGGTGGACCACAAAACCGACGTAAACCTGATTGTTCTCAAGATGATAAATGAAGGATCCGCCGCCGGCTTTCTTGCCCAGCGGCCAGCCCATGGTGTGGGTCACAGACCCCTCTTTATGCTTGGCAGGGTCAATCTCCCAGATCTCTTTCATTCCGAGGCCGTATTTCTGCGGCTCCTTGCCCTTGGCAAGGTCGAACTTTTCAATCACCTGTTTAGACAGGCTGCCGCGCACGCCTTCGCCAAGGAAAACGTATTTGCCGTGCAACTCCATCCCCGGCTCATAGCTGTCGCCTTTGGTGCCATCGGCGCTGATCCCGAATTCACCCGCGACAACGCCTTTGACTTCGCCATTGTCACCATAGACGATTTCCGAACAGGCCATACCGGGGAAGACTTCCACGCCCAGCGCCTCGGCCTGCTCTGCCATCCAGCGGCAAACATTGCCCATGGATACGATGTAATTGCCGTGGTTGTTCATCAGCGGGGGCATTGGAAAGTTCGGGATACGGATTTCGCCGGAAGCGCCGAGCATATAGAAATTGTCCTCAACCACCGGAACATTCAGCGGTGCGCCTTTCTCTTTCCAGTCGGGCATCAACGCATCAAGCCCGCACGGGTCTAGCACTGCACCCGACAGGATGTGCGCCCCCACTTCGGAGCCTTTTTCCAACACGACCACATTGCAATCGGCATCCAATTGTTTCAGACGGATCGCCGCTGACAAACCCGCAGGGCCTGCCCCTACGATTACAACATCGTATTCCATCGCTTCGCGTTCAATCTCGGCCATAGCAGGCGCTCCCTATCCGTGAAAAACCGTTTTATCTGAGGTATCGGTTGCCATGGGTGTTTGCAATCACGACGAGGCGTTAAATTACTCTTGAGCAGCTGTTTTTGGTCTATCGGGCGGCAAAATACGCCAAATCCCCGTAATTTCACCAATGCTGCTCCGTAATCGGCGCCCACCGTCTCGGCGAAACCACGCCAGCGCTGCGGCCTTATCCGCTTGCATTTGGCGCGCAAGTTGGGTCAGGTAACAGGCAACGCAAACACGCGCCCCGAACCACCTTCGGGGCGCGCCTTAGTATTACGGACACGACTACCATGGAAAAAATCCCGATGACCCGCGGGGGCCACACGGCCCTTGAGACAGAGCTAAAGCACCTGAAAACGGTCGAGCGTCCTGCCATCATCAAAGCGATTGCAGAAGCGCGCGAGCATGGGGATTTGTCCGAAAACGCCGAATACCACTCGGCGAAAGAAAAGCAGTCCTTCATCGAAGGGCGTGTAAAGGAGCTTGAAGGCGCGATTTCGCTGGCGGATGTTATCGATCCTGCAAAGCTTTCCGGTGCGATCAAGTTCGGCGCAACCGTGACGCTGGTGGACGAAGACACCGACGAAGAAAAAACCTACCAGATCGTTGGCGAATACGAAGCCAACATCGAAAAAGGGCTGCTTAACATCAAATCCCCCATTGCGCGCGCTCTGATCGGCAAGGAAGAAGGCGATAGCGTCGAGGTTCGCACCCCTGGGGGTCAGAAGTCTTATGAAATCCTCAAGATTGTATTCGCCTGAGAAGAGCGCGCACCATGTCTGACGCATCACCACCAGAACCACAGCGGCCCCGCCTACAGGCGGGTGCAGCGCGTTCGGGCAAATCAAAACCGGCAAACGCGCGCCCGACGCCGCTAGGCATCTATGACAAGGCACGCCCCGACGGTGTGACCGGAATCGAAGTTGTCGCCGTTGTGCTGTCGGCAGTCTGGCTGCTGGGGTGTCTGGTGTTTTTTGTGTTCATGCCTCAGGCACCCGCACCTGATGGTCAGGGCGGGCTGCGTTTTCTGATGACCATGCTTGCGGTATTTATGCCCGTTGCGATGATCTGGGTCGCGGCAACAGCCGCGCGCGCCAGCCGCGTTATGCGGGAGGAAAGCCAGCGCTTGCAGGCCGCCATTGATGCAATCCGCCACGCATATATCGCCCAACAACAAGGCGGCAGAATATCAACAGAACCTTCGGTCAGCCGCAAACTGGATGAAATTGCCGCCGCCACGCGCAAGACGGAAACCGCGCTTGCAACGTTTTCGACCCGCCGTGAGGAAAACAAGCGTGCCGCCGCGCCCGCCATTGCCCCCGCTGCGGAAGACCAGCCAACGCTGGCCCTCGGTACGCAGAGTGTGGATATGACACCGCCGCTGGAACATGACGATCTGATCCGCGCGTTGAACTTCCCCGAAACCGCTGAAGACGAAGCAGGCTTTGCCGCCCTGCGTCGCGCGATGAAAGACCGCAATGCGGCACAGCTTATTCAGGCCGCGCAGGACATTCTGACGCTCCTCAGTCAGGACGGAATTTACATGGACGATCTGCGACCGGACCGCGCCCGCCCTGAAATCTGGCGCATGTTTGGCCAAGGTGCGCGCGGACGGCCGATCGCGGCACTAGGTGGCATCCGCGATCGCTCCTCCCTTGCGCTGACAGCGGGCCGGATGAAGCAAGATCCGATTTTCCGCGATGCCGCGCACCATTTCCTGCGCCGTTTCGACAAACTGTTCGCAGAATTTGAAAAAATCGCCGATGACGCAGAGATTTCTGCCATGGCTGATACACGAACCGCGCGCGCATTCATGTTGCTTGGTCGCGTGGCAGGGACGTTTGACTAAATCCCGAAGCTGGCGAAGGGAATAAACCGCACCATATCGCCAGATTGGACAACGCGTGCGGGTTCTTCCAGTTCAACCAGGCCTTCAGCCCAACTCAGCCCGCTGATCCGTCCGGACCCTTCCGATGCAAACACTTCGGCCTGCCCGTTCCGCATGCGTGCGCGCAGGTATTCGCGCCGCCCTGCTTTCTTTCGTTTGCTAAATGCAGCGGGCACATCAAACCCTTGCGGCGCACTCCACCCTGCGCCAGCCAGTTGTGCCAAGGCAGGGCGTGCAAATACCAGCGTGCAGACCAGCGCCGCCACCGGATTGCCGGGCAATCCGAAAACAGGCACACCACTCCACATGCCAAGCGCCAGCGGACGCCCCGGCTTGATCGCGATACGCCACACTGACAACGCGCCAGCGTCTTCCAGCAAGGCGGAAACGTGGTCTTCGTCCCCCGCTGACGCACCGCCGCTGGTCAGTATCGCATCGACGCGCGGTGCCGCACTGTCCAGCATTTTCCCCAATGCTTCGCGATTGTCAGGCGCGCGGCCCAGATCAATGGCGTCGTGGCCTAACTGCCCTAACAGCGCCAATAGCATCGGGCGGTTCGCATCATAAATCTGCCCTTCCGCTGCCGGATTACCGGCCTCGACCAATTCATCCCCTGTTGACAAGACACCCACCCGCAAGGGAGCGCGCACAGCAACTTGTGCCCTGCCCGTTGCCGCCAGCAACGCCAGATCGGATGGCGTGATGCGTCTGCCCGCGTGCAGAATGGTAGCACCTGCTTTCACGTCCTCTCCGGCGCGGCGGGTATTTGCCCCCTGTTTTAGCGGGCCATGAAAGGTGATACTGTCATCCTTTACCAGCACGTCTTCTTGTAAGATTACGGTATCAACACCCTTGGGCAGCGCCGCGCCCGTCAAAACACGGATCGCGGCCCCCTCGGCAACCGTTTTCGGCGCATCGCCTGCCGCCGCGCGCCCTCGCGTCAGGGGCAATCGATGAATACCTTCACCCCGACCGCCTGCAAAACCATATCCGTCAACCGCCGAATTCGGGTGGGGCGGATTGGCACGTGTGGCGCGTATATCATCCGCAGCGATCCGCCCGCATGCCTGATCAAGTGGTAGATCAATTACCGAAGTCACCGGGGAAAGCCGGGCGCGCAGCATCGAAAGGGCTTCGTCCACCGGCGTCCAATGCACACCTTGCGGCAAGGCAAAGCAGTCATCGCGGATGGGCGGCACCACAGGCCCGGCGTCGTTCAACTCTTCCGACAGGCCAGCGCCCAAAATCCAAGCCTCCTGCGCCGCGATGTCAGGGATATCGGCCATATGCGTGGCCAGACGGGCCGCTGGCAATCGTGCCAGCGCATCTGCCAGCAGGCGCACCTGAACACGGTCGCGGATACTGTCCGCGCCATTTTTCGCCAGCTCTGCTTTCACAGCTTTCTCAATCACGCCGGGCCAGATTTCCGCCAGCACGACGGCGCTTTCCTCCCACCGCTCAAACGGCCAGACCCGCACGTCACCCAACCTGCGCAACCGATTGAGAACCGGAAGCCCCATCAGCACCTGCCCGCCGACAGTGGGTGGAAACGCGAGTTGGAAACAAGACGATGACGCCTTTGCAACCACGTCACATCTGCGTTTTTCCGACATGATGTCGAAACTGACCCCGATTTTGCGGTAGGGCAAGGCAGGCCATCGGTCTTTGTGTGATTTGCCCCAGAATGGACCCAAACCTGCGAATTTTTCGTTAAGGATCTCAGCGACATCGTAGCGGTTGTTGCTGCCATCAGGCGCATCCGTGATATGCGCCTCAAGCCAGTCCCACATCGCAAACGGATCGTCCGAGCCTGTGACACGGCGGCAAAACCCCTTCGGGTAGCCAAACGGAAAATCAAAGGTGCAAAGCAGGCGGCGACCGGCGGCCTGCTCATCCGATATCAACTTTGAAATTACCGATTCTGCATCGTGGCGCGAACGACAATAAACCGGCTCCTGACTTGCGCCTTTACGGTTTATTCCCAGCCAGATTGAATCCTTTCGCGGCGTCGGACCTGCCCGTTTTCCCGCTGACCAGTCCACAACAACAAAGGTATCGAACGGCATCACAACCCCACCTCGAACAGTATGAAATCGGCAATCGCAGCCGTGTCATCCAGATTGAAAACCTGGCGGTCACTATTTAGCACCGTATCACTGGCAATGGCGCGAATAGTCGGATCATCCGGCGCGATCAGGGGGTTTCCCGTCACTGCGCGGTGGGCTTCAACTTTGGGGTGGGCATCGCGTTTATACCCCTCAACCAGCACGAGATCGACAGGCGCAAGCTGCGTCAGCAGTGTATCCAGCGACGGCTCCGGTGTGCCGCGCAATTCATGCATCAGAGCGGTGCGGCTTTTGGAGGCCAACAACACCTGCGATGCGCCTGCTTCGCGGTGGCGGAAACTGTCCTTTCCAGGATGGTCCACATCGAAACTGTGATGGGCGTGTTTGACGGTCGAAACCGTGAATCCCCGGCCGGTGATTTCAGACACCAACCGCTCCATCAATCCTGTCTTGCCTGCATTTTTCCAACCGACAATACCATAGACCTTCATAACATCGCCTCTGCGCGGGCAAGATCATCGGGCGTGTTGACGTTAAAGAATGCGTCCTCTTGCGGAAATAGCGCCTCCCGCCCGCCGTGCATATCTGTCCAGAGAACAACCTTGCGCAATCCGTCGTGAAGCGCATCACGCAGATCATCACGCAGCGCGACAGGCCACAAACCGAATGTGGGATGGCGCGCGCGGCCCCGCTTTGCGTCAGGTGTTGCAGCCAGAACCAGCGGATGTTTCATCCCTTCGGACGCCAGTAAAAGCTGCGGCACCAGATCGCAGGGGAAAAACGGTGTATCGGCGGCGGCAGTCACAATCGTGTCCGCGCCCTGCGCAGCGGCCCAATCCATCCCTGCCAGCACACCCGCTAGCGGGCCGACAAAACCTGAAACACTGTCGGCAATAACCGGCATACCCAAATCTGCGAACCGCGCGGCATCGCCGTTCGCGTTCAGCGCAATACTTGCCACCTGTGGCGCCAGACGCGCCTCAACCCGCGACAGCAGGCTCTGCCCCCCCAGCAGGCGCATCCCCTTGTCACCACCGCCCATGCGCGTGGCCTGCCCCCCAGCTAGAATGATTCCGAAAGGTTGCTTCATCGTGAATCCTCCAGCCATTTTGTTGTGTCCAACTCAAACGCACCAATCTGTGCCGCGCTTTCAAACGCGTGAAGCGGAATTGACGGGCGATTGCCGCCGACCCAGATGACAAATCCCTTTTTCGTCTTGGTAATGCCTTCGACACCTGCCCAATCAATCTGTGATTGGAAATGCCTGCTGCGGGTTTGCACACCTGCTTGATCAACGGTCATCTCAATCTCCCCCTGATTGATCCGCGTGGCGAGTATTTGGCGAACCATCATGGGAAGCGTGACGAATATGCTGCCGAAAATTGCGATATACGAAAGCGCCAATCCCACAGCAGTCCCCCAATGTGCAAAGGTTGGCGTACCGGTCAGCAGATGCGAGGCAAGGTACCCGACACTGACACCCCCAAGCAGCAACAGCACACAATGCAGCCAACGCAGAATTTTCGCGGCAGTCAATCCGGGTACTTTAACCACCGGAGGAGCGACGCGCAGCGACGCTTCCAGCGCCTTGGCGTCCTGATGAAAACGGAACACATAAACCGGATTCATCCTGCCTCCTCGATCCAGTGCTTCAGATCGGCCCTGAATACATCGGGTGAAGTACCCGCAGGTAGCGCCATATCAGGCACCGGAAAGACGGACGCACCAGAGCGTAGAACACTAGCACCGCGCATCGCAAAGGCATCCTCGTAACAGCGCCAATCCGTTGTGCCCGTGCTGATATCAGTCACAGGGGCCACATTCTGCTTGGAAGATTCTGCGTGAACCACACCTTGACGGGCTAAGGCCTCGTTGGCGCCCCGCTTCAATCTGGCGGTGCTTATTTTGTGAGATACAGCCCAGAAAGCAATAGCCGCGCAAAAGCCGGACGTGGCGGAAAACAGCATCTTCCTGTTTGCAAAATCGGTTCGAAGCAACGTCAGGACGACGCCCACCAGCACCACATATCCCAACGCCCCCACGCCAAAGCGACCCAGCTTTTCCGCGCGGCTGCGCAGGGGGGTGGCCCATGACACCATCGCACGATTCTGCATTTCAGGTGTCAGGACATATGAGAGAGCGTAACTCATTGTGCGCTCTTGCGGCCTGCCCGCTTCGGCTCTTCTGCAACTGTGGCAGGATCGGCGTCTCGCAACAGGCGATCCTCGCCCGACAGGCAGATGAAGCGCCGCCCCTTCATACGCCCGATCAGGGTAAGGCCGAGTTGCTGCGCAATCTCCACGCCCCACGCCGTAAACCCCGAGCGGGACGCAAGTACCGGAATACCCATCATCGCCGTCTTGATCACCATTTCAGAGGTCAGCCGCCCTGTCGTGTATAGGATCTTATCCGCTGGTCCGACACCTTCGGACAGCATCCAGCCCGCGATCTTGTCAACGGCGTTGTGGCGCCCGACGTCCTCCATATAGACCAGCGGCCGATCCGCGCAGCACAGGACGGTGCCATGGATCGCACCCGCCTGCAAATATAGGCTCGGCGTGCGGTTGATTTTGGCAGATAGCGCATACAGCCAGGAGGTGCGCACAGAAGTTTGCGGCAGCACCACGCCCTCCAACCCCTCCATCATATCCCCAAAGACAGTGCCAACCGCACAGCCGCTGGTGCGGGTCTTTCGGCGCATCTTGTCTTCGTAATCGGTCTGGCGGGCGGTGCGCACCACAACTGTTTCAAGTTCTTCGTCGTAATCCACGCGTGTGATTTCATCATCCGCACGCAGCATCCCCTGATTGCGCAGAAACCCCAACGCCAGATAATCAGGGTAATCCCCAATCGTCATAGCGGTTACAATTTCCTGACTGTTGAGGTAGATCGTCAGCGGCCGCTCCTCCACGACATTGATGTCGCAGGGGGCGCCATTCTGGTCCAGCCCCGTCACACGGCGGGTCAGACGCGCCGCGGCAGGATCAGGCGCGATCAGATAGTCGGACAAATCATCGAGTTCAGCCAATTGCACCCCCTGTGGCAACACGCTACGCAGTGGGTTCAACCTAGGGGCATCGCATGACCACTTCCACCCGCAAATCTTTCTATCGCCAAGGGATTATCGACGCCAGCCCGTTCATTCTGGTGATTATCCCGTTTGCATCCCTGTTCGGTGTCCTCGCTGTTGAGGCAGGGCTGAATGTGGTCGAAACAATGGCTTTTTCCATTGTGGTGATTGCAGGTGCCGCGCAATTCACCGCATTGCAATTGATGCAGGAAAACGTGCCGACCGTGATTGTTCTGATTTCGGCCTTGGCCGTCAATCTGCGCATGGCGATGTATTCGGCTTCCCTGACGCCGTATATCGGCGCGGCCCCGCTGTGGCAGCGGGCGCTTTGTGCTTATTTGACTGTGGATCAATCTTACGTCGTCGGGGTGTCAAAGTTCGAAGCGGAACCGGAGATGACCGTGGCCGATCGGGTTGCCTACTTCCTTGGCGCTGTAACGCCGATTGTCCCGCTTTGGTACGGTTTCACTCTGATCGGCGCGCTTCTGGGTGCAGAAATTCCCGACAGTTGGGCGCTTGATTTCGCTATTCCGATTACGTTTCTGGCGATGATTGCACCGATGTTTCGCACTGCAGCACACGTTGTTGCCGCTCTCGTCGCCGTTGTGTTTGCTCTTCTCGCGGCGGGTGTCCCCTACTCACTCGGCCTGATTATTGCAGGCATTGCGGGCATGATGGCAGGGGCGCAGACAGAGCTTTGGCTTGAAAGAAAGGCGGCACGGCAATGATAGAAACAGGCACCCTCTGGACCGTGATCGTAGTGCTGGGGCTGGGCAGCTTCGGCTTGCGCTTTGTCTTTACCGGACTGGTGGGAGATCGGGCGATGCCTGCGTGGTTGCTGCGGCACCTGCGCTATACTGCGGTCGCCATCCTGCCTGCGCTGGTTGCACCTCAGGTGGTCTGGCCTGCTGCAACGGGCGGTGATTTTGACACACCGCGCGCCGCAGCGGCGGCTGTGACCCTTCTTGTGGGCCTGATCACCAAAAACGTTCTAATGGCAGTGCTGAGTGGCGGAAGCACCCTGTACGGGCTGCTCTATCTACTCGGGTGAAACCGCGGCCACGATACCATCGGTAACATTGCCCTCATCGTCTTCATAATACCGCGTCGTTTTCACACCCTGCAACTGTTCGGCCTGTTCCATCAGCTTGAGCGGGTAGTATCCCTGACGGATCGATTGAAATCCAGGGATCTGCTTCAGGATTGACGAAGTTGCATTGGCGCACATCGCGCTGGGAACCGAGCCGTAAGCCTGCACCAGTTGCATCGCACGCGCGGCCTGCGCTGGCGTTACGTCGAATTCCTGACTAACGACATGGTAATTGGTGCGCGCATGGGCGGATTTATAAACCTGTATCCATCTGGGTGACATTCCGTACAAAACATCACCGCGTTCGGGCACGTCATCATGCTCGAACGAGCCTGCGGGATCAAACATGACCGATTGTGTCCCTTGCACCAGCAGCGCGGAATGCCCGCCCGAACCTGTGCGATTGTTGATCATTGTAATCAGCGTGATCTTTGGCTGTCCGCGATGCGGATAAATTGCAGCCTCTATCGCCTGTTGAGGCGATTCTTTCCCTTTTTCAGCGCACCCTGCAAGCACGGCAGCAGACAAGGTCAGCACCAGTAAAGGTTTAAACATCAAATCGTCCGTAAGTTCAGCGCGCGAAAATCGCCATAAAAATGAGGATACCGATAATCACCATTGCCGCGCGGGTGACGAAGGTAACGAAACCGTCGAATGTCTTTTCCTGCGCATCTGCGTTCATGCTGCCATGTTCATGTTCTGCCATGGGGTGTCCCTTTCGTCATATGTGGCTAAGTCTCGGGCAGGGGTTACGCCATTTCGCCCGCCCTGTCACGCCGGATTTGTCTATTAACGCCAAGAGGGCGCGCTTATGTCTCGCCTTGCTCCAGATCCTGCAACAGCTTGAACCCTATTCTGTTCGGCTTTTCCGCCTCTACTTCCTTCGGAGCAGCACGAAACACCACATTCAGCTGACTAACATGCTGCACCAGCTGCATTTTACTGCCGGAAGGATCGGTGCCGTAGAATGTCACTACATCAGGATCAAAATAACCCATGCCGTCGATCTTCAACACGCCGGCATCGGTTCCGGCAAACCCCATCGCGATCTCGTGGCCGTCATCCAGCCCCTCTTCGAATTTTTTGAGGTATAACACCGTGCGTTCGTAAGCCCATTGAGCCGGAGATTTTTGCGCAACAGGCTTTTCCGCTATACATTTGGGGATCGGCTGATCCTTGGCGTTTTTGGCCTCCGGATCATTATGCACTTCGTGAACGCGGGGCAGCGCGCTATTTTCTGCGGCTTCGGCTGCGGTTTCAATCTGGTCGCCCATGGCTCATCCCTTCCGCTGGTACAGCCATGCCCCGTCTTCGCGTTGTGTCCGAACGGCACGGCCCTCTTGATGAAGGTGGCTTAAATGCGCGAAAGCTTCAACCAGTGCGAGGCCATATTCCCCCTCGCCTATCGCTCTTTTGAACAAGGGTGAGAACACTTCGCCAGCCGTTTTGGGGGTATCAATGTATTCCAGAAGGCGTTTCAGCGCGCCGTGGTGGTTATCAATTAGCTGACGCATACGCGTCGGCAGGCCGGTAAAGGGCAGCTTGTGCCCCCCCAGAACCAGATGGTCTTCGCGCCCCAGCGGAGCCAGACGCTCGCAGGCTTCCAGCCATTCTCCGATAGGGTCGGCCATAGGTTCGGTTGCGTAAACACCGACATTGGGGCTGATCGAGGGCAGGATTTGATCACCCGCGATCACCAGATTGTCGTCACGGCTCCAGAATGTTGCGTGTTCGGGCGCGTGGCCGTTGCCCATGTGGATGTCCCATGTACGCCCCCCCATCATGATGCTGTCCCCCTGTTTGATGCGGGTAAAACCCAGCGGCAAGGGCGCAACAATATCGGCAAAGTTGAACGGACGTTCGGCGGCGCGTTTGGTGTAGATCGCATCATCCATCCCAGCAGAGCGGTAGAACGCCAGCGATTGCGGGTTCGCTACATCCTGAATATCCAGCGTCAGCATCCGCGCGGTCAGCCATGCGGTGCGGGTTGTGACAAGTTCGGCGCCAAGCTCTGTCTGGAACCAGCCTGCCAGCCCGATGTGGTCCGGGTGGTGGTGTGTGACCACTACACGCGAAACGGGCTTGCCGCCCAGCGGTCCGTCGATGATCTCCTGCCAAAGCGCCTTGGTTTTCTTCGAGGCAAAGCCGGTGTCGATGACGGTCCAACTGTCGCCTTCATCCAGCGCATAGACATTCACATGATCAAGCTTCATCGGTAACGGCAGCCGCAGCCACAGAACGCCCGAAGCAACTTCGATTGCGGCCGCACCGACAGGCGGCGTGTCCCACGGGTAACGCAGGCCCTTCGGTGCAATATCAGCCATTACGATGCCAGCTCTTCGTCCGTCAAGGCAAACAGGCCCTCGGCACCCGCCTGCGCGTGGGCCAACAGCGCGGTATGTTCAGGCAGCATCCGCTGGATATAGAAACGCGCCAATTTTTCACGCGCGCCGCCACGATCCGCCATCGCCGCTTTCAGGTGCAGATGCGCCCCCAAGACCCGCGCGAATGCACGCAGATACGGAACAGCACCGGCAAAACGGTCTTGCATATCGGTTTGTGCCACCAGCCATTCTGTCGCTTCGCGCATGCTTTCGCAGGCTTCCCAAACTTCGTTTGCCAGACGCGGAAAGACCGCGCGCGCAGCTTCTACATCTTCGCCAACCTCGTCCAGCAGCGCCATAGCCGCTTCGCCGCCGTCCATCATCTTGCGTGCAACAAGGTCCATCGCCTGAATGCCATTGGTGCCCTCATAAATTGCGGTGATGCGGACATCGCGGCTGAACTGCGCTGCACCGGTTTCTTCGACAAACCCCATACCACCGTGTATCTGGATACCCATTTCGGAAACAGCGATGCCGGTATCACTGCCGAAGGCTTTGGTGATCGGGGTCAGTAGCGCGGCGCGGGCTTTCCATGCTTTGTCACCAGTGGCCTTTGCCATGTCGATCGCCACCGCATTGGACACCGCAATAGCGCGCGCAGCAAATATATCTGCCTTCATCGTTGCCAGCATACGGCGCACATCCGCATGGCCGATGATTGTATCTGCTTCGGCGGCGGGCGCGGTTTTGCCCTGCTTGCGTTCCTGCGCATAGGCCAGCGCATGTTGATAAGCGGCATCAGCCACACCGATGCCCTGCAAGCCGACGCTGAGGCGCGCGTTGTTCATCATTGTGAACATCGCAGCCATGCCGCCCTCTTTTTCGCCAACAAGCCATCCGGTGGCCTTATCGAACTGCATCACACAGGTGGGCGAGCCATGAATACCCAGTTTGTGCTCAAGGCTGACAACACTAACGCCATTGCGTGTGCCGGGATCACCGTTTTCATCGGGCAGAAGTTTCGGCACCATGAAAAGGCTGATGCCCCGCACACCGGCAGTCGCATCAGGCAACCGCGCAAGCACCAAATGGCAAACGTTGCCGCCAAAATCATGATCGCCCCACGTGATATAGATTTTCTGGCCGGTAACTGAGTATGTGCCATCGCCATTTTCCTCCGCTTTGGTGGTCAGCGCCCCCACATCCGATCCCGCCTGCGGCTCTGTCAGGTTCATTGTGCCTGTCCATTCGCCGCTGGTCAGCTTGGGCAGGTACAACTCTTTCAACGCATCGCTGGCGTGATGTTCCAGGGCTTCGATCTGGCCCTGCGTCAGCAAAGGCGCCAGCTGCAATGAAACACACGCCGCGCTCATCATATCGCTGACAGCTGCGTTCAGGGCCATTGGCAGACCCATACCGCCATATTCCGGATCGGCAGACATCCCCACCCATCCGCCTTCGGCAATCGCTTTGAACCCTTCGTGATATCCCGGCGAAGTACGCACAACACCGTTTTCCAGCCGCGCGGGGTTCAGATCACCTGGCCGTTGTAGCGGAGCAAGCACTTCCTGGCACAGCTTGCCTGCCTCGGTAAGAATCGCACGGGTCACATCATCGGTGGCATCGCCGTACAGTTCGGTGCCGCGTAACGCCTCCAGTTTCACAACATGATCAAACAGGAAATTGTAGTCTTCAACAGGCGCGCGATACGTCATAGTAATCTCTCTCAGAAACCAGCGCAGCAGTTGATAGCGATCAAGACACCACCACCAAAGCTGCAGACCTCCAGAGTGAGGCCAATTTTGATCTGGTGCAACCAGAACGCCGCGTCATAGCCAAAGGAGCGGGCCATGTCCATAAAAACCCAACGCCTGCAAGCAGATCGCAACGGGCTGGAACAAGCAGCCACGCTGCTGCAAGGCGGTGCATTGGTCGCCTTTCCCACCGAAACGGTTTACGGTCTGGGTGCGGATGCGCGCCAAGGCGAAGCCGTTGCCTCGATTTATGCGGCAAAAGGACGGCCATCCTTCAACCCGCTGATTGTGCATCTCGCCAGCATCGATGCTGCGCGAAACTACGTTGACTGGACGCCGCAGGCTGAAAAACTGGCGCAGGCATTCTGGCCCGGGCCGCTGACATTGGTGTTGCCCCTGCGCGACGGTCACGGGCTTTCCTCGCTGGTGACAGCTGGCCTGCCCACGGTTGCACTGCGTGTACCCGCCCACCCGGCCGCGCAAGCGTTGCTGTCGCAATTCGGCGGACCGGTCGCCGCGCCCTCCGCCAATCCCTCGGGCCGGATCAGCCCAACAACCGCGGATCATGTGCTAAGTGGTCTATCGGGACGCATCGCCGCTGTTGTCGATGATGGGCCGTGTAGTGTCGGGCTTGAAAGCACCATAATCGGGTTTGATGAAACCCGCGCGGTACTGCTGCGCGCGGGCGGGCTTGCCACGGAAGACATCGAAAACGTGCTGGGTCAGACCCTGAGTACGCCCGATCAGGCACATATCACCGCCCCCGGCCAGCTTTCATCACACTATGCGCCACGCGGTGTGGTGCGGCTGAACGCGACAGAACCGCTTGAGGACGAGCATATGTTGGGCTTCGGGCCGATAGCAGGCACGCTGACCCTCTCTGCCAGTGGCGACTTGTGCGAAGCTGCCGCCAATCTTTTTGACCACCTGCATCAACTGGATGCGCTGGGCGGCAAAATCGCTGTGGCTCCCGTTCCGATGGAGGGGCTGGGGCGTGCAATCAATGATCGGTTGCAGCGCGCCGCAGCCCCGCGCAGCTAGGCGCGGCCCGCTGCACCTGACAGGGAAACCGGATCAATCCCGATACTGCGCAATGCCGCATCCCACACCTGTGCATGGGCCGTGTCGAAAACCAATTCGGGTGACGCAGGCGCGGTCAGCCAGCCGTTTTGCGTGATTTCATGCTCCAGCTGTCCCGGTCCCCAGCCGGAATAGCCAAGCGTAAACAGGAACGGATCCGGCCCCTTGTCTGCCCCGATGTCTGCCAGAATGTCTTGCGTCGATGTCAGGACATATCCGTCCGGTATCACCAATGCATCGGGCGCCAGCCGCGATTTATCCCTGTGCAGAACGAATCCGCGCTCTGTTTCGACGGGACCGCCAATATGCACAGGCTTGGCCAGTGGTCCGCCCTTTGTCTCGATCTCAAGCCGCGAGAATATCTCGCGCAGGGTCATATCACCCGCGCGCTTGTTCACAATCAGGCCCATCGCCCCCTCACCCGAGTGGGCACAGATAAAAATAACCGACCGCGAAAACCGTGGATCACTCATCCCCGGCATCGCAATTAGAAGCTGTCCAGCTAAGTTCATATCGGCCTCATTCACGTGTGTTCCGGTACAGTGTGACAACCACGGTCACAGGCCGCAAGCATCATCAGCGAAACATGGCTGAACGACTTGTGACTTGGCAAATCACGGATGTGCGGCCACATAGGATGGATGATGAAATCTATTTTATGCGCAACCGCGCTGATCACAACCGTCACCACCGCACATGCCGGTGATCCTGTCGGGGTTCCTGCCATTGCGACGCTGATCGACGGCTGGCAACAGGCGGACGGAACCCGCGTTAGCGCTGTGCGCATCATCTTGGCGGACGGATGGAAAACCTACTGGCGCGCCCCCGGTGATGCAGGTATTCCGCCCGAATTTAACTGGAAAGGCTCGCAGAACCTGTCAGGTGTTTCTGTCAGCTGGCCCACGCCGGTGGTGTTTGAGCAAAACGGCATGCGCTCTGTCGGGTACACCAATCAGGTGATCCTTCCCCTGTCGGTTGCGGCAAAACGGACAGACAAGCCTGTGCAGATAAAGCTGAAGATGGAAATCGGCGTATGCAAGGATATCTGTGTTCCGCAAACCCTGACCCTGCAAGGGACGCTCGGTGCAACTGGCGCGACACCGGTTGCGTCGATCGCTGCCGCATTGGCAGAACAGCCCTATACCGCATCCGAAGCCGGCGCGCGCGGCGTGACTTGCGCGCTTAGCCCGTCTGACAAAGGTCTGAATATTACCGCACGGCTTTCATTACCCTCAACGGGTGGACAGGAACATGTTGTGATCGAAGCGGGCCGCCCCGATGTCTGGGTGTCCGAGGCCACAGCCAAGCGTAACGGAAACACCCTGACGGCGCAGGCAGAGATAGTACCAAACGGATCGGGGCCACTGGCGCTGGACCGTTCGGCAATCCGTTTTACCGTGCTTGGCACGTCTCATGCTGTTGATCTGCGCGGTTGTACATCCGGTTAAACGGTCTTGCGGCTGCGCATCAGCATCATCACCGCACCCGCCGCATAGCCGCCAAGCGCAAGAAAAGCCGCGCCAACCACAAACAGCAAAAACGCAGCCAGCATCGTTGAAACACTTGCCAACATGGGAAGCGTTTGGGGGAGAACGGGATGCAAAGCCCCTTCAAACGCAGCATATCCCAGCGTCACCGCCCCCCAGCCCAGCAGAACAAGCCAAAGCCCGACCAGCCCCAATTGCAAGCCGCGCACAGGCGCGCGCAGGCCACGGCGCATAGCGACAATCTGACGTCCGATATCGTGCTGGACAGCAATCAGCGCTGGCACCAGCAGCAACACCAGCACCATTCCAAAGCCAAGACCATAGACCAGCGTTATGACCGTCGGCTTTAGAAATTGCGCCTGCTGGCTGCGCTCGAACAGCAGGGGTGTCATGCCCAGAACGGTAGTGAGGGTCGTCAGCATCACCGGGCGCAAGCGGTCAGCGGCGCCGTCGATGATCGACGGGATCAACCCGCGATCACTGGCGTGTTCATCAATGGTGGTCACCAGTACGATGGAATCGTTAATGATAATCCCCGTCATCCCCAGCAATCCGACGACAGTAAACATGCTCAGCGGGACGTCCCATGCGTTGTGGCCGTAAATCGTGCCAACCAGACCAAAGGGGATAATCGCCATTACAACCAAGGGGCGTGTCCAGCTACCGAATACCCATGCCAACACCAAAAAGATGCCCGTCAGACACAGGATCAGCCCGGTCAGGGCGTCAGACAAAAACTGGTCCTCCTGCTCGCTCAGCCCCGCAAGGCGGTACTCAACCTGCTGTTCAGACGCAATGCGCGGCAGGATGTCGTCGGTCAGGGCTTTGCTGATCTCGGTTGCGCGGGCGGCATCGTCTTCCGATATGTCGCCACTGACCGAGATCAATCTGATGCCGTTTTCACGCCGCACTGTGCTGAACCCCGTGCGCTGTTGCACGCTGACAATATCGCCCAGCGCAACGTAGCTTCCCGTGGGCGTTCGCATCTGTGTGCGATCCAGAAAATCCGCGGTCAACTCTCCCTCGGGCAATTCAACCCGAATCGCGGCCGATCGGGGACCTTCGGGATATGTCGCGGCCTCGATCCCGCCCAAGCGGTTGCGCAGCACGCGTCCCAACTGGTCAATCGTGAAGCCCAGCGACAGGCCCTGCGGAGTCAGATCAAGGATCAGTTCTTCCTTGTCGTAGGCCAGATTGTCCTGCACCGCGCTGACCTCGGGGTATTGCAGCAAGGCCGATTGCAACGCCTCTGATGCATCCTTGAGCGTTTGCGTATCCGCGCCGTAAAACTGAACGTCCAGCGCATCGCCCCCCGGACCGGACCGCCAGCCGCGGAAACTGACGGTTTCGGCCAACGGGTGCTTTGCCACCTCGTCCTGTAAAAGCCCCACAAAAGCAAAGCTGGAATAAGGCCGCAGATCGGCGTCGATCAGTTCTATCGAAATCCCGCCCAGCAGATCACCATCTTTTCCATCCGCAGCAGACAGGCCAAAGCCCGCGTTGCCACCGATTTGCGCAATCACGTAATCCAGCGGATTGGCACCGTGTTCGGCCTCCATCTGCGCGGCGACGGCATTGGTCGCGCGCTGCATCTCGCGCATCATTTCCAGCGTGTCAGCGCGGGTTGCGCCCTCTGCCATAATGAAGTTGCCGGTCACCGATCCCCGTTCCGGTGCGTTGAAAAAGCGCCATTGCACGTCCCCGCGGATCAACAGGGCCGCCTGGCTGGCCAATACAGCCACCACACCGGCCAGCACGACATAGCGCGCCGCAATCACCCCTGCCATAAACGGGCGGAACAGACGTTCACGCACCCAGACAAAACCGTAATTGACCACAACTGACGGCGTATCAATTCCGTGGCGACCGATGACATCGACAACCCGCCGGGCAATCCCGCGCCGCGCGATAAACACCCCCACAAGCAGGGCAGCAATCACAACAGGCACAACACCGGCAAAGGCCAGATACCCCTCATAAGAAAGGGTTGCAGCCCCCCCGCTGAGGCGTAATACCGCATAGCTGCCCGCAAAAACGATCACCGCGATCAGCACGCTGAGAACAACTGCGCTGACCATGCTGCCAGCAATCAGTTTCGCCACGGAAAACCTTGATCGCTGTTCGATACCGGACAGAGCGTTTTTCATGTGGTGTGGCAGGATCAGGAAACACTCGATCAGGGAAGCGACCAGCACGGCAATCACGGTAAAGGGAATATCACGGATAAGATTACCAAAGCGCCCCCCCACAGCAACCAGACCGAAAAACGCGATCACGGTGGTCAGCGTAGCGGCAAAAACAGGCATCGCCATGCGCTGCGCGGCACCCTCGGCTGCTTGGGCCGCGCTCATCCCGCCCAGACGGTAGCGGTGATCGGCATGTTCACCCACGACAATCGCGTCATCCACCACAATGCCCAGCGTGATGATCAACCCGAACAGTGAGATCATATTGATCGTCACACCGCCCAGATACATCAGCGCTATAGCTGCCCCCATGGCAACCGGAATACCTGCCGCAACCCAGAATGCCGTGCGCGCATTCAAAAACAGGAACAGCAGCGCCAGAACCAACCCGAGGCCCACCAGACCATTGTTGATCAACAAATCAAGCCGCCCTGTTATAGCTTCGGCGCGGGTACGGATCAACTCGACCGAAACACCGGAAGGCAGGCTTGCCGCCAGCTCGGCGGCGACTTTTTCAACCCGTTCCTGAATTTCAATGGCATCCCCCCGATCAGAGCGATCCACCCGAACAGACATCGCAGGGCTGTCGCCCACGAAATAACTCCGCTCGCGGTCCACCCCTTCGGCCCGCACAACCGCCACATCACCAATCAGCAGCTTCGATCCGTCCGGATTGGAGCGCAGGGTGATCCCTGCAATTTCCTGCGGTGTGCGCTTGGCCGTACCGGTCCGCACCCGCGCATTTGCGCCATCAACATCCCCCGCCGGATCGGCATTCACTTCGGCAGCAATCGCAGCGGCGATTTCAGCCATACTCACATCGAATTCAACCAGTTTCGCCGATGCGACTTCCACCAGCGTTTGCGGGGCCGCTACACCCTGAATGGTTGTGCGCGTGACACCTTGTGCAAACAGGCGGGTCACAAATTCATCTGCGAACCTGCCCAACTGTGCAGGGGCGACAGGGCCGGTGATCACAACATCTGTCACACGGTCACGCCACGCGCCACGCCTTACCACCGGCTCTTCCGCCTCGGTTGGCAGGGTTGTGATTGCATCCACTGCGGTTTGCACATCAGCCGCCGCGCGCGCCATATCCCAACCGGCTTCAAACTCAAGCGATATGCTGCTGCGCCCCTCCCGTGACGTGCTGCTTGAACTTTCGACGCCCTCAAGGCCCAGTAATGCGGTTTCGATAACCTGACTGATCGCCTCGTCTACGTCCTCTGCTCCGGCGCCTTGCCAGACCGTGGAAACAGACAGACTATCGAGGATCACATCCGGGAAAAACTGTGCGCGCATGTTGGGGGCTGCCGCAATGCCGGCCACCAGCATCAATACCAGCAGCAGGTTTGCAGCCGTTTTGTGCCGCGTGAAATAAGACAGAATTCCGCCTGCGGTTTTGGGGATTGCGCGCGCCATGGCCTAGCCCCCCATCCGGCTTTCGATCCGCTCCACCATGCTTGCAGGCACTTGCGGCTCTGCCAGCTGCGCCAGCACCCGCGCCTTTGCCTCTTTCGGCATTCTCTGGTTTGCTTCGATAAAGGCCACCAGTTTTGCGCGCCGCTCCTGGGTCAGTTCCAGCATTTTCGGGGCCTGCGGGGCTGCTCCCCCCTTGCGCAGCGGCTTGACGGATATGCCGGCACCCAACAGCGGCGAGCGTGCCTCAACCACTTCGCGGCCAGCAACATCACCGCGCACAAGCACGTCATCACCCTGTCGGCGCAGGATCGTCACATTCGCGGCCTCCAGCCTGTCATCCGGCCCCAACAGCAGGACACCACCAGCAGCATCAACTGCCGAGGCAGGCAACCGTATCACGTTTTCCAATGCCGGCTCTTGCACCCGAACGGTAACAAAATCACCCGGTTTAAAACCGCGCGATTGCTCGAGTGCGGCAAATATCAAGCGGCCTGTCTGGCCCGCCTGAGACGCTGCGGCAGTGCGTGTCACCCGACCGCGCGCCGCAAGATCGACACCCGCGACATCCAGCGTCACGCGCACATCGGCTTTCAATATCTGGCCCTGTGCATCCAGCAGACGGGCATATTGCGCCGTGGACACGCGAAACGACATTTCCAGATCATCGGGATCAATCAGCTCTGCCAGACGCTCGTTGGCGTTGACCAAGCGGCCCTCGACCACGTTTGGCGCACTTAACGTGCCTGTAAAGGGCGCGCGCAGCACGGTATCATCCAGCCGCCGCTGTGCTTCACCCTGCGCGATGCGCGCGCGGGCGGTGCGGGTGGCTGCCAGATCAACACGCGCTTCGGCTTGGGCCAGTACCTGACGGCGCGCCAGTACAGCCTGCCGCGCGGCAGATGCGGCCAGTTCTGCGGTTTCCGATGCCGCTGCTGTACCAACACCGCGATCAGCCAGATCAGTCTGACGGGTGGCAGCGCGGTTGCGTAATTCCGCCTGCTCCTGCGCTGCTGCCAGTTCATCCCTGGCCAGTTCAAGGCCGCGCGCAGCGTCGCGTTCTTCGGCCAGCGCATCGGCAAGATCATTTTGCGCCCGCTGCAAAGCAGACTGTGCGTTTGCCGGATCAATACGCACCAGAACATCGCCAGCGTTTACAGTCCCCCCGTCCTCAAACCCCTCGGCAAGCTCAACCACACGCCCCCCGACAGCAGCGCGCAGTTCCAGCGTGCGTCGGCTTGCGATTTCGCCAAAGCTTTCAAGGACGGGCGTGTGCGTATCGGTTTCAGCAGTCACAACGTTGACGGTAAAGACACGTTCGCGCGCAGGCGGAGCGGTTGCCGTGTCTGCCATGCGGGTTTGCACGGCACCTGTGACCATCTGCACCGCCCAGACCAACAGCCCAAGCGTTACAGCCGCCAGAAACAGGCCGATCATACTTTGCCTCAGAAACCGCATTGTGCATCCGCTTTTGTCATTTCAACAACAGTTCAGGCGCAGCATATGCTGACGCCCTACATATCATATACGCGCGGTGGGCGATTTTCCGTCACAATTTCACCAGCTAATGTTACGGCTCGCCTATTTTCTGCGCTGGTGTTCATCCAGACGGGGCATAATCTCGACGAAGTTGCAGGGCCTGTGACGGTAATCGAGCTGTCTCATCAGGATTTCATCCCACGCATCTTTGCACGCACCCGGACTGCCCGGCAGTGCGAACAGATAGGTGCCGTTGGCGACCCCGCCTGTTGCCCGAGATTGCACAGCACTGGTCCCGATTTTCTGCAAGGAAACGATGGTAAAGACAGTACCAAACGCCTCGATCTCTTTTTCATAGACATCGCGATGTGCCTCGACCGTTACATCACGGCCGGTAAGGCCCGTGCCGCCTGTCGAAATAACAACGTCAATCTCCGGGTCGGCGCACCATTCGCGCAATTGCCGCGCGATTTCTGCGCGCTCATCCGGCACAATCGTGCGATCTGCCAGATGATGCCCGCCTTCGGTCAGCCGCGCCACCAGCACATCACCCGATCGGTCCTCAGCCAGGCTGCGGGTATCGGACACCGTCAGCACCGCAATGCGCACCGCGATAAAGTCCTTGGTTTCGTCAATCACGCTCATCGTTCACTCCATAACAGCCAGCCGCGCGGCCAGAGCCGCATAGATTGTGCCTGTGACATAGCCCAATACCTTGCTGGATTGTATCAGCTTTGCACCCAGCGTCCCCGCATAAGCACCAACCAACCCGTTCACCACAAAGCCGCCGCCGGCAATCATCGCGCCAAAGGCAAGAAATTGGGCAAATACCGGACCGGCATCGGGCACGACAAATTGCGGGATGAAGGCAAGCACAAACCATATAACCTTGAAATTGCTCAAGTTGGTGATCAACCCCGCGCGATAGGCCAGCAACGGGCGCATACCGCGTGCGTTCGCCCTTGCCTTACTGCTGCGAAACGCCTGCACGGCCAGATACAGCAGATACGCGACCCCGATCCAGCGGATCACGTCGAAAGCCCAAGGAAAGGCGGCAATAATCGCGCCCAGCCCGAGGCCGGCAATGGTGACATGCACCATCGATCCCGTGCTGACGCCGGCACTGGCCGCCCAAGCGGCGCGGCGGCCTGATCGCATCCCTTGTGCGAGACACAGCATCATATCCGGCCCCGGCGTGACATTCAGGGCCAAAGCCGCCGGAATAAATTCAAGCAGGATAACCGGATCAATCATTTCGCAAGTGCGGCCTTGAGGCTCAGCAAGTCGGCCCAAGCGTCTTTCTTTGCCTCGGGATTGCGCAGCAGGTAGGCAGGATGGCACATGGGAAGTGCGGGGATATCCATCACCTGTGTCCAGTTACCGCGAAGCCGCGTGATGCCGCGCTTTGCCAAAAGCGCCTGACAGGCCCAGTTCCCCATCACCACCAATGCCTTTGGCTTTGCAAGTTCAATATGGCGCAGCAAAAACGGCTTCATCATTGCAATTTCTTCGGGTTTGGGATCGCGGTTGTGGGGCGGGCGCCATGGCAGTGTGTTTGTGATGTACACCGGCGCGTCCGAATTTGTGCGCCCCATGTCGATGGCTGCAAACATCTTGTCCAGCAGCTGCCCTGCCGCACCGACAAAGGGTTTTCCGGCGCGGTCTTCTTCGCGGCCGGGCGCCTCGCCCACAATCATTACGGGCGCGCCCGCTATACCGTCGGAAAAGACCATATTTCGTGCGCCCCGTTTCAAATCACACAGCTCAAATGCCGCGATTGCCTCGTGCAATTCCTCCAGCGATGCAGCCCCGCTCGCAGCGGCCTGCGCTTCGGCAACGGGATCACGCTCGGTCTGCTTGACCGGACCTTTGGTCAGATGCGGCTTTGCATCGGGTTTTTTCGGTTTGGCCAGACGGTCCGGCAGCGCATAGCGGTCAACGGGCGTGTCGCTGATGCACTCGTCAGCGCCCAGTTCCATCTGCCACTCCAATAGCGCGCGCGCCGTGTGAAAATCTACTGATTCCATGTGGACACTCTACGCCCCGTCTCACCAGATCAAAATGCCCCTTGCGCCGCTTCTTGCCGCGCTGTGCCTGCATGCCTATAACGGGCCAAACAGCGTAAGGTTACCCCTCAATGAGCTATCCCCACCGCCACCTGCTTGGCATTGAACCGCTGCACCCGCGTGAAATCACCACCCTGCTGGACCTTGCCGACAGCTATGCAGAGCAGAATCGCAAGCCCGACAAACACGGTGCCGCGCTGAAGGGGCTGACCCAGATCAACATGTTCTTTGAAAACTCGACCCGCACACAGGCGAGTTTCGAGATCGCGGGCAAGCGCCTTGGCGCGGATGTAATGAACATGGCGATGCAGGCATCCTCCATCAAGAAGGGCGAGACGCTGATCGATACGGCCATGACCCTGAACGCCATGCACCCCGATCTGCTGGTGGTGCGCCATCCGCAATCGGGTGCGGTGGATTTGCTGGCCGAAAAGGTAAACTGCGCAGTGTTGAATGCCGGTGACGGGCGGCACGAACACCCCACGCAGGCGTTGCTGGATGCGCTGACCATCCGCCGCGCCAAAGGACGCCTGCACCGCCTGTCCATCGCCATTTGCGGCGATATTGCGCACAGCCGCGTTGCCCGCTCCAACATCATCCTGCTGGGCAAAATGGAAAACCGTATCCGCCTGATCGCACCGCCAACCCTGATGCCCTCGGGCATTGAGGAATTCGGTGTTGAGGTGTTCGATAACATGCAGGAGGGGCTGAAAGACGTCGACGTTGTAATGATGCTGAGATTGCAAAAAGAGCGCATGGATGGCGGATTTATCCCCAGCGAAAGGGAGTATTACCACCGATACGGGCTGGATGCAGAGAAGTTATCCCACGCCAAGCCGGATGCGATTGTCATGCATCCCGGCCCGATGAACAGAGGCGTGGAGATTGACGGAACGCTAGCCGATGACATCAATCGCAGTGTTATTCAGGATCAGGTCGAAATGGGTGTCGCCGTGCGCATGGCCGCGATGGACCTGCTGGCGCGCAATCTGGTGGTAAACCGCGCATGAGCACAACAGAGTTTTGGGGCAACGTGCTGGAACCGGACGAAAACCTGCTGTGGACGGGCCGTCCGAAGCCGCGCCTGCATTGGCGCAACTGGCGCCTGTATGCCCCTGCGCCATTTGCAGCAACAGGGCTGCTCGCGGCGGCGTGGTTTATCATCTTTACCACAGGATCCGACGGCGACATGTGGTTGCTAATCCTGCCTGCGCTGCTGATTATTATCCCCGCGCGCGCCACATGGCAGCAATTACAGACCTACGCTGCGACCCGCTATGCGCTCACAGACAAACGCGCGCTGTTTTTCTACGTCGGCGGTGATCATACGCGCGCAAAAGCGTATCCGCGGCACACTGCAATCACACCGCGCCAGCGTGCAACCGTTCCCCCAAGCGTGATCTTCTTGCGTATGGACACCAGAAAAAAAACGGACCTGGGGTTTGATTACATCGAAACCGCAGATGCATTACTGCCCCATCTGGAAGGCGTTGAAAAATGTCGGTGATTGAAATTCCAATAGCCGAGCGTGGCGTGATCCGCGTATTTGCCATTTCGCGGCCCATGTCCGAAATGGCGCGCCTGCTAAAACAGCACAGCAAACCGGCGCTGGCCTCAACGCTGCTGTCGCATCCGGTGTCACAAGACGACATAGAGCTTTTTGCCCTGTCCGATCTGGCAGGTGTCGGCCTGCCCGCCTATCTGACAGACGGCTATGACGTGGACAAAGCTGCCGTCCGTGCAGATCGCGCGCGTCTGGATGCGTTGGACGGCTATGTTTTATTGCTGTTTTCACGGGTCAGCAATGACGGCGATGTGACCCTGCATCCCTCATCCGATCTGACCCTGATCGGCACCTACGCCGAACCGAAATCGGAAAGGTCGGCAGTGCCGATTGCGACCGCTTCAGCGAAGCTTTATTCAGGTGTGACACCCACGCCCCGCGCCCCCGAACGCTCGCGCGTGGGCAGCGCGTTAACAGCAGTGGTGGCGCTACTGATCCTGACAGTCATATGGTGGATATTGCGATGAAAGAACCCAAACCCGATCCCAAGATGTCGGGCCGTGTTGCCACGGTTGCGCTGCTGGTGGCCTTTGCTGTCGCGGCGGGCATGGTCTGGATGGCGGGATGAGCAGTGCCCCCCTGGCCGCCTGGACACCCGCGCTGACCATGTTCATCCGCCGCAGCATCATTGTGGGCGCAATCACCTTGGGTGTTGTCGCTTTGGCGGGTTGGGCTATCGGCGCGACGACAGGATATTGGCAAGCGCTTTATGTCGGGCCAGTTCTGGCGCTTGCCTATAACATCGGCTTCGAGGACCCCGCCCGCTGGCGCGCGGCGCGGCAAAACCGTTGGTATCTGCGCACGGACGCGATTGTCCATCACGGCCCCGAGGGTGAGGCGCGGATACCCCTTGCCGATATCGTCGATGTGCGCAAACGGCTGGGCTGGACTGTCGTATTGTATCTGAAAGGCGGGCTGCGCGTGCGTATGGCTTATGTAAAAGACCCCGACGGGATTACCGCCCAGATCCTCGCTGCACGCGAACGCCTGACACCTTAACAAGTTCGCACTACCCGTATGTCTTGCCTGCACCGGCCTAAGGCAAAACTGTACCACTCCATGCTGTAACCTCGGAAAGAGACGTCATGACCCTCACTTTCACAAACGCCACTCTGATTGATCCAGACGCGGGAACGGAATTCACCGGCTCGGTCAGTGTGAGCGAAGGCAAAATCACCGCCGTGACTGAAGGCGGTATCGCCAATCCCAAAGGCAGGATCATCGACTGCGGCGGCAAATACATCGCTCCCGGAATTGTCGATCTGGGGGTAAAGGTCTGCGAACCCGGCGAGCGGCATAAAGAAAGCTATCGCTCGGCCGGACTGGCCGCCGCAAAAGGCGGTGTAACAACGATGGTCACCCGGCCCGATACCAGCCCCAGCATCGACAACCCCGAAACGCTGGAATTTGTCACCCGCCGCGCGAATGAGGCTGCGCCCGTCAACGTCCTGCCCATGGCCGCACTGACGAAAGGGCGGATCGGGCGCGAGATGACCGAAATCGGCTTTTTGATGGATGCGGGCGCGGTTGCGTTCACGGATTGCGATCATGTGATCACCGACACACGGGTATTTTCGCGCGCGCTGAGCTATGCGCGCAGTCTTGGCGCGCTGGTCATCGCCCACCCCCAAGAACCTATCCTGAGCCGCGGGGGCGTTGCGACCTCGGGCAAGTTTGCATCCTTGCGCGGATTGCCTGCCGTATCGCCCATGGCCGAGCGGATGGGGCTGGACCGTGATATTGCCCTGATTGAAATGACGGGAGCAAAATATCACGCCGACCAGATCACAACCGCGCGTGCCCTGCCCCCGCTGGCGCGGGCAAAGGCGAACGGGCTGGATGTGACCGCAGGGATCGGTATTCACCACCTCACGCTTAACGCGCTGGATGTCGCTAACTACCGGACATTTTTCAAACTGAAACCGCCGCTGCGCGATGAGGATGACAGGGTTGCGATGGTTGAAGCCGTGGCAAGTGGCCTGATTGATATTGTCTGTTCCATGCACACCCCGCAGGACGAAGAAAGCAAGCGTCTGCCGTTTGAAGAAGCTGCTTCCGGCGCTGTCGGGCTGGAAACGCTGCTGCCTGCTGCCTTGCGCCTTTGGCACGCGGAAATGATCACCCTGCCCCAACTTTGGCGGGCATTGTCGTTCAACCCCGCGCAGCGTCTGGGTCTGCCTTCGGGGCGGTTAACCCCGGGCGCCCCTGCCGATCTGGTGATGTTCGACCCCCACTCGCCATTTGTAATGGACCGTGCAACACTGCTGTCAAAATCGCGCAACACACCGTTTGACGGTGTGCGGATGCAGGGTAAGGTTCTGTCGACTTACGTTGCGGGCAACTGTGTCTATGACGCGAATGCAAAAGAAGGTGTGCCATGCCGTTGATTGAAAACACTCTAACTATTCTGCTGCTTTGGGCTGTGCTGGGATATCTGATCGGCTCTGTCCCGTTTGGCGTGGTGGTTGCGCGGGTGATGGGGCTGGGCAATCTGCGCGACATAGGTTCCGGCAATATCGGCGCCACAAATGTGCTGCGCACCGGATCAAAACCCGCCGCTGCCGCGACCCTGATACTGGACGCCGCCAAGGGGGCTGTGGCCCTGCTGCTTGCGCGTAGCATATCGGGCGAAGATGCCGCACAAGTGGCCGCATTGGCCGCGATGATCGGCCATTGCTTTCCCGTCTGGCTCAGGTTCAGGGGCGGCAAAGGTGTGGCAACCTTTCTTGGCATTTTGCTGGCCCTTGCATGGCCAGCGGGTATCGCCGCCTGTGTGGCGTGGCTGATCGGCGCGGCGATTACGCGTATCTCCTCCATGGGGGGGCTGTTTTCGGCGGCTGTGTCCAGCCTTTTGGTTACTGTGCTGGGCTACGGCGAAGGGTTTTTGCTGTGCCTTGCGCTAACGGCGATCATCTTCTGGCGTCACCGCGCCAACATCGCGCGGATTCGCGCGGGCACAGAACCAAAGATCGGCCAGAAAACGTGATATCGCCTGCCCCCGCGACATTTGCGGCGCAATTGCGCGCAATTCCAACTGGCACCACGACCGGCCGTGCAAATGGCACGCGCTATACGGCCACCCGATCCGACTTTAACGCAGGCCGTTCTGTCAAACTGGTGGCGGAAGCCCTGGATGGATCGGACTACATCAGCCTGAACTACTATGACCTCGCTAGCGGTGGCCAACTCGCCCCCTGCGAGATGCCCCATGAGAAGGTCATTGCGTTTGTCATGGCCTACCAGCCCGAAGCGGAGATACGTCCATGAGAATCGCCCCCCTGCTCTGCGCCCTGTTTCTGGCCGCACCCGTTGGCGCACAGACCTTTGATGTATCGCTTGGCGGCAAAACGCTGGGTCAGCTTGATTTCAGCGGAAACGGGCGCACCAGCACATTACGCTCGACGCTCGATAATACGCCGCTGGGGGTTTTTAACGGCACATTTTCCGGAACCAGTACAGGCAGCGACCAAAACAGCACGTTTACAGGCGACAGCAGATCATCGCGCAAACAGCGTATCGTGCAGGTTGAAATTGCGAAAGGACGCGCTGTCAGTACCGATATTACCCCGCCTGAAGAGCAGACCGATCTGTCGAATGTGGCTCGTGTACCCGCCGGAGTGCTGGACCCTGTACGCGCCATCGGCCGCCTGATATCCGCCAAAGGCTGCCCCAAATCCATGCGCCTTTACGACGGGCGCCGCGTTGTCACCCTTGGCGTTGGTGCGGGAAACCAGACAGAAAACCTGCTTGTCTGCCCAGTATCTTACAGAGTAACCGCCGGGCCCGGACATCTATCGCCCCTGCGTATTTCTTCGGCCAAGATGCAGCTGACTTACGTGGTATCGGGCAGCACTCAAAACTTGCACCAGATCAGGATTTCATCGGGGCCATTTAGCCTCAGTCTTGATCGACGATAGCTATCGAATTTCTGTTATTTCTGGCAGTAGAGAAATCCCCTGCCTGTCCAGCAAATTCTGATATTTCTGTCATTACAGAAATTTATTAGTGAGTTGCCCAATGCACCTGATCCGCTTAGCGCAGACGAAATTTTCGATCTGCTCAACCTCGCACGGTCCAACCTATCAAACGGGCTGAAAGAACTGAAAATCCTTGGCATGGTGAACTCCCAACGTAAGCTAGGAGACCGGCGCGATCATTTCACATCAATCCGCGATATGTTCGAACTGACCACAACCATCATCGAAAGCCGCCGCGAGCGGGAGTGTCTGCCCACATTGCGCGCCCTTGAAGAGGTCAGCGCGAAGCCGAACAAGATGCACCCCCGCCCCGCCGTAAAAGAGCGGATAAAGGAGACGTTGGAAACGATGCAGATGTTTGACGGCTGGTATACAGATGTGTCGCGCCTGCCGCGTTCTGTGCAAATTGCCGCTATTCGCTTGGGCGTCCGCATTGCCCGCTTTCTGTCCAAAGACAAAGACAGCTAAAATTTTTGCTCATGGATTTCTCAAATGACAGAAAGAACCGGAAAAACAGAAGCGAATACCATAGACTGGCGCAGTTTTTGCATCGCTCTTGTCGCTGCCCCCCTCTTGGCATGTGGCGTCTGTCTGGCGCTGCTGTTTGCACTGGATGTCGTCTATCAAAGTGATGAACTGCGCGGCTATATGGGCGTTATTGCGATCACCAGTGCAATCGGTGTGCCGTTTTATCTGGGCATCGGAACGCCGATGTTGATCTGGCATCTGCGCCGCAAAGCGCCCCGTATCGGTGCAATTGTCGGGCTTTCGTTGCTGTCGTTGCTATGGCTTCTGCCGATCACG
Source organism: Sulfitobacter sp. F26169L (assembly GCF_026410285.1). GTDB lineage: Bacteria > Pseudomonadota > Alphaproteobacteria > Rhodobacterales > Rhodobacteraceae > Sulfitobacter. Next base: position 363,947 of record NZ_JAPMLP010000004.1, on the reverse strand, counting down.
GCGGTGGTCGCGCTGTTTACCGGCGAAACCAGCACTTTCTACCTGCTGCCATGGACGCTGGTTTTCGGGGCCTGCATCGCACCCGTCTGGGGCGGCATCTTTGCCCTGCTCTACAGACGTCTGGTTCGCGCGTGAAAGGGAATTATGCACACAGTCACCACGCCTCCCGAAGTGCCCCGCCCTGCTCACTATATCGTTGATCCCGTTGCCTTCTTTGCCGCGCTGATCGGCGGTCCGATCCTGTTTACGTTGCTGAGTTTCTGGGCCTTGCTCATTCCCGTTGCCGCCCTGATCCTTGGTGCGCCTTTCTATCTGCTCGTCGGGACGCCGGTGTTGCTGTGGTATCTGCGCCATCACGACGGCGATCCGCACGATCTGGGGTTTCTGGCATTCAAAGTTATGGGGATCGTATTGGTCTTTGGGACCCTGCTCGCCGCTGCAACGGGTGACCAAAACCTTCTTGGCATCGGCCTGAGCTATACCGGATTTGGCATGATCTTTGCGCTGGCATGGGCCTAATTTTTCGGCTGGCTTTACCAACGTTTACGCCGCGACTTCTTCGCCAAACCACGCGGCTTCCAGCTCCCGCCACATCCGAAAAGGAACGATATTATGACATTACTTGCGCTTCTTTACATCGCTTTGGGCTTTGGTGCGCTGAGTGCATTGGCCGCGATGATCCTGCGCATCGGCACCCTTCTGGGGGAGTGTCAGCAAAGCCGCGCGGTTGCCCGTGCGGGATCTGTTACAATTGCCACCCGATTTGCCGCTATCGGTGCGGGTGGCGTGATCTTGATCGGGGGCTGGTTGATGCGCCTCTGTTCGGATTTCTCGCCGCACCCGCCTTTGCCGCGCTGTGCCTCGGGCTGGGCTTTACCCAGGCTGTCGGCACCCTGCGCGCCTTGATGCAGGACGCTAACGCAAAAATTCCGCACACCTCAGCCGCTTGATCGCACAACACCGGTGCTTGCCTTCGCGCAAGCTCCGGCTTGCCCGCCAGCCCCCGTTTCGCCACAATCCGCCCCTTTTTGTGCCACGCCCTTCTTTCATAAAGAGGCCAAGCAAGAAGGATCATCCCATGACCGGACCACTCACCGCCCTGAACCTCGCGTTTGTGAATTTTTTCACCTTCAAAGGCCGCGCTACGCGGGCGGAGTTCTGGTGGGTGTCGCTGTTCTTCGGCGTGATCATGGTTGCTGCCATTTTTGGAGATTTCATCACCCTAACCCGCCTTGCCACAATGAATATCGACGTTGCGACCGCAAATATCGGCCCGTTCGATTTTTATCTGACCTATTATGTTCTGATCACCACCATTCCCTACACCACCCTGTCAGTGCGCCGTTTGCATGATGTCGGGATGTCGGGATTTTGGTGGTTGCTGAACTTCGTACCGTTCATCGGCTCGATCGCGCTGCTGGTAATCTACTGCCTGCCATCAAACAACAGCCCGTCCATTCACGGAACCTCGAAAATACCGACAGCGGATACACTGGGAAAACCCCTAACCGTTGATGCACACAAGCGCGCGATGCAGGGTTATGCAGTGCTGTTTGATAAGGACAAACCCGTCACAAAGGAAATGCAAGCGGCGCGCAAAGCCGAGATTGCGGATTACTACCGCAGTCGCGTTCTCAACTCTGCGCCTTCCGCCTGACCTAGTACGAGAACTCTTCGTAAATCCGGCTCAGGTCGCCTTTCCATTCGCCGTGGTAGCAATCAAGCAGTTCATCAGCAGGCGTCTTGCCTGTTTCGATGCTTTCTTTCAGCGCATTCAGGAAATGGGTTTCGTCGGGCACCAGACCGCCTGCACCGCTGCGCGCACGGGCCCTTAGCCCCGCCTCGGACAGCGTCACTGCTTCGCGCGCGATATCGTGCATTTTGATGTCGCCAACCTGTGCCTGCAATCCGTCAACCGAGGCGGCAACACGCAGTTGTTCGCGCGTTTCGGCATCCCAGCCCTTGACCAGATCCCATGCGCCGTCCAGCGCGGTCTGGTCATACATCAGCCCCACCCAGAACGCAGGCAGCGCGCACAGACGCCGCCACGGCCCGCCGTCGGCACCACGCATTTCGATAAATTTTTTCATCCGCGCTTCGGGGAATGCAGTTGTCAGATGGTCTGCCCAATCGCTCATCGTCGGGGTTTCACCGGGCAGAGCGGGTAGTTTTCCTGCCATGAAATCGCGGAAGGACATGCCCAGCGCATCAATATATTTACCATCGCGGTAGACAAAATACATTGGCACATCCAACGCATAGTTTACCCACGCCTCAAAGCCGAACCCGTCTTCAAAAACAAACGGGATCATGCCGGTTCGCGCCGGATCAAGATCGCGCCACACACGGCTGCGCCATGACTTATGACCGTTCAGCTTGCCTTCGAAAAACGGGGAGTTCGCAAAAAGAGCGGTTGCGACAGGCTGTAATGCCACCGCTACGCGCATTTTCTGCACCATGTCCGACTCTGATCCAAAATCAAGGTTCACCTGTACTGTACAGGTCCGCCGCATCATGACGCGGCCCATGGTGCCGACTTTGGTCATATAGTCGTTCATCAGCTTGTAACGGCCCTTGGGCATCAGGTCCATCTGGTCGTGGGTCCATTCGGGGGCAGCGCCCAGCCCGATAAATCCAACGCCGATTTCATCCGCCACATCGCGCACTTCGCGCAGGTGCACGTTCACTTCGTCACAGGTTTCGTGAATGGTTTCCACCGGGGCGCCGGACAGTTCCAACTGCCCCCCCGGTTCAAGCGATACGTTTGCGCCGTCTTTTTCCAGACCGATCAGCTTGCCGCCTTCTTCGACGGGCGCCCAACCGTGACGGTCGCGCAGGCCTTCAAGCATAACACGGATAGAGCGTTCACCCTCATAGGGAAGCGGCAAAAGGGTGTCTTTACAATAGCCGAACTTTTCGTGTTCTGTGCCGATGCGCCATGCGTCTTTCGGCTTGCAACCATCTGCAAGGTATTGAGCCAATTGATCAAAATGTTCGATCGGCCCGCCGCCGGATTGTGGAATAGACATATATGCGCTCCGCTTTGGGTATGTTCCGCAGCCTTGCGGAGATTCGTTAGCTCGTCAATGCAGTAGGGCGTGTGCAGGGCGCAAGGGGGTGCGCTCCCAAATCACAACAGCGTGGTCCCGTCTTGCATTCAGTTCAGACAACATCCTCTCGGTCCGCAACCCCGGAAGAGTGGCGAAAGCGTCAAACAATGCATCCGATCCGGCGGCGTTAACAGGGATAAGAACCGCCGCCTGCCCTTTTGCATCCAAACGCCAGTGCGCAGGACGCGCTGTGGCATCAAGGCTTAGCCGCTCCAGCGCGTTGAGAGCGACAACGCCGCCCGTCAGGGGCCCGAAATAGGCGATCTGCCCTTCGTCAACCTGCACAGCCCCCGGTCCGTTACCTTCGCGACGAAAGCGCGCGCGCTGCAACCCGACAAGGGCAAGCGCGATGCCGCCCAACAACAACGCCCATCCGGGCAACGCCAGCAGCCTGCCCGGACCGATGATCCACCACAGCCCCAGCAGCACAAGGCCAAGCGCAACCAGCATTTCGCGCCAGCGCCACAGTGCCGCCTTTGCTTCAGGTCTGAAAAACATCGGAAGACTCCTTTGTGGTTAACGCCATTTCAGGCTGCACAGCCTCTGTGCGAAACCAGATCAGCGCGGCGGTATTCGTCACGTCCAGTCCCCCAGCGAAAGCTGCCAGATTGTCATCGCGGCAACAGCGGCAGTATCCGCGCGCAGGATACGAGGGCCCAGCGACACAGAAACGGCATTTTCCATCTCACGGAGACGACTGCGTTCGCGGTCTGAAAAACCGCCCTCAGGCCCAATGAAGATTGCCCACGGCCCATGCAACCCTTGCAGCGGCGCACCCTGCGATGACGCCAGTGCTTCGTCGCAAAACATAATCCGGCGGGAAGGCTCCCAAGATTGTAGCAAACGGTCAAATTTTATCAGATCATCTACCTGCGGCACGTAAGTTCCGCCGCATTGCTCTGCTGCTTCTACAGCGTGCGCTTGCAGGCGGTCGCGCTGAATACGGCCCGAATTGGTAAATTCTGTCTGCACAGGGACAATCCGCGCAGCCCCCATCTCAGCGGCCTTTTCGACGATGAAATCCGTGCGCGCCTTTTTAATCGGTGCAAAGCACAGCCACAAATCGGGGGGCATCTGCAGGGGCTTGGTCCGCTCTTGGCAGCTCAACAGCCCCGCCCGTTTGCCCGCTTGCTCAACACGTGCGCGCCACTCGCCATCCTTACCGTTAAACAGCAAAATCTGCGCGCCTACATCCTGCCGCATCACACCGAACAAGTAATGTGCCTGCCCCCGATCCAAAGGAACCGATTGCCCCTCACCCAAAGGGTGATCTACATAAAGTCTGATTTTCGCATCCATGAAGGTGGATATATGCAAGACAACGTCCCGCCGCCAGACCCCAGCGATGATGGTATCGTGGCCGATGCCTATAATGACAACTGGGTTGACCGCTTTGCACCGGCTGCAACACGCCCTTTTTTAAGGCTTAGCCGTGCAGACAGACCTATCGGCACATGGCTTTTGCTGATTCCATGTTGGTGGGGCCTGTCATTGGCAATGCTGTATGACGGGCAGGCCAATTGGCACGACCTTTGGATATTTATCAGCTGCGCAATGGGCGCGTTTTTGATGCGCGGCGCTGGGTGTACGTGGAACGACATCACAGACCGCGACATAGACGCGCAGGTGGCGCGCACCCGTTCCCGCCCGATTCCGTCCGGTCAGGTGAGTGTAAAAGGTGCTACGGTCTGGATGATAGTGCAGGCGTTGATCTCCTTTGCGATCCTTCTGACATTTAACGTCGCAGCCATTCGCATGGGTGTGCTGGCCCTGATCCCTGTTGCGATTTATCCCTTTGCCAAGCGGTTCACATGGTGGCCTCAGGTCTTTCTGGGTTTGGCATTCAACTGGGGTGCCTTGCTGGCGTGGACAGCACACACAGGTCGGCTCGATGCGCCAGCGGTTGTGTTATATCTGGCCGGTATCGCGTGGACCCTGTTTTACGACACGATCTATGCCCATCAGGATACCGAAGACGACGCGCTGATCGGGGTGAAATCCACTGCGCTTCTGTTTGGGGAGAACACAGGGAAATGGCTGCGCCGGTTTCTAATCGTCACAGTCGGCTTGATGGGAATCGCCGTGGTTTATTCGACGATACCAACCGCTTCGGTACTTGCGCTGGTTGTCGCTATTGCGGGGCCATGGGCCATGGGCTGGCATATGGCATGGCAATTGCGCGGCCTCGACATCCATAATTCTGACAAAATGCTGCAATTGTTTCGTGTAAATCGGGACACTGGCATGATCCCGCTTCTCTTTTTCGCCGCAGCGTTACTCCTGTGATTGCACCACAGGCGGTGACATCGTACACCCTTGCGTAATTATTGAACTATTGTGAAAGTGCCTATGCGCCTCTCTTCGATGTTAACGATTTTCCTGACATTTGCCGCTGCGGCGGTAGTGTCGCTGGTGGCTGCCAATTTTTCCGTCAGCATGATCGAAGATTCGTCAGAGATCGGCGTGCGTGATGCACTGGATGCAAAAGGCATGACCTGGGCCGAAGTAGAGGCGAACGGCCTTCAGGTATCCCTGTCCGGCACTGCGCCGACAGAAGCTGTCCGGTTTTCCGCGCTGACGACCGCAGGTTCTGTCGTGGACGCCGCGCGGGTGATCGATGACATGGGCGTCACCGCCCAAGAAGCGCTGGCACCCCCTAAATTTTCTGCCGAAATCCTGCGCAACGACAGCGGCCTGTCTGTCATCGGCCTGATCCCTGCCAGCACAGACCGTCAATACCTGATCGCCCGCTTCATCAACATCGCCGGATCTAACGGTGTGACCGATCTTCTGGAAACCGCTGACTATCCCGCACCAGAGGGCTGGGAGCGTTCTATCGACTTCGCCCTCACCTCCATGAGCAGCTTGCCCCGCGCTAAAATATCGATCGAAGCAAAGCGGGTTGCAATCACCGCAATCACCGACAGTGCACAGGAAAAATCCCGCCTTGAGTTAAATCTGAAACGAATGAAGCCTGATGGCGTTGAGCTGGTGCTGGATATCTCTGCCCCGCGGCCCGTGATCACGCCGTTTACGACCCGTTTTCAGATTGCCGACGACGGTGCCAGCTTTGATGCCTGCTCTGCCGATACGGAGCTTGCCGCCGAACGTATCATCAGCACGGCAAAAGCCGCGGGTGCGACAGACCCGCGTTGCACAGTCGGATTAGGCGTCCCCACGCCCCGCTGGGCAGACGCCGTGACCGCTTCCATAAATGCGCTGGTAAAGCTTGGTGGAGGATCGGTTACAATCGTAGATGCGGATATCTCTTTGATGGCCGCCGCTGGCACCAGCCAGTCAGACTTTGATCGGGTTGTCGGAGAGCTTGAGAATGCTCTTCCCCCGGTCTTTGCGCTGCAATCCAAATTGCCACAGGCAGAAGATGCAAATGCAGGCCCGCCGGAATTCACCGCGACCCTCAGCCCCGAAGGGCAAGTGCAACTGCGTGGACGCGTAAATGACGAAGCTCTGCGGGAACTGACCAGCAGCTTTGCAAAAGCACGTTTCGGATCAGACAAAGTATACACGGCAACGCGGGTGGTTGATGATCTGCCAGCTGATTGGGCAACCCGCGTTCTCGCCGGCCTCGAAGCACTGGGCCAGCTGAGCAACGGCGCATTGTCGGTTACTCCGGATTCACTGGCCGTTACAGGCAACACTGGAAACCCTGATGCTTCTACAGAAATTGCATCTATGCTGGCGGGAAAACTGGGCGAGGGAAACCCGTTTGATGTGAACGTCACCTATCAAAAAAAGCTGGACCCCGTCCTTGGCCTGCCCACACCGGAAGAGTGTGAAGCGGAGATAAGTGCGATTGTCGCGGTTGGCAAAATTAATTTTGAACCCGGATCGGCGACGATTGATGCCTCGGCCCTTGGCACAATGGATGATATTGCTGCTGTAATCAAACGCTGCGGGGATATCTCGCTGGAAATTCAGGGCTACACCGACAGTCAGGGCCGCGAAGAAATGAATCAGGCGCTCAGCCAGAGCCGCGCCGAATCCGTATTAAACGAATTGCGCGCCCGCCGCGTTTCCACAGGATCTTTCACCGCGAAAGGCTACGGAGAGCAAAGCCCTGTTGCAGATAACAGCACCGAAGCAGGCCGCGAAGCGAACCGCCGCATCGAATTCCGCCTTATCCGCACCGAAGACGAAGCATCACCGGACGATTCAGCGCTGGAAACCGCTGACGAAAACGGTGATACAGCCCCTGATACGACGACTGAAGAAAGCGCAACCGAATGAGCCGATTTGAATTTGTCCTCGCGACCGCCATCATTCTATTTGTTGCTTTTTGCATGGGATGGTTTGCCAACTGGTTGCTACACCGCTTCACGCGCGTCGCCGCCGATGACGTCGCCCAACTGGACCGGATGAGTCAGGAATTGCACGAGGCGGAAGAAACCCGTGATCAGGCCATCACCTACTTGCAACAGCGCGAAGCGGAACTGACCAACCAGCTTTCACAGACAGAGGCAGAGCTGCGCGCAGCCATGGATGGTCTGCGCGATGCCCGCCACGAAGCAGAAGAGATGCGCGCCTACATCGAAAGCCAGCGCGCGGATTAAGACTTAGGGAACAGTCAGACAGGCACACTGCGCCTTCTTGCTGATCTGGTTTGACGTACTGCCAAGAACAAGCGCACTAAAGTCACCCAATCCACGACGACCGGTCACAATCAAATCGGCACCCGTTTTCTTCGCTAGATCCAGCAGGTTTCTGGCCGGATCGCCGTGTCCGATGTGCAATTCGACACCGGCGACGCCTTCCTCTGCGGCGATTGCAGTGGCTTTTTCACCCAGCTTTTCAGCGGCCTCACGCAGCAATTCCTGATGCGCTGCATTCGGCCCGACATAGAAACCCGATATCGCTTCAGCAGCGTAGGTAACAGTCTCGTCGCGCGGGGTATGGGATATCTGTAGCTTTGCATCAAACTGCTTGGCGATCCCGCAGGCCATCCGCAAGGCGCGTTCAGCCGCATCCGAGCCGTCAATGCCGACAATAATTGAAGAAATCATATCCTGTTCTCCTTTAAGACTATTACCCTACCCTAATATCACCAGACAGAAATACCTTGATTTGGATCAACGCTAATACTTTACCACCGCTTCAGGGCAGCTTCGTCCTCGTCTGTTGCTGCAACCCACGAAGCACCGGATGCGGATATTTCCCGCTTCCAGAACGGCGCACGAGACTTTAGATAATCCATCAGAAATGTCGCAGCTTCAAAGGCATCCTTGCGGTGACGCGCAGCTGTGGCAACCATCATAATCATTTCTCCCGGCACCAGCCGACCGTGGCGGTGAATGATCAATGCATCACCAAGAGAAAACCGCGCTATCGCATCCTGTGCCATTGCCTCAATCGCCTTTTGTGTCATGCTAGGATAGTGCTCGATCTCCATTGCCTCCATCGGGTCATCCGGCAGATCGCGCACGATGCCCGTGAAGGTCACAATCGCCCCGATATCACGGTGCCCGGCCGCAAAGATGGTGCTTTCCGCCCCCAGATCAAACGGCTTTTCCTGTACAGATACCCGCATCCTAACCGCCCGTCATCGGCGGAAAGAATGCAACCTCACGCACACCCGCCAGCGGCGCATCAAAATCCGAAAGCTCCTGGTCCAGCGCCACGCGCAGCGCGCTGATATCCTCGAATGCAGCGGCATAACGCTCCTCGCGGGTGCGCAGCTGGGCGACCAGGTCATTCACCGTTGCCGCGTCTGTCTCTATCACCTCGCGGGGCAGTCCGATACGCTCGCGCACCCATGCAAAATACAAGATATCCATCAACGTCCCTCCTTAAGGTGCGGCATCGCTTTCAGCAGATAATCAACACCGGTCAGCGCGGTTAGACCCGCGGCGAACCACAACAAGACAAGACCGGCTCGCCCCGACCACTCCATCGCGAATATCTTCCAGCCAAGGCCCAATACGTCCTCTTCATCACCGGTCAGAATGCTCTGTATCAGATCAGTATCCATGCCATAGATGCTCATCCCCAGATAGTGTTCGAACACACCCTGACTGAACAGCACCGCAATAGCGGTCATTTGCAGGGCTGTTTTCCATTTCGCCAGCTTGGTTACCTTCAACGTGCCGGCAGTGTCGCCCAGATACTCCCGCAAGCCGGAAACGAACACCTCACGGAACAGGATCACCGTCGCGGGTAAAACCAGCCACGGCGACCAGCTGGAAAAACCGATAATGACCATCAAGGCTATCACAACCATTGCCTTGTCCGCGATAGGGTCCAGCATCGTGCCCAATTTGGTTTCCTGCTTCCACGCGCGCGCCAGATAGCCGTCAAACCAATCCGTCACCGCAGCCGAAACGAACAGCAACAGCGCAAACCAGTCAGCATAAGGCCGCGTGAAATACAAAAACATGACGGCCACAGCAGGCGCCGCCAACAACCGCAAAACGGTCAGAATATTCGGAAGGTTCCATTTCATAACATTACCCTACACCGCACGCCTACAACGTAAAAGCACGAACCGGCGCGCCCCCAGAGAGTGCCACACAAGATCGTCATTTTTCCACTAAACTCAATCCCGCACCGTCTGCGCGCGCAACCTTTGGGTTGGATCACCCTTTTTCATGAAAATATGCGTAAATCGTATCCGCCAGCGCGCCAGACACCCCGTCAACAGCTTTGAGGTCATTGAGGTTTGCACGGGCTACCGCCTTGGCTGAGCCGAAATGCGCCAGTAACGCGCGCTTGCGCGCCGCACCCACACCAGGCACGTCGTCCAGCGGAGTGGCACCTACCGATTTTGCCCGCTTGGCGCGGTGGGTTCCAATTGCAAACCGGTGCGCCTCGTCGCGCATACGCTGGATGAAATACAGCACCGGATCATTATGGCGCAATGCCATGACTGGTTTGCCGGTGCGGTAAAATTCTTCCTTGCCTGCATCACGGTCCAGCCCCTTGGCAACACCGATCATCGGAATATCCTCAACACCGTACTCCCGCATGATTTCGCGCACAGCACTCACCTGCCCTGCACCGCCATCGATCAGCAACAGGTCCGGCCAATGGCCTTCCTTGCGCTCCGGGTCTTCCTTGATCAGACGTTTGAAACGCCGCGTAAGAACTTCTTTCATCATGCCAAAATCATCACCGGGTGTAAGGTCTTCACCGCGGATGTTGAATTTACGGTACTGGTTCTTGATCATGCCTTCCGGCCCTGCCACCACCATAGCGCCCACAGCAAAAGCACCCTGAATATGCGAGTTATCGTAAATTTCGATCCGTTCCGGTGGCTTGGGCAGATCGAACGCTTCCGCCAGCCCTTTCAGCAGCTTTGCCTGCGTTGCACTCTCTGCCATCTTGCGCGCAAGGCTTTCGCGGGCATTGCGCAATGCGCCGTCTACCAGTTCCGCTTTTTCACCACGCTGCGGGACAAGCAATTCGACCTTGCGGTCGATCTTGCTGGCCAACGCTTGCGCCATCAGATCGGGGTTTTCTATTTCATGGCTCAGAATCAACTGGCGCGGAGGCTCACGCGTGTCGTAAAACTGGCCGATAAATGCCTCCAGTACCTCTGCTGCCGGTACGTCATCGCCGACGCGGGGATAATAATCGTGATTGCCCCAGTTCTGGCCGGAGCGGATGAAGAATACCTGAACGCAGGCCTGCCCGTCCGCCATATGCAGCGCAATGACATCGGCCTCTGTCACGGTCTTGGGATTGATCCCTTGCGTTGTCTGAACCTGCGTCAAGGCCTTGATCCGGTCACGCAAGGCCGCCGCGCGCTCGAATTCCATTTCCTCTGACGCTTTCGCCATTTCACCGGCCAGCCGGGTCTGGATGCCGGTGCTTTTGCCCGACAGAAACTTCTGCGCGTCCTCTACCGTCTGGCGGTAATCCTGCGCGCTGATCTTTCCCACACACGGGGCCGAGCATCGCTTGATCTGGTATTGCAAACAGGGGCGTGTGCGCGTTTCGAATTGTGAATCCGCACAGTCGCGCAGCAGAAAAACCCGCTGAAGCTGGTTAAGCGTACGGTTCACCGCACCGGCACTGGCGAACGGGCCATAATACGCACCCTTTTCCTTTTTGGCACCACGGTGTTTCTTGATTTGCGGAAACTCGTGGCCGCTGGTGACCAGAATATTTGGAAAGCTTTTGTCATCGCGCAGCAGCACATTGTATTTCGGCTTCAGCTGCTTGATCAGGTTCTGCTCCAGCAGTAGCGCCTCGGTTTCTGTCTTTGTCGTCAAAAACATCATCGACGCAGTATTGCTGATCATTCGGGAAATTCGCGGGCTGTGCCCGCTTGGGCGCGCATAATTACTGACGCGCGCGCGTAGATTGCGCGCTTTACCCACATAAAGCACGCGACTTTCGCTATCGAGCATTCTGTAAACACCAGGAGAACCATCCAGCGTCTTCAGATATCCCTGAATAATCTCGTAGCCGTTGGGCGGGGTTTCTTTAGCGTCGGACATGCCTAGTTGATTCTTTCTTTCTCTTCACGAATTGCCGGCCAGAACAACCTTAAACATATCCACCTTTCCTGTGGATAACTCTGTCTATAACTTTGGAATGTCCGCAAATTTCCGTTGTATTCTAACTGCTTCGTTAATTTGTCTATTTTTTGGGCAATAATTCAACCGACTGTTTTTACTTATTAAATTTATTTACACCCAATAAATCAGGCCTTTACTGATTGAAATTTGTAACAGAAACCAACAATTCTACCCAAGGTGCAAAACTTTGACGACGTCCGCATTCATTCGACTCCCAGTACATCAGGCGTTTGCCAGCCAAGGTGCTGGCCGCCGTCCACACATATCAACTGCCCCGTCACGCCCGGGGCATCCAGAAAATAGCCCAGTGCGGCGGTTACGTCACTGGGATTGGCACCACGTTTCAGCAGGGTTGCTGCCCGTTGAGCGGCAAAGTGCTTCTCCGACTGCCTGCTGCCGCGCAGCGTTGGGCCAGGGCCGATGGCATTTACCCGCACGGCGGGGGCCAGCGCCTGCGCTGTGGTCTGGGTCATTGCCCACAGGCCCATTTTAGCAAGCGTATAGGTCATGAACTCAGGTGTCAGCTTGCGCACCCGCTGGTCCAGCATGTTCACAACCAGACCTGTCGCTACCGGCTCTCCCGCATCATCGGTATCGGGCATCAGGGACTGTGCCGCCATGGCCTGTGTCAACACAAAGGGCGCGCGCATGTTTGAGTTGATATGCCTGTCCCAACTGTCACGCGTGGCGGACCGAAGGCTATCGTATTCAAAAACGGACGCGTTGTTCACCAAACAGGTGATCGCCCCCCCCAGCGCGTCAACAGCCGCCGGAAAAAGCTGTTCCATCGCGTCGATTTCCAGCAGATCGGCCTGTAGCGCAACAGCGTGACGCCCCTTGCCGGTAATCTCGTCAACAACGTCGTTCGCACCCTCGGCCGATGTGGCGTAATGTACAGCCACATCAAAACCGCGATCTGCCAGATGCAATGCCATTGCGCGGCCAAGGCGCTTACCCGCGCCGGTAACCAATGCTCGCTTCATTATGTTTTCCTTAGCCCGCCAAAACGACAAAAAGATATGTGACATATAGTGCCACTAACACTATTCCCCAAATCCGCGTAATGTTCCGGCCAAGATATACAAACGGGATCAGCAACAGCGATGCGCCCAGCATAACCCACAGGTCAAACTGCAAGAACGCGGGGTCAACGTCGATCGGCCCTACCAGGCTGGCGATGCCGATGATTGCCAGAAGGTTGAACATGTTTGACCCGATAACGTTGCCCAGTGCAACGTCGGCCTGACGCCGCAACGCGGCCACGACGGTGGTTGCCAGTTCGGGCAGCGATGTGCCAACGGCCACCAACGTAAGACCAATGACCGTATCACTGACGCCGAATTCCTTGGCGATAATGGTCGCGTTGTCCACCAGCAGGCTTGCCCCCAGCGGCAGACCAACCAGACCCAGCACCAGGAAAAGCCCGATCCGCCATCCGGGCATATCAGGATCAACCCCCTCCAGATCTTCCTCGTCCTTCACAGTACAGACGGCGTCCGCCTTGCGATGCGCGCGCGCATCACGGGCCGCGTCAGACAGCATCGCCGCTAGCGCCACCAAAAGGATAATTGCCGCAATCCAGTCAAAAACACCGCGGTAGGCCAGAGCGATAAACAGCAATGACGCAGCAATCATGTGGTTAAACGATTTACGTGTATTGCACTCAGACGTGTGCATCGTGGCAAGCAGCGCCGGAATACCCAAAACCAGAAGGATATTCGCCGTGTTCGATCCGACGACATTACCCAGCGCAATGCCCGGAACATTATCCATCACAGCTTTGATCGAGATCAGCAATTCCGGTGCCGACGTCCCGAATGCAACAATTGTCAGGCTCACAATCAACGCCGGAATACCGATGCGCAGGCTAAGGTTCACCGCGCCCTTAACCAGCGCATCCCCTGCCAGCAACAAAATCAGCAGGCCAAGTCCCGACAGCCCCCATGCCATGATCATCCCCGTTTCCCTCCACAGGCACAGGGCCCTTTTCCGATGCGATAACGACCGCACGTCTTACACTTGCGTTGGGTCAGCGTTTTGCCACCGATCCAGTGCATTTTTCCAAACCAGCCAAGTACACCGATAAAAACAAGAAACAGCGCAACAATTTTCAGGATCATACTAAAGTCCGAACCGTGCGAATTGCGCACGTTCTTCGATACTGTGCAGTGCATCACCGAAAACTTGCGCGCTAAAGCGACTGAACAGGCCCTTCTTCACGCCGTACCGCCGCAGCTTTACCTTTTCGCCAAACCGTTTTTGCAGGTGTGGTTTCAGGTGCCCGATCCCGTCGACAAGTCCAACTTCGATCGCCTTGCGTCCCAACCAGATATCACCGGTGAACAAGTCACGTTCGGCGGTCAGTTTACCTACCCGACGCTCTGTCACATGCTCTTTGAAATTCACGTGGATATCTTCCAGCAGCTCCTTGAGCCGTGCAATGTCTTCGGGTTTTTCCGGCTGGAACGGGTCCAGCATGGATTTGGACTCTCCAGCGGTATAAACGCGCCGCTCGACCCCGTTCTTCGCCATCAGTTCATGCAGCCCGAAACCGGCAGAGATGACACCGATAGAACCGACAACCGATGACGTATCTGCATAAATCTCGTCCGCCGCAGCAGCCAGCCAATAGCCGCCCGATGCCGCAACATCTTCGACAAATGCCAGCACGGGGATATTCTTTTCATCCGCCAGCCGCCTGATACGCGCGCCGATCAACGACGATTGCACAGGACTGCCCCCCGGGGAATTGATTTCGAGGGCCACAGCGGCAGGTTTGCCCTTGGAAAACGCTTTTTCGATCACAGGCCCGAGGCTTGCATCGTTCAGCGCCCCACGTCCGGTTGTGCCAATCATTCCCGACAACCGTATCACGGCAACAGTCGGGTCACTTTTTAAAAAGGGGAGCCATTGTTTCATGCCACACATGTAGAGCCGCGCGCGTCCCGCAACAAGGAGGCACAAAAGATTATTGACGGATGCGCCAACCTGTCTTGAATATCCACCAGATCACCGACAGGCAAAGCGCGGTAAACGCCGCGATAGCAAACAAGCTGACCCCGATAGAGACATCAGCCGCACCGAAGAACGACCAGCGGAACCCCGAAATCAGATAAACCACGGGATTAAAATGCGAAATGATCTGCCAGACCGGTGGCAGCATCGAAATCGAATAAAACGATCCACCCAGAAAAACCAGCGGTGTGACGATCAACAAAGGTACAAGCTGCAACTGCTCGAAGTTGCCTGCCCAAATGCCAATGATGAACCCCATCAAAGAGAAACTGATGCAGGTCAGCACCAGAAACCCGACCATCGCAAACGGATGCTGGATCTGAAGATCCACAAACAAAAATGCTGTAGCAAGGATAATGACCCCGATAAACAGCGCCTTGGTCGCCGCAGCGCCGACATAGCCCATCACAATTTCAAGAAAATTCACCGGCGCCGACAACAGTTCGAAGATGGTGCCGATGAATTTCGGAAAGTAGATGCCAAAACTCGCGTTTGATATGGACTGTGTGATCACGCTGAGCATGATCAGCCCCGGCACGATAAACGCGGCATAGGTGACGCCCTCAACCTCTTGGATGCGGCTGCCAATGGCGGCCCCGAAAACCACAAAGTACAGCGATGTCGACAACACAGGCGAAATAAAACTTTGCGCAATAGTTCTGAAAAATCGTGCCATTTCGAAAACGTAAATTGATTTAACGGCGGTCCAGTTCATGGAGCCTCTCCTTCGCTCACGAGATCGACAAAAATATCTTCAAGGCTTGATTGCCGCGTAACCACATCACGCAGCACCAGTCCCGCTGCCGCCACATCCGACAACAGCTGGGTAATGCCCGTCCGCTCGCTTTTGGTATCATAGGTATAGATCAACGCAGTGCCATCCGCCTTCAGGCGCAGCGCGTCTGATACCAGACTGGCCGGAATATCGCTGATCGGTTCAGAAAGCTGCACTTCCAGCTCCTTTTTCCCCATCCGTGACATCAGTTTGTCTTTATCTTCAACCAACAGGATTTCTCCTGCCGCAATCACACCAATGCGGTCGGCAATCGCTTCGGCTTCCTCGATGTAGTGGGTGGTCAGAATGATCGTCACACCATCACGCTTGAGGTCCGCCACAATTTCCCACATGTCACGGCGCAGCTCTACATCCACACCGGCCGTCGGCTCATCCAGAAACAACACACGCGGCTCATGGCTTAGGGCTTTGGCAATCAACACGCGGCGTTTCATCCCGCCGGACAGTTCGCGGATCTGGCTGTCCCGCTTATCCCAGAGTGACAGCTGACGCAGGATTTTCTCGATCAAAGCGGGGTTTGGCGACTTGCCAAACAATCCGCGCGAAAATCTGACGGTATTCTTGACGCGTTCGAATGGCTCAAGGTTAATTTCCTGCGGCACCAGCCCAATCATCGAACGGGCCGCACGGAAATCCTCAACCGTGTCATGCCCAGCTACACGCACTGTACCCGAAGTTGCCGTGGTGATACCGCAAACCGTTGAGATCAAGGTGGTCTTGCCCGCACCGTTTGGCCCGAGCAAAGCAAGGATTTCCCCCTCCTCAATCGAGAGGTCAACTCCCTTCAGCGCCTCAAAACCGCTGGCATAGGCCTTTCGAAGGGCGGTGATCTCAACAATAGGGGGCATGGTACTCTCCGGCTTAAGATTGGTTTACCTAGACCGGTTTACCCCCTCACAACAAGTGGTCCGCCACGTCAGGACTTTGTGCGGCCAAACCAACCCTTCTTTGTGGTGGCTTCATCACCGTCGTTTTTGTCTGTATCTTCCGGCGGCCCTTCAAGCGTTTGTTGCAAGTTATTGAAAAACTGATCAGCCATCTTTTTAGCAAAGCCGTCAATTATCCGGCTGCCCAACTGGGCCAGTTTCCCGCCCACCTTCGCCTCAACGTCATAGCTAAGCTCGCAACCGCCCTCTACCGCAGCAAGGCGCACATCCGCGCCACCTTTGGCAAAACCGGCAGCGCCGCCCTTACCAGCGCCTTCAATCCTCAAAGAAGAATCAGGCACTACATCACTGATTGTAACCTCGCCCTTAAATGTAGCCTTCACCGGTCCCACCTTTTGCACAACAGTCGCAACAAACCCTTCCTCGGCAGAGCCCTCGACGTCGGTTGCACCGGGCACACATCGTTTCAGCGTTTCAGGATCAAGCAGTGCCGCATATACCTGCGCGGGCGTGGCGGCGATCTGGCGGGTGTCTGACATTTGCATCGGTCTGCTCTCCTAAAAGGTCCAACCTCCACGCTATGAATTTTTCTGGACACCTGCAACGGGATTGATGAAGGTGCCGCTTATGACATCCGCGACCAACCGTGCCGGCCCCGCAATTGCATTTGTTCTGTTCGGGGTTTTATGCATCTCACTCAACGACATGCTGATAAAGCAGCTTTCGAGCGGATATCCACTGCATCAAATTGTCTTTTTCCGCTCGTTTATAGCGCTCTTCTTCAGTTTAGTGTTCCTGCAATTCGAAGGTGGCTTTGCGGCACTACGAACAGATCACCCCCTACTTCATGTATTGCGCGGCATTCTGGTTGTTATTGCCAACATGTCGTACTTTCTTGCCCTCGCTGTACTCCCGCTTGCCGATGCAACAGCCCTTTTCTTTGTGGCACCCCTTTTTATCACATTGCTCTCAATCCCGATCTTGGGTGAAAAAGTAGGGCCGCTTCGTCTAGGCGCTGTTCTTGTCGGATTTATCGGCGTGATCATCATGCAGCGTCCCTGGCATCCCACTGACGCACTTGAGGTCTCGCGCATTGTCCTTCTTCTTCCCGTGCTTTCCGCCCTCGCCTACGCACTCAATCAGTTGATGACCCGCAAGCTTGGTGTCAAAGCACCCGCATCCGCCCTTGCCATCTATATTCAGGTCACTTTTATTATTGTCTCACTCGGCTTCTACGTCGTCGCCGGAGACGGACGCTACAGCGCATCAACGACAAATCCCTCGTTGGAATTCCTGCTGCGCGCATGGGTCTGGCCGGCCCCCAACGATCAATGGGTATTGCTCGGCATGGGCTTGAACGGCGCACTTATCGGATACAGCCTCAGCCAAGCCTATCGCCTTGCCGATGCGGCTACCATCGCTCCAATTGAATACGTCGGCCTGCCACTCGCAGTATTCTGGGGCTATATAGTATTTAATGAACTTCCCGTTTGGGAGGTCTGGACCGGGATCGCACTCATCCTTGCCTCTGGCCTTTTTGTATTCTTCCGCGAACGGATCAAGGCAAAACGGATTGCACCCCGTCCTTTGCCCCGCCCCCACTAATCGGCTCTCACTATTTCTTTTGGCTAAAAATATCCCGGGGGGATCGGCGCAAGGCGCCGATGGGGGCTGGCCCCCATTCACTGGCTGATTTCAATCACAACCTTGCCCGTGGCGGAGCGCGCACGCAGCAAATCAAGACCGGCATTTGCTTCTGCCAACGGCAGCACATGGCTTACGTGCGGCTTCAACTTGCCCGCAACATACCAGTCGATCAAGGTCGCAAAACTTTCGGTCATCGCGCGCGGGCTCAGCTTCGCAAACCCGCCCAGATAAAGGCCCAACACAGTCATGTTTTTAACCAACAAAATATTTGCCGGTATTTGCGGCACCTCACCACTGGCAAACCCCAGCGGCAACAGGCGCGCACCCTGATTGCTGGCCCTCATCGCCGCCTTGAATTGGGCACCACCAATCGGGTCATACACCACATCCGCCCCTCCTAACGCCTTCACGCTTTCGCGAATATCATCACTATCTGAATCAATCAGGTGGTCTGCACCTTTTTGGGCGCAGATCGCCAGCTTGTCGGCTCCGCGAGCGCAGGCGATCACCTCGGCTCCCATCAGCTTGCCCAATTCAACCGCCGTCAATCCGACGCCGCCAGAAGCTCCCAGCACCAACAAACGTTCCGCCGGTTGCAGCGCTGCCCTTGCGCCCAACGCAATGTGACTGGTTCCATAGGTGATCAAAAACGCTGCGGCGTCGGTGAATGACATTTCATCCGGCAAAGGCACACACACATCCGCACTTACTCCGGCATATTCGGCCAGTCCGCCAACACCGCAATACGCGGCAACACGTTGTCCCACGGCAAATGCTTCAACACCATCGCCAACAGCAGTGATTGTACCGGCCAGCTCCATTCCAGGCGTAAACGGAAGCGCCGGTTTCTCCTGATAGCTGCCTTTCACCAGCAGCGTATCCCCGAAATTCAAACCACAGGTTGCCACATGCACTACCACTTGGCCTGCCGCCGCAATGGGCATTTCAAGTTCTCGCAGGGTCAGGGGCGAATTGTGTTCGGTAACTTGCATGGCCTGCATGGGGATGTCCTCACTTGATAACTGTCAGGCCAACTTCTGGCGCAGCCCCGAATTAACATCAAGTGCCGGAGGGTTTTGCGGTAGCGCCAGTACCTCTGGAAAACCGCACCACCGCGCGAAGCCCCGGTTGCGCGTTTTCCAGCGATAGCCTTGCGCCATGCAGGCGCGCAACCCCGTCAACAAGGCTCAGCCCCAGCCCGTTTCCCGGCGTGTTTCTGCTGCGGTCCAGACGATAAAGACGTTGCGTAACCTTTGTCCACTCAGACTCGGGGATACCAAAACCGTTGTCGGAAACACTCAGAACAACTTCATTTTCGCTCTGAATAACCGTAACGGAGATCGCGGCGCCCTCACCACTGTGGCGCACGGCGTTTTCCAGCAGGTTTGCAATCATCTGGCCCAGCAGGTTTTTCTCGCCATGTACCTTAACCGTATCCGGCACATCTACTGTCAGCGTCTGCTGGCGCTCCGCTGTGCTCGCCTCATAAACTTCGGCCATCGTCCGGCACAAATCTGCCAGATCTACGGGCGCAAACTGCGCGCGCAATGCGCCGTTTTCCATCTGTGCCAGTTGCAACAAAGATCGGAACACTGCGGAAATACCGTCAACTTCGGCGCGCGTTTGCGCCACCAGCTCCGCGGCCTCTCCGGCGGGGACAACCTCGCCCAGCGCCTCCAGTTGCAATGAAACCCGTTGCACCGGGGTTTTCAAATCATGGGCAATATCGGATGAAACCTGCCGAAGTGCCGTTACAGAGCGTTCCTGCGCATCCGCCATGCCGTTGACCGTTTCACCAATATGCAACAAATCATCCGACCAACGCGGCCCCGTCACCACCCGCGCCGCAAGATCACCGCCCGTCATCCGCTCCAGCGCCTTGCTGATCACCTCGACATGACGCTGTGAGCGCCGTGCAAGGATCAAGCCACCAGACAGGGCAATCAGCACCGTTGGCAACAAACTGATCCATAGAATGTTGAAAAATACCGGTTGCAGCGCTTCGATTTCGGCACGGCTGCGCGCAATGGTCAGACGGCCCCCGTACAGCCGCGCACTCAGCGCGAGGTACTCGCCATCCAGTTGCGCGCGCCCCTCTTTAAGCGAGATGATGTGAAACCCCTCATCGTCACGTGCCACTGCGCCGTTGCCGTAAATCTGGCCGGTTCGTGTGACATAACTCAGCACCAGCCGCCCCGGATCGGTGTCCTCGGATTCTGCCTGCACCAACAGCGCAACCGCCCGCGCAGACGGCGCGGCGCGGAACCCCGCCAGATCCTGCGCCAGATTATCGCGAATGGATTGTTCGAATGCGGCGCGCGTGAAAGCATAACTCGCCGCAAGGCTCAGCAAGCTGACGGTGCCGAAAAGCACGACCAGCACCAGCGCCAGCCGCAACGGCATAGAGCGCCACAGACGCCTCACCCGTCGATCCTATAGCCCGCGCCGCGCACCGTTTTGATAAGCTCTGTATCAAAAGGTTTATCCACCTTTGCCCGCAACCGGCTGATATGGGTTTCGACCACGTTGGTCATCGGATCAAAGGACAAATCCCAAACGCCCTCCAGCAACATCGTGCGGGTCTGCACCCGCCCCTTGCGGCGCAACAAAAATTCCAACAGCGCGAATTCGCGCGGCAGCAGATCAATTTCCTGCCCGCCACGCACGACCTTGCGGGTCAACAAATCCAGCGTCAGATCGCCCGCGTGCAATGTCACGTCCTGTTCGACCGCTTGCGGGCGGCGGCCGAGGGCGGCAACCCGCGCCGACAACTCGCCAAAGGCAAACGGTTTGACCAGATAATCATCGCCACCTGCGTTCAACCCGCCGATCCGGTCCTCGACCGATCCCATTGCCGTCAGAAACAAAACAGGCGTTTTGTTTCCCGCCCCGCGCAAGGTTTTTACCAGCGTCAGTCCATCCACATGAGGTAGCATCCGGTCGACGACCAGCACATCATGACCACCACCAGTTGCGGCCAGCAGCCCTGCGCGGCCATCCGCCACCAAGTCCACAACATGGCCTTCCTCGCGCAAACCGCGCGCGATGTAGGTGCCAGTCGTGGCGTCATCCTCGATCACAAGTATCTTCATGTCATCTTATATAATACAGGGCGTCCCGCTCTGCACCCTGTCGCGTATTACACTTTTGTATAAGAACCACTGGCTTTCCCGTAATCTTGGTGCGCCATCTAGGGTGCAATCGCAAAACAGATGCACGAGGTAAACATGACATCATTGCTTTCAAAAACCGCCCCGCTGGCGCTTGCCGCTGCTCTTGCCATGACGCCTGTTCTGGCACCGACCGCCGCTTTTGCCGTACCCGCAGGCGGCTATGGCGATCTGGTAGAAGATGTTGCACCCGCTGTTGTTTTCATCGAGGTGACAAGCGCGGTGCAGACCGGCGCCACCCTCCCCGACAACATGCCCGAGGCCATGCGCAAACGGTTTCAGCACCAACTTCCCGAGGCGACGCCGCGCGCCGGATTGGGGTCGGGTTTCATCATATCCGAAGGCGGACAGATTGTGACCAACCACCACGTTGTCGCTGGTGCGCAGTCTGTACAGGTCACGCTTGCAGACGGGCGGATTTTCGATGCCGAAGTGCTGGGCAGCGATCCTGCAACAGATATCGCCCTTCTGTCGATCAAAGCGGATGTAAAATTGCCCCACGTTGATTTCGGCACGTCCGACACGATGCGCGTAGGCGACGAGGTCGTGGCTGTGGGCAACCCCTTCGGCCTTAGCTCGACGGTAACCAGCGGCATCATCTCGGCCAAATCCCGTGATATCAACTCCGGCCCGTATGATGACTTCCTCCAGACCGACGCCGCAATCAACCGCGGAAACTCCGGCGGGCCATTGTTCAACAACGAAGGCGAAGTGATCGGTGTGAATACTGCCATCCTCTCGCCCGGCGGTGGATCGGTTGGCATCGGCTTTGCCGTCCCGTCGGACGTGGTGCGCGAAGTGGTTGCCGAACTGGCGCAAGACGGAACCGTCACCCGTGGCTGGCTGGGCGTCAGCATTCGCCCTGTCAGCGAAGAAGTTGCACAGGTTCTGGGCTTTGATCACGCAAGGGGAGCGATGGTCGAAGCAGTTGCCAAAGAAAGCCCCGCCGAAAAGGCCGGTCTGGTCAAAGGCGACATCATTATCGATTTTGACGGCGCAAAAATCGAGGCTTTGCGTGATCTGACAAAAGCTGTGGCAGCAAAAGACCCTGACGACAGCGCGAAACTTACCGTTCTGCGGCGCGGCAAAGAGGTTTCGGTAGATGTCACCATCGGCACGTTGGAGCCGCAAGAAGCCTGATAAATCTACCCGCGCGCCTGTCAGTGGCAAGCGCGCGGAAACCGGTTCCAGTTGCCTGAAAACCGGCTCACCAGCAAATCGCAATTGACGCAATCTCTACTGGTAACCCCCATTGTGGCGAGGTAATCTTCGCGCATGAACAAGCTTGTACATATGCTGTTGCGTCAGGTCATTATGGCCATGATGGCACTTGTACTTGTCGGCTTGCCTTTCGCCCACCGTGTCGGTGCAGCCCCTGTTTCCCCGGAGATGGCCCAGTTTCTTGCCATGGGCGGTGATCCTTCCGACATCTGCGGTGGCACGTTTGGCCATCCTTCGGTGGGATGCGAAAACTGCACGGTCGGAACGTCCATTTTGCTGCCACCTGCAGTACTCGGTATTCGCCCGACACTGGTGCCCAGATTACTCGATGGCAATCTTGATGACGGGCAAACGGCCCACCTTCCACCGCTGCGCTACACGCCTCCTGTACGTGCGCCACCTCTGATCTGACTATTACAGCATCAGCACCACGTCACGTCAGCATGCAAAATTGCGTGCGCATCACAGGAAAAATGATATGAAACACCTTCTTCAAGCCGCAGTTGCGGTATTTCTTACCACGTCAGCAGCAATGGCACACGACTACAAGGTCGGCCCGATCACCGTTATGCATCCAAAGGCTTTTGAAACAGCCAAGACCGCAAAAGTGGGCGGCGGCTATATGACCCTCGAAAACACTTCGGATACGGCGGATACGCTGCTGGAAGTGCGTGTCGCCAAAATTCCGCGTGTCGAGCTGCACCTGACGGAAACTGACGAAAACGGCGTTGCCCGCATGACCAAACAGGACGGCATCCCGATCCCCGCTGGGGAAACCGTCACCCTGAAACCAGGTGGGTTACACGTCATGTTTATGGGACTGGACGGGAATCCGTTCAAAGTGGGCGACAAGGTCGATGCGACGTTGGTATTTGAAACCGCAGGCGAGCTGGACATCACATTCGACATCGAAGCACGTAGTGCAAAAGACCATGGCACCATGAACCATTCCGATCATAAAGACGCGGATTAAGTAGCTCAAAGTCAGGTCGGAACGATTTCCGACCTGACTACAACTTAGTAATTTTGTCCAGACAGCGGTTCAATACCTCCCGCTCTTGCGGGGTAAAGCGGGACGCCAGTTTTGCATCGTACTCTTTTGCCAACTGCTGCAAATCCGTATAAACGACCAGCCCGTGTCGCGTGAGCGACAAAGTCTCGTGCCTGCGGTCATGCTCTTGCCGCGTGCGCGATAAAAATCGCTTCTTTTCCAAAGCTCGCACCGCGCGGCTTACTTTGGTTTTGTGCAGACTGGCCCGTTCGCACACAGCTTTTGCGGTCATGTCACCGTAACGCCCCAAGTGAAACAGAACCCGCCATTCCGTGCGCAGCATACCGTAGCGCTGGCGGTAAAATTTCTGAAAGCCAAGGCTTGACGCTTCGGCTGCGCGGCTAAGCACATAAGGCAAAAACTGATCTAAATTGAACTCTGGATTGCTCATAGCATCAACTTACTGGTTGTTAGTTACATATCAAACCAATAACCGTGTGGCATTATGTGGTGGAGGTTCGCATGCACAATGAGACTTCTCCGTCTGGGCTCCAAACTGCCCCGACGCCTGTGGCCAGCACTGGGTGTTACATACACGGTTTCGGCAACGACTTTGAAACAGCGGGGCTTTCAGGCGCATTGACCCGCGACATGAATTCACCCCAAAAAGCAAACTACGGTCTGTACGGCGAGCAACTTAGCGGCTTTCGCAGTTATGGTATCCAGCCTTCAGGATCAACGGGCATGCGCACCATGACGACGGCAAGCGATGTTGAAACGCAGGTCGGAGTGACAAGCAATTTCGATCTTGTCACTGCATCCATGAAGGATCTAAATTTCTACCCTGCGGATTCCGAATTGCTGGTTGTTCCGCAAGAAGGGTGCGTGCATTTTGGTACGGAACCGGGCGTGAAACAAATCGAGCCTCAGGAAACCATCACTATCCCGCTCGGCATTGTGTACCGTGTCGAAGAGCTAGGCAACACCATGTCAGTTACGTTCGAAACAGGGTTCTCTCCCGGTATCTGGCTGCCTTTGCCGCGAAAGAAGCACCAGTGCAGGACGACTACATCAATTACTGTGCCAATTTAGAAAACAAGCCCGCCGGCGCACGGGACAACAAATAAAGGAATTTTTTTCGCCGTCATCGCGTTTACTATAATCTCCGCCATCATCATGTTTCATGACATACGGCGCGGCGCGCGTCCTCCTCGTAAACCGGGGGATAAGTCCGACGTTTGGCATGTGGGCGGCGGGGATGGCCGCCTTGAAGGAGACAGCGGCAGCGCAGATGGCGGCGGCTAAAGATACGTGCAGCACACCTGCACCGGAAACAAAGGAAATAAAATGCCACTACAGAAATCATGGGTAGAGAGCGCAAACAGCGTCGACAGCCAGTTCCCGCTCAACAATTTGCCCTATGGCGTGTTTGCGACCAACAGTCTGGAACCCCGTTGTGGCGTTGCCATCGGTGACATGATCCTTGACATGTTCGCCGCCGAAGAGGCTGGCCTGATCGAACTGGCCGAAGATGCGGTGTTTGACGTGCCTTATTGGAACGACGTGATGGAATTGGGACCCGAGGCATGGGACGCCCTGCGCAGCCGCCTGATCCAATTGCTGGCCGAAGGCGCCGCCGAGCAGGCCGCAGTTGCGCCCTTGCTGGTGCCCATGTCGGATGCACGCATGGAACTGCCGATGGTAGTGGCCGAGTTCACCGATTTCTACGCTGGCAAGAACCACGCTGTAAACGTCGGCACCATGTTTCGCGGCGCGGAAAATGCGTTACCTCCGAACTGGCTGCATATTCCGATCGGGTATAACGGCCGTGCCTCGACCGTAGTAGTTTCGGGCACGGATGTCGTGCGCCCCAACGGGCAAACCAAAGCACCGGACGCTGACACACCAAGCTTCGGCCCCTGCAAGCGTCTGGACATCGAGCTTGAAATGGGCGCGATTGTGGGAACGGGTTCCGAAATGGGGCATCCGGTAAGCGTGACGCAAGCGGACGAAATGATCTTTGGCTATGTTCTCCTGAACGACTGGTCCGCACGCGACATTCAGGCTTGGGAATATCAGCCACTTGGCCCGTTTCAGGCCAAAGCATTCGCCACCTCTATTTCCCCGTGGATTGTTACCCGCGCCGCACTCGAGCCGTTCCGCACCTCTACGCCAGAGCGTGAAAAGGAGCTTCTGCCTCACCTGCAAGAGCCCAAGCCGATGCTCTATGACATTGATCTCAGCGTCACGCTTCAGCCCCGAGATGGCAAGGAAGTGACGATCTGCGAGACGAACTACAACGAGATGTATTACTCAGCCGCACAGCAACTGGCGCATCACGCAAGCTCCGGCTGCGCCATGACCCCCGGTGATCTGCTAGGTTCCGGCACCATCTCCGGCGTTGAGAAGAACCAGCGCGGTAGCCTGCTTGAGATGTCATGGGGCGGGAAAGAGCCGATTGACATCGGGGGAGGCCAGACCCGCAGCTTTATCGAGGATGGCGATACGCTGACCCTGCACGGCGCGGCAAAGGGTGACGGCTATCAGATCGGTTTCGGCACGTGTACCGCCACGATCCTGCCTGCCGTCAAATTCACGTAAATTCACGTTAGGATAGCTACAATGGCCAAAGCATTTGCCTCTCAAGGCGACATGAGCGAAAAAACAATAACCTTCGACGAGATCGGCCGCGATCTGTGGGCCTTCACTGCAGAAGGCGATCCTAACTCGGGCGTGATTATCGGCGAAGACAGCGTGATGATCGTTGAGGCGCAGGCAACCCCGCGCCTTGCCAACAAGGTTATCGAAAAGGTGCGCGAAGTCACCGACAAGCCGATCAGCCATGTCGTGCTGACCCATTATCACGCTGTTCGCGTGCTGGGGGCATCGGCGTATGGTGCCGATCAGATCATCATGGGCGAAGCCGCCCGCGGCATGGTGATGGAACGCGGTCAGGATGACTGGGACTCCGAATTCCAACGCTTTCCCCGCCTGTTCGAGGGACATGAGAGCATCCCCGGACTGACCTTTCCCACCACCACGTTCAACGACCGTATGACGGTCTATCTGGGCAACCGGCGCGTTGATTTGATGCACCTTGGGCGCGCGCACACAGCTGGCGATATTGTGATTCATGTGCCGGATGAAAACGTGATGTTCACCGGCGACATCGTCGAGGACCACTCCGCCTGCTACTGCGGTGACGGACATTTTGCCGATTGGGGCAACACGCTGGACGCGATCAAGGCGTTTGAAGTGAATTCCATCGCCCCCGGTCGGGGGGGCGCGCTGATTGGCAAGGAGGCCGTGAACCGCGCGATTGAAAGCACGCGCGATTTCGTAAACTCCACCTACGCACCCGCTGCGCGCGTTGCCGCCCAGGGTGGCACGTTGAAACAGGCCTGGGACGCCGTGCGCGCAGAATGTGACCCGAAATTTTCGGATTACGCAATTTATGAGCACTGCCTGCCGTTCAACGTGGCCCGCGCGTATGACGAGGCCCGCGGCATTACCCACCCGCGCATCTGGACCGCCGAGCGTGATTTGGAAATGTGGGCCGCCTTGCAGGGCTAGGCCTATACGTCGGGCGCATCCGGAAAGCCCCATGCGCCCGACACCCAACAGGGAGAAACACATGCTTGCAGAACGCTATAAGACCGCCTTTCAGCTTTACCCCTACACCAGAATTGCAGCGCAGGAAGGTACAGCAACCCGTCACCCTGTTGTGATCGTGGGGGGAGGTCCTGTGGGGCTGACACTTGCACTTGATCTGGGGAAAAAAGGTACGCCCGTGCTGGTGTTGGATGATCACGATGGCGCGGGTCTAGGATCAAAAGCGATCTGTTTTGCCAAACGCACCCTCGACATCGCCAACCGCCTTGGCGCGTGCCAGCAAATGGTGGACAAAGGCGTCGTCTGGAATGTTGGCAAAGTGTTTCACGCCGACCAGAAAATTTACGACTTTGATCTGCAACCGGAAGCCGGGCATCGCAACCCGGCCTTTATCAATCTGCAACAGCCGTATTTCGAAAAGTTTCTCTGCGATGCAATAAATGCGGCCCAATCCGCTGGCGCCCCGATCGAGATTCGTGGCCGCAACTGCGTCACTGCATTGGAAAATCACGGCACCTACAGCACCCTGACGGTGAACACACCGGACGGCAGCTATCAACTTGAGGCCGACTATCTGATCGCATGTGATGGCGCGCGCTCGCCACTGCGCGACATGATGGGGTTAAGCTTTGACGGACGTGTCTTTGAGGACAACTTCCTGATCGCCGATGTACATATGAAAGCAGATTTTCCGACCGAGCGGTGGTTCTGGTTTGAACCGCCTTTTGAGAACGCCGGTCAATCTGCGCTGCTGCACAAACAGCCCGACGATATCTGGCGCATCGATTTTCAACTGGGCTGGGATATTGACCGCGAAGTAGAGCTGGACCCCGCGCGCATCCGCGCCCGTGTGGATGCGATGTTATCGTCGCAGGCCGGTCATGTGCCGGAGTACGAACTTGAGTGGACTTCGATTTACACGTTCCAGTGCCGCCGGATGAAGAAGTTCCGCCATGGTAATGTGATCTTTGCTGGCGACAGCGCACATCAGGTATCCCCCTTCGGCGCACGCGGTGCGAATTCGGGCGTGCAGGATGCTGATAATCTGGCATGGAAACTTGATCTGGTGCTGAAAGGCCTCGCCGAGCCAAACTTGCTGGATACCTACGCCACGGAGCGTCAACACGCGGCAGACGAAAATATCCTCAACTCCTCCCGTGCGACAGATTTTATGACGCCGAAATCCGATGTCTCCAAAACCTTCCGGAATGCGGTTCTGGATCTGGCGAATAGACATGCCTTCGCGCGGCCTTTGGTCAATTCGGGCCGTCTGTCTGTGCCTTGTAACTATATCGGATTTGACCTGTTTGGCGAAGATGCCCTGCAAGGCCCGGAAGGTACGCAGCCTGGCATGGCTTGCCCCGACGCGCCCCATCTTGACGGCTATATTCTGGAGCGGCTGGGCGGCGAATTTACCTTGCTGGCAATCGGATGCATGGCCGACGATCTGAAAGCGCACGGCGTTTTGGCAAATGCAGTGAACATCAAAGCGCCGTCCGACGCCATGAGGGCGCGGTATCTGGGTGCGCACCCCTGTGCAGTTTATCTTATCCGTCCCGATCAACACATCGTAGCACGCTGGCCCGACTATAACGCTGACGCGGTTGCTACAGCCCTGAAAACTGCTATCGGAAAGGCCTAAAAATGTTGAACCTTG
Source organism: Sulfitobacter sp. F26169L (assembly GCF_026410285.1). GTDB lineage: Bacteria > Pseudomonadota > Alphaproteobacteria > Rhodobacterales > Rhodobacteraceae > Sulfitobacter. The sequence continues at coordinate 335,304 of NZ_JAPMLP010000004.1, read as the reverse complement.
CACCGAATATTTCCGACCCTGACGGATTTTATGAAGAGCTGATCCGCGCGCACGAAGGTTTGGACAAAGCGCAAAGCGATGCACTTGACGCGCGGTTGATCCTGACGCTGGCAAACCATATCGGGGATCGTGCTCTGCTTTCGCAAGCGATCGCAGCCGCGAAGTGAGAGCTGGAGCGCGCAGCAGTCTACCAGATTGCCTGCCCCCGCCGTAAAAACCGCACCCGTTAAAGCAGAATTGTATACCTGCTCAAAATACCGGATATCCACGAATGATAAATGGCGACCTGAAGAACAGGTCGCCATCCGAATCTTTACGCTGTTGCGCAAATTCAGCCGTCGGATTTTTCTTCCATTTCCACTTCTGGGCCGACCGATACGAGGTAGGCCCACAGATTTGTGGCATCTTCTTCGTTCTTCAGTTTGAAGCTCATCTTCGACTTCGCACGTTTATCATCATTGTATTCGGCCAAGAACTTCTTCGGATCAGCGACGTATTTCACGAATGCTTCTTCGTTCCATTCCAGACCGGCTTCACCAGCCTCAACCAAAGAATCGCCGTATCTGAAATCTTCGGATCCTGCGACGCGCATGTAGATTCCGTACAGGTTGGGACCTGTGCGGCCACCTTTGACGATGTCGTTACCGTCCGCGTCCTGAATCATGTGACAAGCTTTGCACTTGTTATACACCTTTTCACCGGCTTCTGCGTCACCTGTTGCGTGGCTATCTGCAAATGCAGGCGCACCGATCAGTGCAAAGCCCAGTGCTGTAGCTGCGAATATCTTCATGGTATTCCTCCTATTTTTCTAATCATAACCTAGGCTTTTCGGGATCAACGTAAAGGATTATCTGAAACTCATGGTGCACACTCCAAAAATTTCAGCGGCTATCCAAAACGTGCCTTCTTTCTATTACCGGGTCTCCCAGACACAATTTTGCTGGCTCTTGGCGATGCCAGTTAATCGCGTTAAAACCCTGCGCATTATACGAAATATTAAGCCGGAAATAACTGCGCAATGGATATGCCATGACAAAAACTATGATACCTGCATGGATTGACGGTCAGCTGCAGCCCGTTGAAAAGTTGGCGGCGCACCAGCGCGGCCTGCGACATAAAGCCGTATCTGTATTTGTCATGGCGGGCAGCGCCCTGTTGATCCAGCAACGCGCACGCACCAAATATCACACGCCGTCCCTCTGGGCGAATACCTGCTGCACCCATCCCGATTGGGCGGAAACGGACGCGGCATGTGCCCATCGCCGTCTGGATGAAGAACTGGGCATTAAGGGGCTGGAATTGCAGCACCGTGGGCGGGTCGAGTACCACGCGGATGTGGGCGGCGGATTAACTGAACACGAACAGGTTGAAGTTTTTGTGGCGGAATCGCCCCCCGATTTATCCCTGTCACCGAATGCCGACGAAGTCATGGATACACGCTGGATCAACCTGGAAGAACTGCGCGCGGAAATTGCGGTCACACCGCAAAAATTCACCCCCTGGCTGCGCATTTACATGGATCAGCACAGCGCGCTGATCTTCGGCGATGCCATTTGAAAAAATTAAGTCACACGCGCCGCCCGACCGGTGCAGTCAGGGCCGGGAGGGGATCACGCCCCGTTTGCGGTTCAGCCGCCAGACCTCAAAGTTGAGCGCCACAGCGATGCTGACCCAGACCATGTAGGGGATAAACGCAAGCCCCGCCCAGAAATCCAACCAAAAGGCTGTGATGAGGCACCCCAACACACACAACCAAAGCGGCACGATGGCCAAAAGTCCGGCCTTCATCTTATGAAGACCGAAAAACAGCGGTGTCCACAACGTTGAAAGCGCTGCTTGTGCAGCCCAGAAAGCCATGGCGTAGGCGTTGCCCTCCACCACCGCAAGGCGCGCACCGGCAAAGGAGATCAGTACATAAATACTGGTCCACGCAATGGGAAACACCCAGTTAGGTGGCGTAAAAGCGGGCTTTTCAAGGTTTTCATACCAAACACCCGGTTTGAAAACCACGCCGGTCACAGCAGCCGCGCCACAGGCCAGCAGAAAAATGAAGAAAAGTATAATATCCATATCCGACCATATGGCTCGTAAACGGCTTGATGCCAGTTCTTTCTTTTCCAGCTTTACCTGTGCGACGGCGAGGATGCCCCCGCCGGATTACGGCCGGGGGCGACAAATCAGCCGTTACGTACGGTATCGATCATCAACTGCACGTTTTCCGGATCGGCATCTGGCGTTATACCGTGGCCGAGGTTGAAGATATGCGGCCCCTTGGAAAAGGCCTGAACGATACGGCGCGTTTCAGACACCAGCGCATCCCCGCCTGTAACCATATGGGTCGATTTAAGATTACCCTGAATACATCCGGCGGTCTGTACGTGCTCCGCCGCCCACGCAGCTGTGACACCATCATCAACAGCAATACAATCGGCACCAATGGCGGTATGCGCGCCCTCATACCGCTCGCCCGCGCCGCGCGGGAAAGCAATGATCGGCACGTCGGGGTGCTTTTCCTTTAACGCAGCAACGATGCGGGCCATAGGCTTAATGGAATAATCCATAAAGTCATCGCCTTGCAACGAACCGGCCCAGCTGTCGAACAGTTTGACAACCTCGGCCCCCGCATCGATCTGCCTGGATAGATAGTGGATGGTGGCTTCGGTGATCCGCTCTATCAAGCTGTCGAACACCGCACGGTTTTCGGACTTCAGCTTGTGTGCAGGGCCTTGGTCCGGCGTGCCCTGCCCCGCGATCATGTAGGTGGCCACAGTCCACGGCGCACCGGCAAACCCGATCAGTGTTGTCTCGGAAGGAAGTTCTTTTGACAGCAGCTTCACAGTTTCATAAATCGGGTTGAGGTGGTCGTGAATGGCATCTGCCGGAACCAGTTTGTCCAGTTCCGCCTGGGTGGTGATTGTCGACAAACGCGGCCCTTCGCCGGTGACGAACCACAAATCGGCACCCAGCGCCTGTGGCACCAGCAAGATATCGGCAAACAGGATTGCCGCATCAAAACCGTAGCGGCGGATCGGTTGCAGCGTGACCTCTGCGGCCAGTTCGGAATTGTAGCACAGTTTCAGGAAATCACCCGCTTGTGCACGGGTGGCGCGGTACTCTGGCAAATAGCGGCCTGCCTGTCGCATCATCCATATCGGTGGGGTCGGCAGGGTTTCACCTGCCAAGGCGCGCAGGATTGTCTTCTGGGGGGGCATATGCTGTCTCTATCATTGAATTCGGCTTGCGCCACCATGCGCCAAAGGGCAGGTAAGGTTCAAGAGTTGTAAGGTCGCACGTCGCGCACTAGAGAGGACTTATGTCATTGAAATTGCCCTCCCCCGCCCAACCGATGAACATTGGCACCCGCGGATCGCTGCTGGCCTTGGCCCAAGCACATGAAACACGTGATCGGCTGGCCAAGGCGTTCGATCTGCCGTTCGAAGCCTTCACCATTGTTGTGATCAAAACCACCGGCGACATGATCATCGACCGCCCGTTAAAAGAGATCGGCGGCAAGGGCCTGTTCACCCGCGAAATCGAAGAGGCACTCCTGTCAGGCAAGATCGACATCGCGGTTCATTCGATGAAAGACATGCCGACACTACAGCCCGATGGCTTGACGCTTGACACCTATCTGCCGCGCGAGGACGTGCGCGATGCGTTTATTTCCCCGACAGCCAAAAACCTTGATGCGCTGGAAGCGGGCACAGTTATCGGCACCTCCAGCTTGCGCCGCCGTGCGCAACTGCTTCTTAAGCGGCCCGATCTGAAAGTGGTAGAATTTCGCGGCAACTTGCAAACCCGGCTGATGAAGCTGGAGCAAGGCGTGGCGGCGGCGACCTTTCTTGCCATGGCTGGGCTGAACCGTTTGAAAATTGACGAAGTCCCCCGCAGCCCGATTGAAACAGATGTGGTCCTGCCCGCAATTGCCCAAGGTGCAATCGGCATCGAACGGCGCACGGACGATGCAACCGTGGCCGAAATGCTACGCGCGATCCACGATCTGCAAACCGGTCAGCGTCTTGCCGCAGAACGCTCTTTCCTGCTGGAACTGGACGGGTCATGCGAAACCCCAATTGCGGGATTGGCCGTGCTGGAAGGCGGGACGCTGCATCTGCGCGGCGAGGTGTACCGTCCTGACGGCTCGGAGATGCTGGGCGATGCGGCAAGCTGCCCGATCGAGGATGGTGCGCTGGCAGGCAAAGAGATGGCGCGAAAGCTACTGTCACAGGCCGGATCGGACTTTTTCACCTGGCGGCAGTAGCGCGCTGATCAACTGCCGCGCTCCGGCGGTTCAGGCGAACAGAACCCTGGCCTGACAGGCATCCATTGAAGGTCGCGCTGTCGGATATGTTCTTGCATTGCTCACTTCGGCAAGCTGCGGAAAGAGGGCCAGCAATTCCGCGCGCGCCACTGTAGAGAGCGGACGGTATCTTGGCGCCGGGTTGAAAGCTTTCGCTGCTGCACCCCTCGGGCGTGACAACTTCGTACATGTCGAACATGAAGTGGGTGAAAGAACATCTTTTACGTCAACCTGATCAATCCCGTCTGGTACACGCCGGATATTTGGCCAACGACGTTGCGCCAACCTTACGTCTGCCATACCAGAGAACGGGCATGAACTTGAGATCAAGCGTCGAATCCCATGTTGCAACGCGCATATCCTTTATAGGCTTTCACCCTGATCCGTTTTGATCAACGTCCCCGGAGCGAAGCACGACAAGTAATTCAGATTTTCTATCTTCGGAAACGCCACCACTTCACCGATGTAAAGATAGGTGATTGTGACCCTCCCTAATGAAGAGTTTTTATACACATCTGCGCCGGTCCGGTAATGTTTAGCGCGTCATCGCCAGTTTTGCCTGCCTTACCGCCGATAACGGTTGCTTTGCCGCCGTTCAGATCGGCCGGTGACAGCCGGAGTAGACAATCGTTGCTTCATTACTCAGCACTTTACCCTCCAATAAATCCCGGTCTTTACCGATTGTGACGCCTTCGCCTCCAACAAGTATGATCTGCCCGATACAAAATTCGGAAAAACAAAGGCGCCATCATCATCGCTGGTGACAGTATCAATGCCTATAGCGGTAAAAATTGAATCTGCACCCGTTCAGGAATAGATTGAATTGCTGCCGCCATCCCCCTGAACAAAATCGTCTTACAATCCGTCAGGTGCATCGGTGTTATCGATCCCGTCACCTTCGGGATCGCCCGAACAGCTCCTGTCAACCGCGTCTTCACCGCTGCTTCCTTCAACGAATCATCCGCCGTCAGATCTGTCGTGGGCAGAACAATAGATTTCATTTCTGGAAACCTTGCGGTTATCCCGTTCCTGCATGCATCCCACAGTTCAACCTTGCCCGAATTTTGTTAGTGTCAGTATCTACCCACTGTGAATGATACCGATAGGCTGCCTAGGGGCTAGGTATTAAGCGTGTCCCTGCCTGCGCCGCCAATAATGGGATCGTTAACTTAACCGCCCCAAAACGTTATCATGGCTGGCACCACCGACCCGACAGCTTCGCCGGGTGTGCCCAGCGCATCACTGCCATCCACCAGCGTCGGTGCAACCTGAGTCGACCGTATCCGCCCCAGCCTGCGCACGATATTATATCGTCGTTCGGATCAAGTATCGTGAAGCTAAAGTTACTGATGCTACTGCCGCCTGATGGCGCCCTTTCAGGGGCGTCCTGCATCAACAGTGTCAGATGTGTAACCGGACCGGTCAGAGCAACGGAAATATCAGTGGCGGTGCCGTCAGTTGCGCTGATGTCGACATCTCCGTCCGGATTAGTTGTTATAAGTTCGCCCTGAACGTTGCCAGCCATGCAACAACGCTGCTGGCGGGAATGAGCGCGCCATTTTCATCATGGATATAACACGTCTAGAGGTCATCAAATACGGCTCCGCTGCGGTTTTCGGGGATCTAACGCCAAAGGCACCGAAATCGGATATTGTGCCCACTCTGGCTCGTGTCCCAAGTATTTTTATAAAACGAGCCTGTAATGATGGTGCTGCGCCCTCTCCGCTAAGCGTGCGTGTGCCTCAAACAGTGGACCCACCAGCATCCGCTAACCACGTGGCAATATCAAGAACTGCCATAGCGAATGCCCCTCGGGCTGATCAGATCCGCACATGTAGCCCCTTGGCGGGTTCAGATCATCAATAGTGAAGAACAAACAGAGTTCCCTCTTCAAACCTGCTGACGTCCTTCAGATTAAAACGGAGGCAAAAATCAGCCTGTCGTTTCAAATGGGTCAGAAACAGGGTTAACCCAAAAGATGACTTAACAAAGCGCAAAAACCGTTTCTCATAGGCCGGAGGTCACGCGCGTCGGATGCCCCGGATTTCGGCGCAGTAGGCCGTCGGAACCTTCAATCCTGCGCCGCTTGACTGACAGGCGCGAACTGCACCTGACATATCTGCCTATGAAGGCAGCCGGATAATGTATTTTGAAAATGGTGCACCCGAGAGGATTCGAACCTCTGACCCCCTGATTCGTAGTCAGGTACTCTATCCAGCTGAGCTACGGGTGCATTGGGGGCGGTTTAGTAGTAGCAAACGGGCAATGCAAGCCCTCTTGACGGGTAAAATCGGCTTGATCGCAAAATTCTTCATTTTGCGCTGTCTCCTTTGGGCAATTGGATCAGAAATTCGGTGCCATCTGCATCTGTTTTGAGCAAGCGGAGCTCGCCGCCATGCCCCCGCACCAGTTCGGCAGAAATCACGAGCCCAAGGCCCGTACCACCTTTGCGCACCGCCCCCTGGAATGGAGTAAACAGGTGATCCTGCGCCTTTTGAGGCAATCCGGGTCCGTTATCGCGCACGCAAATGCGCCAAGAATCGGGCTCTTCGGATGCAATGATGCGAATCTCGCCGTTCTTTGTCGAATTAAGGATCGCCTGCCGCGCGTTGCGGACCAGATTGCCAAGAATACGGTACATCTGTTCAGGATCGGCGCGAATCTCGAAGGGTTCGGGAATATCCGCGCTTATGGTCAAATCACGCGCGCCGATGGCAAGCCGCTCACTGTCCAGCACATCCTCTACCACTTCCGATAGGTCCAGCCGCGTCAGCGTCGGCCCCGGCTCTTCTGCCCGTCCGAAACTCAGGGTAGATTCGCACAGATGGACAGCGCGGGTGATCGAGCCCACCAGCTTGGGCGCCATGCGCGCCACAACAGGATCTTCGGACATTTCGATGCGGTCTGTAAATAGCTGCGCCGAAGTCAGAATATTGCGCAAATCGTGGCTGATTTTGCTAACCGCCATGCCAAGCTGCGCCAGCCGCTCCTTTTGCCGCAAGGCACTCGTCAGTTCGGTTTCCAGAAATTGCAGGGCTTCCTCAGCCTCCCGAAGCTCCGTCACGCGTGCCGAGAGTGTGATGATGCGCCGCGCGTCTTCCGGCGCAGCAGCATAGCGCTGCATTTGTTCAACCACACCTTTGATCGGCTTCACCAAAAGGATACGCATAGCGACAAAGAGCAATAACGCCGTAATCACGGAAATCGCTGCCGACAACATCAATATGCGCAGACCGTAGTCTATCATCGCAGCACGCATCGGGGCCGTTTCCATCGTGACCTCGATCAACAGGCCCGCATCACGCACAGGCGCACCGATCACACGGATCACATCGTTCTGCGTACTGATCATTCTGCGCATGGCATCACGGATCAACACAAGCGCGGAACTGTCCCGCAAATCGACAGTGCCGGAAATCACCCGCGGCATCGGAGAGCTAAGTACCAGCTGCCGCAGCTCGTCACGGCGCAGTACCACATTAAACACTTCGGCATTACGCAGCAGTTCAGCCTCCAGTTCCGCATCGATCATATCATCCGCAAGCAAGCTCAGGGATGCGATCTGCGCGCGCTCCAGCCGGTTGAGCATGTAATCTTCGCGAAATCGCGCAATAGAGGGCACAAATATCAGTATTTCAGCGACCATCACAAAGACAGTCGTCAACACCAGAAGGCGACCGGAAAGTGAATTGATCATAACGTCTACTCTAGCTGCGGGATGGTGGGCGGGGCGTCGTCGCAGACGCGCGCTGCACAGCTCACGGAATAAACCGCTGGACGAGCCCGACCACACGTTTCACCAAGGCACTATCAAACAAGCGGGGGCTGAAATATGCACCAGCCGCGCGTTTGTTTACTTCACCAATTGTCGGATAGGGGGCAACCATGGCGGCAATCTGGCTCATCTTCATCTTGTTGGCCAGTGCCAGCGCCCAGAGATTGATCAATTCACCCGCCTGATACCCCACAATAGAGACGCCAACGGGCCGCCCCTTCACCACCATAACCTTGATACAGCCCTTGGTTTTGCGTTCTGCAATTGCGCGGTCATTGTGGCTGTACTCAAATCGCACGACCTCCAGCGCATCGCCATGTTTTTCGTATGCCTGCGCTTGCGTCAGGCCCACCTGTGCCAGTTCGGGGTCGGTATAGGTGGCCCATGGTATATGCGAAGCTTTTGCTTTCGACGGCAGACCAAACAACATCGAGCGGATGATTACCCCCGCGTGATACCCCGCGACATGGGTAAACTGCATTCCGCCTGCCACATCACCAATGGCATAAACCCGTCTGTTGCTGGTCCGCAGACTTTCATCAACCTTGATACCATTTTTCGTCGGTTCAATGCCGCCTACTTCAAGATCAAGTCTTTCTGTATTTGCCCGCCGCCCAACCGCAACCAACAGGTGCGATCCCTTGAAAACGCGGCCGTCCTCGGCCTCTACTTCAATTGCGCCCTCCTGCCCGCGTATTTGCGCGGCCTGCGCGTCTTCGGCAATCTCTACACCTTCATCCTTGAGCGTTGCCAAAACCACCGCCGCCAATTCCGGATCATCCTTGCCCAGCGCTTTGGCACCCTCGATCACCGTCACTTTACAGCCCATCCGGACATGGGCCTGCGCCATTTCCATGCCGATGGGTCCCCCCCCGATGATCAACAGATGTTCCGGCTTTTCCCGCAAATCAAAAAGGCTTTCGTTTGTCTCGTATGGCACGTTCTCCAGACCGGGAATCGCCGGCACCAGAGGCGATGATCCTGAGGCGATCACAATGCGGCGCGCCTTGACCACAGTATCACCTGCCTGCACCTCTGATTTCGAGATGAACCTGCCAAATTCACGGATGACGTTGACGCCAAAACCTTCAAACCGTTCCTGACTGTCTACCGGCGCAATTGTCGCAATCACATCCGCAACGTGATCCTTTGCCGCCGCATAATCCACTATGCCAGCCGCGTCCGCTACGCCAAATTGCGCGCTGTTTTGCTGGCTGTACGCCGCCTTGCCCGTCGCGATCAGCGCCTTGGACGGAACACAGCCGTAATTCAGGCAATCGCCACCCATCTTGTGCCCTTCCAACAGTACCACATCCGCGCCCATCTGCGCGGCGCCTGCAGCCACCGAAAGCCCGCCGGACCCTGCCCCAATAACCAGAATATCGGTTTTGATACGTTTCATTCCATCAGTTCCTTCTTGCCCGTTACGGCCTTGATCGCCACCGGCAGCAGCGATAGCGCACACAACCCCAGTATCGGCAGTAAAATATGCGGCTCAAAAATTATTCCCAGATCAGGAGTTTCATCACGGGCAAATACTTCCCCCAGACCGGCTCCCACCGAGGTATAGACCAATGATCCCGGAATGATTCCGAAAAAGGTCGAAATAGCAAAACGACGAAGCGGAACACCCAAAAACGCAGGGATCAGATTGGCCACAAAAAACGGCACCGCGGGCACCAAGCGGATAAAAAACAGCATAGACCACTGATTTTCATCCAAACCCTTTTTGAACCGCGCGATTTTGCCATCCGATGCATCCATCCGCGCTTTCAACTTGTCACCCAGACCGGACTTGGCGGCCAGAAAAATCAGGATTGCTCCCGAGGTTGCCGCAATCACGTTTACAGCCGCGCCAAAGAATGCCCCGAACAAAAAACCGCCCGTCAGAGTTGCAACCAATGCCCCTGGCAGCGAGAATGTGACAATCAACACGTAGGCTGCAACAAACACCAGCAGCGTCAGCACAAAATTACTGTCTCGAAAGGCAATCAACGCCTCACGATTGTCGCGCAGAACCTCAAAACTGAAATAGTCACGCAGCGTAAACGCACCGATCACTGCAACCGTCAGAATAACGGCAAACGGAAGATAGCGCGCGATCGAGTTTTTGTTTCTCATTTTCTGGCCCGTATCTGTCATGTTGCGCTCCGGCTTGGCATGGGATTGCCTATAGATGCGCCTTTGCTATGGACAAAGACACACTGCTCACGCGTGCTTGATCGTCCGTGTTGGAAATAGGAGCCAGTTGGGGCATTCTGTTCCTGTTTTGAAACATATTGTCGGACCGTCAGACAGTTTTATTGCAGTTCTATGTCTTTTCCAGCCTTACAGGGTTTGACTTGACGCCGACAGCACCTTAGAGGACAGGTCTGAATTGACGTGTGGTTGCGAATCTGCTGCCGCGCAACTGACACAAGATGGAGACGGAGCGATGAAACGCACCTTTCAACCGAGCAACCTCGTCCGCAAGCGCCGCCACGGTTTCCGTGCGCGCATGGCAACAAAAGCCGGCCGTAAGATCATCAATGCGCGCCGCGCACAGGGCCGCAAAGAGCTGAGCGCGTAATTCGCGCCAAAAGGCTATTGGTATGACACCGCCGGAGACTGACCTGATTGGCACAAACGCCATCGGGGATGAGTCTCCGGCGGTTTTGGCATGCCGAAAACTTACAACACTGACCCAGCGGCGCGATTTTCAGCGCGCAGCGCGGGGAAAGCGGGTGGCGATGCCGGGCTTTGTCTTGCAGATGTTGCGCCGCCCAGATTCAAGTGATGACAGTATCCGCATTGGCTACACCTGTTCCAAGAAGGTTGGCAATGCAGTTGCGCGCAATCGCGCCAAGCGGCGGCTGCGGGAAGTGGCCCGTGCAAAACTGCCGACATTGGGCAAGAACGGTCACGATTACGTGCTGATCGGGCGTAACAAAACCACAGCCGGCTTGCCGTTTGATCAATTATTGGTGGATATGGAAAAGGCACTTTCTATTCTGCATGTATCGCGAAAATGACGCCCCTTGCCCACATTGTCGCCCTCCCCGTCCGTTTTTACCGCTTGGTGTTCAGTCCGTGGGTCGGGTTTAATTGCCGATACCAGCCGACCTGCTCGGCATATGCCCTTGAAGCGCTGGAAATTCACGGACCGCTAAAAGGAAGTCTGCTCGCCGCGCGGCGGATCGGGCGCTGTCATCCATTCGGATCGGACGGGTACGACCCTGTTCCAGATAAGGACTAAGTGATGGAAACCGGATTTTTCAAATGAGTATGGCAGTTTAATGCGTTGGTGATAGCGATTATAGCACTGGTATCCCTGTCGATGATCCTGTGGGAGCTTACAGGTGGCCTGCTTAGAAAGCCCTTCCCACACGCGTGACAAATTCTATTGCGATCACGCCTGAGGATTCAGCGTTATCCGATGATGAAAACAGACCATTCTCGGCAAAAAGCTTTTTTGCGCACCACCCTTCCGACAATCTGCAAAAGGTGCATACCTGCTGCCGCTGTACGTTGAGCAGCAATATATAGACCGCAGCATCAGCAAGAACGATTTGGTCGACTACCGGATTGTCGACACCAATGCACAATCAAGCCACTGGCTGTTCCCCGAAGGAGAACAGCTGTTTCTCGATACGATTCGTCTTCCGTATAAGCAGGACGAAAAACGGGATACTGCCATCGACACAGACGCCAATTGGAGCACACCTGTCAAAATCACCGAAGGCGTAACTTCTGTTCTGGAAAGCACCGCCGATGGCACGCACGTCGCGCGTATTTCCTTACCATCGGGAGAGCTTCCCCGGGATCAAGTGATCCGGACGCGTGAGTGATTTACGAGGTCGCGTTGTGTCCTTGCCGCAACATCTGTGCGAGTAAGCTTAGAGCGGTCCGTGATCCCAGCTACACCTGCGGGTCTTCACCCTGCTAAAAAACTGCTCGATCATGTCCCTTTAGTTCTCCGGAAACGTGAGATAGAAAAAGTTACCCGCCCCGAGGATTTTTATATGCTTGATCATTCTGACGAAATTCACCCGCTGTTTCATAGTGCGCCACAATCCACCAGCTTTAGAAAACTGCGCAAACGAATCGTCCGCCAGACGCGCGAAGCGATAGAGCAGTACGGGATGATCGAAGAAGGCGCAAAATGGCTGGTCTGCCTGTCGGGCGGCAAAGACAGCTATACCCTGCTTGCCGTTCTTCACGAATTGAAGTGGCGCGGTCTGCTGCCGGTCGAGCTTTTGGCATGCAATCTGGATCAGGGCCAACCGGGATTTCCGGCAACGGTCCTTCCCCAGTTTCTGGACGAAATGGGCGTCCCGAACCGGATTGAATATCAGGACACCTTTTCCATCGTGATGGATAAAACCCCGACAGGTCGCACCTTTTGTGCGCTGTGTTCCCGCTTGCGGCGCGGAAATCTTTACCGCATCGCCCGCGAAGAGGGTTGTTCTGCCGTGGTATTGGGGCATCACCGTGACGACATGCTAGAAACCTTTTTTATGAATCTGTTTCACGGCGGCCGGTTGGCCACGATGCCGCCAAAACTGCTCAATGACGAAGGTGACCTGTTTGTCTATCGCCCGCTTGCCCACGTCGCCGAAGAGGATTGCGAAAAATTTGCAAGTGCAATGGAATACCCGATTATTCCATGTGATCTGTGCGGCTCGCAAGATGGCCTTCAGCGCCAGCAGGTAAAGGCAATTCTGGACGGTTGGGAGCGCAACCAACCTGGCCGTCGTCAGGTTATGTTCCGCGCGCTGGCAAACGTACGCCCCTCCCATATGCTTGATCCCAAACTGTTCGATTTCGCCGCTCTATCGCGAGATCCGGAGAATTTTAGCTAAACACCTGTCACAAAGCCTACCTCCGTTAACTTCAGGTTGGGTCGATTCTCGCTACGGTTGATCCACCGGAGCACAATGTCTTCCGGATCAGGAGGGGCGCCTGTGCCAGACACCGAAGCGACGATCAGTATCTATGTAACCCAACTGCGCAAGCGCGTATTTAACATGCTTACCGGCCCGCCGGCGCTCGCGTTTATACCGGCATTCTCACTGGCCGCCTTTTGGTTCGGCGGTGAGGGCGCGCTGCTTGTCGTTGCGGCCCTTATCCCTGCTTTATATCTTCTGTCGGGCGGTCTTCATACTGCGCTGGGGCAGGTTCCGTTGGGGCGTCATGCTCACAACGGCTTTCTCAGCCGGTCCATGATGGAAGATGCCTGCGAAGATGTATTTGATGTATCAGTCACAAACGGGCTAAATTCGTGCATCCACGTGATCGAAATCGAAGATTTCATCGAACTGGTTGACCGGTTCGGTGCTGCCGCAGGTGACACGGTGATCCAACGTATGGGCGAACGGATTGCAGGCGTCATGCGCGATGGCGACATCATCGGCCATATCGGCGATGCCCGTTTCGCTGTCTGCGTCAGCCCTGTAATGCATCTGTCGCTTGAATCCTGCATTCAGCTGGCCGGTCGCATTCAAGCAGCCGCAGAAGAACCGAACTCGATCGACGGGACGGTAATTTACGCCGACGTTTGCATCGGATTTTGTCAACACACCCGCGCGCCGGACAATCGTGCCACCGGCTGGCTGGAGGCAGCCTGCATCGCGCTGCGCCGCGCGCAGGCCAACGGCCCGTCAAGTATTCGCGCCTATTCAGCCCAGATGCACCAAGAGCGAAAAACCCGCCGCGCCTTGCACGAAGATGTGGTCACTGCCCTTGATAGCGGGGAGATTGCCCCTTGGTTCCAGCCGCAAATCTGCACCGATACAGGTCGGATCAGCGGATTTGAAGCTTTGGCCCGCTGGACCCATCCCGTACGCGGCGTCATCGGCCCTGCCGAATTTTTGCCCGCAGTCGAGGCCGCAAACCTGCTGGAGCGTCTGGCCGAGATCATGATGTATCACAGCTTTCGCGCGCTGAAGCAGTGGGATAGTGCAGGCGTCGAAGTGCCGCAGGTGGGCGTAAATTTCGCCGGATCAGAGCTTAGCAATCCGCGATTGGTGGAAAAAATCAAATGGGATCTGGACCGGTTTGAACTTACCCCCGACCGATTGGCAGTGGAGGTGCTGGAAACCGTTGTAGCAAGTGCTCCAGACGATATGATCACCCGAAACATCAATGCCTTGGGCGCTCTGGGATGCCGTATTGATCTGGACGATTTTGGCACAGGCAATGCATCCATCGCATCTATTCGCCGCTTTTCGGTCAGCAGGATCAAGATCGACCGCAGCTTTGTGATGAAGGCAGATCGCGACCCCGAACAGCAGCGCATGATCAGCGCAATCCTAACCATGGCAGAACGTTTGCAGGTGGAAACCCTTGCAGAGGGCGTGGAAACGGTGGGCGAACATGTGCTGCTGGCCCAATTGGGGTGCGATCACGTTCAGGGTTTTGGCATCGCACGACCAATGCCTTTCGACCAGACCCTCGCGTGGATTGCCGCACACAACGCAAAGCTGCAAGATGTGCCCCAGATCATGCAGGGCCGCCGAAAATAAGTGGAAACGTCTCAAAACCGCCCCTCAATGGCAGTTCACTGGCCCGAATCCGCTTGACCTTTGCTTGCCTGCGTTGTGTACCCAGCGGATAGTTTTCAGACATCAGGTGGCGGTGCCAATGGACGATCAAAACAAGAACCTAATCATTGCAACAGCGCTCAGCTTTGTTGTGATCCTTGTATGGTTTGTACTCTTCCCTCCTCCTGAGGCAGATTCGCCGATTGACGGCACAACAACCTCGCTGACTGCACCGCAAGAGGGCACGCTGGCGACCCCCAGCGCCGAGCTTCCAGCCGCGACTCCTTCGACCTCGGCCGGTAGCGAAACCGCGCCAAGCGCAATCGAAAGCGCGCCGCGCGTCGCAATCGAAACGCCGCGCGTAAGCGGATCGTTGTCTTTGCTCGGTGGGCGGATCGACCGGTTGTCGCTGAACGACTACAAAACCTCCCTTGATGAAGATGCCACGATCGTGGAAATCCTCTATCCGGCAAATGAAGAAAATGCGCAGTACGCGCTACACGGCTGGGCAGCCGCCAGCGGCGTGGAGCCCACCGCCGTTCCTGGTCCGAATACCGAATGGCAGCTAAGCTCGGGCGAGACTCTGGGCATTGATGCGCCTATCACGCTCAGCTGGGACAATGGCGCCGGATTGCTGTTTACAAAACAGATCGCAATTGACGACCAGTATATGTTTACCATTACCCAGTCCGTCGAGAATACCGGCACAGCCAGCGCCGCAATGGCCCCCTATGCCGTTCTGGCCCGTCACGGTGAACCGACCGATCTAAAGAACTTCTTCATCCTGCACGAAGGTGTGGTCGCCATGACCGATGGCGAGTATTCCGAAATTGACTGGGACGAAATGCCCGAGTTTGAATACAACCAGCGCGCAGGCGCGCGTACTCAGGAAAAGAGCATAACCGAAAACGGCTGGATCGGATTTACCGACCACTACTGGATGAGTGTTCTTGTCCCGGTTCAGGGCACTGCATTCAAATCAGTCGCCAAATACGACGAGCGCCGCGATATCTACCAAACAGAGGCAGTAAGCCCCGTTCAGTCCGTAGCGCCCGGCGAAAAAATCAGCAATACAACGCAGTTTTTCACAGGTCCGAAAGAATGGGATGTTCTGAAATCCTATGAAGATGCCGGCGTTTACAACTTCATCGATGCGATTGACTGGGGCTGGTTTGCTTTCCTGACCAAACCGATATTCTGGTTGCTGCACCAGCTTAACATCCTGATCGGCAACATGGGTATCTCGATCATCGCCCTGACGCTGTTCATCAAGGCACTGCTTTTCCCGCTGGCTTATAAATCCTACGTTTCAATGGCCAAGATGAAAGAGCTTCAGCCGAAAATGGAAAAGCTCAAAGAAGAAGCCGGCGACGATAAACAGAAGATTCAGCAGGGCATGATGGCCCTCTACAAGAAAGAAAAGGTAAACCCAGCCGCTGGCTGTTTGCCGATCCTTTTGCAGATTCCGATCTTCTTCTCGCTGTACAAGGTGATCTTTGTCACAATCGAACTGCGCCATGCGCCGTTCTTCGGCCCGTTCCAGGACCTCAGTGCGCCTGATCCGACCTCGATTTTTAACTTTTACGGTCTTTTGCCATGGGGCGCTCCCGAAGCGGGCAGCATCATGGCGCTGGTCTTTATCGGTATCCTGCCGCTGCTGCTTGGCGTGTCCATGTGGTTGCAGCAAAAGCTAAATCCAGCGCCCACCGATCCGACGCAGCAGATGATCTTTGCGTGGATGCCCTGGGTGTTTATGTTTATGCTCGGCAGCTTTGCCTCGGGTCTTGTAGTGTACTGGATTGCAAACAACACAATCACATTTACGCAGCAGTACCTGATTATGCGCAGTCAGGGCTACAAACCTGATTTGCTGGGCAATATCAAAGGCAGCTTTACACGCAAAGCCAATGCCGGATCGAAAAAGTGATCAGCGTATCGGCGCTCTGGCGGCATCCAATAAAGGCCCACGGGCGTGAGGCGCTTGAGCGTGTTACGCTGACAGAAGGCCAAAGTTTGCCGTATGATCGCCTTTGGGCAATCGCCCACGACGCGGCCAAAACAGACGGCACCGAATGGGCTGTCTGCCAAAATTTCAGCCGCGGGGCGAAATCCCCTGCGTTGATGGCCATAAGTGCGAAATTGGATGAGGCGACAGAAACGATAACACTTCGCCACCCCAATCAGCCGGAGATTAAGGTCCAGCCGGATACAGACCCCGAAGCGCTACTAAACTGGGTTCGCCCTCTGGTCGATGACAGCCGCGCACAACCGGCGCAGGTTTTCCGCCTCGACGGGCGCGGCTTCACCGACACGCCCTACCCGTCTGTATCTCTCTGCAATAGCGCGTCACATGCTGCGGTCGAAGCGCTTGCAGGCGCCGCACTACAAACCGAACGCTGGCGCGGCAATATTTGGTTTGATGGTTCTCCAGCATGGGCAGAGTTCGACTGGATCGGTCGCCAGATAAAGCTTGGCGGTGCCCGACTGGAAGTAATCGACCCGATTGTGCGGTGTCGCGCCACAACTGCGAGCCCCGACACAGGCCTGCGGGACGTAGATACGCTGGGGGCGCTGAAAACTTTGGGGCACCAGAACTTCGGGATTTACGCCCGTGTGATTGAAACCGGCCGGATATCTCTTGGCAACCAATTGGAACTTGTCTGATGCAATTGCCCTTCCCTCTCGCTGAAGAACCCGATGCGCAAACACTGGAGCGGGGACGCCTGTTATTTGCGGGGGAAACAGAATTTGTAAAAGGTGTGGTCGCCATGTCCGGCCTGCCCGAAGCAGACCGAATGGAGGTTTGTTTTGCGGGGCGGTCCAATGTGGGAAAATCCACGTTGATCAACGCACTAACGGGAATGAAAGCGCTTGCGCGTGCCTCAAACACCCCCGGCCGCACCCAGGAAATAAACTATTTCACGGCCGGCGATGATCTCTATCTTGTCGATCTTCCCGGCTATGGTTACGCAAATGCACCCCTGCCTGTGGTCGAAAAATGGCAACGATTGCTCAAACAATTTCTGCAAGGTCGCCAAACCCTGCGCCGCGCCTTCGTGCTGATTGATGCGCGTCACGGGGTCAAGAAAGTAGATGACGAGATCATGAGCCTGCTGGACAGTTCCGCAGTTACGTTTCAGGCGGTGCTGACAAAAGCCGACAAGGTTAAGGAGAAAGAGCGCGCTGCCGTTCTTGATCAGGTGCGCGGCGCGTTGGCGAAGCACCCTGCCGCTTATCCCGAAATTATCGTGACCTCATCCGAAAAGGGCTGGGGTATTCCAACGCTGCGCTCTGTGATTGCCACGCTGGAATAAGCATCTATGATCCCTGCAAACTTCGGGATCATAAAGATGAGAAAACAGAACATGAACCTTGATTGGGCTACAACCGCCGCCACCCTGTCCAAGGCGTTGCCCTATATGCAGCGCTATAATGACGCTACCGTTGTGATCAAACTGGGCGGTCACGCCATGGGCAGCGACGAGGCGATGACGGAATTTGCGCGCGACGTTGTCCTGATGCGGCAAGTCGGGGTGAACCCCGTGATCGTGCACGGCGGCGGCCCCATGATCAATGATATGCTGGGGCGGCTTAACATTAAATCCGAGTTTTCAAACGGCAAGCGGGTGACAGATCCGGCGACCATGGAAGTGGTCGAGATGGTGTTGTCTGGCCTTGTAAACGCCAAGATTGTGCAAGCGATCTCTTCCCAAGGGGGGCGGGCCGTTGGTGTGTCTGGAAAGGATAGCGGGTTCATTATCTGTGAACAGGAAGATCCCGCGCTTGGACTTGTAGGGAAACCGACCAAGGTAAACCCGCGCCTGCTGCTCGATATGGCGGAAAAAGAACTGATCCCCGTTATCGCTCCGCTAGGGATGGGGATGAAGGGCGAAACGTTCAACATCAATGGCGACACCGCTGCCGGTGCGATCGCAGCGGCGCTCAAGGCAGATCGCTTGCTGTTACTAACCGATGTTTCGGGCGTAAAGAATGCCGCTGGCGAAGTCCTCACAGACCTGACCGCGACACAGATTGAAGAACTGACAGCGGATGGCACGATTGCTGGCGGTATGATTCCCAAAACCCAAACTGCCCTTGATGCGCTACAAGCCGGAGTGCGTGCCTGCGTCATACTTGATGGTCGCGCGCCGAATGCCTGCCTGCTGGAGTTGTTCACAGATCATGGTGCCGGCACAATTATTCGGGCAGGATGAAACGAACCACCCAATCACCTGAAAAGCTATCGCATGGGCTATTAGATAAGGTCGATGCGTTGGCTGCGCCGCATGGTTTAATGGCGATGGGTGGTTTGCATACTGACCCTGATCTGCCCCCGGAAACTCTGGTGCTGATCGGAACCGCAGCGCATTTCTGGCCCGAGTTCAAAAAAAGCCCTGAGCATGAGGACGGAGCACCCGATCCTGTAGATCGCTGGTCACAGCGCCTTTTGCCAATGATCGCGCAAGCGTCGGGAGCCGCTGGTGTGGTCTATCCATTTGATGGCCCACCCTATGCACCGTTTATCAGCTGGGCCAAAGCAACACGTGAAGCCTTTGACAGCCCAACGGGAATGCTGGTGCATGTAAAGGCGGGATTGATGATTTCCTATCGTGGTGCGCTTGTCTTTAGCGGCCGTATTCATCTGCCTGCCGATGCACCCACCAATCCCTGTGACACCTGTCAGGACCGCTCCTGTGAAACCGCCTGCCCTGTCGGGGCGCTATCACCCAATCACTTCTATGATGTGCCTGTATGCAAATCCTTCCTCGCGACAACTGCGGGGCGGGATTGTATGAGTAACGGGTGTGCCACGCGCCTTGCCTGCCCCGTCAGTCAGCGCTTTAATCGACCCAACGCGCAAACCGCCCACCACATGCGGGCTTTCAAAGGATTTTAGATGAAACGCCTGATACTTATGCGACACGCCAAATCCGATTGGTCTGATCTCAACGCCTCTGACCATGCGCGTACGTTGAACCAGCGCGGCCAGCGCAGTGCCGATGCAATGGGAAACTGGCTTCGCGAGCATGATTTCCTGCCGGATCAAGTGCTCTGTTCCGATGCAGCACGCACACGGGAGACCCTTTCACGGCTTTCACTGGGCGAAATTCCTACCGCCTTTATGCGAGAGCTGTATCTGGCAGAGCCTGACGTAATGGCCGCAACCCTGCACGCCCACAGCGCCGATTGCGTATTAATGATTGGCCACAATCCGGGCATTGCAATGCTTGCCGATCAGCTGCTGGCAAACGCGCCCGCACATCCCCAATTCTACAGCTATCCAACCTGCGCAACACTTGTAGCCGATTTCGACATCTCGCGGTGGGACGCGCTGCGTCATGGCTGCGGACAGGTTGTGGAATTTTCGGTGCCCCGCGATCTGATGGATTGAGGGGCAGAGATTTCTCCCCGCCCCCCCAATCACTAAAACAGCTAGTGCCCCAAAATCTGACTCAGGAACAGTTGCGTACGCGGGCTCTGTGGGTTGTTAAAGAACTCTTCCGGCTCGTTCTGTTCAACAATCTGGCCCTCGTCCATAAAGATCACGCGGTTTGCCACCTGACGGGCAAAGCCCATTTCATGGGTCACGCACAGCATCGTCATGCCTTCTTCGGCAAGCTCGATCATTGTATCAAGCACTTCCTTGATCATCTCGGGGTCAAGCGCTGATGTCGGCTCGTCAAACAGCATGATCCGTGGCTTCATGCACAGCGATCGCGCGATTGCCACACGCTGCTGCTGCCCACCCGACAACTGCCCAGGAAACTTATCCGCCTGATCAGGGATTTTCACCTTTTCGAGGTAATGCATCGCGATCTCTTCGGCTTCCTTCTTGGGCGTTTTACGCACCCAGATCGGCGCCAGCGTCAGATTGTCCAGAATACTCAGATGCGGGAACAGGTTGAAGTGCTGGAAGCACATGCCAACCTCCGATCGGATTTTATCGATGTTCTTGAGGTCGGACGAAAGCAACGTACCATCCACCTCAATCGAACCTTTCTGGTGCTCCTCCAGCGCATTGATACACCGGATCAGCGTGGATTTACCCGAACCCGACGGGCCGCAGATTACAATCCGTTCACCCTGATACACCGTCAGGTCGATGTCGCGCAGCACATGGAACGTGCCATACCACTTGTTCATCTTTTGAATGGAAATCGCGACTTCGTCGGATACTTTCAGTTCTGCTGTATCAGCCATGGTGCGGCCTCCCTTAACGGTGATCTGTTGCAAGACGGCGTTCAAGCCACTGCGAATATTGTGAGATGGAGTAACAAACGACAAAGAAGACCAGACAGGCAAAGCCCAGCAGCTCCCAATAGACGCCGTTCCAGTCTGTTGAAGCGAGGATCGGACCACGGATCATACCGATGATGTCGAACATCGAAATCACGGACACCAGCGTTGTATCCTTGAACAGGCCAACTGCCACGTTCACAATGCCGGGAATGGAAATCTTCAACGCCTGCGGCAGAATGATGAGGCGCATGGCCTGCGCATAATCAAGGCCCAGACTATCTGCCGCTTCGTACTGCCCCTTGGGCAGGGCAGCCAGACCGCCGCGAATTACTTCCGCGATATATGCCGCCGAGAACATGGTGATCATAATCACCACACGCAAGAACAGATCGACAGTTTGCTCGGGCGGAAAGAAATACGCTAACATCACACTGGCTACAAAAAGCAGGGTGATCAGCGGCACTCCGCGTACAAATTCGATGAAGACCACACATATCCACTTGATCAGCGGCATCGAGCTTTGACGCCCGAGCGCCAGCGCGATCCCCAGCGGGATCGACAGGGACACACAGGTGATCCCCAGCATCATATTCAGCATATAGCCGCCCAGATCACGCGAAGGCACCGCTTCCAGCAGGGGTTGTTCCGGCGCAATGGCCGGCACAACATAACTGGCGATGATCCAGACAATCACAGCCGCTGCTACCCCCCCAAAAAAACCCAGCGCAAAATTCTGCCCGACCAAACGGGAATACACGACATAAGCTGCAGCAAATCCTGCCATAGCAAAAATCGAAATCCAGATCGTGCCGCCCCAGATCAGCCAATAGGCGACGAAAGGAAATAAGATGGTGAAAACCAGCAGCTTTCTGGGCAGGTCGAAGAAAAGAACAGGCGCTATTGCCAGCAACATAAACGCAAACGCCAGCGCCGGGCGCCAATATTCGGTAGACGGATATTTGAAGCCGAATATCAACTGCGGCCACCGTTCTGTCAGGACCGCGAAACATGCGCCTGACGTGCCTTGCAATATCTCGCGGCATTCAGCGAGGCTGTTTGCGTCCCAGACGCCGTTCAATATCCACGGAAGCGTGCTGCTTAAGACGAAATACAATACGTAGAGGGAAAATATGGTGAGAACCGCGTTTGGAACGGTCGCAAACAGATTTTCACGTAGCCATTTGACGGGGCCAACCGCGCTTGCGGGTGCCGGCTGTTGCGGGATTGCGGATTCGCGCACGAAGGCGACCGATTGTGCATGTGTGTCCGACATATCAGCGCTCCTTCAGTTTCATGGTTGAGTTATAAACGTTCATGCCCGCCGAGATGAGCAGCGAAATGATGAGGTAAAACGCCATCAACAGCAGCACACATTCAATTGCCCGCCCTGTCTGGTTCAACGTGATGCCGCCCAAGGTCGCGGTGATATCCGCGTACCCGACCGCAATCGCCAGAGACGAGTTTTTGGTGATGTTAAGGTAGTGGGAGATCAGCGGCGGGATAATTACGCGCAATGCTTGTGGCAGAACCACCAGGCTCATCACGCGACGCGGACGCAGACCGAGAGCGGCAGCTGCTTCGGTCTGGCCTTTGGAAACGGCCAGAATACCGGCGCGGACGTTTTCGGCGATAAAGGCACCTGTGTAGATTGAAAGCGCAAACCAAAGGGCGATCAGCGGACCGCCCACTTTCAATCCGCCGGAAAAGTTGAAACCTTTCAACGCAGGTATATCCCAGCTTAGGCCAAGGATCAGGCACAGAACCGAAACCGGAACAATCCATATGGCCAGATTGCTCCACAATGTTTTCGGACGCACACCTGTAGCTTCCTGAATACGGTTTGCCCGCGCGCTGGCATAGCGGGCGGCAAAGAAGGATCCGACAAGGGTCGCAATCACAAGAAGCCAGTTAAGCGTGCTCCCGTCCTCACCCCCGAGGCCACGTGTGAAATAGGGTCCGGGCACGTAAACGCCGCGATTTGTAAAGGCAAACAGATCAAGCAACATGGTCGACGCGGGATCATCACCCCGAAAGTCACGTGGGCTGGGCATAACCGCCGTCATGATCGTGAAGATAATGATAATCCAGATAAGCACAGGAATGTTGCGGAAAATCTCGACGTAAAACGCCATCAACTTGCGTACTAACCAGTTGTTGGACAGGCGAAGAACACCCGCAATGACCCCGAAAAACGTGGCCGTTACGCACGCCAACACCGCCACTAGAAGGGTATTGAGGATACCCACAATTGCCGCGCGAAGGTTCGAAGACTGGCTAGTGTATTCGATCAGGGTCTGGTTGATATCATAGCCTGCCGCACTTCCCAGAAAGGAAAACGAAATATTCAAACCCGCTGCACGCAAATTGGCTGCAAGATTCGAATAAAGATAGGCAAGGGCGAGAGCCAGAATAACCGCAGCAATGACCTGTAACGTCATTGAGCGGTACCGAGTGTCGTTCAGCAGCATAGATAGCCGGAACGAGCCCTTTGGTGGGTCCGAGAGTGTCGACATGAAATGTATCCCCGTTGGTCCGGCTTGTTTTACGCGTCTTTTGACGTCTTTACCGGATCATCTGTTTGGTCGTCTGGTCGTGATACGCAAAGGGCGCGAATATTTTCGCGCCCTTTGACATTAGTGTTTAACGGAATGGAGGAGAGTACAGCAGGCCGCCGTCTGTCCACTGTGCGTTCAGGCCACGTGCCAAACCGATAGGGGTTTCTTCGCCAATGTTCTTGGCAAAGATTTCACCGTAGTTACCCTGTGTCTGGATTGCGCGCTTGGCCCAATCGGCATCAAGACCCAGCATCTCGCCGAGGTTACCTTCTGTGCCGAGCAAACGTGCGACTTCGGGGTTTGTGGTCGATGTCGCCATTTCTTCCACGTTGGCAGATGAAACGCCCAGCTCTTCCGCTGTGATCAACGCGTTCAAAGTCCAGCGTGCAATATCTGCCCATTCGTTGTCACCATGACGTACCAGTGGGCCGAGAGGCTCTTTGGAAATGATTTCGGGCAGCAGGGCGTGGTCGCCGGGTGCCTCGAATGTCGCACGGGTAGACGCCAGACCGGATGCGTCGGTGGTGTACACGTCACAAGCGCCTGCCAGATACTGCTGGATCGCTTCTGCGTTTGTTTCGATTGGAACAGGCTCATACGAAATGTTGTTCGCACGGAAGAAATCGGCAAGGTTCAGTTCGGTTGTTGTGCCTGTCTGGATGCAGACAGTTGCGCCATCAAGATCTTTGGCCGAGGAAACGCCCAGTTCTTTTGGTGCAATGAAGCCTTGGCCATCATAATAGTTTACGCCGACAAAATCGAACTTCAGGTCAACATCACGCTGAAGAGTCCATGTCGTGTTACGCGCAAGCAGATCAATCTCACCTGACGCAAGCGCCGTGAAGCGTGTTTTGCCCGTTGTCGGGACAAATTCAACCGCAGTCGAATCACCTAGAACAGCCGCAGCTACCGCGCGGCAAATGGCGACGTCAAAACCGTTCCATTCGCCATCGGCGTTAGGTGCGGAGAAGCCGGCCAGACCTGTTGTGACACCACAGTTCAGTTTGCCACGCGCTTTGACATCGTCAAGCGTACCAGCGGCCGCTGCACCAGCAGCCAGACCAGCGATCGTCAACGCGCCAAGAATAATTGATTTTTTCATTGTTACCTCTTCCTGATTTTCCACCACTTTTTGGATGGACAATACCGGCACTTTGCACGCCGGCGGTGATACTGCACGGGTGTGGCCCGCATAGTGGCCTCAAGTGTGGGCGGATTTTCGCGTAAAGGTCAAGGGTTGTGCTTGCAGAAACAGACCAGAACCGCTGCTTTACGAAAGGGAAACAGCTAATTTTGGAACGATTTATTGTGCCAGATCGAACATCCGTTTCGCATGCAAAAATGCGGCGCCCTTTATTTCGGCTAGCGCGGTCGCATCATCATCTTTTCCCCATTGCTCCTCTTGCCAGATTTCGTCCAGTCGTGAGAGGGTCCATAACTCCTCGGCAGGTCTGGCATCCAGTGTCGCGGCAAATCCCAGCACAAGCGATCCCGACAGGCTGACCAGATCATGGAATGCAGCCAGCTCAAAGGCATCAAGCGCATGGGTTCGGCGGCTCAGCGCGGCAAGAACATCAGGATCTTGCGGCGCATGTATCACACCGATACGAGTCTGCAGCTGCACATCAAGCGCGTCAGCCGCCCAATCCAGCATCGGATCCCAAAGCATAGCCTGCCGTGCGACCAGTTCTTCGGGGGTATCCGCGCGATAACACAACAGATCACTATCCCCGTAAGCTGCCAGCATGTCGGCAACTTCCCCATGTTGGATAGTGACTTTATCAAGTGCCGCATTAGCGGTTTTGGTGACGGGCATTGTGTGTGGATTGATAATCTCCTCTTGCGCATCCCACTCTGCGGCGATGGCAGCGGCCATCGCGTGGGTGGGCACCTGCAGCGCCTGCTTGGCCGGCGTTTTAACCGCACGGCCATCCAGTTCAACGGCAAAGCCGCTATCTTTTTCCACAACACTTGCGGCTTTCCAGAACCGCTTTGCCTTCCATTCGCTCATGTCTCAGACCTTCCAGATAGTATCTAACAGCGGCGGCAGCGCCTCGAACCGCTCAACGATATGACGCGCCGCAGTCAGACGCCCGGCCGGATGATAGCCCCAACTGACGCCAATCCCTGTTATCCCCGCAGCCTGCGCCATTTCCATATCAAATGTGGTATCACCAACCATTACCGCGTCATCCGGCTCTACGCCGGTTTCGCTCAGTGCCTGCAACAACATTGCAGGATTCGGTTTGGAGGGGTGAAAATCGGCAACCTGACGAGTGACAAAGATCCCTTGTAATCCGTGCGCCTCGATCAGCTTATCAAGTCCGCGCCGCGATTTGCCTGTTGCAACGCCCAACAGCACGTCAGGCCGGGCATTCAACGTCTCCAGAACCTGTCGCGCATTGGGGTAAAACGGCGATGACAGCGCCCCGCCCTGCTCGGCACGTAGGGTCATGTAGGCTTCCTTGTAGCCCTGTATCAACCGCATCTGCGTAGCGCTATCCGTTTCAGCTGCCAGTCGGGGCATCAATACATCGAGAGACAAACCAACAACGCCCAGCACTTGCGCGCGTGGCGGTGTGACCAGCCCTTCCGCCGCGAAAGCAAGATGCATCGCCGCCAGAATATCAGCTTTACTGTCTACCAGCGTGCCGTCGACATCAAAAATCACCAGCCGCAATCGCGTCTGTGTCATCCCCAGTCGTCTCCGAACGGGTCATCCGGCGCAAACTTTGTTTGCCACGCGAACGTGTCCCAAGTGCGCTGCATGTGATCGGGTAATGGCGCGACCAAATTCAACACCGATTTGGTCACAGGATGCTCGATCTTCAGGCTGCGCGCATGCAAATGCAGCTTTTTGGAAATATCGCCACCCAACTGCGCACCCCAGCCATCGCCCATATTTTCCTGCCCCGAGCCGCCATACTTGCCATCCCCTACAATCGGGTGGCCGATCTCGGCCATATGCACACGCAGCTGGTGCGTACGGCCCGTTACCGGGCTGAGAGCCATCCACGACGCACGTGTACCAACCTGTTCCAATACTGAATAATCAGTGGTAGCGCGCTTGGCGCCTTCGGTTTCGTCGATGTCACGGGGATGGACCGCATACATCTTTTCGCCCTCGCCCCGCGCGCCATGTCCGCCCGCCTTGACAAGGCCGAACTTGATCGTACCGTTGCGCGGATGCGGCGCGCCTGCGACAACGGCCCAATAAATCTTGCGTGTTTCGCGATGCCGGAAATTGGCGGTCAACGCTTTGGCCGCTTCGCGGGTACGCGCCAGAACCAAAACGCCGGATGTGTCCTTGTCCAGCCGATGCACAAGGCGCGGCTTTTCTTCCAGATCAAACATCAACGCCTCTGACAACGCATCTACGTGCCGCTCTCCCTGTCCCGACCCGCCTTGCACAGGCAGC
The DNA here is from genome assembly GCF_026410285.1 of Sulfitobacter sp. F26169L. Lineage (GTDB taxonomy): Bacteria > Pseudomonadota > Alphaproteobacteria > Rhodobacterales > Rhodobacteraceae > Sulfitobacter. Next base: position 308,495 of record NZ_JAPMLP010000004.1, on the reverse strand, counting down.
CCGGGGGGTTTGTTGAGCGCGATTACGTGATCATCACGGTAGATCACGCAAGCACGGATCATCTTCGCCTCTGCGTCTGTTACGCTGGTCCGCTTGGGCGGCGGCGGTGCTTCTCCGCTGGGCAGCGGTGGAATGCGGATTTGCTGCCCCACCTCGATGCGGGTCGAGCCCTTTACCCGGCCCCCGTCCACCCGAATTTCCCCCTTGCGGCACATCTTTTCAATGCGCCCCTGCGGGATTTGCGGAAAGATGCGCTTGAACCAGCGGTCCAGTCGCTGATCTCCGTCACCTTCTTCAACAGTTAGTGTCTGTACGCGGCTCATGCGAATATTCCTCTCGCGATCCATAGGCCCAACATCAATCCACCCAGACTAAGCGCAACCGACAGCGCCACATATGTGCCTGCCGCCACGATCTGCCCGCGTTCAATCAGCGTCACCGCCTCCAGCGAAAACGACGAAAACGTCGTAAATCCGCCAAGAATTCCGGTCATCACCAACGGATTCAGATGCGCCAGCCCCTTGCTCGAAGCGGCAACAACCACAATACCCATCAAGAATGATCCGATGATATTTACGGTGACAATCGCCAGCGGAAACTCTGCCGGACCTGTCAGGCGCAAGACCCCCAGACCGACAAGAAAACGAGATGCAGCACCAATCGCGCCACCCAAGGCGACAAGGGAAATAGTTGAAATCATGCTGCTCCAATCGCGCGCGACGCCGTCAGAGTCAACTCTGACGTCACTGCTTGCGTTGCGCCCGCAGCTTTGTGAAGTAATCCAGCCGCTTTTTCAGATCACGTTCGAATCCGCGCTCGACCGGCTGATAAAGGGTGGGCCGCTCCATCGCGTCGGGGAAATAGTTTTGCCCTGAAAATCCATCCTCCGCATCATGATCATAGGCGTATCCCGCACCAAATCCCTGATCCTTCATCATCGACGTCGGAGCATTCAAAATATGCTTGGGTGGCGGTTCTGATCCCGTCGCTTTCGCCGCCTTGCGCGCGCCTTTATAAGCGACATAGTTCGCGTTACTCTTTGGGGCTAGCGCCAGATAGATCACCGCTTGGGACAGAGCCAGTTCCCCCTCGGGCGAGCCGAGCCGTTCATACGTATCCCAGCACTGAAGGCACACGGCCTGCGCTTGCGGATCGGCCAAACCGATATCTTCCACCGCCATCCGCACAATCCGACGCGCCAGATAGCGCGGGTCTTCGCCGCCCTCCAGCATCCGCGCAAACCAGTATAGTGCCGCATCAGGGTCACTGCCCCGCACCGATTTATGCAGGGCCGAGATCAGATTATAATGCTCGTCCCCGCCTTTGTCATACTGCGCGGCCCGTTTGCTGAGACGTTTGCTCAGTGCAACGGTGTCCAGCGGCGCATCAACTTTCCAAGCCGCGATCTGCTCGATCAAATTAAGCAGCGCACGCCCGTCGCCGTCTGCCATATCCAGCAATGCCTGCCGCGCGGCGGGATCAAGCGGCAGTTGAACCTTCAATTCGGCCTCGGCCCGCACGACAAGTCTTTCGAGGTCTGGATTATCCAGACGTTCCAGCACCAAAACCTGCGCACGGCTCAGAACCGCCCGGTTCAACTCGAAACTGGGGTTTTCTGTTGTGGCACCCACCAACAGAATAGTGCCGTCCTCCATATGCGGCAAAAACCCGTCCTGCTGGGCTTTGTTGAACCGGTGAATTTCATCGACAAACAGCAATGTGCCCTGCCCGTTCTGCCGCCTGATTTTGGCCGCATCGAAAACCTTGCGCAGTTCAGGCACGCCACTGAAAATCGCGCTGATCTGGATAAAGTGCAGATCAGTCTCATCCGCCAACAACCGCGCAATTGTGGTTTTCCCAACACCCGGCGGCCCCCAGAATATCAAAGAACCAAGCGCGCCGGACTCCAGCATTACACTTAGCGGGGCATCAGGGCCCAACACCTGCTGCTGGCCGATTACCTCGCCGAGAGATTTGGGGCGCAAACGGTCCGCAAGGGGGCGGTGGCTGCTGTCTCTGGCTGCGGGAGCTGCGCCAAACAAGTCGGCCATAGCTATCCTCTGAATCGCATGGTGATGCGCCGCACCCCGCGCTGCACAATCATTTCAATACGGCGCACCGAACCGGACAGCAGTTTTGCCGCATCGTCTGGGTGCGCTAGTGTTTCACCGTTGATTTCCATCAGCACATCACCGGTGCGCAGCCCTGCACGCACTGCAAACGGTCCCACATCCATCACCGCAACCCCTTCCACTTCTAATGAGAGATTGAGTTCCGACAGAACAGCAGGGTTGATCCGCGCCAGCGTCAGCCCCGGAAACAGGCTGCGCTCAGGCAAGGTTATCTTATCACGCGAAGGCTCTTCCGGCGCGGCAATCAGCGCTACTTTCGCAGTACGCTCTTCTCCCTGCCTGCTAAATGTTACTTCCGCTTGCGCCTCAAGCCCTGCAACACTCATCCGGTACACCATTTCTGACGGGGTGTTTACCGATTGTCCGCCGACAGCCAAAATCACGTCCCCCACAGCAAGCCCTGCCTGCAAAAACGGGCTGGCCGGATGTAATCCCGATATGATGATCCCCCCGGATCGGTCAAACCCCAATGTGGCAGCCATATCGGCGTCCAGTGGCTGACCGCTTATGCCCGCCCACGGGCGTTCAAAACTGTTTCGCCCCTCTTGGGATTGGGCAACAAAGGCCGCAACCAGATCAGCGGGGATTGCAAAGCCGATCCCGTTGGACCCGCCAGAGCGCGTGAGGATCGAGGTATTTACGCCAATCAGCCGCCCCGCCATATCCACCAACGCGCCGCCTGAATTGCCCGGATTGATCGGCGCATCAGTCTGGATGAAATACCCGTGGCCCCGACCAGCAGTACCGCCCGAACGGGCGAGCCCTGATACGATACCACTGCTCACGGTCTGCCCCACACCAAACGGATTGCCAATCGCCAAAGCCAGCTCACCAACCTCAACACTGTCGCTGGCGCGCAGTTCAAGAAAGGGCAGATCGTCCGGCGCGTCAATTTTCAGGATGGCCAGATCGCTCTCCTCATCCCCCAGCAATACCCGCGCTGTGAATTCGCGCCTGTCGTTCAACACAACGCGAATATCTGTCGCCATGCCGACAACATGATAATTGCTCACCACGATACCGTCTTCGGAAAGGATCACCCCCGACCCGAGCGAGTTTTGCACCCGTGGTTTTCTGTCCGCCAGCGGATCACGGAAAAAACGTTCGAAAAACGGGTCAGATTGCAACGGCGTCCTACGGACTTCCCGCACGATTTTTGCGTAAATGTTTACCACCGCGGGTGCAGCCTGCTTCACGACAGGCACAAAACTCAGCTGTATGTCGGCAGCCGATTGCGGAATCTGCTGCGCGCTGGCAGGCGTCACAAACAAGGCAAGGATCAGGATTAAATATCTCATAACCCATGATATGCGCAGCCGGTGTGAATGATGCAACCGCTCTATTTCTTTTGGCTTCAAATATCCAATACACAGCACGAAATGCAAAAAGCCCCGCCAGATGGCAGGGCTCTTCTTCTCACCGGAGAACAAATTCTTATTCGGCTGCGTCTTCTGCTGCAACGCGTGCCTTGTCTGCTGCGCCTTTGGCGTCGCGGTCACGGTCCACGAATTCGATAATCGCCATGGGCGCCATGTCACCATAGCGGAAGCCCGCTTTCAGCACGCGCACATAACCGCCCTGGCGGTCCTTGTAGCGGGGACCGAGCACGTCGAACAGTTTGCTGACATACTGGTCTTCTTTCAGGCGGGCGCGGGCCTGACGGCGGGCGTGCAGATCGCCGCGCTTGGCGAGCGTGATCATCTTTTCGATGATCGGGCGCAATTCTTTTGCTTTTGGCAGGGTTGTCTTGATCTGCTCATGTTCAATCAGCGAACCGGCCATGTTGGCCCAGAGCGCCTTGCGGTGCTCATGTGTGCGGTTCAGACGGCGGTATCCACGTGCGTGACGCATATTAAGTCTCCAATAGATATGCCCTCTACGGGCGGTTTTGCTTTGTCCGGCTGGCGTGCGTAGCGCCAACTCTCCTTGGGGTCAGCGTCACCCGAAGGGAGGCGCGTAACCCGGTAATTTCCCGCCCATGGGCGGGCACTGGAAGGGCAGATGCCCGGTCGTGTATCAGGGCGGGCTTTCACCCGCCCCTATGGTTCAGAAGTTATCTTCGAACTTCTTGGCCAGATCTTCGATGTTTTCCGGCGGCCAGTCCTCAACGTCCATACCAAGGTGCAGCCCCATGCCTGACAACACTTCCTTGATCTCGTTCAAGGATTTGCGGCCAAAGTTCGGCGTGCGCAGCATTTCGGCTTCGGTTTTCTGGATCAGATCGCCAATATACACGATATTGTCGTTCTTGAGGCAGTTGGCCGAACGTACAGACAGTTCCAACTCGTCCACTTTCTTCAGCAGAAGCGGGTTGAACTCAAGACCGTCATCATCGTCCTGACGGGAAGCTGACTCAGGCTCGTCAAAGTTGACAAAGATGCCCAACTGGTCCTGAAGAATACGCGCGGCAAATGCCACGGCATCGTCCGGTGTCAGGGAGCCATCGGTTTCAACCTTCATCGTCAGTTTGTCATAATCCAGTACCTGCCCTTCACGGGTGGGCTGCACATCGTAGCTGACTTTCTTCACAGGCGAGTAGATCGCGTCGATCGGGATAAGACCGATTGGCGCATCTTCAGGCTTGTTTTTATCGGCAGAAACATAGCCCTTGCCGGTGTTAACCATCAGCTCCATGTAGATATCCGCACCATCATCAAGGTGGCAGATTACATGGTCACGGTTCAGGATTTCGATGCCAGCGGATTCACTAATATCGCCAGCTGTCACAACGCCGGGGCCTTTCGCGGAGATCGACAGACGCTTTGGTCCCTCGACTTCCATGCGGATGGAAACACCTTTGAGGTTCAAAATGATGTCGGTTACATCTTCACGCACACCGGCAACTGACGAAAACTCGTGCAATACGTTGTCGATCTGTACAGATGTGATCGCCGCACCTTGCAGTGAGGACATCAAAACGCGACGCAGCGCGTTGCCCATCGTAAGGCCAAAACCACGCTCCAGCGGCTCTGCAATCACGGTGGCCTGACGCGCAGGATCATTGCCAGGTTTCACATCAAGCTGTGTCGGCTTGATCAATTCGGCCCAATTTTTGTGGATCATATGTCCCTCCATTCTTGTTCGCGCCCGTATGTCCAACCGGGGCAAACTCCCGAGGTTTCAGAAAGTCTTGTTGGGTCCGCGCCGGAACGCGAACCCCGAAAAGAATGATCGTCGCTTAGACGCGGCGGCGCTTTGGCGGGCGGCAGCCGTTGTGCGCCATCGGGGTCACATCACGGATAGAGGTGATGTTGAAACCGGCAGCAGCCAACGCGCGCAGCGCGCTTTCACGGCCTGAACCAGCGCCTTGCACTTCGACTTCCAGCGTTTTCACGCCATGATCCTGTGCTTTCTTACCTGCATCCTCGGCAGCCATCTGGGCGGCATAAGGTGTCGACTTACGCGACCCTTTGAAGCCCATCGTACCGGCAGAGGACCAGCTGATCGCATTGCCCTGTACATCCGAGATAAGGATTTTTGTATTGTTGAAAGAAGAGTTCACATGCGCCACACCTGCGGCGATGTTCTTGGAGACCTTCTTTTTGGTGCGTTTTGCATCGCGTGCCATGATCCGAGCCCTCCCTTATTTCTTCTTACCGGCAATGGCCTTTGCAGGGCCCTTGCGTGTGCGTGCGTTGGTGTGCGTCCGCTGACCACGCACAGGCAGGTTGCGGCGGTGGCGCAGGCCACGGTAGCAACCCAAGTCCATCAAACGTTTGATGTTCATTGTGGTGTCGCGGCGCAGATCACCTTCGACGGTGTAGTTTTCGTCGATGTGCTCGCGGATTTTTACGATTTCAACATCGGACAGCTCGTTGACGCGGCGCGTCATGTCGATGCCAACAGCTTCGCAGATTTTCTCTGCGGAAGCGTTTCCGATACCTGTGATATATGTGAGGGCGATTGGAACCCGCTTTGCAGTCGGGATATTTACGCCGGCAATACGTGCCACGTGTGCAATTCCTTTTCGTTGCGGGTCCGTGATCCCAGACCCTTTTTTCACAACGTAAGCCCGAGGCTATGAGGCCAGCGGGCTACAGCTGATTAGGTACAATTGTAAACCGGGTGCGACCCATGTTCACAAAATGATTCTCTTTCGAGATAGCGCTAAGTATGAGTCTTGGAAGGTGCAGTCAAGGTGCCAGAGGCCCCTAGTGAAATACTATTCCCAATAAGCCCCTTCATGGCCAGCAACTATCACAGCGCGCGCGCTGGCTCATGGCTCTTCGATCTTTTCCAAGACTACCGAAAATCGGTTATTTCCGGATCAAGCGTCGAGAAGTGCCGCAATTTCAGCTGCAACATCATCTACCGCACTAAGGCCATTCACACCGCGCAAATCCCCTTTGGCGTAGTAATAACCGATCAACGGGGAGGTTTGCTTGTAGTAGGCCATCAGGCGGGTTTTGAGGCTTTCTTCGTTGTCATCCGCGCGGGCGGTTCCACCTGAGGCAACTGCTTCGGCAGCGCGCCCGATAATACGTTCGACGAGAATGTCATCGTTGACTTCCAGTTCAATCGCATAATCTAGTGTATGGCCCATCTCTTTGAGCAGTTCACCCAACGCATCAGCCTGTGGAAGTGTGCGCGGAAACCCATCGAAAATAAATCCGCCATGGTCGCCGCCAGCTTCAAGCTGCTCACGGATCAAGCCGATAACTATCTCGTCTGTAACCAGATTGCCGGCATCCATAACGGCAGCGACTTTCTTACCCATCTCGGTACCGGAGGTACGCGCAGCGCGCAGCATATCGCCTGTTGAAAGCTGAACCATGTTGCGGTCTTCAACCAGCTTTTGCGCTTGGGTGCCTTTGCCCGCACCGGGGGGGCCGAGAAGAATAATGTTCATTTGCGTGCTGGGCTCCGTTTCTTGCGGCCTTTTCCGGATTTACCGCGCAACTGCGACTTCTCCAAAAGACCTTCATACTGATGCGCTAGAAGATGGCTTTGTACCTGCTGGATGGTGTCCATCGTGACAGATACCACAATCAATACCGAAGTACCGCCAAAGTAAAACGGAATTGCGAACTGGCCGCGCAGAATTTCGGGCAGGATACAGACCGCAGCAAGGTAGCCCGAACCAAGGACAAGCACGCGGTTCACAACGTATTCCAGATATTCGGCAGTGCGCTTGCCCGGACGGATACCCGGAACGAAACCGTTCTGGTTTTTCAGGTTGTCAGCCACGTCATCCGGTTTGAACGATACGTTGAACGTGTAAAAATAGGCAAAGAACACGATCATCGCGATAAAGAACAGCAGGTACAGCGGCTGTCCGGGTCCGAAGTTCGCCAGCAGCCACGACATCACAGGGCTCGTCGAATTGCCGGAAAATGTACTGATTGTCACGGGCAACAGCAGCAGCGAACTGGCGAAGATCGCCGGAATAACACCTGCGGGGTTCACCTTGATCGGCAAGTGGCTGGAGCCGCCGTCATAGACCTTCATCCCGACCTGGCGGCGCGGATACTGAATATGGATTTTGCGCAGGGCGCGTTCCATAAACACAACAAACATAATTGTCGCGATCACCATAATCAGAACAGCCACAATCACCGCAGGGCTGATCGCACCGGAGCGGCCCGAAGCAAAGAACTGCGCGATGGCGGCGGGAACTTCGGCGATGATACCGACGAAAATGATCAGGGAAATACCGTTACCGATGCCGCGTGCGGTGATCTGCTCACCCAGCCACATCAGGAACATCGTGCCCCCCACCAGTGTAATCATACACGCGATGCGGAAATACATGCCCGGATCGGCAGCGATATCGCCTGCTTCCAGCGATACGGCAAGGCCATATGACTGCACCGTGGCGAGAGCGACAGTACCCCATCGGGTGTACTGGTTGATTTTCTTCCGCCCCTGCTCGCCTTCTTTCTTGAGCTGCTCAAGTGACGGCACCATGGACGTCAGAAGCTGCACGATAATCGACGCAGAGATGTAGGGCATAATACCCAAAGCAAAAATACCCATGCGCCCCAAGGCACCACCGGTGAACATCGAAACCATGCCGCCGATGCCCTGCCCTGCGCTTTCCATAAATTCCCGCAGGGCTGCGCCATCAATGCCCGGCACTGGGATAAACGTCCCCAGGCGGTACACGATCAGCAGTCCCAAAGTGAAAAGGATGCGGTGGCGCAGGTCGGTTGCCTTGCCAAAGGCGGACCAGCTTGAATTGGCGGCCATATTCTCGACGGCAGATACCATGTGAGGGCTCTCTTTTTGAACAAGAACGCCGCCCTTACCGTTTTCCGGCGGGCGGCGTTTGGGAAAACTTGAAGACTATGTAAGCGGCTTGAGCGCCGCTCACAAGACCGAAGCGTTATTCGGAAGCTTCTACAACCGCCGCGGCTTTGACAGTCAGGCTGCCGCCCGCTTTTTCAACAGCTTCTACAGCAGATTTGGACGCGCCTGTAACTTCGATGTTCAGCTTGGATGTCACGTCACCTTTTGCAAGGATGCGGATACCATCGCGCTTGCGACGCACGACCCCGGACGCAACCAGCGCATCTTCGGTGATGACGGATTTGATATCCAGCTTGCCTGCATCAACAAACTTCTGGATCAAACCGAGGTTGATCGCGGAATATGCTTTGCGGTTGGGTTTGCTAAAGCCACGCTTTGGCAGGCGCTGGTAGATCGGCATCTGGCCGCCCTCAAAACCCTTGATCGCTACACCCGAACGGGATTTCTGGCCTTTGATACCACGGCCACCCATTTTACCCATACCTGAGCCTGGGCCACGGCCTACGCGCTTGCGTGGTTTTGTTGCACCTGGATTGTCTGAAAGTTCATGCAGTTTCATGTCGCTTCTCCTTTTGCCGGAATTGCCCCCCAGCGACGGGAGTGGACAAACGCGGCGTTACGATTCTGTCGGGCAGCCTTCTGCCCACCGGGGGCGTATAGGCGATGGCACACTGTGAGGCAAGTCCCTGCGCACCTAGAATCCCAGCAGTTTCACCACCCGAAGCTTGCGCGCAGCAAAAAGCAAAACCAGCGGTCCAACCAGACCTACCGCCGTGGTGACAAGCAGAACGGGAACCGCGCCGTCAAACCCGCTCCGCAACATAATGATCCGCAAGACAGCAGAAAAAATCGTGTGCGTCAGGTAGATCACCATCGACGCATTCCCCAGATAACGCAGCATTCTTAGCGTAGAAACATGGCCACCACGATCAACCTGCGGCCAAACCATCCATGCAAAAATCAGAAGCAGGGCTGACGTGAGTGCTGAAGCACCGGGCGGAACGGCAGTGATAACAAGCCACAAATTGGCAAGAAACACGAAAGCAGCAAGAGACGCGACAGCTTTACCGCCCCGCAGCTGCCGGTGCCCCCCTGCTGCAATCCCGATCAGGAAATAGGGCATATGCGCAACCATAGGCCCCCAGATTAACGATGGAACAGCCAGTGAAGGAAGCACGGCAGCGAGGGCAATTCCTATGCCACCTGCCCCTAGCCGCAGCGCAGAATCAGAAAGCGGACGCAGCAGCGCCGCGTAAACCCCGATCAGGATCACCTGACAGAGAAACAATGCCCATAAAAACCACAGATGCTCATACGGGGGCAGCGGCACTAGCGGCATATCATTCATCGTAACCGGCGTATTTACTGCCGAGCCACCGATCAGCTTGAACCCGAAAAAAAACCACGTCCAGAGCGCCATTGGCCAAAGCAGCCTTGTTACCCGTCCTCTCAGCAGATCGCCTGCGTTGTATTCTCTCAAGACGTCGAGAAACAGCAGCCCAGACAGGAAGAAGAACAGCGGCATATGAAATGCGTAAATTCCGGCATCCACCGCTGCAAAAATCGGATAATCAGAAATGACACCAGCATTATAGGCCCCGCGCCATGCGTGACCGAAAACAACAAGGATAATGCCAATACCTTTAGCGCTGTCGATTGCATCAAATCGGTTTCGCGTGGAGATCATTCGTCAGGCTCTTGGTAAATTTTCGGCGCAAATCGTCGTTAAAAGAATACCCAAAGTTGCTGTATTTATTAGAGAGATTTGTTGCCATTAAGATGCAAAACCGCATTTACAAAAGGCTCTGGTCCAATTTTGCAACAAACGCAAAACGCCCCGCTGTCTCCTGCGGGGCGCTTGTTGCTTGAGATCTTAGAATAAGGGTATCTGCGGCGGGATCAGCCCTTTTCTTCGACAATTTCAACCATGTGGCTGACCGCGTTGATCATACCGCGAACGGAAGGTGTATCTTCCAACTCACGGACACGGTGCATTTTGTTCAAGCCCAAACCAACCAGCGTTGCGCGCTGCTTTGCGGGGCGGCGGATAGGCGAGCCTACCTGCTTGATGACGATTGTCTTAGCCATTGTATGCTCTCCTTACGCGTCTGTCGTTGCTTGTGCGGAGGGGCTGTTGTGGGCCACATCGCTTTGCTCGTCGATCTTTACGTCGTTGCGCAGAATGTCGGCCACTTTCTTGCCGCGACGCTGCGCGACGGAACGTGGAGACTGTTCTTTCTTCAATCCGTCCATGGTGGCGCGGATCATGTTGTAAGGGTTCTGTGAACCGATCGACTTGGACACAACGTCTTTCACGCCCAGCATTTCGAAAACGGCACGCATCGGACCACCGGCAATAATACCGGTACCTTCTGGCGCTGTACGCATGATCACGCGGCCCGCGCCATGACGGCCGGCCATATCGTGGTGCAACGTGCGGCCTTCGCGCAGTTGTACGCGGATCATCTGGCGCTTCGCCTGCTCGGTTGCCTTACGGATCGCTTCAGGCACTTCTTTGGCTTTACCTTTGCCAAACCCTACGCGGCCTTTTTGGTCACCAACCACAACAAGTGCAGCAAACCCGAAGCGCTTACCGCCCTTTACAGTTTTGGATACACGGTTGATCGCGACCAGACGGTCAGCGAATTCTGGCGCTTCATCGCGCTGGTTGCGACGGTTACCGCCACGGTTGTCATCTCTGGCCATGCTGGCCTCCTTGTCTTGTGGGCAAGCGCCCTGTTTTCACAATCGCGGTGAGCGAGTGCTCCCGGATCATCGAGAGGGTTTAAGCCTCTTCAAAAAGTATCGGCGGAGCGTCAGGCCCCGCCAATTTGACTTAGATCTTCAAACCACCTTCACGGGCTGCGTCGGCCAAAGCCTTCACCTTACCGTGAAAGAGGAAACCGCCACGGTCGAAGTACGCAGATTCAACACCGGCTTTTTTCGCGCGCTCGGCAATTGCCTCGCCCACTTTTGTAGCGGCCTCCATGTTGTTTTTGCCCACAACGCCAAGATCTTTTTCAAGCGACGAAGCGGAAGCGACTGTTACGCCGTTCACATCGTCGATCAGCTGGACGCTGATGTTCTTGTTTGAGCGGTGCACGGACAGGCGCATACGGCCCCGGTTCGTGCGACGAAGTTTGTTCCGAACGCGCAGGCGGCGTTTGATGAACAGTTGTCTTTTGCTGTTTGCCATCTTTGCGTTCCTTACTTCTTCTTGCCTTCTTTGCGGAAGACGAACTCACCTTTATAGCGGATGCCTTTGCCCTTGTAGGGCTCGGGCTTGCGCCATGCACGAATGTTCGCAGCGACCTGACCAACAAGCTGTTCGTCAATGCCTTCCACAATGATTTCGGTCTGCTTCGGCGCGGTTACAGTGACACCTTCCGGTGGCGTGTAATCGACATCGTGGGACAGGCCGAGATTCAGTTTCAATACGTTGCCAGTCATGGCAGCACGGTAACCAACACCCTGAATTTCAAGTTCTTTCTTGAAACCCTCGGTTACGCCGGTCACAAGGTTGCGGATCATTGTGCGGGACATGCCCCACTGCTGACGCGCGCGCTTGGACTTGCCGCGTGGTGTGACCGTAACCGTGTTATCTTCCACAGTCAGGTTTACATCATCGGTTGCTTTGAAGCTGCGGGTCCCTTTGGGACCTTTCACTTCGATGGTCTGGCCGCTGACCGAAGCGGAAACACCGCTGGGCAGGTCGACCGGTTTCTTACCAATACGAGACATCTGCTTCTCCTTAGAATACGGTGCAGAGCACTTCGCCGCCAACGTTGGCTGCGCGTGCGCGTGCGTCCGACATCACACCCTGCGGGGTGGAGACAATCGACACACCCAAGCCCTGACGGACAGAAGGGAGGTCTTGTGCGCCCATATAGACGCGACGACCGGGCTTTGATACCCGCTTCAGTTCACGAATTACTGGTTCGCCCTCGTAGTATTTCAGGCTGATTTCGATAGCAGGATGCCCATCGGCGCCTGTTACCTTTTCATAGCCACGAATGTAGCCTTCGTCCGCCAGCACGTCCAACACCCATGCACGCAGCTTTGAGGCTGGTGTCATAACTGTGGATTTGCCGCGCAACTGGCTGTTGCGGATGCGTGTCAGCATATCTGCGATAGGATCGGTCATCTGATGCGCTCCTTACCAGCTCGACTTGACCATGCCGGGGATCTGGCCTGCTGAGCCAAGATCCCGCAACGCGATCCGCGAGATTTTCAATTTACGATAATAGGCGTGTGGACGACCGGTCAGCTGGCAACGGTTGTGCAGACGCACAGCCGAAGAGTTGCGCGGCAGCTTCGCCAGCTTCAGGGTCGCGCGAAAACGCTCGTCCATCGGCTTTGACTCATCGTTGATGATTTCTTTCAACTCCGCACGCTTTGAGGCGTACTTCTTGACCAGTGCTTCACGCTTCTTCTCGCGTGCGATCATGGATTTCTTAGCCATATCTAATTCCTTCTCCCGCTTACGAGTTGAACGGCATGTTGAAGAGCTTCAACATGGCTTTCGCTTCGGCATCGGTTTTCGCCGTGGTGGCGATGATGATGTCCATTCCCCATGTTTCGTCGACTTTATCAAAGTCGATTTCGGGGAACACGATGTGCTCTTTCATACCCATGGCATAGTTGCCGCGGCCATCGAAAGAAGTGCCTTTGATACCGCGGAAGTCGCGGATGCGGGGCATTGCAATCGTGATCAGACGATCAAGGAATTCATACATGCGATCACCACGAAGTGTAACCTTCGCACCCAGTGGCATTTCTTCACGTACACGGAAACCCGCAATGGATTTCTTGGCGATGGTGGTCAATGCTTTCTGGCCCGCGATTGCGGTCAGGTCTTCCTGTGCGGATTTGGCTTTCTTGCTGTCACGAACAGCTTCGGCGCCACACCCGATGTTCAGGACGATCTTGTCCAGACGAGGAATCATCATGTCGTTCTTATAGCCGAACTCTTCTTTCAGGGCCGCACGGATGCGGTCCTTGTAATCGGCTTTAAGGCGGGGGGTATATGTTGCGGTATCAAGCATCAGATTACATCCCCTGTTGTTTTGGCATAGCGCACTTTCTTGTCGCCATCCATTTTGAACCCTACGCGTGTCGGCTTGCCGTTGGCATCCTTCAGCGACAGGTTGCTCAGGTCGATCGGCATCGCTTTGGGGATGCGGCCGCCCTGTGAATCCTGTGTCTGGCGTGTCGCACGGATTGCGATGTTCACGCCGTCTACGATGGCCTTGTTGGACTTGGGATCAACTGAGGCGATCTTGCCTTCCTTACCCTTGTCCTTACCGGCCATAACGATGACAGTGTCACCTTTTTTCAGCTTAGCAGCCATGGTTACAGCACCTCCGGAGCGAGTGAGATGATTTTCATGAAGTTTTTGGCGCGCAGCTCACGAACAACTGGCCCGAAGATACGGGTACCGATCGGCTCGTTGTTGTTGTTCAGGATAACAGCAGCATTGCGGTCAAAACGGATGGCTGTGCCATCGTCACGACGAACTTCTTTTGCGGTACGAACGACAACGGCCTTACGGACGTCACCTTTCTTTACACGGCCGCGTGGAATGGCTTCCTTTACCGATACGACAATAATGTCGCCAACGGATGCGTATTTACGCTTGGAACCACCCAGGACCTTGATGCACTGAACACGGCGCGCGCCGCTGTTGTCAGCAACATCCAGGTTGGTCTGCATCTGGATCATTTGATTTCTCCCGACCTTCCGGGGGGCGATGCGTGCCCTGTCCCCGGGGTTTCGATTAAGTTGTTATCCGAAATGGATAACGCACCGGACCGGATGGGCCGATGCGTAAAGGATCATGCTTCCGCAGTAATCACTTCCCAACGCTTGGTTTTGGAACGTGGTGCACATTCGATAATGCGAACAGAGTCGCCTACTTTGAATGTGTTATTCTCATCGTGAGCCCGATACTTTTTGGACTTACGAATAGTCTTTTTCAGAACCGGATGGCGAAAGCGACGCTCTACGGATACGGAAATTGTCTGGTCATTGGCGTCCGAGGTTACGGTGCCTGTCAGGATACGCTTTGGCATGGGTCAGGCTCCTCTTACGCGTCTGTTGCTGCGGCTGCAGCTTTTTGGTTCAAAACTGTTTTCACACGGGCCGCGTCACGTTTGACGCTGCGCAGACGTGCCGGATTTTCCAACTGGCCGGTGGCTTGCTGGAAACGCAGGTTGAATGCTTCTTTCTTCAGATTGACAAGCTCGTCGCGGAGCTGGTCCGGCGTCTTGTCGTGTAGTTCGCTGGCTTTCATGCCGTCTTCCTTTTCAACATCACCAGCAGGCCCCGACAGGGTGACCATGATTCTGATGGAGTTCATGATGAACTGGCCGTTTAGGCCCAAAGCCAGCGCAACGCAACCCCCTGTCCTCTGCTCGCGAAAAGAAAGGTCGGACGGAAACGCATCCTTAGAGATCATTGCGTCATGTCAGCTTAGAATGGATCCTTTGCAGGCCCGAAGGGATCGGCGCCTTGTGCTTTTATGCCATCCCAACACTCGGTCAATTTTATGAGTGCGGCTCTGGAGCCTGAAAGTGTGAAAACTGCCAGCCGGCGCAAATCGTTATTGTAAAGTGCCGCTGCGCGTCCCGCAGCCAGTTCACCTATAAACTTGCCAGTATCCTCACCTGGCTTGACGCTTACACTGATCGCAATGTCCGACGCTTTTCCCCGCATATTCCAACGGGAATAATCTACATCAATGATGAAATCGACGTAACGTTCGCTCAGTGCCCATCTACGGTCAAAAACGAATAACGTTAGTGTTCCATCCGGATAGACCGTAATTGAAAGCTTCTGATTTGCACGGTTTCCAGTTTCAGCTGAACACCACAGCGCGCCGTCCATGGTATCATGCGTCAACTCAACGCCCCATGCCTTATGTGAGAAAAGTGCGCGGGATTGATATCGGTCCGCGTATACTTGCTGAACCGATAAGAGAAAAACAAACACCGCAACTCGAAACATACCCCAGCTCCCAAGAGGGTTTTAAGAACGCCAGAGTCCTGCTACCCACATTTTGCCAACATCAAAGAAACTGATTTGAGGCTATCGTTCACTCCAAGAAACGGCAAGTATCTGATATGAAAATTCTAAAATCCCTCTTTGTGACCCGCCTCTACCATTCATCGCTTGGCGATGAAATCTCTGCATCCGAGCTGGAAGCGTCCTGCTGGTCCATCGCCCAAGATGATGAGGCAGGCCAGGCTTGGTGTGAGGAAAACGGCTATCCCGGTTATACGTCCTATGCCTCGCTTACCGACCTCGGCTGGCGTTTCCCGATATTTGCCGATGTGATCAATGCGCTGGATAACCATGTCGCCGCATTCGCCAAGGATCTAGAGCTTGATCTGGACGGGCGTGAGCTAAAACTGGAAGACATCTGGATCAACATCCTGCCCGAGGGCGGGATACACACAGGGCACATCCACCCTCACTCGGTCATTTCAGGCACCACCTATGTGGCGATGCCCGAAGGCGCGAGCGCGATCAAATTCGAAGACCCTCGCCTGCCGATGATGATGGCCAGCCCCGCAAGACGCAAAGACACGCGTGAGGAATTGCGGACGTTCCACTATGTGGCCCCTGCGGTGGGCGATGTGCTGCTCTGGGAGAGTTTCATCCGCCACGAAGTGCCGATGAACATGTCGGAAGAAGACCGGATTTCGGTGAGCTTTAACTATAGCTGGTCATAGCGGTTGAACAGGTGAGCCGGGGTTCCACCCACCCTACGGTTTCGGTCCCGTCTTGCGCGCCTCTTCCTGCTCCTTGACCAAGGCCTTCTCTTCCTTGGTCATCTTGTTGCCCCACTGGTTGTTGGACAGTCCAAGATCGGCAGGCATCGGCTTGGTTTTACCCTTCTTGATCGCGCCGCCCTTGTTGAGAAACTCGGCGATGAGATCTTCGTCGGTGGTGGGTTTGGGGACTTGTTTCATGGGGGGTGGTTCCTTGAGCTATATTTCCTCTAAGTTAACCTGATTGCTTAACAAACGAAATAGCTCACCACTTCCACTCAGGGCCTTAGAAAAGGCTATCGCAAAACCCAAGTCAAAAATATGAAAAACTCCAATTATCATTACATCTTATACATTGACGAAGCGGGTGACGATAAAACTCATGACCTCAAGCCAAAAAATCCAAACGGAAATTCAGAATGGTTGTGTCTTGGCGGCTACCTCATTCGATATGAAGCTATGGCAACACTGGATGACCGCAGAGATTGTATATACAAATCGTTTGGAGGGCAGACCGGTAGCCCACTTCATTTTAGAAAACATAAACCATGGAACCGCCTAAAGATTGCCAAGGCGCTCGGCAATCACTCCGCCCGAGCCTTTGTTGTCTGCTCATTCAAAAAAACTATGGTCGGCCATAAAAATCATCGGGCCGCGGCAGCTGGAACGGCGTCTTCAAACCGTCAATATCTCTACAACTTTGTAGCCAGACTTCTCCTTGAGCGTGTTAGTGAGTTTGTTACCAACGACGCTGAAAAGCAGGGAATACCCGATCCCAAGATTAAGATTGTTATGGCCAGCCGGAGAGGGCACCATTTCGGTCATTTCAAGGCTTATGTTCTTCAACTTATCCGGCAAGCAATGGCCAAGACAACCTTTCTTAACGCCAAAGAAATCAATCCACAGCTGTTTGCGTACAGTCTCATTGCGCGCTTTCCAGCATCATCTTTGGCCGGACTACAATTGGCTGATGCTGTTGTAAGCGCAACTTTTCAATCAATTGAGCGATCTTCCCCAAACTACCACGACAAACCCGCTAGGTTATTGCGAAAGATAATTGCGGGCAAAAGGCGTTGGCCAAACGGGCCCATTTTACGAAACAATGTAGGGCTTACCGTTTTCCCAGTAAAGAATTCTCACCGCTACTTGGATGAAGACCAGAAAGCCTTCTTTTCCGAGTTTGGCTATGATTTCAATTGGCTCAAAGAAAATGAAAGATAAAAAAGCCCCCGCCGGTTTCACAGCGGGGGCTCTCTATTTCAAGCGGGGCCGGAACGGGCATTCTTTGCAGAATACCCTGCCTCCGGCTCGACGGCACCCGCTTACGCGGGTGCGTCCGTCACCAATCTTCGCGTACAATAACGCGGGTTTTGATCGGCAGCTTCATCGCGGCGAGGCGCAGGGCTTCGCGGGCGATGTCGTCGTTGACGCCGTCGATTTCAAACATTACGCGGCCTGGTTTGACCTTGCATGCCCAGAAATCCACGGAACCTTTACCTTTACCCATACGCACTTCGACGGGCTTGGAGGTGACAGGTACGTCTGGAAAAATACGGATCCAGACACGGCCCTGACGCTTCATGTGACGCGTCATGGCACGACGTGCAGCTTCGATCTGGCGCGCTGTTACACGCTCCGGCTCAGTTGCTTTCAGACCGTAAGTACCGAAGTTCAGGTCTGACCCGCCCTTCGCAAGACCCTTGATAGAGCCTTTGAACTGCTTACGGAATTTCGTACGTTTTGGCTGTAGCATCTATCTACTCCTTAACGCCGACCGCCGGCACCGCGGGGTGCTGGACCGTCTTGCATTTCTTGTGCCTTGCGGTCACGGGCAGCAGGATCATGTTCCATGATCTCGCCTTTGAAGATCCACGTTTTGATGCCGATGATGCCATAGGCAGTCATTGCTTCAACATGTGCATAGTCGATGTCCGCACGCAGTGTGTGCAGTGGCACGCGACCTTCACGATACCATTCCGTACGCGCGATCTCGGCACCGCCAAGACGACCCGCAAGGTTCACGCGGATACCAAGGGCACCCATACGCATGGCATTCTGTACCGCACGTTTCATGGCGCGACGGAACGAAACCCGACGCTCAAGCTGCTGTGCAATGCTTTCACCAACAAGAGCCGCGTCCAGTTCCGGCTTGCGCACTTCAACGATGTTGAGGTGCAGTTCGCTTTCGGTGAACCGTGACAGCTTCTTGCGCAGACCTTCGATGTCTGCACCTTTCTTGCCGATGATCACACCAGGGCGTGCTGTGTGGATCGTAACGCGGCACTTCTTGTGCGGGCGCTCGATGATCACACGGGAAATACCCGCCTGATGGCACTCTTTCTTGATGAAATCGCGGATTGCGAGGTCTTCCAGAAGAAGGTTCCCGAAATCTTTCGTGTCGGCATACCAGCGGCTATCCCACGTACGGTTAACCTGAAGGCGCATGCCGATTGGATTGACTTTATTACCCATTATGCTTGCTCCTCAACCTGACGCACGACGATGGTGATTTCCGCAAACGGCTTCATGATCTTGCCGAAACGGCCACGCGCACGTGGACGACCACGCTTGAGTGTCATGTTCTTGCCGACATAGGCTTCCGCGACAATCAGTTCGTCCACATCGAGGTTGTGGTTGTTCTCGCCGTTGGCAATCGCGGACTGAAGGCATTTCTTCACATCAATTGCGATACGCTTCTTGGAGAAAGTGAGGTCCGTAAGGGCCTTGTCCACTTTCTTGCCACGGATCATCGCAGCAACGAGGTTGAGTTTCTGCGGCGACGTTTTCAGCATGCGCAGTTTTGCGCGGGCTTCATTGTCTGCCACGCGGCGGGGATTTTTATCCTTGCTCATGGCTTATTTCCGCTTCGCTTTTTTATCAGCTGCGTGACCATAATAGGTGCGCGTTGGTGAATACTCACCAAACTTCTGACCGATCATGTCTTCAGTGATGTTTACAGGAATATGCTTGTGACCGTTATAGACGCCGAACGTCAGGCCAACAAACTGCGGCAGGATCGTAGAACGACGCGACCAGATCTTGATCACTTCGTTACGACCGCCCTCGCGGGAGGCTTCGGCCTTTTTGAGGACATAAGAGTCAACAAAAGGACCTTTCCATACTGAACGAGACATTCTTAGCGTCCCTTCTTCTTGGCGTGGCGCGATCTGATGATCAGAGCACTTGACGCTTTTTTCTTGTTACGAGTCTTGGCACCTTTTGTCGGTTTGCCCCATGGGGTAACCGGGTGACGACCACCGGATGTACGACCTTCACCACCACCGTGCGGGTGGTCGATCGGGTTCATGACAACACCACGAACACTCGGGCGGACGCCCTTGTGACGCATACGACCAGCCTTACCGTAGTTCTGGTTGCTGTTGTCGGGGTTGGACACGGCACCAACGGTGGCCATGCATTCCTGACGTACGAGGCGAAGCTCGCCACTGCTCAGACGGATCTGGGCGTAGCCACCATCACGGCCCACGAACTGGGCGTAGGTGCCTGCAGCGCGGGCGATCTGACCGCCTTTACCTGGCTTCATTTCGATGTTGTGGATGATCGTACCGATGGGCATGCCGGAAAATGGCATCGCGTTACCGGGCTTGATGTCTGCCTTGGCAGACGCAATCACCTGATCGCCAATGGCGATACGCTGAGGAGCAAGGATATATGCCTGCTCACCGTCTTCGTATTTTACCAGTGCGATAAACGCAGTCCGGTTCGGGTCATATTCAATACGCATGATCGTCGCGACGACGTCCAGTTTGTTACGCTTGAAATCGACGATGCGGTAGAGGCGTTTTGCACCACCACCCTTGCGACGCATTGTGATCCGTCCGGTGTTGTTCCGTCCGCCGTGCTTGCTAAGTCCCTCAGTGAGGGCCTTGACAGGGCGACCTTTCCAAAGCTCCGAACGGTCGATCAGTACCAGCCCACGCTGGCCTGGCGTCGTCGGTTTGTACGACTTGAGTGCCATGTTCTCTGTCTTCCGTTTGCTTGTATGCGGCCCCGTAGGTCCGCTGTGGTTAGAGGGCCCCGAAGGTCCCAGTAGAGATGTCCAAGAGCAACCGAAGTTTGTCGCTCGCGAACAACAACGAAGCCCCAGACGAATCTGGGGCTGTGTCGTTGATGTCTGTTAGGGGGGATGGGCAGTGGGGTCAAGCGGACAAACCGCGAATGCTACCCGCGCAGTGCATCTTTGCCCTTTTTCCTGAGCCGTGCTGTCAAGTTCTGTACCGAACCGTCTGTCGCCTTTGGCACGATTCTGTAGGCTGCGTTTACAAAGCAAAGCAGGGAGAAACAAAGCAGACCCAGACACAGCGCAATTACTAGAAACCAGCCATAGCTTTGTTCGCGCAGCCAATCGAATGCAGACCCCAGCCCCCCCGCCTGTGCTGGGTCCAGCGTCAGTGCAGCGTAGAGGATCAGTCCGCCGATAATTGCCACACTGACGCCTTGAGCAACCAAGCCTGCCCGCAATAGCGGGTTCCAATGGAGCGTAAAGTGATTAGCCTGAATATCGTCGCGGTAGCTTTGGGATGCAGCTTTGTAAATATAATACACTCCCGCTGCTATGGTTACCGCACCAGCCATTGCGACCGCCAATTGGCCTGCTGTAGTTTGCATTATCTGTGAAAGCATACTCTGTTTGCTGCTGCCACTGTTTGAAGAAAATCCCAGTGAGGTAATCGCGAGAACACCGATCGCCCCATGCAGCAAACCGGTCACGGCAATGGCAATTCGAGCAACGACACCTTTGGCAGAAGCGCCATGTGCCTCAAGATCCCAAATGGCATCGATACAGCGCCAGATCGCATATGCAAACATACCTGCCGCAATCAATGTTACAATAAGAGCCCCTACGCTACCACTCATTGAGCGCATAGCGGCACCAGTGCCCTCAGCCTCTCCGCCCTGCCAAAGTGACCATAGGGACAAGCCTGCCACCACAAGATAAACCAGACCACGCCCCGCGTACCCCGCGCGCATGATTGGTAGTGTCCACGCAAAGGAATCCGGATCAACTTTGGAAAGGATCTTGGCACGAGTAGAATTTGGATCAATCGATAGAGCATCGGAAATTGACATGATAAACCTTCCGGAGCCACGAGATGCGCGACGAACTGCCACGTGCAAATTAAACCCGCGCCTGGGGTATTGGTTCCCCAAGTCATTTTTCTCTGGCAATCTTACCAAGAACGAAGAAGGGCGCGGCCACTATGACCACGCCCTTCAAATTCTTTAAAGCCTCGGCCCCTTACGGAGCCGCCAGCTTATGCCAATGCGATGTTTGTCGCAGATTCGCGGCCGTCGCGGCCGGCTTCGATGTCGAAAGTAACTTTCTGATCATCGGACAGACCTGTGAGGCCTGCTTGCTCAACGGCTGAGATGTGTACAAATACATCTTTGCTGCCGCCATCGGGAGCGATAAAGCCGAAGCCTTTAGTTGTGTTGAACCATTTTACTGTACCAGTGGCCATTAGTGTATTCCTTGTAAAGCTGCCCGCAGGATGCGGCAGGTCGGCTAAGTCAGTTCAAAGATCGTATGACTGAGCCGTAAGGAGCAGTAATTCCGATAGATATAGTAACGTCGCAGGCCCCATGTGCGCCTTTGCCAGCCTAAAGGCAAGCAGATTAAATGGTTTTGGATATATAGGCAGGATTACGCCTCCCCTGCTCTGAAACACCCAGCCCAAAACGCAAAAGGCCCCCGCAAAACGCGAGGGCCTTCCGGCATTCAAATCACAGATCGGCTTACAGACCTGTTGACACGTCGATGGTGTTGCCTTCTTCGAGCGTCACATAGGCTTTTTTCACGTCACGACGTGTACCCAGCTGCCCGCGGAAGCGCTTTACCTTGCCTTTGGTGATGGACGTGTTCACGGCCTTCACCTTGACACCAAAGAGAGCTTCGACAGCTTCTTTGATCATTGGCTTGTTTGCAGCGATAGCCACTTCGAAAACAACGGCGTTGGCTTCAGAAGCCATTGTTGCTTTTTCCGTGATCAGCGGCTTGCGGATGATGTCGTAGTGTTCTGGCTTCGCGCTCATTTCAAACGGGCCTCCAGTGCTTCGATGCCTGATTTCGTAATAACAAGTGTATCACGCTTCAGGATATCATATACGTTTGCGCCCATTGTCGGCAGGATATCCAGACCTTCAATGTTGCGCGCGGCTTGCAGGAAGTTCTCATTCACGGTTGCACCGTCAATGATCAACGCGCGCTTCCAACCAAGGGATTTCACCTGCTTGGCCAATGCGGCTGTCTTACCGTCTGATGCTGCATCGTCGATAATCACCAACGCGCCGGCTTTCGCCTTTGCAGAGAGTGCGTGACGCAGACCCAGCTTGCGGAACTTCTTGGTCAGTTCGTGGCCGTGGCTACGGGGTGTTGGACCCTTGTAGATACCGCCCCCGCGAAAGATCGGTGCCGAACGTGCGCCGTGGCGTGCGCCGCCGGTGCCCTTCTGGCGATAGATCTTTTTGGTGGAGTAGCTTACTTCGCGGCGTGTCTTGACCTTGTGCGTGCCCTGCTGTGCGTTGTTACGCTGCCAGCGGACAACACGGTGCAGGATATCGGCACGTGGCTCAAGACCGAACAGGGCCTCGTCCAGATCGATCGATCCGGCTTTGCCGCCGTCAAGTTTGATGACATCTAGTTTCATGCGTCACCTTCTTTCTTATCGGCGTCAAGCGTTTCGCTTTGATCGCCAGCTTCTGCTTTATCCGATTCGATATCAGCTTCTGCGGATTTCAAAGCTTCGGCTTCTGCGGCGGCCTGCTCTTCTGCAAGGCGTGCTGCTTCTGCTTCGGCTTCTGCGGCTGCTGCTGCGGCTGCTTCTTCGGCTGCTTTTGCAGCTTCACGGGCAGCGGATGCCAAGGCACCGGGAACAATCGCGTTCTCGGGGAACGGCTTTTTCACCGCGTCCTTGACAGTGACCCAACCACCTTTGGAGCCGGGAACTGCGCCTTTGACCATGATCAAACCGCGCTCGCTGTCGGTTTTGACAACTTCTAGGTTCTGGGTCGTCACGCGGGCAGCGCCCATGTGACCGGCCATTTTCTTACCTTTGAAAACTTTGCCGGGATCCTGACACTGACCGGTGGAACCGTGCGAACGGTGCGAAATCGAAACACCGTGTGTCGCACGCAGACCGCCAAAGTTGTGACGCTTCATCGCACCGGCAAAACCTTTACCGATTGATGTACCTGCTACGTCAACGTACTGGCCTGCGAAATAGTGATCGGCAATGATCTCTTCGCCAATATCCAGCATTGCATCCGCATCAACGCGGAATTCTGCAACCTTGCGCTTTGGTTCAACCTTTGCTGCTGCGAAGTGGCCGCGCATCGCCTGCGAAGTCCGCTTGGCTTTGGCTGTACCTGCACCGAGCTGGACAGCAACGTAGCCGTCTTTTTCGATTGTGCGCTGTGCAACAACCTGAAGGTTATCGAGCTGAAGAACAGTAACAGGAATCTGACGACCGTCTTCCATGAACAGACGGGTCATGCCCATCTTTTTTGCAATAACGCCTGAGCGCAACATAATATTACCCTCCTACGCTTATGACTGCAGCTTGATCTCGACGTCCACACCAGCGGCGAGGTCGAGCTTCATCAGCGCGTCAACGGTCTGGGGGGTCGGATCAACGATATCCAGCAGACGCTTGTGCGTGCGGATTTCGAACTGGTCACGTGATTTTTTGTCTACGTGGGGACCACGAAGAACGGTGAATTTTTCAATTTTGTTCGGCAGCGGGATGGGGCCGCGAACAGAAGCGCCTGTGCGCTTTGCGGTATTAACGATTTCCTGTGTGGAAGCATCGAGAACACGGTAGTCAAACGCCTTGAGGCGAATACGGATGTTCTGGCTCTGAGCCATGTGCATATCCCTTACATTGGGATTGAGATCGGATTGGAGAGGGAACGCTCATCGCTCCGCCTCTTCGCGTCTTTGAAAATACACGCGACATGCATCTGAATGCGCGTCGGTGATTTGTGGGGCTATAGGGGGAATCACCCAACGTGGCAAGGGGGTTTCAGGGAGGAATGTGGGAGCCCCCCCAAATAGTCGACCTCAAGCCATTTCAACCAGATTTTCCAATGCAAATTCGCATGGGCTCGGCATGATGCCCCTCATAACGTGGGCACCCCCATGAGTTGTGAAACATAAATGTCCGACTTTGAATATGTTTACACCTTCTTAACGGTATTGCCCACATTACAAGTTGTTTAGCGGCCGGTTTGGTCTATCAAGACTGCCAACAGAGAATAAGAAGCAGGCATATGAATAAGCATACCGGACCCATCAGCCAACCAACCGACCAGACCCGCGCGCGCGATTGGGTTAAGGTTCTCGCAAGTTACCGGGAACCAAGCACTTGGCGCAGCTTTTACGAGCTCGCCGTGACCCTAGGACCGTTTATTGCCCTGTGGGCGTTGGCGTGGTGGTCGCTGTCTGTCAGCGCCTGGCTAACGTTGGCAATTTCAATATGTAATGCAGCATTTTTGCTGCGACTGTTCGCAATCCAACATGATTGCGGTCATGCATCATTCTTCAAAGACCGGACGCTAAGCGATTGGGTCGGGCGCGCGATCGGGGTTCTTACGCTTACCCCTTACGATGTCTGGCGGCGAACCCACTCCATTCACCACAGTGCTTCAGGCAATCTCGGCCGACGCGGTATGGGCGACATCAGCACACTGACGGTGGCCGAATACAAAGCCCTAAGCCCACTTAAACGCTTCGGATACAGACTTTACCGCCATCCCGTTGTGCTGTTCGGCCTTGGGCCAGGATATCTGTTCTTTCTTCAGAACCGATTGCCTTTGGGGTTGATGGAAAAAGCGCGGTATTGGGTCAGCGCGATGTGTACCAACGCCGCAATCATCGTCGTACTTCTGGTGATCTGGTATTTTGGGGGTATCATGCCGATCCTGCTTATTTTCGTTCCCTCAACATTGCTCGCCGCGACCGCTGGCGTTTGGCTTTTCTATGTCCAGCACCAGTTTGAAACGACCCATTGGGAAACGAACGAAAACTGGGATCTGCATGATGCGGCGTTGCAAGGCAGTTCTTACTACGTCCTTCCAGCGGTGCTTCAGTGGCTTAGCGCAAATATCGGCATTCATCACATACACCATCTCTACAGTCGCATACCCTTCTATCGCCTGCCCGAAGTGTTACGCGACCATGGCGGATTGGCTGATATCAACCGCATGACAATTCGTGAGAGCTTTGCAAATGCGCGCCTGCACTTGTGGGACGAAGACAGTAAACGGTTGCTGTCATTCTCGGATGCCAAACGGGTTCCCGCAGCCTGAACGGGTATAGACACCTGAAGACTTAACGCTGTAGAGCCGCACCCTTTTACGGGCGCGGCTCTTTTCATTTGATTGCATGAGCGATTGTTTGGATCTGTCGCTTAGAAGCCGTCCCTACCCGAGAAAGAAAAAGGCCGCCTCCCTGGGGAAGCGGCCTTTGTTGATTCGGATCAGGCAGGGCTTGCGCCCTGCCGGACCTGATTACTCGGTGATCTTGGACACAACGCCCGCGCCAACCGTGCGGCCGCCTTCGCGGATCGCAAAGCGCAGACCCTGCTCCATCGCAATCGGTGCGATCAGTTCAACGTCGAACTTCAGGTTGTCACCTGGCATAACCATCTCCGTGCCCTCGGGCAGGTTAACGGTGCCGGTCACGTCCGTGGTACGGAAGTAGAACTGTGGACGGTAGTTCGCGAAGAATGGCGTGTGACGGCCACCTTCCTCTTTCGTGAGGATATACGCTTCGGCTTCGAACTTGGTGTGCGGCATCACGGACTTGGGCGCGCAAAGAACCTGACCGCGCTCAACGCCGTCACGGTCGATACCACGCAGCAGTGCGCCGATGTTGTCGCCTGCCTCACCACGGTCCAGCAGCTTGCGGAACATTTCAACGCCTGTGCAGGTCGTTGTTTTGGTGTCGCGGATACCAACGATTTCGATGCTGTCACCAACGTTGATCACGCCACGCTCGACACGGCCGGTCACAACTGTACCACGACCGGAAATCGAGAACACGTCCTCGACCGGCATCAGGAAAGGCTGGTCAACAGCACGTGCAGGTGTCGGGATGTACTCGTCAACAGCCGCCATCAATTTCTTGATCGCTTCTTCGCCGATTTCAGGATCGGTGCCGTTCATCGCTGCCAGCGCGGAGCCCTGAATGATCGGAATATCGTCGCCAGGGTATTCGTAGCTGGACAGCAGCTCGCGGATTTCCATTTCAACCAGTTCGAGCAGTTCTGCATCGTCAACCTGGTCTA
>NZ_JAPMLP010000004.1:0-282027 GCF_026410285.1 Sulfitobacter sp. F26169L | reverse complement strand
TTGATCACGCCACGCTCGACACGGCCGGTCACAACTGTACCACGACCGGAAATCGAGAACACGTCCTCGACCGGCATCAGGAACGGCTGGTCAACAGCACGTGCAGGTGTCGGGATGTACTCGTCAACAGCCGCCATCAGTTTCTTGATCGCTTCTTCGCCGATTTCAGGATCGGTGCCGTTCATCGCTGCCAGCGCGGAGCCCTGAATGATCGGAATATCGTCGCCAGGGTATTCGTAGCTGGACAGCAGCTCGCGGATTTCCATTTCAACCAGTTCGAGCAGTTCTGCATCGTCAACCTGGTCTATTTTGTTCATGAAAACAACCATGTACGGGATGCCAACCTGACGGCCGAGCAGGATGTGCTCGCGTGTCTGGGGCATTGGGCCGTCTGCTGCGTTCACAACCAGGATCGCGCCGTCCATCTGCGCCGCACCGGTGATCATGTTCTTCACATANTGATCGCTTCTTCGCCGATTTCAGGATCGGTGCCGTTCATCGCTGCCAGCGCGGAGCCCTGAATGATCGGAATATCGTCGCCAGGGTATTCGTAGCTGGACAGCAGCTCGCGGATTTCCATTTCAACCAGTTCGAGCAGTTCTGCATCGTCAACCTGGTCTACTTTGTTCATGAAAACAACCATGTACGGGATGCCAACCTGACGGCCGAGCAGGATGTGCTCGCGTGTCTGCGGCATTGGGCCGTCTGCTGCGTTCACAACCAGGATCGCGCCGTCCATCTGCGCCGCACCGGTGATCATGTTCTTCACATAGTCCGCGTGGCCGGGGCAATCGACGTGCGCATAGTGACGCGACTCTGTTTCATACTCGACGTGCGCTGTGGAGATCGTGATACCACGGGCTTTTTCTTCTGGCGCACCATCAATCTGGTCATACGCTTTGAAGTCACCGAAATACTTGGTGATTGCTGCGGTCAGTGTCGTCTTACCGTGGTCAACGTGGCCAATTGTGCCGATGTTGACGTGCGGTTTATTACGTTCAAACTTTTCCTTTGCCATGGTGGGCGCCCTTCCAAAAGTCACGAGGCCCGAAGCGGACCTGTATTGCATATGGCGCGCGGCATATTTGGTCTGGCCGGTAAAATCAAGCTGCTCTTGTCACCGCTTCGCAGTTTCGCCGGCCAGAAGGCAAACCAGCCGCCGTTAACGTCCGATGCCAGCCTTGCCGCTGGCATCGCCAGCCTTCACAGTGGCGGCACCGTTGTTAAACCAACCCTCTTCCCCGTTCTTTTTGACAAGAAAGGTTTCGATTTGCTTTACCGCGTTCTGGCTGAGGTTTTTGAACTGCTCTTCGGCGGTTTTTGTATAGCCGGAACCAACGACCGGACCCTGATCAAGTGATTCTACTACCGTGATCTGGTGTGCTTTGGGTGTCAGCTTCTTGTTCTTTGCATCATCCCAGACGGTGATGCGGATAATCATCGCAGATTTCGGGGCCGCAACCACCGGCACGCCGGGAGGGGCTAGGAAATAACTCTCGATGGAAATGCCGAAGTGATAGAGGCGGTCGCCATCGTAACGGTCAAACCGCTCCGACACGGCATCCTGCAACATCTTCGTCATCAGGTCTTTGTCCAGCGCGCGACCAAGGGGAACCTTCTGCACCTTCGGCGCAACGACGATGTTGTGTTTAAGATTGAAATCACCCAGCGGCACGGCAGCCTTGTCCAGATCGGCAGCTCCGTTACAGGCGGCGAGGACACCTGCCACCAACATTGCGCATACCATCCGTATCATCGTGATCCGAGCCATCAATCAACCTCCCTTGGTTCATGCCCCGATACCGCAAGCGCATCCGTGGTGCAATGTGCCCTGTCCGATCCCTTCAATCGCAAACCGCCTGAAGTGACGCCCAATCCTCATCCGTCAGGATATCGCGGTAGCTACGATCCGGCTGCGCTGCGGCACGGGAGCGCTCTATCCGGCTGGTCAGGGTCGGGTGGCTGACAAAGTGGGAAACGATGCCATCCGTATCACCGTACTCGGCGCGCAGGCGATCAAACATATCACCCAATGCGGCGGGCGACACGCCGGCATCTTCCAGCGCGGCATAGGCAAATTCGTCGGCGCCGCTCTCAGCCCCTTGGGCATAGTTCGCGCTGATCAGTTGTTCGGTCAGAAACAACACCGCCGCACCGCCGGCAAAATCCCCCAGCAACAGGCCGAGGATACCGATAGGCCCCGCCGAGCGCAGGGCGTGGCGCGTCGGGTCACGGTTTTCCACGTGCCCGACTTCATGCGCCAGCACCGCGGCGATCTCGTTCGGGCTGAGTGCAGCATCTATCATGCCGCGAAAAAACACCACGTACCCCCCCGGAAGGGCGAAAGCGTTAACCATTTCATGGTCTAGCACAAAAACCTTGATCGCGGCGTCGGTTTCCCGTTCTACGCCCAGTGACACCAGCATTTTTTCGAGCGCAGCCAGACCTTGCGCGCCTTCGCAAACAGGCAGCGGCGGCAATCCGGTGCCGGCAAGCGCCTGCCGGATCTGCCCGAACGTCACCTCGCCCAGCGCACGCTCTCCTGCGGGGGGCACAAAGGTGGCAAGACGGTCGGCAAGCAGCGGCACCAGCACGCCGATTTGTACGGCCACTGCCGCAACCGCCGCGAATGCCCACGCAGCCAAGCGCCCCCGCCCCTTCGGCGGCGCGCGACGTGTCAGATGCGGCATATGCCGCAGTACCAGTGTATCGGCCAGATGCAACCGCGCCAGCGGATCACCCGTCCACCTCAGGATCACGCCTTGCTGCCCGGCCGTATCATCAAGCTGGCGAATTTCATCCAGCGGCCAGCGCACACCGGCCGCAACACTGTCCGGCAGGCCTATTTCCAGCACACCCGCCGCCGTATCAACCATCAGCGTCACGCTGCGCGGCACAGGCGCGTCACCGTCGAAATACCCACTATCGCGGCCATCAAAAATTCGCCCGTCCGGCGCATCTTGCATCGTTCCAACGGGAAGATCGGGTGGCTGGGTCATATCGCCGCCCCCAGATCGAGCGCTTCGGCAAAGCCTTCGGCCTCGGCAAACTCATCCCGCGCGCGCTGGCTGATCTGCGACAGGCCAGCCACATTATTCAGGCTGAGTGTGATGGCCATATGGCGCATCAGCGGGAAGGTTACAAAAACGTGGTGCAGAACGCTCCAGAACAGAAAAACCGACAGATAAAGCGCGGCAATAATCGCAATCGAAAGCCACTGGGGTAAATCGCCCAACGGATCGGCAGTGCCGATCTGCGCCTCGATCATCGCGTCAAACCCGAGCAGGGCCGCGGCAACGCCGAGAACTCCAAGAATTCCGAACAGGAGGATCGTATAGGCAATTGTCGTGCCCAGCACATAAATCACCGAAATCCGCAGACCATTCAGCCGGGAACGCATCTGCACCCCTTGTGCGTGCTTATGATCCGCAAGAATACGCTTGCTGACAAAGCGATAGTGAACGGCACCGTAAACCATCGCAATCATTGCAGGAATAAAGAGAAACAGACGCAATGGGCGCTCCCACGTGAAGGGAATGATGCCAACATCGGCTGCCAGGCCGATACCATTGAGGATTTCATCAAATTCAGCATCACCATCGGGCAGCAAGGGATCGATCCAGATAAGCCAAACCACCAGCCCCCCCGCGAACATCATCGCAACCGCGAAGGGTATCGCCGCGCGGTACAACATTACCCAGCGTCCGCCCTGCTTCAGCCTGCCGGAGCCAAACAACGTCCGGTCGGTTTTGTATTTCTCCAGATAGAATGTCATGCGCGGCCACAGCAGACCAAGCGAGCAGATTGTCACAAGCCAATGCGTCAGCGCACGCCACGCATAGCCCCACGCGCCTTTCTCAAGGCCAAACCGAACACCGCGCCAGCGCGTGCGTGCGAGAACGTAGCGCCGCGCGCGGTATTGGGCATAAAACCAGATCGGGATCACGCCGACAACACTGGCCGAATAGCCCAGAACCGAACTTTGGAAGAGTGAAAAGCTGGCAAACATCAGCAGCAGGTTCACGATACCGATATAAAAGGTCAGAATCACCACCGCGATAAAAAACCCGAGCAGTTTTTCCCAAGGATCACCCACATACTCCAGCGGGTGACCTCCGGGGCGGATGGCAGACCAGTACCACCGCCGCAGGCGCGTTTTCATCCAGAAACGGTAAAAACCGAGGGTCAGCACGGTCCAGAATCCGGATTTCAGTGCAAGCCAGAACAGCGCCGAGCGGTTTCCGACAAACCAGACATCCATGCCCTGTTCGGGCACAGGCGGCGGCGCAATCGGATCAGGTAAACTTGTTATCACGCGGGAAGCCACGGGGCGCCATGCGGCCAGCGCTCGCGCGTTTGCCAGTCCATTCATCCAGCGCGGTTTCGGTGCGCGTGCGCCCTGCGGGGTCAAGCCAGCTTAGCCCGTCTGCGCGGTTGAATGTGATGGCATCGGACATACCGCCATCCTTGTATTTCTGCATCCGCACGCCTTTTCCGCGGCCCATCTCCGGCAATTCGTCCAGATCAAACACCAGCACTTTGCGGTTTTCGCCCACCGCCGCCACGCTATCGCCACTCACGGGCTTGCAGATCATGGCCTGCACATCCCCACGCACGTTCAGCACCTGTTTGCCCGAACGCGTCTGCGCCACCACTTCGGCCTCGGGCACGATAAATCCGTCACCGGCAGAGGATGCGACCAGCAATTTGCCATCAGGCCTATGGATAAACAGCTCGACGATCTGCGCCTCGTTGGGCAGATCAACGATCAGGCGCAGCGGTTCGCCCATGCCCCGCCCACCGGGCAGGTTGGCTGCCGAAACAGTGTAGAAACGCCCGTTGCTTGCAAAAACCAGCAACCGGTCTGTCGTTTCCGCATGGAAAACAAAGCGCGATGCGTCGCCATCCTTGAATTTCAATTCGCGGTTCAGATCGATGTGACCCGTCATCGCCCTGATCCAGCCCATTTCCGAGCAGACAACCGTGATCGGTTCACGATCGATCATCGCTTCCAGCGGTACGTCCTCTATTTCGCCTGCTTCGGCGAATGTTGTCCGCCGCGCGCCGCCTTCGTACATTTTGCCAAACTGCTTTTTCGTTTCGCGCAACTGGTCGGCAATAGTGCTCCATTGCAGGGCTTCGTTTTCCAGCAAATCCTCAAGACCTGCGCGTTCTTCCATCAGTTCCGATTGCTCGCGCAGCAGCTCCAGCTCCTCAAGGCGGCGCAAGCTGCGCAGGCGCATATTCAGGATCGCTTCAGCCTGCACTTCGGACAGCTCACCATCACCGGCGGCGGGCGATACATAGTCCTTTTCGTCCATCGCGCGCACGTGGGTCTTGCCCCAATCCTCGCGCATCAACGCTTCCTTGGGGGCGTCATCATAGCGGATGATGTCAATCACACGGTCAAGGTTCAGGAAAGCGACGATAAAGCCTTCCAAGACCTCCAGACGGTGGTCGATCTTTTCCAGACGGTGGCGCGACCGGCGCTCAAGCACTTCGCGACGGTGATCAAGGAACGCGCGCAGCACTTCCTTCATCGAGCAGACCTTTGGTGTCACACCATCAATCAGCACGTTCATGTTCAACGAAAACCGCACTTCGAGGTCCGAAGCCCGAAACATCATGCCCATCAACACTTCGGGATCGACGTTTTTACTGCGCGGTTCCAGCACCATCCGGACATCTTCAGCGCTTTCATCGCGCACATCGGCGAGCACCGGAATCTTCTTCGTCTGTATCGCCTCGGCGATCTTTTCGATCAGCTTCGATTTTTGCACCTGATAGGGAATTTCGGTGACAACAATCTGCCACTGCCCGCGCCCGAGGTCTTCGACATGCCACCGCGCGCGCAAGCGGAAGCCACCCTTGCCGGTACGGTAGGCGTTTGCAATATTCTCCGGCGGCTCGACGATCACCCCACCTGTGGGGAAATCGGGGCCGGGAACGAAATTAAGCAGCGTATCATCCCGCGCATCTGGCGTTTTGATCAGATGGATACAGGCATCACACAGCTCCGCGATGTTATGGGGCGGAATGTTGGTTGCCATACCGACGGCAATCCCGCTGGACCCGTTGGCCAACAGATTGGGAAACTGCGCAGGCAAAACCGATGGCTCCGTCAGGCGACCGTCATAGTTATCGCGAAAATCGACAACATTTTCTGAAAGCCCTTCCAGCATCGCCTCGGCAACGGCTGTCATGCGCGCCTCGGTATAGCGGCTGGCGGCAGGGTTATCGCCGTCGATATTGCCAAAGTTGCCCTGCCCGTCAACCAACGGATAGCGGACGTTGAAATCCTGCGCGAGACGCGCCATGGCGTCGTAAATCGCAGCGTCGCCGTGCGGGTGAAAATCACCCATCGTGTCGCCGCTGATCTTGGCCGATTTCAAAAACCCACCAGTCGAGTTCAGCCGCAGCCGGTTCATCGCATAGAGAATCCGGCGGTGGACAGGCTTCAGCCCGTCACGCGCATCTGGCAGAGCGCGGTGCATGATCGTGCTCAGCGCGTAGGTCAGGTAACGATCCCCGAGCGCGCGGCGCAGGGGTTCTGACGTTTCTTCGAAACGGGGGGGCACGGGTGGTTTGGTTTTCGACATGGCTGCTGTGTAGCGGCGCGCCCTCATGGCGACAAGCGCCTGCTTACGCAAAATGCACAGCAGCATTGATAACCGTGTTTTTCCGGTGACGACAAAATATTCTTAATTTTTCCCCTCAAAAAAAATCCCGATCAGTGATATTGGAACCTTCGGGGGAAGCCATTGGTTTGGTTTCTAGGAAATCTGCTGGGGCGTAACCATGAAAACATTTATTCTTTTGACATTCGGCTTTCTGGCCTTCGCATTTTATGAGCTGAGCGGCGGCGCGGATTTCGAACCTGCAAGCAAACGCATGGCACAGGCGGAGCCGCAGGCGATTGAGCCCGAGGCGACAGAAACTGTCGTAGTAGCCGCTGCAAACCCCCAGCCCGATAATACAGCGTCAATTACCAAGATCGACAGTAACCCCAGCGTGACCCGTGTTTCCTTGAATCTAACAAACGTGAACGATGCGATTGCCGAAGCCACCGAGCCCACAGTTACCGACAGCACAGAAACTCCGCAGATTATTTTGCCAAGTCTGATTGCCAACACAAACGCATCTGACGCGGCCGAGACAGAGCGCGATATCCGCACGGTTTCCGGTAGCCGCGTAAATGTGCGCGGTGGTCCGTCCACCGATTATGGTATCGTCAGCAAACTGACACGTGGTGAGGCTGTCCAGATTCTGGAAGACAACGGCGACGGTTGGGTTCGCATGAAACCAGTGGATGGCGGCGAAACAGGCTGGATGGCCGATTTCCTGCTCACTTCGGGCTGATCGCAGCAAGGGCGATTGCAATACTTTGAAAAACGGCGCATTTCAGACTTCGTTCATTTGCGAGGCCTGTTATGTCTAAGAAGCGTACCATTCTGATCACCGGCTGCTCTTCGGGCATCGGGTATGCGGCGGCCCGCGGCTTGCGTGATCGCGGCTGGCATGTTTATGCCGCCTGCCGACAGGAACTTGATTGCGCGCGTTTGCGGGACGAAGGATTTGACAGTCCGCGCGTTGATTACACCGATCCCGACAGCATCATCACAGCGCTTGCGGATGTTCTGGAAGATACCGGCGGCACGCTGGACGCCGTGTTCAACAATGGCGCCCACGCGACCCCCGGCGCCGTAGAAGACCTGCCTACCGAAGCGCTACGCGAGATTTTCGAGGCAAATTTCTTTGGTTGGCACACCCTTACGCGCGCGGTC
Source organism: Sulfitobacter sp. F26169L (assembly GCF_026410285.1). Taxonomy (GTDB): domain Bacteria; phylum Pseudomonadota; class Alphaproteobacteria; order Rhodobacterales; family Rhodobacteraceae; genus Sulfitobacter. The sequence goes on along the minus strand of NZ_JAPMLP010000004.1, from coordinate 274,243 downwards.
ATACCCGTGATGCGCGCCCAGGGACACGGGCGCATTGTTCAATGCTCGTCGGTTCTGGGTCTGGTCGCGCTGCCGTGGCGCGGAGCCTATATCGCCACAAAATACGCACTCGAGGGGCTTACGGATACACTGCGCCTTGAGATGCGCGGCACAGGCGTCCATCCCATCCTGATAGAACCCGGTCCGGTGACGTCTAAAATCCGCAGCAATTCGATCCCGCATTTCGAGCGGTGGATAGATTGGGAAAACTCGGCCCGTGCAGAGCAATATGAAACCAAGCTCGCGCAACGTCTCTATGTTGATAACGGCCCAGACAAATTCGAACTGCCCCCAGAAGCAGTCATGAAAAAGCTGGTCCGCGCGCTGGACTCGCGCAATCCAAAGCCGCGGTATTATGTCACAACCCCTACCCATCTGGCGGGATTTATGCGCCGTATTTTACCAGCACGCACGCTGGACCGCATCCTGAGCCGCTAAGAAGGGTTGCAGAGCCGACAACGCCAGCTACATCGCAAACCAGTACCAAAAGGAACACCCTATGGCCGATCCGTTTTTCATCCTCATCGTCATTGCGATCATCGCGGTGGTCATTGTCCTGATGCTGGGGCTGGGCGGGTTTGCTGGCGGTGGGAAATTCAATAAGGCCAATTCAAACAAACTGATGCGATACCGCATTATCGCGCAATTTATCGCGGTGGTGCTGATTGTAATCTATGTCTATTTCTTCAGAGGATAAGTGAAATGGTTGTTCTGAACAAAATCTACACGCGCACCGGCGACAAGGGTGATACCGCCTTGGGCAATGGCGCGCGGGTGGCGAAGCATGATGTGCGCGTAGAGGCATACGGCACTTCGGATGAACTTAACTGTTTTGTCGGTGTCGCGCGCCTGCACGCAAAGGACGAAACAGACACCGCCCTGTCACGCATCCAGAATGATCTGTTTGATCTTGGCGCTGATCTGTGTCGCCCCGACATGGAAAAAGACGCGGACGCTGAATACCCTCCCTTGCGAATCGCTGGCACACAGGTGGACCGCCTAGAATCAGAGATTGACCTGATGAACGCCGCGCTTGAACCGCTGCGCAGTTTCATCCTGCCGGGGGGATCGGAACTGGCTGCACATCTACACGTTTGCCGCACTGTCGCACGACGGGCAGAGCGCCTCGCCACAGAGCTCGCAACGCAGCAATCCATAAACGAAGCAGCTGTACGTTACCTCAATCGTCTAAGTGACTGGTTCTTCGTTGCCGCGCGAATCGCTAATAACAGCGGCAAGGATGATGTGCTGTGGGTTCCTGGTGCAAACAGATGAAACCATCCACCAGACCACGGCTTACCCTCACCGACGGCACCGAGGCGCAACAAAATTGCGCGCGGTGCGGTGAAATCGAAATAACGTGACGTACCTCTTTGCATTATGCGGCGATTTTACGCTGTTTTGCTGTGGCATGCTTCGTTAAACATGAAACTGATTTATTGACTTGCCCACACGGGGCTGAGTCGCAACCCAAGGAGATAATCGCTCATGAAGGTGCTTGTACCTGTCAAACGCGTGATCGACTATAACGTAAAAGTGCGCGTAAAAGCGGACGGTTCCGGTGTCGATCTTGCCAACGTCAAAATGTCCATGAACCCGTTCGACGAAATCGCTGTCGAACAGGCTATCCGTCTGAAAGAGGCCGGTCAGGCGGAAGAGATCGTCGCTGTATCCATCGGCGTCAAGCAGGCGCAGGAAACGCTGCGCACCGCGCTTGCCATGGGCGCAGACCGCGCGATTCTTGTGATTGCATCGGAAGACGTACATCATGACATCGAGCCGCTGACAGTTGCCAAAATCCTCAAAGGGATCATCGACGAAGAGCAGCCCGGTCTGGTGCTGTGCGGTAAACAGGCGATCGATAACGACATGAACGCAACCGGCCAGATGCTGTCAGCGCTGATGGGCTGGTCACAGGCTACATTCGCCTCCGAATTGTCCATTGATGGCGACAAAGCAGTGGTCACACGCGAAGTTGACGGCGGCTTGCAGACGATCAAGGTCAACATGCCAACTGTTGTAACAGTTGATTTGCGCCTGAACGAGCCGCGCTATGCGTCGCTGCCCAACATCATGAAAGCAAAGAAAAAGCCGCTGGATGAAAAGACACCTGCCGACTACGGTGTCGAAGTATCCAACCGCCTTGAAATCGTAAAAACGGTAGAGCCTGCCGCGCGCGCCGCAGGGATCAAGGTCGGGTCGGTTGACGAGCTTGTGGCGAAACTCAAAGAAGCGGGGGCCGTGTAATGGCTGTTCTACTCCTTGCAGAAGTAAACAATGGCGAACTGGCGATGGATGCCACGGCAAAGGCCGTGACAGCCGCCAAGCAACTGGGTGATGTGGTTGTGCTGGCCGCAGGTGGTTCTGCCGCCGCAGCGGGCGAAGCGGCATCCAAGATTGACGGTGTTTCCAAGGTTCTTGTGGCCGAGGATGACTCGCTGGGTCACCGCATGGCAGAAACCACTGCCGCGCTTATCGTGTCGCTGGCGGGTGACTATGATCACATCGTAGCCCCCTCAACCACCGATGCGAAAAACGTCATGGCGCGCGTTGCGGGCCTGTTGGACGTGATGATCATCTCTGACGCGACCGCCGTGGTTGACGCGGACACATTCGAGCGTCCGATCTATGCTGGTAACGCCATGCAGACCGTCAAATCTTCTGACGCGAAAAAGGTTATCACTTTCCGCACGTCAACGTTCGATGCGGCTGGCGAGGGCGGCTCGGCGGGTGTCGAAACGGTTTCCGCCGCAGACAACCCCGGCCTGTCCGAGTGGGTTGAAGACAAAGTCGCCGAAAGCGATCGTCCCGAGCTCACATCGGCTGGCGTTGTCGTTTCCGGTGGTCGCGGTGTTGGGTCTGAAGAGCAGTTCAAACTGATCGAGGATCTGGCTGACAAGCTGGGCGCTGCTGTTGGTGCGTCGCGCGCCGCCGTGGACTCAGGCTATGCACCAAACGACTGGCAGGTGGGCCAGACGGGCAAGGTGGTTGCACCTGATCTGTATGTCGCGGTCGGTATTTCTGGTGCGATCCAGCACCTTGCCGGTATGAAAGACAGCAAGATCATCGTTGCGATCAACAAAGATGAAGAAGCGCCGATCTTTCAAGTTGCCGATTACGGGCTTGTCGCGGACCTTTTCGAAGCTGTACCGGAACTGATCGAAAAGCTCTAAGCGTTTCAGGTCGTACGAAATTCAAAAGGCCCACCTGTTTGGTGGGCCTTTTGCGTTAGTGCCACTCTACATCAACCGGTCAAGAACCGGACTGAGCGTTTCAGCTGTGTCGCTATGGAACTCCGGCCCGGGCAGCTGTTTAGCTGCATCTTCTTCAAGCAAATTATACACCATGCCTTGCATGTGCCCGCTGCCTGATCCTGCATTGTCCGGCATTTCAACGCAGGCAGAGAAGACCGGTCCTAGGGCATCAATCATATTGTCGGTGACCGGAGCGATACCGCCGCAACGCAAGTTGCCGCTGCGATCCGCGCCCAGCCTTAGCAACACCACAGGTCCGCCCAGTTTTTTCAAAAGTTGCCTCATTCTGCGAATCCATCCGCGCTGCAACATACGCCGCACAAGCAAAAAACGGTCTGCGTCTATGCGCTGTAGGTGGCTCACTAGATGCTGCGTAAAATGGAACTGCGTAAAATCCACTTCGGGATACAACTGTTTCAGCTGCCTGGACGCGCGCAAGAACCTGTCATTGCGACGTGGATGCACCGCGTAAAATAGATTGCTGGCATTAACGGCCCCCAAAACCTCGACCACAGTCACACGCGCGCCTTGCGCAATTTCATGCACGACTGCCTCCTGTTCATAAACCTCGACGCCGGCATTCACCTGGCCGAGATTTACCGAAGTCACACCCGTCAAATGTTCAACCTTCAGCGGATAGGGTTGTTCGATAAATTTGCCGAATGTCTGCGTACCCCCCAGGAAGGCCACATAGGGTGCCCCCAGATCACGCCTTGGTCCTCTGAATACAAGTTTCGACGCGCCATAATGGCACGGCAGATAGTCAAGGGCCCCCGCCCCCAGTACATCATAGGTCATTGAACCCACCTTTTTTCTCACCCGCTACGTTTATGATCGGCTGGTTCTTACGATTCGCTTAAAGGGTGCCTTTGTATCAGATTTTCAGCAGTCGCAGCCCTTGCAGGGGGGCATCACTCCGCCGTAAGCTTGCGCCAAACAACAAAGGACTACAGCCATGCATATCCAGACAATCGGCATCGTTGGCGCGGGACAGATGGGCAATGGCATTGCGCATGTGATGTCACTGGCAGGGTATGACGTGATGCTCAACGACATCAGCGAAGACGCCCTGAGCAAAGCCATGGACCTGATGCGCGGGAATATGTCCCGTCAGGTGGGACGCGGCAAGATTACAGAAGCTGATATGGACGCAGCACTTGCCCGTATCAAAACCACGGTAACCCTCAGTGATCTTGGCCCATCCGATCTGATCATCGAGGCGGCGACCGAACGCGAGACGGTCAAGCAAGCGATTTTCGAAGATTTGCTGCCGCACCTCAAGCCGGAGACAATTCTGACATCAAACACCTCGTCAATATCCATCACCCGTCTGGCGAGCCGCACAGACCGGCCCGAACGGTTTATGGGTTTCCACTTTATGAACCCTGTGCCCGTGATGCAGCTGGTCGAATTGATCAGGGGTATCGCCACCAACGAAGAAACATTCGCGGCCTGCAAAGAAGTTGTGGACCGTCTGGAAAAAACAGCCGCATCTGCCGAAGATTTTCCCGCATTTATCGTGAACCGTATCCTGATGCCGATGATTAACGAGGCGGTTTATACGCTGTACGAAGGTGTCGGCAGTGTTCAATCAATCGACAGCTCCCTCAAGCTGGGCGCAAATCACCCGATGGGGCCGCTGGAACTAGCTGATTTTATCGGCCTTGATACCTGTCTGGCAATTATGAACGTCCTGCATGACGGGCTGGCGGATACCAAATATCGCCCCTGCCCCCTGCTTACCAAATATGTCGAAGCAGGCTGGCTGGGACGCAAAAGCCAGCGCGGATTTTACGACTACCGAGGTGACGTTCCTGTTCCCACACGCTAGCTTTTAGTCCTTCAAGGCCAATGTATGGGCGCGCAGCCACTCCATAAAGCTGCGAGGATCATCCACGCGGGCGTCAATCTCGGATTGCGGGATTGGCGCACCGACAATGGGCTTTTGGGGTTTGTTGCAACTATGCGCGATTTCGTGCAGCAGCAAACCCTGCCGCAACATCGGAGAAAGCTGGTTCGCGATCTGGTAGGCGCGGCTGTTCTGACCCGGAAATTTCATCGGAACAACCTGCGCGCCGGAACGGCGGATCATCTTGGCGGTGAATACATTCCACTCTGCCTCTACTGCCGGGCCCCACCACGTCTGCGAGGCGGCAACAACGCCCGATGGAAACAGCGCAACAACGCCACCTTCCTTGAGGTGCTTCATCGCCTTTGCGCGCATCTCGACACCCTTGCGCTGCGCGTCCGGGTCATGGGGAAACGGCACCGGAATCATGTAACTTCCAGCGACTTCGTCAATCGAGGTCAGCAAAGACCGTGTCAGGATACGGTAATCGGGGCGCACACGGCCAATAAGGTCGGCAAATATCATGCCATCAACCATTCCGTGCGGATGATTGGCCACCACTATTACCGGCCCCTCCTTGGGGATCAGATCAAGCTGCGCCGGCGGAGTCATCAGATCTATGCCCATCGTATCCAGCGCCTGACGCCAGAAAGCTTGCCCGCTGGGCGCGCCGCGCTTTTCAAACTTCTGGATCATCCGAAGAATCTTTAGCTTGCCGGTGAGCAATTCCATTACCGAAATGAACCGCGCCTTCCACGGATCATCGAATGTAGACGCATACGAAAGGCTTCGACGGTCGTATTTTTGAAAGCTTACCTGCTCTTTGCCCGCGCTTGCGGCACGATGCGAACCAACAGATTGGGTTTCTTCTGCCACTTGGGCAACCTCACTTAACCTTGGGGATTGGTAGGCGCGCTACATACCCTCGCCAAATTTGTCTGCGACCAGCGCGGTTAATGCGGCGGCCAGTGCCTCCTCGTCCGCACCGGACGTTTCGACGTCAATAAAGCTTCCCTTTGCCGCTGCCAACATCAAAAGCCCCATAATGCTGTCGCCAGACGCGCTCATCCCGTCCTTACTTACTTCGGCAGAGGCGTCGAACCCTTCGACAACCTCGACAAATTTGGCGGAGGCGCGCGCGTGCAGGCCTTTTTCATTTACAATCTCAAGGGTGATGTTGGTCATTTGATAGCCTTGCTATTCTGTGCTGACGTTCTGGGCGTCGATGTATTTTCTACCGGCTTCCACGGCTGTGCGAACTGCCTCGGCTACGGGTTTGTGACGGTTTTTTGCAAGTTTGATCAACATGGGCAAGTTCACCCCGTAAACAATCCTGCGCCCCGCGGGCCTACATGCCATCAAGCTGAGATTTGACGGCGATGCGCCATAAAGATCGGTAACGACAACAACACCCTGTCCTTTGTCAACGGCATCGGCAGCATCACAAATTTCCGCCTGCTTTGCCGTGCGATCATGTTCCGCAGGGATCTCGATTGCACGGACGCCCTGTTGCGCGCCAATGATATGCTCCATCGCGGCAAGATATTCCCGCGCCAGTCCACCATGTGCAACAATCACAACACCAATCACGTCTTTTGCATCCCTTCCTGCTGGCGCGCGTTTATTTCCCGATGCCTGATCGACACCTGCCAGCCTTCATCGGCAAGCTGTGACGCGTGGCTTTCCGCAAGGGTTACCGATCTGTGCTGTCCGCCGGTACAACCGAACGCGATGGAAAAGTGGCTCTTACCCTCTTCCCGACACGCTGGCAAAATCAACCTGCTCATGTCCAGCACCTTTTGCGAAAACTCGTCGTACCGCGGATCGGTTGCGACATGTGCAGCCACGCGCGGATCAGTTCCGTTGAGGGCGCGCAACGAAGGCTCCCAATACGGGTTTTTCAGGAACCGGCAATCATACACCATATCAACCGATCGCGGCAGACCCCGCTTGTAAGAGAACGACTGTACCGCAACCGACAAGTGGCGTTTACCTCCGGGCGCGAACCAGTGTTCAACTTCCGCACGCAATTCATGCACATTCAGCGTCGACGTATCGATCAACATGTCAGCCCGCACACGCAACGGCATGAGAAGCTCTTGCTCAGCCCCTATTCCCTCGGCAGGTCTGTTAGCAGGTGCCATCGGGTGACGGCGCCGTGTCTCGGAAAAGCGGTGCAACAATACTTCGGTGCTGCAATCCAGAAAAAGAAGTTCAGCCAGAACACCGGGCTTCAGCGCCAATCTGCCCAGAAAATCAATGACGGTATTTGTCGAGAAGTCCCGATTTCGGGCATCAATCCCCAGCGCCAGCGGGCGTGACTGATCCGGGTCGTCAAGCAATACCGGCATCAGCCGCAGCGGCAGGTTATCTATCACCTCGTACCCAGCATCCTCCAGCACATTCAATGTCGTCGAACGCCCCGCACCGGAGGGACCGGTAACAACCACAATACGACGGAGATTTTGATCAGGAGGGGTCATCATTTCTCATTTCAGCTACCCTTCAGATAGGCATAGATCGCGGCAGGAAAATAGGGTGCGTCAACCTTGTGCAGGCAAGGCAGCGTTATGTCCAGCACTGTCATGCTATGCCGCAGGGGCAAGCGCTCGCGCTCGAGCCGGTCCATGTCTATCGCAAGCGCCACAGGTGCCGTTTCCAGATAGGGAACAGTTATGATACCAACGCCGCGCGCTTCGATCATGCCGGCGATTGTGTTTGGCGGAGCCGCGAACAATGTGTTTGCATCACAGGTGATATGTGTCCGGTCATCCGCCACCAGAACAGCGCCCAACGGAATCAATTGCAGCGCCAATGCCGATTTGCCGCTTCCAGATGGTCCGGTGATCAGAATCCCTTTGCCTGCGATAGCAACGCAGGTGGCATGCAAAGTCGCGCTGCGCTTGCTCATAGGTTAGATTGGCAGACCGACGACAAACCGTGCGCCAAGCGGATCGGAGGTGATATCTGCTTCTGTCGGACGGATATTCTCCGCCCAAATCACACCGCCATGCGCCTCAACGATCTGTTTGGAAATCGCAAGCCCGAGGCCGGAGTTATTGCCAAAATGCTCTTCGGGACGTTCGGAGTAGAAGCGTTTAAAAATCTTTGACAACGCCTGATCGGGAATACCCGGACCGGTATCTTCGACGACAATCAAGACGCGATTTTCCCGCTTGCGCGCCCAAACCCGTATCGCATCACCGTCTTCGCAAAAAGAGATAGCATTGGTGATCAAGTTTACAAAAACCTGCGCCAGACGGGCTTCTAGCCCCTGCACGATAATGGGATCTTTCGGAAGGTCGATAATAAAATCGATACCGCGGTTTTTCGCGTCTTCACCCAGATACTGACCCAGATTGCCCAGCATCTTCATCAGGTTAAACGGCTCTTCCTCTTCCTTGACAAGTTCGCTGTCCAAACGGGACGCATTTGAAATATCGCTGACCAGACGGTCGAGACGGCGTACATCATGGTCGATCACATCCAGCAGCTTTTCACGCTGGTCGTCACGTTTTACCATCCGCAATGTGCCCACTGCGGAGCGGAGCGACGCAAGCGGGTTCTTGATTTCATGCGCCACATCGGCGGCAAATTGTTCGTTTCCATCAATACGGTTGTAAAGCGCCGAGATCATGCCGCGCAAAGCACCGGACAAGCGACCAATTTCATCCGGTCGCGCTGTAAGATCGGGAATACGGATACGGCCCGGGTTCATCTTGCGCGCATCCTTGTCCCGGCCCAGTTCGGCCGCGGCGGCAAGATCGGCCAACGGGTTGGCGATTGTAGATGCTAGGACAAGGCTGAGCCCGATGGAAACAAGGGTTGCGATAATAAACATCTGCAACACACGCTCGCGTTCTCCACGGACAAGACGGTCAATTTCGCCACTGGCACTGGCAATCGCCACCACGCCGACTGCGACGCCGTCCTGTTCGATAGGTGTCGCGACAGCAACCAGCGTTGCACCTGCTTCGTCGCGGTCTTCCTTGATCTGTGCGCCGTCTGTCAGCGTCGCGGCAACAACTGGCCCTAGCCTGTCTTCTATCGATAGAATGGGGCCGTCTGAGCGGAAGGGCGACGAGACCGCCCCCCAAAGCCAGTTCAAACCATCTGTCAGGATTGTTTTCGTCTCGGTGCCGTCAGATCGACCTTGAGCCAATGCATCACTGGCACCTTCGAAGCTGGAAATCAGCGCGCCATCGGTGTCAAAAACAAACACCTGAATACCGCTGCGCAGATCGAGACCCGCCAGCGTTTTTTCTATATCCACACCTTCGCCGACAGAAAGGTCAACAGTGTCCCCTTCGGGCAACTGCGCCTCGACAACATCGGCAATCAGTTCCGCTTCGGAGACAAGTGATGCCGCGCGCTGCACCGCAAGGCTTTCGCGGGATGAATTGAGGTAGAGAATACCCGCAACCAGCACGTTCAACGCGATCAGGTTAAACGTGATGATTTTGCGGGTCAGCGGCGATGCGCGCAGCGAGAAGAGGCCGCGCCGTTCACGACGGGCCCTGATTTCATTTGGCGCAGCACTGTCCGGCGCAACCCAATCGTCACCCAGAACAACATCACCATCGCGTTTTGCGGGTGTCAGGTCGCGCACGAAATCCCTCTCAACAATCGCCATTTAGCGGATTACTCTTCGTTATATCTATAACCGATCCCGTAGAGTGTCTCAATCGCGGAGAATTCGTCGTCTGCCGAGCGCATCTTCTTGCGCAAGCGCTTGATGTGGCTGTCGATGGTCCGGTCGTCCACATACACCTGATCGTCATACGCGACATCCATAAGCTGGTCGCGCGACTTAACAAAGCCGGGGCGCTGGGCCAAAGCCTGCAACAGCAGGAATTCTGTGACGGTCAAGGAAACGTCCTTGCCCTTCCAGCTAACCGCATGGCGCAGCGGGTCCATCCGCAGATCACCGCGTTCCATCACCTTGGTTTCTTCGGTATCGCCCACCTCGTCAGTCGCAACCGCATCCTGACGGCGCAACAATGCGCGAATACGCTCGACCAACAGGCGCTGGGAAAACGGCTTTTTCACATAGTCATCCGCGCCCATGCGCAACCCGAGGACTTCGTCAATCTCGTCGTCTTTGGACGTCAGAAAAATAACAGGCATCGCGGTTTTCTGACGAAGGCGCTGCAGCAGGTCCATCCCGTCCATCCGCGGCATTTTGATATCCAGAACAGCCATATCGGGCATTCGCTTGTTAAAAGCGTCCAATGCGGCCTGACCATCATTATATGTTTCCACCTCGAAACCTTCGGCTTCGAGAGTCATCGACACTGACGTCAGGATATTCCTGTCGTCATCTACCAATGCAATTTTTGACATTGCCTGCTTCCTTGTGCTGCTCAATATTGTTTTATTTTTTCAAGCATTGATCACTCCTTTTGCTGTCGAATCAATCCCAAACTGCGAATCATGCACTCCCCTAGCCACATTTAGGCCATAATTTGTTTCGGAATGGCTAAATTGCCTCACATTCAATCGGTTCAGCTGATATTTCTTGCCGGCGAGCCGGTCCGCGCTGACGGCAAAACAAGCGGGAACGCGCCATTCCGGCACCGGCTACAGCATTTGGCAATCTGGTGGCGCTAACTATGCAAACGCGCCTGTTCAACGCGTAAATCATCGTGCTAAGAGGCCGTTATTCCTCAGACGCCCGTGCGCATTTGGTCCGGGCATTTCCCAATACGCTGCGCAAAGCGCGCAGTTTCCAAAGGAGACATTGCATGCAAACCGGACGGGTCAACCCGAACTTCAGCCTCGACGATCAAGGGATCAAAGGGCTGGGCAATGTGTATTACAACCAGATGGAGCCTGCCCTGATCGAAGCTGCGCTGAAGCGGGACGAAGGTGCATTGGGCAAAGGCGGCGCATTCCTCGTTACCACCGGAAAATTCACAGGCCGCTCTCCGAAAGACAAGCACGTCGTGATGAGCGACAGTGTGAAAGACACGATCTGGTGGGAAAACAACGCCGAAATGTCGGAAGCCGGATTTGACGCACTGTACACAGATATGCTGTCCCACATGAAAGGCGGCGATTATTTTGTGCAGGATCTTGTTGGCGGCGCCGACCCCAAGCACGCGATAAACGTGCGCTTCGTAACCGAGCTTGCGTGGCATGGATTGTTCATCCGCAACATGATGCGCCGCCCCGACCGTGACCAGCTGAACGATTATGTGGCGGACTTTACCGTTGTTAACTGCCCCAGCTTCAAGGCAGACCCGAAAAAGCACGACTGTCGCTCTGACACCGTGATTGCAATGAACTTCGATCGCAAGCTGATCCTGATCGGCGGTACAGAGTATGCAGGCGAAAACAAGAAATCCGTATTCTCGCTGCTGAACTATCTGCTGCCAGAGAAAGGCGTGATGCCGATGCACTGCTCGGCCAACCATGCAGTTGGAAATCCGGTTGATACCGCGATTTTCTTTGGCCTGTCCGGCACCGGCAAAACCACCCTGTCAGCCGATCCCGAGCGGACGCTGATCGGCGATGACGAGCATGGCTGGTCAGACACCGGCACCTTCAACTTTGAAGGTGGGTGCTATGCCAAGACAATCAACCTCAGCCCCGAGGCGGAGCCGGAAATCTATGCCACAACAGAGAAGTTTGGCACGGTCATCGAGAACATGGTTTATGACGAGGAAACAAAAGACCTCGATTTTGACGATGACAGCCTGACAGCCAACATGCGCTGCGCCTATCCGCTGCACTACATCGCAAATGCGTCGAAAAAGGCAGTTGGCGGCCACCCCAAAAACATCATCATGCTGACCTGTGATGCGTTCGGTACGCTACCCCCTATTGCACGCCTGACACCTGCTCAGGCGATGTACCACTTCCTGTCGGGCTTCACCTCAAAGGTAGCAGGCACCGAGCGGGGCGTGACCGAACCGGAACCGACGTTCTCAACTTGCTTTGGCGCACCGTTCATGCCGCGCCGCCCCGAAGTTTACGGCAACCTGCTGCGCGAAAAGATCGCACAGCATGGCGCGACCTGTTGGTTGGTTAACACCGGCTGGACAGGCGGCGCTTACGGAACGGGATCCCGTATGCCGATCCGCGCAACCCGCGCCTTGCTAACCGCAGCACTTGACGGGTCACTGGTGACAGGCAAATTCCGCACCGATGAAAACTTCGGTTTTGAAGTGCCTGTATCGGTTGAAGGCGTCGCGGACATCCTGCTGGATCCACGCCGGACATGGGACAACCCAGAATCATACGACCGTCAGGTGAGCAAGCTGGTTGCGATGTTTGCAGAAAACTTCGAACAATACCTGCCCCACATCGACGATGATGTGAAAGCAGTCGTTATCGGATGATCCGAATTGGATAAAAAAACAGGGAAGGCCGGTGCAGAAAATGCAGCGGCCTTTTTCTTTGTCTATGCCGCCAATGCGACCAGATCGTTCAACGGCAGTTCCAGAACATAATGCATATCTTCACGATCCATAAAGACCATGAAACCTTCTACTGGTGCATCACGCCCGTCAAAGAACCACCGCAAGGCGCCTGGTTGCGAATTCATCCAGCCAAGGCGCTGAGGGAAACCTTTGCAGGCGACCGGTTTTGCCATCAGCCCGATCATGTGATCGGGATTCCAGTGTTGAAGCGCCTGACAAAATGCGTACCGGCCCAATACACAAGAAAACCCCTGCCCGCGCAGCGAATCATCACCCGGCTTGATCCAGAATTCACCGTTATAGCAAACGCTGCCAAACATCCGCTTCGATTTCGGACTGGCGCGATACCTTGACCGCGCGAGGTCAAGGTTGGGGGCAGCGGGTGGAAAATCTCTGAAGTTATGGGTGAAGTACTCGGCGATGCTCTGGTTTTTCATCTCAAGCATCCGCAAAGCCTGCGTATGAACAATTTCACCATCGGCGTTCCGGCCGATCACCCAAAGAGCGTTCTGCGGTGTCAGTTTGTGAACATCGGGGTCAAACGGCGCGCCCAGCGTTTGATCCGGTCGCGCATATTTCAAGATTTCCCGATAGGCTTCAAAGTCGTACCCGACCTCCAATTGAACGCCATATTGATGAAAAATCTCGGTACTGTTGGCAACAAATCTGTCGCCGGATTGGAGGGTTACCATTGTCATCGGGAATCGCCTTTTGCTGCCGCTACCCCATCAGTGTAGCGAATTACGCAACAAACTCCCCAAATTTTTCTGCTAGTTTATAAAATCAATCCTCGCCTCTTCTGGCATGTTGTCCAAAATTGTCGAATCTACATCGCTAATGCGCACCTCACAGGCGCGATCCACCACCGACATAATGGCGGGTGATCCGTCCGGCAGGCTGACACCCATCAGCAGACGGTCAAAAGCGGCAAATCTCAGCGGGCCGTCTTCGCCGCCCATCGGCAGCTTTGTCAGCACCTGATCCAGCCTGACGCCACGCCCCGTAGAAATGTCCTGAAAAGGCGCATCCGCAAGGCTGGCCAGCACGTCACCCCCCGGAAATTTGTTCAGATTTCGCCCAACACTGCTGCGCGCTTGCGCCCAACCGAACCAGTTTGAATAAAAGGAACTTTCGCCCACTTCGACACAAATCCAGCCCTCGGCATTTTCCCGGTACGCCACGATATAAGGGCGAATCGTCGCCATATGGCCGCTTTCCAACATCGCCTCCGACAGGGTCCACGCTTTCAACGCGGCGCGCAAAAGTTCGGAGCGGCAGGACCAGATCGTACTTAGAGGTTGCTGTTGTTGATGATAAACCCAACCGTTTTCACCCTCGAACGAAAACCTGAGCATTCCGGCGACGTATTCAAACTGTCCCTGATACCAGATTACACCTTGGTTCAGAAGCGCCTGCGCAGGGGCAAGCGCGCGCATCCCCTTCTCAGTCAACACATAGCGGCGTTGCTCTACTTCGAACAGCTTGACGCCCATCGCCTCTTCGAGCTGGGCAATGTGGCGACGCACGGTCTGGCGTGTACTTCCCAATTCGGCGACAGCGACGCTTAGGTTCAGGGTGCGCGCCAACGCGGTGAATGAGCGCATCATTTCGTGTAGAAGTGCCGGCGAATGCCGCTGCAACTCTGCTTGTGTAGGGGTACTTGATAAATCGTTCATAAAGGACGAATGTACATAAATCACCCATTAAGGCAACAATTATCATCCATTAAGGTTAAATCCCTATCACCACATGAGTTCATGGATTTGACAAAAAAGTCTAAATCTATCCAGTTGATTGAATGGAAAAATTCTCGGAAGAATGTAACAGTTACAATTTAAGGTTTAGTGATGGCTCATCCAGTTGATGTACACGTAGGGCGCAAGCTCAAGCAGATCCGCACATTACGGCGGTTTTCCCAGACAGACGTCGCCCACAGGCTCGACCTCTCTTTTCAACAAATACAGAAATACGAAATCGGCTCGAACCGCATTGCAGCGAGCCGCTTGTTTGATCTGGCTCAGATGTTTGACGTATCTCCAGCGTATTTTTTCGAAGGCCTTCAAGATTCGGGTCAGACTCCTACTCCTCGCGACTCGGGTCTCGAGATCGCCAATGCGCTCGCTTCTATTCAGGACGAAACCGTTAAAAAGAGGATCGTGAGCTTTATTGAGGATATCTCGGGTACAGCCGTTGCGCCAAAACGGAGGATGGTCAGGTAAACCACGCCCGCCTGATCAGATTCAGCCCCGCCAGAAAAAGCACAAACAATGTGGCGCGGCGAAATGCTGACTGATCAATCCGGTCCATTACCAACATACCAATGCGCATGCCCAGATACGCGGCCGGCACCATAGCGATCGAAAATCCGATTGTCTCCGCCCGCAGCACACCTGAAACAAGATGCGCGACGAGCAGTGCAACCGCCCCCAGTCCGTAAATCACCCCCTGCACCCGCATCTGGTCCTGCTTTGGTGTGTCTAACGCGGTAAGGTAGGCTACGGTCGGTGGGCCCCAAATCCCCGAAACGCCGCCCAACCCGCCAGCAATCACGCCCGCAACAAATTCAGCCGGCTTACTCTGCCCTGCAAGCCTGACCTTATATCCGGCCAGTTGCAGAATCGCAAAGAAGGTGACCGGCACACCGATAACCGTCATCATTGCCTGCTCGGGAAAAACGCGGACAAATTGCGCACTTATCATTAGGGCCAGTCCACCGACCATCAAAAACAGTTTGAATTTGATCGTCGAGACGACGGCGGCTTCAACGCCCTGTCGCAATGCCTGATGTCCGTTTGCCACCAACGTCGGCACGATCAATCCGGCAAGTGCCAGTTCGGGGGCCATAAATGTGGTCAAACCTGATATAAAGACCAGAGGCATGGCGAATCCCACCACGCCTTTGACAAAGCCTGCGATAATCGCAATCAATGCAGCAAGCCCAAGTTCATAGGGGGATAAAAGTGGGAAAACCGTTTCCATGCCCCTACATAACAAACAGTTGATCCGGTGCATCGAAATTCGAATGCCGACGATATAAATTCTTGGTGCGAAATTTTCGACCAAATTGCCGCAGCGAAACGTATTTTTATTGTGCTGCATCTGCGAAATGATTATGCCAAGGGCTAAGAAAAAAGGATACTGATAGATGGCACACGATGGACAGTTGAATGTGGAGGCACCGATCCTCCTTGACGATTTACTTGCCTTAACGGCCGCAGCTGTTGCGCCTGTTGATGCAATTCTGGCACGCGCCACCGATACTGTCCGCGCGATGGTCAGCGACGGCGACCGTGTCTCGAACGATCTGGTCGAACAGCAACAGACCGCGGCACATGGCCTTGCGTGGCTGGCCACCTATGCGCAGGCGTTGCGTCAGATGCAGTCATGGGCCGAACGGATGCAATCCGAAGGCAAATTCGGCGAAACCGAAGCCTTGATTCACCAGATCGCTTTTGGTGAATACCTCTGGCAGATTTACGGTGGCATCCAGATGAATCAGGGTGAAGTCGTCCGTTTGCAAGACCTAGGTCTAAGCCAGGATGACCAGCGCGGCCTTATGGACCCTGCAATCATGGCACTGACCCAAGGCGGCAATACCCAAGCGGCGCGCACCCGCCTTGTTGAATTGATGCAGGAACACTCCGCCAATGTCACGGTCGGCGCTACCGGCCTTGATGAAGAGTTGGAAATGATTCGCGAGCAGTTCCGCCGCTACGCTGTCGAAAAGGTAGAGCCGTTTGCCCACGAGTGGCACCTCAAGGACGAGCTGATCCCGCTGGAGATCATTAACGAGCTCGCCGAAATGGGTGTGTTCGGCCTTACAATTCCCGAGGAATATGGCGGTCTGGGGCTGTCCAAAGCCTCCATGTGTGTCGTCTCGGAAGAGCTTTCGCGTGGTTATATCGGTGTCGGCTCACTCGGCACCCGCTCGGAAATCGCTGCCGAATTGATTATCGCTGGTGGTACCGATGCGCAGAAAGAAAAGTGGCTGCCGCAGATTGCCTCTGCTGAGACGCTGCCCACCGCTGTGTTTACAGAGCCTAACACCGGCTCCGATCTGGGCAGCCTGCGCACCCGGGCCGTAAAGGAAGGCGAGACATACAAGGTCACTGGCAACAAAACATGGATCACCCACGCCGCCCGCACTCATGTCATGACGCTGCTGGCACGCACAGACTCCGCGACAGACAACTACAAAGGTCTGTCCATGTTTCTGGCCGAAAAGACCCCCGGCACCGATGAAAATCCCTTCCCGACCGACGGCATGACCGGCGGCGAGATCGAAGTGCTCGGCTATCGTGGCATGAAGGAATACGAGCTGGCTTTTGACGGCTTCGAAGTCAAAGCCGAAAACCTGCTTGGCGGCGAAGAAGGCAAGGGCTTCAAGCAATTGATGGAAACATTCGAAAGCGCGCGCATCCAGACAGCCGCCCGTGCTATAGGTGTCGCTCAGTCTGCACTGGATATTTCCATGCAATACGCGCAAGAGCGCAAACAGTTCGGCAAAGCCCTGATCAACTTTCCCCGTGTCTCCAGCAAGCTGGCGATGATGGCGGTCGAGATCATGATTGCCCGTCAGCTCACGTATTTCTCTGCTTTCGAAAAGGATCAGGGCCGCCGCTGCGACGTTGAGGCAGGCATGGCAAAGTTGCTGGGCGCACGTGTGGCATGGGCCGCAGCGGACAACGGCTTGCAAATTCACGGCGGCAACGGTTTCGCACTTGAATACAAGATCAGCCGCGTGCTTTGTGATGCCCGCATCCTCAACATCTTTGAAGGCGCGGCAGAAATTCAGGCACAGGTCATCGCCCGCCGCCTTTTGGGCTAAACCCCGCCGATCCTCACGGGGGCGCGCACTTGCGGCGCGCCCCCGCTGCGCATACCTGTGCGCCTATGAACAGCACCAGACTTTCCCCCGAAAAATGGATCGACGCAGGTTTCACTGCGCTCTGTGCCCAGGGCCCTCAGGCATTGGCAGCAGAACCTTTGGCGCGCCAGCTTGGCACGACCAAAGGCTCGTTCTACTGGCACTTCAAAGATGTGCCTGCTTACCACACTGCCTTGCTGCGTCATTGGCATTCAAAAGCACTTGCCGACGTCGTCGCGCGGTTGGGCGAAGAAGGCCCTGCCGATATCCGCTTGCGTAATTTCGGTCATGGCATCCTTGCAGATCAGACCGAAGCGGCCTTGCGCGTTTGGGCCCTCAACAACAGCATGGTTGCGGCCAGTATGGCCGAAGTGGATGCGGAACGGTCACAGTATCTGAACCATCTGTTGCGTCAGTTTGGCCTGCGCAACCCGGCATTCGGGCAGGCCATCCTTGGTGCTTTGATCGGCTTGCCGCACTTACAAATCGAAACTGATACCCCCGATGCTTTTGATGCGTTGGTCGATACAATTGTAGCACTGGCATGAAGACATTTCTCTTTGCAGTTGTCCTGCTGACCGCCCTTTCCGCCTGCAAAGGCGACGAGACAGTTCGCGCTTATGGCGGTGCTGATCACGTTTGGACACTCAAAGAACTCGGCGGCGCCACCTTTCCGGCCAAGGCAACACTAACATTTCCCAAAGCCGGCGAAATCGCAGGCGAAGGTCCGTGCAACCGCTATTTCGGCGCGCTCAAGACCCCCTACCCATGGTTTGACGCAGGCCCCATTGGCAGCACTCGGGTAGCATGCCCCGAAATGACGGCAGAAACGGCATTTCTCGCTGCGTTAGAATCCGCGACACTCTCTGAGGTTGCAGGCGATACGCTGGTTTTATCCAACACCGAAGGTCTGGTTATGGTCTTCAAATCGAGCGATTGAACGCATCGATAAAGCGTGCCCGCGCTTCCGGTAACGGCTTTGATGCCGCATCGCCAGCAAGCCGGGTGTGCAGAAAATATCCTGTTGTCTTGAGGCCTTGTGCAATTTCGGCATCACCGGCGGGTCCAACCCCGCGCAACACATCCGGCAATGGCAATAGCCTGTCCGCCCACTCCCCCGCGCCTTCGCGCGAAACAGCGCGCCCGGATTTGGGAGAGACATAGATTAGCCCTTCAGTGGCGCCGGTCACCGCACAGGCACCCAAATCCAAACCATACCCCAATTCTTCCAGCAGGCTTAACTCCCACTTCAGATAGGCCAATGGCCAGATATCATCCTGCCCCAACAGATCCAACAAAGTCTCGGTGCGCCTGTAAAGCGGAAGATGCGCCTCCCGCTCGGGCAGGCAAAAGCGGATCAATCCGGTCACGGCATTCAGCCCTGCCAGCGTCAGCCGTCCCCCCATGGCAATAGCCGCACGGCTGCGCACAGGCTCCACTGTGAAAGCGCCGATGTGATCTTCCAGCCGCGCGCGCCATGACAGATCCAACTGCGCACCCGGTTGCAAGATCGGCGAAATTTTACGGCTGGTGCCGCCGCGTACAATACCGGCATGGCGTCCCCGACTGGGCGTAAACACCTCGATAATCGCGGAGGTTTCCCCGTGGCGGCGCGAACTCAGTAATATGCCCTGATCGCGCCACTCCATCAGGCTAGCCCTTCGTGATCCAGCAGATGCCGGCCCGCTCGGTCTTCTACCTCGATCACCCAAAGGTCGGGATCAAAGGAAAGCTGCCGCGCCACCGCCTCATCAACCTCCGTCTCCGCGCCCGATGTCAATTCCGCCCAAACCCGCTCCCCGCTCGCCAGATCGAACGATCGTTGGTAAACCACCGCGTTTCCGTCCAGCGTCGCAAGCTTCACCAGTACCGCGCCCCCCGTGTCGTCCCCGTGCGCAACCACAAACGCAGAGATATCAAACACCCTTAGTCGCGCGAGATAGGCATCAACCCAGAACCGTGCAGTTAGACGGGACACAACGCCCCCGACATCATTAGTCCTGCAAACTCGATCCGGCGCCGGCCACATGCGGCCCCGCCGGTCATTGGTTGCCGTCCTTGAACTCCAGCCCCATCTCGGAATAGCGCTCGGATTCTTCCAGCCAGTTGGGCCGTACTTTTACTTGCAAAAACAGATGTATCTTGCGTCCCAGAAACTCTTCCATCTCTTCACGCGCCGCTTTGCCCACCGCTTTGATCGTCTCGCCCTTGTGACCGAGCACAATTCCCTTGTGCCCGTCTCGCACAACGTAAATCAACTGATCTATCCGCGCAGAGCCGTCTTTGCGCTCTTCCCACTTTTCGGTCTCAACTGTCATCTGGTAGGGCAATTCCTGATGCAGGCGCAGGGTCAGCTTCTCGCGGGTCATCTCTGCCGCAATCATCCGCATCGGCAGATCGGCAATCTGGTCCTCTGGGTACAGCCAGGGCCCTTCCGGCACCTGACCGGCAAGCCATGTGCGCAAAACGTCCACGCCGTGCCCCCGCTCCGCCGAGATCATAAATGTCTCGACGAAGGGATAAGCGTTGTTCAGCTTCTCGCTCAAGCCCAGGAGTACGGGCGCTTCCACCCGGTCGATCTTGTTGATTGCCAAAGCAACGCGCGCGCCTTCGCCGATCTCGTTCAACCGTTCGAGAATACGCTGCACCCCCTCTGTCAGGCCACGCTGCGCCTCGACGAGTAGCACCACAACATCCGCATCAGCAGCACCGCCCCACGCGGCGGCGACCATCGCCCGGTCCAGCCTGCGGCGCGGCTCGAACAGACCAGGAGTATCGACAAACACGATCTGGCTCTGCCCCTCCATGGCCACACCGCGTATGCGCGCCCGTGTTGTTTGCACTTTATGTGTCACGATCGAGACTTTGGCCCCGACCATCCGGTTCAGCAGCGTTGACTTGCCTGCGTTCGGCTCTCCGATCAGGGCGACAAACCCCGCACGCGTCGAAGCCGTATCTGCAGCGCTTGTCGGTTCGGTGTTCATGTCTCTTGCTCCAGTTGAGCCAGCAGCATCGCTGCGGCATCTTGTTCAGCGGCGCGTTTCGCACTGCCAGTCGCATGGGCCGTCTGGCCCGTGGACAAACGCGCAGCGATTGTAAACACCGGCGCGTGGTCCGGTCCGCTGCGCTTGGTCAGCACGTATTCAGGCGGCTCCAGCCCCCGCGCCTGCGCCCATTCCTGCAACGACGTTTTTGCATCCCGTGCATCGTCTTTAACAGAGGTTGTCCGCGCACCCCAGAGCCGCAAGATCAGTGCGCGCGCCGCATCAAAGCCGCCATCAATATACACAGCGGCAATCACCGCTTCCATGGCATCGCCCAGCAGCGCCTGCTTGCGCCGCCCGCCTGATAACATCTCCGAACGTCCAAGCCGCAGCACAGCACCGATATCGATTTCACGCGCTACATCGGCACAGGCTTCCTTGCGCACCAGCGCATTGAAACGCGGCGCCAACTGCCCCTCCGATGCTTTGGTGTCCAGCTGCAAAAGCGCCTCGGCCATAACCAGCCCCAGCACGCGGTCTCCCAAAAACTCCAGCCGCTGGTTATCATCGCGGTTGGGCGTCGACATGGAGGCATGAGTAACCGCCTCGTTCAGCAGTTTAGGCGTCTGGAATTTATACCCGAGACGCTCTTCAAATGCTCTGAGTTCGGAAGACAGTTTCACTTGATCCCTTTGAAAAAGCGGTCGCCGCGCCACGTCCAGAAAAACAACATGGACCGACCACCCGAACTGAAAACAATCCGGTCCGCGCGCCCGATCAGGTTTTCGTAAGGGACAAACCCCACCCCACCCGCTGCCTGAGCCAGACGGCTATCGGCGGAGTTATCGCGGTTGTCACCCATAAAGAAATAATGCCCCTCGGGCACAGAATAGACACCCGTACGATCTGATGCCTGCGGCCCGATGTTCAGCACCGCATAGCTTGCGCCATTTGGCATGGTTTCGATACTGCGCTCTTTTATGCAAATCCCGCCCTGACCAACGGCACCATTGGCACAGCGGGGGCGCAATCCTTGCGGTCCCTGAAGCTCCATCAGTTCTTCGAATTGCCCGTCGGGGGTTTGCTCGATCGATTCACCGTTGATCTGCACAATCCCGTCGGTGATCTGCAACTTGTCACCGGGCAGGCCGATCAGGCGCTTGATATAGTCGCGACCCGTTATCGGGTGGCGAAAAACCACAACATCACCGCGTTCGGGTGTGCCGCCGAACAAGCGTTTGTTATCGCCGTCAAACACGCCGCAAAGCTTTTTCGCATCCAGATTGATGCCGACACTCGGCAGGATGATGCTGGGACAGGAGGCGTAGGAGTAGCCATACGCCATCTTGTTCACGAAAAGGAAATCACCGATCAGCAGGGTCTGCTTCATTGAGCCGGAAGGGATCCAGAACGGTTGAAAAAACAGCGTGCGAAACACGCCAGCAATCAGCAGGGCATAGACAACCGTCTTGATTGTCTCGACGATGGCACCGCCCTTTTTTTCCGTCTTGGCCATGCGGCGCTCCTGTTGATTTAATCTTCGGGTTACATGCGCAGGGCGGCGCGCAGTGTCAAGGTGCGCGCACGCTCCTAGACTATAGGCCGCGCTTCTATCACCACAAATGCCTGCGCCCAGGGATGATCATCGGTCAGGGTGACGTGGATGATCGCTTCGTGGCCTTCCGGTGTCATGGCCGCCAGCCGCTCTGCTGCCCAGCCGGTAACTGCCATTACGGGTTGCCCTGTCTTTAGGTTGCTGACCGCCATATCACGCCAGCTGATACCCATCCGCAATCCTGTTCCCAACGCCTTTGAACATGCTTCTTTTGCCGCCCAGCGTTTTGCATAAGTGCCAGCCACATCTCTGCGACGCTCAGCCTTTGCTTGCTCGATCTCGGTGAATACCCGATTGCGAAAGCGGTCACCAAAGCGGTCCAACGTGCCTTGAATGCGTTCAATATTCGCCAGATCTGTGCCGATGCCCAAAATCATTCGGTCACCTGATCGAACGCTGTGGCAGCCACGTTACAGCAGACACTCAAACGCCCCGCGCTTCGTCCATCAGGCGGCGCATTTCATGGATTGCAGGTTCCAGCCCCAGAAATATCGCCTCGCCAATCAGAAAATGACCAATATTCAACTCGACCACTTCGGGAAAGGCGGCGACGGGTGAAACGGTATCATAGGTCAGCCCATGACCAACGTGAATTTCCAGCCCCAGCGCATGGCCGAAACTTGCCATCTCGCGCAGCTTGGCCAATTCGGCCTCTGCCTGTTCGAATCGACCCTCATGGTAGGCGTCGCAATACGCGCCCGAGTGCAATTCGACCACTTGCGCCCCGATCCGGTGCGCGGCTTCAAGCTGGCGCTGTTCTGCGGCGATGAAAATCGAAACGCGGCATCCCGCTTCGCGCAGCGGCGCGATAAAATGCGCCAGACGGTTTTCTTCGCGCGCAACCTCAAGCCCACCTTCGGTTGTCCGCTCTTCGCGTTTTTCGGGCACAATACAAACCGCATGCGGTTTGTGGCGCAGCGCAATCGATTGCATCTCGGCTGTTGCTGCCATTTCGAAATTCAGCGGTACGCTCAGCATTTCCATCAGCCCCTCGATATCGGCATCTGAAATATGGCGACGATCCTCACGCAGGTGTGCCGTGATCCCGTCCGCGCCCGCATCCTGCGCTATACGTGCTGCGCGCAACGGATCAGGCGTGTCGCCTCCACGCGCATTGCGCACTGTCGCAACATGATCGATATTCACACCCAAACGCAGCTTAGCCATTTGCCTTTTCCTTCTTGTCCTTCGCAGCCAGCTTTTTTTCTTCTGCTTTCGCAGCCGTCTTGGCTTTGAGCGCTTCAAACTTGGCCTTAATCGCACCTTTGCGCCGTCTCTGGTAGGCGTGCAGCACAGGCACAGCCAGATAGTAACTGATCGTCGCAAAGAAGATACCGGGCAAAATACCCCCGATCAGATAGGGATAGAATACATCCCGCGAAAAGATCGCAAGACCGGACCAGTCCATCTGGTCGGCAGTAAAAATCGAAACAAAGTTGTGCCACAAATCGCTTCCCGCATCCGAAAACTTGCGGCTAAGCGCGCGTAACTCGCCCTCTTCCAGTTCGGTGCCCAAAATCCAGTGACCAGATTTCAATGAGGCAAGCGCGATGAACACAAACGTCAGCGGGTTGCCCACAAACGTCGCCATCAGCGAGGCAAGAATGTTACCTTTCATCAGCTTCGCAATCAGCATGGCTGCAAAAAAGTGCATTCCGAACAGCGGCGAAAACGTGACGAAAACGCCTGCCCAAATCCCCCGTGCAATCCGTTCGGGGCTGTCAGGCAAGCGGCGCATCCGGTGTTTCACGTAATGAAATGCGCGCGCCCAACCGCCGCGCGGCCACAACATTTCCGTCACCGAACGAAACAAAGGTTTGGGATCACGCCGTTTGAAAATCACAGCACTTTCTCCACCACATCGCTGATGTCTGCTTCGACATCCCGGAAACGGCTGATCGCGGCCACGTTATTTTCCGCCTCAAGCGTCAGCATCAACGAATGCAACTGCATCACATCCCGCAATTCGGCGTTTATAAGAACCCTGAAATAGTCCGGCTTTCGTTCGACAAACCGCAGATCTGCGATATTAGCACCGGCTTCTCCGATAAGACTGCAAATACGGCCCAGAACCCCTTTGTCGTTTGCGACCGTGATATCAATAGTCACACCGTATACAGCAGGGTGACTGCCATCGTGCCAGCGCAGGTCTAGCCAGCGCTCGGGCTGATCTTCGTAGGCGCTGAGACGGTCACAATCGATTGCATGCAGCGTGACGCCCCGGCCGCGAAACGTAATTCCGACAATACGTTCGCCGGGCAATGGCTCGCAGCAAGGGGCGCGGTCAAACGACTGCCCTAGCTCCAGACCGATCACCGCGCGCTTCTGGTCAACTTCATCGCCGGTGACTTTGGCAAGCCCTGGATAAACCGCGCTCACCACTTCGCGACCTGTTATCTCGGCGCTGCCCAGCTGTTCCAACAGATCATCAACATCACCGACGCGCATGGCGCGTGCGGCTGTTGCCAGAACCTTGTCGGTGGCTTTCTTGCCCACATGCTCGAATGCCGAACGCGCGAGCTCGCGGCCCAATTTTACAAACCGCGCGCGATCCACGCTTCGCAGCGCTCTGCGAATGGCCGTCTTGGCTTTACCTGTGGTTGCGATGTCCAGCCATGTCGCCTGCGGCGTCTGGCCTTCTGCCGTGATGATTTCAACCGACTGGCCATTTTTCACCCGCGTCCAAAGGGGAGCGCGAATTCCGTCCACCTTCGCCCCCACACAGGCGGACCCGATACGAGTGTGGATTGCATAGGCAAAATCAATCGGAGTCGCACCGCGGGGCAGCTTGATGACTTCGCCCTTGGGCGTGAAGCAGAACACCTTGTCGGCGTACATTTCCAGCTTTACTGCTTCGAGAAAGTTCTGGTGATCATCTTCACCATCAAATTGCTCGGTCAGTTGAGAGACCCATTTTACTGGATCAACCGCAAACGGGTTTTTTGACCGCACGCCGTCACGGTAGGACCAATGCGCCGCAACTCCGGTTTCGGCCACGTCATGCATCTGGCGCGTTCGTATCTGCACTTCTACCCGCTTGCCGTCGCGGCCCGACACAGTTGTATGGATAGATCGGTAACCGTTGATTTTCGGCTGGCTGATATAGTCCTTGAACCGCCCCGGAACGGCGCGCCAGCGACGGTGGATCACGCCCAGCGCGCGATAACAGTCTTCCTCGCTGTCGGTGATAATGCGGAAACCGAAAATATCAGACAACCGCGAGAAAGACTGCTCCTTCTCTTCCATTTTGCGCCAGATGGAATAGGGTTTTTTGGCACGCCCCAGAATCTCGGCGTTCAGACCTGCGGCGGCGAGTTCCTTGCGCATGTCGGCGGTGATCCGCTCCACAACGTCGCCGGTTTCTTTTTGTAGCCGGATAAAGCGGCGGATGATCGACTGGCGCGCCTCGGGATTGAGCACCCGAAAGGCCAGATCCTCCAGCTCTTCGCGCATCCACTGCATCCCCATACGCCCTGCCAGTGGCGCATAGATATCCATGGTTTCACGGGCTTTTTGCACCTGCTTGTCAGGACGCATGGCCTTGATCGTGCGCATATTATGCAAACGGTCCGACAGCTTGACCAGAATAACACGCAGGTCTTTGGACATCGCCATAAACAGCTTGCGGAAATTTTCGGCCTGTTTGGTCTCCGAGGAATTCAGCTGCAAATTGGTGAGCTTGGTCACACCATCCACCAACTCCGCCACGTCCTTGCCAAACAGTTCCAACACCTCGCCATATGACGCAGGTGTGTCCTCTATGGTGTCGTGCAGCAATGCGGTGATAATTGTGGCATCATCGAGCTGCTGCTCTGCCAGAATGGCAGCCACAGCAACAGGATGGGTGAAATAGGGCTCACCCGAATGACGGGTCTGCCCCTCGTGCATCCGCTCTCCATAGGAGTAGGCGGCGCGAATAAGCGCTTCGTTTGTTTTGGGGTTAAACCCGCGGACCAATGTAACAAGATCATCGGCAGTCGTTGTCATTATCTGCCTCGGTCTTCTGACAAGAAGATCATTCCTGCCCAGTGTTACCCCTGCCCTTGCGCCGCCATCAGTTGCCGCAAAAGCATTTCTTCGGACATGCTGTCTTCTTCCGGCTTGTCCTGCTCGGCGCCCATAAGAATCGCCATCGCGTCTTCTTCGGGTTCGTCCACTTCGATCTGGTGCTGGTTGCTTTCGATCAGACGCTCCCGCAGATCATCCGCATTCTGCGTTTCGTCCGCAATCTCACGCAGGGAAACAACGGGGTTCTTGTCATTGTCACGGTCAACAGTAACAGGTGATCCCGCAGAGATTTCGCGTGCGCGATGCGCCGCAAGCATGACCAGTTCAAACCGGTTCGGGACTTTATCAACACAATCTTCGACGGTTACGCGGGCCATTGGACGCTCCAAGTAAATTTTCAGCTAGAAAGAGCTACGTATGCGTGTTCTGCGCAATTTACAAGCAGGTATTATTGTGCCACGATCTCTGCGCGCTGCTGTGCAGGCAACGCGTCATGCATCTGCTGAACGGTCATTCCGGTGACCGGATGCTGCCATTGCGGCGCAACATCCAGCAGCGGAACCAGCACAAATGCCCGCTCTGCCAGACGCGGATGCGGCAGGATCAATTGAGTTGGCGCCGTGGTTTTTTGAACCTCCAGCGGCAATTGTCGCCAGTATTGATGGGTTTGTGCGTCCGGCAACACCTGTGCATCCACCGCTATCAAATCCAGATCAACTGTGCGCGCGCCCCAGCGGACTGCGCGCGCGCGCCCCATTTCAGCTTCGACCGCGTGCAGATGTGCGAGCACCTCATCGGCATCGAACGCAGTTTCCGCCATCACAGCAGCGTTCACAAAATCCGGACCGGCCCCCGCAGGAAAGGCAGGCGTTGTGAAATTGCGGCTCCGTTTGCGAATCACAAATCCACGCGCCTCAAGCTTTGCGAGCGCTCTATCCAGCACGATTGACGGGACGTCATCCTCAAAATCGAGATTTGATCCCAACGCGATCAGGCATGTATAGAAGGCGATGGGCGGAACTACGCTTTTTTTCCCCATGACCAGACCTTGTGACATTTGCCAATATACCTAAATAGAGGGTTGAAACGGTCTGGACCATCAGAACCGGAATTTGAATGTAAATTTCTTACGCTGCAAGCAGCGGGTATTTCAAGGAAACAAGATGTTTTATAAGGACGAGCGCCTAGCGCTGTTTATCGACGGATCGAATTTATACGCAGCCGCAAAGACTCTGGGCTTTGATATTGATTACAAACTTCTCCGGTCCGAGTTTATGCGCCGAGGCAAGCTGCTGCGCGCGTTTTATTATACCGCGCTTCTGGAGAACGATGAATACTCTCCCATTCGCCCCTTGGTAGACTGGCTTAACTACAACGGCTTTTCCATGGTGACCAAACCCGCCAAGGAATACACCGACAGCATGGGCCGCCGTAAGGTGAAGGGGAACATGGACATCGAACTGGCCGTGGATGCGATGGAACTAGCACCACGGGTAGATCACATTGTCATCTTCTCTGGTGACGGTGATTTCCGCCCCTTGGTGGAATCGCTCCAGCGGCAAGGCGTGCGCGTGTCTGTCGTCTCCACAATTCGCAGCCAGCCGCCGATGATTTCCGACGATCTGCGCAGGCAGGCCGACAATTTCATCGAACTGGACGATCTGCGCGATGTGATCGGCCGCCCGGCACGTGAACCCGCGACAGCACACGATTAAGCCCGCTGAGGCAAAAGGGGACTGGACCAGACTGCAATGCAAACGTACCTCTGTACACAGACACGGAGACATTGATGAGCAAGCCCCCCCTCACCCTATATCTTGCGGCGCCCCGCGGCTTTTGCGCAGGCGTAGACCGCGCGATCAAGATCGTTGAAATGGCGATCACCAAATGGGGTGCGCCCGTGTATGTCCGCCATGAAATCGTCCACAACAAGTTCGTTGTGGACGGATTGCGTGAAAAAGGGGCCGTGTTCGTAGAAGAACTTTCGGAGTGCCCCGACGACCGGCCAGTCATCTTCTCGGCGCACGGGGTTCCGAAATCTGTGCCCAGCGCGGCACAAGCCCGCAACATGGTCTATGTTGATGCCACCTGCCCTCTTGTCAGCAAGGTTCACATCGAGGCCCAGCGCCACGCCGATGCAGGCCTGCAAATGATCATGATCGGCCACGAAGGCCACCCCGAAACTGTCGGCACAATGGGGCAACTCCCCGAGGGGGAGGTATTGCTGGTCGAAACCCCTGACGATGTGGCTCACGTCGAGGTGCGCGACCCCGCCAAGCTGGCCTATGTGACACAAACCACACTTAGCATCGACGACACCGCCGATATTGTCACAGCCTTGAAGGCGCGGTTCCCCGACATTGTCGGCCCCCATAAGGAAGATATCTGCTACGCCACCACAAACCGCCAAGAAGCGGTCAAGGCCATGGCCCCGAAATGCGACGCCATGCTTGTGGTCGGCGCGCCCAACTCGTCGAACTCGAAACGTCTGGTGGAGGTCGGCTCCCGCGCAGGTTGCGCCTATGCGCAACTGGTACAACGCGCCGACGATATCGACTGGCGCGCGCTGGAGGGCATCACAAGCATCGGCATTACCGCAGGCGCATCCGCCCCCGAAGTTCTGATCAACGAGGTCATCGACGCCTTCAGAGCCCGTTACGACGTGAAAGAAGAACTTATCGAAACGGCAGTCGAGAGCGTCGAATTCAAAGTACCGCGGGTGTTGCGCGAGGCGGGCTGAAACTCTGCTCCGGCGGACAAAGTTGGGCGTCTAATGACCACTCAAATCCCAAAGCGTTGAATCCTGCGAAATTGATAAAGGTCTGCTTACGGCTCCTACGAAAACCAACGCTGTCATCGCGGCCGGGCCCGTTCGCAATGCGTGTACCTTCACCCCTGAATTTCAAAGCAATTAATCAGCAGGACCATTCCAGTCCTTCAGCGAAGAATTTCTCAAGCGACGGCCACATGAACCGCCGAACCGATTGCGGAGCGTGCGGTGCACCGGCAAGATCAGATCGCCTGCCGGTACGGATTTAGAAGACTGACGTATGGATTGTGCGCGTCAGGGTTTGATGTAGGTGTAACCCTGCATTTGCAGGTGTGAAAGTTCCGCTACACCGCTGGGCACAATGTCCTCCTCAAAAACGTCGAAAAGGTCATTTTCATAAGAAATCTTACGGCCCTTCAATGTGTTGTTGCAGACGTGAAAGTCCGCGTTCTGCCCTTTAAGTTCCAGAACCTGACCTTGGAGAAGTTCGTTTGTTTTTGCTTGCGACAGAAGCCCCAGACCATTTCCGTGCAAAACAATTTTGATATCCATGTTGTCGGCACCAACAGCATTGATATGGTTTTGGATATTGCGCATCGCGCCACGGTATTTTTTGTCATCTGGACCGCCATCATAGTTAATATGATAGACGACCTTCTGCTTTCCATAGCGTTCTTCGGCCTGCGCATCCGTCGCTTGCGCAAAAAATGCGATCACAACAAGTGCAGCTGTCAGGCACAAGGATAATAGATATTTCATTTGGCTCTCCCTAATGCCCGTTCCTTTTTGAACGGGTATAAGAAGTCTGACAGGGAAAGTGATCCCGCACACCTCAGCAGAACCCTAAGATTCCAGTAAAACAGTACTAGGGTTTACCCTAGGTTGCCAACGCAACTAGCTGGCTTGAAGTGCGTGCACCAAACTTGCGCAACAGATTTGCGCGATGAAATTCGACGGTCTTTGGGCTTATCCCAAGATCAATTGCAATTTCTTTTGTCGAATATCCTTTTGCAATAAACGCCAGTATTTCCTGCTCACGCTGGGTCAGATTGGCGGCTTCATCCGCCATACCGTCGTCCACTTTATCCAACTCTTTTGCTCCATGATTGGCGCGCCACCACCAAAGCAAAGCACCTGCTGATAACAAAACCAGCAACCCAACCCACACCGCTTTCGCAAACAAGGTGGACTGTCGCAAACTGGTCTGTTCCAAGCGCGCTTGGAAGGTTTCAGTCAAATCCTGCACACCGTGATACGGAAGGGGCGCAGACCACAAGTCAATCATTCCGTACTTGGCAGCAAGCGGGCTATTTCCGCTTTGCAGCAGTCCGACGGCGACATGGGTTTTGAGGTTCGAGTCAGTCGCGGCCAAAGCCGCAAATGGCCACTCTGGATAGAGAATTGTGCTGACCGTGTCCGGATGATCATAGATCCCGTTGGTGTTCAGAAATCTTATTTCATCTTTATCAATACGCCCTTCGTACAACATGTCTTCCATCAAGCCGCTTCGGACGATGCCAACGTCTGTTTCCTTTGCCAAAACTTGAGCAACGACCTGATCCATTGGAAAACCAACAAATGTCAGGCTGGATGTGTCGGAAAACAGATCTATCCCGCTACGATCAAACTCGTACCAAGCGGCTTGAAACCCCCCAAAAGCATTTGCACCGATTGCTGTAACGGACCTACCCGCGACATCGCTCAATGATTGGATGCCGCTGTCTCTGCGGGTAATGATAGCACTGCCGAATTCGGTGGAGTGCCGCCCGTCAGATTTTTCCTGTGATCGCGACGCAAGCACACTCAAGCGGTGTTCTCGGTTGAGCGTCACAAAGTGGCCAGGGTTTGTCACGACAAAATCCAGCTGGCCTGACTTGATCTGCTCCGTCGCCGAAGAAAGCGTCATAGGAACAATCTGAAAGGACCATCCGGGAATTACGGCCATCAAATATTCACTGAGAGGCATCCATTTCTGCTTTAGTTCGGCTGAACCACGATATGCCAAAACACCTATCGTCGCCTCGTTTGTGATTGTCTCTGCCCTGCCGATACCCGATGTAATGCAGCAGGCGCATAAACCAAACGTCAAAAAAATTCGCATTCTATCCTCCCCTTTTAGGCTACTTCGGGACGAGCGGTTTGCGCAAGAAACTACGCGCAACTGTCCTGTCTGCTCGCAAGAACGCATTAACATACGCCAGAAAGTTCACCGCATTGACTGGCAACAGCAGCCATTGGCTCAGTTGCAGAAAAGACTCACTTCGTTTCGTATAGCAGCCGTTGAGCTTGGCGACACAATCTCCGTCTCTCCAACCATTCCACCCTTCACAACTGACATCACTCTGGCGTAGCCTCAAGCATTCCAAATCAAAGGTCCGTCCGATGATCTCACTCCAGTTTTTGCTCACTGCCCTTGTCGTCGTCATCGTCCCCGGCACTGGCGTGATCTACACTCTTGCGCTCGGCCTTGGTCAGGGGCGCAGCGCCGCACTTTGGGCAGCATTCGGATGTACCTTCGGAATTCTCCCGCACCTCGCGGCTGCAACACTTGGGCTGTCGGCAGTACTGCACACCTCGGCACTGCTGTTTACTGCCGTTAAATGGGCTGGCGTTGCCTACCTGCTCTACCTCGCATGGCAAGCCCTGAAAGACGGCGGCGCGCTGAGTGTAAATGCGACAGCCAGCCGTGAAAGTGGCTGGCAGATTGCGCGGCGCGCTTATCAATATCCTCAATCCCAAGCTTTCGATCTTCTTCCTCGCCCTTCTGCCGCCTTTCCTGTCCGGCAACCCCGCCACAGCAACAATCGAAATGGCGCTGCTGGGGGTCGTTTTCATGGCCATGACATTCGCCGTTTTTGTAGTTTACGGCATGTTCGCCGCAAACGCGCGGCGCTGGCTGCTGGGGTCAGAGCGGATGATGACATGGCTCAGCCGCGCGTTTGCGGCGATATTTGTGGCCCTCGCAGGGCGGCTGGCTTTTGAACGTGCGTAAGGATTGAACAATGTTCCAGATTCCCCGCGCCCCACTCGCCCTCGGCTTGGCCGGCTTGCTACCGTTTCTCGTCGGTGCATTTTTCTCAACGCTTCCGGATTCAGGTGGTGACTCCCCGCTTGTCACCGCCGGAGACGGTATCAAGATGCTGGTCCTTTACGGCACGGTCATTCTATCCTTCATGTCCGGCGTTCTTTGGGGTTTCGCAACCAAAGCCAACGGGGCAAAAGCAACAACCGGCTATGTTCTTTCGGTGCTGCCCGCCCTGTGGGCCTTCCTCGCCAGAGGCACCACGGACTCCGGCACACTTCTTTTTCTGGCGATCGGATTCGCGGGCCTGCTGATGCTAGATTATTTCTTCCATCGCGAAGCCCTGACACCCTCTTGGTGGATGCGGTTACGCATCCTGCTTACCACCATTGTTGTGGCTTGTCTGGCTGTCGGAGCATTGGCGTGAGTGATGAGCAGACGATAAAAGTTTATAACGCGCAGGCAGACGCCTACGACACCATGATGCGCGACTACGCTGCCAACGATCCGCTGATCCACGAATTTATCGCCACCTGCCCTGCCAACGGCTTTGTCCTTGATCTCGGCTGTGGCCCTGGGGGTTATGCCGTTCTGATGGCGCAGGCGGGTCTGAAAATTGATGCGCTGGATGCGTCGGCGGAAATAATCTCGCGCATCCCCGACCTCGCGGACATCTATCCGCGCAAAGGCCGCTTTGACGACATCACCGGCGAAAACATCTATGACGGGATCTGGGCCAGCTTTAGCTTGCTCCACGCCCCGCGCAAGGATATGCCGCGCCATCTGGCAGCCTTACGACGCGCACTGAAACCCGACGGCAACCTGTTTATCGGAATGAAAATGGGCGTTGGCAACGAACGAGACGATCTGGGCCGTTATTATGAATACTATTCCAAGCCCGAACTGGAGACACTTTTGAAAAACGCTTGTTTCACCCCTACCCAGCACTGGACCGGACAGGCAAAAGGGCTGGATGAAACCTACCACGGCTGGATTGTGGTCTGCGCTAATGCCTGAACTTTTTGCATACACAGACGGGGCCTGTTCGGGCAATCCTGGTCCGGGCGGCTGGGGTGCCTTGATGCAGGCAATGGACGGTGGCAAAGTTGTCAAAGAGCGTGAACTTAAAGGCGGTGAAGCCAACACGACCAACAACCGCATGGAACTACTCGCCGCCATACACGCACTTGAAGCGCTTGAGCGGGACACCGAAATCACTGTGGTAACCGACAGCAACTATGTCAAAAACGGCATCACCGGCTGGATTTTCGGCTGGAAGAAGAACGGCTGGAAAAATGCCGCGAAGAAACCTGTGAAAAATGCGGAACTCTGGCAACGTCTTGATGCGGCAAACGCCCGCCACCGCGTCACGTGGAAATGGGTCAAAGGCCACGCAGGTCATCCGGAAAACGAGCGCGCAGACGCATTGGCCCGTGCCGGCATGGCTCCGTACAAGTCCAAATGAACCTTGTAGATTACCTTGATTATGCTTCCGTAATTGTATTTGCAATCACCGGCGCACTGGTGGCCAGCCGCGCTCAGCTTGATCTGGTCGGATTTGTCTTTATCGGCTGCCTCACTGCTGTGGGCGGCGGCACCATCCGCGATCTTCTGCTGCACCAAGACCCTATCTTCTGGGTCGAAGACCCCACCTATCTGGCCGCCGCAACCACAGCGGCGCTGCTCACCTTTTTCACAGCCCACCTTCTGGAAAGTCGCCAGCGCACCATCGTCTGGCTCGACAGTTTCGCACTTGCCGTCGCCATGGCTGCTGGCGCGGGCGTTGCTATCGATCTCGATCAGGGGCCGACAATCATCGTTCTGATGGGTATGGTTACGGGCTGTATGGGCGGCTTGATGCGTGATGTTGTTGTTGGCGATGTCCCCGTTGTGCTGAAAAAGGGCGAACTTTACGTGACCGCCGCTTTCGCAGGCGCCACAACAGCAGTCTTGCTGAAAATCTATCTACCGGACCTGTCGTATGGCCTTCTGGCCGGCGCTGCCGTCACATGGACCCTCAGAGCGGGCTCGATCCACTTCGGGTGGAACTTGCCGGTCTACAAAAGCACCCCCCCCAAATCCTGAGACTGCACTTTCTTTTGGCCATAAATATCCCGGGGGAGATGGCCGCAGGCCATCGGGGGCTGGCCCCCTTCATCATTTGCGCCAATGAAACGGCACAATAACCAGCGCTCCTATAGATGAGGCAATCGCATTCACTCCGGGCGAGGCAAACCCGAACCCGAACATCAGCCTCACAAAGTAGAATACAAAAGCACCGCCAACACAGATAATAATGCTCTGCAAAATTCCGTTGTGTGTAAATCCGGTCTTTTCCGCGAGATAGCCAACAATCCCCGCAATCACGACTGTACCGATCATGGTAGGAAACATAGCTTATCCTTTGTTCAAATCTGTACCAGCACGAATTTGCGCACCGCGCTGGAACACTTCGGCATCCTGCGCGCCTTTTCCCGCCTTTTGCAAGCGGGTCAGCGCGACTGCGTCTTCACCACAAGCAACATGCAAAGCGTCATCAAGAACCACGCCCGCCGTGCCCGATCCCTCAACCACTCGGGATCCAAGCACTTTTATCCGATCCCCTTCAAACTTAAACCATGCGCCGGGAAAGGGTGACAAGCCACGGATCAAGCGGTCCACTTCAACCGCAGGTTTGCTCCAGTCGATACGTCCTTCCGATTTGTCGATTTTGGCCGCATAGGTGACACCTTCTTCGGGCTGCACCTCAGGAACAAGCGTGTCGAGCTTCTTAAGCGCTTGCACAATCAGACGCGCGCCCAGATCGCCCAGCCGGTCATGCAATTGCGCGGTTGTTTCCTCGGCGCCGATGTCCAGCGCTTCCCGCAACAATACCGGGCCGGTATCAAGCCCGGCTTCCATCTGCATAATGCAGACACCGGTCTGTGCGTCACCCGCCATTATCGCGCGATGGATAGGCGCTGCACCGCGCCAGCGCGGCAACAGGCTGGCATGGATATTCAGACACCCGCGCACAGGCGCATCCAAAATCGCTTGCGGCAGGATCAATCCATACGCCACCACCACAGCCACATCCGCATTCAACGCCGCAAATGCGCTCTGCTCCTGCGGTGACTTCAAAGACGTCGGTGTTCTCACCTGCAGCCCCAGCGCCTCGGCACGCGCGTGCACAGGGCTTGGCCGGTCTTTTTTGCCCCGCCCCGCCGGACGCGGGGGCTGGGAATAGACCGCAACAATCTCGTGGCCAGCGTTGTGCAGGGCATCCAGCACCGTTACTGAAAAATCGGGAGTGCCCATAAAAACAATACGCATGACTAAACCTTCATCTTGCGCGCGCGGCGCAGCAGCATGTCACGTTTGACCTTGCTGAGGCGGTCAAAATACATCTTTCCTGCAAGGTGGTCGATCTGGTGCTGCACACTGGTTGCGTCCAACCCGACGAAATCCCGCTCGATCACCGCGCCACTTTCGTCCAAATAACGCACCCGCACACCACGCGGACGCGATACCTTAGCCGATACACCTGACAAACAGGGCGACGCTTCCTCATGCACATTCATAATGGCAGAGGCGTCAACGACTTCGGGGTTCGCCAACCTGATCCGCTTGTTACGCGCCTCCGAAGTATCGACAACCGCCAGCCGAAGCATCACGCCAATCTGCGGCGCGCCAAGCCCAACGCCGGGCATGGCGTCCATCGTGTCAATCATGTCCTGCCAGATCGCGCGGACATTATCGGTGATCTGGCGGACGTCTTGGGCTGCTGTGCGCAGGCGTTTGTCTGGCCATGCCAATATCGGGCGAACGGTCATGCTGCATACTCCGCTTCCAGCGCTGCGCGGGTTTCGGGATCAAGGTGGTCAAAAGTAACCACGCCGTCCAGATGATCCAGTTCATGCTGCACGCAGGCAGCTGAAAATCCGATAAAACTCTGCACGTAGCGCCCGCCGTTCAGCCCTGTCCAGACCATTTGCACCTGTGCGGGGCGCGAGATGTCGGCACTGACACCGGGAATACTCAGACATCCCTCGGCGTTGGTCACACGCTCTTCGCTGACTTCCTGCAGCATCGGATTGATACAGACCAGTGGATCGGGCTTGCCCTCTTTCCATCCGGTATCCATCACGAACATCCGCACCGTCGCGCCCACTTGCGGCGCTGCTAATCCACGTCCGGGGGCAGCATACATCGTTTCCAGCAT
The DNA here is from genome assembly GCF_026410285.1 of Sulfitobacter sp. F26169L. Taxonomy (GTDB): domain Bacteria; phylum Pseudomonadota; class Alphaproteobacteria; order Rhodobacterales; family Rhodobacteraceae; genus Sulfitobacter. The sequence continues at coordinate 238,210 of NZ_JAPMLP010000004.1, read as the reverse complement.
ATCCGCCGCCAGCGTTTCAATCTGTGGTGTTATCGCGTCAACCGGCGCGCAAATTTCCATCAGACGCGGATCGGGCCACTGCACGATGTCCAGCACACTCATCCGCGGGCCAGCTCGCGTTTGAACTTCACCATCTTGCGGGTGATCATCTGCCGCTTGAGCGGTTTGAGGTAGTCGATGAAAAGCTTGCCATCAAGGTGGTCGATCTCGTGCTGCACACAAGTGGCCCAAAGACCGTCCATGCCTTCGCGCTGCTCGTTACCGTCGCGATCAATCCACGTTACCTCCACCTCGGCAGGGCGGGTCACATCAGCGAACTGTTCGGGAATGCTCAGGCAGCCCTCTTCATAGGTATTCAGCTCTTCTGACGCGGCAACGATCTGCGGGTTGAACATGATCAGCGGGCGCGGCTTTTCACCTTCTTCCTTGACACAATCCAGCACAACAAGGCGGGACAGTACGCCAACCTGCGGCGCAGCCAGCCCCACACCGGGGGCATCATACATCGTGGCCAGCATATCATCCGCCAGCGCGCGCAAATCATCGGTCAGATCGGCAACGGCTGCACAGTTTTTTTTCAGGCGCGGGTCGGGGTGATATAAAATGGGGCGTTTCATGCAAGGTCATGTAGGCCATGCCCCCCGCCCCCGCAAGCAGCGCGTGCAGATTGTTGGGCTTGCACATACGCCACACGTCGCTAACCTTCCGCGAAATCTACAGGAGAAACTATATGAGCTTTGACACCCCGATCGAACGGCGCGGCACCCATTGCGTGAAATGGGACAGCATGGAGAGCATTTACGGCGTGCCCGCAGATACCGGCATATCAATGTGGGTGGCGGACATGGATTTCCAGACCGCGCCCGTTGTGCAGGACGCCGTCGAAGCAATGGCGCGGCACGGCGTATACGGGTATTTCGGGGACGACAGCAAGTACCGCGCGGCAATCCAGTGGTGGATGAAGACCCGCCACAACTGGGATCTGGACCCCGCGCATATCTTCACCACTCACGGTCTGGTTAACGGCACTGCCATGTGTGTCGATGCCTTTACCAAAGCGGGCGACGGGGTGGTGCTGTTCACCCCAGTTTATCACGCATTTGCAAGGGTGATCACCGCTGCTGACCGCCGCGTGGTCGAATGTGAAATGGTGCGTGAAAACGGTCGTTACCGGATGGATTTCGAAGCTTATGATGCGCAGATGACCGGCAACGAAAAAATGGTCATCCTCTGCTCGCCCCATAATCCGGGTGGCACGGTCTGGACCCGCGAAGAGCTGCAGGAGGTAGCCGATTTTGCCAAGCGGCACGATCTGGTGCTTGTGTCAGATGAAATTCATCATGATCTGGTCATGCCCGGTCATAGACACATCGCGATGAGCTTGATCGATGACATCGACGACCGCCTTGTAATGATGACCGCCACCACGAAAACCTTTAACATCGCAGGCAGCCATTCGGGCAATGTCATCATCTCCGATCCGGTTTTGCGCGAAAAGTTCGCCACACGTATGGCTGCACTTGGCCTGTCGCCCAACAGTTTTGGGTTGTTCATGGCCTCAGCGGCCTATTCCCCCGAAGGCGCGGCGTGGGTGGATGACCTGATTAAATATCTCGATGGCAACCGCCGTCTGTTTGACGATGCCGTCAATGCCATACCGGGCCTGCAGTCCATGCCGCTTGAGGCGACCTATCTGGCGTGGGTGGATTTTGAGGGAACAGGTATGACCCGTGAGGAATTTACCAAGCGCGTCGAAAAAGGCGCAGGCATCGCCGCCAACCATGGCCCAACCTTCGGAAAGGGTGGTGAAAGCTATCTGCGGTTCAACATCGCCACGCCGCGCGCGCGGGTAAAGGAAGCCTGTGATCGTCTGGCCGAAGCTTTCAAAGACCTGCAATAAAGACTATCGGGGGGCCCGCCTTAGGGTGCCCCGTTTCATCAATCGCCCCTGCCTCGCGACCTTCTACAAGTCGGACTCAGCAGAGTAGTCGACGCTGATCGCGCGCTTCACAGTGAATACCTGTTCATCATCCACAATTTCGTGACCTGTTATCAGGCACTGGTGCAAATGATCTGCCCCGTCATAAAGATCAACCACGCCACTAAGTACAGGCGTATCCTCAACCGCAGTTGCAAACCCTGTCGCCCAGTTCCGATGCACGGGATAATACACTCCCCCCGCATCCACACACAGCTTTCTCGCGCGCGAAGGGTGGCTGGTCGCGGGGCGGCTGTTACCCGCTGCAAAACCTTTCGGCAAAAATACGTCCATGATTCCTCTCCCGCTACACACTCAAGTTTGTGTCAAAAATTTTTTCTGGCAACACAATTTTGAAACTTTATTTGTCGTTGTGCATTTTCGCACCCCTCCTGCGCGACGGTATGCAATCGAATTCTATGCATTTCAGGTTACATATCCGTTAACCGACATCAAAGGAGACGCCCATGGGACTGTTGATCGAAGGCGAATGGCATGACAGCTGGTATGACACCAAGAAAAGCGGCGGCGCGTTTAAGCGCCAAGAGGCAAATTTCCGCAACTGGGTGACAGCAGACGGCAGCGCCGGCCCCAGCGGTGAAGGCGGGTTTGAAGCAGAAGCAGACCGCTATCACCTGTATGTCAGCTATGCCTGCCCGTGGGCACACCGCGCCCTTATATTTCGCGCACTGAAAGGGCTTGAAGCGCTGATCAGTGTATCGGTGGTACACCCCGACATGCTCGGCCAAGGGTGGACGTTTGACACCGATTTTGCCGGAGCAACGGGTGACAAGCTGTTCGATCTTCCCTTTGCGCGCGATATATATACCCGCGCCGTGCCTGATTTTACCGGTCGCGTGACGGTTCCCATTCTGTGGGACAAAAAGCGTAACACCATCGTTTCAAACGAATCTTCCGAAATCATTCGCATGATGAACAGCGCATTTGACGCGCTGACAGGCAATACAGATGATTACTGGCCAGAGGCGCTGCGCCCCGAAATAGAAGAGATTAACGCGCGGGTTTATGACACGGTGAACAATGGCGTATACAAAGCAGGCTTTGCGACCACACAATCCGCTTATGACGCCGCCGTTCATCCGCTGTTTGACTCTCTGGACTGGATCGAAAATATCCTGTCCAACAACCGCTATCTGACAGGTGACACAATTACCGAAGCCGACTGGCGCCTGTTCACCACGCTGGTGCGTTTTGATTGTGTTTACCACCAGCATTTCAAATGCAACCGCAGCCGGATTGTAGATTTTCCGAACCTGTGGGCCTACACCCGCGAGCTATTTCAATGGGATGGTGTGGCAGACACGGTGCATTTCGACCATATCGTGCGCCATTATCATTACAGTCATGATACGATTAATCCCAACCGGATCATTCCGATTAATCCGGTTATTGCCTGGCATCAGCCTCACGGACGCGGCTAGCCTACGCGCCGCTCAGCCCCGTAATGTGCTGCCATCGCCGCCAGATCTTCTGGCGGCGTATTCGTTGGCACAAACGCACGCGCGTTGGCGGAATGGGCAAAAATGGACCCGTCAGAGAAAAAGCTGGTGTTGGTCACAAAAATCACCCGCGCATCTGGATGGCGGTAATTTGCATAATCCGAAATCGCCAGTGCCGCTCCGTCAGTGATTACCAGATCCAGGATAATTATGTCAGTGTCGTTTTGTGACAGATGGTCAATCGCGGCATCCTGATTTGTCACATAAACCGCGCTCATCCCCTGACGTATCAGGTGCCTTTGCCACAGCTTGGCCAGCTCGGGCTTGCTTTCCACGATTAACACCCGTGTATTTTGTGCTTCGTTGTCGGTCATGTGTTCAGTATCCTCGGCCAACGGTAGGGGCTATATTCATTAGGAAAGCAATGAAAAAAGAAAATATATATCCGGAAGTATAGCGCTCTATTGATAGTTACACAAAACTCCGCTTTGTCGAACGGGGAAAACAGGCTGAATTCAGCCACCAACGGTTTCGCAGGTAGGGTACGTGATACAGCAAAAACGGGATCACGGCGGAGGTATTGACGCGGCGGCACAACAGTACGGCGGCACGCGCGATAGCTGGATCGATCTGTCCACGGGGATTAACCCGGTGGCCTATCCGGTTGGTGACATCTATCACAACTCATGGTGTGCCTTGCCGGACAAGGCAGCGCAATCCGCACTTGTCGAGGCTGCGCGAAGTTTTTGGCAAATCCCCCGAGAAGCTGCCGTCATCGCCACAAACGGCGCCTCCGCACCCATCGCAATGATCCCACGATTAGGCGCTGCGGGAAGGGTTCATATTGCAGCCCCAACGTATAACGAACACGCCGCAGCCTTCGATTTTGCCGGCTGGCAGCATACCGAAACTTTGTCGCAAGCGGACGCACAGGTCATTGTAAACCCCAACAACCCGGACGGGCGCACTTTCAAAGCTGGCGATCTGTGCGCTTCCCTGCGTGTCATCGACGAAAGCTTTTGCGATGTGAGGCCTGCTGCCACATTGATTGCGGAGGCAGACCGCCGCAATACACTGGTTCTTAAAAGCTTTGGAAAATTCTGGGGCTTGGCTGGTGTCCGGCTCGGCTTTGTGATCGGTGATCCCGCGCTGGTGGCGCGGCTCGAAACAATGCTCGGCCCTTGGCCTGTGGCAGGACCGGCACTGGAGATTGGCACACGTGCGCTGCGCGACCCGCTGTGGGCTGAACAAACCCGCAAACGGCTCAGCGCCGATGCTGTGCGCCTTGATGCACTGCTCGCCGGCGGCGGCGCCTCTCTGGTGGGCGGCACCAGTCTTTTCCGGCTTTATGATGTTGACGATGCGGCGGCGTGGCAAACCCGCCTTGCACACAATCAAGTCTGGAGCCGTATATTCCCCTACAATCCACGCTGGTTACGCCTTGGCCTGCCCGCCCCCGATCAGTGGGCGCGCCTGGAGGCCGCACTGCCATGAGCGCGCCTGTTATCCTTCTGCTGGCAATGATGCTGGACGCCGCGTTTGGCGAGCCGCGCTGGCTTTGGTCGCGGGTGCCGCACCCCGCTGTCTTGATGGGCCGTGCCGTTGCTCTGCTGGATCGAAAATTAAATACGAAGAATGGCGGGATAATCGCCGGAGGTGCAGCGCTGGCGATCCTGATAGGTGGCGCTTGGTTCATCGGCTGGGCGCTTGCACACTTGGGGGGCATCGCGCAAATTGTCATCGTCGCCATTTTGCTGGCGCAGCGCTCACTGGTACAACATGTGGCGGCGGTAGCGGACGGATTGCGCATCTCGCTGGGGGACGGACGCCGCGCCGTCGCCATGATCGTCAGCCGCGACACCGCGCAGATGGATCAATCGGCGGTCGCACGGTCTGCAATCGAAAGCGCGGCGGAAAACCTCTCGGACGGGGTGATTGCCCCCATCTTTTGGTTTCTGCTGGGTGGACTTCCGGGGTTGATAGTGTACAAGGCGGTAAATACAGCCGACAGCATGATCGGCTATCGCACGCCGCGTTATGAACGTTTTGGTAAGACGACTGCCCGTATGGATGATGTGATGAACTTTGTTCCCGCCCGCCTCACCTGTCTGCTGATCGCATTACCTGCCGGCGTGATCGGCATGCTGGATGAAATCAGAAAGGACGCCGCGCAGCACCGCTCTCCCAATGCTGGCTGGCCCGAAGCTGCAATGGCGCGTGCCATAGGTGTGGCATTGGCGGGGCCGCGCGCTTATGATGGCAAAATGCAGCAGTTTCCATGGGTCGGCGGCGCTGGCGCACGCACCATCGGCGCGGGCGAAATTGAAGCATCCATACGCAAGCTGTGGCAGGCGTGGGGCATGATGCTGGGGCTAACGATATTGCTGGCCTCTCTGGGTTGAATTTAGAACAAAGGTCTTTAATGCGCTCTACAATTTTTGCGGCCCTCTTGGCCCTCACCCCGCTCTCGGCACTGGCCAACGTGCCATGCGGCGGCAATTTCAATACGTTTCTCAACGGCCTGAAGGCCGAGGCGCCCAAACATGGCGTAAACGCAAAGGTCGCGGCCAGCTTTCTCGCCCCGGTGCGGCTCGACCCTGCGGTATTGCGCGCAGACCGCTCGCAAGGGGTGTTCCAGCGGCCTTTCGTTGATTTCTCACGCCGGCTGATCTCGAATGACCGTATCAATCGCGGACGCAGCAACGGCCAGCGCTATGACAAGGTTTTTGACAGGATCGACAGCCGATATGGCGTTGACCGGGGTGTTCTGCTGGCCTTCTGGGCTTTTGAAACGGACTTTGGCGCAATTCAGGGCAATTTCAACACTGCGAACGCGCTCGTCACCCTCGCCCATGACTGCCGCCGCCCCGAACTGTTCCGCCCACAGATTTTCGCGGCGATGAAGCTGTTTGCCCGTGGTGATTTCAATCCCGCGAAAACGACAGGGGCCTGGGCCGGAGAGATCGGCATGGTCCAGATGCTACCCCGCGACATTCTGGAGAATGGCACCGACGGAGATGGTGACGGTCGTGTCTCGCTGAAAACCTCTGCGCCTGATGCGTTAATGTCAGGGGGCAAGATGCTGTCCTCTCTCGGCTGGCGGGCAAACCAGCCGTGGATTGACGAGGTAATTGTGCCGCAGAATTTCGACTGGTCGCTCAGCGGATTAAACACCACCAAACGCGCCCGCGACTGGGCCGCACTTGGCATTCGCCCCCGTGATGGCGCGCTGGCCAACAACTTGCGCGCATCGTTAATCCTGCCCCAAGGCCGACGCGGCCCTGCTTTTCTTGCTTACCCGAACTTCAACGTATTTTTTGAATGGAATCAAAGCTTTACCTACGTTCTGACGGCGGCGTATTTTGCCACCCGCCTGAAAGGTGCCAAAGTGTATAATGCAGGAAACCCGGAAAAAGGGCTTAGCGGCAGCCAGATGAAACGTCTGCAACGCGCTTTGAAAGCGCGCGGCTACAATGTCGGGAATGTTGATGGCATTTTGGGGGCCAAAACCCGTGACGCCGTCCAGGCAGAACAGGAACGCATGAACCTGCCCGCAGATGCATGGCCGACCCCTGCCCTTCTGTCAAAGCTTGAGGGGAGAACGCGATGAATTTGACAACCACCGCTGCCGAGATGGTTGCGCGTGCCCGCGCGCGCATCGAGGAAATTGAAACCGATGCGGCTATCACCATGCTCAACGACCCGTCTGTGCAGATCGTCGATATCCGCGATCCGCGTGAACGTGCGCGCAACGGGTTCATTCCCGGTGCGTTTCATTGCCCCCGCGGCATGCTGGAATTCTGGGTAGATCCCGACAGCCCATATTTCAAAGATGTCTTTGCACAGGACAAAAAGTTTGTCTTTTACTGCGCGTCCGGCTGGCGCTCCGCCTTATCTGTCGCGACATTGCAAGACATGGGGTTCACAGCAGCGCACCTGAAAGACGGCTTTACCGGTTGGGAAAAGACGGGTGGGCCGATCGCGCAAATTGAACCTAAGGCCTGATCGCAAAGCGCTGACCGCCCTGGGTCAGCATCACAAGACGCCCGTGACTGCGGACTAATCTATCGCAGCGGCTGCGCCCGTTGCGATATGAGATACAGATCGTCCCATCCGAATTCACCGTAAAGCTGCCATATGCCGTACCACCACTGGCGTAAGTAAAACTGTACGCTCCACCGGCGGAATATCGCGATTGGCCACCTTCATAAAATTCGATCAGATGCCTTTCCGTCACCTGCATGACCTCGGCACGGCTCAATGCTGCATCGCCATCCAGCAGATGGAATTCGCCAGCCCAGAGGGCCGATGGTAACAGGAACAGAGCAATCAAATACCGCACACCACCAGCCTAAAGCGTACGCAAGGCCAAGGCCACACACGTTCACGCGACCAGCTTTTCCGCCTTTTTCAGATCGACCGAGACAAGCTGGCTCACGCCCTGCTCTGCCATTGTCACGCCAAACAGGCGGTCCATCCGCGCCATAGTCACCGCGTGGTGTGTAATAATCAGAAAACGCGTATCGGTCTGCCGGCACATTTCGTCCAGCAGATCACAAAATCGCGTGACGTTTGCGTCATCCAGCGGCGCGTCAACCTCGTCCAGCACACAGATCGGCGCAGGATTGGCAAGAAACACAGCGAAAATAAGCGCCATCGCGGTCAGGGTCTGTTCACCCCCCGACAACAGGCTAAGCGTGCTTAGTTTTTTTCCCGGTGGTTGGCACATAATCTCCAGACCCGCCTCAAGCGGATCATCGGATTCCACCATCATCAACTTTGCCTCGCCGCCGCCGAACAGATGCGTAAACAAAAGTGAGAAGTTTGCGTTCACCTGCTCGAACGCCGTCAGCAACCGCTCGCGCCCCTCACGGTTCAACCCTGCAATGCCTGCGCGCAGCGTCTTGATCGCCTCTTCCAGATCGGCCTTTTCGGTTACCAGCGTGTCGTGTTCTTCCTGCACGCCTTTGGCGTCTTCTTCGGCGCGCAAATTCACGGCACCCAGCGCGTCGCGCTGCCGCTTCAGACGGTTTACATCAGCCTCCAGCTTTTCTGCGCCGGGCATTGCATCGGGATTTACGTCAAGCTGGCTCAACAACTGGTTCGGAGTTAACTGCTGGTCTTCGGCGATCCGCTCGGCAGCGGCGGCAACGGTTTCCTTGGCTGCATCACAGCGCGCCTCGGACCGCGCACGCGCCTCACGCGCTTCGGAGGCCACCCGCTCGCCTTCGCGCTCCGCCAGCGTGGCATCGCGCAGTGTCGCCTCCGCCTCAGAAAGCTTATCCACTGCCGATGCGCGCCTGTCTTCTGCATGCGCGATCTCGTCGCCCAGTTCATCGCGCTTCAAGGCGATGTCTTCCGGCACTGCCAGCGCTTCTTTCAACTCGGCTTCGGACGCTTCTTTGCGCTCGATCAGTTCGGCACTCCGTTTTTCGGCTGTTTCAAGACGATGCCGCCAACCGCTAAGTTCTTTGGTCACCTCCTGCGCGCGTTTCAGACGCGCCTCACCCTCGCGGCGCAACTCGTCATGGCCCGAGCGCCGCGACATCATCGTAATACGCGCCGCCTCTACCGCCATGCGGATATCCTCCACCGCGGCCCGCGCATCCCCCAGATCCCCCAGATCAGCCAACGCACGCTCCGCCTCCAGAACACGCGCACGCGCGGCCATCGCCTCTTCCTCATGCCGCGCGACGGCAAGACCAAGCGATTCAAGCCGTCCGGCGGCGAGGTTACGGTCGGCCTCGGCACGGCTCAGCGCGCGGCCTGCATCGGCCACCATCCGGTCTGCATCACGACGCGCCTCGCGTGCGCGCTTGTCTGCTTCGGTCTGGGCCGTCAGCGCCACGGTCAGGTTTTCATGCGCCGCACGTGCGCCTTCGGCACGTTGGCTCGCCTGCTCCAGTGATTGTTTTAACACTTCCAACCGGTTCAGCTGTTGCAAACGCAACGCCGCAGCCGATGGCGCGTCTTCTGCCCATGCGCGAAACCCGTCCCAACGCCACAAATCACCCTCAAGCGATACCAGCCGCTGCCCCGGCAGCAATGCCGGTTGCAGGCGCGGACCATCATCCGCATCCACCAGACCGATCTGGCCCATACGGCGATTCAATACATCGGGACATGACACATGGTTCGTCAAGGGCGTGACCCCTGCGGGAAGGGCCTGGGCATCGCTGTAGGCCGCCAAAGCAGACCAACCTGACGGGCCGTCCGCCTCTACCTCCGGCGCGCGAAGATCATCCGCCAGCGCAGCACCAAGCGCTTTTTCAAACCCGTGCTCTACCTGAAGGCGGTCAAGTATCTGGCCCCCTTCTGCCGTGTCCCGCTCTACCAGTTTAGCCAATGCCCCCGCCTCGGCGCGCAAGGCATTCATTTCTCCTTCGGCTTCAGAGCGCTCCGCGCGCGCTTCGGCTTCGCGGGTTTGTGTCTCCGCACGCATTTCCTCGGCATTCAGCAGCGCTTCATCCGCAGCCTCTGCCGCAGCAACCGCCGCCACTTCCGCTGTCGATGCCGTTTCAAAATCACTTGCAGCTTTTTCCAGCGCCGCCTCACTGGCCTGCACCGCCTCTTGCGCACGCAAAGCTTCCGCTTCCGATCGTGCCTGCGTCTTGCGGCTGTCATCCAGCAAACGCTCGGCAGAGCTGTATCGCGCGGCCAGCCGTGCCACATCTTCGGTCTGCTGACTCAGATCGCCTTCGCGTTCCTGCAATACTGCGGCGGCTTCGCGGGCCACTTCGGACGCAAGCTCAAGCGCTTCGGCATGCCCCTCACCGGCTTTGGCAAGTTCACGGGCTTCCCATTCCAGACGTTCGATTGTATCGCCTGCATCGCGGTTAAGTCCGCCCTCACGCTCGATGTCGCGTGCCAGCTGCGCAATCCGCCCTTGGAGCGTTTCAATCGTTGCGTTGGCGCGGTTCTCCTGATCGCTCAACGTATCGCGCTGCACCACCAACCGCTGCACAACCGCCGCTGCAATAGCATCTTCTTCACGCAATTCAGGCATTACATCTTCGGCGTCCTGCCGCGCCTGGGCGCAAGCGCGCACGTGGCCTTCGGCCTGCATGGCCGCCAACACCCGGCTGCGCAATTCTTCTTCGGCACGCGCGCGCGCGTCATCCGCCTCGCGCCAGCGGCGGTACAGTAACGTGCCTTCGGTCCGGCGCAATTGCTCTCCGATGTCGCGATACCGCGCGGCTTGTCGTGCCTGCCGCCCCAGCTGCGCCAGTTGAGTGGCCAGTTGCTCAATCACATCATCTACGCGCGCCAGATTTGTTTCCGCGCCGTTCAGCTTTAGCTCTGCCTCGTGGCGGCGGGCATAAAGACCCGAAATGCCAGCAGCTTCTTCCAGTATCCTGCGGCGGCTTTTGGGTTTTGCGTTGATCAATTCGCTGATCTGGCCCTGCCGTACCAACGCGGGGGAGTGTGCCCCCGTTGAGGCATCGGCAAACAACATCTGCACATCACGCGCGCGCACATCCTTGCCTGCCGCCTTATACGCACTGCCTGCATCCCGTGTGATGCGGCGTATGATTTCAAGGGAGTCGCTGTCGTTGAAACCCGCAGGGGCCAAACGCTCGCTGTTGTCGATCTGCAAAGACACTTCGGCAAAATTGCGTGCGGGGCGTGTCGCGGCACCCGCAAAAATCACATCTTCCATGCCACCGCCCCGCATCGCGGTCGGGCGGTTCTCCCCCATGACCCAGCGCAGCGCTTCCAGCAGGTTCGACTTTCCACACCCGTTCGGCCCCACAACACCCGTCAGACCATCCGCAATGATCAGATCGGTGGGGTCGACAAAGCTTTTGAAGCCAGTCAGCCTGAGTTTCGAAAAGCGCATATGCCGCCTGTGTGGTGATTCCGAACCGTTACGCAAGTGACGGCGTTCGCCGCTACCTGTCAACAGGCACACCCTATCTACAGGCGGATTCCCGCAGTTATCCACAAGATATCGTGGTTAGAACACTGTTACACAGTCAACCTCAACCGAGGTGGCGCCCAATTGCGTCAACTCACTTCCCCTGATTGGCACACACTCCAGCCCGACAGGCAGCACCGGTTTTTTGCGGCGTTTACCCTTGCCGCAGCGCAAAAGGCCTGTCGCCTGCGCCTGATCCCCACGAACCTCTTTCACCTCGCAGCCGCTGACCATTGCCATGGCTCGCCCCGCCCGTTCACGGATTACACCAAAGCGGGGCGCGTATTCCGTTGAAGTCCGGATCGCTTCGGCTAATTCATTCCGCACACGCACGTCAAACGTGGACCCGTCAACCGTAACGGTGGTTGCAGGTAGCCCGCGAAAATGGGGGCCAGCAGTGTTGCACGCCCCAAGCGCAAGGATGAGGGGGATTAAACATCGGATCATATCAACCAAAAAGCCACATGTCCCGTTAACAAGACGTTAAGATGCGTAAGCTTTCCGGGACAGCTTCGCCGTGCCCTGCGGTACGATGATAATGCGCTTTATTGGCGGCACTACGGACCGTCGTCCAATTTCTGTGCAGAGCTTCGGATAGCCCGCCAAAACAAAAAGCCCCGATCTTTCGATCAGGGCTTCGTTATCTTATTAGGCAGAGTTTTAGTGGAGCTTTGCATCCACCTGCGCAATACCTTCGTCGATCAACTTGTTCGCTTCCGCGGCTGTCATCTGTTTGCCGATGATCTCACGCGATGCAGCGATCGCAATGACAATGGCCTGATCGCGTACTTCCTTGATCGCAGCGGCCTCGGCAGAACCGATTTGCTCTTCGGCAGCGGCCAGACGGCGCTCGACTGAAACCGCAAGATCGGCGCGTGCCTGCTCTCCTGCTGCAGCGGCTTCATCCTTGGCTGCAGCCACAATACGATCGGCCTGCTCGTGCACCTCTTTTTGCTTGCGCTCGTAGGAGGCGAGAAGCGTTTGTGCGTCTTCGCGCAGCTTGCGGGCCTCTTCGAGTTCGGTTTTGATTCCCTCGGCACGGCCATCAAGCATTTTGCCAATCAGTGATGGGACTTTGAAATAGAACAGCACCGCGATGAACAGCAGGAAAGCAAGCAGCACCACAAAATCTGTGTTGCCCAGCGAAAAGAACGGGCCAGACGCTGCAAAGGCCGGTGTAGCCCCCAGCAGCGCGATGACGGATGTGAGCGTGAAACGCATGACGTTATCCTTTCATCCGTGAGTTAACTGCTGCGGTGACGGTTTTGGCATCTGCCTTGCCACCCATTGCAGCAACAATTTCTTTGGCCGTGTCTTTGGCAACCGCTTTCACGTTCTCCAAAGCACCGGCACGAATTTCCGAAATGGCTTTTTCGGATTCCGCAGATTTCGCAGCAATCTGTTCGTCGGCTTTAGCAATCGCCTTGTCCAGATCCGCCTGCATGTCTGCTTTTGCCTCTGCGATGATGCGCTGTGCTTCTGCACGGGCATCTACCAGCGCCTTGTCATAGGCAGCCTCGGCCTCAACCGCTTTGGCCTTCAGGTCCTCGGCGGCGGCAATGTCGTTTGTAATTGTGCCCTGACGCTCTGCCAGAACAGCGGCAATGCGCGGCAGTGCCACGCGCGACAGGATCAGATAAATTGCGATAAGCGCAAGTACCAGCCAGAAAATCTGGTTTCCCCATGTGGCGAAATCCAGTTGCGGCATGCCGGGGCCTGCTGCTTCCGCAGTACCAACGGCGTCTGTTGCGATTTCAGTTGCCATCATGGCCTCCTGTCAAAACATCGTTCTCTAAGGGACGTAGTAAAGTCCTGTGTCCAGAGGGCGGTACAGCGTACCACACCGCCCCCAGCATAGGGATTAAACGTCTGTCGCTTATACAGCGAACATCAGCAGAAGTGCTACGAGGAACGCGAAGATCCCCAGCGCTTCGGCGAACGCGATGCCGATAAAGAGTGTTGCAGTCTGCGATGCAGCTGCGGATGGGTTGCGCAATGCGCCTGCCAGATAGTTACCAGCTACGTTACCAACACCGATTGCGGCTGCGCCGGAACCGATTGCTGCCAGACCTGCGCCGATGTGTGCGAGTTCGCCTTCCATGAGTATTCTCCTATGCGTTGGAAGTTTGGATAGTGATGGAGACAGGCAAGACCTGCCCCCAAGTCGTTAGTGTGCGGGGTGCAGTGCATCTTTGAGATACACGCATGTCAGGATGGTGAAAACATAGGCCTGAATGAAGGACACGAGGACCTCCAGGCCATACATCGCCGTGATCCCGAGGATCGCGATAGGCGATACAGCAACCAGTGCCGCAAAACCCGCGAATACTTTGATAACCGCGTGGCCGGCCATGACGTTGCCAGCCAGACGAATGGAGTGGCTAACGGGGCGCACGAAGTATGAAATAAGCTCGATCACTGCCAACACGGGGCGCAAAGCCAATGGTGCGGAAGCAACCCAGAACAAGCTCAGGAATGCTGTGCCGTTTTTCACAAAGCCAAGAACCGTGACAACAATGAACACTGCCAAAGCCAACACAACCGTCACAGCAAAGTGTGAAGTAGGCGTGAAGGCTGTCGGGATCAGGCCAAGGAAGTTGGCGCAGACAATGAACATGAACAGTGTCATTATATAGGGGAAGTATTTCACCCCTTCTTTACCGCAGATGTCTTCGACCATTTTGTAAACGAAGCCATACGCCAGTTCGGCAACCGATTGCATCCGACCCGGAACAACTGCGCGCTTGGACGTGCCTACAACCAGTAGCAGGAAAACCGCTGCGACTGCAAAGCTGGTCCAGAGGGCCGCATTGGTAAACGTGTACCAGTTTACAGCACCATCGCCACCGAGCGGTGACACGATGAACTGATCCATCGGATGAAAGACCAGACCGCCTTCTTCCGCGCCTTGTGCTTCTGTTGCCATCTTCTAGGCCCCTTTATCCTGCTCACCCTCTTGGGGTGGTTTCGCCGTTCCGCCCCTCGGAAGGGGATATTCATCTCCGGCCTCTTCGGCCATCTTTTTGTCCTGCATCTCCTGCGCGGAGCGGAGCATTGTTTTTACTCCGGCCGCGAGGCCCAACATGACAAACAGCACCATAAATACAGGCAGTGTTCCAAAGAACAGGTCCAACCCGTATCCGATGCCAAAGCCGATCCCCAGACCGGCCACTAGCTCTATTACCATCCGCCAAGCCATCTGGGCCTGTGAATGATGCTCCTCAACGCGGGACTGGGGTGCTTTCGCACCTTTGGCCGCTGCGATCCGCGCCTCAATCGCGGCCATTTCCGCCTTACGATCTTGGTCTTCCATGCACACTGCCCCGCTGGGATGTCTTGCGCAGTAGCTAATGCGCACGGCGATCCGAGTCAACGACATCTGGATAGCATGTAAGCCCTTGAAATATATTAGGTTACAAAACTTCGCCCACAACCACACCGGTTCAAGATCCTGGATTCAGGGCCATTCCGGGGACTTCCCTCATTCAACCGAAAGGTTGACCTTTGCCATTGGGAACCATTGAAGGTAAGGATATGCCCCAAGGCACAACACCCCTTCAGTAGGGTATTCTCAACCGCGATTCTGGACACATATTACCGACATGGCCCCGACACTGGACAGCACATTTTCCGCACTGGCTGATCCGACGCGCCGCGCGATCCTTGCTATGTTGCTAGAGGATGATATGGCCGTGACCGACGTGGCAGAGCCGTTTGACGTCTCGCTTGCAGCAATTTCAAAACATCTGGGTGTACTGACGGCTGCGGGACTGATTACCCAGGAAAAACGGGGACGTGTAAAGTGGTGCAAGCTGGAACCCGACGCAATGCGCGCAGCATCGGTGTGGATGCAGGGTTTTGGCCAGTTCGAACCGGTCAACCTTGACGCATTCGAGCGGTTCCTGAAACACGAACTGCCCGACGCCGCGGAAAATGGCAGCTAAAAAAGAAAAAAGGGAGCATTGCCCCCTTTTTTCATCAAAATTTCTTTTCAGTCGTTACAAAACAAACTGGACAATCGCCAATACGATTACAACAAGTCCGACAAGATAAATAATTCCACGCATGGTGAATTCCCTTCCTTAAAGTTTCGAGAGATTGGTTTAGTAGACACCCAGCAGGCTCAGGATAACGAGCACAACAACGACGAGGCCGACGAGATAGATAATGTTTCGCATGGGTGTTTTCCTTCAATGAACTAAAAACAGAACGTCAGGCTAAGGCATACGGTTCCACAAAATCGAATTTTTTTAGTTTAGTGATGCAGGTTTGGGCACATCTTCATCCCGCAGAAGCAACAATAATGCCAGTATCGTTAAGACAAGACCCGTGCCAATCATCAAATGTGGCAGGCCTCTGCCCAGCGCGATTTCCCAACAGATCACCCAACTGGGTACCAGATAGGTATAGGCCATCACCTTGGCCGAGGGCAGGCGTAAGGTGGCGAACTGTACCAACACGAAGGAGATCGCGCTTGCAAAAAACGCGACATACAGGATTGTGATCCAGACCATAGGGCGCAAGGCGGTCCAATCGGTTGCACGGATGTCGCCGGCCCCGACCAGCGCCATCAGAATTGCTCCGGCCACCAGTGTGCCAAACGAAAATACTACCGCGCTTTCACCTCGGTTAAGCCGTCGGATCAGTGGCGTATAGATGGCATGGGCGACACAGCCGAAGAAAAAGATCACTTCCCCCCGCCCGATATCAAATGCCAGAAGTGCCGATATATCCGCG
Organism: Sulfitobacter sp. F26169L; assembly: GCF_026410285.1. Classification (GTDB taxonomy): domain Bacteria; phylum Pseudomonadota; class Alphaproteobacteria; order Rhodobacterales; family Rhodobacteraceae; genus Sulfitobacter. The sequence goes on along the minus strand of NZ_JAPMLP010000004.1, from coordinate 222,117 downwards.
CGAAATATCACCCAAAGCGCGCCAGCCGCGCCAATGCACAATGCGGCAAGCATACGGGGCGTGGTGCGCTGGCGCAGCATAAACCACGCAAAAACTCCCGACATCGCAGGCACCAGTGTGAAAACAGCCGCCGAACTGACAGGTGCAGATGTTTTCAGCCCCTCGAACATCAGCACAAAATAGATTGCGAACAGCCCGCCCAGCACCAGATAGCGCCACGGTGCGGCAAATGCCGTGCGTGGAATACCCGTTGTAGCTGATGCAAAGATCCCCACCACGACCCCGGCAATCACAAACCGCACCGTATTCAACGCCAGCGGCGCGATCTCGTTCGCAACCAATGACCCCAGTGAAAATGACCCCGCCACCAGTGCGGAGAATAGCAACATCGCCAGATGCCCCTGCGCCTGCGGCGTCATCAAAGCGCACCGTCCTTGATGCGGGACTTCAGAAACTGCAGCAGCGCCTGCACTTTGCTTGTCCGGTGCAAATCCATATGAGTCACCAGCCAGAGTGACGTTGACCATTCCGGAAGCGGCTTCATGACCTCTACCAGTTCAGGGTACGTCGCTGCTTCTTGCGGAGTTAAAAAACCGATCCCCGCGCCACTGACAACAGCAAGCGAAAGCGCCTGCACATCATTACTGCGGAAGGTTACATTTTCACGTGCCACGTTGTTTGACAGCCATCGAAAGCAGGGTGCGCGGCTTTCACTATCTTCGTGGCCGACAAATTTATGGCTCCCGAAGCTCTGCGGTCCCTTGGGCAAACCATACGCGGCAACATAGCCGTTAGATGCATACAGTCCCATCGGCTGCTCTGTCAGCGCTTGGGCCACGTTGTCGGGCTGTTCCGGTGCAGGGCCTGCACGTATCGCCACATGCGCTTCTCCATATTCAAGCCGGAACAGGCGGTCATCTGTCAAATACCGCATGACCACGCCGGGATATTCCGCCTGAAACGCCACCAGCACTGGTGCGATCCGCGGCGCAAGCGAATTTAGCGAGGTCACAACCAGATCACCGGACACCTTGGTGCCGCTCCCCTTGATCCGGCTTAACAACTGGCTGAACTGGTCCTCGGTTGCTTGCGCAACACGCAAAAGGTCTTCGCCCACCTCGGTTGGGGTATAGCCGCGTGCATGACGCTGGAATAGCTTGACACCCAGACGTTGCTCCAGCGCGTCGATATGACGGATAACCGTGGCATGGTGCACGCCCAGCACTTCAGCAGCGCCGCTTACTGTGCCCTTGCGCGCCACCTGATAGGCGGTTCTGACCTCATCCCAGTTTTCCATGCGTGAATCCTTGGTACACTGGCAAACAACAACCCGCCTACCTTCCTTCATTCACACAAAAGTGCAAGTGCCGCACCGCTTGACTCAGCCGCGTCTTGGGCCTAAACGCAACCCAAATCTCCGGAAGCAATGCCTTCCGGTCCTGGATATTTTCAGGATCGCCCCCAGTCAGCGTGTTACGCCCACTGGGGTAAAACCTATTGTCCCGCAACGATGGGGCATTTGTGAATTCCGGCGGTCGTTCCTACATCGGGAACCAAACCGCAACCGATCGTAAAGGGGCACCCGCCCATGTTTGAGAATCTCAGTGAACGCCTGTCCGGTGTTTTTGACCGCCTGACCAAACAGGGCGCATTGTCTGAAGAAGACGTAAAAACCGCCCTGCGCGAAGTACGCGTGGCCCTGTTAGAGGCGGACGTTTCCCTGCCCGTTGCACGTGACTTTGTGAACGCTGTGCAGGAGAAGGCCACCGGTCAGGCCGTGACCAAATCCATCACGCCCGGTCAGCAGGTTGTTAAAATCGTGCATGACGCGCTGGTTGACGTGCTGCGCGGCGAGGGCGAACCGGGTGCGTTGAAGATTGACAACCCGCCGGCCCCGATCCTGATGGTCGGCCTTCAGGGTGGCGGTAAAACCACCACCACCGCAAAACTTGCAAAGCGCCTGAAAGAAAAAGACGGCAAGCGCGTGTTGATGGCATCGCTTGACGTGAACCGCCCCGCCGCGATGGAGCAGTTGGCGATCCTTGGTGTGCAGATCGGCGTCGATACGCTGCCAATCGTAAAGGGTGAAAACCCCGTTCAGATCGCCAAACGCACCAAAACGCAGGCAAGTCTTGGCGGCTATGATGTCTATATGCTCGATACAGCGGGCCGCCTGTCAATCGATGATGAACTGATGGCGCAGGTTGAGGCCGTCCGCGATGTCGTAACCCCGCGCGAAACGCTGCTGGTGGTGGATGGTCTGACGGGTCAGGACGCGGTGCAAACCGCTGAAAACTTCAACCAGCGTATCGGCATCACCGGTGTCGTCCTCACCCGCATGGATGGTGACGGGCGCGGCGGTGCCGCCCTGTCCATGCGCGCCGTGACAGGCCGCCCGATCAAATATGTCGGACTTGGCGAAAAGATGGACGCGCTTGAAACATTCGAGCCGGAGCGCATCGCGGGCCGTATCCTTGGCATGGGCGACATTGTCGCGCTTGTCGAAAAAGCACAGGAAACCATCGAGGCCGAACAGGCCGAAAAGATGATGAAGCGCATGGCGAAGGGTCAGTTCAACATGAACGACCTCAAGATGCAGCTTGAACAGATGATCAAGATGGGCGGCATGCAGGGCATGATGGGCATGATGCCCGGCATGGGCAAAATGGCCAAACAGGTCGAGGATGCGGGCCTTGATGACAAGATCCTCAAACAGCAGATCGCCCTCATCAACTCTATGACCAAGAAAGAGCGCGCAAACCCCGCGATCCTTCAGGCCAGCCGGAAAAAGCGTATCGCCAAAGGTGCCGGTATGCAGGTCAGTGACCTGAACAAATTGATGAAGATGCAGCGCCAGATGTCCGACATGATGAAAAAGATGGGCAAAGGCAAAGGCGGCATGATGAAAGCCGCGATGAAACAGATGATGGGCAAAGGCGGCATGGACCCCGCCGCAATGGCCCAAGGCATGGACCCCAAAGCACTGGAAGCCGCCGCCAAACAAATGGGCGGAAAGCTTCCCGGTATGGGCGGTGGCATGGGCCTGCCCTCCGGCCTGTCAGGTTTCGGGAAGAAAAAGTGACCAGCGTTCCTGTCATCACAACAGATCGTTTGATCCTGCGCGGTCCGCGTGAAAGCGACTTTGAGGCGTTCGCAGCCTTCGGCGCATCCGAGCGTTCCAAGTGGGTCGGCGGCCCCTATCCGCGCATCCGCAACTGGGGCGGATTTCTGGCGACCTACGGCCATTGGGCAATGCGCGGCTTTGGCATGTGGATGCTTGAACACCGAGAAACCGGCGGAACAGCAGGGCGGGTCGGCATGATCTTTAACGATGGCTGGGACGAGCCCGAACTGGGCTGGAGCGTTTTTGAAGGCTTTGAAGGTCAGGGCATCGCTTTCGAGGCGGCAAGTGCAGCGCGGCGTTATGCGGCACAGCATCAGAACCTTGATGGCGTCATCAGCTATATCAATCCTGAAAACACTCGCTCTATCGCATTGGCAGAGCGCCTTGGCGCGCACCACGAGCGTGACAGCGAGCTTCTCGGCAATACCACCCGTATCTACCGCCACCCCAAGGAGGCATCATGACCGACACTGTCAAACTTGCCGCCGAAATCCTGAAAGGCCACCGTGCCAGCATTGATCGTCTGGACGCGATCCTTGTTTATACACTGGGCGAGCGGTTCAAACACACGCAGGCTGTGGGGAAACTCAAAGCCGAACACGACCTTCCCCCGTCCGACCCTGCCCGTGAAAGCGCGCAGATCGAGCGGCTAGAAGATTTGGCGAAACGGGCCGATCTGGACCCCGAATTCGCCAAGAAGTTTCTCAACTTCATCATCGCTGAAGTCATTCAGCATCACCACGAACACAAAGATAACTTGTAAGGAAACCAATCTCATGGCTATGAAAATTCGCCTCGCCCGCGGTGGCTCCAAAAAGCGTCCGTTTTACCGTATCGTTGCAGCAGACAGCCGCATGCCACGCGATGGCCGCTACATCGAACGTCTGGGCACCTATGCGCCCCTGCTGCCAAAAGACAGCGAAGACCGCGTCAAGCTGAACATGGAGCGGATCGAGTACTGGCTGGGTGAAGGCGCACAGCCGACAGACCGTATCCAGCGCATGCTGGAAGCCGCAGGCGCACGCCCCAAGACCGAGCGCAGCAACCCCAAGAAGGGTACACCGGGCAAGAAAGCGCAAGAGCGCGCGCAGGAGAAAGCCGACAAGGCAGCCGCCGCAGCAGAAGCCGCAGCAGCACCTGCACCCGAAGCAGCAGCCGACGAAGCGGCCGCTGAATAAGACCGGAGGCCGGTCCGGCATGTATGCGTTTTCGGATGATTTCCGTGCCGGACTGACCGACCTGATGCGCTGGCGCCGCGATGTGCGCCAGTTCCGCTCAGATCCAGTGGAGGAGGCACTTGTACAAGAGTGCCTTGCCACGTTTTCCCTCGCCCCTTCTGTTGGCCTTTCAGAGCCATGGCGTATCATCCGCGTCCGCGCGGCCCCCGCCCGTGCCGCGATGCTGGCCAATTTCCAGGACGCCAACGCCCGCGCGCTTGCCGGATATGATGGCGAACAGGCAGAACGATACGCCTCGCTCAAGCTTTCGGGGATGAGCGAAGCACCTGAACAATTCGCGGTATTCTGCGACGAGGAAACCGGAAAGGGAGCGGGCCTTGGCACGGCATCAATGCCGGAGATGCGCCGCTATTCGGTTGTGGGAGCGATCACTTTGATGTGGCTTCATGCGCGCACGCGTGGACTCGGCATCGGATGGGTATCTGTACTGGATCCCGCGCTAGTGTGCCGTGATCTTGATGTGCCAAAGGGCTGGTCCCTTGTGGCATATCTTTGCCTTGGCTGGCCGCGCGATGTATCCCTGACACCAGAGCTTGAAACAAAAGGCTGGGAAGCGCGCGCCGCATCCCTGCATATCGAGGACCGTTGATGCTGAGACTGCTAAAATTTTTCATTGTCCTCGGCATCGGCGCCTTTTTGGGTGTTCGGTTTAACAGCGCCTTGATGAAGGCAGAATGCGCCGCGGGCGAGGGCCAGTGGACAGGTACAATTTGTGTAAATTCGGAGTTACTGCAATGAGCGACAGCCATATCTGCGTCGGTGTTATCTCGGGTTCTTATGGCGTGAAGGGCGAATTGCGGGTCAAAAGCTTTTGCGCGGTCCCCGAGGACATCCAGAACTATTCACCGCTAAGCGACGAGACAGGCAAGCGCGCGTTTGCGCTGGCCATTTTGCGCCCCATCAAAGGCGGCTATGCGGCACGTCTGCCGGAAGTTGCAAACAAGGAAGATGCTGACGCCCTGCGCGGTACCAAACTGTTTGCGAAGCGCACGCAGCTGCCCTCCCTGCCCGATGACGAGTTTTATCACGCCGACCTGATCGGCCTGGACGTTTTCGATACCGGGGGTGCGCTGCTGGGGCGTGTAAAAACCGTGCAGAATCACGGCGCGGACGACCTCCTCGAACTGCAACTGAGCGGATCATCCACCACGACGTTTCTGCCCTTTACCAAGGCCGCCGTTCCGACCGTCGATCTGGCGTCGGGCCGGATTGTGGCCGACCCGCCCGAAGGTATCCTGCCCGTGACAAAGCCCGACACCAGCGAGGGCTAAGGATGCGGCGGATAATCGTTCACGCCGGATTTCACAGAACAGGCACCACCAGCCTGCAACAGACACTACGCGCCAATCGTGCAGCGTTGCGCCCCGATATTCGCCTGGTTCTGCGCCCCGGCATGACCGCCCTGTGCGAGTCCGCGCGCGGCTACAGCCGCTCGCGTGAGGATTACGATCTGGGACTGGTCAAATATGAGGCCGCCCTGCTGGCCGAATCGCTACAGCAAGAAGACGCATCAACGATCATAATCTCCTCCGAAGACCTGAGCGGCCATATGCCCGGCCGCCACGGTTTGCACGGCTACGGGGCAGCACCCGATTTGATGCATGCGCTGTCTGTCGCGTTTCAGTCGGTCCTGCCCGAAGATAAACTCGAATTCTATTTTACTACCCGCACACCCGATGCATGGTTGCGCAGCTGTTATGCCCAGCACTTACGCGCATCGCGCATGATCTGGGACGAAGCGGATTATATGAAACGGCTGAAATCCTCTGCGGATCATAAAAACATCATTGATCTGATCACGCGCGAACTGCCTGACCATCAAATACGCACGGCGGCACTGGAAGACCACGCAAACCGCCGTTTGGGCATTGTCGAGGCGTTGCTGGATTATCTGGCGCTGTCTGATGATCGCCGTCTGATGCTGAAGGGCGCAAACGCCAAAAACACGGCCCCGAACGAGGCGGTAAAACAACAGCTTCTCGCCCTGAACCGCTCCGCACTTGCACCCGATGATCTGCGCGCGGCCAAACACGCTTTGCTGTCAGGAGGACAGGATGCCGCGTAAAATTGTTATTCATGCAGGGTTCCACAAGACCGGAACATCTACGGTGCAGGCCGTATTGCGTGCCAACCGCAAGGCATTGATGCCCGCCCTTGCCATCCGCCTGAAAGGGCAGATGAAGGAACTGGTCAGCGCCACACGGGGCTATTCCACTTACGGCACAGATGATGCACTGGACAAAGTCAGCCGCCGCTTTGACGCACTGCTTGCCGATCTTCCCGGAATGCCGCGCCGCACCCTGCTGCTGAGTGGTGAAGAACTGTCAGGCCATATGCCCGGACGTGGTGCGCTGGCCGATTATAGCGCCGCACCTGTGCTGATGTATCTGTATTGGCAACGCGCGCAGGCGGCTTTTCCTAATGCGCCCGTTTCGTTCTGCTTTGCCACCCGCGCGCCTGATCAATGGCTGCGATCCGCATGGGCAGAGCATGTAAAATCATCGGGCATGACGCTTGATTTTGCGGATTTCTGCGCAAAATACCCGCACGCAGCAGGTCTGCCCGATATCATTCAGGATATCACCCGCCGCGTCCCTGCGCCTGTCCACAGCTACGCACTTGAAGATTGCGCAGGCCTGCCGCTTGGCCCCGCAGATCCGGTGCTGGACCTGTGTGAAATTCCCGATGGTATTCGCGCAAGCCTTTTGCCACAGCCGCCGCAGAATACACGCCTTGGTGATGAGATGCTGGCGGCCTTGTTAGATATCAACCGAAGCCATAAAGACACCGGTGCCCGTAACGCCGCAAAGGCCACATTGCTGGGCAAAGGACTGGATACATGACGCCGCCCAACCGATCACATGGCAAACAACGCGTAACGCCAACAGCTAAGCCGCGCGAACTGATGCGCGATGCACCCGATTATGCTCACGTCTGGCAGGCCCGCATCATTACCTTGTTCCCCGAACTGTTTCCCGGCGTACTGGGGGCGAGCCTTACGGGCCGCGCACTGCAGGAAGGACGATGGCAGCTACAGGCCCACGACCTGCGCGAATACGGCCTGACCAAACACCGCAATGTCGATGATACTCCGGCAGGCGGTGGGGCCGGTATGGTGCTGCGCGCAGATGTTGTCGGCCCTGCCATCGAAGCGGTCCAGACACACGCAAAAGGGCGCTGGCCGATCCTCTATATGTCGCCGCGCGGCAAACGGTTTGATCAGGCGATGGCACGCGATCTGGCAAAATGCGACGGGGTTACCATCCTGTGCGGCCGTTTCGAGGGCGTCGATGAGCGTGTCATCGAACATTACGACGTTACCGAAGTGTCGCTGGGTGATTTTGTAATGACTGGCGGTGAACTGGCCGCGCAGGCGATGATCGATGCCACCGTTCGCCTGTTGCCCGGTGTGCTGGGAAATGCTGAAAGTACAGTCGAGGAAAGCCATTCTGCCGGCCTTCTGGAACATCCCCAATACACAAAACCCGCCGAGTGGCAGGGCCGCGAAATCCCTCCTGTGCTGATGTCCGGTAATCACGGTGAAATTGAAAAATGGCGCCGCGAGATGTCGCACAAGCTGACGCGCGAACGCAGGCCCGATCTGTGGGCGCAACACGAAAGCGCAAAAGATGACTGATTGGAAGCCGCTGGAAGACGAATTGGAACAATGGCGCAACGCAGGGATAATGCCGCGCCTGTGGTGGCGTGATGATGATGCGCAGACCGTCACCCCCGCGCTTGAGCGGCTGCTGGCGCTTTCGCAAAACCACGCCGTGCCTGCGCATCTGTCGGTGATCCCTGACGGGCTTGGCCCCGATCTGGCACCGCGTTTGCGCGACACAGATTACGCTTTTGTGCTGCAACACGGGCTGCGTCACATAAACCACGAACCAAAGGGCAAGCCCGCGTCAGAGGTGGGTGATACCCGCGATCTTGCATTGCAAAAAGATGATCTGCAACGCGGCTGGGAGATGTTGAAAACCGCAAACATGCCGCACCTGCTACCCGCATTTGTACCCCCTTGGAACCGGATCGGTGATGCAACCCGCCTGCGCCTTCCCGAATGGGGGTATTCCTTTTTGTCCGCTTACGAGGGCCGCGGCGATGCAGCACCAGTGGCAGGACTGACCCATACCGATGCGCATCTTGATCCAATCCGCTGGAAACATAACCGCGTGTTTCGGGGCGGCGACAAAATGCTGGCAATGCTGCTGGCGCATCTGCAAGAGCGCCGCCAAAGCGATCCGACCGGGCCAATCGGCTATGTCACCCACCACCTGCAAACGGGCGATGACATCTGGGATTTCACCGATGAGCTGTTTCGCCGCACACAAGGCATGTGGACGACTGTGCCGCAGATGCAAAGGGAGCGTTAAGCCATGGTCGATATCAAATTCGCTACACCCGAACAACGCGAAGAGGTTGAGGCGTTTATGCACGGCGCGTTCCCGCGCGCCAAATGGGGCGCCGATGGCTGGACCCGCCTGCTTGCCAATCGCTGGGGCGGACCGCAGGGCGAATTTGCCGTCACTGCCTGGGATGGCGCAAAACTGGTGGGCGTGATGGGCATGAACGACAGCCTACGTCACACCCCGCGCGGCCCGCAACGCTACCGCAACCTTACATCTTGGTATGTATTGAAAACCCACCGTGGTATAGGACTTGGTGAAAAGTTGATGCATCTTGCCATGGCTGATCCGCAGATCACTGCCACAAACCTCACAAGCGCCAAGGGCGCGCTGAAGCTGGTGGACCGGATCGGTTTCAAAGTACTGGACGCACAGCGCCTTGTCTGGCGCGATTCCGGCACTGCGCCTTTGTCCCACACTCTTTCCCCCTTGGCCGATGCGACGCTGAACAGCGTTGACGCCCAAGTACTCAAGGACCACGCCGATCTGAACCTGAAACAGGTTGTGATTGAAACACCGGACGGTCCGGTCACGCTGGTGTTGTCAATCAAACAAAAGGTCGATGAATACATCACCCACGAAGTTGTTTACGTGGGGCAGCCCGATCTGTTGGCACGCTACGGCAGCGCTATCGCTGACACTCTGCTGCCACCCCAAGGTGCTGTATTCAGCGTAGATAGCCGCCTTGCCAACGGGGCCAGTGCGGATGCTGTCGAAGCAATTGAAGTGCCCCGTTTTTACAAAGGCACCATGATGCTGCCCGCAGAGATTGATCACATGTATTCAGAAATCGTTTTGATGGACATGAAGCTTTACTAACGTCAGCGGACAAACCGGGGCATTGATGCAATCGCATAATCCCCCGGTTTCGCTTATGCGTTTTCGCGCAAATAGGCGTATATCTCGTCCTTCAAAACCATCCGCTCACGGCGCATTTTGATCATGTTATCATCACTGGTCGGCTCAACATCGGTTTCGGCGCGGTGAATTGCGCGGTTTACGGTGTGGTAACGATCGGCAAGGTTATCAAAGTGCGCGTCAGACTGGCGCAGTGCGGTGATCTGTTCGGCCTGCTGTGGAAATTCTTCGAGCAGTTCATGCGGGGTGTGTGACATCACGTTTTTCCTTTTTCGGATTCAGGGTGTAGCGAAGGCGACAGGATATGACGGCTGTTTTCAAAAAGCGTGTTCGCCTGATGGAAAATCTTGGAGTCAGGTGCCTGCACCACTTCGGGGTCTTTACCCGGATAATCCCGTTGGGACAGGAAGTGGCGCATACAAGTCAGACGCGCGCGCTTTTTGTCGTTGGAGCGTATCACCGTCCACGGTGCATCGGCGGTATCTGTGTAAAAGAACATTGCCTCTTTTGCTTCGGTGTAGTCATCCCATTTGCCCAGACTGGCGCGGTCGATCGGTGACAGTTTCCATCGTTTGAGCGGGTCTGTCTCACGTGCAATAAACCGCTGTTTTTGCTCTTCTTGCGTGACAGAGAACCAGTATTTGAACAGATGTATCCCGCTTCGCGTCAGCATCCGCTCGAATTCGGGCGTCTGGCGCATGAATTCAAGGTATTCTGCGGGCGCGCAAAAGTTCATGACGCGCTCGACGCCTGCGCGGTTGTACCACGAGCGGTCGTACAGAACCATTTCACCTGACGTTGGCAAATGCTTGATGTATCTTTGAAAATACCACTGGCCGCGCTCTTCATCGGTTGGTTTGCTCAGGGCCACAACGCGCGCGGTGCGGGGATTGAGGTGTTCGGTAAAGCGCTTGATCGTGCCGCCCTTACCTGCCGCATCACGTCCCTCAAACAGCAAAACAAACTTTTGCCCAGTTTCCTGAACCCAGTGCTGAACCTTCAACAATTCCACCTGAAGCGCGGACTTTTCTTTCTCGTACGCGCTGCGCGAGAGTTTGTTTTTATAAGGATAATCGCCTTTCTCGAACCCGATGATTGGCGTTTCATTTCCGCTACGGGATGTGTTTTCTGGCGTATCGCTCATCCGCCGCCCCTTCCTGTCCTGATTGCACAATCACTATGGATATTGCTGGCAAAAGCGCATTGACCCAGATCAACAACTCAGCCCTTGATCCGCAGGGTCATCACGCCTATACGCGCATCATTCCCCAGTGGCCCAGTGCGACTCAGGGGTGTAGCGCTATGCGCAAACCAAGCAAAGACGATGCTACCTCCGGTGGGCTGCACCCTGATCCGATCAGGCCAGACCCGACAGACAGACCGAAGCTCTGGGATCATATCAAAAACTTCGTGGCATACCACGAGCATCATAGGAGCATCAGATGAACCTGATCGCACAAATCGAGGCGGAACATATCGCCGAACTCGGCAAGGAAATCCCAGATTTCCGCGCTGGTGACACAATCCGGGTCGGTTTCCGGGTTACAGAAGGCACACGCACCCGTGTGCAGAACTACGAAGGCGTCTGCATCAGCCGCAAGCACGGCAAAGGTATTGCCGGTGCATTCACAGTTCGCAAAATTTCCTTCGGCGAAGGTGTAGAGCGTGTATTCCCGCTGCACTCCACCAACATCGACAGCATCACCGTGGTTCGCCGTGGTCGCGTGCGTCGCGCCAAACTGTACTATCTGCGCTCGCGTCGTGGCAAATCCGCACGTATCGTCGAAAACGCAAACTACAAACCGCTTAAGGGGTAATTCCGATGAAAACCGATACACATCCCGATTATCACACCATCAACGTCAAAATGACCGACGGTACGATCCTGCAAATGAAATCAACATGGGGCAAGGAAGGCGACCAGCTGTCGCTTGACATCGATCCAACCGTTCACCCTGCGTGGACAGGCGCCTCTGGCCGTCTGATGGACACCGGCGGCCGCGTGTCCAAGTTCAAGAACAAATACGCAGGTCTGGGCTTCTAAACCCGTTTCGCATTTATCTGCAAAAGGCGTGCCCGATGGGTGCGCCTTTTTTCGTTTACCTCGCCCGACAACTGGTGCGCCTAAACATATGTGGCCTGCAGGCCTACGTGATGGCGCAATAGGGCGTTCAACGCTTTCCAAAGGCTGGATCCCTACATATAGTGCCCCAAACAATATCCTGCACAGGCAGCAGGCATGGCAAAAAGGGCATCGGGCATGGCGCATATTATCGTCGTCGGAAACGAAAAAGGTGGCGCGGGGAAATCGACAGTTTCCATGCATGTGGCCACCGCCTTGGCACGGATGGGCCACAAGGTCAGTGCGCTTGATCTGGACCTGCGTCAGCGGACTTTCGGCCGCTACTCCGACAACCGGCAATCGTTTCTTAAGGAATCCGGCCTCGACCTTCCCAGCCCCCGCTGCCACGAACTGCCCGAAGTAAACGCCGCCGATCTCCAGCCCGGTGAAAACGTTTATGACCATCGTCTGTCCGCCGCCGTTGCCGAGCTTGAACCAAACAACGACTTCATCCTGATCGACTGCCCCGGATCACACACCCGTCTTAGTCAGGTCGCACACAGTCTGGCCGACACACTGATCACGCCACTGAACGACAGTTTTATCGACTTTGATCTGCTGGCGCACATTGATGCATCCGGCGACAAGATCACTGGCCCGTCAGTATACTCCGAAATGGTCTGGAGCGCGCGCCAGCTTCGTGCGCAGGCGGGTTTGCCGCCGATTGACTGGGTAGTCGTACGTAACCGAATGGGCGCACAGCGCATGGTCAACAAGGATAAAATGGAACGCGCCATCAAAAACCTCAGCAAACGCATCGGTTTTCGTATTGCGCCGGGCTTCAACGAGCGGGTGATTTTTCGCGAGCTTTTCCCGCGTGGTCTCACATTACTTGACCTCAAGGATATCGGCGTCAAGCAGCTGAATATCTCCAACATTGCTGCACGGCAGGAATTGCGCGATCTAATCAAGGCACTCAAGCTGCCGGGTGTTGATCCGGACTTCTAAATCGTTTGAGTCAGAACGGTCGCGCCAGCTTCAGGCCGGAGTAAACAGATTTATTCGTAAGACGTCGCAGAGCAGCAAATATCCGGCGCTTCGTGCTGCTGCATGCAAATCCACCCCCCTGACAACTGTTTAACATTGCCGCGCTTCTCACGCACAGTTTTCAACGTTGGGGTTGACGGATAGGCCATATCCCACAATCATTGCCGAACTTAGCTCCCGCGGACACACGCAAGGGCCGTAAAAAGCAGGGACAACCTGTCATCACCAGACCCGAAAATCGGGCATTATGTGGCTGCACACCCGATCTTGTGCTGCCGCTTGTACAACAGAGAGGAAGAACATGACATTCACCACACGCACCGGCACGCCACTGCCCCAGAGCATTCTGGACAGCGCAGAGCATGCAAAAGCCGATCCGGTAAATCGTCGCGAGTTTCTGGCGCTCGCCAGTACCTTCGGCGCGTCGGCGGCGACGGCCTATGCCATGATCGGCATGGCCGCACCCGCACAGGCGGCATCGCACGCAAACAAGGAAATGGGCGGTACGGTACGTATCCAGATGGAAGTGCGCGCGCTCAAAGATCCGCGCACATACGACTGGTCACAAATCGCGAACTTTTCGCGCGGATGGCTTGAATACCTCGCCATTTATGAAAACGACGGTACATTCACACCCGGCCTGCTGGAAAGCTGGGAAATCAATGATGATGCAACCGAATATACCCTGAACGTCCGTAAGGGCGTGAAATGGAACAACGGTGATGATTTCACCGCCGAAGATGTGGCACGCAACATCACGGGCTGGTGCGATAAATCTGTTGAAGGTAACTCCATGGCGGGGCGTTTCTCGACATTGATCGACGCAGACTCAGGAAAAGCAGTTGATGGCGCGATCGAAGTGGTCGACAGCCACACCGTAAAACTGAACCTGCCTGCCCCCGACATCACCCTGATTGCCGGCATGGCCGATTATCCTGCCGCTATTGTGCACAGCTCTTTCAGCGTTGACACCATGACCGATAACCCCATCGGCACGGGCCCCTATCTGCCTGAATCCCTTGAGGTTGGTGTAAAAAGCGTCTTGGTCAAAAACGCTGATCATACGTGGTGGGGGACAGACGTGTTCGGCGGTCCCTACATCGACCGGCTGGAGTACATCGACTATGGCACCGACCCATCAGCCTGGATCGCCGCTGCCGAAGCTGACGAAGTTGACGCATTCTATGACATGGAAGGCGATTTCATTGATATCCTGTCCAGTCTTGATGGCTGGGTAGAGCATTCGATTGCCACTGCAGCGACGATCGTTATCCGCCCGAACCAACTGGCCGAAGTGGATGGCAAGCGCCCTTACGAGGATGTTCGCGTGCGTAAAGCCATTTCAATGGCGGTCGACAACAACGTTTTGTTGGAGCTTGGCTATTCAGGTCGCGGCCTGACTGCCGAAAACCACCATGTGGGGCCTATGCATCCTGAATATGCAGAACTGCCCGTGCGCAAGGCGGACCCCGCCGCAGCAAAGGCGCTGATGGAAGAAGCAGGTATGCTTGATTTCGAACACGAGCTGTTTTCAATCGACGACGCCTACCGGAAAGACACAACAGATGCCGTTGCCGCACAGTTGCGTGACGCGGGTATCAAGGTAAAGCGGACCGTTCTTCCCGGATCGACCTTCTGGAACGACTGGACAAAGTACCCGTTCTCTTCAACCAACTGGAACCCGCGTCCTTTGGGGGTACAGATCTGGGCCCTTGCATACCGTTCGGGAGAGGCGTGGAACGAATTCGGCTGGGCAAACGAAGAATTCGATGCCCTGCTGACCGAAGCGTTGGCTACACCGGATGTTGAAAAGCGCCGCGCGATTATGGCGAAGGGTGAAAAGCTCATCCAGGACGAAGGCGTAACGATCCAGCCTTACTGGCGGTCACTCTACAACCACACAAAGGAAGGTCTCGAAGGTGCAGCGCACCATATCTCGTTCGAGTTCCATCCCGCGCGGATGGCGTGGACTTCCTGAGGCCGGCTTACACCATATGACGAAAAAAGGGCTGCGCATTGTGCGGCCCTTTTCATTCTCTATGGCTGCTAAAAACGCTGACTGCCCGAACAGCCCTTCGGATCACCCCAGAAGGAACAGGGTGATCGACGGGAAGGCCACCAAGATGGCAACACGAATTATATCAGAACCGACGAAATAGAGGATGGTCTTGTAGGTGTCCGTCATCGGTGTGTCACGATCCATGGAATTGATGATAAACAGGTTCATCCCCACAGGCGGCGTGATCAGCCCGACCTCCACAACAATCAGAACAAGAATCCCGAACCAGATCGCCACATGCTCGGCGCTCATCCCGAAATCCATTGCAGAGATCACGGGAAAGAAAATCGGCACTGTCAGCAGGATCATTGAAAGACTGTCCATCAGACAACCGAAGATCAGATAGAACACCAGAATGATGCACAGGACCAGCCACGGGCTGAGGCCCTGGGTCACAACCCAATCCGCCATAAATTGCGGAACGCCCGACAGCGCCAGAAATCCGTTATAAAATCCGGCCCCCAGCACGATGAAAAAGATCATCGCCGTTGTGCGCGCCGTGCCAATCAGGCTTTGCCCAAGAACACCCCACCCCAGTGAGCCAGACACAAGAGCGACAAGGCCGGTTCCGGCAGCCCCTACGGCGGCTGCTTCGGTTGGGGTGAACCACCCCAGATATATGCCGCCAACCACCAGAAAGAAGATCGCTATGACAGGCCATGTTTTGCCAAGCGCCGCAAATCGCTCTCCCATCGGAACGGGCGGGCGTGTGCCTGCTGCCGCCGGGTGCAGCCGCACGTAGATCGAGATCGTCAGCACATAGCCCAGTGCCGCCAGAATTCCAGGAATGAACGCTGCAAGAAACAGTTTGGCGATGTTCTGTTCTGTCAGGATTGCATAGATCACAAGGATCACCGACGGCGGGATCAGGATGCCTAAAGTACCACCTGCTGCTAGTGTCGCCGTTGAAAATCCGCCCGAATACCCATAGCGTTTCAGCTCAGGCAGAGCGACCTTTGACATCGTCGCAGCAGTCGCAAGGGAGGACCCGCAAATCGCCCCAAACCCTGCACAGGCACCAACAGCAGCCATCGCGACACCGCCCCGCCGATGGCCCAGAAAGCTTTCCGCGGCACGGAACAGCGCCTGTGACATTCCTGATAGCGTGGCAAACTGCCCCATCAACAAGAACAGCGGAATGATCGTGAGGGAGTAGCTGGAGAAAGTTGTATATGTCTCCGACTTCAACTTGGCCAGCAGCGGCGCTGGGTTGCCACCCATCGCTATGTACCAGCCGCCAAATCCGCACAGCAGCATGGCAAGGCCGATCGGCGCGCGTAAAAACACCATCAGCAGCAAAACGGGAAAGGACCAGAAACCCAGTTCGAGATTGCTCATGGTCTAGTGTTCCCCATGCTCGGACGGCAGCAGATCGTACCCGCCCGACGCCTCGACGATGCGCGCAAAAGCGCAGTAAACAGACACGATGCACGCAACCACACCCGCAGCAAAGCTGAACGCATAAGACCACCACACCGGAAATTGCAGGAAGATTGTTGTTTCACCGTTACCGTAATAGCGCTCCAGTCCGCCATAAAGCCGCCAGACGATCAACAGGATCACAGCTGTCAGAACAATTTCCCAAAAGGCAACGATCCACCGGTTAATCGCTTTGGGCAGCACCGAGGTGAATACATCAACTGAAGCGTGCGCGCCGTAAAACTGGCAGACCGGAAGAAAAGAAAAGATCGCAAACGCAACGCCAGCTTCCAGCAGTTCGTAATTGCCGTTAATTTCGCCCACGCCCAGATCGAGCAGAAACTGTGAAAATCCGGTAAGCTGCGTTTCGAAGAACTCCCGATGCAGGAATTTATTTATAGAGCGCCCGAGAATGGAGAGCGTTGTCATTACAACCAAAGCAATAAGCACAGCGCCCCCGATCAACGCAGTGACACGGGAAAGAGTTTTGATCAATTGGTGCATGCATGGCCTTTGGGAAAAGAGTCACTGCGCCCCCTTGCGGCGCGCAGTGACCGGTCGCTTATTTGTCGTAGGCATCCATCAGCGCGCGGGCTTCGTCGATCAGTGCCTGACCATCAATGCCTTTGCTTTCCATATCAGCCAGCCATTTGTCATAAACTGGCTGTGACGCGTCTTTCCAAGTCTGCACATCATCCCCGGAAACCGTGATAATTGTATTGCCCGCATCCACTGCCGCCTGACGGGCGGGTCCATCGGAATCAGCCTGTGTGCCACCTGCAAGGATCGAAAATTCCAAACCCGAATTATCATCGATGATTTTCTGCAAGTCGGGATCGAGGCTGTCATAGCGGTCTTTGTTCATTGCCAGAACAAACCCCAATGTATAAAGCGCCCTGCCCTCGAATTCAGTATGGTTTTTGACAAGTTCCGGCACCTTCAGCGCGCCGGTAACTTCCCAAGGGATTGTTGTGCCATCAACAACTCCCTTGCTGAGCGCTTCGGGGATTGAAGGAACAGGCATGCCGACTGGCGTTGCGCCCAGTTCTTGAAGCAATACGCTGGCCAGACGTGATCCGCCACGCATTTTCAGCCCTTCCATGTCCGCAGGCGTTTCAACTGGTTTGTTGGAGTGGATAACGCCTGGACCGTGAACCCAAGTTGCCAGAATTTTCAGATCCTTGAATTCGGTATCTTTCATACTCTTTTCAAACATCTGCCAATAAGCAGAAGATGCCGCGCGTGCGTTGGTCATCATAAACGGCAATTCAAAAACTTCGGTGCTGGGGTAACGACCGGGGGTGTATCCCACAACCGTCCATACGATATCCGCCACACCGTCAATCGCCTGATCCATCAATTCCGGCGGTGATCCTCCCAGTTGCATGGAGGCGTAACGTTCGATCTTGATGCGCCCTTCGCTGGCCGCTTCGATACGGTCGGCCCATGGATACAGGATCAGGTTCGGCACATTTGCCTGCTCCGGCAGGAATTGGTGCAAACGTAATGTCACATCTTGCGCCATGACTGGTATTGCCGTCGCGCATCCAATCGCAACAGCACCCAACATGCCAAAAACGGCTTTGCGTGTGAAAGTCATATTTATCTCCCCGTGGTAACTGCCTTTGCGGCAGGTTTTATAATTATGCAAAGGCTATGAATTCTCCCTGCTTTTGTCACGTAACAATTTTCCACGGAAAGAATTTTGTATGTAACGGATCAAAGAGAATGTCGTGAGCATATCCACGGCCAGTCAGCGCAGTGAGCAACCAGAATCAGCGGATTGTCCTGCGCCGGAAAATATGAATACAGACATCCTGCAGATGCGCATTAACACATTGATAATATGAGGTATTTGGTGGCGTTACCTGGATTTGAACCAGGGACCTAACGATTATGAGTCGTTCGCTCTAACCAACTGAGCTATAACGCCGTGCGCCGTGAACTATGATAGCAGTCAACCTACGTCAAGGCAGAAACCGCAAGAAAGCTATGGCTATTTTGGGTCAGACCCACTTCGCCATCGGCGGCAGGCTCATCAACACGGCATTTGCATCATGTCCTGTCTCCAGTCCGAATTTGGTGCCACGGTCGTAAACCAGATTATATTCGGCATAAAGCCCACGGTGAATCAGTTGCGCATCCTTGTCAGCGTCTGTCCAGACCTGCGACCTCCGCTTCTCCACCAGCGGCAGGTAAGAAGGCAGAAAGGCGCGGCCGATGTCCTGGGTCAAGGCAAAATCCGCCTCCCAATTGCCACTGTTCTGATCATCCATAAAAATACCGCCAACTCCGCGCGCACGTTTGCGATGGGGAATGTAGAAGTACGCGTCAGCCCACTTCTTCAGCCTTGGATAAATATCGCTTCCGTGCGGGTCGAGATGTTGCTTCTGAGTGTCATGGAAATGCGCCGTGTCTTCATTGTATTCAATGCAGGGGTTCAGGTCTGATCCACCGCCAAACCACCACGCACCCGGAGTCCAGAACATACGCGTGTTCATGTGAACGGCAGGCGCATGGGGATTCTGCATATGGGCGACAAGGCTGATTCCGGACGCCCAGAACCGCGGGTCATCCGCCATCCCCGGAACACCGCGAGCGGCCATCGCCTTTTGTGCACGCTCGCCCAACGTGCCATAGACGGTCGAGATATTCACACCGACCTTTTCAAACACGCGGCCGCCACGCATCACGCTCATCAATCCGCCACCGGCGTCAGAGCCGTCATCGGATGTGCGGGTGGTATTCGTAACCTCGAAGCGGCCTGCACCCAAATCGCTCAACGGTCCTTCGGCATGGGTATCTTCCAGCTTTTCAAAAGCGGCGACGATATCGTCCCGAAGGCTGCGAAACCATCCGCTTGCGCGGTCTTTTTCCGCCTGAAAAGATGCTGTCATTGTCTTGCCCTCTGTCAGAATATCTGCGCGCTATAGACCATACTCGCGCACGCGTGAACAGGGCAGCCGGTGCTGTTAATGGGCCGGTACGCTCACTGCGTCCAGCAGCGACCTGCCACCGTCAACGACCATCACCTCACCGGTCATAAAGCTGGAGCTTTCCGCCGCCAGAAATTGTATCGCCTCGACCAGCTCGGAAGGAGACGCAATGCGCCCGAGCGGCGTGTGGCTGCGGATATCATCCCGCCACTCACGGTTTTCGGCAACCGATGCTTTCAGCGATGCCGACATCACGGAACCAAACGCCACCGCATTCACACGGATGCGGTGTGGTGCCAATGCCAGCGCCATAGAACGTGTCATCTGATCGAGAGCCGCCGAAGCGATGGAATATCCCATCAGGTCGGGATGGGTGTGGTGCGCTGCAACCGAACTCAGGTTAATGATAGAGCCGATCTGCCCGTCTGGCTGGCCCTCGGCCTGTTTCATCATCCGTTTGGCCACTTGCTGCGTCAGGCGCATCGCTGTGATCAGGTTCTGGTCCAGCAACGTCTCGACAGAGGTATCCTCGACATCAAGCGCGTTGGTCGGCATCACCTGCCGTGACGCATTGACCAGAATATCGACCTGATCGAAAGCATCGATAGTCGCGGACACCAGATTGGCAATGGTCAGGCGCTGGCGCAGATCGCCTTTGAAAAAACGGATACTGCCTTCGTCACGCGCCTCGCCCAACTCGTCCTTGAGCCGTTTTTCATCCATATCGGCACACATGACATTGGCACCTTTATCAGCAAAGCCTCGCGCAATGGCGAGGCCAATACCATTGGCCGCACCCGTGACGATCGCGGTCTTGCCTGAAATTGAGAATGACATGGCGTATCCTTTAGCCGCAATCAGCGGCGCTTGCGCAGTGGCCGCGCGGCGTGAAATAGCTTGAACCGCGCATCACCGCCGATTTCCTCGACCTGGATAAAACGGGTTTTCAGCTCCGCTTCATAGGGCAAATGACGGTTCGCTACCATCCAAAGATGCCCCTGCGGAGCGAGCAACCGCGCAGCGGATGCGACAAAAGCCTGTCCGATCTGCGGCTCTGATGCGCGGCCTACATGGAACGGCGGGTTCATGACAACTGTATCCATCTTGTGCGCAGGCGACCAATCGGTGCCATCTGCCCAATGGAATTGCGCGCGCGGGTCGGTCACGTTGCGGCGGGCACATTCCAGCGCCATATAATTTGCCTCAACCAGATGAATGGCTTCGACCCCCTCGCTCTGCAGAATATGCGCTGACAGAAACCCCCAACCAGCGCCCAGATCACAGACCTGCTTGCCCAGTTTTTCCGGCAATGCATCCGCCAGCAGTGCCGATGCCAAATCAACACCGTCCGCCGAAAAAACACCGGGCGCGGTCCAGAAACCGCCCTCGGTCAATTCGGGGCCAGCGGCCCAATCGGCAAAACAATCAGCCGCAGGCGGATCAATCCAGAACAGTTTGCCGTGGGCCTTGGTGACAGGCCCATGCACGGTTACACGGCTTTTCATTGCTTTCAGGATGCCTTCGATGCCGTCGGTCTTCTGACCATCAATGACAACAACGCCCCCACTCACCTCGCAGGCCTGCTGGATCAGCGCACGCGCCTCGCGTTTGGCGCGGGGCAGACATACAATCGCTGCGGCGTATGGCCCCTCGCTCATCGTGCTGACACTGTACCCGCGCGCAGACCATGCGGCGTAGGCGGGGTAAAAATCATGAATGATTTTCACACGCTCTTTGGCTATTCCGTCAATGTCAATTTCGGCTGTAGGGGCAAAAACGGCGATATCGCCTTCATCGGGCCAAATCAGGCCGCCACTATCCAGTGCCAGTGGCAATCGCGAATCGAGCATCGCTTATTCTTCTTTTTCCATAGTGCATTGCAACGGGTGCTGATGGCGCCGCGCAAAATCCATAACCTGGGCCACCTTGGTTTCTGCAATCTCGTGGCTGAACACACCCACAACAGCCAGCCCCTTTTTATGCACGACCAGCATTATTTCAAACGCCTGCGCATGGTTCAGCCCGAAAAAGCGTTCCAAAACATGCACAACGAATTCCATCGGCGTGAAATCATCATTCAACAGCATCACCTTGTACAACGGTGGCCGCTTGGTTTTTGGCTTCACCTTTGTCAGCAATTCGGTGTCATCACCGTCCTGCGGACCTGCCATATACGTGGGATCAAGGTGCATTGCTGCTCCTGCGGTGGTTACATGTTACTCAGGGTATTATCCCGTCTATATAACGTGACGCTATCGTTATAAAAGAGGTGCGGCGCAGAAAAGGAAGTATCTCCCTTATGTCGGACAGACTTACCACAATCGCTTTCGACGCAGATGATACACTGTGGCATAACGAGCGCTTCTTCACTCTCACCCAGAAACAATTTGCCGACCTGCTGTCTGACTATACAGACCGTGACACATTGATGGCCCGTCTGCTGGAAGCGGAGCGGCGTAATTTACCCCACTACGGGTTTGGCATCAAAGGGTTCACCCTGTCGATGATCGAAACCGCGATCGAAGTAACCGAAGGCCGTGTACCTTCATCGGTGATATCGCAATTGCTGAATGCAGGTCGCGACATGCTGAGCCATTCCGTCGATCTTCTACCGCATGTTGAAGACACCATCAAATGCCTTCAGGGCAATTTCAAGATACTGGTAATCACCAAAGGCGATCTAATGGATCAGGAGCGTAAACTGACCCAATCCGGCCTGCGCGATCTGTTTGACGGGATCGAAATCGTATCTGCCAAAACACCGCCCGTTTATACACGTATTTTCGAGCAATACGGGACCGGGGCCGATCAGGGCCTGATGGTCGGCAACTCAATGGCGTCGGATGTCGTGCCGATGATCAATGCTGGTGGATGGGGCGTGTATGTGCCCCACGGTCTGCCGTGGGAGATTGAACACGCTGCGCCCCCGCAGCATCCAAAATATCACGAAATTAACGATTTAGGCGACCTTCCCCGCCTGATCCAGACCCTGACCAAAGGAAGATATCATGCCTCAAGCTGACCTGAGCTATTCATCCGAAATACAACTGGACCCCAGGACCATATTGGCCACAATCGAATCGGTCATCGCATCGCACGACGATACCGCGGGCGCGTGTAAAGGCCGTGCGCATCCGCTGGCGCAGACACACCACAAGCACGTGCTGCTTCGTGTGCGACTGCTCGACAAACCGCACCGCGACGAGGCATTCATGCAACGCCTGACAGACGCGCTGGGGAACGCGATCACACCCCTTATCCCCCCGCCTGCGGTTCTGGGGATCGAGCTGGGCTTTCTGGAACGTAATTATGCCTCTTGGTCGCTGCCTGAATCACCTGATTGAAAATGGGGCAAGCCGTGCCTAATTGCCGCCACATTGTTGCCACAATGGCCTGTGTAGTGGTTTACGCCTAAATGCCCCCAAGATATGCGATGCTGCGCTGCAGAATGAGGCGTAAATCCGCACAAAATAAGGGTTATCAGCGGCAAAAATCCATGCTACATTTTAGTTAACAAAAACACGGTCACCCGAAAAATCGGGGACCAGAGGCAGAATTAGGCAGGTTATCATGAAGGTGCGGCGCTCACAGCCGGCCCGTTTCGGGCTATTCATTCTTGCGGCTATTTGGCTGTTTGTTCTTGTCCCGATGAGCGCAAAGGCGGCGCCCTACGCGGCGTATGTCATTGACGCGAGAACGGGCGAAGTGCTGCATGCTCGTAATGCCGAAACGCGCCTGCACCCCGCATCCCTGACCAAAATGATGACACTATATATCGCATTCCAAGCGATCGAACGCGGTGAAATCTCGCTCGATACGAAGGTGAAAATCAGCCAGAATGCCGCAGCGGAGCCACCTAGCAAGCTGGGCCTGAAAACCGGCCAGACCATCGCCCTGCGCTATCTGATCCGTGCTGCCGCTGTGAAATCAGCCAACGACGCCGCAACGGCCATTGGCGAGGCGATATCGGGTTCTGAGGCGAAGTTTGCCCGCCGCATGAACCGCACCGCCAAACAGCTGGGCATGACCCGCACCACGTTCAAAAACGCCCACGGGCTGACGGAATCGGGGCACCAATCAACCGCGCGTGATATGACGGTGATGGGGCGCCACCTACTGTATGATTATCCGCAATACTACAATCTGTTCTCGCGCATCACCGCGGATGCCGGTGTGCGTAAGGTGAGCCATACCAACCGCCGCTTTCTGAATTCGTACAAAGGTGCAGACGGGATCAAAACAGGCTATACACGCGCAGCAGGTTTCAATCTGACTGCCTCTGCCGAACGCGGCAACGAGCGTGTAATCGTAACCGTATTTGGCGGGAAATCCACAACATCGCGAAACGCCAAAGTTGCCGAATTGATGGATCTGGGCTTTCGCCGCTCCCCCTCCAGCGCGCCACTTCGCAAACCCCAAGCGCCAGCATATGTGGCCGAAGCCAAGCCGGAAGCGGCACCCGGCGCAAAAGGGAAGACAATTCGCCTGATCCGCGCTGTGAAAACGTCCCATCGCCCCAAACTGCGCCCGACAACCGAAGAATCGCCTGTTTTGGTTGCAAGCGCTGATGACGGCATAAGTGACGTTCTCAGCTCTGCCATTGCCGAGGCGGTTGCGCAGGCGGTGGAAACACCGGAAGCACCCGTCGAGGTCGCCGTTGCATCCGCAGCCTCTATCGTGTCACAACCATCACAGGTTGTTCTTGCCGCCGCGAAAGCGTCTGTCCGTCCCACCTTGCGTCCAAAGGGTCTGGTCCTGATAGGCGAGCAGCCGAAATCCAACAAAGCCGCAGCGCCACAAGAAGTGATCACCCGCGTCTCAACCTCTGGTGGGCGGCAATGGGGAGTGAATGTTGGTCGTTACGGCAGCCGCTATGCCGCGGAAAAAGTGCTCATCAAAACCGCACTGGCAGAGATGGCCACGCTCGACGGATCGCTCAGGAAAGTCATTCGCAAACCACAGGGATTTGATGCAAACTTTCTGGGGATGACGCGCGAAACTGCTGATCTGGCTTGCCGCAGGCTGAAAGCACGCAATGTCAGCTGCTTTATGATTGGGCCAGGTTAAGGCGTTTGCGCCTGACGCTTTAGCCACGCCACAAACGCTTTCAACGGTGCGCGCATAACGCCCTTGCGCGTGACAATGTAATATCCTGACGCTTCGGCATGTTCTTCGTGCAGCACGCGCAGGCGGCCTGCTTCGATATCACGTTCGACAAAGCGGCGCACTGTAACCGCGATCCCCTGTCCGTCCCGTGCACCATCCAGCATCAGGTTTCCGGGCACCCGCAGCATCCCCGCAGCACCCTTCTTCAGCCCATGTTTTCGCAGCCAGCTTGTCGATTCAGATGTGCCTGCTTCTTCGATCCACGGCACGCCTCCTAGCGCGCCGAGATCGGTATAGGTGCGATCACCGAAAAGCGCAGGCGCGCCAACCACCACCATCGTGCTTTCCCACAATATTGACGCTTCGACGCCTGCCCAGCCACCACGCCCGAACCGGATCGCAAGGTCGATCCCGTCCGGTTCCAGTGTGACAAGTTCCGCCGTGGGATCAATCATCAGATCAATTTCGGGATGCGCGGCGCGAAATCCGCCAAGACGCGGCATCAACCATGATGCGGCAAAGGTTGGCGTTACCGAGATATGAAGCGCGCGTGCATCACGAGCATCGGTTACCGCACTGACCCCCTCCCCTATCAGGGCAAAGCCGCCAGCCAGCGCCCGCGCAAGTCGCTCTCCTTTGTCGGTCAGCACCAACGCACGACCCGACCGGTCCAGCAGCGCAACGTTCAGATGCGCCTCCAGCGCGCGCAACTGCTGGCTGATGGCTGCGTGTGACACCCCCAATGCATCGCCGGCCGCAACAACATTCCCGCAGTGCGCGAACGCTGCAAATGCACGCAGCGCCGAAAGCGGCGGAAGGCTACGCCACTCCATATGTTACCTGAACTTACATGTGGTCATAAACCATGACTCGCATCGCGCGCCGTCTGCGTCAAGAATAAGTACACCTTAGAGGAGAACGACGATGATCAATATCTACGCTCAGGCCTTTATGCATGCGACAAGAACGGGATGTATTAGGGTAAGGGATGTTCCGCCTGTCACAAAATCCAGGCGTCATCGCTGGTCCGCGCCGCGCAAGACACGTTGTATAAACCCCGGCAACTTGTAAGTTTTTAAAGGAACGCAGGTCGCATCCGCCCTACGTTGCGGCCTGCAGCAATGTGCGCGTATATTCCGTTTGTGGATTATCATAGAGCGCGTCAACATCGCCATATTCCACGATATCGCCGCGTTTCATTACCATCACACGGTGCGACATGGCGCGCACCACCCGTAAATCGTGGCTGATAAACAGATAGGCGAGGCCATATTTCACCTGCAACTTGCGCAACAGATCGACAATTTGCACCTGCACTGTCATATCCAGCGCGCTTGTCGGCTCGTCCAGCACCAGTAATCGGGGGCGCAGTACCATCGCGCGGGCAATGGCGATGCGCTGACGCTGGCCGCCGGAAAATTCATGCGGGTAACGGTCCATCGTGGCAGGGTCCAGTCCGACCTCGACCATCACATCATGCACCAATTCGCGCTTGTTGCGATCAGGATCAACCTTATGAATGCCGAGCCCCTCGGCGATGATCTGCATACATGTCATGCGGGGTGACAGGCTGCCAAACGGGTCCTGAAACACAATCTGCATATCTTTGCGAAGACGGCGTAGTTGCCTGGTGGACCACTGACGCACATCGTCGCCCATAAAGGTAATTCCGCCCTCGGACGCGATCAATCGCATAATCGCAAGCGCCAGCGTGGTCTTGCCAGAGCCGCTTTCGCCCACAATGCCGATCGTTTCCCCTGCGCGCACGCTGATCGTGGCGTCGTTGACCGCCTTCACATGGCCTACGGTACGCCGCAGCAGACCTTTCTGGATCGGAAACCACACTTTCAGGTTTTGCGTTTCCGCTATTGTTTTCGCGTCATCGGCCACAGGGGCCGGACTGCCGCTTGGCTCGGCACTCAACAGTTTTTGGGTGTAGGGATGCTTGGGCGTGTCAAAGATTTCAGCAGTCGGCCCCTGCTCTACGATTTCGCCGTGCTGCATGACACAGACACGGTCGGCAATCCGGCGCACCACGCCAAGGTCGTGGGTAATGAACAGCAGCCCCATGCCTTCGCTGTCCTTCAAATCTTTTAACAGATCAAGAATTTGCGCCTGAATGGTTACATCCAGCGCCGTTGTCGGCTCGTCCGCGATTAACACGTCAGGCTTATTAGCTAGGGCCATCGCGATCATCACACGCTGGCGCTGCCCGCCTGATAATTGGTGCGGGTATGATCCCAGAC
Organism: Sulfitobacter sp. F26169L; assembly: GCF_026410285.1. Taxonomy (GTDB): domain Bacteria; phylum Pseudomonadota; class Alphaproteobacteria; order Rhodobacterales; family Rhodobacteraceae; genus Sulfitobacter. The sequence continues at coordinate 195,613 of NZ_JAPMLP010000004.1, read as the reverse complement.
GGCTTTCGGCGTCGTGGATGCCCACTTTTTCCAACAGTTCAAGAATACGCTGTTTCAGGGCATCGCCTGTCAGCCCCTGATGCAGGGTCAGCGATTCCGCGAGCTGCTTGTCGATGGTGTGCAGCGGGTTGAGCGAGGTCATCGGCTCTTGAAAAATAAAGCTGATGTCGTTGCCGCGCACCTTGCGCAGCAATGCATCGTTGGCACCGATCATTTGCTGCCCGTCATAGGTGACAGAACCCTCAACAACAGCCGTATCCCCCAACAAACTTACAGTGCTGAGCGCGGATACGGACTTGCCCGATCCGCTCTCGCCCACCAGCGCAACGGTTTCCCCCCGCTCGACATGAAACGAGATACCTTTGACCGCCTGCGTCAGCTTGCCGTCCTGCCGGAACGACACGGACAGGTTTTGTACATCCAAAAGCGCAGCCATCAGGAAAACGTCTTTCTGGGATCGAACGCGTCACGTATCCCTTCAAAGATAAAGACCAGTAGCGACAGCATGATCGCAAAAGTGAAAAACGCTGTGAACGCCAGCCATGGGGCTTGCAGGTTCTGTTTGGCTTGCAACGTCAACTCCCCCAATGACGGGGCAGAGGACGGCAGGCCAAAGCCCAGAAAATCAAGCACAGCAAGCGACGAAATCGTGCCGGTGATCAGAAACGGCAGCATCGTCAATGTCGCCACCATGGCATTGGGCAGCATGTGACGGAACATGATAGTCATGTTCCCCACCCCCAGCGCCCGCGCCGCGCGCACGTATTCCAGATTGCGCGCGCGCAAAAACTCGGCCCGCACCACGCCCACCAGAGCGGTCCAGCTGAACAACACCAATAAAAACACCAACAGCCAAAAGCTGCGCCCCAATATCGCAAACATGATAATGATCACGTAGAGCGATGGCGTAGAGGTCCAGATTTCGATCACCCGCTGGAAGATCAGGTCAAGCCAGCCGCCAAAAAATCCCTGCACGGCCCCTGCGGCAATCCCGATGATTGTAGACAGGCCCGTTACCAAAAGCGTGAAGACGATAGACAATCGAAACCCGTGGATGACACGCGCCAGCACATCGCGTTTGGTGCCATCGGTGCCCAAAAGGTTCTCGCGGTTGGGCGGCAGCGGTGCCGCCCCGGGGCGGTCAACAGCGGTATCATAGCTGTAGGGGATCGGCGGCCAGATCGCCCAACCTTTTGCAATCGTTTCGCCTTCGATCACACCATCAGCGGCATCTTCGATATACCCCTCAGGATCATCAAAACACAGTTCCGACCCGCCGGTTGCAATCAGGCACTTCACCTCTGGATCGCGATACGCCGCTTCGGTCTGGAAATCACCACCGAAGGCAGTTTCGGGGTAGAATTTGAATATCGGCGTATAATACTCACCGCGATAATTCACGAGGATCGGCTTGTCGTTGGCCAGAAACTCCGCAAACAGCGACAGCGTGAACACCACAGCAAAAATCCACAGCGACCAATAGGCCCGTCTGTTGCGTGTAAACGTACGCCAGCGGCGTTGATTCAGTGGAGAGAGCGCCATCAGCCTTCCCTCTTTTCAAAATCAATACGCGGGTCAACCAGAACGTACATCAGATCAGAAATGATCCCGACCACCAGCCCGATCAGGCCGAATATAAACAACGTTCCGAACACAATCGGGTAGTCCCTTGCAACCGCCGCCTCAAACCCCAAACGGCCCAAACCGTCGAGCGAGAATATCGTTTCGATAATCAGGCTGGAGCCGAAGAACACACCGATAAACACCGCCGGAAAGCCAGCGATCACAATCAACATCGCATTACGGAAAACGTGACCGTAGAGCACTTTGCGCTCTGACAGCCCTTTTGCACGGGCTGTCATCACATAGTGCTTTTTGATCTCGTCCAGAAAACTGTTTTTCGTCAGCAGCGTCAGGGTGGCAAAAGCCGAAATGGTTGAAGCCAGCACAGGCAATGTGATGTGCCATACGTAGTCCTTTACCTTGCCCCATGCGCTGAGTTGATCAAAGTTGTCAGAGGTCAGGCCACGCAGGGGGAACAGCTCGTAACATGTCGGGTTGAAGGTGGCGCCACCGGGCCAGATATCGGCCAGACCGGGGATGCGGAAACAATTTGCCGGCACAAAAAGCACGAGCAACAGGATCGCAAACAAAAAGCCCGGAATGGCATAGGCCGCAATAATTGCACCCGAAGTCCACGTATCAAAGCGCGATCCGTCTTTTACTGCCTTCCTGATGCCCAGCGGTATCGAAACCATATAGGCGATCAGCGTCGACCACAGGCCAAGCGTAATTGAAACGGGCAACTTTTCCTTGATCAAATCAATGACAGATATCGAGCGGAAATAGCTCTCTCCGAAATCGAACATCATATAATTGCCCAGCATCCTGAAGAACCGCTCGACCGGCGGTTTATCAAAACCGAATTCTCTTTCCAGCTCCGCAATAAATTCAGGTGGCAATCCACGTGATCCGACATAATTGTCAGACCCGCCCATATCGACGGTGTTGGCATCCGTGCCCGATCCGGCAAAGCCGCCGAAAACATCGCCACCGCCCTGAATCCGCGCAATCGCCTGCTCAACAGGTCCGCCCGGCACAAACTGCACCAACGCGAAATTGACCAGCATGATGCCGAACAACGTCACCGGAATCAGCAACAACCGTCTGAGAATATAGGCGCCCATGAATTACCTCAGCGCGCCTGCCGCACGCAATTTTTCTGCTTTTTCTGCGTCATACCACCAGAAATCAAGGTAGCCCAGCGCATAGGCAGGTTGATCTTCGGGGTGATCGTACTGATCGTAATAGGCAGTCCAGTAAACATCGTTGTACCACGTTGGAATCATGAAAAATTCATGGCGTAATGCGCGGTCCAGCGCGGTCATCGCGGCCTGTTCTTCCTCGCGGGTTTCGGCCCGCAATGACGCTTCGATGATTGCATCTACCATCGGGCTGGCCAGCCCTGCGGGGTTGAACAGCGAAAAACTGGCCGCCTCGGACCCGTAGCGCTGCGACAGGCCTGTACCTGTCCCCAAGAAGGCCGCGTATTGATCGTAAACCAGATCATAATCACGGTCCCGTTCGCGTGCGGTGTATTGCGAGCTGTCTACCTTCTCCAGTACAGCCTCTATTCCGAAGCTTTCCAGATTGGACATGAAGTTTTCGATAACGGCCGACAATGTCGCCGAGCCGGACGAGTCGTGCAGGAAGGTCAGGCGCAACGGCGCGCCATTGGCGTTACGGCGCTTGCCATCACTTCCAACCAACCAACCTGCTTCATCCAGCAACTTCATCGCCTTGCGGGCATTGCGACGGTCAAACAACCGCGCCGCGCCGGAGGTATGCGGCATGCGTACTTCCTCTGTCAGCATGTCAGGCGCGATCACATCGCCCAGACGTTGCAGCAACGCCAGTTCGGTGCCTTCCGGCACGCCGGTTGCCATCAGGGGCGTGTCTTGCGTGAATGACGCCCGCTGTTTGAACAAGCCGTATTGCAGCGATTCGTTGATCCATTCAAAGTTGAACGCGAGCGATACAGCCTCGCGCACGCGTTTGTCCTGCAACACCTCACGCCCCAGATTAAACACGATCCCCGACGGCGTGGGGGGCGACCCGTCTTCAATTTCCTCTTTCACGACAAAACCTTCAGCAACCTTGGGAAAATCATACGCGGTCGCCCATTGTTTCGAGTTTCCTTCATTGCGGAAAGTATATTCACCGGATTTAAACGCCTCGAAGGCCGAGTTTTCGTCGCCGAAGTACTCCACGCGAATACTGTCGAAGTTGTTGCGCCCGACGTTGAACGGCAGATCATTCCCCCAGTAATCAGGGTTACGCTTGTAAACGATGCGACGATTCACATCGACATCGCTGATCATGTACGGACCAGACCCCGGCGAAACTTCAAGACGGCTTTCATCCAGTCGCGCGCCGGTTTCCTCGTACCACTTTTTCGACCACGCAGGCACGCCGCCGACCTGTTCGATCAGGCTGCGGCGTGATATGCCTTTGGTGAAATAGAATTTGATCGTGTGATCATCAATGACTTCGACTTTGGGGATTTGTTTGCGCACATAATCAGCATAGGATTTCAGCCCCTGTTCCAGCAAAAGGTTGTGAGAAAAGGCTATGTCATGCGCCGTGACCGGATCACCGTTTGAAAAACGTGCCTCGGGACGCATGTGAAAAATCACCCAATCCTTGCTTTCGGGGTACTCAAGGCTTTCGCACAGCAGGCAATAGGACTCAGAATATACGTCCGCAGGCGCCGGCTCACGGCCAACCCCCTCGCCCAGCAGACTTTCGTACATGACAGTGCTCAGCGCGCCACCACGGCCCTTGCGTGAATAGGGATTCATCGAATCAAACGTGCCCAACGTCGCGATCGAAATCTCGCCGCCCTTGGGGGCATCGGGATTTACGTAGTCAAAATGCGGATAATCCGCGGGATAGGTCAGATCACCATAGAAGGAATAGCCGTGGCTTTTGATTATTTCACCTTCCTCCCCGGCTTGCAGGCCATCGCCCCAAACCGCGATACACACCGATACTGCAAGCGCAGACCAAAGCTGCACCTTACGCAGGCGGTTTTTCTGAACACGTGCGTGTACGGATGAGATCATGGAAAGGCTCCTCGGGGCAATCTGCATAGGTCGTCGGAAACATAGGCTAATGGGGCGACAAGCCAAGATACAAGTTGCAAGTCTGTGATTTGGCAGAAATCTGGCACCAAACATGAAAAAGGCCGCCCCGAGGCGACCTTTTTCAAATTTCCAGACATCCCTAAAACAGGATCATTCATCAAGACTGTCGAGATACGCAATCACGGCGGCGCGATCTTCCGGCTTTTTCAAACCTGCAAAACCCATTGTTGTGCCCGGCGCCCATGCACTCGGCTTTTCCAAAAATGCGCTCAGGTTCTCGGGCGTCCATACATCCGCGCTCTGCTCAAGCGCACCAGAATATTCGAATCCCTCCACCGCATCAATGTTACGGCCCACAACACCATACAGATAAGGGCCGGTTGCATTCGCACCCTCCTCTACCTTGTGACATGCTGTGCATTTGCGGAACACTTTTGCGCCGTCGTCAGGCGAGGCTGCTGCAAGCAGGTCCGCAAACGGCACCAGATCTTCTTCCTCGGCAGGCTCTGCGCCTTCGACTTCGATCACATAGGAAGGCTCGCCGTGCAGAGAGGTATGGTACAACTCTTCGCTGCCCCATTTGCCCAGCAATAGCACCAGCCATGCGCCCAGCACACCGGCAGCAACTTTCGTAAGGGTCATTGTATCCATGGGTCCGTCCATCGCTTTGAGTTGTTCTATTGTTTGACGGGTTATCTATTGCTTTCCCTCGCTGCAAGCAAGGTGTAGTTAGCGCGACCAATCGACCAACTGTGCATGTTTTTACGAAGGACCGGTGTGATGACCACAAACAATCCGCCCCGCATCGCATTTCAGGGGGCCCTTGGCGCCTATAGCCATGAAGCATGCCTGCAGGCGCGCCCCGATGGAGTTCCCGTGCCATGCACTACTTTTGAGGGTGTTCTGCGCGCGGTACGCGAAGGCCGCGCCGATCTGGCGATGCTGCCTGTTGAAAACACCACGTATGGCCGCGTCGCCGATATTCACCGTCTGCTTCCCGAAAGCGGTATGCACATTATCGAAGAAGCTTTTGTGCGCGTGCGCATCGCCCTGATGGCGCAAGAAGGCGTGTCTCTTGAGCAAATCAAGCATGTGCGCGCCCATCTTGTGCTGCTGCCACAGGCGCGCAGTTATCTTGACGCACGTGGAATCACCTCCGAACCTGCCGCCGACAGCGCAGGTGCAGCCGAGGAACTGGCCGCAGGAGGACCCGCAGACGAGGGTGTTCTGGCCAGTGCGGTTGCCGCCGACATTCACGGCCTGAATGTTTTGGCAGACGGAATCGAGGATCTGGACCACAACACAACCCGCTTCCTCTTGATGGCTCCCGAGGCAGATATGACGCGACGTGGCAAGCGGATGATGACGACATTTGTGTTCGAAGTGCGCAACATTCCCGCCGCCCTTTACAAGGCGATGGGAGGGTTTGCCACCAATGGCGTCAACATGACAAAGCTGGAAAGCTACATGATCGGCGGCTCGTTCACCGCGACACAGTTTTACGCCGACATCGAAGGCCACCCCGAAGACCCGCCGGTAAAACGCGCGCTGGACGAGCTGGCCTACTTCACCAATATGCTGGAAATTCTTGGCGTATATCCCGCCCATCCGGGCCGTTGGGATATCGAGAGCTAGGCGCGGCTGTAGCGTTCTTCCAGCGATTTCGCAAAATTTGCCACGCGCAGTTTGTACTTTTTCGTAAGCGAGGTCTTTGCCAGCTTCAGTGATTGCACCAGCAGGCGCGCGGACAGGTTCAGCGGCTTGATATCAAAAGACAGCATGATTCGCGTCCGGCTTTTGGACAACGCCACCAGCTCGACCGTCATCAGCGTCAACAGACCCTGGGAGCGGCACTCCAGCACCATTTCTTCGGGGCGCTCAAATGTGATCACCTCGATTTCGACCTGACGCCGCTTGCCGCGCATGTTGAAAGCTGCCCGCCAGCCCATCCCGACACCGGGAGTGGTCATTGTGTCGATCCGCTGCACTTCGGACCCGCGCCGCATCGCCGCACGCTCAAACGTTTCAAAATCGCACAACATCTCGAAAACAGCATCAATCGGGGCTTCGATATCTTCTTTGGTCGAAAATTTCATGTCAGTTCCATGTTACTGCCCCGTGCCGGATTTCGCCACCTTAGAGAGAGGCTAAGTCCGGTCAACAGGCCGAATGTTCTAAATCTTAACAAGTTGTCAAATAGCCCCTAATCGAGCGTATCTTCCAGCCAGCGTTCCAGCAGGAAATGCGCGATTGCGCCCTTTCGTGCGGGCATTACTTCGGGGTGATACCCTTGCGATACCGCCATCATCTCCTCGCGCGTCATCCATCGCGCGTCCTCTATCTCGACCGGATCGATCTTGATGTCACTGCTGGTTGCCTGCCCCCAGCAACCAAACATCAACGATGCAGGGAACGGCCACGGCTGGCTTGCCAGATATCCCACATCCCCAACCTGCACGCCCGCTTCCTCATACACTTCACGCCGCACTGCCGCTTCCAGCGTTTCACCGGGTTCGACAAACCCCGCCAGCAGCGAATACATCCCCTTCGGCCACCCCGGAGAGCGGCCCATAAGAACCGAATTTCCATGCGTGATCAGCATGATGACGACAGGATCAGTGCGCGGAAAATGGGCCGCGTTGCACGAAGCACACTTACGCTGCCATCCCCCTTGGACCATCTGCGTTTCAACCCCGCAACACGCGCAAAAGCGATGGGTCTGGTGCCAGCCGAACACAGCTTTGCCAGACGTTGCCAGTTCTGCATCGCGCGGGCTGAGCCACGTCATAACGCGCCGCAACTCGGCAAAAACCATCCAGTCGGGCAAGGCCGGATGCCGCTGTTCGGTCGGGTCCAGAAACCCGCCAAGACTGTTCTCGTCAAAACTGGCTGGTGACCACGACGACAGATCGACAGCAAACACCGGCATCCCGTCCTCGCGGCCTAGTAAAATCGGCGGCTCGGTCGCGTCGCGCAAAACCGCATGATCCATCCCCAACCGGATCAACCCCGCCGGACGTTCGGGAGAGATCAACGGCTTGCCGCGCCAGAACACGATCGCACGCGCCGACGGATCGGCCGCTGCATCCGCCAGTCCCTGAGGATTGCCCCGCAATTCTCCCGCACGGTCCAAACCCGATCCGCCGAATGTCACCTGCTCTGCATTTTTCATCTATTCACCCTTAGATACACATTGGCACTTTTGCCTATATTAACCACTTTGCCAATTAGCTGATGCCATTCATCACAATGCGATTTACCCTTTCAACCAGGGGTGGTAATTCAAATTATGGCCGCAAAATTAACCAACATTTCGTTCGATCGTCAGCGGCCCGCCGCGCGGCTTCGTATTTTGGTTACAACCGATCTGCACGGCCACTTGCAACCTTATGATTATATCATGGATCAGCGCAGCCGTGGCGGCGGCCTTGCCGGTTTGTCGCACCTGATCGCGCAAGCGCGCGACGAAGCAAAAGCAGCAGAAATACCGGTGATTTTGCTGGACAACGGCGATACGTTTCAAGGAACGCCTTTAGCCAGCTATCTGGCCCAACAAAAGGTCACCCGTGATAACCCGATAATCGCCAGCCTCAATCATCTAAAGTACGATGCGATTGGTATTGGCAATCACGATCTGGATCACGGATTGCCGTATCTGAAAGCCGTAGCTGAGGCGCTTGAGATGCCTGTGCTGAATTCAAACCTGTCGGGCATCGACGTGGAGCCGCTAAAAAGCGATTTGATTTTGACGGTTCCGTTGGGCCCAGATGCACCCACGCCCCTCCAGGTCGGCCTGTTGTCTGTTCTACCTGCGCAAAGTGCAGCTTGGTATAGGCACCACCTTTCGTCCACGGCAACACTCCAAGATCCGGCGCAATGTGTACAAACCGCAGCAGATAATCTTCGCGCGGCGGGTGCCGATCTGATTGTCGTGCTCGCGCACTTGGGCGTCGGGCACGTTGATGGCAGCGACAGTGATATTCAGGCCGCACATGCATTGGTAAAATCCAGCCGGATTGATGCGTTGATTCTGGGGCACACCCACCGTCGCCTGCCTTCGGGTGAATACATCGACCGCGCAGACGTTGACCTTGCCAACAGCACTGTGGGCGGTGTTCCGGCAATCATGGCGGGGCATGCGGGGTCTGATCTGGGGGTGATGGACCTGTCTTTTTCTCACGATCCGGCGCAGGGATGGACCGTGACGGAACATGAATGTTCGCTTCGCCAGAACGGCGCAGAGGTACCCGCTGATCCCGCAATCATTGCTTACGCCAGCACTGCGCACAACTCTGTCAGAAATAATCTTGCCCAGCAGGTCGCGACGATCACTCGCGATGCACACAGCTATTTTTCACTAGCCATGCCAACGCAAACGCAGCTTCTGACAGCGCGGGCGCAACACCGCTTGATCCGGCAAACACTGGGCGCGTCATCCTGTGCCGACCTCCCCCTGCTTGCGACAGCACCTGCGCATGGCGCTGGCGGCAGGGACGGGATCGGCAATTTTATACACATCGCGAAAGGTCCGGTGCTGCGCCGCCATATCGCCGGCCTGACTCCATTCGAGAACCACAGCGTCGGCATACGCATCAACGGGACAGGCCTGCACAACTGGCTTGAACACGCAGCACTATTTTTCAACACTCTACGCATTGGCGTTGATGATCAGATGCTCGCTAACGATGATGTACCGGCCTTCCAGTTCGATACCATATTCGGGCTGACCTACCTGATTGACCCGACCGCCCCGCCATATGCCCGCATATCCGCAATTAGATACGCAGGAAATGCCGTCACACCCGAGCAGGAATTCATTCTGGCCACCAGCCAGTTCAGGACAGCCGGCGGTGGCGGCTATGGGCCTATCGCCCCTGAACAGATTGTGGCAACCAATGCTACACCTTTGCGCGACAGCATGATCGCGGTATTACACAGACCCGAGCCGGAGGCATGGGACCAGCAGCCACCCTGGCAATTTAATTTGACAGGTCAGACCCGAGCAGCCTTTCTCACACACCCCGATGCAGTGAATTATCTAGACGATATCGCCAGTCTGCATCCCCGTCTGACAGGAACCACAGAAGACGGATTTTTGAAAATATCTATCGCGCTCTAGCCTTGCAGCGGCGGGGCGAATTGCCTATATCAGAAATTGAGAGGTTGGTGCGGGCAAGCGCCTCGCCAACCTGGTCAGAGCCGGAAGGCAGCAGCCACAACGAGTCCCGCTTGGGTCGTTATCAATCTCTCACCTCAGCGTAGTTTGCGGAGGAAACAGCGCGAAAGTCCGGAAGGAGCATCCAAAGGATGCCTCAACAGGATCACTAGAAAGTTCGCTGCCTCTCCGCATCCCATTCACAGCCGCGCTGCCGCGAATGTATCGCATTGCCCGACATCCCCGCTGTCATAACCCCGCGCAAACCATCCCGCGCGCTGTTCTGATGTGCCATGTGTAAACGTATGTGGCTGGGGCACGCGGCCCGCCTGTTTCTGCAGGTAATCATCTCCGATTTTTCGTGCGGCATTAAGCGCCTCTTGCAGATCGCCGCGCTCCATCAAGCCCCTGACGTTGCGCGCCCAGATACCGGACAGACAATCCGCCATCAGTTCCAAACGCACGGTAAGGGCATTTGCCTCGGTTTCGGATGCCCGCTGGCGCGCTGCATTCACCTTGGGCAATATCCCAAGCTGGTTTTGCACGTGATGCGCAACTTCATGTGCGATAACGTAAGCTGCAGCAAAATCGCCACCGGCGCCCATTTGTCGCTCAAGCGCCTGAAAGAACTGTGTATCCAGATAAGCCTTGCTGTCGGCAGGACAGTAAAACGGGCCCGTCGCACCGCTTGCCCCGCCACAGGGACTTTGAGTTACACCGTCAAAGATCACCAACTTGGGCGGCACATATTCACGCCCCATCTGGTCGCGAAAAACGTTGGTCCAGACCTCCTCGGTGGTGGTCAGGACCTGTGCGCTGAAAACTGTGGCAGCATCATCAGCACCGACCGAACGGCTACTTTCCTGCCGGACATCGCCGCCCTGCAACAGAGGGGATACATCGATGCCAGTGAAGTAACCGATCGCAAGTACCGCCAGAACACCGGCAACCCCCAAACTGCTTTTGCCGCCTATGCGACGCCGGCCGCCCCCGCGCCGCTCAACATTGCTGCTGCGTTTTATCCCCCTAAGTCGCATGGCACTCCCCTTCGGATATTTTCCCTTGTCAGACTAACACCATTGCCCCACATAAGTTCAATGTCTGAAAAAAATGAACTTGCCGAAGATCGCACCAAATGGGCCGAGGACCGGACCATTCTGGCCAATGAACGTACGTTTGCGGGGTGGATGCGCACCGGCATGGCATCACTGGCGGTCGCAATCGGGCTAAAAGCGGTATTCGGCGACTTTGATCCGACGTGGGCTGCAAAAGGTGTCGCGACGATTTTTGTCGTCGCAGCAATCTATATCTTTTGGGCCGCACATGACACGGCCACCAAGACGCTTGAACGGCTTGAGGACCACCATGCAAACGCCCAGCCCAACGCGCGCATGAAAATGCTCGCGATCATCTTCAGCTTTGCATCGGTTGCCGTTGGCGCGATCCTGTGGGCGCTGTGAGAATGGTTTACGATCGCAGGCCAAAGGCATACCTTATGGCTCTGACCGAATCCGGAATGGACCCTTCATGACCGACGCTACCGCATATCGCGTGCTTGCCCGAAAATACCGACCCGAAACCTTTGCCGATCTGGTCGGGCAAGAGGCAATGGTGCGCACGCTGAAAAACGCGTTCGAGGCTGACCGCATTGCGCAGGCATTTATTATGACGGGCATCCGCGGCACCGGCAAAACAACCACCGCGCGCATCATCGCCAAAGGCATGAATTGCATCGGCACCGACGGTACATCAGGCCCCACAACAGACCCCTGCGGCACCTGCGAACATTGCAGTGCTATCATGGAAGGCCGCCATGTCGACGTGATCGAGATGGATGCCGCCTCCAACACAGGCGTGGGCAACATCCGTGAGATCATCGACAGCGTCCACTATCGCGCGGCCTCTGCGCGCTACAAGGTCTATATAATCGACGAAGTGCACATGCTGTCCACAGGTGCGTTTAACGCGCTGCTCAAAACGCTCGAAGAACCGCCCGAGCATGTAAAATTTATCTTTGCAACAACCGAAATACGCAAGGTGCCCGTCACGGTCCTGTCGCGTTGCCAGCGTTTTGACCTGCGGCGGATCGAACCAGAGGTCATGATTGCCCTGTTGCAAAAAATCGCCAAAAGCGAAAATGCGCAAATCGCCGATGACGCGCTGGCGCTGATCACCCGCGCTGCCGAAGGGTCTGCGCGCGATGCAACTTCGCTGCTGGATCAGGCCATCAGTCACGGCGCTGGCGAAACAACAGCCTTGCAGGTTCGCGCCATGCTGGGTCTGGCAGACCGCTCCCGCGTGCTGGACCTGCTTGAAATGATCCTGCGCGGCGATGCAGCCGGCGCACTGACCGAAATCGGCGCGCAATACGCCGAAGGTGCAGACCCGATGGCGGTCTTGCGCGATCTGGCAGAAATCACGCACTGGATCAGTGTTGTGAAAATCACGCCCGATGCCGCCGAGGATCCCACCATCTCGCCCGAAGAGCGTGACCGTGGCCGCGCCATGGCCGACGCCCTGCCGATCCGTGTGCTGACGCGTCTGTGGCAAATGCTGCTCAAGGCGCTGGAAGAGGTAGCAAGCGCGCCAAACGCAATGATGGCTGCAGAAATGGCAATCATTCGTCTCACGCATGTGGCCGATCTGCCCTCTCCCGACGAGCTGGTGCGCACGCTACAAAATACGCCCGCTCCCAGTGGCAATCCACTGCCAACTTCGGGGGGCGGCGCGCCTCAAGGGGGCGGCGCACAAATGGTGCAACAGGCACAGGCACGCATGGCCTCAAATCCTAATGCCTCAGGCCAGACAACCGCTTTGGCGCGTGATCCGGCGGCGGCTCTTGCCCACTACCCCACATTCGAACATGTGCTGGAACTGATCCGCCATAACCGCGATGTAAAGCTGCTGGTAGAGGTGGAAACGACCCTTCAACTGGCGGCGTACCAGCCCGGCCGGATTGAGTTCACCCCCACCGACGCGGCGCCGCGCGATCTGGCCCAGCGCCTCGGCGCGAAACTGCAACTCTGGACAGGAAACCGCTGGGCAGTAACCGTGGTAAATTCAGGCGGCGCACCCACCATCGCCTCATTGCGCGATGCAAAAGAAAACGCCATGCGCGAAGATGCTCAAGCACACCCCCTGATGCAGGCCGTGATGGCACAATTCCCGCAAGCGAAAATCACCTCCATCAGAACCGCCCAGGAAATTGCCGCTGACGCCGTCGAAAACGCCTTGCCAGAGGTTGAGGATGAATGGGATCCTTTCGAGGACACCTGAACACACCTTGTCCGGCACGACCGGAGACAACATATACACATCAAGCAAACAACAGGAGAACATCATGTTTAAAGGATTAGGCGCCCTCGGCGATATGGCCGGAATGATGAAGAAGGCACAGGAAATGCAGGGCAAGATGGCCGAAATGCAGGAAGAAATGGAAAACATCATGGTAGAGGGCGAAGCCGGCGCAGGCCTTGTGAAAGCCACCTGCACTGCCAAGGGTGAGCTAAAAGCGCTCGACATTGATCCGTCCATCTTTAACGGTGATGATAAGGAAGTTGTCGAAGACCTGATCCTCGCTGCGATCAAGGACGCCCAAAGTAAAGCGACAGAACGCGCCGCCGAGGAAATGGGCAAGCTCACCGAAGGCATGGGTCTTCCGGCGGGCATGAAGCTGCCGTTTTAACGCCCTGTTTCTTCATTTTCCCTATAAACGCAAATCCACAGATGCCGCGGGTGTAAACAGATGAGTTCAACCCGCGACATTGATGCCCTGATTGAGCTGATGGCGAAACTACCCGGTCTCGGGCCACGCTCTGCGCGGCGCGCTGTATTGCATCTGATCCGCAAACGCGCGCTGCTGCTCACCCCCCTGGCGGACACCATGCAACAGGTCGCCGCCACGGCGCGTGAATGTCTGAACTGCGGCAATGTCGGGACGTCCGACATCTGCGATATATGCGAAAGCGAAAAACGCGCCAACGGCGAACTCTGCGTGGTTGAGGATGTGGCAGACCTGTGGGCGATGGAACGGTCCGGCGTGTTCAAGGGGCGCTATCACATATTGGGCGGTACGCTCTCCGCGCTTGACGCGATCGGCCCGCAAGAGCTGCGCATTCCTCGCCTGCTAGACCGTGTCCAGAGTGAAGGCATAACCGAGGTCATTCTTGCTCTGAATGCTACAATCGACGGCCAGACAACCGCCCATTACATCGCCGACCAGCTTGACGGGCAGGTAAAGCTCACCTCACTCGCCCAAGGTGTCCCCATCGGAGGTGAGCTTGATTACCTCGATGACGGTACAATCACCGCAGCAATGCGCGCGCGCAAGAATATCTGACCCCTATCGGAAATGAAATCAGGCCGCCCGCCCCTCCCAAAGCGGACGGCCTTGTTCCGTCGTCAGCGATCCAATCCTGTTAAAGGACAATCACATCCAGCGGCGGAAAGCCGTTGAAACCAACCGAGCTGTACGAGCTGGTATAGGCACCACAGTTCCGGATCATCACCTTATCCCCATGTCGCAGCGCCAGCGGCAGGTTGATAGGGCGCTTTTCATACAGAATATCCGCACTGTCACAGCTTGGCCCTGCCAACACACAAGGGCCGGTTTCCTCACCGTCATGCGGCGTCACGATCTGGTAGCGGATTGCTTCACCTTCGGTTTCGGCAAGGCCCGAAAACCGACCGATATCCAAGTACACCCAGCGGTGCATGTCATCAGCCGATTTACGGCTCACCAGCATCACTTCGGCCGCGATATGGCCTGCCTCGGCCACCAGACCACGGCCCGGCTCTGCCATCAGGTGCGGCACATCGCCAAAGCGTTCTGCAACTGCTGCAACCACAGCAGCGGCATAGCTGCGGGGCGCTTGCACATGCTCATTGTAATAAGCGGGGAAACCGCCACCAAGGTTCAGCAATTGCAGATCATGCCCGGCTGCGCGTGCGCGGTGCCATAGAACGGCAACATCATCCAGCACGGGATTCCAGAACTCCGCGCGGCGGGTTTGAGAACCGACATGGAACGACAGCCCATAGGCAATCAACCCAAGTGCGCGGGCATAATCCAACAACCCCAACATCGAGGACGGAGAGCATCCGAATTTGCGTGTCAACGGCCAGTCCGCCAGCGAATTTTCAACGATCAACCGAATATAAACCTTCGCACCGGGGGCGTTCTGGGCGATCTTGTCCAGCTCTGCCTCGCTGTCGGCCGCAAACAACTGCACACCTGCCTGATGGGCGAACGCGATATCAGCGCCACGTTTGATGGTATTTCCGAAAGAGATATTCTCGGGGCGTGCGCCTTGCGACAGGCAAAGTTCGATTTCTTGACGCGATGCCGCATCAAAGCCGGAGCCTTTGCGCACAAGCGTGCGGATGATTTCAGGTGTCGGGTTCGCCTTCACCGCATAGTGAATATGCGCATCGCCCAGACCGGATTTCAGCGCATCATATGCAGACGCCACTTTCGCACGGCTAACCACAAGCGTCGGCTTGTCAAAATCATTCGCAGCAATGAAAACAGCGGCGGGATCGGCATAGATCGGGGCTGCGGCGCGCAGGGCACCGGGGACGGTAGCGTTCATGGTCATCTCCAAAGAGCAAAAGGGGGTGGGAGTACCCCAGAAGTCGTTTCAAGAGACGTTACCGTCGCTGCATAAACGCGGGTCAGTCAGGATGTGCTGACCGGCCAGAGGCGCGTGCGTTGGCGTCTGTAAAACGCCATTTAGGCGGTTTTCGGATTCGTACAAGATAGAAAATGCAGGCCGCGAAAAATTTCAGATCGCCGGGATCCGTAGCGCTAAATTTGCCACAAGCCGCAGTGTCTCTTCAGTCCTCCCAATCGCTGCCGATCGGGCCACGATCGCGCCGCTTTTCCTCCGCAATCATGTCTTCAATATCTTCCTGCTCGGCCTCATCGGCCACACCCGTGTCACTTCCTTGAACAGGCAGTTCGGCAAGCGCCAGCTTGAACAGCATCGGAAAGTGATCGGACCCGATCTTTTCCAGACGCGATATCCCCAACAGCCGGAACTGCGGATCATGGAACAAGTGGTCCAGCGGCCAACGTGCCCACCAGTGAAATGCGTTGAAGGTATTGTAAAACCCCCGCCCGACCCGCGGGTCCAGCAACCCTGACAACCGCTGAAAACTGCGGGTGGTGGTAGACCACGCCACATCGTTCAGATCGCCTGTTACAATTGCAGGCAACGGGTCTTGCGCCGCCTCCAACCCTACATGTGCGATTTCGCTGTCACGCCCTTTCGTATCGTGATCAATCACCGGTGGTTCAGGGTGCACAACATACAGCCGCACCTTTGCCCCGCTACGCAACGTAACCGCCGTACGGATCGACGGCACGCCTTCGGTAACAATCTCACGCACTGTTGTATCCGACAATTCCAATCGCGACATAACGCAGATACCATAACCGGTGTCTTTGGGTACTTTGACCCAATGCGCGTAGTCGCCCTCCAATTCCTTGACCAGCGCTGAAATCCAGTCGTCATCAACCTCGATTGCCATAACGATATCCGGCAACTGATCACGCACTAGCGAAACAAGAGCGTCATAATCACGATTGGACTTTTTCACATTCGCAGCCAGCAGCGAAATATGACGCCGGTCATCGGCGCGCAACGCTTCATCAACATCCAGCGACTGGCGCACCCAGATAGGTGTAAACTTTGCAATATAGATTGCCTGAACAATCGCGGTCGCAGCCAGCACCATCGCCACGTACACGCCGTTCGGCAGCATCAGTGCAACCACCGCAAGAGCCAATGCAATCCAGAACATCTGCAATCTGAAAAACGCCGGTCCCCGCACAATTCCGAAACGAAGTTTACTCAGCGGCAGCAACGTCAACACCACCAGAAATGCTGCGAACCCGTAAACTAGCCATTCAAGATAAGGTGTCATGTGAAGTTGGTCCTATGCGAAAACATCGAAGGGCGCCCGCGACCGGACGCCCCTTTGTTTATAAACGCCGAACACACCAAACCAGTTCCCTGATCGGTCTGTCAAACCAATTCACTTGGCGTCTTCGTCCTCGTCGTCATTGTCATCCGGCAGATTGAAGAAGCTTTCCGCATCTGCAAAATCGCTATCTTTTTTCTGATCTTCGTCGTCATCTGCCACATCGCCCGACAAGGTAAATGTCTCAAGGCCTTCAATCGCGGATGGTATCTTGGGCTCTGTATCCATCCCGAGACTCTGCTCGGTGCTGACCAGTTTGCGACGCTCGTCATCCGACATCACGCCACCGGCGGCGGCTTTCTTGGCGGCCGCTTTTTGCACGGCCGCGTCCAATTCGGACTGTTTGCACAGGCCCAGCGCCACAGGATCAATCGGCTGGATGTTGGAGATGTTCCAGTGTGTGCGCTCACGGATCGCCTGAATGGTCGGTTTGGTGGTGCCAACCAGCTTGCTGATCTGCGAATCCGCCAATTCGGGGTGGAATTTTACCAACCACAGGATTGATGCAGGACGGTCCTGACGTTTGGATAACGGCGTGTAACGCGGGCCACGGCGCTTTTCTTCCCCTTGCGCAGAAGCGAGAAATTTCAGCGTCAGCTTGTGCAACGGATTATTCTGCGCTTTGTCGATTTCTTCCTGCGTCAGCTGATTGTTCGACACGGGGTCAAACCCCTTCACGCCAGTCGCAACATCGCCATCGGCGATGCCTTGCACTTCCAGCTCGTGCATGCCCACAAAATCAGCGATCTGTTTGAAACTGATCGTTGTGTTATCCACCAGCCATACGGCGGTGGCTTTTGCCATAATCGGTTTACCCATGTGTCTCTCCTTAAAACGCACCTTCCCCGTCGCCTGAAATAGGCTGTCCCGGAGGCCGGAACCGTTTCCAATTTTGGGGAACTTGTGGCTTATATAGAGAATGACCGTTCATAAGGAAAGACCCGAGATGCGCCGTATTTGTCTTGTTCTGCTGATATACCTGACGACTCTGCCCGCATTTGCAAAAGGAGAGCGCGCGGGCGAGTTTGACTACTACGTAATGGCCCTCAGTTGGTCAGCAAACTGGTGTGCCCTTGAAGGTGACGCGCGGAAGGCTCCGCAATGTCATGCGCGTGAAGATCACGGATGGATTTTACATGGCCTCTGGCCACAGTTCCATCGCGGATATCCGTCTTTTTGCCAGACCGCCAAACGCCCGCCCTCACGCGGCATGACAGCGAACATGGCTGATATCATGGGCAGCGGCGGCCTTGCGTGGCATCAGTGGAAAAAGCACGGAAGTTGCACAAATCTCAGCGCAGAAGCCTATTACGGGCTCTCCCGCCGCGCCTATTCTACCATCATCCGGCCTGCTGTTTTCCGCAAACTTGATCGCGCGGTTAAACTGCCCGCCTCGGTGGTCGAGGAAGCTTTTCTCAAAGAAAATCCGCATCTCACACCGGACAGCATCACAATCACCTGCCGCCAAGGCTACATTCAGGAGGCCCGCATTTGCCTTTCCCGCAATCTGGCTCCGGTTCCTTGCGGTCGCGACGTGATCAAGGATTGCACCCTGAAAGACGCCCTGTTCACGCCACTACGCTAGGTCTACAGGGAACATGCTCGTAAACACTTCTGTTACCGCCGTTTCGGCAATACAGTGTTTTATCCGCCAACTTTCAAGACAATTTTCCCGATATGGCCACTCGCTTCCATTCGGGCGTGTGCGCCTGCCGCATCTTCAAAGGCGAATTCGCTGTCCATAACCGGTGCAACACGGCCCGAATCAAGCAGCGGCCAGACTGCCTCGCGAAGTTCGGTCGCGATGCGCGCTTTGGCCAGGTCCGACTGAGGCCGCAGGGTGGACCCGGTGATCGTCAGGCGGCGCGTCATCAGGGGCGCAAAATTTATCTCTGCTTTCGGACCTCCCAGAAACGCAATTTGTACCAGTCGGCCATCCAGATCCAGTGATTTCAGGTTGCGCGCAATGTAATCGCCCCCCACCATATCAAGGATCAGGTCTGCCCCGCCTTCGGCTTGCATAATCGCGACAAAATCCTCTTCACGATAGTTGATTGCACGCTCTGCCCCCAGCTTCACACAGGCTTCGCACTTCTCGGCATTTCCTGCCGTGATGAACACTCTTGCACCAAATGCATCGGCCAACTGGATCGCGGTTGTGCCGATGCCTGACGATCCGCCGTGGATCAGAATCCGCTCTCCTGCTTTCAACCCGCCGCGCATAAAGACGTTGGACCAGACGGTAAAAAATGTTTCCGGCAGGCACGCTGCTTCTTTCAGATCCATACCCTTGGGGACCGGCAGGCAATGGGCGGCAGGCGTGGCGACATATTCGGCATAGCCACCACCCGGCAACAGGGCGCAAACAAGATCACCCAGCGCGACACCCGACACACCTGCACCCACCGCGACAACTTCGCCGGAGGCTTCCAGCCCCGGCAAATCGCTTGCGGTGGGCGGAGGCGCATATGCCCCTGCGCGCTGCAACGCATCGGGGCGGTTAACACCTGCCCAAGCAACTTTGATAACGACCTGTCCGTGCCCTGCTTCGGGCATAGGCCGCTCTGTCACCTTCAACACGTCCGGCCCACCTGCGGTGGTGATTTCAACTGCGCGCATCATTTGTGACATCGGGTGTTCCTCTCTGATCATTCGGTTCGGCATCAGCATAAACTTGTGTGGGCCGGAGTACACCCCATGCGAACGCACCTGCCGCCTGTTTCGCTCTATCTGCGGGAAGGCACGCTATTGGGCCGCGCACGGTACAGCGCTGCCGTGATCAGCGCCGCCAGAACCGCCTTTATGATATCGCCAGGAATAAACGCGGTAACCAGCAAAGCCGCCTGCCCGACAGGACGATCCAGCGCAATCGCAAGACCTGCGATACCAAAGACGTACAGCACCACAACGCCGCCCAGAATTGCGGCAATACCCGCCGCCCAAACGACAGCGAATTTGCCCAACCGCTCCATCGCGTATCCCGTCACAAACGCGGCCACAGGAAACCCGATCAAAAAGCCTGATGTTGGCACTACAAACTGGCCGAGGCCACCGCGACCGCCTGACAACAGCGGCAAACCAATCGCAACCAGCCCCACGAACAGCAGCACAGCCAGTGCTCCGCGCCGCGCCCCCAAAACCGTGCCACATAACATCACACCAAGGCTCTGCGCCGTGATCGGCACGCCAAACGCCAGTGTAAGCTGTGGGATCAACCCCAAGGCGGCAATCAGGGCCGTGAACAGTGCAATCTGCGTTACGTTTCGTTCCATCGTCATAAATCTTTATCCAATTCAAACCCGCCGCGCGCACGCAGCGCTTCGGCTACGTGGTCGGCATCATCCAGTGCTAAAACCATGAATGGTACAATCACCCGCCAACTTGCCCTTCGGCGCGACCGCGCACGCCATGCAAGCGCCAGTGCAGCACCCTTCTGTGACAGGATGGGGGTAAAGCGGATCACCATCGCTGCTGCAAGTTCAATCGCACGTATATTCAGACCAAACCGCGAAAACGGGCCAAGCAGGCGATGCACAACCGCCATCATCGCATCGAGTTTTGTCGTCATGGTCACCAGATTGGCAAGGGCTACAGCACTCAGCATCCGCAGGGCAATCACTACCCCCGCTTCCGTCACGCCAGTTGCAACATGCCAGATCAGCACCAGCACCACGAAAGGCCATAACGGCCAAATCCGCCGCAGCCCGTAGCGCAAGAATATCCCCCCCGGAAGCGCGTAAAGTATCAGCACCGACAACGCTGCGATGACCTGAAACCAGAGGTATGGCGCGGCAAACAGCACAACAGACGCCAAACAGAGCGCAGCCAGTTTACCCCCCGCGGACCAGCCGTGCGCGCGGGTTTTAACCGGCGAGGTCAGTGAGATCATCACGCGCTCCTAGTTGCCGCATGGCATCTTCAAACGTCTTGCCAACCTGCGCGGCAGGCCCTTGCACCTCTATCGCACCGCCCTCGATCCAGAGTGCGTGATCGTAATCCAGAACGGTGCGGGGATCGTGGGTGATGTGAACCAGTGCGGCATCGGTACTGTCCAGTACCCGCGTCAGATGCATCGCTGTCGGGATATCAAGACCGGCAAAGGGTTCATCCAGAATGATAACCTCGGGGGCCATCGCCAGGATCGCCAT
This sequence comes from Sulfitobacter sp. F26169L, assembly GCF_026410285.1. Lineage (GTDB taxonomy): Bacteria > Pseudomonadota > Alphaproteobacteria > Rhodobacterales > Rhodobacteraceae > Sulfitobacter. The sequence continues at coordinate 174,680 of NZ_JAPMLP010000004.1, read as the reverse complement.
AAGACAAACAAGCTGGCGCTGGCCCTGCGAGAGTTGATGGATTGCCGCATCATGCCACGCGGCCTTGCCAAAGCGCGATAACGTTTCGGACACGCGTTCCACCACGGCCCGCTTGCTTAGCCCCATCTGTTTCAGGCCAAAGGCCAGCTCTTCACCGACCGTCGGAAAGATAATCTGGTGATCGGGATTCTGAAACAGAATACCCACCGCACCCAACGCCCCGCGCCTGTCGCGCGTAACATCCACGCCCGCAACCTGAACTGCCCCCTCACTGGGCGTTTGCAGCCCCGCAATGACCCGCGCCAGTGTTGTCTTGCCTGATCCGTTCCGGCCCAGTACCGCGATACGCCGTGCGTCCGTCGCGAACGAGATACCGCGCAAAATATCCCTGCCGTCGATCCGCAGACCAACGGCATCCAGCGCCAGTAACTTCACAGGATTCGCCATGCATCGGCCCTTGCGACAAAAAGATCAAACGCGATCTAGCAGCGGCGCCGCTGTGCTAACAGCAAAAAAGGCGAACCAGATTCGCAATTTGCAAAAAGAAGACCGGATCAGGGTCTGTTCCACCGCCCCGGCAAGCCAGCTTGCGGCTTGTGCTGGGGTGCTTTGACATGGCTCATCAGCCACACGGGACCAGCCATGACCTTGCTGAGGACTGGGTTGGCGTTAACCTGCGCTTTTAGTTTTTCAAACTGCATTACATTTTCAATGCGGCGATCCAGAAACGCCCATGTGTTAGCGTGGTCCTCACTGGTGTCCCCCAGCCAATAGAGAACTGTGGCCGAATAGACGCCGCTCAGCGTAGCGCGTTTTGTGTACCAGTTCACGTCTTCTGACGTGTCGCCCAAAGCGTTCCAAATTGCGTCTGCCGTACCCCAGATCGCCTTGGCGCCGTCTGCGGCATACATGGGCAATGCAAACAGGGCCGTACCACGGCGCACAACCTCTTTGTCCTCGACAATCTCCAACCGGAACCGCACTGCCGCCGCAATACGATCACGAAACTTCATGTCATCCAGATCTGCCTGCGCCAGCTTCTCCAACATCATAGTGTCGCCACGGGTGTGGTAATAAATCGCCAAATCAACCGCGCCGCGGGGGCATATGCTGTGTGCGACAACTTCATCCACCCCCGAATCGATAATCGCGGCATCAAAGGTATCTTTTGACCATCCGTCAAAAGGCACATGCATCAGCGCCGCGTCTAACAGCAGATCTTTTGGCCCTGTTTTCGGCGCAGCTTGGGCTGTGGTCATGGCATTTATCCTCTTAAGGCGTAACACTGGACAATATAGCACAGATTTGCTAGAGAGCCACTTCCTGCAAATCCTTGCAACTTCAAACTAGAAAGGTGGTGAAAACCACATGCAGGTTAGTGTTCGCGATAATAACGTCGATCAAGCGCTGCGCGCCCTGAAGAAGAAACTTCAGCGCGAGGGTGTGTTTCGTGAAATGAAGCTTAAGCAGCATTTCGAGAAGCCGTCCGAGAAAAAAGCACGCCAGAAAGCCGAAGCGATCCGCCGTGCCCGTAAATTGGCACGTAAAAAGGCACAGCGCGAAGGTATGATGTAAATCACACCCAACGTACTGTAACACAAGTTCAAACCCCCGCGGCTGTCCGGCTGCGGGGGTTTCTTTTTTTTGCGTGATCTATATTTCGTCGTCAGGCAGCATCACAAATATCAACACACCCAGAATGGACATATAAAATTTGAACGCCGCATCCTGACCGTTCCATGTGGGTGATTGCCACATCAGGAACCATTCACCGCCGACTACCATAAAGCCGACAAACCAGACCAGAAATCCGGTTGTCGCGCCAACGACGACACCCGTTTTTGAATCCTGAAAAACAATTCCTGCTTCACGCCGCGCCGCGAACATCGCCCACGCGCCGTAGAGCAGCACCAGACAGGTTAGCCCTTCACCCAGAATAATCAGCCAGTACCCTGCATTCCACAATGTCGGACTGGTGATCGCACGGTACATCGCGGCGTTGCCTTCAAACGTTGTGTCCATGCTAAGCACATGTTTGACGAACTGAAAGTTTGAGTCGTAATCGGTGATATTGTTGAAGGTCACCATAAATGCAAAGCTCGCCAAGCTTAACACAAGTACGATCTTACAAAGGCGGATTATCATGGCGGTTTCCTTTCAGGAAGCACAGGTTGGAACAGTTTGCGCATTCATCTGGACCCGTTCGGCACAAGACCGGTGCGACACTCAGGGCATCAATATGGACGACCCAAACGTAAACGCAAGCTCAGCGATGTTGGCGGGCGATCTGGTTGAAATTGGCGGCGAAACATTTCACGTCCTGAAACGCGCCTGGCGGGTCGAGGATACGGGTTTGAACAAATTGATGATCCAGCTTGACTGGCCCGCGCGCTAAAGCAAGCCTTATACCGGCAAAGCTGTCGTCTTGAACACAGTGCGTAAGGCAAAGCTTGACTGCATCTGCCCGACACCGGGCAGACGGGCCAGATGTTGACGGTGGATGCGGGCAAAATCTTCTGTATCTTCTGCCACGACCTTCAACAGGTAGTCGGCTGTTCCCGCCATTAGGTGACACTCCAGCACATCCGGTATCCGTGCCACCGATTTTTCAAAGGCGTCCAGAACTTCATCGGCCTGCCCTTGCAAGGTGATCTCGACGAACACCGTCGTCGGCACGCCAAGCTTGCGGGCATCCAGCAGTGCGACATAGTCGCGGATGTATCCCTCTGCTTCCAGCCGTTGCACCCGGCGGTGACAAGCGGAAGGCGACAAATTTACCTGTTCTGAAAGTTCGGCGTTCGACATCCGCCCCTGCCGCTGCAGGGCCACCAGCAGTTTCTGATCTATACTATCCAGCATGCGCACAATACCTTTGCATCAAACAGGGCTTTCACAAGAGACTATTCGAATAAACTCGCATTTGGCGAGAGAAAATCGCCACCACATGCAGATCACATGATCTATCCTGTGTCATACATTCGGAGGAGGAGAAGAAACGCAATGAAATTAGGTTGCCCGAAAGAGATCAAGCCACAAGAGTTTCGTGTTGGCATAACACCAAATGCCGCCGTTGAAGCGGTCAATCGCGGCCACGATGTCGTCGTTGAAACAAGCGCAGGCACTGGCGCGGGGTTCGAAGACGCCGATTACGTCGCCGCAGGGGCCACGATCGTCGACACCGCTGCCGAGGTTTATGACACCGCAGATATGATCGTGAAAGTGAAAGAACCCCAAGCAGTCGAGCGCAAAATGCTGCGCGAAGGTCAAATTCTGTTTACCTATCTGCATCTGGCCCCTGATCCCGAACAAACCAGAGATCTTATATCTTCCGGTGCGACCTGCATCGCCTATGAAACAGTAACAGATCGCGCAGGCGGGTTACCTCTGCTCGCACCGATGTCCGAAGTCGCAGGTCGCCTTGCGCCACAAGTGGGTGCATGGACGTTGCAAAAAGCCAACGGCGGGCGTGGTGTTTTGATGGGCGGTGTCCCGGGTGTGCGCCCTGCCAATGTCGCCATTATCGGCGGCGGCGTTGTTGGCACGGCGGCGGCGCGTGTTGCTGTCGGCATGGGCGCAAATGTCACCGTGCTGGACCGTTCTGTCGCGCGCCTGTCCTATCTGGATGATGTGTTCATGGGCCGTCTGACAACGCAATACTCCGACGCCGGCGCAATGATCGATCTGTTACCAAAGATGGATATGGTCATCGGCGCTGTGTTGGTTCCCGGTGCTGCGGCCCCGAAACTGATAAGCCGTGAACAACTCGGCCTTATGCAGGCTGGCGCAGTTTTGGTCGATGTTGCCATCGATCAGGGCGGCTGCTTTGAAACATCCCGCGCCACCACACACCAAGACCCGATTTACGAGGTGGACGGCATCATGCATTACTGCGTCGCCAACATGCCCGGTGCCGTTGCGCGCACCTCGACAATCGCGCTGGGGAACGCCACCATGCCCTTCATGCTGGCGTTGGCCGACAAAGGTTGGAAGCAGGCCTGCGCCGATGATCCCCACTTGCTTGCGGGGCTGAACGTCCATGCAGGGCAGCTTACCTATGACGCCGTTGGCAAAGCCTTGGGGATTCACACAATCACACCCGAACAGGCCATCAAATAAACAACAAAGGGGGCCGCATCACTGCAGCCCCCTCCAGACGTCCAAGCCTCTTGCAGCTCAGGCCTTTTTCAGCTCTTTCAAAATATCTGCAAGCAGTTCTTCCTGTGTGGGCCCTGCTGGCGCAAGCTCTTCCGCTTCTTCCTTCTTCGCGGTTGCTTCCTTGATCCGGTTCACCTGCTTGACCAGAACAAACACCACAAACGCAATAATCAGGAAGTTGATCACAGCCATTACAAAGCGCCCGATCGCAAACACGGCAACACCCGCTTCGGTTGCGGCCTCGATTGATGCGTAATCGCTTGCACTGCCACCAATGACGTAAAACCAGCCGGAAAAGTCTATCCCGCCTGTAAACAGGGCTATAATCGGGTTAATCAAGTCACCAACCAGCGACGTCACAATCGCTGTAAACGCAGCACCGATAATAATACCAACGGCCATGTCCATCACATTGCCCTTGGCGATAAAGTCCTTGAATTCATTAAGCATATTTTTTTGTCCCTCAGTTTCATTTCCGGCCGCTGGTTTCCCCACCCGTCGTACCGTTACAAAGGGATTAACATAAGAGCCGAGCACTGAGCAGCCTAAAACTAGGGGGAAAACCGCCCGAACAATAACCCCCTAGGACCTCTGCGGCAATTCGGATGTCAGAACATATCGCAATATATCCACCACCTGTTTTGGCTCCGATGCGACAGCAAGGGCGGCTGCATCAACCTCTTTCAGTGCATGGGCGTGCTCCGTTCCGTGCAGAATGATCAAGGATTTACCCAGCGCTGCAGCATATCCTGCATCAAAGGCCGCATTCCATTGCTTGTATTGCTCCCCGAACCGCACAACAACAACGTCTGCATCCGCAATCCCCTTACGTGTCCGGATCGCGTTTATCTGCGCGCTTTTTCGGTCGTGCCAGAATTTGTCCGCCTCGGCGCCCAGTATCTCGACACCGCAATCATCGCTTGCAGCATGGTCGGTTACAGGCCCCGAAAACACCACATCCAACCCCTGCGCGCCTTGCGTAATCTGCTCACGCCAGTCGGTGTGAATCTCACCTGACAAATACACTTTCAACATCGCAGTCCCCTTCCCGGGCAGACATCAATCACCCGCTTTTTCATTTTTCCAATAAACTCAAATCCCGCGCGCTCAACGCGCGCGACATCTGCTGTTTATCCCCGCAACACACCACCGGTGGCCTTGGTAATCGCCCCGACAACCTTGTTGCTGACGGCGTCGATATCCACGTCCTTCAGCGTTTTATCACGCGGCTGCATGCGAACTGTCAGCGCCAGAGATTTCTTGCCATCTCCCAGACTGCCACCGATGAATTCATCGAACACCCGCACATCCTCGATCAATACTTTGTCCGCACCCATCGCGGCATTCACCAGCGTCAACGCTTCGACATCGGCATCCACAACAAACGCGAAATCCCGCTCCACCGCCTGGAAATCACTGCTGACCAGCGCGGGGCGCGTCGATCCGCTCTTCCGTTTCAGCGGCACCTCTGCCGGCATGATGGTAAAGGCCATGACCGGCCCCTTGACGTCCATCGCCGCCAGAACTTTCGGATGTATCTCGCCGTAAACGCCCAACACTTTCTTCGGGCCAAGGCAGATCATACCATGGCGGCCCGGATGCCACCACGCATCCGCCCCGCGGCGGATTTGCACTTTTGCAGGCGCACCGATTGCGGCCAGAACAGCCTCGGCGTCGGCTTTGACATCAAATACATCTACATCCCGCGCAGCGCCCAGCACGTCCTTGGGGCCGGTACGACCGACCAGAATACCAGTCACCAGCAGATGCTGTTCGCCGGGTTCACCCCCGCTGAACGCAGGGCCAACCTCGAACAGGGCCATATTGGCAAAACCGCGCGCCTGATTGCGCGCCGCGGCCTGCAACAATCCTGGCAGCAGCGCAGGGCGCATGTGGCTCATGTCGTTGCTGATCGGGTTTTCCAGACGCGTGGCGTCGGTGCCGCCACCAAACAGCTCTGCCGATGGCTGGTCGATGAAGCTATAGGTCACACATTCATTATACCCCAGCGCCGCCGCTGTGCGCCGTGCGGCCACTTCGCGCCGCTGTGCGGGTGACATAACGGGGCGTGGCACACCTGCTGTCAGGCGCGGCAACGGGCGGCCTTCCAACTTGGTCAGGGACGCAATCCGCGCGACCTCTTCCACCAGATCGGCCTCGCCCTGCACATCGGGACGCCAGCTTGGCACATGGGCCATATCACCGTCCAAGCGGAAACCAAGCGCGGTCAAGGTTTGGCGCTGCTCGCTTTCGGGAATGTCCATGCCCACCAGCGAAATCACCCGCTTGGCGTTCAAACGGTAGGCGCGGGACGTATCGGGAATCTTACCCGCCACCACCACATCTGATGCCTCCCCACCCGCGTGATCAAGGATCATCCGCGTCGCATGTTCAATGCCGTAGGGCGTCCACTCGGGGTCGATCCCGCGCTCGAAACGATAGCGCGCGTCCGAGTTGATCTTGAGCGCGCGACCCGTGTACGCCGTACGCACCGGATCGAAATACGCCGCCTCAAGGAACACATTCACAGTCTCTTCCGTCACGCCCGAGGGCAAGCCCCCCATCACGCCGCCAATGCTCTCGACACCGTCGGCATCGGAAATCAGCGTCATCCCTTCGGTAAAGGTGTATTCCTTGTCATCCAAGGCCATCAACGTTTCGCCACCCTTGGCGCGATGCACACGCAGCGCATTGCCTGCGACCTTGTCGGCATCGAATACATGCAGCGGGCGGTTGCGATCGTAGGTGAAAAAATTCGTTACATCGACCAGAAAGCTGATCGGGCGTAGGCCGATTGCGCGCAGACGGTCCTGCAACCACTGCGGGCTTGGGCCGTTCTTCACACCGCGAATGACACGGCCAAAGAACACCGGACACTGTTCCAGCGTATCCTCGTCAATGCTGACACTGACGGGGCACGGGAATGTGCCCTCCACCATATCCACATCGCGTTTCTTGAGCTTGCCCAGACCACGCGCCGCCAGATCACGGGCAATGCCGCGCACGCCAAGGGCATCAGGGCGGTTGGGCGTAATCGCAATCTCGATCACGGGGTCCACCTTGGCCGGATCATTTTCGGCCAGCCAGTCAACAAAGCTGTCGCCGACGTTGCCCGAAGGCAGCTCGATAATTCCGTCATGCTCCTCGGACAGCTCCAGCTCGCGTTCGGAGGCCATCATGCCAAAGCTTTCGATCCCGCGGATTTTGCCCACGCCGATGGTGGTATCAATGCCGGGCACATAAACACCGGGCTTGGCGATCACGACAGTAATCCCCTCCCGCGCGTTCGGCGCACCACAGATGATCTGTTGCAGCCCCTCGTCCGTCTCGACCTGACACACCTTGAGGCGGTCCGCATCGGGATGCTTCTCGGCTGATTTCACGAAACCCAGAGTAAAGTCGCGCAGCTTCGCCCCACGGTCCTCAACCCCCTCCACTTCCAGACCCAGATCGGTCAGGGCATAGGTGATCTCATCGACCGAAGCCGTCGTGTCGAGGTGCTCTTTGAGCCAAGAGAGTGTGAATTTCATTTTTTTTCTTCTTCATCCATAGACTGCCGAGGCTCTTTTAATTCTATCTTCGCAAATTGAATCCTAAGCAACTCTGAAACCTTAGCATTAAACAAATCTCGAAATTCGACCATTTCTGCAAAAGCTGTTCGGCGTTTGTCTTGCGCCTCAACATATTCCTTCGGACGCTTAGTCAGCAAGCCGTTATTAAACTCACCTTCCGGAATACCTCGCCGTATTTCCTTTTCGATCTCAAGCATATTTTGATAGTTTTCAATACCATTATTGTAACCCCTAGCTACAGGTTCAATGGCTGACCCGCTATAAGCCCCCGCAATTGCAAGGTGCATTTCCACGTCTATCCGCTCCGTCTCCGTATTAGGCACACAGGCTGTTCGGAGTGGAGATGATAGACGAACTTTAGCCATGTAAGCATCTAAAGCGCCGATTAATTCCGAAAGCGCTTTTCGTTGCTCATCCTCAATTTTCAGAACTCTGTCTTTTTCTTTCTGCCAAGGATAAGCGACAAACGCGATAATAAGTGCAGAAGTACCTGCGACAACTCCCGTTGTCGCGTCCGGAAGTATTATTATCAACAATGCACCAAGTAGTATGAAGAGCGCAAATAAGAGAAAGTTTATCTCTCCAGAAACACTTTTCGCGTCTTCCCAACCTTTATTTACACACTGGCCCAAGTCTTTCAGTCGAATGCGAACTTCACTCACCTACTCAACCCACCATGCAAATTCGGCTGGTCCAAGCTCGCGAAGCCATAGTGCCGCAGCCAACGCAAATCTGAATCAAAGAACGCCCGCAGATCGGGGATGCCGTATTTCAGCATCGCAATCCGGTCGATACCCATGCCAAAGGCAAAGCCTTGGTAAACCTCGGGATCAATCCCGCCAGCGTGCAGCACTTTGGGGTGGACCATGCCGGAGCCGAGGACTTCCATCCAGTCGTCGCCTTCGCCAATGCGCAACTGTCCGTCGATCCATGAACACTGGATATCGACCTCTGCCGAAGGCTCGGTGAAGGGGAAGTGCGAGGCGCGGAAGCGGGTTTTGATGCCGTCGATCTCGAAAAACGCGGCAAAGAACTCCTCCAGCGTCCATTTCAGGTTCGCCATCGAGATGTCTTTATCAATCGCCAACCCTTCAACCTGATGGAACATCGGCGTATGGGTCTGGTCATAGTCAGCGCGGTACACACCGCCGGGGCAGATGATGCGCAGGGGCGCGCCCTCGGCCTCCATCGTGCGAATCTGCACAGGGCTGGTATGGGTGCGCAGCACATGCGGCGGGCGCTCGTCGCCCTCGGCGCGCGCCATATAGAACGTGTCCATCTCGGCACGTGCAGGGTGGTGGCCCGGAATGTTCAGCGCGTCAAAGTTGTACCAATCGGTATCAATGCGCGGCCCCTCGGCCACGGAAAACCCCATTTCGGCAAAAATCGCGGTCAGTTCTTCGGTAACCTGAGACACCGGATGGATTGTCCCCGCAGGGCGCACGCGGGACGGCAGCGTGACATCCAGCCACTCGCTGCGCAAACGCTCGTCCAGCGCGGCATCGCCCAACGCAGCCTTCTTGGCAGCCAGTGCGCTGTTGATCTCGTCCTTCAGCGCGTTCAGCGCGGGGCCTGCGACCTGACGTTCTTCGGGGGTCATCTTGCCCAGTTCGCGCATCTTCAGCGCAACCTCGCCCTTTTTGCCCACAGCGGCCAGACGGATGTTTTCCAATCCGGATTCATCAGATGCATTCGCAATCTGGCTCAGGTACTTTTGCTTGAGATCGTCCATGTCACACGCGTCCTTGAAAATGTGCAATCGTGCTACCAGAACCCCGCGCAAACGCAACCCATAGGGGCACCTGCGCAGCAGCCATAATTGACGTACCCGCATAGCGCGCAAGATATCCTTCAGAACGTGCTGGAACCTGCGTAGCAGCCCAACAATGTCGAACAGTAAAATACCCTAAACCGCAGACGGTCCCGTCGGGTCAATCAGGGCAGATATACTACCGATGATGTATTCACATCGCTTGAAGAGCGTTCTTAAGCATACTGTGGGGGAACAGGGCCTAACCCGGTTATTGACAGATGAAGACTCGCCAATTTTGTTAACCGACCAAGAAGCGATGATCTGACAATCAGCCGCCCTGATGAATATCAAATTTTCGATCACGCATGGTGAAACCGCACCTTATATTTTCTTCACCTACGAACGGGCCTTCGACTGATCTTAGAAAGCATACGCAACAGGTATTTAACAGATCCATGATCGCCTGCATGCAAGGCCTGTGCGCCGCGGGAAAGGCGTGGTCCGGGGGCTGGGAATACTTGCAAGTTCAGCCGCTGCTCTGCTCCTCCGCTTTCGTGTTATCCATTTGGTGATGCTGTCTGCTGGCACTGCAGGCTGTGTTTTGTACTCAGTCGCGCGGAAGAGCATGATGATCCGCGATCGCCTTACTAACATCGGGAATTCAGATAATGCACCATCGATGAATCACGCAGAGGCAGTGGGCCAGCGGACGACAGCGTGATGTCGCCCTGGTAGTGGTCGGGCGCAGTTCGGTGATAAAAAGCGGAAACATTGACACGCCCACCTTCCAGAACCGGCAATAAACGGCCACGATTGCAATGCAACAGACGGGACACGCCCGGCCATCCAATGTTGCGTTGGCATGCTTCTATCAAATCGTCGATATTCAGCATCATAGACGGGTCACATTGGCTATAATCGATCAATCGCGCCAAGTTCATTCAGCTGCTCGTTCTGAAGTTACATCATTTGATATCGAGAATGCAGCTTCGCACCTGCGGATCCCGTTTGCGATACAGCTGCAAGTTGCTACTTTAACGCATGAAGCCGGACGATTTCAAACACCGCCCACTTCCGCGAAATTTACCGCCCCCATCTGGCTGACTCTCCGGTTCATCTGCTCAAGTTCAAGACGCGGGCGAACCCCCGGTGTATACACCGAGCCAAAGATGGAGGTTTTCACCTGCAACAAGCACAATCCCCTGCTTATCGCTGAAGTTTGGCCCAACGCACACAGAGATCATTGCTGACCCACGTCACAAAAGAAAAAGCCGCCCTGAAAGAGCGGCTTTTCTAAATTCGTGTGTCGCTTAACCGTTTCAGGCTGCCAGAGATGCCTGTGCCTGCTTTACGATTGCAGCGAAGGAATCAGGTTCGTTCACAGCCAGATCGGCCAGAACCTTGCGGTCTACTTCGATACCGGCGATGTTCAGGCCATTGATGAAGCGTGAATACGTCAGTTCCGCATCATGCATACGAACCGCAGCGTTGATCCGCTGGATCCACAATGCGCGGAAATTGCGCTTGCGGTTCTTGCGGTCGCGGGTTGCGTACTGGTTGGCCTTATCGACGGCCTGACGTGCAACCTTGAAGGTGTTCTTGCGGCGGCCATAATAACCTTTTGCTGCTTTGACGACCTTGCGGTGACGGGCGTGGGTAACTGTACCACCTTTTGTACGTGACATATCAGCTCTCCTTAGCGGTCATAGGGCATAAAGCCCTTAACGATCTTGGCATCTGCAGCACACAAAACGGTTGTGCCACGTGCGTTGCGCAGAAACTTGTTGCTCCGCTTGATCATGCCGTGCTGTTTGCCAGCCTGGCTCGCGATGACCTTTCCGGTCGCCGACACCTTAAAGCGCTTCTTCGCGCTCGACTTTGTCTTCATCTTGGGCATTTCTGTCTCCTGTCGTCTACAGTGAAAGCGCGACTCGGCATGCCACTCAAGGCCGGCCGCGCAGGGATTGAAACTGGCGTATAGGACGGCATCACCGGTATGGCAAGCCGATTTTGAAGCCACTGGTCAAACGAAATACTCGCAATGGTTGACAAGACCGCAACCCAATGTGTTGAATAATTTATTACAGATGTTAACGATTATTTGCGCGACGGTTGAGGCACTTACCGCCCTGTCGCGCCGCATGAACAAGTGCCCCCGCCATCCACAACGCAACGCCAAGAAAGGACAGACCCGATGGAAAATGAACTCACCTACACCCCTGTTACAGACAACACCCTGCTGGAGTTTGGCGAAACGCGATTTTCTCTGGGTCGGTATCAAGAAACTGCCAATATCGATATCACCGCAGTGTTCGAGGACAATCTGAGCTTCGGTGAAAGCAAAATCGGGTCAATCGCGATAGGTGGTCGCGGATACATAAATCTTATCGGTCCCGCCGGTTTCCATCAAGGAACCCTCGAAGCTATGATGTCAAATCTGTATATGCCGCAGAATCTAGACGCCGACGACGATACCGGCGTGTATTTCGACATTAACGAAGATCGTGACAGCATTGTCGTCACGTGGAACAACCTGATCTACGGCCAGAGTCCGGACGGCCCACGCCAGACTTTTCAAGCTGAAATCATCGACCGAAATGATGACAACGCGGAAATCATCCTGCGTTGGGCTGATACAAATGGCGATACTTACTATAACTCCCAGATTAATTCTTATTACGGCAGCGCCGAACTGAACAATGTGCTTAACGTCAGAAGCAGGGACACCCCGACGTCTGACCTGGATTCGCGGATCGGCAACACCGGCGTTGCCGGGGTGGAGCAGATCCTTCTCGCAAGCGGCGATCCGTTTGGCCTGACTGTGACCGGCACGGACGTGGCTGAGGTGCTGAGAGGCGGAACCTTAGCTGATCTGATCGACGGCGCAGGCGGTGATGACACGATCATCGGCGGCGGCGGGCAGGACACAATCATGGGTGGTGAAGGTAATGACGACATCACCACGTCAAAAAATGATTACTATTATTACTCAAACGACAGAAATGGTGCCTCAATCGATGGTGGCGCGGGCGATGACACCATCCGCACCAGCGACTTGAGCGATACCGTTATCGGTGGTGACGGAGACGACCTGATCAATGGCGGCCACGGCAGCAACGATCTGTCCGGCGGCACAGGTGATGATGTGATCCGCTTCGGCTACAGCGGACAGAGTACTGTCGATGGCGGCAACGGTGATGATTACATTGATGGCAGCTTTCTGGATGATGTGTATCCGGATGTTTACTACTATGGCACGCGGACCTCGGATATTACCGGCGGCCTCGGCAATGACACCATCCTCGGCACACGCTCGGAAGATATAATCGCGGCGCAAGACGGCAACGACAGTGTGCTGGCCGGTGGCGGGCGCGACGAAATCTTTGGCGGCGCAGGTGATGATATCCTGACCGCAGGTTCCGGCAATGACGTAATTGAAGGCGGCGCAGGCGACGATTTTATCTTTGGCGCACTGGGCAATGACACAGCCACCGGCGGCGATGGTGCAGACCGCTTTTTCAACTCGGGCGAACTCCGCGATGAACTGTTCATCACTGATTACAACTATGCCGAAGGGGATGTTTTGGTGATGGATGGTGACATTCACGCGCGCGACGCGTTTGAATTGCGCTATCAGACCGCATTGACCGCCGATGGTATCGCTGTGCGCGGGATCGAACTCGGCATGACCACTGAAGAAGGCCGCTTTCAGAACCTGTTCACCTTCGGCAACGAAAGCGACCTGACGCAGATTCTGCTGCGCCTTCCAGCCGCCGAAGACGGCCCCGTTGCGCCAATCCTTTTCGACCTCACCGAAATCTAGACATATAAGGAGATTCCAATGGCAGACCCCACACTATTCACTTCTGTGACGGACAATTCCCTATTGCCGTTCGGAGAGACGATGGTGCCCCGCGACTTCTATAACCGCGAAGAAGGCCCGTATGATATCACAACGATTTTTGAGGACGGTATCAAGCTGGGTACAGGAACCTACGAGAGTTTGTTTGTAGGCACAAAAGGGAAGGTAAGTTTTGGCTCTGCGCTTGACCAAACGGCGACAGTGAACATCGCCAATTTCAATCTGTTTTCGCGCCCCTCTTACTCTTTCCGTCCCGGCGAACAGGACGCCGTATTTATTGACTTGAACGAAGAACGCGAAAGCGTTGTCATAACATGGAACAACCTGCCCTCCTATCACAGCCGAAGCATCAACCAGCGTTATACGTTCCAGTTGGAAATACTGGATTTAGGCGATGGCGATAGCGAAATGATCTTTCGTTATAATTCGCTGGATGCGCTATCGCACTATATACCTGGGATCGGCATTTTCGGACCCGGAATTGAAGGTTTGGGCCGTTTGAGCGCCGGACTTGGCCGTTTCGACGAACTGGACACAAAAGTTGGAAACACCGGCGTTGAGGGCGTTCTGCAATTCCGTTTTCTCGACGGGCAGGCACAAGCCGCTGTTGATATTGCAGGCGAAACTCTGGTTGGTACGGATCAAGATGATGTGCTGACCGGAACCCCGTTCGGCGACGAGATTTCTTCGGGATCGGGGAACAATACAATCTACGCCCTCGCTGGCAATGACGTAGTCGCTACAGGAGCGGGCGATGACCTGATCGAAGCTTTTGGCGGCAACAACCTCATCACAGCGGGCGAAGGGCACAACACGATCCGCTCCGGTGACGGGAATGACACTATCAGCACCGAAGGTGACGGCAATGATCTGATCAATGCAGGCCACGGCAACAACCTCGTCAACGCCTCCGGCGGGGATGATATCATCCGGTTTGGCGGGACGGGAAAATCCACCATCGACGCGGGGTCCGGTGATGATTACATCGATGGCTCGTTCCTGAACGCAGAGAAACATAACCGGTTTTACGATGGTCCCCGTAGCGCTGGAATCGAAGCCGGTGAGGGCAACGATACCATTCTGGGCACCAACTACGCTGACGTGATTTCCGGACAGGCCGGGAACGATTCTGTGTTGGCTGGTGCGGGACGCGATTACATCTTTGGCGGTGGAGGCGATGACATTCTGACCGGCGGGTTTGGAAGCGATACGATAGATGGTGGCGACGGCGATGATTTCATCTTTGGTGGTGTGGGCCGTGACATCGCAACAGGTGGCGCAGGGCAAGACCGCTTTTTCGTATCAGGTGAATACAATGACGAAATGCACATCACCGATTACAACTACGACGAAGGCGACTTTCTGGTAATCAACGGCGATCTGTTTGATCGCGATGCGTTCGCAATCCGCTACACCATGGAACATACGGCAAATGGCGTTTCAACGCGCGACTTCCAACTTGGCATTACAACGGACGAGGGTTGGTTCCAGAACTTCTTCACCTTTGAAAACCACGCCGATCTTACCAAGATTCTGCTGCGTCTTCCCGCCGAAGAAGACGGCCCCGTTGCGCCGATCCTCTTCGATCTTAGCCCGATCTGATAAATCACCCGTTGCGCGCTATGGCATGTAGCGCGCAACAACATCCACAAACACATCCGGCAACTGTTCCATCTTGTAGCCCCCAGCTTTGCCCTGCATGGCAAAGACAATCAATCCTCCTGCGATCAGGATTGTTATCGCAGATGCGCGCGGCGCGCGGCGATCGGAAAGAGCAGACAGGATCGACGGTATCGATAGAGCCGCGATGATGATGCCCAAAACCAGCGCCAGATCGGTATCCATCGTTGTTCCCTCCAGATCACACTGGTGTGACTTTACTCCGGATCAGAGGCGAAAATCAAACGTTCATCGCAGGGCGCCACACGCAGGATATTGGTGCTGCCGGGCACATTGAACGGCACGCCCGCTATGACCACAACAAAATCTTCCTCTGCGGCAAATCCTTCTCCACGTGCTGCGCGAACGGCACTGACGACCGCCTTTTTGAAACGGTCCATCTCTTCTGTGATCACACAATTTACGCCCCAGCTCAGCGCTAGCCGCCGCGCCGTGCCTTTCAGAGGGGTCAACGCAATGATCGGCACACGCGGTCTTTCCCGCGCAGTCAGCAGGGCAGTTGTGCCGGAATGCGTAAAGCAGCAAATCGCCTTAATGTCGGTTGTTTCCGCAATCTCGCGCGCGGCGGCAACCATGGCATCGGCAATCCCCGAACGTGAGGCTGTGCGCGATGCTTCGATGATCTGGGTGTAGGTCGGATCACGCTCCACCTCGACGGCGACATCGTCCATCGTCTTCACCGCTTCGATCGGATAGCTTCCTGCCGCTGATTCCGCTGACAGCATAACCGCATCCGCGCCTTCATAAATCGCTGTGGCCACATCAGAGACTTCCGCACGGGTCGGCATCGGGCTTTCGATCATGCTTTCCAGCATCTGAGTGGCAACGATCACGGGTTTGCCTACTGCGCGACACCGGCGCACCAGCCGTTTCTGGATTGGTGGTACGGCAGATACAGGCAATTCCACGCCCAGATCACCGCGCGCCACCATGATGCCGTCACTGACCGCCAGAATATCGTCAAACCGCTCTACCGCCGAAGGCTTTTCGATTTTCGACAGGATCGCCGCGCGCCCGTTACACAGCAAGCGCGCATCGTCCACATCCTCGGGCCGCTGCACAAAGCTGAGCGCAAGCCAGTCAACGCCAAGGTCGCAGACAAACTCCAGATCGGCGCGGTCTTTCTCGCTCAGCGCAGCCAAGGGAAGCACCACATCCGGCACGTTCACCCCCTTGCGGTTGGAGATTACACCTCCCGTCACCACCTCACATTCGGCAAAATCGGCACCGCAGGACTTTACCCGCAGCCGGATTTTCCCGTCATTGACCAGCAGCGTCGCGCCCTCCTTCAATACCTCGAAAATTTCCGGGTGTGGCAAGCACACTCGCTCTGATGTTCCCTCGGTCTCATCCAGATCAAGCCGGAAACTGCCCCCTTCGACCAGTTCTTCGCTATCGCCGGAAAACACGCCTACGCGCAGTTTCGGCCCCTGCAAATCGGCCAGTATCCCGATGGTAGAACCCAGTTCTTCCTCTACGGCCCGAATTGCAGCGTGTTTGGCGCGAATTTCATCATGGCTGCCATGGCTCATGTTCAGCCGGAACACATCCGCACCGGCTTGATGCAGTTGCTTGATCATGTCGTGCGTATCCGATGCGGGTCCCAGCGTGGCCAATATCTTTACGTTTCGTTGGCGTCTCATTTCAGGTCGCTCCTTTTGCCACGCGCAGTCCTGCCGGCACTGGCAGTCATACACACCGTTATCAAACGCATACCGTTTGCCTTTCCCGACTTGAACCCGAAAACTGTTTCATTCCCATGACAATCCGACAATTCACAACAGCTTGACCGCCCTCACCTTCGCGCCCATCTATAGTTCAACCAGAAAAGGAGTCGACATGACCGAGCATAGCCAACAAGAGATTGAACTTCAGGCCGCCGCGTTCCGTCGCCTGCAAAAACACCTGATGCAAGACCGCAAAGATGTGCAAAACATCGACATGATGAACCTCGCAGGGTTTTGCCGCAATTGTTTGGCACGCTGGTATCAGGAAGCCGCCGCTGAGCGCGGAGTCGAGCTCGGCAAGATCGAAGCACGCGAATTATTTTACGGCATGACGATGGATGAATGGAAAGACAAATACCAAACCGAAGCAAGCGATGCCCAGAAAGAGGCTTTTACCGTAGCATTTGATGAAAACGTTGGCAAAGCCTGATCAGGCAGACCACCCCAGCATAGCGGAGTGACATCCCAGAATCGCCACAACCCGCTAATATTATTGCCTTAATTCCAAACGATACGTGACCTGAATAATTTTATTGAGGTCATGTATCATGCTACCATTTGTTCTCCTTTCTATTCTTGGCCTCGGCTTGTCGTTCGGCTTGTCCCAGACGGAGGACGATTTTTCAGATACTGAAAATGACGCCACCAATGAAGACAGCGAGATCCCACCACGCGAAACAAACATGCCCGATTTGATTGGCGATGCCGCAGCAAATCTGATGATGGGCGATGAAAGCGACAACACCATGTCTGGCGGTGCGGGTAACGATACCCTGCAGGGACAAGACGGCAACGACACTATCTATGGTGGCGCAGGCGACGATGAACTGTACGGGCAAGAGGGCGATGATCACGTACAGGGCGGCACAGGTGATGATGCCATCCGGCTGGGCGATGGTGACGATATCGCCGATGTTTTGTTCGGCACCACCGAGGATCATGGTGATGATACGATCTGGGGCGGCGCAGGCAATGATGCGATCACCGATGTAACCGGCAGCAACACCCTGTTGGGCGAAGACGGCAACGACACAATTTATGCACTTGATGGCATAGGCGATGACCGCGGCTTTGGCACAATTGCGGAACGCGGCACCTCAGACAGCCTCAGCGGTGGCAATGGTGATGATCGTTTGCTGGGCGACGGCAGCGATACACTGACCGGCGGCGAAGGCGAGGACGACTTCATCCTCAATCACGATCCCGAGGTGATTGGCGGCACCGCAATTCTCACCGATTTCGATGTAAACGATGACGTGTTTACAGTGGTGCAATTGGACGGCACAAACAATCAGCCCGACGTCGACTTCCGCGCAAACGCGGCAGATACTGCCGTGTTCGCCTACGTCAACGGAGAGCCCGTTGCGATGCTTGAAGGGCTCGCTGCCCGCGACATTCCGTTTATCAACACAGCACTAACAGCATAGACGGGATAAGAATGCGCCAGCGTTTTCAACACGCTGGCGCATTGAAATTTCAAACAGCCGTTTTACGCATCTCGTCCAGATAAATCTCGCGCAGACGCATCGCCACCTTCCCGGGCAAGCCTTCTCCCAGTGTAACACCGTCGATCTCGACGACAGGCATTACAAACGCGCTGGCAGAGGTGGTAAATGCCTCATCCGCCTGCTGCGCTTCCTCAATGGTGAAGGAGCGCTCCTCAACCTCCATCTGCGCCTCGCGCGCCATGCGCAACACAGCGGCGCGGGTAATTCCGTGCAGAATTTCATTCCCCAGATGCCGCGTGATAATCCGGTTGCCCTTCACGATATAGGCGTTGTTCGACGTTCCCTCGGTTACAAAACCATCTTCAACCATCCAGGCGTCATCACAACCCGCCTTTTTCGCTATCATCTTACCCATCGACGGATACAACAACTGCACCGTCTTGATATCACGGCGGCCCCAGCGAATGTCGTCAATGCTGATTACCTTCGCGCCACGCTTGGCGGCAGGGCTGTCTGCCATACTCGGCTTGTTCTGCGTGAACAGTACAACCGTAGGCTCGGTCGTTTCGGGGTCGGGAAAGGCAAAATCACGATCTCCGTCAGACCCGCGCGTAATTTGCAGATAAATCAGGCCCTCTTCAATCCCGTTCAACCGCACCAACTCGCGGTGTATCTCCAGCAGGTCGTCCTTGCTGACGGGGTTACGCATTTCCAATTCATCCAGCGAGCGCGCAAGCCGCACAGCGTGACCGTCAAAATCAATCAACTTGCCATCCAGCACCGACGTGACCTCGTAAACGCCATCCGCCATCAGAAACCCGCGATCGAAGATCGATATGCTCGCCTCGTTCTCCGGCAAATACGCGCCGTTTACATATACTGTCCGCATGGTCTTATCCCCAAAGCTCACGGCTGGGTGGATGCACGCCAGCCTCGTCAAAAATCAAAGGTGTCGCGCGGTCTTCGGCCAGCAGAAGCGGCCCGTCAAGGTCAACAATCTTTGCACCTTGCGCAACCAGCATCGCAGGTGCCATCGCCAGCGATGATCCAACCATACAGCCTACCATCACGTCATAGCCTTCCCGCAGCGCCGCGTCGCGCAGGGCCAGCGCTTCGGTCAAACCGCCTGATTTATCCAACTTGATGTTCACAACATCATATTTGCCTTTCAATCCGGCAAGGCTTTCGCGGTCATGACAGCTTTCATCCGCACATACCGGCACCGGACGCTGCATCCCGATCAGGGCATCGTCCTCCCCCGCAGGCAACGGCTGCTCCACCAATGCGACGCCTAACCGCACCAGATGCGGCGCAAGATCGGCGTAAACTTCGGCTGTCCATCCTTCATTCGCGTCCACAATAATAGTG
This sequence comes from Sulfitobacter sp. F26169L, assembly GCF_026410285.1. Lineage (GTDB taxonomy): Bacteria > Pseudomonadota > Alphaproteobacteria > Rhodobacterales > Rhodobacteraceae > Sulfitobacter. The sequence continues at coordinate 155,115 of NZ_JAPMLP010000004.1, read as the reverse complement.
CTATCGGGCGCCCCTGCACGCACCGCTTCCAGACGCGGCATATCATCAGGCGTTCCCAGCTTGATCTTTAACAACGGGCGAAAGGCATGTTCCGCTGCCTGTTCCCGCATCTTTTCCGGCGTATCCAAAGACAGCGTATATGCGGTAATCTGTGGCGTAAGCGGCGCAAGCCCTGCCAATTGCCACGCAGGCGTACCCGTGCGCTTTGCTTCCAGATCCCACAATGCACAATCGACAGCATTGCGCGCCGCCCCTGCCGGCAACAGATCGTGCAGCGTCGCGCGCATCAAATCGCCCTTCAGGCTTTCAATCTGCGCGGTGACAGACTCCAACGTTTCACCATACCGCGTATAGGGCACGCACTCACCCATACCAAACACGCCGCCGTCGGCAATACGCACTGTCAGCACCTTGGCTTCGGTTCGCGACCCGCGCGAAATCGTAAAAACCTGCGCCAAGCGAAATACGTCCGCTTTGACCTCTATCTGCATAACTTTCCCCGCTCCCGTACGGCCCGCGCATTATCCAATGACCCCACGCGGACCTGTTTTCTTCATTTTTTCCTTAAACTCAATCCCGCAGCATTAGCGCGCGCACCGTTCAAAGTTCGGCCAGCGCCTCCGCCAAACGCTCGGCACCGTGGCGGAACGGATCCACCGCAGGCAGTCCCATTTCGCTTTCGACCTTCGTCAGATAAGCCTGCGCCTCATCCTCGGACATATGTTGCGTGTTCACCGCAATGCCGACAACCTTGCAGTCAGGGTTTGCGACACGCGCAAGTGTCAGCGCGACATCACGGATATCTTCCATCCGCGGCACCTTGTAATCGGGCAAGCCCCGCATGTGCGGGCGGGTCGGCTCGTGGCAGATGATCAAAGCGTCCGGCTGTCCGCCATGCACCAACGCCATCGTCACGCCGGAATAACTGACGTGGAACAGACTACCCTGCCCTTCGATCACGTCCCAGTGATCCGGCTCGTTATCGGGCGTCAGGTGCTCGATTGAACCTGCCATGAAATCCGCAACAACCGCATCCAGCGGGACACCTTCTCCGGTGATCAATATCCCTGTCTGGCCTGTTGCGCGAAAGGTGCTTTTCATGCCGCGTGCGCGCATTGCCTGATCCAGCGCCAAGGCGGTGTACATCTTGCCGACAGAGCAATCGGTACCGACAGCCAGCACACGCTTGCCGGTGCGTTTAACACCGCTCGCAATGGGGTATTCCACTGTCGGGATGCGCACATCATGCAGCGCCTGCTTGTGCTGCGCGGCGGCTTTGACCAGATCTTCTTCCTCGCTCAGCAGATTATGCAGCCCAGAGGCCAGATCATACCCCATCTCCAGTGCCGCGATCAAAACATCCTTCCACGCCTGCGAGATATAGCCCCCACGGTTGGCCACACCGATCACCAGCGTTTTCGCCCCCGCCGCTTTTGCCTGTGCCAGCGTCATATCCTCAAGGCCGACATCTGCCTTGCACCCCTCCATACGCAATTGGCCGACAGCGTTATCAGGGCGCCAGTCTTTGATACCTTGCGCAACTTTTGCAGACAGTTGATCAGGCGCATCGCCCAGAAAAAGCAGATATGGGGTTTGGATCATGGGTCGATTCTCCGCATTGGTACAGGTTTTGCACAGATTGACGCAAAACAGACGCAAATCAATCTCGGATTGGCGGCCATGCTGCAATTCTGTGCAAGATTGTCCTGTTAATGACTCGGGATGCGCACATATTTTGCATAACCACCCTTTGCTGCAGTTGCGAAATAAGCTTGCAGATTTGCGCGCAATTTTATAGCTCAGACAGGCAGCTACACGACACTTTATAACCCTAGAGGATCACCTGACATGAGTTTTCGCATCCAACCCACCGCACCGGCCCGCCCCAACCGGTGCCAGTTGTTCGGCCCCGGTTCGAACTGCAAATTGTTCGCCAAAATGGCAGCATCGGAGGCGGATGTCATCAACCTTGATCTCGAAGACAGCGTCGCGCCCAACGACAAAGACATGGCGCGCGCCAACGTGATTGAAGCGATCAACACGGTGGAGTGGGGCAACAAAACCATTTCAGTTCGGATCAACAGCCTCGATACGCCTTACTGGTATCGCGATGTCGTCGACTTGCTTGAGCAGACCTCTGAACGTCTTGACATGATTATGATCCCCAAGGTCGGTTGCGCAGCTGACGTTTACGCCGTTGATGCATTGGTCACCGCGATCGAAGCCGCCAAGGGGCGCAAAAAGCGTATCGCGCTGGAAGTGATCATCGAAAGCGCAGCGGGCATCGCCCACGTTGAGGAAATCGCAGCCTCGTCCCCCCGTCTCGAGGCGATGAGCCTTGGCGCCGCTGATTTCGCCGCCTCCATGGGCATGCAGACCACCGGCATCGGCGGTACGCAGGAAAACTACTACATGCTGCATGAGGGGGCAAAATACTGGTCCGATCCATGGCATTGGGCACAAACCGCGATTGTTGCGGCCTGCCGCACCCATGGCATCCTGCCCGTTGATGGCCCCTTTGGCGACTTCTCTGACGATGAAGGCTGCCGCGCACAGGCACGCCGTTCCGCCACGCTAGGGATGGTTGGCAAATGGGCGATCCACCCCAAACAGATCGCCATCAGCAACGAGGTATTCACACCCTCCGACGAAGCCGTAGCAGAGGCGCGTGAAATTCTGGCCGCGATGGAAACCGCCAAAGCCAACGGTGAGGGCGCAACCGTCTACAAAGGCCGTCTTGTCGATATCGCATCAATCAAGCAAGCCGAAGTGATTGTACGCCAGTCGGATATGATTGCCGCGATGTAAACAATGCCTGACTGTTTCCATTGCGGAGACAGTCAGGCTCGCTCGTCCTTTGGCGAGCCCATCACCACATACGAAGTAATTGTCGCCACTTGCGGCAACGCGCCCAGATGATCTGTGTGAAACCGTTTGTAATCTGGCAGATCTGCACATTCGATCCGCAATAGATATTCAATGGTGCCGGTGATGTTATGGCACTCCCGCACTTCCGGCGCACGCGCGATGGCCCGCTCGAACGCTTCTTGCGATGCTTTGGTGTGATTGCTGAGCCCTACGCCGATGTAGGCGACAAACCCCGCCCCCATCGCGGTGCGGTCCAGTACTGCGCGGTAGCCCTTGATGACGCCGCGCCGCTCCAAATCCTGCACACGCCGCAAACACGCCGAAGGTGACAGGCCCACACGATCCGCCAATTCCAGATTACTGATCCGGCCATCGCGCACAAGTTCACGCAATATCTGCTCGGATTTACTATCAATACCAGTCATAAATTGCTAATCTATTACAATCTCCTCAATATTAGCAATTTCATTCGTCATTATCTAACTAAATATTGCGCCATGAATTTTGAAACACTCACCGCCCTCGCCGTTTTTGCATTCGTCAGCTCCGCCACACCGGGGCCGAATAACCTGATGCTGATGGCATCGGGTGCCAACTTCGGGTTCCTCCGCTCTATCCCGCACATGCTGGGGATTTCCATCGGCTTCATGGTGATGGTGTTTGCGGTGGGCAGCGGATTGGTGCGGATATTTGACAAGTTCCCCGTCATCTATGACGTCCTGAAAATCGCAAGCGTCCTCTATATGCTCTGGCTTGCGTGGAAAATTGCAAACGCCGCACCTGTCACAAAAAGCGCGGAGTCCGGGACGCCAATGACGTTCCTACAGGCGGCTGCATTCCAGTGGGTCAATCCAAAAGCATGGGCAATGGCCCTGACAGCAATCACTGTCTACGTTGGCGATTCCGCGATGGTCTGGCTTGCCGTTGCCGCTCTGCTGTTCGCGCTCGTCAATCTGCCCTCGGTGTCTATGTGGACAGTCGCAGGTCAACAGATGCAGCGCATCCTGACCAATCCGCGCCGCCTGCGTATCTATAATTGGACAATGGCCGCGCTACTGGTTGCATCACTATATCCGGTGCTGCAAATCTGATCAGTAGTCACGCAGCGCAATCTTGCCGGCATTGCAGAGCTTGCGGCAGTCCGTTGCGTCGTGGCCGATATCCGATTTCAGAACCACGCTGTCCGCACCCGGCCCTTCAAAACGGTAATCGTCACACATTCCGTCCCTTGGCCAATCCGATTTATCATCGCCAAAGTTGATCTTGTCACATTGCGTCGCGGCACGCGCCTGTTTGAAATTCCAAACCTTCAATTCACCCAGATTATAGCTGCTTTTACAATCTGTTGCGTCATGGCCTGTATCGTCTTTATCCAGTCCCGATGCCATCATGGAGCCGCGAAACCGTCTATCGTCACATTCGCCGTCATCCGCCCATTCACTGGTGTCATCGCCAAACCGGACCGATTGGGCCATGACAATCTGCGGCACCAGCAAAAGCATCAAAAGTGTCAGGCAAATTTTCTTCATTACAGCGCTCCTTGTTGCGTGACACGGTTAACGCTGTTGCGATGCGTTGCAAACCTGCGAATTGACAGCCATATAAGGGCGATAATCAGTGCGGAGCATGCAATGACCCAGTATATGGACTTCGAAAAACCCCTTGCCGAAATAGAGGGTAAGGCCGAAGAACTACGCGCAATGGCGCGGCGCGATCCCGGAACCGATATGACAGCCGAGGCAAAGGCGCTCGACGTAAAAGCGGCCAAAATGCTGGATGATTTATACAAAAACCTGACACCGTGGCGCAAATGTCAGGTTGCGCGCCACCCCGACCGCCCCCACTGCAAAGACTACATCGAAGCGCTGTTTACAGAATATACCCCGTTGGCCGGTGACAGAAATTTCGCCGATGATCACGCGGTCATGGGTGGTCTTGCACGGTTCAACGACATGCCTGTGATGGTGATCGGCCATGAAAAAGGCAACGACACCAAATCACGGATCGAGCGGAATTTCGGCATGGCCCGCCCTGAGGGCTATCGCAAGGCCGTTCGTCTGATGGATATGGCCCACCGCTTTGGCTTGCCGGTAATCACCTTAGTCGACACCCCCGGCGCCTACCCCGGCAAAGGCGCAGAAGAGCGCGGCCAGTCCGAAGCAATTGCGCGCGCAACCCAGAAATGTCTGGAAATCGGTGTACCGTTGGTCAGCGTGATCATTGGCGAAGGTGGCTCTGGCGGTGCTGTGGCGTTTGCAACAGCAAACCGCGTGGCGATGCTGGAGCACTCTGTCTATTCGGTCATCTCTCCCGAAGGCTGTGCATCCATTCTGTGGAAAGATGCGGAGAAAATGCGCGAAGCGGCCGAGGCATTGCGCCTGACCGCACAAGACCTGACACAACTGGGCGTAAACGACCGCATCATTCCCGAACCCAAAGGCGGCGCGCACCGCGACCCCCAGTCGGCCATCGCCGCTGTTTCGGATGCAATTGCGGAATTGCTAAAATCCCTCGAAGGCAAAAGCCCTAAGGAACTGGTGAAAGACCGCCGCGAGAAATATCTGGATATGGGCGACAGAGGCTTGGCAGCCTAACGGCACACGGCAGCAGGCGTGGCGGTATGTGAAATCTATTGCCGCGCCTCGCGTTCAGCTTGCCAGCATCCGCAACCCTTGCGTTACGTCAGACCGCACCGCCAGCCGCAATCCCGGCTCGTCGCCTGCACGCAGGGCGGCAATGATCAGCCTGTGAAACTGCGGTGGCTCGGTTCGTCGCAGGCGGCCGTAAAGTGCGCTCATCGTCGGGCCCATTTGCAGCCAGACCGTTTCTGCCATCGCCAGCATCGCAGGGGCCTGGGCGCGCAGATACAACGTGCGGTGGAACTCCAGATTTGTGCGGATGTAGCTCACAGCATCCCGCTGGGCGACGGCATCTGCCACCTTTGCGTTGATGTTCTGCAACCGCTCGATCAGCGCCAGATGCGCACGCGGCAGGGCGCGTGATGCAAGCTCGACCTCGATCAGCGCGCGCAACGCCGCAAGTTCTTCGATCCGGTCATTGCTAAGTGCAGGCGTTGCGATGCGGCCGGAATTGGACATCGTCAACGCACCTTCGGCCACCAGCCGCCGCGCCGCCTCTCGCGCTGGCGTCATTGAAACGCGGTACTCTGCACCGATACCACGCAAGGTTAGCGCATGTCCGGGAGGCATATCACCATGCATAATGCGCAGTCGAAGCTGGCGATAGACACGGTCATGCGCCAATGGGGCGGGGTCAATTGGGCGTGCGGTAAGGGTCATACGAACTTGTGATCACAAAAATCGGGCGCGTCAAGGCAGGATAAAAGTGGGACGCCTCGCCAAACCATAAAAACCTGACGTATCAATAAGCCCAGCTGTATCGCCCCGCTGAAAGGACACAAAATGAATGCATGGATTCTTTTAGTCATCGCCGGTCTGTTCGAAGTGGTTTGGGCAGGCGCAATGAAAGCATCCGACGGGTTTTCAAATACCGGCCCCAGCATCGTGACAGGTGTGGCCGCATTCATCAGCTTCTGGCTGCTGGCCCTTGCCATGAAAGACCTGCCGCTGGGCACAGCCTACGTTGTCTGGGTCGGGATCGGTGCGATCGGCGCGGCGCTGCTGGGGATTGCGATGTTCGGGGACGAAATCACACCGCTGCGCCTTGCTGGCATCGCACTTGTCGCGGCGGGAATTGCCGCATTGAAATTCGCCTAGAACTTGTAGCGGTGCAGCGTGCTGCCGTGGCTGCGCAACCAACTGCGCGGCGCAGCATAATCGCCATAAATGCGGGTGACTTCGGCCCAGAATGCGGAAGAATGATTCATCTGCACCAGATGCGCTACCTCGTGGGCGGCGACGTAATCCAGCACCTCGGGCGGTGCCATGATCAGCCGCCATGAATACATCAACCCGCCATCAGACGTGCATGACCCCCACCGCGAGCGTGTATCCCGCAGCGACAACCGTGCATAGCTGCGTCCGAGCCGTGCTGCGTAATCATCACTGGCCCCTGCCAATCTGTCGCGCGCCAATTCCTTAAGATGGGCACACAGCCGTTTGCCGATCCGCTCTGTCGGTCCGGGCACAAAGATACCATCGGGTGTTATTTGCACCCGTTTGCCAACGCCAGCAGAAACCCGGTACATCCGGCCACCCAGCGGCAGTTCGGTCCCCTCCCCTACCACGACATCCTCCCCACGGGCTTCAAGGTGTTTGCGAATCCATGATTCCTTGCTGCGGGCAAAATCCATCGCTTCACGCTCTGCCAGGCGTTTCGGCATGGTGAGCGTGACGCGTCCATCCAACTGGCTGATGCGCAGCGAAATCCGCTTTGCCCGTGCAGATCGCCGCAGGATCAGGGGAATAGGCGGATTTCCAAGTATATGGGGATCAGACATGGGGCGCTCTTGAGATCAGGGAAGGGGCTTTGGGCTGGACAGCATCCTTTGCATATGGCAATTGACCTGAATCATCTAGACACAACACCAAGTATCAAAGGGGAAATACATGCCCAACGAAGAATGGGGAACCAAGCGCCTGTGCCCCACCACGGGCAAGCGTTTCTACGATCTTAACAAGTCGCCGATCATCAGCCCGTACACGGGCGAAGAAGTGACGGTTGACGATTCTAAATCGCGTATGATCGCTGCTGACGAAGCCGATGCAGCGACAACAAAAGCCAAGGTCGCCGAGGTCAAGGATGACGATGATCTGGTCGATGACGATGATGTAGACGTAGATCTGGACGACGATTTGCTAGACGACGATGAAGACGATGATGATACAGTGCCGCTCGAAGAGATTGCGGACGTCGCGTCTGAAGACGACGACAGCTAATGCGCGAACGGCGGGTGATGCATTTTTCGCTTGATCCCGCCGTCGCTTGTGCCTAGTACACGGCGCATCGCCCCCCTCAACAGGGCGCAACTACCGGCCTCTTTTCAGGCCACACCTCAGGTCCCTAACGGGATACCATTTACGCTTGCGTAATATGGGGCATTAGCTCAGCTGGGAGAGCGCCTGCATGGCATGCAGGAGGTCAGCGGTTCGATCCCGCTATGCTCCACCAAACCTCATACGCAGTGGAAGTTTTTTAGATGACAGTCCGCTGGCTGTTCGTCTTTCGCCCAGCACTTTTTTTCACCAGTCGATTTTTGGATGCCCGTCAATTCGGTGTGATCCTAGTCCGTCATCTACAAGATTTCGCACGATTGAACCTTTATGAAATATTATTTGTACCGCGTGAAGCGGTGCCACCTGCTGGCAACATGTCTTCCCTAACAGGTTTCAATTCAAAGCCGCTCTTTGAGCCGCCTGTGCAAATATCGGAATTAACATTTCGTATTTCTGATAAATCAACATCTGGCCGCCGTCTGGCAGAACGTTAAATTCTATCCAGGGGTATCTTTGCCTGTAAAGTTCCAGCGTGCTAACATTCACAGACGGATCTTCCGCCCCGTTATAAGAACGGACCGGAATATGTCTGCATTGGTCAATCATATGCGACCAGTCATTCTCGGTCACCAGAACCTCCATCACGAAAATCTGTGTGATATCAGTATCCTTACCTGTCATAAGTTGCGAATTTGCAAAAAGCACCTCGTACATTTCGGGCCGCGCAAGCAACGCAACATCGGCGGGTGAACTGCCGTTCAACTTGCGCAACATTTTTTCGACACCGACGCGGCGGGCCATCGCAATCGCCGCCTTTACGGTAAAATACAGAAGATGCGGTGCATATTGCGCGGTCGACAGGAAGAAACTGTGCCATTTCGACATACCTCGATAATGCGCGCTGCCCTCCAGAAACGGACGCATCCCGATTCCGATAATCTCGCTCACGCGGTCAGGATGATGGTTGGCCAAATCAACAGCCCAGATAAAATCATTTCCCTGGGGCACATACGGCAAACGCGCGATGCCAAGGTGATCCAGTAGAAACACCGTATCCCCGCGAATTGCCTCGATGACATCTGCATCAGGTGCCAGATCGTCGCTTTGGCCGTAACCTGCACGAATAGGGCAAATAATCCGCAAGTTGTGCTTGTACGCGAGACGCAACATATCCGCTGTCCAGCGCGCCTGAACGTATCCCATGTGACTGTAAAGAACCGGCGTGCCATCAACAGGCCCCTGATCATGATAGTCCATCAAACGCCCATCTGGCAGGACCACCGTTTTGAACGGCTTCCACACTTCGGCCTCCAGCCAGTTGGCAGATACGGCAACCGGCGCACGTGGCAGACGGGCGCGATCCTCTGTTGGCGTGGCGATGACATCACGCAGCGACATCACCAGCCGGATTACCTCCGTCTGGGAGTGTGCATTCATCTTTGACAGGATTGATTTAATCTGGCTGCGCACTGTTCCTTCAGAAGTGCCGCGTGCGGTTGCAATTGCCTTTGTATCTGCGCCTTCAATAAGTGCACGAACCACGCCTTGCTCGGCACCGGTGAGGCCAAATGCCTCTTCCAGCGTCTCTCCCAAGGCAGGCTGCCAGTGAAACAGGGTTGTCACCACCAGCAGCATCGGGCCGCCATCCGCATCACGCCGATGCAATCGTCGGATATGTATCAATACGGGTCGCTGCGCGGCCCCCATCTCAAGGCTCAGCAATTTGTCAGGACGGGTCGCGCCCTCAAGCAACTGACGAAGTGACCCCTGAAACTGCACCAGCATATCTTGCGTCAACGCGAGCGCTGCCAGCGTGCCGCCTTCGCTCACGTTCAACTGTTCACGCGCACCTGCGTTGCAGGTCACAATCGTTAGGTTTTCATCCAGCACCATCGCCGCCGATGTTTCAAATGGCTCCAGTGCGCTGCGCAATGCTGCCCCCAAAGCGACAGGTTCATCATCTGCAATGTTCCGGCTTAGAAACGTTTCTGCACGTGCCAGATGGGCGGCAAAACTTTCATCAAAAGAATTTATCCTCTCCAGTTGCCGTCTGACATCCTGATCTTCAAATCCGGCATCCATCCAGACTTCGATAAACCGGTCGAGCGAGCCCGGATCAAGTGCGATATCATAAAGCTGCTCCACGATTTCCGCAGAGCTGAGGCCGGGGCGCGTGTCGTCACTCATAAAACATCCACCCTTTGTAGAGCCCAGCGTAACCGTCAGACTGTCGTCGGGTCAACAAGCGGACGTATGGAGAATTTGAAAAGGAAGATCTTGTCTGAAATCAAACCCAAAGTGCTGCTAATTTCCCTTTACACCTCGATATGGAATACAGTTTCAAATAACTTTCCCTAAAACCTCAATTGGCTCAGAGTGGGTGACAGTGAGTGTTTGTTTACGCTGCCATTTCAGCCATTAATTTAGATCCTCAAAACGGTATGTCTTGCCGCGTGCATATCAGTCGGTTGGTTCAATCAAAATCGCACGGAAGTCATTTACGTTTGTCCCTGTAGGCCCGGTTACAAAAAGTGCGTTTACCGCATCAAACGCGCCCCACGCATTGTTGCGCTGCAACGCATCGGCTGGGTCAACACCCGCACCGCGCATCAAAGCAGCTGTATTTGTATCCGCGAATCCACCTGCGTTATCCTCTGATCCGTCGATCCCGTCTGTATCCGCAGCAAGTGCCGTGATGCCTGTGACGTCTTCAATTGCCTGCGCAAAGGCCAGCAGAAAGGCCGTGTTGCGTCCGCCACGGCCATCTTTGTGGCGCAAGGTAACTGTTGTCTCACCACCCGACAGGATCACAACCGGCGCTTTGAAGGGCCGTCCATGCGCTACAACTTCGCGTGCTATTGCGCCGTGCATCTGGCCGATCACCTCGGCCTCCCCCTCAATCGCGTCTGACAGGATCACCGCAGGAATACCCGCCGATTGGGCCTTTTGCGCGGCAGCCTCCAGCGATATCCGCGCAGAGGCGATTACATTTACCTCGTTGCCTGCAAAGACCGGATCGTCAGGCATCGGCGCATTCGTCATGCGAGAGACAATTTGAGGCGGCAAATCCAGTCCGCGCAATTTGATCAGACGCCGGGCATCTTCCAATGTCACGCCGTCCGGCACCGTCGGACCGGATGCGACCTGCGCCGGATCATCTCCGGGCACATCAGACACAACCAGGCTGACCACTTTTGCCGGATGCGCGGCAGCAGCCAACCGCCCCCCTTTGATACCGCTTGCATGTTTGCGGATCGCATTCATTACACCAATCGGCGCACCGGATGCCAACAACGCTTCGTTCAGGGCCTGTTCATCTGCCAATGTCATCCCCTCCGGCGGGGAGGGCAACAGGGATGACCCGCCACCACAGATCAACGCGACCACCAGATCATCCGGCCCCAATCCGGCCACAGCCGCAAACAGCGCCTCGCTCGCCGCCAGACCTGCGGCATCGGGCACCGGATGCGCGGCCTCCATCACCCTGATGTGGCGCGTCGGGCAGCTATACCCATAGCGGGTGACGACCACCCCCTCGACCGGCCCGTCCCACAAATCCTCAAACGCGGCGGCCAGTTGGGCGGCACCTTTGCCTGCGCCCACGACCACGGTGCGTCCTTCGGGACGTTCGGGCAAATTCGGCGCAAGCGCTGCACGCGCATCGGCTGCGGTTACCGCCGCATCAAAAAGCGATGTAAGAAACGCCTGTTTAACCGGATCAATCACGATCCGAATTCAGCGCGCAACGCTACCTTCTGCACCTTGCCCATGGTGTTGCGCGGCAATTCGTCAATCACGCGGTATTCGCGTGGTTGCTTGTAGCGGGCCAGCCCCTCGGCCATGGCCGTCTTTATTGCCTCAAGGTCAATCTGCGCGCCTGACTGCGGCACCAGAACCGCTAGCGGCACCTCTCCCAAGTCAGCATGCGGCACACCGATCACAGCACTTTCCAGCACGCCATTCTGCCCGTCCAACAACAGCTCAAGTTCTTTGGGGTAAATGTTGTATCCACCTGAAATGATCAGATCCTTGCCCCGACCCACGATTGTCACGTACCCTTGCGTATCCTGCACGCCCAGATCACCGGTGATGAAAAAACCGTCTGCGCGCATTTCCTCTGCCGTTTTCTCCGGCATGTTCCAATATCCGGCAAAAACATTGGGACCGCGCACTTCAACTACCCCCGTTTCGCCGCGCGGCAGCTCTGCTCCGTTCGCATCGGCAATCCGCAGTTTTACGTCAGGCAGGGGCAGACCCACAGTTCCCGCAATCCGCGCCCCGGCATACGGGTTGGATGTGTTCATATTTGTTTCGGTCATGCCGTAGCGTTCCAGTATGCGGTGTCCGGTGCGTTCTTCAAACGCCACATGCGTATCAGCCAGCAATGGCGCCGAACCGGAAATAAACAGCCGCATATTCGCGGCCAGATCACTGTCAAACCGCGCATCGTCCAGCAAACGCGTATAGAATGTCGGCACACCCATCATCGACGTGGCGCGCGGCATCCAGTTTATCAACTGGTCGATGTCCAGCTTGGGCAAAAACACCATTGCACCCCCTGCGACCAGCATCACATTGGTTGCGACAAACAGACCGTGGGTGTGAAAAATAGGCAAGGCGTGCAGCAGCACGTCATCTTTAGTGAAATGCCACAGCTCGGTCAGGGTCACCGCATTACTGATCAGGTTTTTCTGCGTCAGCATTGCCCCCTTGGAACGCCCTGTTGTGCCCGAGGTATACAGAAACGCGGCAAGATCATCCTCGCTGCGCGCCACAGTCTCGAACACATGCGGCCTGGCGTCTGCGTCATCGCTCAGGCTGCCACCGCTTGCGCTCAATGTCGCAAATGCCGCGCCGGCGGCATCCGCTACAGGGGCCAACTCCTCTGTACGCGCAGGGTCAGCGACCAGCAGGACCGCACCGCTGTCTTCGACAAAATACGATAGCTCCGCAGCGGTGTAGGCCGTGTTGAGCGGCAGGAAAATTGCACCCAACTGCACGCATGCAGCATACAGCGCCAGCATATCGGGGCATTTTTCAACCTGCACTGCCACCCGCTCTCCGGTCTGAACGCCGTAGGCGCACAAGCTGTGCGCCAGTTGCGCCGCGCGACGCACAAAGGCAGCATGGGTTATGACACCACCATCAGGCAGGTGTAAAAATGTTGTGTCCTTATCTGCGTAGGGCGCAAACATCGTATCATAAAGCGGGTTATTCATGGGTGGACCTTTGTATCGTTTCACGCACCGTAACGCAGCAAAACGCCCGTGAAAATAACCAGTTGTCAGATCGCGCGCGCAACTGCCCTGCGCACAGCACAGACCGGCCTGCGCTAAATCGCCCGTGTACAAACACCCCGCGACCCTTTAGGGGCAGGCGAACTCCATCTTTTATCCGCTCAGGAATACCCCTTGATTCAAACGATCGCAGACGCACTGGCCGCCCAAGGCTATGATACAATGACACCCGTTCAGGAGGCTGTAATTGCACCTGAACTCGATGGCGCAGACCTGTTGGTTTCCGCGCAAACCGGCTCGGGTAAAACCGTTGCATTCGGCCTTGCTATTGCGCCGACATTGCTGGGAGACCTAACCCATTTCGGCCGCGCCGCAGCGCCGCTGGCCCTGATCATCGCGCCCACACGTGAACTGGCGATGCAGGTTAGTCGTGAATTGACATGGCTTTACGGCAAAGCAGGCGCGGTTGTTACCACATGCGTTGGCGGTATGGACACCCGTACCGAGCGGCGCGCGCTGGACCGTGGTGCGCATGTTGTTGTCGCCACGCCGGGCCGTCTATGTGACCACATCAAGCGCAACAACATCGACCTGACCGATCTGCGCGCTGTGGTGCTGGATGAAGCCGACGAAATGCTTGATCTGGGTTTCCGCGAAGACCTTGAATTCATCCTCAGCGAATCCCCCACCGAGCGCCGGACACTGATGTTCTCGGCCACTGTTCCGGCGGCAATTGCAAAGCTGGCGAAAAGCTATCAACGCGATGCGCAGCGTGTAACTGTTGTTGCCGATGGCAAGCAGCACTCCGATATCGAATACCGCGCGTTGACCGTTAATCCGCGTGACACTGAAAACGCGATCCTGAACATCCTGCGGTTTTACGAAGCCAAGAATGCGATTGTGTTCTGCAACACCCGCGCCGCGGTGGCCCGCCTGACTGCGCGCCTGACCAACCGCAACTTTTCGGTCGTGGCGCTGTCGGGGGAATTGTCCCAGCAAGAACGGACAAATGCCCTGCAATCCTTGCGCGATGGTCGCGCACGCGTCTGCGTGGCGACAGACGTTGCGGCGCGCGGCATTGATCTGCCCAATCTGGAACTGGTCATTCACGCCGATCTACCCACCAACGCCGATACGCTTCTGCACCGCTCTGGGCGTACGGGGCGCGCGGGACGCAAAGGTGTATCCGCGCTGATCGTGCCACCCAAGATGCGCTCCAAGGCAACCCGATTGATGGGCTGGGCCAAGCTGGACGCAGAATGGGCGCTGCCGCCCTCTGCTGCCGAGGTAAACGCAGCAGATCAGGAACGCCTGCTGAACGACGACGCATGGACAACACCGGCGCCCGAAGATGCCGTAGAATTTGTGGGCACATTGGTCGAACGCTACACGTCCGAACAACTTGCCACCGCATTCGTAAACCTGCACCGCTCGCGCGGATCAGCCCCCGAGGAGCTTTCCACCCCCGGAGAAGGCAAGGACAGCGCGCCGCGCGCAGAATTTGGAAAATCCGTCTGGTTCAGCGTATCCACAGGCCGCAATGACGGGGCAGAGCCGCGCACATTGCTGCCGATGCTGTGCCGTGTCGGTGACATGACCCGCGATGACATCGGCGCAATCCGTGTGCAGCCGCGCCATTCCTATGTCGAAGTGGCCGAAGGCGCGGTGAGCAAGCTGGTAAACGCTCTTGGTGCCGATATGAAAGCCGAGGACGGTGTGACCCTCACCCGCCTTGATGGTGTACCCGATTTTGGCCCCCGCACCGGCCGCCCCGATAATAAGGGCAGTGGACCAAGAGGCGGAAACGACCGCGGCCCGAAACCCGCGTGGAAGGACAAACCGGCCCAGCGCAGCAAGCCTGCCTATGATCCGGATGCGCCCAAACCCGCGCGCAAGCCAAAGCCGCCCCGCGACGACACCGCCGCAGCCGATTACAAGCCGCGCAACGATAAACCACGTAGCGCCCCCGCCAAGTCAAAGCGTGACGCCACACGTCCGCCAAAATCACACAAGACCGAGCGGACACCATTGAAGGCAGGCGACAAGCCCAAAGCCAAACCGGTCTGGAAAGACAAAGCCGGCGATGCAGGTGCCGCAAAGCCTTCAGGGAAGGCTAAGTCAGGCGCGAAAGCAGTCTGGAAGAAGCCATCCGGCGAAGCCGCCGCCAGCCGTGATGCCAAACCATCTGGTGGGTACAACCGCGCGGCTGACGCTTCCAAACGCTTCACCCCTCCGGGCAAAGCCAAGAAGGCAGGCGGCGATGCACGGCCCAGCCGTCCGAAAGGACCGAAGAAGTAATTTCACTACCAAGTGATCTAAATGAAAAGGCCGGAGCATTTGCTCCGGCCTTTTCATTTGGTTTACTCCGACAACAGGATCAGCCTTTGCCCTTCCACGGCACCAATATCCGCTCGGCTCCGCGCATCAGCATATCAATGCCAAAACCGATTACGCCGATCAGGATGATACCCAGAATGACAATGTCGGTATTCTGGAATTTCGATGCGACCATGATCATCATGCCCGCCCCTTTTTCAGCGGCGACCAGTTCAGCGGCAACAACAGTTCCCCAGCAGACCCCCATCGCCACACGCGCGCCGGTAAATATCTCGGGCAGGCTGTTGGGGATGATCACATAGCGCATGATCTGCCATTTGCTGGCCCCCAACGAATACGCCGCATGAACCTTGGAGATTTTGACACCCGACACGCCAGAACGCGCGGCAATTGCCATAATCCACAGCGCAGCAAGGAACAGCAGGATAATTTTACCTGTTTCTCCGATGCCTGCCCATATAATTACCAGCGGGATCAGCGCAAGCGGTGGCACAGGGCGCATGAATTCGACGATCGGGTCAAACCAGCCACGAAACCAGTTGCTGAGCCCCATCGCGTACCCCAACGGGATGCCCACAATCGCGCCGCATAGGAAACCGGCGATCACACGAAACAGCGACCAGCCCAAATGCCCCAGCAGCGATGTCCCACGGAACCCTTCCTGCAATACCTTGCCTGTCCGCTCGATCACGGCTTCGGGTGAAGGCAGGTAAAGCGGCTCCATTTGCAGACCATTGTCGGGGGAAAAATTGGGCGTGCCTTTGTCGGATATCGTCACCGACCCGCCTTCGATGTTCACACGCGATCCCGGTTTTACCTTCTTGCCGTTGATCGCAATGATTTTCGCGCCATCGCTTTTCTTGATGTCGTCGTTCTTGTCAAACGGCACCAGTTTGCTGCGGTATTGCGCCACCTTGATGCTATCATTTTTGGCGATACCATCACCGTCATCTACCACAGGCAGATCAGGGTTTTCCTCACGGTCATGCACCAGCACTGTCACTGTGGCAGTGTCTTGTTGGCCGCTCGCCGCTACCGTGTATTCAAACGAGGTTAGCCCCACAAAGGGTGCAGGCGCGTGTAAAAAGCGCGGGATCAGCGATGATCCGGTAAACATACCCCACAGCAAAAATAGCGTCAGGATCGAAATGATGCCAGCCGCCCGGTTGGGGCGCACCGCACTTTCATCCCCGAAGGTCACAGTCTTTAGCGATGTATAATCCCGTATGCTGGCACCGATACGCGTGAAAATCACCATGGAGGCGACAAAGATGCCGACGTAAACGGCCAGTACAATCAGTCCTGTCATGCGTCTGCCTCCGCTGTGCCCATAATTTCTTCTTCCATGTCCCAGATCATGTTCAGAATCTCTTCACGCTTCGGCCCGAAATCGGGGTGGGTTTTCACTTCACGCAAATCCGAATTCACACCGAGTTCCGCAAAAGGCAGGCGGTATTCTTTGTGGATACGGCCCGGACGCGGCGCCATCACGATCAACCGCTCGCCCAGCAGCAGCGCTTCCTCGACCGAGTGGGTGATCAGAATGATCGTCTTGCCCGTCTCTTTCCACAGCTTCAGAACCAGCGATTGCATCTTTTCGCGCGTCAGCGCATCCAGCGCGCCCAGCGGTTCGTCCATCAGGATCACATCGGGGTCGTTGGCCAGACAACGGGCCAGTGCCACGCGCTGCTGCATGCCGCCGGACAGTTCGTAAACCGCTTTTTCCTTGAAATCCTGCAAACCGACAACATCAAGAAGGTGGTTCACGATCTCGGCTTTGTCATTTTTCGGCATTCCCTTCATGGAAGGACCAAAACCGACGTTTTCACGCACGCTCATCCACTCGAACAGCGCGCCTTGCTGAAACACCATACCGCGTTCGGCATCAGGCCCCTTAATCGTGTGGCCGTTCAGGGTCATCACGCCCTCGGTCGGCGCCAGAAACCCCGCGACAATATTCAAAAGCGTTGTCTTGCCGCAGCCCGATGGCCCCAGCACGCTCAACAATTCGCCTTCTTTCAGGTCCAGCGAGACGTCTTTGAGCGCCTGCACCGACCCGCCACCTGGCAAATCAAACCGCATCGAAAGTTTTTCAATGGAAAGTCCGGACATGTCCCTGCTTTCTGGTCGTCAGTACGACCCGCAATGGGCGGAGTTGACCCCGCCTCGTTTGAGAAGAAGCAACAGCCCGGCGCACAATTGCACGCCGGGCCGTCATCATCCCGCCGGGATCACATGTCTTTGGCTGCTGCCAGTGGACCTGTGTTTACCGCACCTGAATAGTCGTCCAGCGCAGCATCAATAGAGCCGGCTTCAACGAATACATCCGCAACACCCTTCATGAATGTCGCAGCGTTGCCGCCCAGCCATGTTTCGGACAACTGCTCTTCGATTGTCGGAAACTTCATTGTGGCGATCGCGGACCGCGCCGCTTCAATGTCCATACCGGCCTCTTGGGCAATCACGGCCATATGCGCATCCGAAGGATCAGCCGCCCATTGTGCGTTCGCATCAGCTGTGACTTTCAGAAACTTCGCGACGGTTTCGCCGTTTTCCGCAACATAGCCGGCAGGGCCGGAAGTTACGTCAAACACCAGAATGCCCAACGCTTCTTTTTCGTCGCCGGTCAACAGGACGTTGCCGAATTCCTTCATGCGGCCCAGACCGCCACCGTACCCGCAGGCAAAATCAACAGCGCCCTGGCCCAGTGCAGCGGCACCTTCCGGCGGAGCCATATCCACAACCGACAGTGTGCTGACATCAATCCCGAAATGATCCATCTGGCGCAAGAAGCCATAGTGCGCAGCCGTTCCCAGCGGCACAGCAACCTTTTTACCTGCCAGTTCTCCGGCCGAATCCTTGTCAATTTCCAGACCGGACGCAACCACGCAGTTATCGTTGTCCGAATATGAAACCGCGACATCCAGAACCTGAATGTCCTGACCGCCGGACGCGGCTACAACAAACGGCGGCACACCTTGGGACACGGACAGTTGAACATCACCAGATGCCATCGCCGCTGACATGGCTGTACCGGTTTCGAACGATACCCAATTCACCTTCATGCCCAGCGCGTCATCATATGCGCCAGAGTTTTTGGCGATCATCATCGGCATCGGCCACTCAAGAAAATATCCTACCGTGATCTCGCCGTGCCCTTCTGCAAAAGCAGATGTTGCCGCAATCGACATCACCGCACCGGCGACAAATGCACCCACTGTTTTCTTCATCATGTTGTTAAACTCCCAGTTGTTTTGCCCGGCTCCTTTAGCGGAACTCGGTATCTTTGTATTGCGACTTGTGCCGCTTAGAGGTTTTACCCTAGAGATGCGCCCGTCACATGCAATATATTTTCGCGCACTTTTGAGACAATTAGAACCAATTTGAGACCGCCGTTATCACCCCCGTCCGGCTGTTAAAAGTATTTTCAAAACTACCCAAGGGGTTACATTATTTCGGGTTGCCGATCAATTCTGTAATACAATCACGATTTTTTCAGCCTACTTTGGCAGGACAGCCCAAAAATTGATAACTTCCCCCGTCGGACGACGATGGGCTCACTTTCCCGACCCTTGAAATGTCTCTCTCTGGTCACGCCAGCGCATTGCGGCCATTGCCAGTCCGGCACCCAATACCTGAGGTGTCCGGAATTTATAGCGCGGTATTTTCGTGACCGGGATCGGGATCTGCGAAGGATCAACTCCCAGCGCCATACGGGCCATTTCGCGGCCCATCACATGGCTCATCGCGACACCGCGACCGTTATAACCCAGACCTGCAATCAATCCGGGCTGCGGGGCGTGCAAATGCGGTACTCCGTCCGAAGTGAGCGCGATGCGACCACCCCAGCGGTATTTCCATTTGGCATTTTTCAGACTTGGAAAGATTCGCACAGCATCTTCTAGCATCCAGGAAAATCCACCGATCCCACCCAAGGGTTTGCGATATCCCGTACTGCCGAACAAAAATTGTCCTCCAGGTTCGCGGCGGCAATACATGATCAATCGGCGTGTGTCGGATATAGTATGGCCTTGCGGCAGCAACGGGCCGATTTCGCTGTCGTCCAGCCCTTCTGCCGCCATTTGCAGCGGCGTCAGCGGCAACACCGATCCCCGCAAACCTTTGAGCAGTCCATCCGTATATCCATTGGTTGCAAAAATCACTTGCTCTGCATCGACCCTGTGGTCGCCAATGCGCAAGTGCCAGCGGCCCTCTTTTCGCTCCAGCGCTTTCACGGGTGAAAAGCTGAACACGTCCGCGCCGATCGCACGGGCGGCCACCTCCAGCCCCCGTGTCAGGGCAAGCGGCTGGATCGCGCCGCCTTTGGGTGCAATCACGCCTCCGACATAACCCACCGCTCCGCTGAGGCGGGTTACTTCGTCCGCGTCAACAAACTCGAAACCGGCACCGGCTTCATTCCAAAGGTGTGCATTTGCATTTGCTTCACGGCGCGCGCTGTCGCAATGCTGCGCCCTGATCCAGCCATGTTGGCGTGCCTCACATCTGATCTGGTACTTTCGCACCAGATCAAACACATCATCAGCAGACCGGAACGACGTTTCCGCCATCCGCTCGAAATACCGATCACCCACTGCGCGACGCAACTCTTGCGGCTTTTTGGCGGGTAGCATCGGATTCACCTGACCACCCGAACGCCCCGATGCCCCGTGCGCAACCGGGCCCGCGTCAAACACGGCCACCTTTACACCCGCCTCTGCAAGGTGGAGTGCGGCGTTCAATCCGGTAAATCCGGCTCCGACCACCGCAACATCATAGCTGGCATCACCTTCCAGCCGTTGCGCTTGGGCCCCATCGGGCGCGGTTTGCTGCCAAAAAATATCCATGTCATCCATGACTATGCCTACCTGCATTTTTCGAATTGCGCCTACCGCCAACAGGTCAAATCTGCGCGCGCCGCCTCTCAAAAAGCAAGAAATAATACATCCGTCCCAATCTGGCCTCATTCCTCTGCACGTTCTGGCCCTATTTTTTATCCGCAATAGACTGTCAGATATGGTATCATAGCCCGGTTGGGTTTCCCGTTTCCCGAACTTAAAGCACACTCGAAAGGTCGCCATCATGGACGGTACATTTAGCGAAAATGACATCTCCCGCATTGTTGAGGCCGACCGTGCCCACGTGTGGCACCATCTAAGCCAACATAAACAATATGAAACAACCGATCCGCGCATCATCGTAGAGGGCAAAGGCCTGCGTGTCTGGGACCAGCACGGAAAAGAGCATATAGATGCCGTATCAGGTGGCGTCTGGACAGTGAACGTAGGCTACGGGCGCGAATCAATCGCTAACGCCGTACGGGACCAATTGGTGAAACTGAACTTCTTCGGTGGCACCGCCGGATCGATCCCAAGCTCCATCTTCTCTGAAATGCTGATCGACAAAATGCCCGGGATGAGCCGCGTGTATTTCGCGTCTTCCGGCTCGGAGGCGAACGAAAAGGGGTTCAAGATGGTACGCCAGATCGCGCACAAGCGGTACGGCGGCAAAAAACACAAAATCCTGTATCGTGACCGCGACTATCACGGCGGCACAATCGGAACCATGGCCGCTGGCGGCCAGGACGAACGCAACGTGCAGTACGGCCCCTTCCCCGACGGATTTATTCGCGTGCCGCATTGCCTTGAGTATCGTAAACACGAACAGGACGGCGCCCCCGATGAAAACTACGGCGTTTGGGCCGCAAACGAGATCGAGAAGGTCATCCTGCGCGAAGGGCCGGACACGGTCGGCGCCCTGTGTTTGGAACCGGTGACAGCGGGCGGGGGCGTGATCACCCCGCCGGACGGCTACTGGGAGCGTATTCGCGAAATCTGTGACCAGTACGATATCCTGCTGCACATCGACGAAGTTGTCTGCGGCGTAGGTCGCACGGGTACGTGGTTCGGCTACCAACAGTACGGCATCAAGCCCGATATGGTCAGCATGGCGAAAGGCGTGGCATCGGGTTACGCCGCAATTTCCTGTCTGGTCACAACCGAAGCTGTGTTCGACATGTTCAAGGATGATCCGTCCGACCATCTGAGCTATTTCCGCGATATTTCAACGTTTGGCGGTTGCACTGCCGGTCCGGCAGCCGCGATTGAAAACATGAAGATCATCGAGCGCGAAAACCTGTTGGAAAACACTACTGTCATGGGCGATTATATGCTGGATCAGCTTGCAGCCCTGCAAGATAAACACATGGCAATCGGCCACGTGCGCGGCAAGGGCTTGTTCCTCGGCGCGGAACTGGTGGAAGACCGTGACAGCAAAGCCCCCCTGCCTGAAAAGGTCGTCGGCGCGATTGTCGCGGACTGTATGCAGCAGGGCATCATCATCGGCGCCACAAACCGCTCCCTGCCGGGTAAGAACAACACACTTTGTTTCTCGCCTGCGATGATCTGCACTAAAGACGATATCAACCAGATCATCACAGCCGTTGATGGCGCCATGTCGCGCGTTCTTGGCTAAAACACCCAGTACAGTAGCAATAGTATCAGGCCTTCCCTTATGGGAGGGCCATTTTTTGCGACTTGCCGCCGTTCCCGATTTATTCGCCTGAATTGATCTGGCGCAATCCGCTGTTGGCTGTGTACGATAGCATAGTCGGACCAAAAGCGCACACAGCAGGGAACCTTTCGAGGGCCCTGTGCGTTAACTTGTGAAATAGCAGGAGACTAAAAGTGAAGAATTTTCTTATTGCAATCTCGATGACCGCCTCGCTGGCTGCTTGTGATACGCCCGATGGCAATTTGGCGGCATCGACGCTAGCTGGCGCCGCAATCGGCGCAACCGTGTCAGGTAGCGATGACAAAGCCAAAGGTGCCATCATTGGCGGCGCGGCAGGTCTGGCAGCAGGCACGCTGATCAACCGCCATCAGAACGGCAACTGCACCTACCAGCGTCCGAATGGATCAACCTACATTGCAGCCTGCCCGTAAGCTTCACACTACGACGACCTAGACAGAGACCCCGCCAGACAGGCGGGGTCTTTTTGCGACTGATGCTTCGCCGGCCATCTGTCGAACTTACCGCATTTTGAAACTGCAGGTTTCACTGGCGAAATGAAAAGTCAGCCCATGAAAATCGTTCGGTTTGTGGAAATGTTCTGATTTCACCCAAGGATATATCCAGATTGATTTCCAATTAGGTCCAGCGTAATCTCTAGCAATGGCCCTTCCCGTCGAAACCTTCTTTCTCCTGCCCGAAGCGCAAGGAACACTGCAGTCACAAATCCAGCAGATGATTGCACAAGGCATCCTGTCGGGCCGGTTCCGCTGTGGAGAGAAGCTTCCCTCTACACGCAAACTGGCATTACATCTTGGTGTCAGCCGCATTACCGTCACCATCGCCTACACCGAGTTGCTGGCCAATGATTACCTCACCTCGCGGGGGCGTTCGGGGTATTTCGTCTCCGAAAACGCGCCCAGCCCGCCATCTTTCACCCCCGGCCCCGACCCACAAGACGCTGTTGATTGGAATCGTGCCATCGGACGTCGTTTTAGCGGCGGCGTAACCCCCAGCAAGCCGCAGGACTGGGCGAAATACCGCTATCCGTTTGTGTACGGACAAGCAGATCAATCGTTATTTGATCACGCCAACTGGCGGCTGTGCGCGCTGCAAGCACTGGGGCAGCGCGACTTTACATCAATGACCAGCGACTATTACGATCAGGACGACCCGAACCTGATCGATTTTATCGCCCGCCATACGTTGCCACGGCGGGGCATCACCGCCGCGCCAGAGCAAATCCTTATAACGCTGGGTGCGCAAAATGCGCTTTGGCTGACAGCTCAGGTTCTACTTACGCAGCGCCGCCGCGCCGCCCTGGAAGATCCCTGCTATCCCGCATTGCGCGATATCCTGATCCAGTCACGTTGCCACGTGGCACCTGTGCGCGTCGATCATGACGGCTTGCCGCCTGATGCGGTTCCGCCAGATACAAATGTAATTTTCACAACCCCCAGCCACCAATGCCCCACCAATGCAACGATGCCGATGGAACGCCGCCGTGCGCTGCTGGCCAAGGCAAAAGAAATCGACGCGATAATCGTCGAGGATGACTACGAATTT
This sequence comes from Sulfitobacter sp. F26169L, assembly GCF_026410285.1. Classification (GTDB taxonomy): domain Bacteria; phylum Pseudomonadota; class Alphaproteobacteria; order Rhodobacterales; family Rhodobacteraceae; genus Sulfitobacter. The sequence goes on along the minus strand of NZ_JAPMLP010000004.1, from coordinate 131,684 downwards.
GAAACCTCGTTTTTGCGCGCCCCCTCGCCTGCGCTCAAATCGCTCGATACTGACGGGCGGGTGATCTATGTTGGCAGCTTCTCCAAATCCCTGTTTCCAGGTTTGCGTCTTGGCTATCTTGTCGGGTCGGAGCAGTTCATTCGAGAGGCCCGCGCCCTGCGCGCATCCGTGTTACGACATCCACCAGGCCACATCCAGCGCACCGCGTCCTACTTCCTTTCGCTCGGTCACTACGATGCGCTTGTCCGCCGCATGGGCAACGCCCTGCACGAGCGGCGGTCTGTGATGGAGGGTGCTATCAGTCAGCTTGGCATGCATATTGCCGGACAGGGCGCGCATGGTGGATCCTCTTTCTGGATGCGCGCACCCGAGGGGATCGATACAAAAATACTCGCTGCCCACCTGCGTCACAAGGGGGTGTTGATCGAGCCGGGGCATTCGTTTTTCGGTGGCGATACCCAGCCACAGAACTTTTACCGTCTCGGCTATTCCTCTATCCCGTCCTCACGCATTCCCGACGGGTTGAAAATTCTGGCGTCAGAGATTGATGCGATGTCCGCTTCTGGCCCTATCCCGACCTGATAACTGGCCCTAACCCTTTCCACATCCGGACCGTAAATTGCGCACAAGCCAGATTCGTACTCACTCAACATCAAGGATCACCTCATCATGAAGATGACTACCGAAGAAGCCTTCGTCAAAACGCTCCAGCGCCATGGTATCCAACACGCCTTTGGCATCATCGGCTCTGCCATGATGCCGATTTCGGATATTTTCCCGAAAGCCGGGATTACATTCTGGGACTGCGCACACGAAGGTTCTGCCGGTATGATGTCAGATGGTTACACCCGCGCCACCGGCAAGATGTCGATGATGATCGCACAAAACGGCCCCGGCATCACAAACTTTGTCACCGCCGTGAAAACCGCCTACTGGAACCACACACCATTGCTGCTTGTCACACCGCAAGCCGCCAACAAGACCATCGGCCAGGGTGGCTTTCAGGAAATGGAGCAGATGAACCTGTTCGCCGATTGCGTGGCCTATCAGGAAGAAGTACGCGACCCTTCGCGCATTGCCGAAACGCTGAACCGCGTCATCATGCAGGCCAAACGCGCTTCCGCTCCGGCACAGATCAACGTACCACGTGATTTCTGGACGCAGGTGATTGACATCGAAATCCCCGAGGTGGTTGATTTTGAATTGCCGCAGGGTGGCGAAAACGCTGTGGCAAAAGCTGCCGAAATGCTGTCCGAGGCCAAGTTTCCTGTGATCCTTAATGGTGCTGGCGTTGTGCTTGCTAAGGGCGGCATCGATGCCTCCCGCGTGTTGGCAGAAAAACTGGATGCGCCTGTCTGTGTCGGTTACCAGCACAATGATGCCTTCCCTGGAAATCATCCGCTGTTTGCTGGCCCCCTTGGATACAACGGCTCTAAAGCTGGGATGGAGCTTATCTCCAAAGCGGACGTTGTGCTGTGCCTTGGCACCCGCCTGAACCCGTTTTCCACACTGCCCGGCTACGGGATCGATTATTGGCCAACAGATGCGAAAATCATTCAGGTAGATATCAACCCTGATCGTATCGGCCTGACCAAAAAGGTAACTGTGGGTATCGTTGGTGATGCGACCAAGGTTGCGCAGGCAATCACGGACAAGCTGGCGGACACCGCAGGCGATGCGGGGCGCGAGGAGCGCAAGAACCTCATCGCGCAGACCAAATCCGCTTGGGCGCAAGAACTGACCTCGATGACCGACGAAGCCGATGATCCGGGCACGGACTGGAACGTGCGCGCCCGCGCGGCCAAGCCTGACTGGATGTCGCCCCGCATGGCATGGCGCGCGATCCAGTCCGCGCTGCCGGAAGAGGCGATCATCAGTTCCGACATCGGCAACAACTGCGCGATCGGTAACGCATACCCTTCCTTCACCACGGGACGTAAATATCTGGCCCCCGGCCTGTTCGGCCCTTGCGGCTATGGCCTGCCTGCTATTGTGGGTGCCAAGATCGGCCAGCCAGATGTGCCGGTTGTGGGCTTCGCCGGTGACGGCGCGTTCGGCATCGCGGTAAACGAACTGACGGCGATCGGGCGCGGCGACTGGCCTGCGATCACCCAGATCGTTTTCCGCAACTACCAGTGGGGTGCGGAAAAGCGCAATTCGACCCTGTGGTTCGATGACAACTTTGTCGGCACCGAACTGGATACAGACGTATCCTATGCAGGCATTGCGCAGGCTTGTGGCTTGCAAGGTGTTGTGGCCCGCACACAGGAAGAGCTGACAGCCGCACTTGCCAAAGCGCTGGACGACCAGATGAACCATGGCAAAACGACGCTGATCGAAGCGATGATCAACCAGGAGCTGGGCGACCCCTTCCGCCGCGACGCAATGAAGAAGCCTGTCGAGGTTGCAGGCATCAACGCTGCTGACATGCGTGAGCCAACTGTCTAAGCTGTGCTGAACAACGCACTGCAAGAAAAGGGTAGGCCGATATGAGTTTTCTGCGCGATCTTCGAAAACGCGCGGCCGCTCGGCCTGCCCATATCGTACTAAGCGAGGGCCACGATCCACGGATTGTGGCCGGCGCACTCGCAGCACTTGACGCAGGGATGGGCCCGATCACGCTTGTTGGGCCGGAAGGCGAAATAACCGCGCGCCTCTCCGATGCGGGGGCACAAAACCGCGAAGGGCTGCGCATACAAGACCCTGAAACATCCGATCTGACAGAAACATACGCCGCCCTGTATAGCGAGTTGCGAAAGCACAAAGCGGTCAGCCCCGAGATTGCCGCGGCCCAGGCACGTGACCCGATGATCTTTTCCGCCCTAATGGTGCGCAACGGCGATGCCGATGGCACAGTAGGCGGGGCTGTGACCACGTCATCGGAAACCATCCGCGCAGCTCTCACGATGATTGGCAAGGCTCCTGATGCGGCGTTGGTGTCATCCTTCTTTTTAATGATCCTCCCCGACAGCCATCTTTCAGGCCGCACCGCTATGGTGTTCGGCGATTGTGGTATGGTTGTTGATCCGGATCAGGATGAACTGGCAGCCATTGCCGTACAATCTGCCGCCTCCTGCGCACAGTTGCTGGGCGATCCGCCTGCCGTTGCGTTGCTCAGCTTTTCCACCAAAGGATCAGCACGCCACGCCAGCGTCACCAAGGTCACCGGTGCACTGGACATCTTGCGTGCCGAACACCCCCACCTTCCCGTTGATGGCGAGCTACAGTTTGACGCGGCTTTTGTGCCGGAAATCGGTGCGTCCAAAGCACCGCTTTCAACTGTCGCAGGCAAAGCAAATGTATTTATCTTTCCTGATCTTAACTCGGGGAACATCGGCTACAAAATTGCCCAGCGTATCGGTGGATGTGATGCCATCGGTCCCGTCCTTCAGGGGCTCAACAGCCCGGCAAACGATCTGTCACGCGGATGCACCGCCGCGGATGTGACCAATATGATTGCGGTGACCACACTACAGGCCGCAAAATGACCCGTCAGGAGATAACATGACCCACAAACAACCGGTGCTGGACCTTAGCCCCAAAGTCTCCGACGAAATCCGCAAAACCACCTGTTATATGTGCGCCTGCCGCTGCGGCATCAACGTGCATATGAAAAAAGACCCGCTAGGCGATCTGAAGGTTGCCTACATAGAGGGCAACCGCGACCATCCCGTGAACAAGGGCGTGCTGTGCGCCAAGGGCTCAGCTGGCATCATGCAGCACAATGCCCCGTCGCGCTTGCGCGCGCCGATGAAACGGGTGGGCGAACGCGGATCGGGCGAGTTTGAGGAAATCAGCTGGGACGAGGCCTATGACATCGCGGCAAGCTGGCTAAAGCCGATCCGTGAAACCGCGCCCGAAAAGCTGGCGTTCTTCACAGGCCGCGACCAGTCACAATCCTTTACATCTCTCTGGGCGCAGTCATTCGGCACGCCAAACTACGCCGCACACGGTGGGTTCTGCTCTGTCAACATGGCCGCCGCCGGTATCTACACCATGGGCGGCGCTTTTTGGGAGTTCGGCCAACCCGACTGGGACCACACCAAGCTGTTCATGCTGTTCGGCGTGGCCGAGGATCACGACAGCAATCCTATCAAAATGGGCATCGGCAAAATCAAGAAACGCGGTGCGCGGATAATTGGCGTAAACCCCATCCGCACCGGTTATAACGCAGTGGCCGATGACTGGGTCGGCATCACACCCGGAACAGACGGCTTGTTCATCCTGTCGATGATTCATTGCCTGATGAAAGCGGGCAAGATCGACCTGCACTATCTCGCGCAATACACAGACGCCGCCGTGCTGATCAACGGGGATGAAAAATCCCCTGAATATGGTCTGAAACTGCGCGACGAAGGCGGCAAGGAACTGGTGATTGACCGCAAGACGGGCAAACAGACGCCCTATGATCAAAAGGGCGTTAAACCCGATCTGGCCGCGACCCTGCGCGTAGCGGGTGTCACGCACCGCCCAGTCTTCCACCAGATGGCCGAGATGTATCTGGACGAGAAGTACGCCCCCGAAGCCGTGGCCGAACGCTGCGGCATCTCGGCCCAGCGCATCCGCACACTAGCCGCCGAACTGGCGCGGGTTGCCTTCGAAGAAGCCTTTGAGCTGGAGCAGGAGTGGACCGATTTCCGCGGCGAGCATCACAAAACCATGACCGGGCGACCGGTCTCTTTCCACGCCATGCGCGGAATTTCGGCCCATGCCAACGGCTTCCAGACCTGCCGCGCATTGCACACGCTGCAAATCCTCCTTGGCACTGTCGAAGTGCCGGGCGGGTTCCGGTTCAAGCCTCCTTATCCCAAACCCGCAACCGCCCATCCCAAACCGCATTGCAAGGTCACGCCAAACGCACCGCTTGATGGCCCGCACCTCGGGTTTGTGCATGGCCCCGATGATCTGGCGCTCAAAGACGATGGCACCCCCGCCCGCATCGACAAAGCCTTCACATGGGAAAATCCGATGTCGGCGCACGGGCTGATGCATATGGTCATTTCCAATGCCCACGCCGGTGATCCGTACAAAATCGATACGCTGTTCATGTACATGGCGAATATGTCGTGGAACTCCTCCATGAACACCTCTGGCGTCACACAGATGCTGACAGACAAGGACGAAAGCGGCGAATATGTGATCCCCCGCATTATCTACTCGGATGCTTACAGTTCCGAAATGGTCGCCTACGCCGATCTGATCCTGCCTGACACCACCTATCTTGAACGCCACGATTGCATCTCGCTGCTCGACCGCCCCATTTGCGAGGCAGATGCCGTGGCAGATGCAATCCGCTGGCCTGTTGTTGAACCTGACCGCAATGTAAAAGGCTTCCAATCCGCCTTATGTGACCTGGGCGCGCGCCTCGGCCTTCCTGCCTTCACCAACGATGACGGCTCGCAAAAATACGCGGATTACGCAGACTATATCGTCAATCATGAACGCCGCCCCGGCGTTGGTCCGCTCGCCGGTTGGCGCATGGGCGATCATGGCCCCCAGGCAGGGCGGGGCGGCGTGAACGAAAGCCAGATCGATAACTACATCGAAAATGGCGGCTTCTTTGTCGAACACATCCCCGATGGTTCGAACTATTACAAACCTTGGAATGCAGCCTACCAGGACTGGGCGGTCAAAATGGGCCTCTATGATTCGCCCCAGCCCTACCTCTTTTCCCTCTATGCAGAGCCGATGCGCAAATTCCAGCTCGCGGCGGAAGGCCATGGAAAACGCCAACCGCCTGATCACCTGCGCGCACGGATCAAACACACCATGTCGCCCCTTCCCATCTGGTACGACACCGATCAGCAGGGCAACGAAGGCTTTACTGTAACGGCCCTAACTCAAAGACCGATGGCAATGTACCACTCATGGGGAAGCCAGAACGCATGGTTGCGCCAGCTCCATGGTCGCAACCCGATGTATGTACCAACCAAACTGATGCGCGCACGCGGTCTCGCCGATGGCGACTGGGCACAAATCACCTCTCCCCACGGCGCCATCACTGTGCCGGTTATGGAAATGGCGGCGCTCAACGAAAATACCATCTGGACATGGAACGCCATAGGCAAACGCAAAGGTGCTTGGGCTCTGGACAAGGACGCACCGGAGGCCACCAAAGGGTTCTTGCTCAACCATCTCATCCATGAACTGATGCCCCCCAAAGGCGATGGCTTGCGTTGGGCCAATTCCGATCCCGTCACGGGACAGGCCGCATGGTTCGACCTCAAAGTCGCGATCAAAAAGGTAAACCCTCCACCAGATGCAGAATCACAACCCTCGATGCCTCCGCTGAAATCTCCCGTTGGCCAAGGTCCCTCGGAATTGAAATGGAAGGTTGGCAAATGATGTCTACTTCTTTTGGCCAAAAGTATCCCGGGGGAATCGGCAGCATGCCGATGGGGGCTGGCCCCCTCATCCCGTCAAAACAGGAGCAGACCATATGACACAACTGCCCACCAGTACCGAGAAGAAGCTCGGCCTTGTCATTGATCTGGACACCTGCGTAGGCTGCCACGCCTGCGTGATCTCCTGCAAAGGCTGGAACACTGAAAACTACGGTGCCCCCCTGTCAGATCAGGACCCTTACGGCGCTGATCCGTCCGGCACCTTCCTCAACCGCGTGCACAGCTACGAGGTCCAGCCAAGCCAAGGCGATGCCCAGCTGATCCACTTTCCCAAATCCTGCCTGCACTGCGATGACGCACCCTGCGTCACCGTCTGTCCCACAGGGGCCAGTTATAAACGTGTCGAGGATGGCATCGTACTGGTGAACGAAAGTGACTGCATCGGCTGTGGTCTTTGCGCATGGGCCTGCCCCTACGGCGCACGTGAAATGGACGCAGCCGCAGGTGTGATGAAAAAGTGCACCCTCTGCGTTGATCGTATATATAACGAAAACCTGCCAGAGGTGGATCGCACCCCGTCTTGCGTCCGCACCTGCCCCGCAAACGCGCGCCATTTCGGCGATTTAGGGGATCCGAATTCAGATGTGTCCAAACTGGTGGCAGAGCGGGGCGGTATTGATCTGATGCCTGAACAAGGCACCAAACCGGTGAACAAATATCTGCCCCCGCGCCCCAAAGACCAGCTTGCCCGACAGGACGAACAGCTCGACATCCTCGCCCCCTTCCTCGAACCTGTCGCAACAGAGAGCAAAGGCTTCCTGAGCTGGCTCGACAAAACGCTGGAGAAAATCTGATGCATCCCGCACCATCTGTCATCTTCTTCTCCACTTTCTCGGGTTTGGGTTTCGGCCTGCTGATCTTTCTCGGCCTCGGCATGCCCGCCACAACAGGGTGGAGCGCATTTGCCTTCTTCACCATCGCCTATCTTCTGGCGGTTGGCGGGCTCATCTCTTCCACCTTCCACCTTGGCCATCCCGAACGCGCGCTCAAGGCGTTCACCCAATGGCGCACGAGCTGGCTTTCACGGGAAGCTTGGTGCGCGGTTGCCGCCCTGACACTCATGGCGATCTACGGCGCAGGTCTGGTGTTTTTTGAACAGCGCTGGGTTTTTCTGGGCTGGCTCGGCGCGATCGCATCGCTCGGCACAGTCTTCACCACCTCGATGATCTACGGCCAGCTAAAAACCGTACCGCGCTGGAACAGTCTTTTGACACCCGCGAACTTCATTTCCCTTTGCATCGCCGGTGGCGCGCTGTTGTCCGGTCAGACCACATGGGCGGTAATCCTGCTCGCGTTGGCAGGTGCCATTCAGGTTTTCACCTGGATGCATGGCGACAGCGCATTGGCAAACAGCGGCACAGATATGGCAACTGCAACCGGCTTGGGCAGTATCGGAACCGTACGCGCATTTGAACCGCCACACACTGGCACCAATTATCTGCTGCGCGAATTTGTCTATGTTATCGGGCGCAAACACGCGCAAAAGCTGCGGATCATCGCAATTGGCCTAATGACAATTCTTCCCCTTATCCTGCTCCTGCTCCCGTTCAACCACTGGATCGCCCTGATTGCGGTCGCCGCCCATGTTGGTGGCGTTCTTGCCGCACGCTGGCTGTTCTTTGCGCAAGCCGAGCACGTCGTCGGCCTTTACTATGGCAAGCGCTAACCGCCTCCCAAGCGCTGCCCCCTTAAAGCGGCAGACGCTTTTCCACCACGCGCGCCATGACAGACGCGCCCACCGGCAGAATTTCAGGGTCCAGCAAAAAGGATGGATTGTGCAAGGGCACTGTCCCCGCATGCCCGATGATACAATATGCCCCCGGCACAACTTTCAGCATATCGGCAAAATCTTCCGATCCCGTAGCAGGCTCGGCCTTGTCAAATGTATTCTCGAGCCCGACGATATCCGCCGCCGCCTCCATATAGGCGTCTGAAAGATCATTATCGTTGATCAACACATCAAACACATTTCGCAACGCACAAGTGATCTGCACGTCATGGGCCAGTGCAAAACCGTCACAAATTGCCTGCATCCGCCCCGCGGCGAGTTCGTAAATCTCGTCCTTGAAATAACGGATCGTGCCGGCCAGTGTCGCGATCTCAGGCACCACATTATAGGCAGCCCCTGCATGCAGCTGGGTCACGGACAGCACGCAGGTATCCAGCGGCGGCACGTTCCGGCTCGCGATTGTCTGAAGCTCGCTCGTAAGGCTTGCCGCGATGATCAGCGCATCCTTTCCATCAGAGGGACGCGCCGCATGGCTGCCTTTGCCAGTCACCGTGATGTCAAAAAATGCAGCACCTGCCATGGCGACACCCTTGCAGATACCCACTTTCCCCGCCTGACCGCTCGGCCAGTTGTGCATGCCGTAAATTTCATCACAGGGAAATTGCTCAAACAGACCATCCGCAATCATCTGCCGTGCGCCGCCCAGGCCCTCTTCGGCGGGCTGAAACACCAACACAACGGTACCGTCAAAATCACGGGTCGCCGCCAGATGCTTGGCCGCCCCCAGCAGCATTGTTGTGTGCCCGTCATGGCCACAGGCGTGCATCACACCGTCATTGGTCGATGCATATTCCAGCCCTGTAATTTCTTGGATCGGCAGAGCATCCATATCGGCGCGCAAGCCCACGCGGCGGTTGCCGTGTTTCTTGCCGTGGATTAGCCCGACAACGCCAGTCTTGCCCAGCCCTGTATGCACCTCGTCCACACCGTATTCGCGCAGCTTGTCTGCGACGATGCCGCTGGTGCGGTCTTCGGTGAAGCCGATTTCGGGATGCGCGTGCAGATCACGAAAAATCGCGGTCAGTTCATCGATGCTTTCGGCAATGAGGGGAAGGATGTTCATCAGGCAGACTCCGGACACTAGAGGGTTTGCGCCACTTTATGACCGAAAATCTGCGATGGATAGGGCGGGGCCGCGCCCCACCCCGATAACTTACAGCAGGCCTGCGTGCTTCAGCCCGTCATCAATCAGCTTGCGGGTGCTGTCCAATAGTCCCGTCAAAGGCAAACGGACTTCTTCGGAACACAGATCAAGTTGCGACATGGCATATTTGACACCCACAACCCCCGGCTCGGTAAAGATCGCCTGATGCAGGGGCATCAGTTTGTCCTGAATTTCCAGCGCCTTGGCATAATCACCCGCCTTGCAGGCCGCTTGCAACTGCGACGACAGCTTCGGCGCGACATTGGCCGTGACCGAAATGCAGCCGACACCGCCTTGCGCGTTAAAGCCATGTGCGGTCCCGTCTTCGCCCGAAAGCTGGATGAAATCCTTGCCGCAGGTGATCCGCTGCGCGCTGACGCGCGACAGATCGGCGGTGGCGTCTTTGACGCCCACAATGCGCGGCAGTTTGGCCAGCTCGCCCATCGTTGCGGGCGTCATATCAATGACAGAACGTGGTGGGATATTGTAGATGATGATCGGCAATTCACAGCAATCATGCACAGCCGTGAAATGCGCAATCAAACCGCGCTGTGTGGGTTTGTTGTAATACGGGGTTACAACCAGAACGCCATTCGCCCCGACCTTTTCGGCATGTTGGGCAAGACGGATCGATTCAAGTGTATTGTTGCTTCCCGCGCCCGCAATCACGGGAATACGGCCAGCGGCGGCTTTGACCACTTCCTCAACCACCGCCTCATGTTCGCGGTGTGTCAGGGTTGGTGATTCGCCCGTTGTGCCGACAGGAACCAGACCGTTCGAACCTTCGCCGACGTGCCATTCCACGAGTTTTTTCAGCGTTTCAATATCCAGCTCGCCGTTGCGAAACGGCGTGACGAGGGCAGGCATAGAACCTGAAAACATGTGCACGCTCCTTATGTGCTGGAGACCGGAAAGGCCGCCGGGGATGAAAGCGCCCCACAAGCAGGTGCGCAAGAGAAACACAGCCCACACGCGTACACGTGAATTGAACACGCGCACAGATAGGCTATGCTATAAGGCTCTACTGTGAGCGAGATAGGAAATGCAAGCCATGACCCGCCATCTGACGGCCCTGTTGCTGCTGTGTGCCATGGCTTTGCCCGCCAATGCCGAACGCCCCCGCCCGTTGGGCTGGGGTCTGGATGCCATGCGCAGCGGCGATTTTACAGCTGCAGAAAAAATCGCCGCCCGTGACGGCGAAGTGGCCCGTGATGTGATTATCTGGCACCGTTTGCGCGCTGCGGTAGGCAGTTACGACGAAATCGTCGATTTCATCAAACGCCGCCCCGACTGGCCGGGAATGGATTACTTGCGCCGCCGCTCTGAACCCGAAGTGATCAAACAAAACGACGAAGCGATCATCGCATTTTTTGAGGAAACACCGGCACAGACCCCGCTCGGTGTTCTGGCCCACGCAGCCGCACTAACGGCCAAGGGCCTGACCGGCACTGCGCAGGCCAATCTGGTTATTGCGTGGCGCACAATGCCAATGAACGCCACATCACAAGAGGCGTTCCTTGACGCTCATGAAGCACTGTTAAAGCCGCATCATGATGCGCGGCTGGATGCAATGGTCTGGCAGCGCGAATATGACGAAGCACGTCAGATGTACGGCCTTGCCAGCAAAAGCGCAGAGCAGGCCGCCGAAGCGCGCATCGCGTTTTACCGCCGCACCGGCAACGCGGCGTCTATCTATGATAAACTGCCTGCGTCGCTGAAAGCTACAGGCGGCGTAAATCACGCCCTGTTTGAATGGCGGATCCGCAAGGGACGTGTGGGCGATGCCAAGGATCTTCTGGTAGAAGCCTCGAAAAGCTTCGATACCTTGGGCAATCCCGCCGCATGGGGCAACCGCCGTCGCGCGCTCGCACGGGGGGAAATGCGCTCGGGTGATCCGGCCCGCGCCTATGCCATGGCATCGCAGCATTTTCTTACCGAAGGGTCGGATTACGCTGATCTGGAATGGCTTGCTGGTTATATCGCCTTGCGGTTTCTGGATGATCCGCTGCGCGCGCATCAGCACTTCCTTAACCACGATTCTGCCGTCGAATCCCCCATCAGCCAAGGCCGTGCTGGTTACTGGCAGGGCCGCGCACTCGAAGCCGCGGGCGATAACGAAGGCGCGACTGCTGCTTATCGCATGGGGGCGAACTTCCAGACATCTTTTTACGGCCTTCTCGCCGCCGAACGTGCGCGCATCCCTTTCCCTGACAAGCTGAAAGGCCTGCCACCGGCACAAGACTGGCGCACAAGCGCCTTGGCAAAAGCCCCCTTGTTCGAAGCGGGTTTGTTGCTGCAAGCTTCGGGTGATTTGAACCTTGCCGAGCGGTTCTGGACCCATCTCGCAGAGCAACTGATGGAACCCGACCTTGAACTGTTGGGCCAGGCCGCGATTGATGTAGGCCAGCCTCATATCGCGGTGATGATCGGCAAACGTGCAGCGCAGCGCGGTCTGGAAATCGCCGCGCCCTATTATGCCCTGCACCCCGCAGGTGAGGCAGATCTGCCCATGGCGCCGGAAATGACACTGGCAATCGCGCGCCGCGAAAGCGAGTTCGACCCCGTTGTGCAATCCCATGTCGGCGCACGCGGCCTGATGCAACTGATGCCTGCGACAGCATTGGAAGTGGCGCAAGGGTTGGGTATCAAGGCGCAACACACGACAGACCGGTTGACCGCTGATCCGGTCTATAATGCCCGATTGGGCGCGCAGTATTTGGCAGAGCTTGCAGGGCGGTTTGACGGCAATGTTGTGATGATGGCCGCAGGATATAACGCCGGACCCAGCCGCCCGATCCGCTGGATGAACGATTATGGCGATCCGCGTGAGGGCGACATCTATATCGTTGACTGGGTTGAGATGGTTCCGTTCCGCGAAACGCAAAACTACATCATGCGGGTCACGGAAAGCCTGCCAATCTATCGCGCCCGTCTAGGCCGTGATCCGTTACCCATCTCCTTTTACGACGAGCTTACAGGCTCAACGCTGAAGGCGTTCGCGCCAAAAGGTGAATAGCCCCGCCGCCACAATGATCAAACAGCCAATAGCAACGTTGGTGCTGATTGTCTCTCCGAACACCGAGATACCGATGACCGCGACAAATGCCAGTTGCAGATACGCGAAAGGCTGCACTGCGCTGGCCTCTGCTACTTCGTAACAGCGGATCAACAGCCAGTGCCCCGTCACGCCGGTAATGCACAAACACCCCATCCACAGCCAGTCACGCGCACTCATCGGTTCCCAGAACCACATGCCCAGCAGGGTCATCGCCAACGCGCCGACAACGCCTGTCCAGAAAAAGCTGGTGGCGGTGCTGTCTCGCCGGGAGGCGTAACGTGTCAGCAATCCGTAAACGGCAAACATGGTAGCCGCCAATAGAGGGATCAGCGCGCGTACATCGAAGACCGATGCGCCGGGCTGCAAGATTATCAATACACCGATAAATCCCACCCCGATCGCCGCCCAGCGCCGCCAGCCGACACTTTCGCCTAAAACAGGACCGGACAGCGCCGCCACCAGCAGCGGATAACAGGTAAAAACAGCATGACTTTCCACCAGTCCCAGAATGGTGAAGGCGGCAACCATAACACACACCTCAAGAGCCAGCAAAAGCCCGCGCGCAATCTGGATCAGCGGTTGCGATGTCTGCGCAGCGGCACGGATGCCCCCCGCGCGCCGTTTGGCAATGGTGATCACAAAGGCCGCAAAGAACCAATACCGGATCATCACCACCATCAGCACGTTGTATTCACCCGCCAGATGTCGCGAAAGGCCATCCTGAACAGCAAACACAAACGTTGTGGCGATCATCAACGCGATTCCCAGCGGGATATTGTTGCTTTGGGTCATGGCATTACCGCGCGGGTCATATGGCGTTTACGGCCATAGCCCTGCTCGCGGGTTACGCTAAACCCCGCATCCTCCAGCCCCCTGCGTACAAATCCCGCCGCCGTGTAGGTGGCTGCCGTCCCGCTTTCAGCCGTATGCGTAGCGACCTGCGCCATCAACTCCGGCGACCAGAGCTCGGGGTTTTTTGCAGGCGAAAACCCGTCCAGAAACCACGCATCCGCACGGCCTTCCCACTTCGGCAAGGTGGCGCGCGCATCGCCTGTGATCACACGCAAGGTAAAATCAGGGCCGACCAGATGCTCGGGGAATTTGGTTTGCTGCGCCAGATCGTCAGGCAGGCCGTCAAATGCCTGCAAGGCAGCGCGCAAATCATTCATAGCCATCGGATAAGCCTCAAAGCTGGTGAATTGCAGCTTTCCTGTGCAGCCACTGGCGCGAAACGCCTGTAATGTCACCAAAAAATTCAATCCTGTACCGAAACCAAGCTCGGCCACGTGAAAACCATCCAAAAACCGTGCAGGCAGATCGTTACCAGCCAAGAACACATGACGCGTTTCATCCATCCCGTTTTCAAGGCTGAAATATGGGTCATCAAAACGGGTAGAAACAGGCACACGCCCGTCACGCCATTCAATTTGTGCTGTCTGGTCCTGCACGTGCTTGCCCTGTAATAGTTACTTTGGCGTAATCTGCGCGCAAAGCGAGGCCGGAGCAATGACCGATATCACAATCCGCGGCGCAGGCATCTTTGGCCTGTCGATTGCATGGGCCTGCGTACAGCGCGGCGCAACTGTTCAAATCATCGATCCGCACGGTGCGGGTGCAGGCAGCAGCGGCGGGCTTGTCGGTGCGCTCGCCCCGCATGTGCCAGAAAACTGGAATCCGAAAAAAGCGTTTCAGCTTGAAAGCCTGCTGATGGCCCAGACGTTCTGGCGCGAAGTTAAAGATGCAGGAGGAATAGACGCCGGCTATGCGCGCACAGGTCGCCTGCAACCCATCACAGATGGATCAGCACGTGCATTGGCCCAGCGCCGTGAGGAAACTGCGCTTGAGTTATGGCAGGACAATGCGATCTGGAAGGTAATCCCCGCCCCGCCAACCGAATGGCAACCGGTCAGCGTGGATAAGCACCTGATCTACGATACGTTAAGCGCGCACATGCATCCGCGCCGCGCCTGCGGCGCACTGGTTGCAGCACTTGCCGCAAACGGAGTGGATGTGCAGGCGGAGGCACCCGACAAAGGCGTCGTGCTGTGGGCAACGGGTGTGGCGGGGTTGCAGACCCTGAATGCCAAACACAGCCGCGCCATGGGCAACGGAGTGAAGGGACAAGCGGCTCTGTTAGCATATGACGCGCGCGGTTTGCCGCAAATTTTTGCAAGCGGTGTTCATATCATTCCCCATCTCGACGGGACTGTTGCAATCGGCTCAACCTCGGAGCGGGAATACGACAACCCCACCAGTACGGACGCGCAACTTGACGATGTGATTGTCGCTGCCCGCGCCGCTGTTCCGGTGCTGGCGGATGCCCCTGTCATTGCGCGCTGGGCGGGCGTGCGCCCGCGCGCACGATCCCGTGCGCCAATGCTGGGCGCTTGGCCGGATCGCGAAGGGCATTACATTGCCAATGGGGGATTCAAAATCGGTTTTGGCATGGCACCTAAAATCGCGCAGGTCATGTCAGACATTTTGCTCGATGGCGTGGACAATATTCCCCAAGGATTCAAAGTGGAGGATAACCTTTGACCCCATCTCTCACATCACTGGATCATCTGGTGCTGACCGTTTCAGACATCACCGAAACACTTGCGTTCTATACCGATGTATTGGGCATGACCCATACGCCATTTATCGTGGCAGACGGTACCACCCGTCATGCACTGACAATCGGCGCGATGAAAATCAACCTCCACCAGCAGGGTGCGGAATTCGAACCAAAAGCGGGACACGTGCAATGTGGCTCTGCCGATTTGTGTTTTCTCACATCCACACCGCTGGACAAATGGCAGACGCATCTTGCGGCCCATGGCGTCGACATCAAGGACGGTCCGGTTCCGCGCAGCGGCGCAGCCGGACCGATCATCTCGATCTACCTAAGGGACCCCGATAGCAACCTGATCGAGATCAGCGTGCCGGCCTAGGCCGGAATTTCAGCGCGCAACGCTTCCATCAGTTGCGTCAATTCCTTGATATAGATTTCGCCTGTGAGCTGGCCATTTTCGTCAAACGCGGCATGGCTGGACGCAACATGGATCTCAGGCCCTTGCAGGATACGCGGGCGGAACGGCACCATAAAGCTACGCAGAACAAGCTGCGCACGCTCTCCGCCTGCCCGGCCACCGGTCGCAGACATCACCGCGACCGGTTTGTTGTTCCACGGTTTTGCCGGCGTACGGCTAACCCAATCCAGCGCATTCTTCAGCGCACCTGACGGGCCTTTGTTATACTCTGTCGTCGAAATCAGCACCGCATCCGCATCCGCAATCTGCTGTGCCAGCTTTTCAACCGACTCTGGTGCGCCATGCGCCTGCTCGTCATCTTCGTTAAACAACGGCAGGTTAATATCTGCCAAAGTATATTCAGCATCACCGAACAAACGCGCAGCTTCTGCCAGCAACAGTGTGTTGTGGCTGTGTTTGCGAAGCGAGCCTGAAATGCCAAGCAGTTTTGGAGTGGTCATGGGTGGTTCCTTGTTTGAAATGCGTTGAGCGTAAAATGAGGCAATTTACCATCTTCTCAAGTATCGCTGCATACACAGGTTCTGTGCGTGTTTGCGCAAGCTAAATGAAAACGGCCCCGACACATTGCTGCATCGGGGCCGAAAATGGTATTTCGTGAAGGATCAAGCCGCGTTTGGCAGGATCACAATTTCAACACGGCGGTTTTGTGCTTTGCCTTGCGGGTTCAGGTTGCTGGCAACCGGTTGCGATTCACCGCGACCATAGCTTTGGATGCGCGCGCGCGACACACCGTTGTTGATCAGAACAGATGCAACCGCGTTTGCACGGCTTTCGGACAACTGCTGGTTAAACGCCGCTTCGCCGTCACTGTCAGTGTGACCGACAATTTGCACAGTCGAGTCAGGATAAGCCTGAAGGTTTCCGGCCACAGCACCCAAATCGCGTTGCAAATCAGGGCGTACCGCGCTGGATCCTGTTGCAAACAGAATATCCTGCGGCAATGTCACAATCAGACGGTCACCGGTGTTGTTAATCGTGACGTTGTCATTGCCAAGGCTTGCGCGCAGATCGCGCTCCTGCTTGTCCAACAATGCACCGGCACCCGCGCCCAAAGCTGTGCCAATGATCGCGCCCTTGATCGCGCCCTTCGCGCGGTTACCGTCCCCCTTGGACAGTGCCCCCACCAGAGCACCTGCGCCCGCGCCGATCAGCGCGCCGTTTTTAGTTTTCTGGTTTGCATCACCCGGCTGCGCCAGAATGGAGCCGTTCGGATTGGTACATGCGCCAAGTGCGATTACGCCCGTCACCGCAACAACGAGTGGGAATTTCATAAATGTCATAGTTATACTGCCTTACTGTTTGCGCTCCGTTCGGGCGAAGCATCTTTTCGATGAACGCAATATATGCCGCATTTGTTCCTGACAAAATGCCGGAATAGGGGGAATAAGCGACATACCGCGCACTTTTTAAAACTATGTTACAGATTACTCAGCATCGCGGCGCGCGGACTCATATCCCAGCATTGCCCGCTTCAGCGGCAATCCCCAATGATACCCGCCCAAACCGCCAGACTTCCGCAACACACGGTGGCAAGGGATCAGGTATCCGATGGGGTTGCGACCAACGGCAGTGCCCACGGCACGTACCGCGCGCGGACTACCGATTGCCTGTGCGATCGCGCCGTATGTCGTGACCTGCCCCTCGGGCAGCCGCAACAAAGCTTCCCACACCTTGATCTGGAACGGCGCACCGGTCAGATACAGCGGCGCCGTTTCGCCTTCCTTGCCTTGTCCAAAAGCAATGCGCACCCACTCCTCAAGTGCTGCGGGGTTTTCACGATATCGCGCAGCGGGCCAGCGCGAGCGAAGATCGTTCATCGCTGCCTGTTTCCCTGTTTCCGCCGCCAATGACAGTCCACAAATCCCTTTCTGTGTGCCCATCACAAGTACAGGGCCAAAAGGGCTGTCAAACCAGCCCCAATCTATTTCAAGCCCCACGCCGCCGGATGCGAAATCCCCGGGGCTCATCGCTTCCCATCTCACAAACAGGTCGTGCAGACGGCCCGTACCGGACAATCCGCTGGCGTGGGCTGCCTCAAGTGTTGTGAACCGCGCCCGCAGCAGGCTCTTTGCATGACCAAGGGTGAGATATTGCTGATAGCGCTTGGGCGACACGCCTGCCCACGTGGAAAACACCCGCTGAAAATGCGCCGCACTCATGCCCATTTCACCAGCAAGCGCATCCAGCCCTAACGGGGTTTCAGCGTTGTCAATCAGCGCAATAGCACGGGCGATCACACCGTAATGATAGGTGTTTGTGGCCCTGTCGGGGTTTTGCATCATCTGTGTCATAGCTGCACAATATCCCGCCCCCTGCTTGCACGCGACCCGAAACCTGCGCATATCTATCGGCCATGAACAAACCATCAAAACAGCTCGACTATCACACGATCCGCGCGATCATGGAACGCTTTCAAGAGGCGGAACCGGAACCCAAGGGAGAGCTGGAGCATGTGAATGTCTATACTCTGGTTGTGGCAGTGGCCCTGTCGGCGCAGGCCACCGATGCAGGCGTAAACAAAGCCACCCGTGCGCTGTTCAAGATCGCGGACACCCCGCAAAAGATGCTTGATCTGGGCCTTGAAGGGCTGACCGAACATATCAAAACCATCGGCCTGTTTCGCCAGAAGGCAAAGAACGTCATCAAGCTTAGCCAGATTTTGGTTGATGAGTATGACGGCATTGTTCCCAACTCCCGCGCGGCGCTGCAATCATTGCCCGGTGTCGGGCGAAAAACCGCGAATGTGGTGCTGAATATGTGGTGGCACCAGCCCGCACAGGCGGTTGACACGCATATCTTTCGCGTCGGCAACCGTACAGGCATTGCGCCCGGCAAAACCGTGGAAGCGGTCGAGCGCGCGATCGAAGACAATATTCCCGCAGATTTCCAGCTGCACGCGCATCACTGGCTCATCCTGCACGGACGTTATCATTGCAAGGCACGCAAACCGCAGTGCCGGACCTGTATCATCAAAGACCTCTGCCTATACAAGGACAAGACAGAATGAAAACCTATGACCTCGTCGGTATCGGCAACGCTGTTGTGGATGTAATCAGCCATTCGGACGATACGTTTCTGGACAACATGGGCATCGAAAAAGGCATTATGCAACTGATCCCGCAAGACCGCGCAGAAGTGCTCTATGCCGCCATGGGCGAGCGTGTACAAACCCCCGGTGGTGCAGTTGCCAACACCATTGCAGGGGTTGGCGCACTGGGTCTGAACACTGCGTTTATTGGCCGGGTGCGTGACGATGAACTGGGCCATTTCTATGCGGATGCAATGACAGACAACGGCACCGATTTCGTCAACCCGCCTGTAACCGGAGGGGATACTCCGACCTCGCGCAGCATGATCTTTGTCACCCCGGACGGGGAGCGGTCGATGAATACATATCTGGGCATATCGACAGGTTTGTCATCTGCCGATGTACCCGCTGACGTAGCAGGCAACGCCAAAATCATGTTCCTCGAAGGGTATCTGTTCGACGAAGACGCGGGCAAAACCGCATTCCGCGAGGCCGCGCGCGCAGCCAAGGCCGGCGGCGGCATGGCAGGCATCACCATTTCCGATCCCTTCTGCGTAGAACGCCACCGCGCGGATTTTCTACAGATGATCGAACATGAGCTGGATTTCGTCATCGGCAACGAGGCCGAGATCAAATCCCTGTTCGAAACCGACGACCTGGAAGCCGCGATGCTGAAAACCGCCGCCATGTGCCCTATCATGGTCTGTACGCGCAGCGGTGACGGCGTGACCCTGATCCGCGCAGGGGAACGTGTAGACATCCCCGCCCCCGAGCGTATCACACCCGTTGACGCAACCGGCGCAGGCGATCAATTTGCCGCCGGTTTTATCTATGGCATGGCAACGGGGCGCGATCTGAAAACATGCGGACTGATGGGCAATCTGTGCGGCGCGGAAGTGATCAGCCACATAGGCCCACGCCCCGAAAAGGATATGAAAGAAGTGTTCCGCAACGCTGGTCTGGTCTGATGCTGACAAACGGTTTTCACGCTGTTCCCAAGGGCAAGCTGGCTGTGGTGGTCACTTATCTGGAGATGCACACGCAAGCTGCGACAACTTACGCTCCTCTACCCGACGGAGTGACGCTGCGGCAGGTGAGCCCGACACTGGACTGGTATCGCGATATCTTCACCCGCGTCGGTGCACAGGATTGGCTTTGGGCAGAGCGGTTGAAACTGTCGGATGCCGAATTGCAGACCATCATCAACCACCCGAAAGTGACGATCTTTACCCTCACCAAAAACGGGATAGACGAAGCCCTGCTGGAGCTTGATTTTCGCACCGGCGACGAATGTGAACTGGCCTATTTCGGCCTGACCACAAACCTGATTGGCACGGGTGCGGGGCGCTGTCTGATGAACAAGGCAATCAGCCACGCATGGAGCCGGAACATCAGCCGGCTTCACGTCCATACCTGCACAATCGACAGCCCCCAAGCGCTCAATTTCTATATTCGCTCGGGCTTTACCCCCTACAAACGCGCCGTCGAGATTGATGACGATCCCCGCATCACCGGTGTACTTCCGGCCACCGCTGGCGACGGGGTTCCCGTTATCTAGGTGGCTGGCAACGCTGACCGGCAAAGCAGCGCTTTACCGTGTCGATCATTTCGGGTGTCGGCGTGTCAAACAGGAACCCTCCGCACGGATTGGTCGAGACAACATAACCATCCGCCCCGATCTCGACAAATGCCAATACCTCGGTGCCGTGCGGGGCCGATGCACACCACGGCCCGAAACACGCAACCGACAGTGTGACGGGCGAACTGAACGGCGTTGCAAACCCCTTGCGTGACAGCGATGCACCGGTAAATGCGGCCTTGATCCGCGTTGCATCACGGCTTGGCTTTTGTTTGTTGTACCCTGCCTTGGGCAACTTGCGGGCATCAAACTCAAGCACCCCTTTGACGATTGAAAATTCTGCCGGGTCCGATTTCGCCCGCTGAAATGCGGCCTCTATGGAATGTGGCATACACGACAGCGCGAGCGCCTGCACCGGCGCCAGACTGACCATCACAGCACATACAGCGGCTTTCACAACCTGTCTCCGAACGCCTCGACAACACGCGCGTAAACATCGCGTTTGAATGGCACGATCCCTGCCAGCATCTCGTTGGGTGCCAGCCATTTCCATGCCGCAAACTCCGGCTCTGCTGTTTGTATATTCACCTGATCATCCGTGCCGTTGAAGCGTAACAAAAACCACTTCTGCTCTTGCCCGCGAAACCGCCCGTTCCAAATTTTTGGCACCAGATCATAGGGCAACTCATAGGGCAGCCAACCCTCGGTTTCGGCTTCGATGCGCACCAGATCACGGGTGATTCCCGTTTCCTCCTCCAATTCGCGCAAGGCAGCCTCCGTCGCATCCTCCCCCGGATCAACGCCACCCTGCGGCATCTGCCACGCCTCGTAATCACGATCCAGCCGCTGACCCACAAACACCTCTCCGGCTGCGTTTGCCAGCATAAGACCCACACAGGGGCGATAGGGCAGTTTTTCAATTTCTTCCGGCGTCATTACTTTATCCAACTCTTTATAGTTCTAATCATAGCTTACAGTATCTCTGGCGGCCCTGAAACCATCGCCGGCCTGACGCCGCGTTCTTGGTGACATTTCATGCCGCCCCCGCCATGATCACACCCAAGCCACACCTAGGAAAAGGTCCATCAATGTCCAGTTATCCCAATATGCTAAAGCCCCTCGATCTTGGCTTCACCACGCTGAAAAACCGCGTCCTGATGGGGTCGATGCACACAGGTCTGGAAGAAACGAAAGACTGGGATCGCGTTGCCGAATTTTATGCCGCACGCGCACGCGGTGGTGTCGGCCTGATGGTTACCGGCGGCATTGGCCCCAATCTGGAAGGCTCCGTTTTGCCCGGCGCAGCGATGATGACCACTGATGAGGACGTAGCAAACCATAAAATCGTCACCGACCGTGTGCATCAGGCAGATGGCAAGATTGCGATGCAAATCCTGCATGCAGGCCGTTACGCCTATGGGCCGAAATGTGTGGCCCCCTCGGCCATCAAATCTCCTATTTCCCCCTTTCCGCCAACCGAACTGGACGCTGAAGGAATCGAAAAGCAAATCGCCGACATCGCGGCCTGCGCAGGTCGCGCGCAGCAGGCAGGCTATGACGGCGTCGAGGTCATGGGGTCGGAAGGTTACTTTCTGAACCAGTTTCTCGTCACCCACACCAACAAGCGCACGGATGAATGGGGCGGTTCTTACGAAAACCGCATGCGCCTGCCGATCGAAGTTGTGAAACGTGTACGCGAAACAGTCGGCCCTGATTTCATCGTGATTTACCGTCTGTCGATGATTGATCTGGTGCCGAACGGCTCCACCTACGACGAGGTTGTGCAGCTGGCGGTCGAAATCGAAAAGGCCGGTGCGACCATCATCAATACAGGTATCGGCTGGCACGAAGCCCGCATCCCCACAATCGCCACATCCGTCCCGCGCGCCGCATTCGCTTGGGTCACGAAAAAACTGATGGGTAAAGTCTCGATACCCCTCGTTGCGTCCAACCGCATAAACACGCCCGAGGTCGCGGAAGAGGTGCTTTCAACCGGATGCGCCGATATGGTGTCCATGGCGCGCCCGATGCTGGCTGATGCTGATTTTGTAAACAAGGCCGCAGCAGACAAGGCTGATCACATCGCCCCGTGCATTGCCTGCAACCAGGCCTGCCTCGATCACACCTTCAGCGGTAAAATCTCTTCCTGTCTCGTCAATCCGCGCGCCTGCTATGAAACCGAACTGGTTCTCGAGCCCACAAGCACACCAAAGAAAATCGCTGTCGTTGGTGCAGGCCCCGCCGGCCTCTCCAGCGCTATCGCAAGCGCCGAACGCGGCCACTCTGTCACCATCTTTGATCGTGCCGCGGAAATCGGCGGCCAGCTAAACCTGGCCAAGCAAGTCGCAGGAAAGGAAGAATTCTGGGGCCTCGTCGACTGGTACCGTACAATGGTCAAGCATCACGGCATTGATGTGAAACTGAACACCGATGTTTCCGCCAATGATCTCGACGCGTTCGACGAAGTGATCATCGCCACAGGTGTGATCCCCCGTGATCCGCAGATCGACGGGCAGAACGGTGACAACGTCTTCAGCTACATCGAGGTGCTTCAAGGCCGCGCAAAAATCGGCAATCACGTCGCAGTAATCGGCGCCGGTGGTATCGGCTTCGATGTCGCCGAACATCTGGTGCACGATGGCGAAAGCACCACAGTCAACCTGCCCGAATGGATGCGCGAATGGGGTGTTGCTGACCCTGCCGATCATCGCTCCGGCCTCGCACCCGAAGGCCCGCAACCCCATCAGCCAACCCGCGCCATCACCATGATGCAACGTAAACCCTCAAAACCCGGGAAAGGCCTCGGCAAAACGACAGGCTGGATCCACCGCGCCTCGCTCACCATGAAAGAGGTCAACATGATCGCCGGCGTCAACTATGAACGGATCGACGACGAAGGCGTGCACATCTCCTTTGGCGAAGCCCGTGAAAACCCGCAGGTCATCCCCGCCGATACCGTTGTTCTTTGCGCAGGCCAACTCTCCGACCGCCCGCTCGCCGATGCGCTGGAAGCCAAAGGCAAAACCTGCCACATTATCGGTGGTGCGGACGTCGCCGCCGAACTCGACGCAAAGCGCGCTATCGACCAGGGCACAAGGCTCGCCGCCACACTCTGATCCCTATTTCTTTTGGCAAAAAATATCCCGGGGGCGTCTTTCCCTCGGGAAAGACGGGGGCAGCGCCCCCAAACGCGGCTATTGCAGCAAACGCACCTCTCGTAAACAATACGCACACACTCATGCATAAGGACGTGCAATGCCCATCTGCGTTTTTGACATTGCCGAAGACGGCAGCGCAACCGTTCCAGTAACCGACAGCCTAACCGGTCCTGCACGTTACCGCTGGTGGCATTTTGATCTTTCCGACCCCCAACTCGCACCCTGGTGTGCCACACATCTGCCAGCCGTTCCCGCAGGCGCACTGATGCAGCCCGAAACGCGGCCCCGCTGCGACACTTACGAAAACGGGCTGATCCTGAACTTGCGCGGGATGAACCTCAACGCCGGACAACCAGCCGAGGAAATGGTCTCGGTCCGCATGTGGGTCACCGATGCTGCTGTCGTTACTGTAAGAATGCGCCGTGTTTTTGCTATAGACGAAATCCGTCAATCTGCGGTTGCGCAAATGGCGCCGCCGACGCCTGCGGCCTTTGTGACAACGCTGGTCACTCATCTGACCACCCGTATCCAGACAGAGGTGGCCTCCATCAGTGCCCTGACAGAGTTTTTCGAAGCCGATCTCGAAGATGAAACAACCGCGATCCCTTCCGAACTGCCCCGCACCCGCCGCCGCGTTATCCGTCTGCGCAGATATCTTGATCCGCAGCGCGCAGCCCTGAACAGCTTGGCAAAGGCAGCGTTGATCCCCGAAGATGACCATCCCGCTCTGCGTGAACTCGCCAACCGGACCACAATGTCCGTGGAAGAACTTGACGCCCAACGTGACCGCCTGATTGCCGTGCAAGACGATCATGATCTTGATGTCGCACGCAAACAGGCGCGGCACAGTTATCTAATTTCTGTCGGCGCTGGTATTTTCCTGCCAATCAGCTTTTTAACCGGCCTGTTCGGCGTAAACATCGGCGGTATGCCGGGTATTCAAAGCCCGTGGGCCTTTACCGTCTTGTGTCTGGCGATGGTTGCACTTGCAGCCGCGCTTATTGTGATCATCCGGCGCAGAAACTGGCTCTGATACCTGCCGGAAACACATTGTTGCCCTGTTTCCTGCCTTGCAACGGTTGTGCAATTACCTTGCTACTGTCCCACCCATGCCCAGATTGCGCCCCATTCCACCGTCATAGCTGATCCTCGAAATAAGAATGGAAGGGGACGGTACATGGACCGCCTGACAGAAATGGAAGCATTCGCCACTGTGGTGGATCAGGGGGGCTTTACCGATGCCGCCAAAAAGATGGGGATCTCAAAATCCGCCGTCTCGAAACACGTCTCCTCGCTTGAGGCACGTCTGGGCGCGCGTCTACTCAACCGGACAACCCGTCGTGTTTCACCGACAGAAATCGGACTTGCCTATTATGACAGGGCGCGGCGGGTGTTAAACGACGCCGGTGAGGCGGATGCGCTGGTCACCTCCATGCAATCAGCCCCTTCGGGACTGTTGCGCATTTCGGTTGCAACCGATTTCGGGGTCAACCACCTCTCGCCGGTGCTGTCCGAATTCCTCGGGGATTTCCCTGACATCACGGTAAACATGGTACTCAACAACCGCTACGTTGAGCTTATCTCTGAAGGCTTCGATATGGCTGTGCGCATAGGAGAGCTGGAGGACAGCACGCTGCGCGCGCGAAAGCTGACAGAGACAACCAAACGTATGATCGCCTCACCTAAATATTTCGAAAAATATGGCCGGCCTGAAAAGATCGACGATCTGAACGATCACAAGCTGCTGCATTATTCGAACCAGTCCAGCGGCAATGTCTGGAAACTGACCGCCCCCTCCGGCGAAAAGCGACAGGTACGCACGGCAGGCTGGCTTTCGGTCAATGACGGCCAGTCCCTGCTCAATGCCGCAATTTCCGGCCTTGGCATCGCCTATCTGCCCAGCTTTCTTTATTCGGAAGCGATGGAGAAAGGTCTGATTGTCGATGCGATCCCCGATCTGCCGCAAGAAACACAAGGCATCTATGCTGTCTATCCGCCGGGCCGGTTTACCCAACCCAAGGTCCGCGCCTTTATCGATTTTCTGGTCCACGCTTTTGCCGAAAAAGGCCCAAGCGACTGGTAACCGGACACGCTCCACCATCTCCCCTCGGTGAAACTCACCCCCGGTATTGCGCAAGTGGTATCGGGGGCTTTTTTTATGGGGCCAGCACAACCGCCTCGACACGCCGGTTCACTTCGCGGCCTGCTTCTGTCAGGTTTGTGGTGTGCGGGGCAAGATAGCCCATCCCCTCAGCTTCCAGCTTTTCAGGCGCGACATCGTAGTTTTCAATCAATCGGGCACGCACCGCATCTGCGCGGCTGCGGGACAGAACGATGTTACCGTCAAGACTGCCCACGTTGTCGGTATGCCCGACAAGCGCCACCCGCATGTCAGACTGATTGCGCAGCGTTTTTACCAGCGCGTCCAGCGCCGGAAACGGGCCCGCGCCCAAATCGGACGTGCCTGTGGCAAAGTCTAAACCTTCCAGCACGACACGACCCTCACGGGCGAGGATTTCTGCCATGCTCTGATCCGTCCCGACAGTATCGGGCAATTCCGCCACGGCCTCTATCCGGTCCTGCGTAACGCTTTGACCTGCCTGAATGATCTGAACAAACGAGGTCCCGCTGGAAGCACTGGCGAGGATGTTGACCACCCCTGTTGGTGCATCCTTCGCACCGCGCAGGGCCGTCAAAACGTGAAAGTTACGAATGTTGACGTACATGCTCGGCGCGGGCAGCACCTCGGTCGCGAAACGGAAATCATAGCCGCCGCAGGCCACCGCAGCACAATCAAGGACAATGCGAAACCCCGCCTCGGACAGTTGCTTGCGCAGCGGCAACAAAACCTGCAACGGCGTCAATCCCGCCACGTCAATTCGCCACGCACTACGCGCGATATCACCTTCGAATTGACGGACAGGCAAAACCCCGTCTGCAAAAGGAGCAACCGGCGCAAGGTAGCGGTCTTGCACCGTGTCACGCGTGATGATCTGGCGTGCAGTAACGGGCAGCTGCAGGTCAACCGCCTGCGCGGCCCCCGCAAACATCACCATCACTGCAACCAGATACCGCTTCATCGTGATTGTGCGTGATAGCCCTTGTTTGGTCGCATGTCCGACGCACTGGCAACGCGGTTGGTCATGTTAAAGAACGCCGCCACGGACGCGATGTCCCAGATATCGCGGTCCGAGAAACCGGCACCGCGCAACGCTTCGCGATCATCCTCTTCGATAATCTCCGGTGCCTCTGTCAGCTTCACTGCGAAATCCAGCATCGTGCGTGTTTTCGGATCCAGATCGGCAACGCGGTAGTTCATCACCAGCGTTTCGCCCAAAATCGGATCCCCCGACAATTCGCGCACTGCGGCGCCGTGGGCAGTCAGGCAATAGAAACAGCGGTTCACGGCGGAAACCACCACCGCGATCATCTCACGCTCAAGCTTGCTCAGGTTGCTTTGCCCCAGCATCAGATCGTTATACATCGCGGTAAAGCTGTTCAGCTTGTCGATATCGAATGCATAGGCCTGCAACACATTCGGGATTATCCCCAGCTTGTCCGTGCAGATATCGAAATACTTTTGTGTGGCTTCCGGCAGCGGATCAACCATCGGCAGATCAAGGGCGGTTGGGGCGTCATCACTCATCGGGTGTTCCTTCATTCTGGCAATATCCTGTAATGATACGTCCCCGCGCGGGCAAAGCCCAGCTTGGTATAGAGCGCATTGGCAGGTTTGTTATCCGCCACGCAGAGAACTGCAACTTGCGTAGCGCCCTGTTTGGCCGCCCAGATCGCCGCGGCGCGCATGATCCACTCCGCCAAGCCCTGCTTGCGATGGTGGGGCAACACCTCTACCGCGTGAACCATCGCGGTGTCGTTGTGAATGCCCACAAACGCCACTCCGCCCGGTTGTTCGTTCCAGCGCGCAAATATGCCCGTTTTCAGTTGCGCGCGCCGCATGACGTCCAGCCGCGTCGCCCCGATCCCGCCCTTTGCCCAGATTTCCAACATGATCGCCAATGGCTCCCATATGGTGAAACAAGTTACACGCGGGATCGCCTTGTCGGTCAAAAGATCGACAGGCGCTGTATAGATGTTGGTTTCGTCAATCCGCTCATACCCGCGTGCGGCAAGCATGTCATCCAGCGCATCATCACCGTTACGTATCATAAACAGCGCCTGCTGACCCGTTTCACGCATCGCAGCCTGTGCAGTATCAATATCCGCGTCCGTCACTTCACCCGTGGCCGTTGCCGCCGATGCCCGCTTGCCACCGCCGGCACCATCGCGCAACGTCCACGGCCCGTCAGGCCATGCGCGCGCAGGGGGCCATGTGCCTTCAATCACATCGTAAAGCGCGGATAAATCAGAACTCATGCAAAAACCTCTTCCAGTTTTTTCATTGCTTCATCCAGTATGGCGCTATCCTGTCCGTGCACAACAAGATTGGCACCGTATTTCCCGTCACGCTGGAAAGGATAACTGCCCATAGACAGGGACGGATAGGCTTGCGCGATCTCTCCGAAGGGGCCCGCGATATCACCTTCACCGCGATAGACCGTCAGGGTTTTGCTCAGCAGGGGCGCGCCGCCGGTCAGCGAGGGGATGACACTTGCCACCATCGCCTTGAACACACTGGGCACACCCGCCATCACATAGACGTTTTCAATGATAAACCCCGGCGCAGCAGAAACCGGATTTTCAATCAGCCCCGCATGCTCAGGTATTCGTGCCATGCGCAGACGTGCTTCGTTCAGATCAGTGCCGGATTTGTCATAATGCGCTTGCAGAATCGCCCGCGCATCATCGCGCACATCAATGCTCTGTCCGAATGCCTCTGCCATGCAATCGGCCGTGATATCATCATGCGTGGGTCCGATACCGCCTGACGTGAAAACCGTGTCGTGGGTCCCCGACAATGCCCGCACTGCCGCAACGATCACGTCCCGCTGATCCGGTACGATACGCACCTCGGCCAGCGTGATACCCACCTCTGCCAGTTCCCCCGCCAGATGATGCATGTTCGCATCGCGGGTGCGCCCAGACAAAATCTCGTCTCCGATTACCAGCATTGCCGCGGTAGGGTTCCTCATTTCGCATCTCCTTGAGCCTGTGTCCCTAACCGTATAGCCACATGCCATGCGCTTTCAAACCGATCTTGTCCCCGCCCGCCTCATCCGCCGCTACAAACGCTTTCTGGCGGATTGCACCTTGGCGGACGGAACAGAGATAACCGCACACTGCGCCAACCCGGGCTCGATGATGGGGCTGGCCGAAGCGGGCACCAAGGTCTGGCTTGAACCCAATGATGACCCGAAGAAAAAGCTGAAGTACGGCCTACGGCTGGTCGATCACGAAAACGGCCATTTCACCGGCGTTGATACATCGCTGCCCAATCGCATGTTGCGCGCAGCGTTGGAGGCCAGCAAAATCGCCCCTCTCGCTGACTACAAAACCGTGCGCCCCGAAGTAAAATACGGCACCAATTCCCGCGTTGACTTCCTCTTGAGTGGCAAAGGCCTGCCCGATGCCTATGTAGAAGTAAAATCTGTCACGCTCTGCCGCTCACCCGCGCTGGCGGAGTTTCCCGACAGTGTGACAGCGCGCGGCACCAAACATATGCACGAACTGGCCGAGGTTGCGCGCGCTGGGCACCGTGCCGTGCTCCTGTATCTGGTGCAGCGCACTGATTGCACTCACGTTGACATTGCCGCCGACATTGATCCGAAATATGCCGCAGCTCACGCCGACGCCACAAAAGCCGGTGTTGAAACCATCTGCATCGGAACGCATATCAGCCCCGAAGGTATCAGCATAGCCGCCCCTCTGGCCCTTGGCCGCCCTGCGCGCTAAACAACACCCAAACGAATGATGGAGAGACTGGTGACAGACACCCACAAAGGCCGCACAACGAAAGACGGTATTCGCATCCACGAGGCGGCGGATTTTGCGGGCATGCACGCCGCAGGCAAACTGGCGGCAACGATCCTCGACGAGATCGCAGAGCATGTGACTGTCGGTCAAACCACCGCCGAAATCGACCGGATTATCGAAGAAAAAGTCAACGCCGCAGGCGCGAAATCAGCGACTATCGGGTATAAAGGTTATCAGCACGCAAGTTGTATTTCGATCAATCACGTGGTCTGCCATGGCATTCCGAGTGAAAAGAAGCTCAAAGACGGTGACATCGTTAATATCGACGTGACCGTAATTGTGGACGGCTGGTTTGGCGATACCTCGCGCATGTTTGTCGCTGGCAAGCTGACCCGCAAAGCAGAGCGCCTGATCAACGTCACACATGAAGCGTTGATGAAAGGCATTGAGGCGGTCAAACCCGGCAATACATTCGGCGATATCGGCCACGCCATCCAGACCTTTGTCGAAGGGCACCGGATGTCCGTGGTCACTGATTTCTGCGGTCATGGCCTTGGCCGTGTCTTCCACGCCCCGCCAAATGTTTTGCACTACGGCAAACCTTCAACCAAACCCGTGCTGGAGCCAGGCATGTTTTTCACCATTGAACCGATGGTGAACCTTGGCCGCGCCGAGACTAAAACTCTCGCCGATGACTGGACCGCCGTAACCCGCGACAAATCACTGTCCGCACAGTTTGAACACTCGATCGGCGTGACAGAAGACGGTTGCGAGATATTCACACTGTCGCCAGCAGGAAAGTTCCACCCGACCTATTAACCCCGCCACCAGCCGCAAGCGCCGGAATTTTGAAAAAATTCTAACCGGAAAATTACAATTTTCCGCGCCTGCCGCTAGTCGTTGCGCAACAGTGTCACGTGCGTATCGCCGTATTTGCGCCTGTCGGTGCGGGTGAAACCGCTGGGCGCTTCCATCGGCGCCTGTTCTTCCCAGACAATCACGGCCCCCCGCGCCAGCCACCCTCCGGCCTGTGCGGCGGCCAGCGCTTGCTGGCCCATTCCCTTGCCATAGGGCGGATCAAGAAAAACCAGATCAAAGGGCGCTGCAATCCATGCGCCCAGATCGGTAGCATCATTTCGCATTAATGTGGTCGTATCGTCGGCGCGTAGTTTTTTAATATTCTGCGCAATTAGCTTTTGCGCAACCCGCCCGTTTTCAACAAAGACAGCCTCGCGCGCCCCACGCGAAAGTGCCTCCAGCCCCAGCGCGCCAGTGCCTGCGAACAGATCCAGCACACGCGCTCCATTGACCACGTTCAGGTGCGTCAACATGGAAAACAGGCTTTCGCGCACACGGTCTGACGTAGGACGCAGATGCGCCGCCGCATCGCCGGTTCCCACATCAGCCAACACCGTCCCGCGGTTTTTTCCGGCAATAATCCTCACGCTTTGAGCAACGCCTTAAGGTCGGATTCAACATCCGACACCACTTCAGGCGCAGGTGATTTGCCGCTTTCGATCAGCCGTTTTCCCACCATATATCCGCGCGGATCATTCGCCGCATCCACAGCAAGCAATCTGTCGCCATTGTAATACCAAAACGATACTGGGCCGGGCGCAGCACCACGCGTTACGACCTTGTCATACCCTGTATTCAGCCCTGCAATTTGCAGCTTTACATCATATTGATCTGACCAGAACCAGGGTTTCGCGTGATACTCCTTCTCTACCCCCATCAGGTTTTCCGCAACCACTTCCGCCTGTTCAATAGCGTTGGGCACACTTTCCAGACGGATACGCGTATCGCCATACGGAAATGACGTGCAATCGCCTGCCGCCCAGATGTTGGGCGCACTGGTGCGCCCATATCGATCGACCGCAATTCCGTTATCCAGATCAATGCCTGCCGCTTCGGCCAATGTCGTTGCAGGGGCGATGCCTACGCCGACGATGACAAAATCGACATCCAGCGTCGTGCCGTCGGTCAACACCGCTTTACTTACGGCACCGTCCCCGGTCAGGCGTTCCAGCCCAATGCCTTCACGCAGATCAACCCCATGACTTCGGTGAAGGTCGCGAAAGAAATCCGACGTCTCGGGCGCCGCAACCCGCTGCAGAATGCGCGGCGCCATTTCAACCAGCGTGACATTCAGACCCAATTTGGCTGCAACCGATGCCGCCTCCAGCCCGATATAGCCGCCACCGACAATCAACACCCGCGCGCCTGCAACAAAACGCGGCGCCATGGCATCAACATCCACAAGACCGCGCACCACATGCACGCCATCCAGCGTGCCGCCAATCACTTCGGGCAAATGGAACGGCACAGATCCGGTTGTCAGCACCAGATCATCATATGACAGCTTTTCGCCATTCACCGCAATCTGGCGCGCATCAGTATCTATTGCCTCCACTCTCTCCCCCAGACGCAGATCAATCCCCTGCTCTGCATAAAAACTCTCGGGGCGCAGATACAAACGCTCCAGCGCCATTTCGCCCAGCAGATACGCCTTGGACAGCGGCGGGCGCTGATAGGGCGGCTGCGTTTCAGCCCCGATCAGGGTGATTTTACCGTCAAACCCGCCATTGCGCAGCTTTGCCACACAAGACGATCCCGCCTGTCCTGCTCCGATCACAACGATATGGCGCATTGATAAACTCCCTTGGTGCTCTGGTCGCAACTGTGTGCAAACCCTATATCTGTGCTAAGGACAAAGACAATCACAAGAAAGGCGATCCCGATGTCAATTTCCCAAGGCGATACACTGCCCGATGCAACGCTGGTTCAAATGGGACCAGAAGGCCCGACCCCCGTTAAGATGAGCGAGAAGACAAAGGGCCGCAAGGTTGTTGTCTTTGCCGTTCCGGGTGCGTTTACGCCTACCTGCCATTCAGCGCATATGCCCAGCTTTGTGCGCACAAAGGACCAGTTTGCGGAAAAAGGCGTAGATGAAATCATCTGCGTATCCTGTAATGACCCGTTTGTAATGCAGGCATGGGGTGAAGCCACAGGCGCAACCGAAGCAGGCATTACCATGCTGGGTGATGCATCATCAGAATTTACCAAAGCGATCGGCATGGATTTCGACGCCGCCCCCGCCGGCCTGGTCGCGCGCTCCAAGCGCTATGCGATGCTGGTGGATGATGGCAAAGTGACACTGCTGCAGGCAGAAGAAAATCCGGGCGTGTGCGAAGTGTCCGGCGGTGAAAGCCTGCTTGAAAATATGTAAAATGCAGACAGGGCCGCAACTGCTGCGGCCCTGTTTAACCAATCGGTATGATCCTCTAATCAGTCTGCTTGGGCATGTATCATTGTCCGCGTCGGAAACGGAATATCAATGCCGCCAGCGTCCAGTGCTTCCTTGACCTGACGAGTCATATCCGCGCGATAGCCGAAATAAACCGATGCGTCACACCAGACACGTACCAGAAAATCAACCGAACTATCTCCGAGGTTTGTAACCTGCACGAACGGTTCGGGTGAGTTATGCGAGCGGGGATCAGCCATAATGGTATCTCGTATAATATTTTCAGCCTCTTTCAGATTGGCACCATACCCCACACCAAAGGTCCATTCCGCGCGCCGGATGTTATTTGTGGAATAATTCGTGATGATATTTCCCCAGACTTCCGCGTTGGGAACGATCACTTGCACGTTGCTCATATCTGCCATCTCGGTAAAGTTCAGGCTGATTTCTTTCACCGTTCCCATTTTGCCTGCAACCTCGACAAAATCCCCGATCTTGATCGGACGGAACAGGATCAGCATCACACCCGCTGCCACGTTCGACAACGTGCCCTGCAAGGCCAGACCAATGGCCAGACCTGCCGCACCGATGATCGCCACAACGGATGTAGTTTGCACGCCGAAGGTGTTCAGAACAAACAGGACTGTGAATCCCATAATCACGTAGCGCACGATAGAGGCAAGGAAATCGAACAGCATGTCATCCAGATGCTTGTTCCGCCTGCTGACCTTAATGATGCGGCCCTGTGCCCATGCTGCAAGGCTCCACCCCACAATCAGGATCACAATCGCGCCCAACACAGACCCAGCCGCCGAGGCGACAAATTCCAAGGTTAGTAAATCCGAAAACGTTTTTCCGTCCCAGATTTCAGTACTCATCAAATCGTTCAACATCTTGTCACAGTCCGTCCATTTTTCGCGCCAGCTTTGCGTCCAGCGTGCTCAGTCCGTCAACATCGTGCGTGGTCAATGTGACAGTTACTCTGTTGTAAATATTTTGCCATTCGGGGTGGTGGCCCCACTTTTCGGCCCAGATTGCGGCAGAAGTCATCCAGCCGAAGGCGTGAGCGAAATCGTCGAACGTAAACGTCTTTGTGATCGCATCACGTCCGTCAACCATTTCCCAACCGTTTTCCAGCAGCGGGTTCAGCAGGGGGCCGCGCGTCTCGGCGCTTAATTTATCGGTCATTCCTGTTCCTCGACTTCCGTTTTCCTAAAAGGGCCGTACTCCGTCAGCACCTCTATCTCTTCATCTACTGCGGCACTCTCTGCTTCCAGATACTCGCCCACGGCGCGGGCAAATCCCCCATCACGCATCCAGTGCAGCGACCATGTTGGCGTTGGCAGATACCCTCGCGCCAGCTTATGTTCGCCTTGCGCACCTGCTTCAACCCTGTCCAGCCCCATTGCTATGGCAATATCGATTGCCTGATAATAGCATAGTTCAAAATGCAGGCACGAGTGATGCTCGATACAGCCCCAATACCTGCCGTACAACGTACCCGCGCCAATAAAGTTCAGCGCACCGGCGATCCATCGACCGTCCCGCTCTGCCAGAACCAAGGTGATATCATCACGCAAAACATCGTGGGCAATATCAAAAAACGCGCGCGTTAGATACGGCTGCCCCCACTTTCGCGCGCCGGTATCCTGATAAAACACCCAGAACGCATCCCAATGCTCCGGCTGTATCTCATCACCGGTGAAGCTGTGGATGCTGCCGCCAAAGTTTCGGGCCGTAGCGCGCTCTTTGCGGATGTTTTTGCGTTTGCGCGCGCTGAGACTGGCAAGAAAGGCGTTAAAGTCGGAATAGCTGTCATTGTGCCAGTGAAACTGCTGGCTTTTGCGCCGCATCAGGCCCAGTGTTTGCCCGCGCTCCGCCTCTTGGGCAGTGCAAAACGTGACATGCAGCGAACTGAGCGCATTATTGTCGGTCAATTGCACCGCGCCCTCCACCAAGGCGTCAAATCCCGCCTCCTCAAACCCCGGGCGCGTTAAGAACCGTCGGCCTGTGGCGGGGGTGTGCGGCACCGCGATCTGTAATTTCGGGTAATACCGCCCGCCAGCGCGTTCATAGGCATGCGCCCAGGCATGGTCAAAAATATACTCTCCCTGAGAATGGGATTTTGCATAAAGCGGCGCGACGCCGATGATCTGCCCTTGGATGCTGGCAATCATGTATTGCGGTTGCCAGCCGGTGCCTGCACCTACGCTGCCGCTCTCCTCAAGCGCCATTAGAAAGCGGTGGGTCGTGAATGGATCATTCGGGCGCGCGCCATCCACCGCCTCTGGGCAGGCACAGGCATCCCAATCAGCAGCATCAATTTCCGACAGCGATCCGATGATCCTGATTTCGACTTCTTGCGCGCTCATGTACGGATGTCCCTGTCACTGTCTTCGGGTAATAGGTGGCACCTGTAGCGCAATGTTCAAGGCGCGCCTGTCAATCCGGTATTGCTGCGCTGTACCCTTCAAAGGTGATGGTGTCGGCAATACGCCGCGCCTGCGCTTCTTCTTTTGTGCTGCGCACGGTCCAGCAACAGATAAAGGCCCCCGCCTGTTTCAAGCTGCGTACACGCGCGCGATCCAGATCATCAACTTCATGACTAATAAAGGACGCGCCCACGCGGTCGTAATCGGGAATATCACGCAACCGCGCACAAACCGCCTCGGGCAGCGGCCAGTCTTCGGGCAGGTAAGCCGATGTTGTTATGCCGCGCGCCACATTCGGGCAAAGCTGCTGCATCATCGCAACCGAATTGGGGTTGAACGACATCACGCCCACATCACCGCGATAATCCGCCAGCACGCGCGCGGCGGCATGCTCCAGCGCGCCAATGTTGGTGCCCATAGAACCGTCCTGATCCTTCAACTCGACCAGCAATGGCACCTGTCCGTCAACCAGCGCAAGCACCTCTTCCAGATCGGGAATACCCTCATCCCCGCCGCGCAGCATCGTCTGGCGCAGATCTTGCGCATCAAACTGGCGCACAGGGCCTTCCGCCTCTGCCAGACGACCGAGGTGATAGTCATGGAACACCATTGCGACGTCGTCCGCACTTAATTGCACATCGATTTCTATACCGTAGCCCGCATCAATCGCCGCGCGGATTGCCGCGCGGGAGTTTTCAGGCCGACCGTCAGAGACATCGTGCAATGCGCGGTGCGCCAGTGGCACCCGCGCGAAGCTGGACGGCAAAACGGGTCCGGTCGTCATGAGATTTCGAAGATGCCTTCGATTTCAACAGCAACACCCAGCGGCAATGCCCCCGCAGAAACGGCCGAGCGTGCGTGACGCCCCGCATCGCCCAACGCTTCGACCAAAAAGTCGGAACATCCGTTGATAACCTGTGGCTGCTCTTTGAAGTCTTTTGTGGAGTTTACAAAGCCTGTCAGCTTTACCACACGCTTGAGCCGGTCAAGGTCACCACCACAAGCAGCCTTTACTTGTGCCAGCAAATAGAGCGCGCAGGTTTTGGCGGCCGCGGCACCGTCTTCAACGCTCATGTTATCGCCCAGAACGCCGACAATCAGACCATCATCGTTGCGCGATATCTGGCCGGAAACATACAGGGTGCTACCTGTCTGTACATATGGCACATAATTTGCTGCGGGGGCGGCCGCGTCGGGCAGTGTGATGCCTTGATCGGCCAGACGTTTTGCAATGCTCATGGATATACTCCTTTGATACGGTTGTTTTGCCAGACGCTAGCGTTGATGTGCTCTGTGCGAAAGGCCCTCAGATCAGCTTTCACGCCACGACTTCACAAAATAGTCCGTGACGGGTTTCAACAGGTACGTCAGCGGAGATCGGTCACCGGTTTTGATAAACGCATCCACCGGCATTCCGGGCAACAGTTGTGTCCCTTCCGGCAACCGCTCGATCTCTCCGGGGGAGAGGGTGATTTCAGCGCGGAAATACCTCCCCCCTGTGACCTGATCCTCAAGCGCATCCGCCGAGATCAGCATGACACGGCCTTTCAATTCGGGCGTGGTGCGCTGATCCATCGCGGACATGCGCAGGTTTACTTCCTGCCCGACAGATATTTCGTCGATATTGGTGGGGTTGACCTGTGCGGCAATTACCAGCGGGCGGTCCTGTGGCACCAGAAACATCAGCGGTTCGGCTGGGCGGATCACCGAACGGGGGGTGGTCACCTGAAGGGAATAGACAATGCCCGATACCGGCGCGCGGATGTCCAAACGGTCAATCGTGGCAAGCAATGCACGACGCTGCTCGGCAAGTGCCAGCTCCCGGAAGCGGGTTTCGCGCAATTGCGATATCGCCTCTTCCCGACCGGATGTGCCAAGTTTCAGGCCCACAATCTCGATCTCGGTAATCCGGCCCTCGGCCTGCGCGCGCGTGGCAATCAGCCTGCCGATTTCGCCTGTCAGGCGCGCCTTTTCACGTTGCAGCCCCAGCACCGATGCCATCTGCGCCAACCCTTGCGACAACAGCTTTTCCTGACTGGTCAACTGTTGTTCGATCAACTCCAATTGCGTCACAAGAGAGGCTTCTTGGGCGTTGATCCCCTTGATCTGGTCTTCAATCTGGTTGCGCTGCTTGCCCAGTTGCTCAATCTCGCGCGCGACACTGTCACGGCGCGCATAAAACAGGTTGCTCTGGCCATCCATCAGTTCTTGGGCATCTTCGTTTGTCGCCGCAACCTCGATCAGATCATCGGCAAACTTGATTGTTTCGGCTTCGTCGCGCTGCGCCTCAAGACGGCCCCGCCGTGCCATCAATTCAAACAACTGCCCCTCGATCAGGGTCAGTTCCGATCGCGCCTGCTGGGGATCAAGTTGCAACAGCAAATCGCCGGCTTTGACCAGATCACCCTCGTCCACATGGATTTCCGAGACTGTTCCGCCGGTATCGTGCTGCACAACCTGACGGTTGCGGTCCACCTCGATCCGGCCCGAAGCGATGATTGCACCGGCGATGTTTGACATTACCGACCAGGTCCCGAAACCGCCGAAAAGGACCAAAACGCCGATCATCCCGATAGTGACAGGCCGCCAAGCGGTCCACTTGTTCTTGCCGCTCATGTGACACCTCCTGCGCCACTGGGCGATTTCTGGATTTCCTGATGATTTTTCACCATGCCTTTCAGCACTTCGTCCTTCGGACCAAATGCCATCCGCATTCCGCCATCCAGCACAAGCAACGTGTCACATTCCTGAATTGCGGCTGGCCTGTGCGCCATGATCAAAACAGAACGGCCTGCTTCTTTCATCGCACGGATTGCCTGGTTCAATGCTTGTGAGCCAAGGTTGTCGAGGTTCGAGTTCGGCTCGTCCAGCACCAGTATCACCGGATCGTCGTACAGCGCGCGCGCAAGGCCGATCCGCTGCATCTGGCCACCGGACAGGCGTACCTGCCCCGCCTGAATAACCGTGTCATAGCCATCCGGCAGTTCCAGTATCATCTCGTGTGCGGCAGCCATTTTGGCGGCGGCGACAATTTTCTGGTCATCCTTGTCATTGGACAGCCGCGCGATGTTTTGCGCGATTGTTCCGTCAAACAAGGTGACCCGCTGCGGCAGATATCCGATATGTTTGCCTAATGTCTCTGTGCCGTAATGCTCCAGCGCGGCACCGTCCAGCCGGACAGATCCGCCCGCCGGACGCCAGACACCGGTAAGCGTGCGCGCAAGGGTGGTTTTACCCGCGCCCGATGGCCCGATGACGCCCACAGCCTGACCCGGATCAACCCTGAACGATACAGATTTCAACGACGCCTGCTTTTCCCCCGGCGGTACAACAGTCAGGTTTTTGGCAATCAGCGATGCCTTCGGCTTGGGCAGTTCTGTACGCTGGCCTTCAGGCGGGACAGTGCCCAAAAGCTCGGCCAGATTGGTCCACCCCGCCGCACCACGTTGCAACAGCGGCCACTGGTTCAGCATCATTTCAACGGGGGCCAACGCACGGCCCAACAGGATCGAACCCGCGATCATCGCACCAGGTGTCAGTTGGTTTTGCAAAACCAGATAGGCGCCCATGCCCAACATGGCAGATTGCAAAAACAGACGGATCGTTTTGGTCATCGACGTGAACGTCCCGCCAACATCTGCAGCGCGCACCTGCCCTTCCAGCGCCTTGGTGCGTGCGATTTGCCAACGTGTGAATGCGGCATCCCGCATGCCCATGGCCTGCACCATTTCCGCTTCCGTACGGATCTGGTCGGCCATCGCCGATGCCTGCTGGCCAGCGTACCCTGCACGTGCCTGCGCACCGCGCGAAAGGAACTGGTTTGCCACAGCAATCACAACCAATACCGCACCACCAACCAGCGCCATGTACCCGAGATACGAATGGAACATGAAAATTCCGGCGAAAAAGATCGGTGTCCATGGCAGATCAAATGCCGACATCAACACTGGCGAGGTGATCATCCGCTGTACTGCTTCCAGATCGGCAAGGCTGGCATTTGTTTTAACATCGGGGGCAACGGCCGATTTGCGCACAACCGCGTCAAACACACGGCGGTCCAGATCGTCCTGAAACCGCGCGCCGATCCGGCCCATGATCCGGCCCCGCGTATAATCCAGAACCCCCATCACACTGTAAAGAAACACAACCAACAGCGACAGTGCGACAAGGGTTTCCTGACTGCCCGACCCTAGAACACGGTCATAAACCTGAAGCATGTACAAGGGGCCCGTCAGCATCAGCAAATTCGCAAACGCCGAGAACAAGCCAACGGACCAATACAGCATCCGGCTGCGCTTGCGAACTACACGCAATTCCTCGCGTCCGCGTCTCATCAAATCAGTTTGCATAATTACCTTTCAAACAAAACGGCATCCGGCTGCTTCAAGTCGCAAAATGGCCACTGCATGCCAAACAACACCGTCACATCGTCCAGACTGTACTAAAGCACACAATCAATTAACAACTTTCTTTTCCGGTCCGGCTTTTCTCATAAGGCCACAACTTACCTATCGCCTGCGTTCGGGCCTGAAGAGGAACTGCCGCCGCCTCCGCCGCCGCCAAAGATATCCTGCAACACCTGATCAATGATGTTTGTGGGACGGCTTGGCTGTTGGGATTGGGGCGCGGGCGCGACTTCGTTTACGTCGCCGTCAAAAACCACCTGTGCGAGTGCAGGGGCCACCATTGGCAACGGACGTGCTGGCACACCTTCATGGACCCGCTTCATAACCTCGCGCCAAATTTCGGTGGGCAGGCCGCCGCCTGTCACGCCCTTCAGCGGGGTGTTATCGTCATATCCCATCCAGACACCAGCGACATAATCCGCAGAGAACCCGATGAACCACGCGTCTTTTGCAGCCGAGGTTGTGCCGGTTTTGCCCGCCAGTTGGCGGCCACCGAATTGGCCACGCTGGCCCGTCCCTTCGGACACGACCTTTTCCATCATATAAATAAGCTGCCCTGCCGCGCTTTCCTGTATCACCCGCTCGCCGATACCGCCGCCTGTGCCCATCAGCGGCTCTGCATCGCCGCGCAGACGCAGATCAATCAAGCCGAAAGGCGTCACGGATGAACCGCCATTGAGGATACCTGCAAACGCGCCGGTCATTTCAATCAATGTGCTTTCGGATGATCCAAGCGCCAAGGCGGGCCCCGCCGCCAAATCGTTCTTGATACCAAATTGCGAGGCAACCGCGCTGACAGTCTCACGCCCCACGGATTCCGATATCCTGACCGCCGGGATATTCAGCGACTGCGCCAGCGCATTGGTCAACGTAGTCTGCCCGACAAACCTGTTGGTGTAGTTGCGCGGACACCATTGCCCCGATCCGGGTATATTGATGCAATACGGGCTATCATCCACCAGATTATTGGGCGAATACCCAAGATCAAGCGCGGCGGCATAGACAAACGGTTTGAATGCCGATCCGGTCTGGCGCAACGCTTGGGTTGCACGGTTAAACGCCCCTGATACTTTGGTTTTGCGCCCGCCCACCATGGCACGCACGGCGCCATCCGCGCTCATCACCACGATGGCGGCTTGCGCTTTTGAACCCTCCCGCACCTTATTTTCGAAGACCCAATTAAGTCCCTCAACCGCAGCGCGCTGCATCCGCTGGTCCAGCGTGGTGCGAATGATCACATCTTCCGTTGTCTTACGCGTGAAAAACTCCGGCCCGGTGGACATGACCCAATCGGCAAAATAGCCCCCCGCCCGCGCTTCGGCAGCATCCGACAACGTGGCGGGTGTCGCTTGGGCAATCGCAGCTTCTTCATCCGTCAGATACCCCTGCTCATTCATCAGGCGCAGCACCGTGGCAGCCCGATTGCGCGACCGCTCAAGGTTAGATGTCGGCGAAAGGGTGCTGGGCGCGGTCAACAATCCGGCCAGCATGGCAGATTCTGCGGGGTCAAGCGTTGCCGCCGATTTGCCGAAAAACCGCTGCGCCGCAGCTTCTGCGCCGTACGCACCGCCCCCCATGTAAGCGCGGTTCAGGTAGATCGACAGGATCTCGTCCTTTGAATATTTTGCTTCCATGGCCAGGGCATAGACGGCCTCCTTGGCTTTGCGCTTCAGCGATCCCCGTCGACACTCGGATTCGTACTCCGCTTCGGTCTGGCCGGAAGTCGGGTCAAACGGTTCGCCCAGACACAACAGCTTGGCCGTCTGCTGGGTGATGGTAGAACCACCATGCCCCGACAACGGGCCGCGCCCTTCGCTCAGGTTGATGCGCACCGCAGACGCAATGCCACGTGGACTGAGGCCGAAGTGTTTGTAAAACCGCTTGTCCTCGGTGGCGATCACCGCGTTCTTGAGGTGCGGTGAAACGCTCTGCGCGGTGACTACCCCACCGAACTGGTCACCCCGCCACGCAAAAACCTCGCCGTTGTTGTCAAGCATCGTCACAGAGCCGCGCGCGCGTCCGTCGAGCAGATCATCCAGCGGTGGCAAAGTTGTGTAGAAATACCCTACGATCAGTCCCAATACCAGCGCACCCACCAGTACAGATCTGGATGTGATCACCCATATCAGACGCATGATCCACCGCGCCAATGCGCTTATCAGACCCAAAATACCACCCCGTCGCTTGCGCGCAGGTTTGGCCGCACGGCGGTCTTTCGCCTTCGGTTTGGGCTTAGGCTTAGGCTTAGGCTTAGCGGCCGATTTTGCCGCTGCTCTGGCTTTGCTGCCATAACGGTTCTCGGCGACCAAAGGCCGCTTACGCTTGGGAGTGTCACTCATGTTGTTGGGCCTGCCCGGCTGCTGTTTTTTTGCACCTTACCCCGCCAATGCACAATTGTTTAGCGCTGATGCAAACCTTGGTCGCAAAAATTTTCCGCGGTGTTGTGCTAATGCGGGCAAACGGTTGCTTTCGACAGCATGCCGCCCGTGCAAATGCGCAGCTTCAACATTTGCACAGGCGCAAGATAGCCCCTAAATTCCAGCGTCAACAATCGCCTTGGCAAGAATTGGAACAGTTTGCGCGTTCAATCCCGCGATATTCATCCGGCTGTCACCAACCATGTAAATCCCGTGATCCGCCCGCAGCTTTTCAACCATTTCCGGCGTCGTTCCAAGGCGTGAAAACATGCCGCGGTGCTGCGCCAGAAACCCGAAACGATCAGATCCTGACAGGCGCTGTAACTCACTCGCAAGCTGGCTACGCAGGTTCAACATTGATTTTCGCACGTCTTCCAGTTCGGCCTGCCAATTTGCACGCAGCGTCGCATCCGTCAGGATCATCGTAACCAGGCGCGCACCGTGATCGGGCGGAAAACTGAAATTTTGACGGTTCAGAAACGCCAGCGTTCCTTGGTTCAAAGCTGTGGCACTACTGTCCGCACTCACCGCCATCAACAGACCTGTCCGCTCGCGGTAGATACCAAAGTTCTTGGAACAGCTTGCCGCAATCAGACACTCCGGCACAGAGGCCGCAAGTTTACGCGTCGCTGCCGCATCTTCATCCAGCCCGTCACCGAATCCTTGATAGGCGATATCAATCATCGGGGTCGCGCCAGTCTCCTGCAGCGCCGCAATCACCGCATCCCATTCCGCGCTGTTCAGGTTTGCCCCGGTCGGGTTATGGCAGCAACCATGCAGCAGAACCACATCACCTTTCCGGGCGGTTTTAAGATCCTCAATCATCCCGTTAAAATCAACGCCACGGGTTTCGTTGTCGAAATAACGGTACGGCACCACTTCGATCCCAAGATAATTCAGTATCGAAATATGGTTCGGCCATGTCGGATCAGACACAAATACACGCGCATCGGGCTGCGCCATCTGTATCATTTCAAACGCCTGAC
Organism: Sulfitobacter sp. F26169L; assembly: GCF_026410285.1. Classification (GTDB taxonomy): domain Bacteria; phylum Pseudomonadota; class Alphaproteobacteria; order Rhodobacterales; family Rhodobacteraceae; genus Sulfitobacter. The sequence continues at coordinate 89,130 of NZ_JAPMLP010000004.1, read as the reverse complement.
GAACCGCCCCCGTACCCCCCGGAGTAGCCGCCGCCGCAACGTTGCCGCGCGGCACGGCATCATCAAGAACAAGCGCAATCATTGCATCCGAAAATGCCGGATCGCCTGTCAGACCGGTATAAACCTTGCTGTCTTGCCTCTCCCACAGTTGGTGTTCCGCTGCTTTCACCGCGCGCATGATCGGGGTCAGACCGGTGGCATCCTTATACACACCAACCCCCAGATCGACTTTTGTGTTACGCGGGTCTTCGCGATAGCTCTGCATAAGTGCCAGTATCTTGTCGGCGGGCTGCGCCATGAGTTTTTCAAACATCATGCATCTCCCGTCGCAACGGGCACTGTCGGGAACATCCCCCATTCAGACCATGATCCGTCATACAAGGACCAATCGTCGTGGCCGATCCTCTCCAGTGCCAGCGCCAGTATTGCCGCCGTCACACCCGACCCGCAACTGGTCACAACCGGCTCATCCAGATCAATACCCGCCGCTTCAAATACCGCTCTGATTTCATCAACGGGTTTGAGCGTCTGATCGTCATTCAACAGGGTTGCAAAAGGCACGTTACGCGACTTGGGGATGTGCCCCGCGCGCAATCCTTCCCGCGGCTCTGGCGCCTCTCCCCGAAACCGCTCTGCCGGACGCGCATCCACAATCTGTGGGGTCCCCAGTTTGGACGCATGCGCCACCTGCGTCACATCACGCACCAGATTATTCTGAAACCTGACTGTCATATGGCGATCCCGCGGGATCGGCGGCATATCCTCTGTCGGGCGATCCTCGGCCAGCCACTTGGGCAGGCCACCGTCCAACACGGCAACATTTTCCTGCCCCATCAGTTTGAACAGCCACCAGACACGCGGCGCAGACAAAATGCCCGCCCCGTCATAGACAACAACCTGATGACCGTCCCCAACGCCCATGGCACGCAACCGCGACATGAACTTCTCAACCGGAGGCGCCATATGCGGCAAACTGGACCGCCCGTCCGAGATGTCATCAATATCAAAAAAACGCGCGCCCGGAATATGCGCTTCATTATATTCTGCCTTCGGATCACGCCCGTCCGCAGGCAAATACCAGGAACAGTCAAGCACCCGCAAGTCGGGATCTTTCAGATGTTTTGCCAACCATTCGGTGGACACAAGTGTTTTCGGATCATCAGTCATGGCAGCCCCTTTTCAGTATGCCCCCTGAATACGCGTCCAGACATATCGGGGCAAGCGCATGCTTACCCGACACATACCCGCACCCTAATTCTTTTGGCCATAAATATCCCGGGGGAGTCTTTGCCATGGCAAAGACGGGGGCTGGCCCCCTACCCGTGGTCTTTCAAAAGGCGTGATTTCTGCCGCGACCAGTCACGTTTGGCGGCGTCTTCACGCTTGTCATGCAACTTCTTACCCTTGGCGATCCCGATCTTGATCTTGGCTTTACCACGATGGTTGAAATACATCACCAGCGGCACCAGTGTCATGCCCTTGCGCTGTGTGGCCTGCCACAGGTCACCCAGTTGCTTGCGACTCACCAGCAGCTTGCGGCGACGGCGCTCTTCGTGTCCGAATGTCTGGGCCTGCTTGTAAGGCGCGATATAGCTGTTAACCAACCACAACTCGCCATCTTCCACGGCGGCATAGCTTTCGGCGATGTTTGATCCGCCCATACGCAGGGATTTCACTTCCGATCCCTCCAGAATGATACCGCATTCGATATCTTCCTCGATTGCGTAATCAAACCGCGCACGGCGGTTTTCTGCAATGACCTTGTAGTTCGGGTCGGATTTGGATGATGTTTTTACCTGAGCCATAGCAAGCGATGTAGGGCGCGAATGCCCCGCGCGCAAGGGAGGGTCCTAGCGCAATCCCTCGCGTGCCACAAATTTCGCTAGATCCAGAACGATCCTGCCGCGTGCCTCTGCAATCGCGACAGGCCCGCCTTTGGGGTCGTATGCAATGCTCAGATCGAAAAGGCCCGAACGTTCCCGGGCTTCATAGACCCCGACAAAATACTGGCCAGTTGCGCGGAACGTACCATCCGTACCTGCCACCAGATCGGAAAAACGGACAACCAGCGTGGCCGCTGCGCGCTCCTCAAACGGCCAGGGTTCCGATGCGATCCGTTTGCCCGTCAAACGGGCCAGATTGCGGCTCAACTCCAGACTGATTGCGCGGTCAGGCGAATCCGCCCAAAGCACTTTGGATGTGATCAACGTCCCGTCCGGCGCCTGCTGCGCAATCTCGTCCGCAGCGGCATAGCTGGGCAGCGACACGTCTTTCACCTCGACAGAGCGAAACCCGATGCGAATGGTTTCAGCAATGGCAGGCGGTTGCACCGCTATCCTGTCGGATGCGCCACACGCTGCCAGAAAGGCAAGCGCGGCAGCGGCGGCAATTGGTTTTATAAATGTCATATTATCGTCCCAGCAGCAAAGAGTTCGGATTTCGTTCGATGGTTCGCGCCAGCTTTTCCAGCGCTTTGGCAGCTTGTTGAATGTCACGCAGCGCGCCCTCCGCAGAGCGGCTGAGCTGGTCGCCTTTGTTATAACCCTCAATGGTGCGGCCAGCCTGTACAAACACGGCGTTCAGACGGTCAATCATCTGTGGCAGATCACGCGCCGAAACAGCGATACTGTCGGCTGCATTGCGCGCGGATGCCAATGTCTGGTTTACGTTTGCAACTGCACCCCCCTCACGTAGTTCGCGCAAGGTTGCATTCAACTGGTCCAGTGCGCCCTTCAACGCAACAGGAAGCTGCGCAGTATCGGGGCTGCTGACCAGAGCCTCGGCAGAGGAGGTGAGCGAGGTAAGTTCCTCGATCAGCTTGTCAAATTCAAGATCGGCAGCCTTCGCGGCAACCGTCTGGATATCCTCGACCAGTTCGGGCACACCCGCAACTGACGACGTTACAGCATCCGCCGCCTCGGAAGCGGCTGTCAGGGTCTTGCCCAGCGTTTCTGCAATGCGTTGCTGCTCAAGCTCGGCAACCAGCGCTTCCACCCGCGTCAGGGTTGCATTCAGCGCCACGGGTATGTTTTTCACATCATCCGACGTCACAATCCCCGACAGATCGCTCAGCAGTGCACGCACGTCACCGGGGGTTTCTTGCAAATCTGCGTTCGACATCAGCGAATCCGCCGAATTCATCGCGTTGATGGCACTGTTCAGCAGTTCTTCAATCGGCAGGTTGTTGATGCGTGTAAACACACCCTCGACAGTTGCAGCAGCATCCGCGCCCGAAGTTTCGCTTTTCGTGGTCGGCATGATGGGCAGGTCTATCCCGTTTGCAACCAGACGCGCTTCTGGCGCATCCTCTACTTCCAGCAATTCAACCTTCAAACCGCCCGTAAGCAGGCTGACAGAGGCAAGCCGCGCCCTCAGCCCATTGGCAACGCGGTCTTGCAGCAAGCGCAGCGCGGCATCGGCAGAAACATCTCCCGGCAAGCCAAGGCGCGCAGGCTGGATCGACACCGTAACATTCAACCGCACACGGCTATCACCGAATTGGTTGAAATCAACAATACCCGACAGGCTATCTACAGAACCAATGCGAAAGCCGTTCAACTCTACCGGTGCGCCAACGGCCAGACCGGACACGTTTTCATCAAAAATCACGCTCATCTGCAACGGCTCGACCTCGGACACCGTGAACAGGCTGTTTCGCGCGGTTTCTTTGTCGGGGTGAACCTCGAATACCTCGCCGTCGCGCGCGTCATCACCACCCGACACAAATGTATCAAACGTAATACCACCACCCAGCAAGGTCGCCAGCGAGGAAAAGTCGATTTCAGCCCCCGATGGCCCTACAGAAAAGCTAAAGCCCGATGTATCCCAGAATCGGGTAGATGAGTTGATCAAATGGCGGTGCTGCTCGTAAATCAGACCTTCGGTAATCGCAAAGGCACCGCTGCGCGCAATTTGCGCACGCCCGATCTGCCCCACCTGAATACCACGAAACATGATCGGCGCATTGTCAGTCAGCGTGCCATTCGAGGTGGTGCGGAAAGCAATCTGCAATCCCCCATCGCCCGGTTTGATCAACGGGGCCACATCAGAACCGCGGAAGGTGGTGGCCGTATCGCCGATCTCGCGATCCCATGACCCTTCGATATACACACCGCTGAGCACAGTGCTAAGGCCGCTTACGCCCTGCGCTGTCACCTCGGGCTGGACAATCCAGAACACCGAACTTGCATCGACATAGGGCGCGATATTCTTCTTCAGCCGGATATGCGCTTCGACCTGGGCCAGTCCTTCGCTAAAGCTGACTTCTTCTACTTCGCCGACGACAATATCGCGATACTTCAGTTTCGTTTCGCCAGCGGCGATTCCAGCACCATCGGCAAAATTCACTACAATCACAGGGCCCCGCGCGTTGTAGGACTGCCACGCCACGCCGAACGCAACGACCAATGCCATCAGCGGAATAATCCAGATAAAGGAAGCACCCGATACGCGCTTTTTCTGCGCAGGTTTGATTGTAACTTTAGGGGGGATATCAGACATTTTCAAAGGCCTTATCGTCTTCGGACTGAGCATCCCAGATCATACGCGGATCGAAAGCTTGCGCCGATAGCATGGTAAAAATAACAGAGAGTGCAAAAAAGAAGGCAGCAGGCCCCGGTGTGATAGATGCCAAGCCTTGCAGTTGCACGAGCGCGGACAAAATCGCAACGACAAAGATGTCAATCATCGACCAGCGGCCGATATATTCGACGATTTCATACATCAACAGCCGCTTGCCCGAGGCAAACGTTCCTTTGCTGCGCACACTCACGGCCAGAAACGCAATCGCCCAGAATTTACCCAGCGGGATCACAACCGACGCCACAAGAATGACCGCTGCAATCCCGAAAGCACCATAGTGGGCCAGATCGACTGCGCCGCCAATGATCGTACTTTCATCCACTGTAAACAATTGTTGGGTACGCAGCATCGGGTACATGTTGGCCGGCACATAACACATCAGTCCGACCAGCCACAGCGCCCAGACTTTTTGCAAACTGAATACATCGCGCGACACAAGAGTTTTGCCACAGCGCCTGCAAACATCTGTGCCCAACGGCCAGGCGCGGTTACACCGCGTACACGCAACCAGCCCGGCCTCACGGGCGGTTACCGTTTTTTGGGGTATTCCAGTGAATTCCATACCGACCACTTACACATAAACCCGTCTTGCGCGATGACCAACACCACCAAAACACCAAACATCCAGAACGCAGGACCAAAACTGACAGTTGCCAGATCGGCTACTTTCACCAATGCTACCGCACATCCTAGCGCAAAAATCTCTGCCATTGACCACGGGCGCATCGCCTCTGATATGCGAAACGCCCAGACGGCGTGTTTCGCCGCAGGACGGTCAAGCACAACAGGGATCAGCACGTACAGCGTCAGCAGCATCCGCAACAGCGGCACAAAGATGATAAACCCCGCCGTCAGCAGCGCCAGCACCAGCATCGGCCCCCTCGTAAACGACAGTGCCGCATCCAGGATGGACACCGCATTCGTGCGCCCCGCCACTGAAATCTCAAGAAACGGAAAAACGCTCGCCGCGATCACCAGCACAACGGATGCAATCGCAATGGCGATGATCTGCATACCGGCCTTGTAGCGCGGCGCGATCAATACTTTATGACATCTCACACAAACTGCCCGCTCGCCCGCCTTGGGACGCTGCAACTGATAGGTTGCATCGCAAATAGGGCACACTATGAGTTCTTCAAGTGGCGTCTTCGTTAGGTTCATGGCGTCAGACATGCGCCACATATAACGGTATCGCGGGGGGTGTAACACTCCCATTTTCGTGAACGGCCTCGCCCGACCTACACCCGTTCTATCACACTAAACTGAAATGATATTTCCTCGCACGCATGCGCGTTACAGTCATTGATAGATTTCAGTATCTTTCATTTTGTCACACCGGGCAGGAGAACTTCTCGCGCACCTTCCTCAAAGTTCTTTAGCGATAGCGGCCAGACCACACCGGGCCAGCGTAACTCCATCTCCTTTTTGCGCGGACGGTACACGGCAGTGTAAAGCGTGCCAAACCCTTGTCGGAAGGCCGTTGAATAAAGCGGCGGCTGCAAGAATGCGTTGATGAATTTTTCCTCGGGGTCTTGGTGCAGACGCAGGCGTTGCAGCAAAAACCGCTCGCGTTCGACCGTGGCGGTGAAACGCGCGTGACTGATCCATTCCACGTTTTCCTGATGGTTGGTTGCCACTGCCGCATTGGTGATCACCGCAGGGCGGTCGGGTGCCATCATTACGGTCAGGTAATCCCGCTTCCGGTCCAGTATCGTCACGTTATAGCTCATATGGGTTGGCACGCGCGCCAGCACTTCACCCGCTTCTTCCGCCGTTTCGCAGATTTGCAAAACATAGCGCAGGATCAGCGGCACGCCGAACCCCTCACCCACCACGCGCCGCCCCCCGAAGGTGAGCGAGATCGACAAGCCTTTGTCGTTCACCCCGTCAACAAGACCCCATAGTCCGTCGGACGTGCCCATCACCGCACGCCCCATCCAGCGTGTGCGCAACACAAGGCTGTCAAATGCGTGCGGATTGTAATCATAATTGCGCACCATCACGGGCTGCTTGCCTGCCCAGATCGCCTGCGAACAGCTCGCCAGATAGGGCGGGGGAGTATAAAAGCTCAGGAACCGTGCGGCATGATCACCGCCACCTGCCAGTTCACACAACTCCTCATACAGCGGCACCATTTCCGGCATGTGGGTGCGTAGGGCACGCAGACTTTCGGCATAGGTCGGGCGGGCAGTCTCACCCTCCTTGAGCCACCATGCCCGATAATCGGACCAATATTCACGGAAAAGCCCGGCCCACTTCGGGCCGGGTAAATCCTCTGAAATTGCACGCCAGTACATAGCGGCCTTTCTAAAACGAACGGAGGCTACCGCATCCCCGCCCGAAACGGCGGTTCAAACGATGTAGCAGGCTCCGTAACGCAGTTCGGATTACAGGATCTTGAACGCCGGATCAGACAGGTTCGGATCTGCCGCCGCAACGGGCAACGGCGCACCCTCAACTTTGCTTTTGATCCCGTGGATCCATTTTTTCGCCCGTTCGTTCAACTGGAAACTTTTGGTCATCGACCGCCCCCGCGTCACAAGGATACCGATGTCGGCCCCCTCATAGCGGTAATCCCCCGGCTGCAGGATCCGCAGAAAGAATGCTTCGTTCTCGCTCTCTACAGCGCGGCGGTGATAGTCAAAGCGGTCCCAAACAACTGTGCCGTCCTCGCGCATCCGGTAGATGCCGGTTTCGGGTGCTTCGGTACAGATATCCACACTGTCCTTGGTGTGCTTGATCACCATCTGGCTCCAGCTGTCGATGTTGGCAGGATCAGACCAGCGCGCGTTCAATTCATCCACATCAAGATTGAATTTCTTCTTCGAGAATTCAAGCAGGTGGAACAGAAACAACGGCGCATCCGCATGCGCAAACGCCGCATGGTTGGTCATCGACGAAGCACCCGTGATCCGCGGGTTCAACTCCCCCAGCCACAGATCGCCGGTCTTTTTGTCAATCAGGAAGTCCAGCTCGAAATACCCGCGATACCCTTCCTTGCGCAACTGCTCGCCAAATTTGAACGTCAGGTCGCGCGCCTGTTGGCGCACCTTCGGCGGAAACGCCGTCGACAGAATTTCATTCCCGCACCAGCCGCCGCGATAGGGCGTAAGCTCGTTAAAGCCGACCAGTTCAGTCATCAACGGGCCGACAATGGTGCCTTCCTTGGTGGCACACGCTTCAATCGCGGCACCACGGCAATTGATCCGCTTCATGATCTTGATTTCGCCCTCGCCGATGATCTCGGACTGGTGGCGGCGGAAATCGGCCTCGTTTTTAATGAAGAACGTGGTGTGGCCACTGTCACCAAACGCTGATTGCAGCACCAGATCATGGCCAAGCCCTGCCTTCTCACAGGTTTTGCGAAGGTCTTCATAAGACTTCACTTCCGCCAGCGTGTTCGGCACAGAGGGCACACCCGCCTTGTTACCGATCCGCACGGTTTCGATCTTGTTATCCATGGACTGGCGCAGCTTTGCCTTGGGGAACCATACATCCGCCCCCAGTTCCTTTGACAAACGCTCGGTTTCCTCGTCAAACATCAAGAATACAAATTTCGGCTTGCCGCCGCGCTTTTTGATGAAATCGATAACTTCCTTATGTTGCAGCAGATAATTGTTGATGTCTTCGATAGACTGGAATTCGGCATGCGGCTGCTCGGACGGGCAGAACACGTTCGGATGTTTGCCGCCGTAGCAATCAATATAACAAATGTATTTGAAATTCTTCACCCACTCATCAAGGCCCAGCAGGTTAAAGTTGGTCGCGGAGATGAAATAAATCGGGTCTTCATTGCGATGAAAGAACCGGCGTATTTCAGAAATGTTTCTAAGAACGGTAGCCATAATTTTGCTCCTTGTCTTTTGGTTAAGCCGAAGCTTTTTTGGATGATTTAGCGGACGTTTCAGCCGCTGTTTGCTTTGCACCTGCACCTTCCAGCGCCTCTTGCGTGAAGACCCTCAAGCCCAGATCGGGCCGATAGCCGTGAATTTCGCTCACATCGAGCGCGCGCATGAAACTCAGGATTTCCTGACTGATCACCTGCCCCGGCACCAGAATAGGAAAGCCGGGCGGGTACGGAATGATAAAGCTGGCAGATACAATCGTCTCCCCCCGTGCCATCGCCTCCTTCAAAGATCCGTCAAGCTCCAGATAGTCGCAATTCTTGTCGTCGTAGGCGAGGAAGAATGCCGTGCGAATATCCCCTTCGCGGCTGTTGCCGCTTTCCAGGAACGCTTTGTGAAAGCGGCTGAAGTCGGGCAGCGGCGGATAGTCTTCCAACAGGTTTTTGACACGGCGGTCAAAGCTGATCTTCTCCATGCCACTGGCGTCATCGTTCAATTCGTCCAGCGATTTGGCGATTTCCACCAGCACTTCGATCAGATACGCCACGCTGGAACGCGTGGTGCCGATATTGGTCATAAACAGGACCGTATTACGGGAGGTCTTGTTGATCTGGATGCCGTATTTATCCATCAACACCTTGTTCTTGAACGTATCCCCGTCCCAACCAGTGCCACCGACCAGCAATGTCACGCGCGAGGCATCCAGCACAAACTCGTCGCGCTCCCAACAATCCCACAGATCGGTCCAGCCCTGCTCGGCGTCATAATAGCTGGTGACGCCGCTTTCGCGATGCTCTTCGGGGATCATATCCCCCGCCGTCAGCACCTTGAAATACTTTTGCAGCAGCGGGTGATCCGACAACGCACGTCGCATCGACATAGCCGCTTCGATCTGGCGCTGTACAAATTCGAACCCTTCCAGTTCCACCTGCCTGCGCCCCACATCAAGCGATGCAATGATCTGGTAGTTAGGAGAAGTTGACGTATGCGTCATATACGCTTCGTGAAAGCTCTGCTCGACCTCACCCTTGAAGTCCTGATCGTTCACGTGGATCATGGAACCCTGTCGCAATGACGTCAGCGTCTTGTGTGTGGATTGCGTGGAATACGCCCGCACCCGCGATGTCGGCGCCGGGATAAGCCGTGTTTTCAGCAAGGTCTCTGTGTCGGCATCCTTCAACTCCGCCTGCTGCGCCTCATACGCCTCGCGGTGCTGGTCCGTCTTGAACCGTGCGCGCAACACGTTTGCCGCGTTCATCGCGGTGCGCTGGCGGTAGGTGGGATTGAAACGGGCAAAAGCAAACCACGCCTCGTCCCACAGGAAAATCAGATCCGGCTTGATCGCCAGACATTCCTGCATCACACGCTCGACGTTATACACCAGACCGTCAAAGGTGCAGTTGGTCAGCAGCAGCATCCGCACACGGTCCAGCTTGCCCTGTGCTTTCATCTCCAGCAGACGTTCCTTGATGTCACGCAAGGGCACCGCACCATACATCGAGTATTTGTTGAGCGGATAACTGTCGAGATAACTCACCTGCGCGCCCGAAAGCACCATGCCGTAGTGGTGCGATTTGTGACAATCACGGTCCACCAGCACAATGTCTCCCGGCTTTAGCAGGGCCTGCACAACGATCTTGTTGCAGGTCGACGTGCCGTTTGTAGCAAAAAATGTCTGCTTTGAGCCGAACGCGCGCGAGGCAAGCTCTTGCGCTTCCTTGATCGGGCCACTCGGCTCCAGCAGGCTGTCCAGCCCGCCTGAGGTTGCCGATGTTTCTGCAAGAAAAATGTTCGGTCCGTAAAACGCGCCCATGTCCTGAATCCAGTGCGAGCGCGTGATGGATTTTCCGCGGCTGATCGGCATCGCGTGGAAAACGCCGGTGGGCTGCTTGGAGTACTCTACCAATGCAGTGAAAAACGGCGATTTGTTACGCGCCTGAACGCCGCGCAGGATATTCAGGTGCAGCTCCATAAAATCTTCGGAGTTGTAGAAAACGCGGCGGCATATCCCCAGATCAAGACCCGCGATATCCTCTACCGAACGCTCGGTCACCAGATAGGCGTCCAGTTCCGGCCGCACCCGCGCAATCATACGGCACAATTCGGGGCCGTAGTTTTCAGGCGGGATCGCGTCAATCTCATCGCGGCCACCGGCACGGGCCAGATGACGTGCCAGAATTTCTTCCACATTCGCAGAATGTAGCACCAGTCCGGGGCGCACAACGATCGCCTGAATGTTGTGATTGAACAGCACCGCAATCAGCGCATCCTCAATCGACGGCACAACAACAGCTTCGTAGATAAACTGGTCTTCGGGGCGGCGCATGCTTGTGACATTGGTTTTCAGCCAGCGTTCCTGATGCTCGTTTACGCTGTCGACAATCAGTACTTCGAAATAGGGTTTGGACAGCGCGCGCATCTCGGGGCTGTGGTGTGCTTCGTCGTCCTGCTCTTCCTGATCAACGCTGTCGCGCTCCAGCGGGATCGAGCGGCGCCGATACGCGCCGGTGGTCAGTGCGCGCGTGATCCTGTTCACAGCAAAGCTGACATCGTCCAGTTTGCCCTGCTCGAAATGGCGCCGGATCAACGCAAATGCGTGTTTGCCCGGAAAGGCCCAATAAGCCTCCATCGTGCTAAGGGATTCAAACAGGGATTCTACGGTGTGACGCAATTGCGCCATCTCCCCCGCGCCGGGATTACGGGTCAGTGCGCTGGTCGCTTCGCGCAACGCGCTCCAGCGGTCTGATCGCAATTGAATGGCAGAAGAATAGTCTTTCATCGAAGTCATCGGTCGCTCTCCGCAGATTGCTGCGCAGCTGGCCCTTCGATGTTGCGGGGCAGACCGATGCCTGCCCCGTTCAATCACGGACCTAGCCGCTGGATTTATCAGTCTCTGCCGTGCCGGTCAGGATACCGGGTTTAACAGGTGGGTTGGGTAGTGCTGCCGCAGGTGCGGCGGCTGGAGCTGGTTCGGCTTCCGGATTTACAGTGCCGGCCGATGGATTCGGCAAAGGCTCGGGCGCAAAGGCGGGTGGTTGCTTATAGCCGATGCTGGGCAGGCTATCGTTGCCGCGCCCAAAAGTTTGGGTTTGGGTCAGGCGCGTTGCAGGCTCTGGCGCTTCCAGTCCTGCCGTTGCACCTTTTTGCGGGATGGCAAGCGGGCCAAGCGTCTTCAGATAGGCGTCTGTGCCGCTGGCGCGATCATAAACCGAGAAATCGGTAGAACGGTCGCGGAAGGATTTAAGAACCTGCCCCAGACCTTTCATGCCCGTTTCGCGCTGGCGACGCACCATGTCCAGATCAACCTCGATCGGGAACATGTCTTCCTGACCGGCGGACTGGTGCAGCACCATGGACGTAGGATCAACCACACATGATTTACCAACGCCACCTGCGCCCAAACCGTTCACATCAATGACATAGCACTGGAATTGCGCTGCGGTGGCCCGTGCAATCGCGAGCTCTGCGTCACGGTCTGTGGTGCCTGTCAGGACGGGGTGCAAAAGCACCTCAACACCTTGGCTGGTCAACTGGCGTGTGGTTTCCGGGAACCACATGTCATAACAGATCGACAGACCGAACCGGCCCACTTCGGGCACGTCGAACACGCAAAAATCGGTCCCTGCCGCAATCCCGCTTTCATACGGGCGGAACGGGAACATCTTTGCATAGCGGCGAATGATCTCGCCCGCGGGGTTAATCACAAACGACGTGTTATAGATGCGGCCATCGTCGGGGTCGGTGATAAACATCGATCCCGGTATCAGCCAGACACCATGCTTGGCGGCGGCCGCCTGAAACTTCTCCAGCGCTTCGTTGTGGGGCGGCAGGGCGTATTGGTCCAGCGGGCCGAAAGGCGCCAGCTCGGAAAACAGAACCATCTGCGTCCACGGAAACCGTGCCATCAGGATATCAAGGCGATGGATCATACCATCGACGTTGGGTTGCAGGGCGTTGACGTACATCTGTACGCCTGCGATTGCGAAAGGGGTCATATTTGCTCACTCCGGGGATTACGGCACATGCCGTTTGCCCTGATCCATACGCCCTTTGACGGGAGAGTGAAACAGCCCAAGCGAGCCTGTGCCGTAACGGCGTTTGTTCGCACATATGTCAGCTGCGTACAGATAATTTATGCAGCCGCCGCGTTGCGAGGGGCGCGCGCATTGCGCCCCCGTTGCATCATCACAATGCCGGCCAACAGCAAAAGCGCCGGCAGGAACATCCAGTATTTGCTCGGCTGTGGCTCGGGCTTGAGCACTCGCAGCACTTCCTGATCCCAGTCCAGCCCGGCACCCTGCGCGGGGGAGTTGAACGCGACATCATCAATGATCATCTTGTCCCCGTCCTCGCGGAACATCAGCCCTGCATTTTCCAGCTTTTCCTCACCTGTCGCACCTTCGCCGATCGGCAGCAGCGCCACAAATTGCAGTGGATCACCCAGATCGTTGAAGCCATTGATCCGCAGGCGCAAAAGCTCTCCCGCAGGTGTATCGGCAGCGGCCTGCGCGATTTCGGTTGATGCAACTTCGGAATACGGCGGCACAACCATGTCCATCCAGAAACCCGGACGGAACAGGGTAAACGCGATCAGCAACAGCGCAATCGTCTCGTAAACGCGGTTTTTGGCAAGGAACCATCCCTGGGTTGCGGCCGCAAACAGCAACATCGCTATTGTTGCGACAATAAACACGAACACCCCCTGCGCCCATGTCACATCAATCAACAACAGTTCGGTGTTGAAGATAAACAGGAATGGCAAAGCGGCTGTGCGCAAGCTGTAGAAGAACGCAACCACACCGGTTTTGATCGGATCACCCCCCGATACCGCCGCCGCCGCGAAAGAGGCAAGCCCCACAGGCGGTGTAACATCCGCCATGATACCGAAGTAGAACACAAACAGGTGCACAGCGATCAGCGGCACAATCAAACCGTTTTGCTGGCCCAGCGTTACAATCACAGGTGCCAGCAACGCGGAAACGACGATGTAGTTCGCGGTGGTCGGCAACCCCATGCCGAGGATCAGCGACAGTACAGCGGTCAGCGCAAGGATCGCCAGAATATTACCGCCCGACAGAACCTCGACCACATCGGCCAGCGCGGCACCTACGCCTGTCTGGCTGACAACGCCCACGATGATACCTGCGGTCGCCGTGGCGATACCGATACCGATCATGTTGCGCGCACCTGTTACCAGACCATCCACCAGATCCAGCAGACCATCCTTGATGTCAGCGCCCAGTTTGCTTTCGCCACGGAAAATCGCCATCAACGGACGCTGCGTGACCAGAATGAATACCATGTATGTCGTCGCCCAGAACGCAGACAGACCGGGCGAGAGGCGATCAACCATCAGCGCCCAGACCAGCACAACCACCGGAAGGATAAAGTGCAAACCCGACCGGATCGTCGGCCCGGCCAGCGGCAGTTTGGTAACCGGCGCATCAGGATCATCAAGCTTGAGCGGTGCTTCCTTGGACGCAAGATACAGCAGACCAACATAAACCGACGTCAGGAATACAAAGATGATGTAACCAGCGGTCTCGGGGAACGCGGGGCGTATCCAGCCCATCAGGTAATACACGGCAAAGCTTAGCCCGCAGATCACCGCGATGGTAAACGCGATAGACATCAACCACGCCACCCAAGGTTTGGCCGGCGTCGGACGCGGCAACCCTTCCATGCCCGCCTTCAGCGCCTCAAGGTGTACAATATACACCAGCGCGATGTAGGATATCACTGCAGGCAGAAAGGCGTGTTTGACCACGTCAAAATACGGAATACCCACGTATTCCACCATCAGGAACGCCGCAGCCCCCATCACAGGCGGCATGATCTGCCCGTTGACAGACGATGCGACCTCGACCGCGCCCGCCTTTTCAGAGCTGAACCCGACCTTTTTCATCAGCGGGATCGTAAACGTCCCCGTTGTCACCACGTTGGCAATGGAAGAGCCGGAAATAAGGCCCGTCATTGCGGAAGACACAACCGCGGCCTTGGCCGGACCACCCTTCATGTGCCCCATCAGGCTGAACGCCACCTGAATAAAGTAATTGCCCGCACCCGCACGGTCCAGCAGGGAGCCAAACAGCACAAACAGGAACACAAAAGAGGTTGATACGCCCAGCGCGATGCCGAACACACCTTCGGTGGTAATCCACTGGTGGTTCACAATTTCTGAAAGGGAGTTACCCTTGTGCGCAATGATGCTTGGCATATTCGGCCCAAGCACTGTGTACATGAGGAAAACTGACGCCACGATCATCAGCGCAGGGCCAAGCGCGCGGCGCGTCGCCTCCAGCAAGATCATGATACCAATCACCGCAACAACATAATCTTGCATGATCGGCGCACCGACACGGTCCGCGATGTCGCGATAGAAAAAGAAAAGATACAAAGCAGAGAGCGCACCGGCAATCGCCAAGGCCCATTCCCAGAACGGAATACTGCTTTTAGGTGACCCCAGAACAACCGTTGCAGCAACAGCAATGGCGGGGATCGGAATCCACCACACGGTAACACCGTCTTTTGCCGAAATCATAAACAGCGCCGCCAGTGCCAGCGGCACCACAATGCCAAGGATCATCTGGAACTTCGTGCGCGCAGCGGGAAAGGCCATAATGCCCAAGAACACTGCAAAGCCCAGATGGATAGAGCGGGCCAGCGTATCGTTGAACAACCCGAAAGGCGACGCGATATACAGCTGGAACAATGACCACGCCAGCGCGGTCAGCATCAACAAAAGACCAACCGGCCCACCGACTGCACGTCCGCCGGTATCGGAAGAAGCGACAAGTTCATCCAGTTCGCTTTGATCAAGGCCCCCGCGTCCGGCGGCTTCGGCCTCAACGGCAGCAGCTTGTTGTTGGTCTGTCATCGGCGTGTCCCCTGTTGCATGCCGCACCTTTTGCGGTACGTGCCGGTCTTCGCTTTAGCCAGCGAAGCCATCAGAGCGGCCAGGGCTTCATCCCCAGCCGCTCCGGTTGTTTTGTCGCGTCGCTTATTCGATCCAGCCACGCTCTTTGTAATACTTCGCAGCGCCGTCATGCAGCGGTGCGGAAAGACCGGCGGAAATCATATCTTCTTCCTTCAGGTTCTCGAAAGCAGGGTGCAAACGTTTGAACCGGTCGAAGTTATCGAAAACAGCTTTTACAGTCTGATAGATCGTCTCTTCATCCACATCGGCAGAGGATACAAATGTGGCTTTCACGCCGAATGTGTTCACATCGTTATCGGTGCCTTTGTACATGCCACCGGGAATGGTTGCCGCCGCGTAAAACGGGTTTTCGGCAATCAAACCGTCAATTTCAGGACCGGCTACTGTAACCAGTTCCGCATCGATGGTTGAAACCGCTTCCTGAATGGAGCCGTTAGGGTGGCCAACAGTATAGATAATCGCATCGACCTTGTTATCGCCCAATGCTGCGGCTTGTTCGGCTGGCTTCAATTCGGACGCCAGTGCGAAGTCGTCCAGCGTCCAGCCTTTGGCGTTCATCACAACTTCCATTGTGGCACGCTGGCCCGAACCGGGGTTACCGATGTTGACACGCTTGCCTTTGAGATCGTCAAACGTCTTGATGCCGCTGTCTTTGCGCGCAATTACGTTGAACGGTTCACCATGCACAGAAAAGACCGCGCGCAGGTTCTCAAACTTGTCACCTTCAAACTTCGAGGTGCCGTTGTAGGCATGGTGCTGCCAGTCGGACTGGGCTACACCCATATCCATATCACCCGCTTTGATCGCATTAATGTTTGCAATCGAACCACCGGTGGAAGGCGCAGTACACTTCAGCCCGTGCTCGGCCGACCCACGATTGACCAAGCGGCAGATCGACTGCCCTACAACGAAATACACGCCCGTTTGACCGCCCGTGCCGATGGTGATGAATTTTTCCTGCGCAAAAGACGCAGTGCCCGCCAGCATGGCGCCCGCAAAGGCACCCGCCACGGTCATTGTCTTGAATAGTGTCATACTGATACTCTCCCAGTTATCTGAAACGCAGTGCAAATCACTGCCATTTTTCATCGGGAAACAGTGCATAGGTCGCGATTGCAAACGCGTACGGTCCTATCGAAAATCCCTGTTCCCCTGTTCCGAGTTTGCGGCCCTGTTACCGGAAACCGCTCCGAAAGCTATAGAAAGCCTAGGCAGCTTTCTCTAGATGATCAAGCACTCTCTGAATGTATCACCCACACAATCTAAACAGGCTTAAACTAACAACTTTTACACTCAGGTGTTTCCAGCCCAGACATTCGGCTTACATCCGCGTTACGTATCGGACGACGTTGCCACCCTTGCCAAGCATCGTCTTAATGCGCTCTACACCTTTTCACTTTAGCCAATGCGCAACATTTCGGAGCTTTGCATGCAAAAACTATCACAACTCACCCGCTACAGCACGTTTGCAGGTGTCGTTCTTCTTGCTCTGCTAAGCCTCCTTGCAATGCTGCTCTGGTCCGGTTGGTTTGTGGTGCCGTTTCTGGTTTTTGCCGCGCTCTCTATTCTGGGTCTGTATGACATTCGCCAATCGTCCCATTCGGTTCTGCGCAATTATCCGGTGCTGGGCCACGTTCGCTTTCTGCTGGAAAGCATACGCCCTGAAATCCGCCAATACCTGCTGGAAGACGATCAGGAAGAAGAACCGTTCAGCCGCGATTCACGCTCCCTGGTCTACCAGCGCGCGAAAGGGCAGGAAGATGCGCGCCCCTTCGGCACCAAAAAGCGGGTCTATGAAGGTGGTTACAGCTGGGTCACCCACTCGGTCCAGCCGACCCATATCGAAGACACGGATTTCCGCATCACAATCGGAAACAAGGATTGCGCGAAACCCTACAGCGCTTCCATCTATAATATCTCCGCGATGAGTTTTGGCGCACTGTCGCACAACGCGATTTCGGCCCTAAATCGCGGCGCAGCGGCAGGCGGTTTTGCCCATGACACCGGCGAAGGCGGGATCAGCCGCTATCACCGCGAGGCCAACGGCGACCTGATCTATGAAATCGGCTCCGGCTATTTTGGATGCCGCACAGAGGACGGGCGGTTCAGCCCCGAAAAATTTGCCGAACAGGCCGGCCGCGACCAGATCAAGATGATCGAACTGAAACTGTCGCAAGGGGCCAAGCCCGGCCATGGCGGTATGCTTCCGGCGGCAAAAATCACAAAAGAGATTTCAGAGGCGCGCGGCGTGCCGATGGGCAAAGACTGCGTTTCGCCCGCCTCGCACACTGCGTTTTCAACGCCGATCGGTATGATGAAGTTTCTGGGCCAGTTGCGTGATCTGTCGGGCGGCAAGCCGGTGGGCTTCAAACTGTGCATCGGTCACAAACGTGAATTCATGTGCATCGTCAAGGCGATGCTGGAAACCGGTATCATCCCTGATTTCATTGTGGTTGACGGCACCGAAGGCGGCACAGGCGCCGCACCGCTGGAGTTTGCGAACCATGTGGGCATGCCCATGGTGGAAGGGCTAACGTTTGTTCACAACACCCTGCGCGGCGCGGGCATCCGCGATCAAATCAAACTGGGTGCGGCGGGCAAGATCATATCTGCTTTCGATATCGCGCGCGCACTGGCATTGGGCGCGGATTGGTGCAACTCCGCACGTGGCTTCATGTTTGCAATCGGCTGTATTCAGGCGCAGGCATGTCACACCAACCACTGCCCCGTCGGTGTCGCTACGCAAGACCCCTTGCGCTCCCGCGCCCTCGACCCCGATCACAAATCTAAACGCGTTGCACGCTTTCACCGCAACACGTTGGATGCTCTGGGTGAGATGACAGCCGCAGCCGGTTTGATGCATCCGACCGACTTCATGCCCCACCACCTGATGCAACGCCAGTCCGACCGCTCTATGGTGCAGGGCAATCAGGTATTTCCCTACCTGCCAAACGGTTTTCTGGTGGATCCCGACGCAGCCGATCACATGGGTTACAAGGAGCGCTGGTCGCGCGCCAGCGCAAAAACATTCAATCCGCCGGAATATGTCTAGCACAATCAAGTGCCGCGAAACCGGCCGACATGCCATCAGGCGCCGCGGCCACAATCCGCCCTTTGTGTACGCAGCGCGCAATCAGGCGTCCGGCCTCCGGCATCTGCGCATCCCGCGCAGTGCCCAAAATGCCGGTACCGTGGATCATATAGGTTTGTGACGCCACCGGCAGAGAGGCATAACCCTGCCACAAAACCAGATCGATCTCACCGCCGAAAACGCCCCTCATTTTTAGCGACACACGCAGGCCGGCATCTTCTGCCACGCCACTGAAAATCCAGACATCTTCACCAAGACCGTCCAACGGCACCTCGGCGCCGCGCACCTCGCTTGCGCCGATCTGCATTGTGCTGGCATCAACCACTCCTGTCAGATGACCAAACCCACCATGATCCACCACACGCAAATTTGTGGTGATCACGGTCATCCCGCTCCACAGGCCGCTGACGGCAAGCCAGCTTTTCGCTTTTACCGCCATATCTGGTGGCACATGCACCGCGCTGCCCATTACGGTTGCCGTACTTCCCTGAACGTCGGTCACGGGGCCGACCACGGGAAATATCTGCAAAATCCGCGCGGCTTTCAAACCTCCGGCTTCCGCCAGCACCCGGATGGCCAGCGTGTCGCCCACCTCGATCGCTTGGTTCGGGCCTAAGAGGCTGATCACGTTGACCTCTTCTGGTACGGTTATTTCGCGTCCCGCTACAACCAACGGCGATACCTGCTCTACAACACCGAAGATGCCCAGACGCGGGGCATCATCGGCCCATAGGGGCGCTGCCAGAACGATCCAGATCACTAAAAACCATAAGCGCATGATCCACCTCTCCCTCGGGGCCAATATCCACTATTCGCCCCCCCACAAACAGCAAAAAACGCGCGGAGGGTGACCCCGCGCGTCTTTATAACCTATGCCAGAAAGGCAGAATTAAGCGGTTTCTGCCACAGCAGCAGCAAGCGCCGCTTCAAAAATCGCCAGACCTTCATCAACGATTTCTTCCGATGCGGTCAGTGGCACCATTACGCGAATGGCATTGCCATGCATACCACAGCTTAACAGCAGCAAACCACGCTCAAGCGCATGTGCGATGATACGTTTGGTCAGCGCCCCATCCGGTGCGGCGGTGTCAAAATCGGTGACGAACTCAACGGCGACCATCGCACCAAGACCACGGATATCCCACATGCGATACGGTGCCGCACGCGCGCCGATCTCGGCAAAGCGGGCTTTCAACTTGTCACCCATGGCAATGGATTTGGCCAACAGGTCTTCATCCTCAATCGCTGTGATCGCGGCGAGCGCTGCGGCACAGGCAACGGGGTTACCCCCGTACGTGCCACCCAGACCACCCGGATCCATCGCATCCATCACATCAGCACGGCCGATAACACCGGCCAGTGGATAACCACCTGCCATGGATTTCGCGACAGTGATCAGATCAGGCACAACGCCGGAATGTTCGATTGCAAACCATTTACCCGTCCGGCCAAAGCCTGCCTGCACTTCGTCCGCGATCAGCATGATGCCGTGCTCGTCACAGATGTTGCGCAGTTCCTTCATCATTTCGAACGGTACAGGTGTATATCCGCCCTCCCCCAAAACAGGCTCGATAATGATACAAGCCACACGGTCAGGCTGCGCATCGGTCAGGAACAGGTTTTTCAGTCCGGTCAACGCATCCTCGACAGTGATACCGTCACGCACGCTCGGGAACGGCGCGCGGAACACATCGGCAGGGAACGGGCCCACGTTCTTTTTGTACGGGCTGACCTTGCCGGTCATTCCGAGCGTCAACAGAGTACGGCCATGATAGCCGCCTGTGAACGCGATTACACCAGGGCGGCCTGTTGCAGCACGGGCTATCTTCACCGCGTTTTCGACCGCTTCAGCACCTGTGGTTACCAGCAATGTCTTTTTCGGCGCATCACCGGGAGCCAGCGCGTTCAGCTTTTCGGCCAATTCGATGTAGGGCGCATAGGGGACAACCTGAAACGAGGTGTGCGTGTACAAGTCTTCCTGCGCTTTTGCTGCGGCGATCACGCCAGGATGGCGGTGGCCGGTGTTCAGCACGCCAATGCCACCGACAAAATCGATGAACCGCTTACCATCAACATCCCAGAGCTCGGAATTTTCCGCGTAGGAAGCATACACCGGCGCGGCAGATGCCACACCACGGGGCACGGCGGCATCACGGCGCGCGACCAGATCGGCATTGCTGTAAACAGTTGGAACCGCAGGTTCGACAATAGCGATCTGTGGCTTTTTCTTGGTGCTTTTGCGGGATGTGCGTTTTGCAGTGCTGGCCATAACATGTTCCTGAATGAATGAGTGAAAACCAGACGCGGCAGACCCGCGTTTAAAAAACCTTTCGTCCCGTTTAATTTAATTGTCAATCACGATAATCCGAACACTTGCGCTTTTGTGCCTGCGGTGGTCATGTCCGCGTAATATCGCCGATGCAAACATCTGCACAAACCATCTTGACCAGTAACAGGATACTCCCTTTGAACATCGGAAAACGTCTCAAGCAAATCCGGATGGAGCGCGGCCTCTCCCAGCGCGAACTTGCCGGTCGGGCGGGGCTAACCAACGGCACGATCTCCTTGATTGAAACAGACAAAACTTCGCCATCTGTCGCCTCGCTCAAAAGCTTGCTAGATGCCATTCCCGTGTCTATGGCCGAATTTTTCGGCTCTATAGAAGAGACTGACAGCCCGAAAGTGTTCTACCGCGCGAGCGAGTTTACACAAGTTGCGCCGGAGGGGCCTTCTCAAGTGTCGCTGCGGCAATTGGGCAACGCACGCGCGCACACACTTCAAGTACTTCACGAGACATATCCCCCCGGTGCGGACACGGGGCCGGAACTTCTCAGCCACGAAGGAGAGGAGGCAGGAATCATCACCAAAGGTCAGATCGAGCTGACCGTTGGTGATGAAATTGGACTTCTGGATGTCGGTGATGGATATCTGTTCGACAGCCGAATGCCGCACCGCTTTCGCAATGTCAGCAATCATATTTGTGAGATCGTAAGCGCGTTAACACCACCGGTATTTTAACGCTGCGCCGCACATTTAGCGCCGATAACCCTTTACAACTTCACTCTCTTATTTGCCATTCATTTATGGCGATCTTTACGGCCCTTGTGACCCGTCTTGTCTCGGTCAAAATGATCGCGATCCGATGTGCGGGTGGAGGTCAATGCAATGACCAGCCCCGCCACCATCGTGAGGATCATCAGGCCGCCAAGAAACATTTCGTTCGTCATTGACGCCTCCTTTTGTAGCAGTTTCACGGACCCAACCCGTCGCAAGGGCGGTGGTTCCGGCCAAAGAAAAGAATCATATTGATTGCGCGCGATTGTCACACCCTGACCGCGACACAACACTACAACTTGCCGATTAACGCCAGTTGAAGATCAGTAGTCATATGTTTCCTTGTCCGTCAGCGGCACCGGAAACGACAGTTCCAGAATATATTCCGGCCCACCTTCGCTGATTTCCAGAGTACCGTTCAACTGACGCGCAAACGCTTGGATAAGCTTTGACCCAAGGCCTGTGCCGCTTTCGGGTGTGGCCGTGCCGGTTGTGTTCGAAATTCGCAAGACCGCTCTCTCCGGCTCAGCCTGCCTGAGACTAACAGAAATTTTCGGGTGATCCGCACGGCGCTGTGGCAGGTATTTCAGTGCATTTGTGACCGCTTCGGACACCAGTAGAGATAGAGGGGCAGCATCATCCGGCCCGATGAAAATGCAGTCATAATCCTCGCTCACGTCGATCCCCGCGTTCGGTGACATACCAACGGCCAGATTGCGCGACACGATTTCACGCAACAAAACCGCTGCATCCACACGGGTCATTTCGTTATCTTGGTACAGACTTTTGTGGACAGTGGCCAAGCTAAGGATACGGTCCTGCAATCGTTTCAGTACCTGGCGGTTCGCCTCTGTCGGGGCTTGTCTGATCTGCATATTCATAATCGAGGAGATCAACTGAAGGTTGTTCTTCACGCGGTGATGCACTTCTTTCAACAAGATATTTTTTTCGCGCAAACTGTCTTCCAAACGCGCTTCGTCATGCAGGATAGACCGCGCCATTCCCATAAATGACTCTTCCATCGCGACAATTTCGAAAGGCAAACGATCACCTAACGATTTGCGCGGCAAAGTGCGATTCAGCGCAAAATGGCGCATCTGACGGCCCAGCTTTTTGATGTGTGTTATGGCCAGCCGGTTCAGCGCCCAGAATGCCACCACAAGGCTCGCCACCCACATGAGGATCGGTAGCAACGACGATACACGTCCTGTGAAATCCGTCTGTAGCAACGGCGTATCGGTAGGCCAGACACTGATGGCAAATACAGACCCCTGAATGACCGGGATGACCGCGTATACACGCTCCGCATCATTTTTGCTGTTTGCAGTAAATACCTGTCGGGAATTTCCGGTTAGCTGTTTCAGAGAATAGGCGGCTGGCATCTCCCCCTCGAAAACCTCGGGTCGCTGCTCTGTCGTTACAATCTGACCGCTTGTGTTGTACGTCACCAGAGACAGTGGCGTGACGTCATCTGCCTCGGTATTTATATCGTTCAACACTTCCCGCTTGATTGAAATAAACACGAAACCTACCGGTGCTTCATCTTCAAACACCGGAACAGTGACAACAACTACAGACCGTTTGGAAATTGCACCGCTATCCAGACCATGAACATTAACGGTCGTGTTTTCCAACGCCGCGCGAAAAACTTCGGAATCGCTAACATCATGCTCCTGACCGGTCGAAGAGCATTTCATCGACCCGTCCGACTTGGCGAAACCTACCAGCTGATAGTTGCTATTTTCCGCTTTGTATCGCGTTAGGAAATTCGAGCATAAAACCGGCTCATTGCGCACCAACTTCACAACCGAGGCAAGCACACGTCCCGCACCAATAGCTTCTTGCAATACGGTTCTCTGCGCCGCTGCTGCTTGCTCGGTGACCGCCATCAGTGAAAGCTCGGCTGCTTGCTCGCTCTGATCCGCGATCTGGCGGGTCTGCTGGAACGCGATCAACCCGATAGGCAACAGTGCTAGCGATAAAAACAGCAGTACCCGAAAGGCTAATCCGCCAAAAAGACGATTGTGCAAAAAGCCCGATGTCATGACTTAGAAACTTGCAACTTTCGATGACGACAAAACAGACATTGTCGCGTCATCTGTCATTTCCATCGCCTCGTCTTCGTTAAGCCCCATTAGTTCAGCGATATTCTTGCGCGCGCGGTTTGTACGGCTTTTGATGGTACCAACTGCCACGCCACACATTTCTGCTGCCTCTTCATAGGAAAAACCTGACGCACCAATAAGCAGCAGAGCCTCGCGCTGTTCATCCTTCAACTTGGCCAGCGCAACGCGGAAATCGTTCATCTGCAAGTGTCCATCATGGGCGGGTTTTTCTGCAAGGCTCTCTGTGAAAATCCCGTCAACATCAGCGACTTCCCGTTTTGCTTTACGCCGCGAAGAATAATAAGTGTTGCGAAGGATAGTAAATAGCCACGCACGCATATTGGTGCCGACCTCGAACTTCTCGATGTTGGTCCACGCCTTTACCAATGTGTCCTGCACCATATCATCGGCAACAGACCCATTGCGCGTTAACGAAATCGCGAAGGCGCGCATGGCGGGCAAATGCTCCACCAGTTCATCGCGGGGATCGGGGGTGCTCATCCATTATCACCTTTTTTGGCGTCCTGCTGCTTGAGCTGTTCGAGCAGGGATTTGAACCTATCCGGAATGCCTTCCTCTACCGCTTCGTCAAACACACGACGCAAATTTTCATCAATTACCCCGTCACGGGATTTGTTTTGGCCTTGTCCGGTCATCTGCCCTCGATCACATTTTAAAAAAAACCACAGTCACTTTGGAACCTAACGCAGGTTTGCGGAGTTTGGTTCCCGAAAAGATTATAAAAAAAGGACCAGCTCAGATGAGTGATGCACAAGACGCCCTCAGCGTTAGCGATCAATTGGGAATGCATATTCCTTACCTTCGTAGGTACGCCCGCGCACTGACAGGCAGTCAGACCAGCGGAGACACATTTGCTGCCGCCGCGCTGGAGGCGATTTTGGCCGATCGTTCGGTGTTGGATGGAACGGATGTCAAAACAGGATTGTTCCGTGTGCTGTATGGCATCTGGTCCAGCGCAGGCGCCCCCGTAGAGGAGGGTGAATCCGGTGCGCGTGCAAAAGCGCAAAAGCATCTCGCCAAGCTTACCAACAACAGCCGCGAGGCGCTGCTTCTTTATACAATCGAAGGTTTTACCTACGGAAGCATTGCGCAGATCATCGGTGTAGAAACCGCCGAAGCGGAAGAATTAGTTGCGATTGCCCGTCGGGAAATGGCTGACAGCGTGATGGGCTCGGTAATGATTATTGAGGACGAAGCAATCATTGCGATGGATATCGAAAGTATTGTCGCGGATATGGGCCACCGCGTAACAGGCATCGCGCGCACGCGCGATGAGGCCGTGTCCCTTGGCCGCGCCGATGTGCCTGATCTAATTCTAGCAGATATCCAGTTGGCCGATAACTCATCAGGAATTGATGCGGTTAACGACCTACTCACAGAACTGGGGCAGCGTCCCGTGATCTTCATCACCGCCTTCCCCGAACGCCTTCTCACAGGTGACAAGCCCGAACCTGCATTTCTGATCTCAAAGCCCTACACCGAAGACCAGGTGATCTCGGCTGTCAGTCAGGCAATGTTCTTTTCATCAACCGAAACATTACACGCCTGATCTCGCAATTTTGCGATGTTACCCGAACCCTGCCTTCACCGGCGGGGTTTATTTTTGGAACAATGTAGCGCCATGCGCGTTTGAATGTTGAAACAACAATAACTTTAAGGAGTAGCCGACATGGCGAAAGCATCACAAGAGGTCACAGTCGAAGATCTATCCGCCCAAATGGATGTACTGAAGAGAGATCTATCGTCACTGACCCAGACTCTAACCGAATATGGTTTTGCCAAAACGGCCGCTGCAAAACAGTCTGCCAAAGAAACCGCCGCTGACTTGTCAGCAGCCGGTCGTGAAAAAGCCGCGCTGGCGCAGATGCAGGCAGAAGATTTTGTTCGCACACAGCCCGCAACAGCGCTTGGTCTGGCTGCCGGCCTTGGCTTCCTTGTCGGCCTAATCACGACATCGCGTCGTTAAGATGATTGGCAATCTGATCGCAAACGCCCGCGCACAGGCACAGCATACCGCCGGAACAGCGGCAATAGGCCTGTGTGCGGGCATTGCCCTGTGCATAGGGCTGGCCTTTTGGACTGCTGCGTGCTGGATGTTTTTGATCACAGTCACCTCAATTTTGAACGCCACGATAATCATCGCGGCGATTTACACCGGCGCTGGGTTGATTGGACTTGCAATTGCATCCATGCGTAGCCGCAAAACACCGCCAGCACCTGAACCGGTCAGACAGCCGGAGCCTCCCACGATGGATAATCTGGTTGCTGCGTTTATGTCGGGACTGACAGCAGGTGCGCGTACGCGGTCGTGATGCCGGACATCAGTTTTTCAGTCGAGAATGGCGATGACACAATAGTGGCCCCGCCCAAAAGGCCCATGTCGTCTTCATTCTCATCACTGATAAGGACAAAAAAGACTTTGTCATCCTCCAGATGGTGCCTCTTCAAAGCGGCAGATGTTCGGGACGCACTAAACGAGGAAATTACAATGACCGGCCGTGACAGATCATCTAATGCTTGCGCTAACGCATCAAGAGCGTCAAAACCGACCGGATCGGTTTTGAACTGACGCGCAAGCATTTCCTGAATATCCATCAGGACGAGCGTATCATCCACTACGATGACAAATTCGGGTGCAGACAATCTTTTGTTCATGCACCATGTTTAATCTGCGACAGGCATCTGTTCTATAAACTAAGACATACCGGAGTGCTCCTTTTTTATGACCACCCATTGCAGATATTGCCCACTGAATCGCAAAGACGCATTCAAACATCTTTCTCCGGAAGACATTGAATTTATGCAGAAATTCAAGGTGGGGGAGTTATCTGTAGAGCCGAATACTCCGATACTGATGCAAGGTTCCAATGCACCTCAGTTGTTTACTGCACTTTCCGGTATGGGTATCCGCGAACGACATCTCCAAAACGGTCAGCGGCAGGTGATAAACTTCGTTTTTCCAGGCGACTTCATCGGCCTTCAGGCCGGATTGCTCGGCGAAATGGGTCATTCGGTAGAAGCACGTTCGCAGATGCGCCTGTGTGTTTTCAACCGCTCTGAACTGTGGAGCTTTTTCAGATCACATCCGGAACGCGGATTTGACCTTACATGGCTGGCCGCAATGGAAGAAAACTTCCTCGGTGAAAGCCTGTCAACTGTCGGACAGCGTACCGCGCTGCAATCCGTAGCATGGGCCATGATAAAGATTTTTCAGCGCGGCAAATCGCTTGGCATGGTGCAGAACAACGTGATGGAACTGCCCTTTACACAGCGTGATGTTGCAGACGCCATGGGCCTTTCGTTGGTGCATACGAATAAAACGTTAGGCAAGCTCAAGGATCGACAGCTTGCGACTTGGTCGGATAAAACATTGCAGATCAACGATATAGAAGCCCTTGCCGAAATCGCCATGACCGATCTGGACCCGTTGCCAAAACGCCCGTTTATCTAGGAGTCAAGGCAGGGGGCTGGCGGGCGTTGTATCGACAATTTCTTCAGGTGGGGCTGCTTTGATTTCCTCGAACGGCGAAGCCCCGTCGGGGGTCTCCAATCCGTAAACGTGTTTTTCAACCTGCGCATTTACAACCGCACCCAGCAAGATAACAAAGCTGCTTAGCCACAACCAGATCAGCATCGCGATCACAGCCCCGATAGAGCCGTAGACCTGATTATAATTTCCGAAGTTCGCTACATAGTACGAAAACACAAGCGATAGTGCCGCCCAACTGACCACTGCAACAATCGCTCCCGATTTTATAGATCTTCGATGCGATTTCCCCCGGTTTGGACCATAGCGATACAAAACACTGACCCCCGCCAGCAGAATGCTTATCGCGATAACCCAGCGTACCGTTTCCGCAATGATGCCAGCCACCCCACCCAACGGAAAAAATGCCAGGATGACCGGAGCCACCACCAGCGTAATTAGCGCAACAATGCCAACTCCGACAAGCGCAAGCGTCAGCAATAGCGCACGGACGTAATGCGATATTGTCGCACGGTTCTTTTCACCGTGTACCGCGTTCAACCCTGTCATCATCGCCGCGACACCTGCGCGCGCTGACCACAAGGCGGCTGAAATAGAAATGACGCCTGCCCACCCCAGGGTGTCAGGGCTGGCCGTCACCAGTGCCACAATCTGATTGTGGAAAATAATATATACATCCTGCGGCAGCAGACCACGCATATCTTCCAACTGGGCAATCACAACGTCAGGATTAGAGATAAGGCTAAGCAATGCGATCAGTGCAGCGATTGCTGGAAATAGCGATAACATCCCGAAAAACCCGACCCCAGCCGACACCAGCGAAAGGTTTGTGTCGCCGATCTGCACAAACCCGTCCCGAAGAGCTGCCCAAACTCGCGCAATTGCTCCCTGAGGCACCTGTGTCACAGTCGTATCGCTCATTATTTACCCACTTCAGGACTTTCGTTTGCGGTTACGTCATCGCGCACCTGCCCCCAAGCTACCAGCGTAAAGATTACAGTGCCGCCAATGATATTTCCGGCCAGCACTGGTAAAAAGAAGCCCGTCAAAGCATCGAATAGACCCAGACTGCCCTGCAACATCAGAACCGCCATCTCGACAGAGCCTGCAACGATATGCGTAAAATCACCTGCCGCAATCAGCCACGTAAAGCTCAGGATCACAAAGAACTCGGCTCCGTCAGCCTGCGGTAACATCCAGACAATCAACGCTATGATGATCCCTGCGGGAACACCACGCCAGAATCCCTGTGCAGCAGGCATCCCTGTCGCGTGTTCAGACAGGGCCGTTATCGCAGCCATTACATCAGGCGAAATGGCAGGCGTGAACACAAACAAAGCTGCCGCAGCAAACGCACCGATCACATTTGCCCCCAGTACAATCGCCCACAGCCGCAGCATACATCCTATCGCCGCAACCGTCCGCTCCCGCATGATCGGCAGGACTGTGGTGATCGTGTTTTCGGTAAACAGCTGCATCCGCCCCATGATCACCGCCAGAAACCCCAGCGAATACCCGACATTTTCGATCAAAAACCGCGATGGCGTATCTGGCAGATAAGTCCGCAGTACCGCCTCACCCAAAACCGAGAGGCTAATCAGAACACCCGCCGCGATACCGGACCAGAACAGCGACCGTTTTGTCCGCGCCAGCTCTTCCTCCCCGTCCCGCCGGATCACTTCATATATCATCAGCGGCGACAGCGAAGCGGCCTCCTCCAGCGACTGTTCTTTGGCTTCATCTTCGGTCTGCTGGTTGCGGGTATTTCGCCGTGTCATCTGCGTATCCGTCTCCTGTATCGCCGGCAGGCTAATTCATGCCTTGCACAACGACAATGTTCCGCAATGATACGGGGCACCACCAGAGGCCAGACACGGCATAACGCACAGCCTAGCCGTTTCGTTCAATAAAAAAGGACACGGGATGAAAACACCACTCTCAAATGCCATTGCTGCCAAACGTGATGCGCTAATCGCCCTTACTCAGGATCTCATCCGTATCCCCACACTCAACCCGCCCGGTCAGGATTATCTGGCAATCTGCGAATACCTGGACAAACGCCTGAAGGCACACGGTTTCGAAACAAAACTGATCCGCGCCCACGGCACACCCGGCGACAGCGCAAAGTATCCCCGCTGGAATATAATTGCACGCCGCGAAGGCACCCGTTCCGGTGAATGTGTCCATTTCAACAGCCACACAGATGTCGTCGAAGTGGGTCGCGGCTGGACAACTGATCCTTTCGGGGGCGAACTGAAAGACGGCAGAATTTACGGCCGTGGTGCATGTGACATGAAAGGCGGGCTGGCAACATCCATCATCGCGGCAGAGACATTTATCGAGATGTACAATGATTTTACCGGATCAATCGAAATCTCTGGCACCGCCGATGAAGAATCCGGCGGATACGGCGGTGTCGCCTATCTGGCAGAACAAGGCTACTTCAATCCTGACCGTGTTCAGCATGTCATCATTCCCGAACCCCTGAACAAGGACCGCATCTGCCTCGGCCACCGTGGCGGCTGGTGGGCAGAAATCGAAACAAAGGGTGAAATCGCCCACGGCTCCATGCCTTTCCTCGGTGATTGCGCCGTGCGTCACATGGGCGCTGTGCTGAATGAATTCGAAAACAAGCTTTTCCCCGCCATGGCTGCCCGCCTCACCGATATGCCCGTGGTGCCGGAAGGCGCGCGCAGTTCCACAATGAACATCAATTCAATCCACGGCGGCGCAAAAGAACAGGATGCCGACTTTGACGGCCTGCCCTCCCACTGCGTCCCCGACAGCTGTCGTATAACCATTGACCGCCGCTTTCTCGTCGAAGAACCCCTCGATCAGGTCCGCGGCGAAGTCACCGCACTTCTCGAAGGGCTTCGCTCCACCCGCCCCGATTTCGATTACGAACTAACCGAACTCAACTCGGTTCTGCCCTCAATGACAGATCGCGAAGCCCCCGTCGTCCAGACGGTGGCAAAAGCGATCGAAGACGTCATCGGCAAATCCCCCCAATATGTCGCTTCTCCGGGCACCTATGATCAGAAACACATCGACCGCATCGGCAAGCTGAAAAACTGCATCGCCTACGGCCCCGGTGTGCTCGAACTCGCCCATAAACCCGACGAATGGATCGGCGTCGATGATATGATCGACAGTGCCTGCGTTATGGGCGCCGCGCTGGAAACGCTCTTGCTCCCCCGCCCTTGACCTTATTTCTTTTGGCCAAAAATATCCCGGGGGGGCTGCGCGCAGCGCAGGCGGGGGCTGGCCCCCTCCTCCACATCAGTCAAATGCCCCCTCCGCAGCAATCCCCAGCCCATCCACAATTGCCGTCAACGCAGAGCCGTGATGCACCGCCGCCTGTGGAAACACTTGCCCCAGCGCATCGCGCGTCACCCGCATCAAGCTGGAACCGCCGACAAACACCAGATGGGTTACATCTTCCGGCGCCACATCAGCCCGCGCAACAGTGGCAAGCGCCGCCGCCGCCATATCTTCGGCCATGGGCCGCAGCAATGCGCCAACTGTATCGCTCTCCAATGATACCGACAGCCCGCGCTCAACCACCTGCAAATCAACAACACCGGCACCGCTGATATTTGCCGCGATTTTCCCTGCTTCGACAGCAAACGCGATATCGTGGCCCAATTCATCCGCCAGCACTGATACCAGCCGTGCCAGCTTGTCCGGCTCCACCGCATATTGCGCCAGATCGCTGGCCAGACGACGACTATCGGGCGCATAAAGAAACTGGATTTTCTGCCAAGTGGCCAGATCGTTGAAAATTGTTGCAGGGGCCGTGTGTGTTTCATTCCCGAACGCATGGCGTATTTCACTGCCACGCCCCAAGAGCGGCATCACGGTTTCCAAACTCAGGGTCCGGTCAAAATCGGTGCCGCCTGATCTGATGCCATGGCTCGCCGAAATCTCTATCCCGTCCACGCCATTGCGAAACAGGGTGAAATCCGATGTACCGCCGCCAATATCCACGATCAAACCCAGATCGCCCTCATCCAGCAGCGCACGGTTTGCCAATGCGGCCGCCTCCGGCTCGTACATAAACGCAACCTCATCGAAGCCGGCACGCAGATACGCCTCGCGCAAATCGACTTCGGCCTGCGCATTGCGCGTCTCGTCACCGTGAAACCGCACAGGCCGTCCCGACAGCGCACGGTCGAACCGCTCGCCCGTCTGCGCTTCGGCGCCGCGTTTCACCTGCGCCAGAAACCGCGCCACGATATCGATGAAATCCAGCTTTTCACCCAATAGATTACGCTTTTCTCGCATCAAAGGCGCGCCCAGCAAGCTTTTGAGAGCGCGCATGTATCGCCCCTCCTCACCGGCCAGCAGCGCCTTGCCGGCAGCGGTGCCAATCAACATTCGCTTTTTTTCAAAGTCGAAAAATACAGCAGTGGGCAAAGTCTTCTCGTCCTTTTCCAGCGCAATCAGATGCGGTGCACCATCCCGCGCCACACCTGCCGCCGAATTCGATGTTCCGAAATCCACACCCAAAACTGCCATGCCCTGCTCCTTCCCCGCCAAAGGCTGACCGCCTACCCCAGCGCCGATCCTGCTGCAAGGTTTCTCCTAGCCATTGCAAAGATCGTCGCCTAACGTTTGCGCATAACCTGTCCAAACGGAGTCTCACATGTTCAATCTTCGCACCCTTCTTCTAGGCGTAAGCACCGCTGCTTTAATGGCGGGCACCGCCAGCGCCAAAGACGATCTGACAATCGCAATCCAGCTCGAACCGCCGCATCTGGACCCGACAAGCGCTGCCGCCGGTGCTATTGATTCAGTCCTTTATTCCAATGTTCTCGAAGGCCTCACGCGTTTTGACAGCTCCGGTGCCGTCATCCCTGGTCTCGCAAAAAGCTGGGAAATCTCGGACGACGGGCTGACCTATACCTTCACCCTCAACGAAGGCGTCACCTTCCATGACGGCACCACAATGGACGCCGAAGATGTAAAATTCTCGCTTGACCGGATCGGCGCGGAAGACAGCGCAAATGCGCAAAAAGCGCTTTATGCCGCGATTTCCGAAGTGAACGTCGTCGACCCCACCACCGTTGAAATCAAACTGTCAGAGCCGAACGGCAACATGCTGTTCAACCTCGCATGGGGTGACGCGGTGATTGTTGCGCCCGAAAGTATCGAAGGCATCAAACAAAACCCTGTCGGCACTGGCGCCTTCAAATTCGAAAGCTGGACACAGGGCGACAAGATCGAACTGACCCGGAATGAGGATTACTGGGGCACACCAGCGAACCTTACCAGCGCGACATTCAAATTCATCTCCGACCCAACGGCGGCTTTTTCGGCAATGATGGCCGAAGACATTGATGTGTTCTCGGGCTTCCCTGCGCCCGAAAACCTGCCCCAGTTCGAGGCAGATCCGCGTTTTCAGGTTCTTGTCGGCTCGACAGAGGGGGAAACGATTCTGTCGACCAACAACAAGATGCCGCCGTTCGACAATATAAAGGTCCGTCAGGCGCTGGCCCACGCCATCGACCGTCAGGCCATCATTGATGGTGCGATGTTCGGCTATGGCACGCCCATCGGCACCCATTTTGCACCGCACAATCCCGCCTACGTCGATTTTACGACAACCAGCAACTATGACCCGGAAAAGGCCAAAGCACTGCTGGCCGAGGCCGGTTTTGCAGACGGGTTTGAAACAACCCTGTACCTGCCGCCCCCGTCTTACGCGCGCCGTGGTGGCGAAATCATCGCCTCGCAACTTGCGCAGGTTGGCATCAAAGCCGAAATCACAAACGTCGAATGGGCGCAGTGGCTGGAATCCGTGTTCAAAGGTAAAAACTTCGGCCTCACAATCGTGAGCCATACCGAGCCGATGGACATCGGAATTTACGCCAATCCCGATTACTATTTCCAATACGACAATCCTGCGTTTCAGGAACTGATCGCCAAATTCAACACCGAAGCCGATCCTGACAAGCGCACCGAAATGCTGGGCGAGGCACAGCGCATCATCGCAGAGGATTATGTAAACGGTTACCTGTTCCAACTGGCGTTTCCGACAGTTGCAAAAGCGGGTGTGTCGGGCCTGTGGGAAAACCAGCCAACCCAGTCAAACGACCTGACGGCAGTAAGCTGGACAGACTAAACGTCTGTATTGCCCCAAAAAAACCCTACAAAGGCCCTGAATTTTCGGGGCCTTTTTGCGTACAAGATACGGGTTCGCAATACCGATCAGGCCGCCTATGATATTCTTCTCAGTGATACTCGCTTATCTGGCTGCAACCAGCGTCATTGCCTACCGCGCCTTTGCCCATGACAAGAAATGCGCCGAGGCCAATCGCGGCATCCCGCGTGACAGGGCACATGCAGCACAACGCGTACAAAGAACGCCCGAAGCCGACCTGTTATTTTACGCTCTTATCGGAGGATGGATCGGTGCCAAAATTGCACAACACAGGCTGCGCCATAAAACCTGTAAACAACCGTTTGGCATGCAGCTTAACGCAATCGGTGCGGTCTACGGTATGACCGGTGCTTCATTTGCCATGGTTCTGGCAGTGCTTGCACTGATCCCCACAGATAATAACTTTACCTACCCAATCACGACAGCAAAGGCCGCCGCGCAAGTGTTGCAACACGCTCCCGGACAGCTTGCGATATCGCTACGTCCGCCTGCGGGGCGTCCTGTAGGGTTGTAAACCAGTGATCCGGCGGGTTGCGGCCGCGGCGGTTTCTCTCAAACGTCAAAGCGCGCAACACCTCGCGGGCCTGCTGCGTGATGTCTTCTGCGGGATCAAACCCGTTCAGGATTGCCCAGACACCGGCCCATAACCGCCCCACCGTCCACGGGTTATATCCTCCACCGCCCAGCACCAGCAGGCGCGGCACACCCAGCGCCATCAAGCCGCGTAAAACACCCCAATGGGCGTTATTGCTGAGAGAGAGGTGCGCCAGCGGGTCATCCTCGACCCCGTCCGCACCGCACAGAAACACGATAGCGTCGGGCGCAAAGTCGGCGACCTTCGGCAAAACAAGCGCGTCACGCACAAAGGCCATATCGCTGTCGTTAAACCCGCGTGGCACTGGCAGATTTAGGGCGCTGCCTTCCGCAGTATCATCCAGCAGCCCCGTGCGCGGCCACAGGCCCTCTTCGTGGATCGATATCATCAGGCATTCTGGATCGCCGGTGAACCCGGCTGCAACCCCGTCACAATGATGCGCGTCAATATCTACATAAGCGATCCGCCGCACCCCGTGATGGCGCAGGGATAACATCGCCAGCACCGGATCGTTCAGATAGCAGAACCCGTTGGCGCGCGCCGGCATCCCGTGATGGGTGCCACCCGCAGGATTGTACACGATCCCACCCTGCGCCAACAGTTCACCGGCAAGGATCGATCCACCCGCAGCAGTCGCCGGACGGCGGAAAATCTCGGGGAACACGGGATTGGTGACGCTGCCAATACCAAACCGCGCGAAATCGTCGTGCGTAGCCCTCTGCGCTTCCTCGATCCGCTGAAGCGCGGCAATATACGCCGGATCATGCCACACCTGCAACGCTTTCGGCTTGGCCCGTGGTGAGGTGATATATTGCGCGGCTGGCAGCCACCCCATCGCACGACCAATATCCATCACGGTCGATACACGCGGCACCCGCAACGGATGTTGCGGCCCATAGCTGGAGCCGCGAAAAATCTCGTGTCCTATGAAAAGCGGCTGCTGCACCCCACGCAGAGTAGAACGGCACTGGCAAAAAGAAAGGGGCCGCACTCTGCGACCCCTCAATTCAGCTTGTCAAATGGCGTTTAGCGTGAGCCACCTTGGCCGGACGCGGCTTCTGTCACCATCGCGTCCCAGTTGCGCGAGCATGTGCGGTTCAGCAGTTTGATCTTTTCCGCGTACTGCGACATGTCATCACCCGCAGGTACTGTCGAAGTAGCTGTCGCCGTGCCGTCACTATCTGCTACAGTATTGGTGCTGCCTGTGGGGCTTTCTTCGGCTGTTGTGCCTTCGGTCGCGTTTGTCGCAGTGGCCGTACCGTCGTTCGCTGCGACAGTGCCATCTGTGCTACCAGAAATATCAGCGACGACCATCATCGCTACTTTGTCACGGTCTGCACCGGACAACTCGTTATACATTTCACAGGTCATCGAGTTTACGTCGAGGTGCGCTGCGGAATAGGCTGGCAATGCAGTCGTGATTGCAAGAGCGGCAATAGCTGTCGTTTTGAAAAGGCGTGTCATAAATAATCTCCGTAGTTCCAAACACCGTTCGTGGTGTCTTTTCCATTGATGATACAATGCGCGAACCCACTGCGTAGTTCCCCTTTTTGCACGACAAAATATTGGGAACCATATAGCCATATTATGCGTTAGAAGCGCTTTTCCGGACTATAAATCGCGCTGGACCACCGCTCACGTTCCGCCTACGCTTCACCTGATGTTACGCTATGCCCTCAAACGTTTTCTTTCACTTGTGATCAGCCTTGCCGTCGCATCGCTGGTGATTTTTGCCGTAATCGAAATTGCGCCGGGTGATCCGGCATCGTACATGCTGGGCATGAATGCCCAGCCCGAAACGCTGGCATCCTTGCGCAGCGAACTCGGCCTCGATCAATCCAGGCCCGAGCGGTATTTCAACTGGATCACAGGTATGCTGGGCGGTGATTTCGGCACCTCTTATACCTACCGCACACCTGTCGCTGATATGGTTGCACAACGTCTGTGGGTATCGCTGCCGCTAGCGCTTTATGCGCTTGCGCTTTCAACGCTGATCGCGTTTCCCGCTGGCATCTATGCCGCCGCACGGCGCGGCAAAGCAGGAGACATCAGCGTCATGGGGGCCACACAACTGGGGGTGGCGATCCCCAATTTCTGGTTTGCGATGATGCTGGTTTTGCTGTTCGCGATCAAGCTGCGCTGGTTTTCTGCCGGCGGATTCGCAGGGTGGGACAAAGGGTTCTTTGCTGGAATACGCTCGCTTACCCTCCCCGCGATTGCACTTGCCTTGCCACAGGCCGCGATCCTCGCGCGTGTCATGCGCTCGTCGCTGCTGGATGTGCTGGGCGAAGATTTCATGCGTACCGCCCGCGCCAAGGGCCTCACCGCGCGACAGGCGCTTTGGCGCCACGGGCTGCGCAATGCGATGATCCCCGTGCTTACCATCATCGGGCTACAGTTCTCTTTCCTGCTGGCAGGCGGGATTATCATCGAACAGGTGTTTTATCTGCCCGGCCTCGGGCGGCTGATTTTTCAATCCATTTCGGCGCGCGATCTGATTGTAGTCGAAAGCGTCACCATGCTGCTGGTTTTTGCGGTGATCTTCGTAAACTTCGCCGTCGATCTGGCCTACGCGGCGGTTGACCCACGACTAAGGGCGCGCACATGAGCCGCAATCTGATCTTCGGCGCATTGCTTTCGGCGGTGTTTTTACTGGCCGCGCTCGTCTCGTTTGTCTGGACCCCGTATGATTTCACGGCCCTGAACATTCCGGCACGCCTGCAAACACCCAACCTGACGCACCTGCTGGGCACCGATCATTTCGGGCGTGATATTCTCAGCCTGATTATGGTCGGCGCGCGCACATCTATCGCGGTTGCGCTGGTGGCTGTGGGCATTGGCATGGGTTTGGGCATCCCGCTGGGCCTGTGGGCGGCAGCGCGGCGCGGCAGTCTGATTGATGAAATCATCATGCGCGGCAACGATCTGGTGTTCGCCTTTCCCAGCCTTGTGATTGCCATTCTTATCACGGCTGTCTTTGGCGCGGGGGCAATCAACGCCATCATCGCCATCGGTATTTTCAACATCCCCGTCTTTGCGCGCATCACCCGCGGCGCGGCCCTGTCCCTGTGGGAGCGGGAGTTTATCCTTGCCGCGCGGGTGGCCGGGAAATCCGCTGCTCGGATTTCGGTCGAACACATCCTGCCCAACGTCACAAACCTGCTGATTGTACAGGGCACCATTCAGTTCAGTCTCGGTATCCTCGCCGAAGCAGGACTCAGCTATGTCGGGCTTGGCGCGCAGCCGCCACTGCCGTCATGGGGCCGGATGCTGGCCGATGCACAAACCATGGTCAGCATTGCACCCCACATGGCCCTGATGCCCGGTTTTGCGATCATCCTCACGGTGCTGGGGCTGAACCTGATGGGCGATGGTCTGCGCGACTATCTTGATCCGCGTCTTCGGGTGGCCCGCACATGAACCTGCTTTCCGTCCAGAACCTCACCCTGTCGATCTATACGTTCGACATTCTGCGCGATGTTTCATTCAACATCGACGCGGGCGAGATTGTGGCGATCACAGGCGAAAGCGGGTCCGGCAAATCAATGACCGCCCTTGCCGCGATGCAACTGCTGCCCCAAGGCACCCGCACTTCGGGCCGCATCATGCTGGGCGATGATGACATCACTACTTTCACCGAAGCCGAGCTTTGCGCCATGCGCGGCAATGACATCGGGATGGTGTTTCAGGAACCGATGACAGCGCTTAATCCCGTAAAAACCATCGGCGATCAGGTGGCCGAAACGATTCTTATTCACGAACGGACGACAAAGACAGACGCCATGAACCGCGCTGCCGATACGTTGGAACGTGTGGGGTTGCCGCAATCGAAATTCCCGCTGTCGCGCTTTCCGCATGAATTGTCCGGCGGCCAGCGTCAGCGCGTGGTGATTGCCATGGCCATTGCCCTGCGCCCCCGCCTGCTGATCGCGGATGAACCCACAACCGCGCTTGATGTCACCACACAGGCGCAAATCCTCACCCTGCTGACAAAACTCGCCCGCGAGGATGGCATGGGCCTGATGATGATCACTCACGATCTGGCAGTGGTGGCGGATATGGCCGACCGCATCATCGTCATGCGCAACGGCGAAGTGGTGGAACAGGGCGAAACAAAATCACTGCTGCACAACATGCAACACCCCTACACGCGCATGTTGTTCAACGCATCCTCCCACACAGTCACACTGCCCGATACCGCCGCCGAAACGCCCCTGCTACAGGTCACAGGCGTCAGCCGTGACTACCGCACGCCACGCAAAACCCTGTTCGGCAGACCGGGGCAGTTTCGCGCCGTGAACAACGTCAGTTTTTCCCTCAACCGCGGCGAACGTTTGGGGCTGGTCGGCGAAAGCGGCTGTGGCAAATCCACCCTCACCCGCGCCCTGCTCGGGCTGGAGCCTGTCCAGCACGGCACCATCACGTTGAACGGCGAGCCGGTTTTCACTGGCAACTCTCCCAACCTGTCGGTGCGCCGCTGCATGCAGGTGGTGTTTCAGGACCCATACGGCAGCTTCAATCCGCGCCACCATGTCGCCCGCCTGATTACAGAACCCTTTCATCTGCTACCTGATCCGCCCCAAGGCGCCGCACGCAAGCGCGCCATTGACGAAGCCCTTGTCGCCGTGGGGCTGACACCGGCAGACGCAGATAAATACATTCACGAATTTTCCGGCGGCCAGCGCCAGCGAATTGCCATAGCCCGCGCCCTGATCATCCGCCCCGATCTGATCGTCTTTGACGAAGCGGTCAGCGCGCTGGATGTCTCGGTGCGCGCGCAAATCCTCGATCTGCTGGCAGAACTCTGTACCACCTATGATCTCAGCTATCTGTTCATCTCCCATGACCTCAGCGTTGTGCGCACGATCACAGACCGCGTTCTGGTGATGAAAGCAGGCGAAATCGTCGAGCAGGGCCAGACCGAAACCGTCTTTACCACACCGCAACACCCCTACACAAAATCCCTCATAGAGGCCGCCCCCGTGCTGCCCGACCTGAAAGGCCAAACCGCATGAAACCGATCAATCTGCTCGACAAGCTGAACAAATTCTCCACCCACTGGGACCCGCACATCATCGCCGATTACAACGAAAACGAGATCATGGTCGCCAAGTTCTCGGGCGAGTTTCCGTTTCATCTGCACGAGGACACCGATGATTTCTTTCTGGTCCTGCAAGGCGAATTCACCATGGACCTAAAGGGCGAAAGCCATGTGGTGAAAGAGGGCGAAGTCTTTGTCGTGCCGCGCGGCGTCAGCCACCGCCCCCGCGCGGTGGAGGAATGTCACGTTCTGCTGATCGAACCCAAAGGCACGCCGAACACGGGCGATCCGGAAACAGCCAGTGACAAGCCAAGGATCTGACACCATGATACCCGGCCCTACCAACAGCCTGTGCGATATCTCCGACCTGCGTGTCGGCAACGCACAGGATGCAACGCTGAAATCGGGCACCACAGTTGTGCTGGGCGACGCGCCGTTTGTCGCATCGGTCGCCGTGATGGGCGGCGCACCGGGAACGCGCGAAACAGATCTGCTTGCACCGGATAAATCCGTCGCGGCGGTGGATGCGCTGGTGCTGTCGGGTGGCTCTGCATTCGGGCTTGATGCCTGCTCGGGCGTGGTGGACGGGTTGCGCGCGGACGGGCGCGGGTTTCGCATTGGCCCCGCGCAAATTCCGCTGGTGCCCGGTGCGATCCTGTTTGATCTGCTGAACGGCGGTGAAAAAGATTGGGCCGAAAACCCCTACCGCGCGCTTGGCCTTGCCGCCTACCGCGCGGCGCGTACCGAATTTGAAATCGGCACCACCGGCGCAGGCACGGGCGCGCTGACGGCCATGCTCAAAGGCGGGTTAGGCACTGCATCGCTGGTTCTGCCCGATGGCAGCACCGTCGCCGCACTGGTCGCCGCCAATCCGGTGGGCGCTGTCACCACCCCCGGTGACAGGCATTTTTACGCCGCCCCTTTCGAGATGGCGGATGAATTCGGCGGCTTGGGCCCTGATCCGGCCAGCGGTCTTGGCCTCAGCCTTGAGAGCAGAAAGATGAATGCACTGTCACAGCGCGCCAACACCACAATCGCCATAGTCGCGACAGATGCGACCCTGACCAAGGCACAATGCCACCGCGTAGCCACTGCCGCCCATGACGGTATCGCGCGCGCCTGCGTTCCTGCGCATACGCCAAACGATGGTGATCTGGTGTTTGCCTTGACGACAGGTGCCAAACCCGCCGCCGATGTGATGCTGACCGGACACGCCGCCGCCCTGTGCCTGTCACGCGCCATCGCCCGCGCGGTCTATGCCGCAACCCCCGCCGATGGGGATATCATGCCCTGCTGGAGCACCGCCAATGCCGGTCTTTGAACACGATGGCATCGCACAGCATTACGAGCGCTCTGGCAATGGCCCGCCGCTGCTGCTGATCGCCGGGATGATGAGTGACAGCGCAAGCTGGATATCACTCCTCCCTTTATTAGAGCCGCATTTCACCATCATCCGGCCCGATAACCGCACCACGGGGCGCACAACCCCGTGGGATGCCCCCGCATCCGTAGAGATTTTCGCCGCCGATTGCGCGGCCCTTCTGGCGCATCTGCATTTGGGCCCCGCTCATGTGATGGGCCATTCGCTGGGCGGAATGATCGGTTGGGAGCTGGCCAATCGGCACCCTGAAAACGTCAAGACACTCACACTCGCCGCCTCTGCCCCGCTCAGACTTGAGCGGAATGTAACCCTGTTCAAAACCCTGCTGGCAATCCGGCGCAGCAATGCCGCGCCCGGGGTCTGGTTACAGGCGCTGTTCCCGTGGCTGTTCGCGCCTGCGTTCTTTGAAACCACCGGCGCGGTGGCACAGGCAACCACTGCGTCACTTGCCTATCCATACGCGCAGACAGCGCAGGCAATGACACACCAGATCGCAGCGCTTGAAAGCTATGCACCTGATAGCACCCAACGCCCCGCCTGCCCGACGCAAGCCATACTGGCGCAAACCGACATGATACTGCCCGCAGACATTACCCTGCCTGTGTTGGGCGATATTCCGATCCACATGATCGAAAATGCCGGACACTCAATTCACTGGGACGCACCGGATACTGTTGCGGCGCATCTGCACAGTTTTACCGCGCTGCATGAGGAGAGATAACCATGGCCCAAGATCTCTATGGCCTGCCCGTCACTTGTGAAAACCCCGACACCCTGAGCGGCCTGAACGATTTCATCCACGGTTTTCTCAGCTATCACCCCAAGGCGGCCAACATCATCGCTGCTGCGGATGATGATCCCGACTGCGCGCTGGAAAATGCCTATGCGGCGATGCTGTGGATGTTTCTAGAAAGCCCCGATGCCCCGCAAAAAGCCACGCCTTATCTGGCCCGTGCGCAGGCTAAGCGTCGCGATGTAACTGCGCGCGAAGCACTGACAATCGATGCGGTTGCAGCGTGGGTCGCAGGAGACGTACCACAAGTGCTGGCAATTTGTGACCGCATCACCACCGACCATCCCCGTGACATGACAATTCTGAAGCTTGCGCAGTATCATATGTTCAATCTGGGCAATGCCACGGGAATGCTGCGCATGGCCCTCAAGGCGCTGCCACAGGCCGCCAACATTGCCTATGCCCACGGGATGATCGCCTTCGGGTACGAGCTGTGCCACCTGCTGGACCGTGCAGAATCTGCCGCGCGCCAGGCAATGGCATTGCAACACGACGAAGCATGGGCGCACCACGCCCTTGCCCACGTTATGTTAACCCAGGGCCGCATTGCCGAAGGCGCGGCATTTCTGGAAAGCGTGGCGGATACGTGGCGCGATCTGAACAGCTTCATGCATACACACAACTGGTGGCATCTTGCACTGTTCTATCTCAGCCTCGGGCGGCACGACGACGTGCGTCGCGCCTATGACACCCACGTTTGGGGGTTGGAGAAGGGGTATAGTCAGGATCAGGTCGGCGCTGTGTCCCTGTTGGCGCGAATGGAGTTTGCCGGCGTCGATGTCGGCGACCGCTGGCGCGATGTGGCTGATCACATTGCAGCACGCGGCGCGGATACCGTTAACCCATTCTTGACCCTGCAATACCTCTACGCACTGACCCGCACACACCGCCCCGAAGCGGCCGAATTGATGCAAGCGATCCGTGACCGCGCAAGCGACACCAGCCAGCACGACCACATCGCATGGCGCGATGTTGCCCTTCCCGCCGCAACGGGAATAGCCGCTTACGCAGATGGTGTTTGGGACACAGCGATCAGCCAACTCGCCCGCGCCTTGCCACGCATGTCGGAATGCGGCGGCAGTCACGCCCAGCGCGATCTGTTCGAGCAAATCCATCTGGATGCACTGGTGCAGGACGGACGGGCCTCAGCCGCTCAACAAGTGCTGGAAATGCGCCGCACCTATGACCCTGTCGGGGTGCCGTTGAACCTGTTGCTTGGTAAGGTCTATGCCAAATCCGGCCTGCCCCTACTGGCCCAAGAGGCCCGCGCACGGGCCGCGCAGACTCTGGCGGCCAACTCGTCCGCAGCAGTTGCAGCACCATCAACAGGCGGTTAGGCTGAAGATATTACATCAAAGGGATTCCACAGATCATGCGCACCGAATGGTATTATGCCGTTGAAGGCACCTCTCACGGACCGGTCAATCAAGCGGAATTTGAACGGCTTGTCAGTGCTGGCACAATCCGCAGCGACACGCTTGTCTGGCAGGAAGGCATGGAAGACTGGCTGCCCTACAACCGTGCCGGCGCCGCGTCAGAAGGCGCTGCGCCCATGCAACCGCGCATGCCGGTCAGCGAGGCACATGACCCCGCGCGCGAAGATGCCAATACCTTTGTCGGCGCGCTGAAAGACGGGTTTGCACGTTACGTCGATTTCAAAACACGCTCGACCCGGTCCCAGTTCTGGTGGTGGACCCTGTGGTCGATCATCATCAGTATGGTGTCGACGGCTGTGGATTTCTCCATCGGGGCCGGAGATTCAGGTCCGGTCGGCCTGCTGACATCGCTGGCGATGTTCATCCCCTCGATTGCTGTTGCATGCAGACGGCTGCACGACATCGGCCGCACGGGAT
Organism: Sulfitobacter sp. F26169L; assembly: GCF_026410285.1. Classification (GTDB taxonomy): domain Bacteria; phylum Pseudomonadota; class Alphaproteobacteria; order Rhodobacterales; family Rhodobacteraceae; genus Sulfitobacter. The sequence continues at coordinate 46,183 of NZ_JAPMLP010000004.1, read as the reverse complement.
GGTGGCAATTGCTGATGTTTATTCCGCTGATAGGGTGGATCGTATTGATTGTGTTTTACTGCACCAGAACGCAGGAAGAGGCAAACCAGTGGGGAATGCCGCCGCGGCGGTGACGGGCTGAACGGAGCGTCGGGGGCCAGCCCCCGAACCCCCGGGATATTTTTAGCCAAAAGAAGTAGGGGTCATGCACGGGGGCCGATAGTGACTTGGATCGTTGCGATCCCGTCGACACCGCCGGTTATGACATCGCCCTCTCCGACGGCCCCAACTCCGGCCGGTGTGCCGGTCATTACGATATCTCCGGCGGCGAGGGTAATGCTTTGGCTCAGGAATGCGATGTGATCTGCAACCGGCCAGATCAGGTCTGATATGTCGCCGTCCTGACGGACTTCGCCGTTGACCGCGAGCCATATGCGGCCCTGTGTTAGGGTTGTTATTTCAGCAACCGGTTTAATCGGTGCGATCGGTGCGGAGAGATCAAATGCCTTGCCCCAATCCCATGGGCGGCGGTTTTTCTTGGCTTCGGATTGTAGATCGCGGCGGGTAAGATCAATGCCGACGGAAGCGCCCCAGATGTGATCGGTCACGTCACTTGCGGCGATGTTTGCGCCACCCTTTCCGATAGCGATGACCAGCTCTATTTCGTGGTGCAGATCGTTTGTGAGGGGCGGGTAAGGAAGAACGCAGGGCGTGTCACATGCTGCATCGGCAGGTTTGGTGAAAAAAAAGGGCGGTTCACGGTCGGGGTCGTTGCCCATTTCGCGGGCATGGGCCTCGTAATTGCGCCCCACACAGAAGATACGACGCACCGGAAAGCGTTTATCTGTGCCTTGCACGGCGAGGCTTGGATGCGGGGGAGCGTCAAAAACATAGGCCACGGCATGATCCCTTTCGGTGTGGTGAACAGCAGATCCGATCAGTCTCTACCGACCGATCCTTTCGCACTCGAAACATTTCGAAATTTTTTAGCTATTTCGTCAACCATTTGGCAACACTTAGTCCCCCAATTTGGCGTGAACCTCGTCCAGATCGATCTCGCCTATCGGCATTTTGTTTGCGGGGTTTTCGAAGTCATACTTGAACAGATTGAAATCACGCTTGAAGATTTCATACACCAGATGCATCGAAAGATCGTCGAAGTAATCCTCTACCGGGTGGGCGCGTTTGGGGCCGTGGCCTTCACTTTCGTTGAAGCGGGGGATTTTGGCCAGATCGACGGCATGGGGCGTTTCGATTGCATCCAGAACGTCTTGCATGCCTTCGTTGAAATTCTCGGTCCAGACGATTTTATCGTAGGTGCCGCCATTTACGATGAACGTGCTGACGTGGCCCGAAACAGCCGACCAGTGAATGTCCGGGTCCATCGGGCGGCGCCAGCGGATTGTATCGCGTGCAAATAACAGGAAGCGGCGGAAGCTTGCGATCTGGTCAAATTCCTGTTTGCCATCGTCACCGCCAACTTCGATTCCGTACTTCTGGATCAGAAGTGGGACCAAATTGCCACGGTATCGTTTCCCGTTCCGCTGGATGCCGCAAATTTTGTCAAAGAAAGAACTTAGGATACGGGTATAGGGATTGCGCACACAGGTGAATGCATACGAGCTATGATTTTGCACATTTCGCGCGATCGGCTCCTGGCTTTCTTCCAGCGCCCATTTGTGCATGCCTGCCTTTGCATCATGGATATCGCCGTCAAAAAATTGACCATGATCAGAGTAATACATGATCTGCCCGATGGTCGAGCAGGCACACTTGGGTACGACACGGTACACCACACTTTCACTCTCGGTCATCCACGTTCCGGGGAAACCCATACCTTGCTGCTCCTGCTCATACCCTTGGTGCCGCCTCTTGGGGCAGCTTTTCACCTACAAAAGCAAATAATTACTGTTTATTCAATGTGTGTTCATCATTATCTATGTAAACAATCGAGCGTATTTACGGTGAATATTTCCTAGATGGCAAAAATTGCCTACATTCTTCTGTGTCACAAAGACCCCGATGCCATCATCCGGCAGGCGGAGCGGTTGACGGCTGTGGGCGACTATATGTCGATCCATTTTGACGCCAGCGCAGATCCGGCACAGTACAAAGCCATACGCGCCGCGCTGGACAACAATCCGAACGTCACCTTTGCCAGAAAGCGCATCCGCTGCGGGTGGGGGGAATGGTCACTGGTGCAGGCCACGCTGTACGCTGTTGAGGCGGCTGTAGACGCATTCAGCCGCGCCACCCATTTCTACATGCTGTCCGGTGACTGTATGGCGATCAAATCGGCCGAATACACCCACAAGTTTCTGGACAATAACGATGCGGATTTCATTGAAAGTTTCGACTATTTCGAAAGCGACTGGATTAAGACCGGATGGACAGAAGAGCGGCTAATCTATCGCCACTGGTTTAACGAGCGGACGCAGAAGAAGCTGTTTTACGGGATGTTTGCCCTGCAAAAAAAGCTGGGTATCACCCGCAAGATTCCCGAGGATATTCAGGTTCAGATCGGCAGCCAGTGGTGGTGTCTGCGCCGCCAGACCATAGAATACCTGCTGGATTTTTGTAAAAAACGCCGTGATGTCATCCGGTTTTTCCGCACGACATGGATACCGGACGAGACATTTTTTCAGACCCTTGTACGCCATCTGGTGCCCGAAAAGGAAATCCGCTGCCGGACGCTGACGTTTTTGATGTTCACCGATTACGGGATGCCGGTGACGTTTTACAACGACCACTATGATCTGTTGCTCAGCCAGGATTATCTTTTTGCACGCAAGATCAGCGCGGACGCATCGGATCTGAAACGCCGTCTGGGGCTTCTTTATGCCGCGCAGGGTGTGCAGTTTCAGATCAGCAACGAAGGGCGCAGCCTGTTTAACTTTCTGACCGGGCGGGGCCGGATCGGGCGGCGGTTTTCGACCCGTTTCTGGGAGACGGAAAGCACGCTGGGCCGCGAGCGTGAGTTGCTGATTGTTGTGTGCAAGAAGTGGCATGTGGCAAAACGGGTGCTGGAGCGCATCCGCCAGACCACCAATGTGCCCGCCATCGAATATGTCTTCAACGAAGAAGACACGCCCCTGCCCGCGCTTGGCGGAATCGAAAAGACATTGGGCAAGCGCACCCGCCACCGCCGCGCACTGATGCGGATGTTGTTTGACTACTTCGAAACGGACCGTCTGATTGTCTGCATGGATCCGGCCAACCTCGATCTGCTGGAGGATTTTGCCTCGGACCGGTCGGTGACGCGTATTCTGGAGATCGAGTGTACGTTTTCGGACGATTATCTGGTAGGGCATGCCATGCGCGTTGGTCTTGCAGGCGAGCAGACATCGCAAGAAACGCTGGACCGTTTGCTGCCCACCATTCGCAATGATATGGTTTACGAAAGTGACGCCATCCGCGATGCCCAGTTTGAAAACCACAGCCGGATGCGTGAAACCGCCTCGGCGGCCGAAAATGCGGACGAACTGGCGAAATTTCTGGGCATCGCCGGAGACAAGGCGCATGACATCGCCAGCACCGATTATCTGTTTGCCGACTGAGGAGCGTTTTTGTGGCCTATACTTATGACGACCAGAACATTTTTGCAAAAATCCTGCGGGGGGAAATCCCCAACACCACGGTTCTGGAGACAGAACACACGCTGGCCTTTCGCGATCTATATCCGCAAGCGCCTGTGCATGTGCTTGTCATTCCCAAAGGTCCTTACGTGAGCTATGATCATTTTGCAGCTGCCGCGACGGACGCCGAGATTGTGGATTATACCCGTGCCATCGGCGAGGTCTGCCGGATGGAAGGGGTAAGCATTGATGCCGCCGAAGGGTTCCGCATGATCAGCAATGCCGGCGATCATGGCGTGCAGGAAGTGCCCCATTTGCATGTGCATATACTCGGGGGTCGCCGGATCGGGCGGATGGTCCAGAAACAGGACTGATCATCCGCTGCCGATAGGCGGTCGGCGTGGCGCTAGGGCTTTTTACGCCACGTCGCCAACCAGCCTTTCATAGCGCTGCTTTTTTCCGAAAGGTCATCCTCGATCGCTTCCATTTTCGGATCAATCCGCGCGATGCGGAACCGGCGCCAGCGCACCCAGACCCCGTACACGACGGTCAGGAAGATCGTGATGATAAAGATGTTGAGCCACGGGATGCCCTTGGACGCGTCGGGCCCGGAAACCTGACGCACCGAAATAGCGTTGGGAAAGATCGTCAGGAATTCATTGCGCCAGCCATAGTGCTTGATGGCCACATAGCGCGGATCAGCCTCGGTCGAGCGGAAATCGCTTGCTTCGGCCTGCAGGTTCGACGTGTCGAATTTGAAATACGGCGGCCAGCCCCATCCCGTATCTTCGTTGCGGTAGACCATCACCTTGCCCTTTGCCAGACGGGTCTGGATGAAGAACACATCGCGGGTGGATAGGGTGCCATCGGTGCCGATATCGGCCTGCGCCCAGAACAGGCTGTTTTCACCCGGATCGACACGCTTTTCGTAGGTGTCGGTTATGCGAACAATATCCACCTGCGGCAACGTGTAATGAAAGAACGCGGCGATGATCACCCAAACGGTGATCCAGAATGTCCAACGGATAAGACCCAGCATGTGGCCCCCTTTTAACTAAAATTCGTGAGGTAGATGACCACTGACACAAGGATCACCGGAATGACATAGACCGACAGGATCAATTTGCGACGCAGGGACTTGTCATATTCTTCAAGCCCCTCGTCCAGAAACGTCTCAAGCGGCTGATCCTGTGGCCCATCATACCACTCTGCGCGCAGCTTGCCCTTGCGCACCGCGCGGGAATACAACGACAGGCAGACGTAAATCACGCTGAGCACGATAAACCCGATCACCATCAGGCGGACAAGTGCTGCCATAACCTATCTCCTCCTTACCGCACCCCACGGGCCGACAGCGGCAATGCGGTCTGGCACGGGCGGCGGTTTTTTGCGTTTGCGCGGCAGCGGTGGCACCTCCAGCGCGGGCTCATGCCCGAACAGTGCGTCACGCACACCTGCCTTGTCCACCTTGTACTCGCGCTCCAGAAAATCGGCAACATAGGCGCGCTTTGCATCCGGCCACGCGGCATAGGTGCTGTAGAACAGGTCTTTGTGGCAGATGAACAGCTGGCGGATATCCTTGGGCGCCAGTTGCGCCAGCAGCATATTCACCAGCTCTGCATCGGGCGTATCCGCCGCGCGCAGGGTGTAGAAATAGACCGGATCGGCGCTGTCAATCATCGGAAATGCGCCGCCATCCTCGGCCCAGTTAACCAACTGCCCCAGCGTGTGGAATTCCGGCGGCAGCTTATCACTGTGCTGGCGCGCCAGACGCCGCAGATCACTGCGCGCAAGGCCCGTCAGGTCAACACCCTGATCCGCCACCGCATCAATCAGGATGAAATCCATTTTCTGCCGCAGGATCGCCGCCGATTTGATGCCCCGCGCCTCCAGTATTGTTTCGGTCAGACCGTTAAGCTGGAAAAACTGCGCAATCCTGTTGCGCTGGGTGGCGTCGAATACATACTCAAGCGGGATATCCTCCAGCCCATCCTTGCCCGCCGGAGCAATCACGGCGGGGTGCGGCACATCCTGAAACACATACAAGCCGCCAAAATGTGCGGTCCAGAAATTACGCTGGTTAAACCGCATCGCCTTCAGGCTGACAGGGTTGCGCACCACATCGCCGGTTTTTCCCGCAAGGTCGATCATCTGCGCAATCAGCACATCATCGTACCAGCCGCCGTCGGTATCGCGGAATTTATCCACCATATCCGCCAGCTTGGCCGCGTCTTTCACCGTGCCGCCCGTGGTATCGGCATCAATCGTGATCCGGCGGATATCAAACAACCGCTTGGGCGAGGACACGTCATAGACCGAGTTCACCAACTCTCCCGCAACGGCATCCTTGGCGGTCAGGGCAAACAACGCCGCCTCGTTCTCCGCGATGAAATCCTGCAACACCGTTTTCGAGGTCGAGAATTTCGCGTTCAGCAAAGGTGCCGTGCGCTGCTCCATCCCCAGCAGAATAAACTGCCGGTTCACGCCCTTGTGGTTCAGGTAAAGCGGATCATTCAACTCGTCGCCGATCTCGGGGGAGTAGCCGGAAATGTCGATGTAAAAATCGGTGAGCGCGGTGCGTTTGCCCGTGAGGTGGTGCAGCGCGCGATTATACCGCTCCACCAAAGTGGGCGAGTGGACATGGAAAAGGTTGCCGAACATCAGGCCGGCGCGGATGAGGCGGTTCATCTTAATAGGATACGATCAAGTAGTACCAAACACATCCAAATTCTGATACAAACAAGTTTTTATCCATCAACTTCACCCCACACTTGGCTGTCGTTAATTTTGTTAAGGTAATCGTCTATCCTCGCTATCCTCAATCTAAACAGCCTTGTTTTTCCTGCATCGCCTAGAGTTGGTTCTAACGCCATAATGTCCCTGATTGCAGAAATTAGTTCTTGAAGTCGTTTCGGATTTCTTGGCTTCCTAACTATTATAAAATCAGCTTTTTCAATTCTTTCTAGTAGCCATTGAACATAGAAAATATCTTCTGAAATTTTTTGAACTACTGTTTCCAAGCTCATTTTATCTAGAGTCTCTCGTAGAAGAAATATCTTTCCAACGGTAGGACTCGTCTGTGTAACAACAACTACCTCATCTCTACTTTTTACGGTGAGACCAGATACACTAAATTGGAATTCCAATTGGTCTCGATAGTAAGTTGCCATATCAATAAACAGCCGCACCTTTTGCTCTAAGATTATATCATTTCGGTTCTCCGCACGTTGCATCTGCTCGTCTGCAAAAATATCGGCTTGTACAGCCATTGAATTAGCCATCTCTTGAGTAGCTTTCTTTTGCTCATCCATAACATTTCGGGTCAATCGCAACTCTTCTCGTTGCGCTCGCAACTCGAACGACTGCAGAATAATCGCTATGGTGGCAGATACAAAAGCAAGCGAACCAAATATCCCAGCGAGTGTATCGCCCTTCTCGTTTAGATCAAGATTCAGGAATTCAACCCAAAACCCTGAGACATAAAGCATGTAGAAGGAAGGAAGCCCTAAAACTACAAGAAGAACAAAGCAGAAGAATAGCGTATGGCTCACCTCGCTATTTGAGGACTTCTTCATACCTCACCCCCTAAATACCGCTTCTTAGCCTCAACACTCCGCCCCATATCCCGAACCATCCCCTCAATCGCGACCTCATCCGACTTATCGGCATAGCGGAACTCTGAATCCGCGTAGCGGTTGATCTCCTGCACCACCATATCCACTGTGATCGGCTGGCGCATGTCCTCAATCATCGCTTTCTTGGTGTCATAGTCTTTGAACAAGAACAGGTCCGGCTGCTCCATCCATTCATCGGGCAGCTCGAAATCCATCGCGCGCACTTTCACCGCATCGGTGATGTTCTTGATCGCACGGCCGGTGAAGCGCGGATCGGCCTCCTGAATCGCCTTAAGGTACGTCCCAAGTTTGTTGATCGTATCTAGCGCCCCGATTTTAGCCTGCACATCCTCATACACGCTCAACAGCCCCGCTTCATGCGGTTTTAAGTGTCCCGCAAACGATGCCGCAACCGCTTTTTTGATCGCCTGCGCCTCGAATACCGTGTGATCGCCCAGCGGGATATCGTGGTTTTTGCCCATCAGCAGATAGAGGATATCAACGTAGTCATCGCGCGTCTGCGGCCCGTCCACCAGAAACCGCGCACCGGCGCGCTGGCGCAGGGCATCATCCACGTTTTCGGGATAGTTCGAGAACATGCCAAACGTGCAGTTCCCGCGCACCACGGTATTTGCGCCCGCAAAACTCTCCATCAGCACGGCGGTAATCTCCAACTGCCCTGCCGATGATTGACGATCCCCCCGTTTACCCGCCAGTTGGTCAATATCGTCGATGGTGCCAAAGCCGATCACCGAGGGATCAATGATGTTGTTGATAAACGCCTTGGCGTTCTGGCCGGATTTGCCCTGATAGCTGTCGATGTTATCCGTGCTCAGGTTCTGATAGCGGAACGGGTAATCGGCGTTGTTACAATACTCCGATATCAACCCCGCCATCATCTGGATCAGCGTGGTTTTCCCCGTGCCCGGCGCGCCATCGCCCATGAAGGTAAAGATAAACCCGCCCAGTTCCGCAAAAGGGTTCAGGCGGCGGTCAAAGTCATAGGCCATCAGCATTTTGGCCAGCTTCATCGATTGGTATTTTGCGATATGGTTGCCAACCACTTCGTTGGGCTTCTTGAACGTCATGGTCAGGGTGGTCGATTTGGCCTTTGCTGCGGGGGTAAATCCCTGAACGGTAAAATCATCCGCCGCAACATGCCACGCGGCAGTCCTGAAAGCCTCCAGCCGCGGGGCGCTGGCCGCGCGCAACGCGACCTTTTCCATCAACGCTTCGGCAAAGGCACTGACCGTAGCGACCAGCCGCAGATCATCCGTGGCGTGCGTGGCAATATCATTGTCCAGCTCCCACAAGGCCCCATGCAAAGCTGTCTGCCCGTTGTCGGTCAACACTTCCTCGACATCGCCGACCTCTACGCTCATCTCGCCCAGATGCGGGGATAATAGATAAGCAATCGCATTACCCAGCACATACAACGTGACCAACGCTTCAGCCGCCAACAACTCGCCAAATTCCGTCTTGCGCGCGGCGGGTAAGGCACCTTCCAGATTGGCGCGTTTCAAATCACCCAAAGCTGATTGCCCGGCAAAATTCTCCGCCACGGCGAGGGAAATCGCGATCGCACGCCGCACCGCATGCAGCACTGTTGCCTGCAACGGCGACATCAGCGCGTCATCACCGTCCACACTTTCAACCCGCGCCAGCAGTTGCACGGCCCCTGATGCCACCCGCCGCTGCGTCACCAGCCCCGGCGTAGTGGAACGGAACCGCCGCCGCGTTCCCAGACCGGCAGATCGCTCTGCCGCAACCGGCTCAACCGTCTTACCAATCCGCGGTGCATGGTCAAACCCTTCAATCAGCGCCTGCGCCACGCCCAGATGCTTGGCAATATCTTCCTCGCGCAATTCCATCTTGTCCAACGTCTGGCTCATGGTCCCGTCTCCTCAATTTTCACGGTGGGCCTATTTCTTTTGGCCATAAATATCCAATTCCGACATCGGGGCAGCAGACGACATCAATAACGAAGCACACGGCCCGACCCGCTCACCACAAACTTGCGCACACCGGCGAAACCGGGGGGGTTATGCTCTTCCAGAACCTGATAGGGGCGCTGGGGCAGAATAATGCTGCGCGCTGTACGGGTGGCTCCCATGTCGGGCAATTGCCCTCCCATCGGGTCCAGCGCAAATATCTGCCGCTCTACCTTCGAAAACCAACCCGACTTTTCCGAAATCGTGCGGTCCGAGATCAGCTCTTCTTCGGTCCAGACCATGGCCCAGTCCTGCCCTTCGGGCGCTTTCGCCTCGGCCAGCACATCACGCAACGGGCCGTTCTGACGGGTGTAGGCATTGCTGTACATCGGCCCGAGGTGAAAGCGGCGCAGGCGTTTGGGATGCAACTCGTCAAAATCCTCGTCAAATCCCCGTGCGATTGTCACCAACTTCAGCGCGCCCAGCGCCTGCGCGCTCAGATGCGCCTGTACTTCCGGCCAGCGGCGAGTATCGCGGGGCAACGCCTCATCGCCTGAATCCTCGACTTCCATCATGTAAATAACGGGCAGGTTGACCTGACTGTCATAGGTGGCCCAATGCAAACGGAATTTCCGACGCCCGCTTGCCTCACCCATCCATTCTGCCTGCGCATCGTTGCGCACCCAGAACAGATCACCCTTCAACAACTCCTCGTAATAGAGCCTTTGCGAGAGACTAAACTGGAGTTTTGTCGGTATGGTCATATCACTCAGGATTGCTTGAACCATGCGATCTTTGTGATCCTCAACCGATGGCAATGCACCCAGATGCACCTGCGCCTGTTGCGCGTCATTGGCCATAGTCATCAACTCTTCGGCGATGGGGAATCCGCTATCGCGCCCGTCTATGGTGAGTGCGCCGAAAAAGCGGCCCGTATTGCGGCCGACCAACAGATATTTCCAGCTAAGCGCACGGAACGTATGCGTTAAACTGGCAGCATAGCGCGCAAGGATGGTCACCTCTTCGCGGGTTAACTGGCCTTCGGCCTGCATCACACCTGCCACGCGCAACATATGCTGCATGATGCCTTGGAACTTGGCGAAATAGCGGCGGCTGGCGAACGTATCGTCCAGATCGTAGTTATCGGCGGCGGGATCGGTCATACGCCACTTTCCAATATGAACAGCCAAAGGCTTCCAGAAAGGAGCATTGCGATGCTCGGCAACATCAAAGGACGAAGATGCACGCGCATTTCAGGCTCATTAAGCAAATTCACAAGATTCCACTTCACACCATGCAAACGCGATACTTTGTAATAGCAACGTAGTAGCGATACCAAAGAGACGAGAAAAATGAAAAACGCAGACAGCAACAGTGCGTTATTCCCCATACGCATTGCTGTCGTGCTTTTCGATGATCTTGGCAAACCGGCGGGCAAAGCGTTCATCGGCCTTTGCCTTCTGCTCCAGCACCTCACGGGCAAAAACCATGTGATCTTCGTGCTTTTCCATCATCTCGGCCATGCGCGCGTTGGTGGCAGAGCCGATTCCCGCCATTGCGGATTGCGCCTCCTGATCGGTTTTCACACCGATTTCGTTGATGCGGTGGGCCACGTCCTGCTGCTGTGCGGTTTTCAGCGATTTGGTCAGCGCATCATACAGCACAACGCGTTGTTTGGTGTCTGTTTGCAGCTTGTTGATCAGCACCATTTGCGTGGCGGCCTGATTTTGCAGGCTGTCCACCCATGTCTTGCCCTTGTCGATATAGCGTTCCAGCGTTTGGGACTTGGCAAGTTTGACCTGCTCGTCCTGAACCATGCTGTTGTAACGGCCATTGGCCTCGGCCAACTTTGTCTCCAGCGCTGTGCGTTTGGCGGCGTCCATTTCGCCGGCAATCGCATTCTCAAGCTTGATAATTTCGGGGTCCATCGCGGCGATATCGGTCCGCAGGGATTCAAGCTCGGCCACGGTTATTTCGCGATCGTTAAGTGTATCTGTCAGGTTGGACTCTACCTTTACTTTTTGTTCTTCCAGAACGGCCAGCTGCCCTTCTAGCAATTGCACAATGGTGTCGGATTTGGCGATCAGATCCTGAAGCTTGTCGTCGATGGACGCAGAGCGCACACGCTCCTGGCGCATGCTGTCGGATTTGGCAGAAGAAAAGATGCCAACAACGCTTTCCCAACCTGTCTTGGAGCGCATTTCATCAAAATCGCGGGAAAAGCCTGCGGTTACATCGTCAAGCCCCATGATCAGCTCGGCGATGTTTGCGTTCATCACTTCGGTATGGGCATGCACATCTTCCAAAGAGGCATTTTCGATGTCGATGTCCGCCGCGTCCCCTGCATTGATTTTTGCACGCGCTGTTTCAATCCGGCTGGTCAGCTCGGCAATTTTGCCCTGTGCTTGCGCGACCTGCGCTTGGGATTCGCGAACCTGAGCATCAAGATTTGCCATTAAGAACTCCGTTTTAATGTGTCATTTCGATTATATATAGTCGATGTTTATTCGATTTACATCACGGTATCCGCGCTAATTCCCAAGTTTTGCAAAACTCCGACTCAAAAGAAAGCCCGATCACGGCGCGTGACTGAAAATGACAAATAGATTGGTATGTGGTCCAACAGATCATTTCAGCCCCAGCAGTGCTTTGATCATCTGGCTGTCAGCGTCCGCCAATGCATCAATCACATCAAAGTGGTGCTTGCCTTCCTCAACCGTTCTGCGCGCACCCCATGCGCGTGAAAGCTTTTCGGCCTGTTCCAGAAATGCAGGACGCTCATCACTACCGACCCAGATTGTCACGTCCAGCCCGTGCGGGGGCTGCATATTTACAGGGCTTTCAGCACGTGCCTCTGCCGCGTCGATGGCCAGTACGGTATTCATGCTTGTGTCCATCAGTGGCGTCAGGTCAGCCACGGGCGAAATCGGGACAATCTGCTTGATACGCTCACGAATTTCAGACGGAAGGATCAGCGGATCGGTCATGCGGCACACCAGATGCCCCCCCGCCGAATGACCGGCAAGGGCGAGCGGCCCGAATGTGCGATCCGCAATGCGGGTGACGGCGGCGGATATCTGGCGGGTAATCTCGCTGATGCGCACGTCAGGGCACAGATCATAACTGGGCATCGCAACGGCCCAGCCACGCGCCAACGCTCCGGCCGCAAGGTGCGACCAGTACGAAGCATCAAACGCCTTCCAGTAGCCGCCATGGACAAAGATCACCGTGCCGCGGGATACGCCTTCGGGCTGGAACATATCAAACGTCTGCCGCTCTGACGGGCCGTATGATACGCCCAGTTGCGCACGCGCGCCCAGCGCCTCGCGGAACTCTTTCGCGGCCTTCTCCCAACGCGGTGGAAAAGCATCTGCGCCCTCTATATGGGCGGCGTTGGCATAGGCATCATCCAGCTTCATCGCGCGGATCCTCTCAATGTGAACTGGACAATCATAGCCATTGTTGCTTTGGGTTCCCAGACGAATTCAAGGAGAATGCATATGACTGCTGCCGCAACTGACCTGAAATCCATACTTAAAGACCCCAGCCTGTTGGAAACCCGCGCTTATATTGGCGGCGAATGGGTGGACGGCGAAGATGGGACTTTCGACGTGACCAACCCTTCGCGCGGTGATGTGATCGCACAAGTCGCGAATCTGAGCCGTGCGCAGGTTGCCGGTGCCATTGCGCAAGCGGAAGCGGCGCAAAAAGAATGGGCAAGCTGGACAGGCAAGGAGCGCGCAAATGTGATGCGCAAGTGGTTCGACCTGATGATGGAAAATCAGGACGATCTGGGTGCCATCCTGACCGCCGAGCAAGGCAAACCGCTGCCCGAGGCCAAAGGCGAGATTGCCTATGGCGCGTCGTTCATCGAGTTTTTCGGAGAGCAGGCAAAGCGTGTTTACGGCGAGACAATTCCCGGCCACCAGCGTGACAAGCGGATCACCGTGATCAAACAGCCGATCGGCGTTGCCGCGTCAATCACGCCGTGGAACTTTCCCAACGCGATGATCACGCGCAAGGCCGCCCCTGCATTGGCTGCCGGTTGTTCGTTCGTCGCGCGCCCTGCTGCCGAAACGCCGCTTTCGGCGATTGTGATGGGTGTGTTGGCCGAACGTGCAGGCATCCCCGCGGGAGTGTTCAACGTGGTGCCGTCAAAATCATCCTCCGCGGTGGGCAAGGAATTCTGCGAAAACCCGGCTGTGCGGAAACTGACATTCACAGGCTCTACCGAAGTGGGACGCATCCTGCTGAAACAAGCCGCTGATCAGGTGATGAAATGTTCGATGGAGCTCGGCGGCAACGCGCCGTTCATCGTGTTTGATGATGCCGATCTGGACGCCGCTGTCGAAGGCGCGATCCTGTGTAAATTCCGCAATAACGGCCAGACCTGCGTGTGTGCGAACCGGATTTACGTGCAGGCCGGTGTCTATGATGCCTTCACTGAAAAGCTGACTGCCGCTGTGAAAAAGATGAAAGTCGGTGACGGTTTTGAATCCGGTGTGGACCTGGGGCCGCTGATCAATCCCGATGCGGGCGAGAAGGTCAAAGAGCATATCGAGGATGCGAAATCCAAAGGCGGTACTGTTGTTCTGGGCAACGATGGCACGATGGACGGTAACTTCCTCGCGCCCACGATCATCACCGGCGTGACACAGGACATGATGGTTGCCACAGAAGAAACATTCGGCCCGCTTGCGCCGCTGTTCAAATTCGATACCGTTGACGATGTGATCGCTATGGCGAACGACACGATCTTTGGCCTGGCAAGCTATTTCTACGCAAAAGACCTGAGCCGTGTGTACAAGGTGGCCGAAGCGCTGGAATACGGCATCGTTGGCGTGAACACCGGCATCATTTCAACCGAGGTCGCGCCGTTTGGCGGCGTAAAGCAATCCGGTCTTGGCCGCGAAGGCAGCCACCACGGGATCGAGGACTATCTGGAAATGAAATACATCTGCATGAGCGTCTGATCGACACCGCGTTTGCAAAACAAGATGGCCCAACGCAGCGTCCTGCGTTGGGCCTTTGTCATTTCAGGGGGCTGTTTTAGCGCCCTTTACCTGATCGTTGATGCCATGCCTCCGGCAAGAGGCCAGCAGCCTTAGTTCACAGACTTCGCGTCTACCACGTCTTTGGTAATGCTTGGCGTGTCGGTCGCGATCTGGATCTGGCGCGGCTTCAGGGCTTCGGGAACCTGACGCTCCATCTCGATATGCAGCATGCCATCAGAGTGGGTGGCACCGGTTACCACAACGTGGTCGGCCAGATGGAAGCGGCGCTCGAACGCGCGGGTCGCGATGCCACGGTGCAGATAGGTTTTATCCGCATCTTCATCCGCTTTGCGCGCAGACACGATCAGCGATTTCTCCCGCACTTCAACGCTTAGATCAGCCTCAGAAAAGCCTGCAACGGCAATCGAAATCCGGTAGGCATCATCTTCGAGCTTTTCAATGTTGTAAGGCGGATAGGTTGGCTGGCTGGTTTCGGCAGTCAGCACACGATCCATCAGATTGGCAATCTGGTCAAAGCCGACTGTGGAGCGGTATAGGGGTGCAAAATCAAAATTGCGCATGTGTTCATCCTCATCTTAGAGCGATTATCGGTTAGAGCCTTCCACAATTGGACAGGCCCGTTTTCGAAATGCCAAAACCCTGAAAAGGCGTTCTGACTGCACTAATGTGGGGACTGGTATTGCGGTTTCAAGACCCGCCGGAGCGGATGAATTTTGCACCGCCACTGGCGCGTGTGCCGACCCCGATCCGGCGCAATTGCGCCTTTGGCGGCGCGCCTTCGGCGATCATCTTCGCCTTGAGACGTGTCACAAGTGCAGGCAACGCCATTCCCGTTGTACGCCGTGTGCCATCAATCTCGACAGAACCCGATACAATAGAAGCGATCCGGGTTTTGGTCCCGTCCCGCCGGAAGACCGGTGCGCCCGACGACCCGAAAGTTGTATTACAATCCATCACCATAGCGCCGCGGTAACTGTCAAGAACTTGGCAGGTGTGTTGCAGTGACGGCAGGCTGTCGCGCCCTCGACCATAAGAAACCACGCTAACCTCGCCGCGCCGCATCGGGCGCGGTTCAACAATAAACGGGTCAATGATGTGAGTGGCGATCGGCGTACTGAGCCGCAACAGAACAACATCGTTGGCAACCCGCGTCAGCCAATCCCCGCCGCGATACTGATAGGCCTCGGGCAGAACGGTTTGCAAAACCTTGCGCTCTGCCTCAACGCGACCGTTGCGAAAGCCAGCGCGAAACATCAACTCGGACGCGGCGCGGCGTTTTCCGCTCTTTTCAAAAATACAATGTGCCGCACTCAGCACCAGATCGGGCGCAATCAACGTGGCCGTACAATAGCCGCCATCACCGGTTTCAAGGCGGCCTACAGCCTTCCACGGCGATGCCTGTTCGATCCGTTTCAGCCCGATCAAGGGGCTGTCTGCCAGAACCGGCAGCGCCCACAAAAGGGCGAGAACAAGAGCGCTACGGAGAAACAAATTTTGCCCCTGTTCCGTGCCGCTCGCCCACACCGACACGGCGTTCCCCGCGTTTCGCGCCCAGATAAATCGCGCGTCCTGCAACCAGTTCTGCCTGCAATTCGGCCAATGGCTGGCCCAGCGCAGTGCCAAGCGACACTTCTTTCCCCTCCACCTCGGCCTTGGCCGAAACGACGGAGACGATCTGCGCCTCGCCATCCTCGAAGATGAAAATCGGCGCCCCGCTAGAGCCGAAATCAACGGAACAAGACGTGATCAATACCCCGCCCTGCCGCGCCAATACCGCGCAGACCTCTTGCAATGATGGCGCTTCGGCGCGGTCAAGTGCATAGCTCACCACGCCGACACGGTCACCGGCACGGGGGCGCGCGGCGGTTTTGAACGGCTGGATTGACGTGTTCCGTATGGGCTGCACAAGCTCCAGCAAGGCCAGATCATTGCGCACGCGGTCTGACGACAGGGTTTCATCGTACATATAATCCGGGTGAACGACCACCCGTGCAACATCACGATACGCCCCCGCACGCCCGTTCCGCCAGCCGGCCAGAAATTCGATGTGGCCCTCGTCAATCCGCTGGCCCGTATCACTGTCAAACATGCAATGCGCGGCAGTCAGGACCAGCTTCGGTGCAATCAATGCGCCGGTGCAAAACCCCTTGCCGTTGATATCCAGTCGGCCGACAGCTTCCCACGCTTTTGCGTCATCACCGTTATCAAGCCGCTTTAGCCCTGCGTTACCAGCATGCGCACCAGAGGTGAGCAATAGACCAATCGCTGCCAAGGCCAACCATTGCCGCAAACCGGAGTCCTCCCAAGAAATTAAGTTGATACCCGCGCATATCTTCAGGTTGAGGCAAAATTAGGGCAAAGCAGTTAACGCAAGCGTGGTATTTTATCTTTTTGCAGAATTTCGCCATCCAGCGCCGGCGGTTTTGGCCCGCCCCACGCCCAATCCAGCAGTTCGACCGTGTGGACCACCGGCACCGACGCGGCAGAGCCGATCTGCATCATACATCCAATGTTACCCGCTGCGATTACATCAGGTTTTTTTGCCTCCAACGTCCTAACTTTACGTTGTTTTAGCTGCCCCGAGATTTCGGGCTGCATCAAATTGTAAGTTCCGGCGGAGCCGCAACACAGATGGGAATCCGCTGGCTCGACCACCGTGAAGCCCGCGTTTTTCAACAGCGTCTTCGGATGCGTTTTGATCTGCTGCCCATGCTGTAGGGAACACGCGGCGTGATAGGCCACAACCAGTTCCTCCGGCGCGCCGAGCGGTTTTTTCTCAGTGGTTTTCGCTTCACCATCTGCGACTGTAAGGGTCATTAGGACCTCACTGACATCCTGTGCAACCGCTGCAACCCGCGCCGCATCAACAGCCAATGGCGTGTTGCGGAACATGTGGCCGTAGTCCTTTACTGTCGTTCCACACCCAGAGGTATTGATCACAATCGCATCAAGCCCACCCTGATCCATCTCACGCACCCAAGCACGGATATTTTTAGCCGCACTTGCATGGCTTTCGTCTGTCTTTCCCATGTGATGCGTCAGGGCACCGCAGCATCCGGCCCCTTCTGCAACGACAACCTCGGCACCCAAGCGCGTCAGCAGCCGAATGGTTGCATCGTTAATATCTGTGTTCAGGGCTTTTTGCGCACAGCCTGTCATCAGCGCCACGCGCATCCGCCTGGGCGCGGTCGCCGCAAACGTCTGCGGGTCGTCATTTCGGCTCACCGGGGGGATCGCGTCGGGCGCCATTTCAAGCATCGCACGCAAGCGTGCATCAGGCATAATCCGCGCAAAAGGTCGCCCGATTTTCGCCCCCACCAGCGCCAGCCGGAACCGCATCGGATACGGCAATATCCGCGCCAGCATCCAGCGCAAGGCGCGATCCGACAGCGGACGTTTGTAACGCTGTTCGATATAGTCACGGGCGTGGTCCACCAGATGCATGTAATGCACACCTGACGGGCAGGTTGTCATACAGGCCAGACAACTCAGGCACCGGTCGATGTGTTTGACTGTTTTTGCATCCGGCACACGCTCGTTCTCTAGCATATCCTTGATCAGATAAATCCGGCCACGCGGGCTGTCCAGCTCATCCCCCAAAACCTGATAGGTCGGGCAGGTCGCGGTGCAAAACCCGCAATGCACACAGGCCCGCAAAATATCATTGGCGCGGCTGGTCGCAGGGTCTTCCAGTTGTTCTTGTGTAAAGTTTGTTTGCATACTGTGCCCCTAAACAGCCAGCATACTGGCACTGGCCAGCCCGAACCATGGCATCGTTGTTCCCAGCGCGCCAATCACCGACGTCCAGCGCCGCATATGCAGGCCATTGTCTATCCGCCGGAACGCCTGCGCACCGTAGGCCAGCACACCGATCCACCCTCCCCAGATGAATGCAATGCCGGCACCGGTGACCAGAACATCCCGCCCCCACATATCTGCGAAGCCGTAGCGCAATGTCAGCCCCGTTGCAGCACACAAGGCCGTAAACAATGCCAAACGCCGGAATGCAGCAGGCGACGGGCCACCACGTGTTAACGCGCGAAAGGCCAATGGACCCCCGACAAACACCATCAAAAACAATATAGAATAGATCAACTCATCAGCCCCGCATTTAACAAACCACGCGGATCGAAGCGCGCACGCAGTCCCGCAGTGATCCGCGCAACGCCCACAGCTTCAGGCTCGAAAACAGGCCGCACATTACCGCGCACCACAGTTGCGTGACCGTCATACTCCCCCAGTGCCGCGCGTAAATCATGTCCCGCCGGTGTCCGCAGCCAGATCAAACCGCCCGCCCAGTCATACCGCACAGCCCTAGCACCTGATCTGGCCGCCAGTTCAGGTGCTGCCGACGGCTTGCACGAAACACGCCAGACATCTTCGTCCACCATCGCAAACCCTTCAAGATCACGCCACCTGCGCCAACGCGCCGCACCTTCGCTCTCGATAGAAGTCTCCCCCCCCAGCAGAGCCTGCAATGCCCCGGTGCGATACCTGACCGAATCCGTAAACCCTTCAATCCGCAACATGGTTTCGCGCGTTGCTGGATCATGCGCAGCCGCAGACACCTCGAACGGACTGCCCAGCGCCCTGGCAAGCGCAGCGACAGCCGCCTCATCTTCCAAACCGTGAAGGATCAATGTCGCATCGGTCTCCGGCCGTGGCAAAACCTTGAACGAAACCTCGCTCAATACGCCTAAGGTTCCGAACGCCCCCGACATCAACTTTACCAGATCATAGCCGGTGACGTTTTTCATCACCCGACCACCGTTTTTCACAATCTGCCCCGCGCCATCTACATATCGCACACCCAGCAAAAAATCACGCGCCGCCCCAACAGATATCCGACGCGGTCCACTTATATTCGCTGCAAATACGCCACCAATCGTCGGCGTGCCCTGCGTGCCCAACAACACCCGATGATCCATCGGTTCGAATGCCAGCCTCTGGTTTTCCTGCCCCAGAACCTCCTCAATTTCCGCAACCGGCGTACCAGCGCGCGCAACAACAGTCATCGCACCCGGTTCATAAAGGGTAATACCCGATACCGCCGCCATGCTCAGCCCGACACCGGAACATCCCATCCCGCGCGTACCACCACCCCGAATAGCCAACGGTCCGTCAGAACTGCGGATGATCTCCGCCAATTCGTCTTCAGTCTGGGGATGATGCATATTTCTTTTGGCCCTAAATATCCCGGAGGGTTTGGGAGGCTGGCCTCCCAATTCAACAGTTACGCCGCAGCGTCCGGCACATGCCGGCGCGCGTCAGACACATCAAGCGGAAAAACCTTGGCAGGGTTCAACAACCATTGCGGGTCAAACACGTCCTTCACTGCCATCTGCGCTTCCAAATCAGTTACACTATACTGCACATGCATCAGATCACGCTTTTCGATCCCGACACCGTGTTCTCCCGTCAGGCATCCCCCCACTTCAACACACAACTTAAGGATCTCGGCACCGAATGCCTCGCACAGTTCCAGATCACCGGGTTTGTTTGCATCAAACAGGATCAGCGGATGCATGTTGCCGTCACCGGCATGGAATACATTCCCCACTTTCAGTCCGAATTCTTCCGACATCTCGCCGATCCGGCGCAGCACATGCGGCAAGCTCGACACGGGTATGGTTCCATCCAGACACATATAATCGTTGATCTGCCCCATCGCGCCAAACGCGCTTTTGCGTCCCAGCCAGATCGCTGCACTTTCTTCGGCAGACCGGCTCTGGCGCAGTTCAACGGGATGATGACGGCGCGCGATGTCCATGATCAGCTCAAGCTGGTGGTCAATCTCCGCATCCGAGCCTTCAACCTCGACGATCAACAACGCCTCACACATAGGATAGCCTGCCTTGGCGAAGGCTTCGGTCGCTTCGATACAGGGACGATCCATGAATTCGATCGCAACAGGCAGGACACCTGCCTTGATGATATCGGTGACACAAGCACCGGCGACTTCGCTGTCGTCAAACCCCATCAGCACAGGTCGCGCGCCTTCGGGTTTGTGCAGAATGCGCAGTGTTGCTTCGGTCACAACACCCAATTGCCCCTCAGAGCCGCAGATGACGCCTAGCAGGTCCAGCCCGCCTGCATCCAGATAGCTGCCGCCGATTTGAACAATCTCGCCATCCATCATCACCATCTTGACGCCCATCAGGTTATTGGTTGTCACGCCGTATTTCAGGCAATGCGCCCCACCCGAATTCATCGCGATGTTGCCTGCAATGGCGCAGGCAAGCTGGCTTGAGGGATCGGGTGCGTAGAAAAATCCGTCTTCTTCCACCGCGCCTGTCACGCTGAGGTTGGTGCGTCCGGTCTGGACCCGGATGAACCGGTTGTCATAATCCGTCTCGATCACATCGTTCATGCGCGCCACGCCAAGAACCACACAATCCGCTGTCGGCAGCGCACCACCAGCCAACGATGTGCCCGACCCGCGCGGGACAACGGGAACACTTTCTTCATGGCAGATACGCAAAACGGCCGACACTTCCTCGGTGCTGGCGGGCAGCACGACAACCATTGGCGCGCAGCGATACGCTGTAAGCGCATCACATTCATAGGCGCGGGTCTGCGCAAGATCGTGGATCACTGCATCGGCGGCCAGCACAGCCTTCAACCGTTCAACCACACGCGCTTTGCGGGCCAGCACAGCGGAATTCGGGGTCGGCATTTCCATAGAATACTCCAATGCGGTCCGGCACGGTAAGTCTGGTAAAATACTATTACCAATAAGGGGTCAGAGCAAGTTTACTACCTGTAGCCATCTTGCTCCGTTCATAGCTAAAGGGCTAGGCAAAACTGTTTTACAGAAGATAAACATTCCCCCGAAATTTTGAAACTGACCGATTGCGATTACACAGCTGGGATATCCTCACGCGGTTACAGTTTCCGCATCAGCGCCTGTTAAAATAACGGCAGAAATTCGCTGCCCTATCCAAAGTGCCTCTTGGAAGACTAACACAGGCTGCATATATCAACTTCCTGTATTTGGAAAATGATCATGATTAAAAAAGCCCTTCTCACATTTGCGCTGACAGCGTCACCCGCATTGGCTGATCCGGCCACTGTCCAGCATGTAAATGTCAGTAAATCCGGCCCTGCCTATACGTTTAGCGTAACAGTGCTTCACTCCGACAAAGGGTGGGATGATTATGCGGATGCATGGCGTATCAAGGATATGGACGGCAACATTCTGGGTGAGCGCGATCTTGCACATCCCCACGTTGACGAACAACCGTTCACGCGCTCGCTGTCCGGAGTGAAAATTCCGGCGGGTGTCGATACAGTTGTGATCGAAGTTCGCGACACCGCCACCGGCTGGTCACCGAACACAAAAACGATAAAACTGCCCTAAACCCGGTGATAGGGCCCGCCCGACAGGATTGAGGCCGCGCGGTACAGCTGCTCGGCCAGCATGACGCGCACCATCATATGCGGCCAGACCATTGACCCGAATGACAAAAGGTGGTCGGCCTGCGCGCGCAGTTCGGGATCGATGCCATCAGCGCCACCGATCACAAACGCCAGATCGCTACGCCCGGTATCGCGCCATCCGGCAATACGACGGGCAAATTTGGGCGATGTTTCAACCACGCCTCGTTCGTCCAGCGCACAGATAACAGCGCCTTGCGGCACGGCACGGCGCAACAGCGCCGCTTCTGCCGACATGCCGCCGCCTTTTCTGTCGTCCACCTCCAAAACAGAAACCGGCCCGAGGGATAGCCCGCGGCCGGTTCTGTCGAATCGTTTGAGGTAGTCGTCGATCAGCGTTTTCTCAGGGCCGGCACGCAGCCGCCCGACGGCACAAATCTGCACCTTCATCCGCGATCAGGAAGCGGCATCGGGCTGCGGCAGCCACATTTTTTCAAGCTGGTAGAATTCACGCACTTCGGGGCGGAACACATGGACGATAACATCACCCGTGTCGATAAGTACCCAGTCGCCCGAATCCTTGCCTTCAACCCGCACGGAATGGCCAAATTCGTCCTTGACCCGCTGCGCTAGTTTTTCGGAAATGGATGTCACCTGACGGGTCGACCGACCCGAGCAGATGACCATATGATCACCGATTTCGGTTTTTTCGCGCAGATCAATCTGCACGATGTCTTCTGCCTTGTCGTCATGAAGCGACGAAAGGACCGTTTCCAACAACAGATCGCTGGTGGCTTTCTTGTGGCCAGCCATTACGACTGCACCGTTGAGCGCAGGCGCACCTGCTTGAGTTTGAGTAGACAGGACATTGTCCTCCTTTTGTCGCGCCGCCAGACCCCCGGCGCTGGGGATTGATCGGTAGTTAGCAACGCAAGTGCCGCATTTCAATGACACGGGCGATTATACCTGCCCTACTGTCATGTTCTGTGGCGATTTTGTCCACGTCAATCTTTCTCCAGCATACGCACTTCGCGCTGGGGGAACGGGATGGAGATATCGTTCTCTTTAAACGCGTCCCACAGGGCGAGATAGACATTGCCCCTGATGTTGGTCAGGCCGCCGGTGGGGTCCCTGATCCAGAAGCGCAGGATATAATCCACACTGCTGTCGCCAAAGCCGACGATATGGCAGACCGGTGCCTTGCTGGCCAGAACACGCGGGACAGAGGAGGCTGCCTCAATCGCCAGTTTGCGCACCACATGCGGATCGTCGCCGTAGGCAGTACCGAAATAGATATCCAGCCGCACAAAATCATTTGAGTGCGACCAGTTGACCACCTGCCCCGTGATCAGGTCTTCGTTCGGGATCAGGTATTCTTTACCGTCGCGCGTGACGACAGAGGCGTATCGCGCGCCCAGTGTCTGGATCCAGCCGAATGTTTCGCCCAGACTGATCACATCCCCCGGCTTGATGGACTTATCCAGAAGGATGATCACCCCCGACACAAGATTCGACACCACTTTTTGCAAACCGAAACCGAGGCCGACACCGATGGCACCGGATAGAACCGCAAGACCCGTCAGATCAATGCCAACGGCCTTTACGCCCAGATAAAAGGCAATGCCGTACATCGCCAGTTGCACACCCTTGACGGCAAGCACCTGCATGGAGGGGCTGATATCTTCGTTGCGCCGGATGGTGCTGGCTGTCGCCTGTGAGGCAATCCGCGCCAGCATCACCAGCGCACCGATCACAACGACAGCGGTGATCAGCGTCAGAACTGACAGGCGGAAATCACCCAGTTGCACGGCGATCCGGTCGAGAAACGCCGCAACATCATCAGAGACATTCAGCAGATAGAGTGTGCCGTAAATCCACAGTGACCACGTCACGGTCCGCCGCAGCGGACGGTTGCGCACCAGACGCGCGGCAAAAGCAATGCACAGCCACACAAACGCAAGCTGCCCGACAACCCCGATCAGATAGGAACGGGACGGCCACATGATATTCTGCATTACGAAATAGATAATTCCGATTATCAGGCAGAACCAGATCAGGCCCAACCGTCGCTTGATCTGGACGATCATGCGCAGCTGCCACTTTTGCCACCCCTCGCGCGAGCGCACCCATTCCTGCAGGGCCGCGCCGCTTCTGGTGTGCAGCGCCCATGAAACCAACGCCACAACCACAATGATGATCACCTGATTGCGCCGCCATCCCGGTTCTATCACATCCGTAAGAAAGCCCATCGCGTTGGCCCAGAATACCTGTAGGGACGCGGTAAATTCGGCAAACGGATCGGTCGGGTCTTGCATGTGTGCTCCTTAATGAAAAAAATCGTCGCATGAAGGGCGAATGCCTGCAACCCTTGCAGCGTTGCGCAATGCGCTGTATCTGCTGTGCTTATGAAACACGTCTTCAACCAGACTGACCGCGCCCGCCTGCGCGAACGCTTTTTCGGAGCGACGCGCACAGTGCTGGCACGGCTATAAACCGTCCTGCGCAATTGCGCGGCTGCACCAACCTGCTGTTCATTACACTCACATCATCCAAGGGAGAGGACCGATATGTCCCCCACGAATTCCCCCAAAACGCTTTATGATAAAATCTGGAACGCGCATGTCGCCCATGAGGCCGACGACGGAACCTGCCTTTTGT
This sequence comes from Sulfitobacter sp. F26169L, assembly GCF_026410285.1. GTDB lineage: Bacteria > Pseudomonadota > Alphaproteobacteria > Rhodobacterales > Rhodobacteraceae > Sulfitobacter. Next base: position 22,034 of record NZ_JAPMLP010000004.1, on the reverse strand, counting down.
ATATCGACCGCCATCTGGTGCATGAGGTCACCAGCCCGCAGGCGTTTGAAGGTTTGCGCATGACCAACCGTCCGGTGCGCGCGCCGGACAAAACGATTGCGGTGCCCGATCACAACGTCCCTACCACGCTGGACCGTGCCAATGCGGCCACAATGACCGAAGACAGCCGTATTCAGGTTGAAGCGCTGGACAAGAACGCCAAGGATTTCGGCATCCACTACTACCCCGTTTCAGATGTGCGTCAGGGGATTGTGCATATCGTCGGCCCCGAGCAGGGCTGGACCCTGCCCGGCATGACCGTGGTATGCGGTGATAGCCACACCGCCACACACGGCGCGTTCGGCGCGTTGGCGCATGGCATCGGCACCTCCGAGGTTGAGCATGTTCTGGCGACACAAACGCTGATCCAGAAGAAATCCAAAAACATGAAGGTCGAGATCACCGGCAAACTGCGTCCCGGTGTGACAGCAAAAGACATCACCCTGTCGGTGATCGGCGAAACCGGCACCGCTGGCGGCACCGGCTATGTCATCGAATATTGCGGCGAGGCGATTCGCGATCTGTCGATGGAGGGCCGCATGACGGTCTGCAACATGGCAATCGAGGGCGGCGCACGCGCTGGCCTGATTGCGCCGGACGAAAAAACATTCGAATACTGCATGGGCCGCCCCCACGCACCGAAAGGCGCGCAATGGGAAGCCGCCCTTGCATGGTGGAAAACGCTGTACTCCGACGACGACGCCCACTGGGACAAGATCATCACACTGAAAGGCGAAGACATCGCACCTGTGGTCACGTGGGGTACTTCCCCCGAGGACGTGCTGCCGATCACTGCCAACGTCCCCGCCGCATCCGATTTTGAGGGTGGCAAGGTGGGCGCGGCCCAGCGGTCGCTTGAATATATGGGCCTGACGGCTGGTATGCCTTTGACAGACGTGGAAATCGATACCGTGTTCATCGGGTCTTGCACCAATGGTCGCATTGAGGATCTGCGCGCAGCGGCGGCAATCCTGAAGGGCAAGAAGATCAAGGAAGGTATGCGCGCCATGATCGTACCCGGTTCGGGGCTGGTGCGTGCGCAAGCCGAGGAAGAAGGGCTGGCCGATATCTTCATCGACGCCGGATTCGAGTGGCGTCTGGCAGGTTGTTCCATGTGTCTGGCCATGAACCCCGACCAACTGGCGCCGGGCGAGCGGTGTGCCGCCACCTCCAACCGCAACTTCGAGGGCCGTCAGGGCCGTGGCGGACGCACACACCTGATGTCGCCCGCGATGGCAGCGGCCGCGGCAATCACCGGAAAGCTGACCGATGTGCGCGATTTGATGGGCGAAAGCGCCTGAAATGAACAAGGCACTGTTCGAGAAACGCTATGATGCAGGGACCGCGGCGGAGTACCGCATCCGGTCAAGCAACCCGCGCACCCTGCGCTTGGCGATTCCCGGATTTGTCTTCTTTATGCTTTTGGCCGTGGGATGCTTTTCCGCGATGGCGATCCTGCAGCGACATGAAATATGGTTTGCTGCGGGATTTGCCATCGGGATTGCGTCCGCAATCGGCTGGATGTTCTTCGCCCTTACTTATGGCAAACGCCATTTCGAACAAGATGCTACGCCCCGTGCCAAAGCACGCAGCGGCATCGAAAAAGGAAACCAGACATGAACAAATTCACCACCCTTAGCGGCATCGCAGCCCCCATGCCGCTGATCAATATCGACACCGATATGATCATCCCCAAACAGTTCTTGAAAACGATCAAGCGTTCCGGCCTTGGCGTGAACCTGTTTGACGAAATGCGCTATGATGACGACCGAAACGAAATTCCCGATTTCGTGCTGAACAAACCCCAGTATCGCGATGCGCAAATCCTTGTGGCGGGCGACAACTTCGGCTGTGGCTCCTCGCGCGAGCACGCGCCATGGGCGATCGCCGATTTCGGCATTACCTGCATCATCGCACCCAGCTATGCGGATATCTTTTATAACAACTGCTTCAAAAACGGCATCCTGCCCATCGTGCTGCCCCAGGAGCAGGTTGATGTGTTGATGAAAGATGCGGAAAAAGGTGCCAATGCGCGGATCGAAGTTGATCTGGAAAGCCAGACCATAACCTCCTCGGATGGTGATGTGTTCACCTTTGATGTTGATCCGTTCAAAAAACATTGTCTGATGAACGGCCTGGACGATATCGGCCTGACCATGGAAAAAGAGGCATCCATCAACGCATTCGAAGCGGCAGCCACACAAAGCCGTCCTTGGGTTTAGGCTGAAAGCTAACCCTAAATTAAACTTCTTCCAAAATATCGAAGATGTCCTAGTGGGCACAAACACTGTGCCCACTAGATATTGCGATTGCCATAATTACGCCGCTGAAATGATGCAAGATCGCACCACCCTCTCCCTCAAAACGCCCCGCCCATACGGTCATGTGACGTAATAGTCTTGAGAACTAAGGCGAAAGAAGGCACGATTGTGACAACAATGAGGCAGGCCTTCTCGACCCGAAGGCATCAAGTTGGGACAAGCACGCGGCAAACGCGGCTGGCCAGTTTGAAAGGGATAGAACGTTGATTGTACGAATGACCAGCGCCGTGGCGCGTGGACTTTTAGTGGCGATTTTGATCATGACACCGGCTCTTGTGTTGCCGGGTCTTGCTAATGATTCAACGCAAGTTGTTTTACTGGTGGCGCTGCTCGCTGCGGTATTGACGTTTGTCGAATACAATTCGGTGTTCCCAAGTATCGTAGAATTCAGGGATGCAGCCCCGTTCAACCGCCTGCGTTTTGCATCTCTTTTTGCAACTGTTTTCCTGCTCAGCGCGATCCTGAAAGGAATGAGCGACCCGACAGCGTTGACAAACGCGCTGACCTCGATCGGAACGATTGTAGGCAATGCGATAGATTTTCCATACTCTCCTGTCCGTCTTGTGGTGCTGATGCTGCCGCCGGATGCGTCCTATGAAACCATCAGTTTCGTGCGCACTGCGGCGGGTCTGTCCTATATGATCTCGCTCATCGCGATGACCGCATTTCTGATCCTTGTCCGCGTCCTGAACTGGCCCGCACGGTCCGGCGCGTTCAATGTCTGGGTCAACCTGCCCTTGTTTGACCCGACCGCAGGCGGTGACGTGCTGGAGCGGTTGCAGCGTGATGCACGTGTGAATATCGCGCTTGGGTTCCTTTTGCCTTTCCTCGTGCCTGCTGTGGTCAAGCTGGGTGCCGGTCTGCTAGACCCTGTTACATTGCAAAACCCGCAAACACTGATCTGGACAATCGCAGCATGGGCCTTCCTTCCGGCAAGCATCATCATGCGCGGTATTGCCATGGGCAAAATCGCCGACATGATCGAAGAAAAACGCAAACGCACCTATGCCGAAGCAGAGAGCGGGCTGCAAACGGCCTGATCCGCGCTCTGTTTGCGGCGGTGATGGCTTTTGCCGCTACCGCCGCTGACGCACAGGACACCACCGTTCGCATTGCAACGTTCAACGCAGAGCTGAAGCGCAAAGGCCCCGGCCTGTTGTTGCGCGATATCCTGAAAGGCAAAGACCCGCAGATTGCCGCCTTCAAGACTGTTTTGCTGGATGTGCGGCCTGACATCATCGCCCTGCAGGGTATCGACTACGATCTGCGCGCCACTGCCCTGAACGCGCTGGCCGATGATCTGGCAAAGTCGGGCATTTCCTATCCTCACCGGTTTACCGCCGCACCCAATGCAGGGCAGACCAGCGGCATGGACCTGAACGGAAATGGCAGGCTGGGCGATGCAGATGATGCCCACGGTTACGGGCGGTTCAACGGCGCGGGCGGTATGGCGGTGCTGTCCCGTTTTCCCATCCAGCAAGACGCGGTTGAAGATTATACCGCTATGCTGTGGCGCGACCTTCCAGATAATATCTACCCTATGAAAGACGGCGCGCCCTTTGGCGGCGATGACATCTATCAGGTGCATCGCCTTTCCACGCGGGGGCATTGGATAGTGCCTGTTGTCACACCCGACTTCGGCACCCTTCGCCTGATGACGTTTCACGCAACGCCCCCTGTTTATGACGGCCCCGAGGATCGCAACGGCAGGCGCAACCATGACGAGGCGGCATTCTGGCTACATTACATGGTGGATGACAAAAGCGGCCTGCCATTCGTCCTGTCAGGCACAAGCAACACAGACCCCGCGCGCGGCAATGGCAGACCGGCGGCAATGATTGCGCTGCTTGATCACCCCAAGCTGCAAAACCCTTTTGACGACACCCCGACCGCCGATTTCAAAGAGCCTGTTCCAGGCGATTTGCGGGTCGATTACCTGCTGCCCTCGACCGGTTGGCGCGTGGTTGATCACGGCATGGTCACGGCCCCCGCCGCAAGCCGCCACAGCCTGCTGTGGGTGGACATCGCGCCCCGCAATCCTTGACGCCCAACCCTGCGCGCGCTACGCCACCTGCAACCAATTCTCAGGAGCATTTCCCATGTCAAACCCCACTCTTTTGATCCTCGCCGGTGACGGCATCGGCCCCGAGGTCATGGGCCAGGTCACCCGTATCATCGACTGGTTCGGTGAAAAGCGCGATCTGGCATTCGACGTGGAGCATGATCTTGTCGGTGGTGCGGCCTATGACAAGCACGGCACACCGTTGCACGACGATACCATGGCAAAGGCGCTGGAGGCGGACGCGGTACTGCTGGGCGCGGTCGGCGGCCCCAAGTACGACGCACTTGATTTCAGCGTAAAGCCCGAGCGCGGCCTGCTGCGCCTGCGCAAGGAAATGGACCTGTTTTCAAATCTGCGCCCCGCGCAGTGCTTTGACGCGCTGGCGGATTTCTCCTCTCTCAAAAAAGAGCTGATCGCCGGTCTGGACATTATGATCGTGCGGGAGCTGACATCCGGCGTCTATTTCGGAGAGCCGCGCGGCATTTTCGAGGAAGGCAACGAACGTGTCGGCATCAACACGCAGCGCTACACGGAATCAGAGATTGACCGCGTCGCGCGCTCGGCATTCGAACTGGCACGCCGCCGTGGCAACAAGGTTTGCTCGATGGAAAAGGCCAACGTGATGGAGAGCGGCATCCTGTGGCGCGAGGTTGTGCAGCGTGTGCATGATGCCGACTATCCCGATGTCGAGCTGTCGCACATGTACGCTGACAATGGCGCAATGCAGCTGGTGCGCGCGCCCAAACAATTTGACGTGATCCTGACCGACAACCTGTTTGGTGACATCCTGTCCGACTGCGCGGCAATGCTGACGGGGTCGCTGGGCATGCTGCCTTCCGCATCCCTCGGCGCGCCGAATGCCGATGGCCGCCCCAAGGCGCTGTACGAACCCGTACACGGCTCTGCTCCCGACATCACGGGTCAGGGCAAGGCAAACCCGATCGCCTGCATCCTCAGCTTTGCCATGGCGCTGCGGTACTCGTTCGATCAGGGCGAAGAGGCGACACGCCTTGAAAAAGCTGTGGAAAAGGTGCTGGCAGATGGCGCGCGCACAGCCGATCTGATGGGCGAAGAAGGCGGCACACCGATCTCAACCACCGAGATGGGTGACGTGATCCTCGCGGCGCTTGACGCTAGCCTGTAAAAGAACGGTGCGCGCGTCACACCCGCGCGCATCAACGCCCGCCTGAAGATTAGAGCAGAAAACGTCCCGATAAACAGCAGCGGAAACTTCCCAGAGTTCGACAACCGAATTGGGGCAGATCACCGGAGCGGCGTTTGATTTTCTGGCCAGCAGATCAGAGAATAAACATCTAGAACGTACTGGAAGCCAACGGGTATCCGTAGATTTTAGAGCCCGCAACGCCGACCGCATTGCGCAAGGTCTGCTGGCGGATTGCACATTCGACCCGATTCAATCCCAATTCTGAATTCAACTCGATCAGTTCAGCCTTGCGGTTGTAGTACTCTTCCTCGTTGTCCAGCAGTTCCGACACCTCGCGCGTTCCCAGATCGAAATACTGGCTGCGATACAGGCTGCGCGTCTGGACAAGCAGCGATATCTGGCGCTGCAACATGCTGGATTTCTTTCCGGCGGCTGCTATCTCGCGTTTGAGCTGTCCGACATCGAGCGCGATATCACGGCGCGCGGCGCTGACACCGGCCTGCGCGCCTGCGCTTTTGTTACGTGCGGCATTGGCGCGTGCGGTAAGCGCACCACCCTGCAACAGATCCGAGTCGATGCCCACGTTCATCCCGACAGAGATGCCGCCTGTGCCCGCCTTGTGACGCGCAAGCGGTTCAATGTAGGCGCGTGGCAGACGCGCGCGTTCGGCACTGGCAAGATCAAGCTGCGCTTTCGCCAGCTCCAGACGCGCCTTGCGCAATTCATCCGAGTTTTCAGCGGAGGAGCAGGTACCAACCTTTAGCGCTGGTAACCGGCCACCGCGCGACTGGCCGCTTAACCGGGCCAGCCGGTCACGGCCCTCGGCCAGCAACAGTTCTGTGTCGTGAACCAGAAACTCTGCCGCCTGAAGGCGCTTGCGCGTTTCCAGAACGTCCGAAGACGGGGCCGCACCGATGTTGTGCCTGTCAGACACCATCTTTTGCAGATTACGCATCGCTGCCAGCTGCTTGCGACGCACATCCAGTATCTGCACATTCTTGCTCACGGCGTCATAGGCCTCAAGCACTTCGAAAATGGCTGTATCAACCGACTGCTGGAAGGTGATGTAATTGATTTGCAGATCAAGATCGGCGGCTGTCACCGCGCGTTTGGTTTTGCCGAAATCCAGAATAAGCTGGCGGCCTTCCAGATCGATGTTGGTGTCTTCTTCGCCTGCATCCCCTACCCCGCCGTTGATCGACAGACCAAGACTGGGGAATATCACCGCGCGCTGCACACGCACTTCATCCGCGCTTGCCGACACGCGGCTGGCCGCCTCGCGGACCGAAGGGCTGAGCAGCAGTGCATTACGGGACACCGTTTCAGGGCTGCGGCCTTCGGCGGGCGTCAGCGTTGGCAACCCTTCCGCCTTAGCGGCAATTGCGGCTTCTGAGCCATCAGGTTCGGGCAGGCTACACCCGGCGAGAAACGCCAGACCCAGCGTCAGTCCGATCACGTAACCCCGTGAGGGCCAAGCTGCGAATTTCCGGCTCATCTTGTTCTAATTAACCTTACCAAGTACGATGTTCTGGCACTGTGGGCGGCGCCAAACAGTGCCGGCAACCTTGTCATCCGCATCGAAATAGACGCGATACTGACAGATGAGCCTGTTGCCCTGTGGCAGCCGGAACGAAACGTTGAAATTCCACGATCCATCGCGGTACGCAGAAACAGGCTGTCCCACCGCCTTTACAAGCTGCAATTTCGTGCTGCCAATCGCAACGCGGCGCACCTGCGCAACGGTACGCGGCGTTCCCTCCCGGACAAATGTTGCGTCCATATCAGGATATGCACGGGAAACGCGGGGGAACGATCTATCCGGCCCGAGGACGTTGAGTTCGGTCACATCGGCGATGGCAGGAGCAAGCGGGTAAAGCCCGATCACAGCCGCGCCAATCAGCATCGCGAAATATTGCTTCAACATCTTCATTCGATCACCTCGATACTTGTTACGGATACGCGCAGGGTGGGGAGACTTCAAGACATGCAACCTCGCTATTTCACCGCTCCCGCAATGCTTCTTGGGCTCGGTTGAACGGCTTTACGAGATACTGCCAAACGGTCTTTTCACCGGTTCGGATATCTACCGTTGCGATCATTCCCGGTACGATCGGAAACTCCTTGCCGTTTGCATTGGTCAGGTTGTCGGAGCGCGTACGAATATAGACGCGGTAATAGACCTGTTCGGGCTTCACCTCATCGCGCACGGTGTTGGGCGAAATGGTGACAACTTCGCCCTGCATGCCGCCGAAAATCGCGTAATCGTAAGCAGATATCTTGACCAGCGCTTCCTGCCCCGGATGGATAAAGGCGATGTCACGGGGTGAAATACGTGCTTCGATCAGGAGCTGGTCGTCGATGGGAACGATCGTCATCAGCTGCCCGCCGGGCGGGATCACACCACCTATTGTGGTCACGGCGACATCTTTCACAACACCTCGCATGGGAGCGCGAAATGTCAGCCGCGACAACTGGTCAGTCCGGCCCCGCACAATGGATGCCTGCACGGCGGCATCGGCATTTATGCGCTGCAATTCTTCACCCGCCTTTACGCGATAATCCGCCTTCAACCGCGCGATCTCAAGCCGTATTTCTGCTGCTTCGCGCTGAAGGCGAATCAGTTCAACACGGCTTGCCGCACCCGATGCTTGCAACCGCTCGGTGATTTCGAGCTCTTTTTCCAACAGCACAAGCCCCTCGGTAAGGCCGGCGAGGGCTTCGTTCAGGCTGGCCTGACGCGCACGGAAAAGCGCGGTTTCGTTATCGCGCAGGACATCGAATGCCTCACCATCCAGCGCGGCGGGAAATGTAATTTCGTCGGCATCCTCAATCTCGGCGCGCAAACGCGCGGAGGTTGCAATCGCGGCGGAGTATTTCGCCGCTGCTTCCTCGACGTTGGAGACAGAGCGGGTTGGATCAAGCTGTGCCAGAATTTCATCCGCATCCACAACACTGCCCTCGGTCACGGCAAGTGATGCCACAATCCCCCCCTCAAGGGACTGGATCACCTGCTCACGCGAACTGGGCACAACGGTGCCCTGCCCGCTCGACACCTCGACCAGCGGAAAATACCACGCCCACGCCAGAAAAACGCCAAGCATCAGGCCGACCAAATAGACCAGCCTGCGTTCGCGCCGCATTGTTTTTTCACCGGACAATCCGGCAGAGAATGCATGCGCCGATGTCATTGCGCTGCCTTTCCGGCGCGCAGGTTTGCGATCACCTGATCTTTGGGTCCATCCATCACAACCACACCGTCGTTTACAACAATCAACCTGTCCACAATGCGCAACAGCGCGGGGCGATGTGTAGCGACAATCAGGGTTGTGTCCGTATCCAGCGCGCCAAGGGTGTTAATTGCGGTATTTTCGGCAACCTCGTCCAGCGTCGCTGTGGGTTCATCCAGCAGCAGAACACGCGGATGGCGCAGCATCAGGCGCGCCAACAGCAGGCCCTGGCGTTGTCCACCCGACAGCCCCAATCCGCCCTCCTGAACCATATGGTCCAGCCCTTCCGGCAATTTTTGAACAAAATCCGCCAGTGCCAGACCGGCCAAAGCGCCCAGCATTTCCTGATCTGTTGCGGCAGGCGCGCCCAAGCTGAGGTTTTCGCGCAATGTGCCGTGAAACAGCCGCGCGTTCTGCCCCATATATCCGATGTCACGGCGCAGGTCGGCAGGGTCCACCAGACCCATCGACACGCCGTCGATCCTGATATCGCCCTCAAGCGGTTCAAGCAGCCCCGCAAGGGCCGACAGCAGTGTGGATTTGCCAGCACCATTGCGGCCCAGTATCGCGATGCGCTCGCCCGCCGCGATCTTCAACGCGGGAACACGCAGCACCGGCGTTTCGGGATCATGCCCGAACACGGCACCTTTCAGGGTAAAGTTTCCCTCAATCACCGGCTTGTGGATACGCCGCGCGCCTTCGGGCGTATCGACGGGCAGTGCCAGCAACTTATCAAGTGCCTCCCGCGCAACACGGGCCTGCTGCCAGCGGTTGATGATCTGGGTCACCGACGCCAGTGGCGCCAACATCCGCGAGGACAGCATGGATGCAGCGACCAAAACCCCTGTGCTCATCTCGCCTGCCATCACCAATGGCGCACCGAAATACACCACCAGCGCAAAAACGCCGCCCTGCACTGTCTGTGCCCAGCTTGATAGACGGTTCACCAGATCGCGCAGTTGCATGGATGCGCCCGATGTCACTTCGGTATAATGGTTCCACAAGTTCTGGAAACGCCCCTCGGCTTGTAGCGATTTGATATCATCAAGACCCTGAACCGTTTCGACCAGCATCGCACCGCGCAGCGAACTTTCGCGCGAGCTGGCCTCGGCCAGTTGGCGCAGGCGTTTCTGTGCAAACAAACCTGGCAAGATCAAAAGCACCATCGCCACCAGCGGAATCCAGACAAGTGGCCCTGCGATGTAATAAAACAGGACGCAAAACATGAAAAAGAACGGCAGGTCTGCCATGGCCGTGATCGTGGTAGAAGCCATAATCTCGCGGACATGCTCAAGCTCGCGGATTTGTGCGATGAACGTACCCGTTGCGCGCGGGCGCGAGGTGTTGCGCACCCGTAGTGCGTGACCGAACACCTTGTCGGATACCCGTAAATCTGCGTTTCGTGCCGCACCGTCGGTGATCCGGCCCCTCGAAAGCTTCATCAGAAACCCGAACAGGACAGCGACCATCACACCGCCAAACAAGACGTGCAAAGTCGTCATTGACTGGCCCGGAACAACGCGATCATAGACCTGCATCGAAAACAGGATGCCCGCAAGCGCCAGCACATTGGTCACCAGAGAAGCAAGCATCACCGCGCGGTATGGCTTTAGATCGGCCAGCACGATGCTGCGCAGCCAGTCAGGGCGCCAGGGCGCGATATAGTCATCAATCCGGCTGTCGGCAACGTCGGCTGCGGGGCGCAGGACAAACAGACGCTTCAGTTCACTTTCCAGCGGACCACGGCCAAGGGTCGTGCGCAGCCCCTGATCTCCGCTGAATGCGACGGTGAAACCGTCCTCTGTTTCAGCTTCGACCACGCCAACCTGACCATCGCAAAATTCCGCAAGTAACGGCAGACGCATGGCCGAAACAGCACCGGAGCCAGCTTGCGTTTCTTCCACCAGCAATCCGGCTGAACGGGCCAGACGGCGCAACTGGTCCTGCTTGCCTGCCCATGCCAGATCAAGGCGTAATTGTTCGGGCGAAACGGCAATCCGGTAATGCGCCGCGATGCGCTGCACAGCAGACATCCAGTGCTGGCCGGTGGGGGCCGCCTGAACGTCGGGCGCTTCAACTGGCGTTATGTCCGAATTTGCCATGTCTCTCCTGATCCATCCCCGAGCCTTACGCTCCTGCTGGCGTACCGATGCCCGCACACCGGTATTGGTGCCGTTTTCGGCTTACGGACGGTGCTGCTGATACGTTTACCGCATTTCAACACCATCCGTAATTCCTCTTAGCTGTCAAAAACCAATCCGTCTTGCGGATCTTCTTCCCATGTCCGGCTGGCGATAAAGATACCATCACCCGTTTCGCTACCACGGTCTGTCTGCTGCGTGCCAGACTCTGGTCCAGAGCGTGATTGTGGGAGCAACGCAACCAGATCGTCTTCCGGCGCGCCGGTGATCAGGTCATCCAGCGTCAACCCGTCCGGTGCCTCGCGTGACGTGTCCGCCTCCGGTTCGTCGGCTTCGTCCAACGATGCAAGGTTGAACGGCTCGGCGCTTGAAATCATGCGCGGCAGCGATGTCGGCACTTCGTTTACCTGCACACCACCATTGATGTTCAACGTGACCGTGGTTGCACCGGGACCGGTGCCGATCGTGCTTGTGTATATGACATTTGGCCCGGGCGACAGCTGCCAGACATCCGACAGGTTCACGATGTCGTCCGACGAACCGATGATCGTCAGCTCCTTGTCGCCGTCGGTCATTGCGGCGACCTGTGCAGGGGTCAGCACGTTGATCACGTTGGTGCCAAGAACGCCCAGATCCAGCGTTTCCACATTTGTCAGGTTCGTGGCCAGCGTGACGCCGGTCAAATTCTCGCCGTTACGGATCATGATCGTATCATCACCCGCCAGCCCGTTTATCGGCTGGCCGGTCCACAACAGGGAGTTGTCAGCAGATGTGGCAAGCTGCGGCGTGATGCTGGCCGTGATGTTGGTTGTGACAGCGGGCGTGGAGGTGCTGGTTGCTCCGGCGGGGTCGGTCGGGGAGGCATCCACCGTGACGGCGGAAATCCCGATCTGAAGGCCCGACGTAGCCGCATCCTGATCTTCCAGCGCATTCACCGCCTGCAAGAAGCCCAGATTATCAATCATCGTCTGGGTCAGCCCCGTAATCGTATAAGATTTGGTGCCGGCATCATACGTGACATTATCCTGCAACTGGGTTGTGCCGTTATAGATAGAGGCATGTTCACCCAGCCCTGTCACCACAATCGTTGCGGTTTCAAGGTGTTCATCCGGAGCCGCCACGACGGAAGCATCCACCGCATCGTTGATCGACGCGTTGAGGTTGAATGGCACAATTTTGTTACTCTTGCCGAAGGTGTTTGTCGGCAGAAGTTCAAGACCGTCTGCGACAGGGGCAACCGTGACTGGATCAAGGGCGATGATATCCGTACGTTTTTCATCCAGAAGGATTTCACCGCTGGTGACCAGCAGTTCCAGTCCGTTCAATGTGCCGCTCCAGTTTTGTGGCGGCTGGATAGCGATATACGGCGGCAGAGGCTCGTTTTCTCCGGTCAGCACCCATGTGTTCAACCCGCCCGAACCGCCGGCGTTACTGGAAACTTCCGCAAGTTGAGCATCCGACGCGCTTGTGCCGGACACGACAAGGAATCCTTCGGGTACATTGCCCAGCAGGATCGAGACAAGCTCTTCGGATCCGTCTGCGCCATCGACCAGATCAACAGACAGGCCAAGCAACCTGATAACCGACGTCTTCTCGTTGTCGTTCACTTCGTCGCCGGATGAAGGTGCGGTTGTCAGCAGGACACCATCATTGCTGGCATCAATCGCCTGGGTTTCTGAATTGGACGATACGATCACATTCGGCGTGCCGCCTGTTTCGTCGCCTGTTTCGTTGTTCTGCACAAAGGCGTCTACGGTGATGCTGCCCACGCCGGTGGTTGCCGGTGTAAACACCAGATCGACCGGCGTGTCATAGCTGACACCCGGAATGACATAATAATCACCCGTCGCAAGGCCGGTAACGCCGCTGACCGTTTGCGCAGCGTAGGTGGTTGATCCGTCCGCGTTGGTCAGCACTCCGCCTGTCGGGCCGGGATTCTGGACATCGATTTGCAGATAGAGGTTGCCATCGATAATCACCCCGTCGCTACCGTCTGCGGGGTTGGTGACAAGAACGCTGATCGGGATTTCCGTATCGCTCTCGACAACACTGCCATCAGGTCCTGAACCGTTGAAAGTAACTTCGATGGTCGCTGGATCTGTTATGGGGACGACCGGAATAACCGGCGAAATCGTTTCTTCCTCAACGCTGGTACCCCCGACCACAGATGTCGTCAGCGTTGCGTTCATTTTGAATCCCGGTGTCAGCGGGCCTGGTGGGTCCGTGATGGTCGATTCATTGTTATTGTCGTTGGAGTTTTCCGGCAGCGTGATCGTGATGCCTGCCAGAAGGGCATCAAGCGCCGCCTGCGCACCACCCGAGCCGGCCGTTGTCGAAGCAGTCCACGTAAGAACGCCGTCAATGACCGTGGTGGTCATGCCGGATACAATTGTCCCCGCGGGAAGGTCGGTCAGCTGAACAGTCATCGTGTTCGCCGTTGTGCTTGTCGCGCTTACGGTACCATTCAGCATTGTCGACAGCGCAAATGGCCCGTCTTCCGCCGCATCAGCACCGGTATAGGACCAATCGACAATCGTCGCCGGTGGCTCGCCGGTGTCGGAGCCGGTGAAGTCACGGTCCAGCGTCCAGCTTACTGTGTCGGACAGTACATCGGTGACTGCATCAGCCTGATCGCCGCGGTCCTGTACCTGAACACTCATGCTGATCTGTGACAGGTTTTCACCCGCACCGATCTGGTCACTGACGATAAAGTTCACATCGATTTCGGTTGTCGGATCAATCGATTTTGTATCCGCACCATCATACACCAGCAGCCAGGTAGTTGTACCGACAATCTGGGCATCTTCAACGGTGACGCCAACAGGCACATCGGTGATCAGCACACGAATAACCCGCTCGCTGCCGTCGTCATCCGGCGATGCTACGTTCAACCGCACAGTGATTGTGTCCGCAGTTTGAAGCGCCGCTGTATCAGGCGACGCGTCATCGTCGGGAACCGCATCGGAGACTATCGTTGTAGCGGCCAAGCCGGAGATTGCAGTGATCGTAACGTCAGGCGCGTCCGTGACGGGCGTTGCCGTCAGCGCAAAATCAACAGATTTGAATTCGGACGTTACCGGCGTCGAAGTTGCACCTGTGCCGAAGGGCTGGTCACTGCCAAATTCCTGATCGGTAACCTGATAGAATATCTCGACACTGCCCAGATCGCCGTCTGCCTGTGGCCCCGCACGGGCGGACAATTGTGCCGCCTGCGCTGCCGACAGTTCGTAATACTGCGTTCCGTCACCAGGATCGGTGTAGATGGTCAGCCCTAAAGCCGGATCGGACAGGGCAAACCCCGTGATCCCGTCATAAAGCGTGTAACCACCCGAAACACCGGACACGACGGTCGAAACATCATCGACACGGATACGCACCGCCGAAATCTGCTCGTCTGTATCCCCGTCTACGTGAACGACGCTGAAGTTGATCTGCGACGTCTGATCCTCCACCAGAACCGCAGAGGCGGTCGTAACCGCCTCGGGTGACGGTGTAACGATAAACGAGACCGGAACCGCAGAACCGGTTCTGGAGTCACCGTCATTTTCAGTTGTCACTGCCGTAACATTCAAATCGACAGTCCCGCTGAAGTTAGCAGGAACAGTAATTTCGGCATTGTCAAACTGGGTTGTGTTCAATGCCCAAACCCTTGCTGCACCTGTCACACTTGGTGGCGACAGCAATGTCCCTTCTGTCAGGGAAAACCCGTCCGGCAATCCGCTGACCCGTACTGTCAGTGTTTCTGACTGGCCACCGGCATTGTTGGTATCCAGATCTTGCAACGTGACCGAAACCAGCCCGTCAAGCGCAACATTGCTGCCACCGTCAAGCGCGGCTTCGGTAAATGTCGGCAGGTCACCGGCAACCAGAATCTGCGCAACATCAGCGTCATCCGCGACCCCTTTGACAGCAACCCGCATCGGCAATGTGGCCGGCGGCGTAGATATATTGGTGATCGTCGTGCCATCAATTTCAATCTGATCGACAGAAACCGCCTCGATCGTCAGATCGAAATTATTGTTGCTGTTCAGCGGCGGCAGGATTTCCAGATCGGCGGTTTTGTCAAAATCGACAATCGTTACCATGCCACCCGTCACAACCAGCGGCGTGAGACTGCCATCGTAATATATCAATGCGCCGTCAGGGATATCCTTGATCGTAATGTTGAATGTCTCGCTGTCATCCGAACTGCTGGGCCGGATTTGCAATGGAATTCGTTGATCTTCCCGTCCCGCAACGCGCGCGGTCAGTGTGAGTGAGACATCATCGGCAACGGGTGCGATCACCAGCTCGCTCAGAACTGCAACACCACTTACGGCAGTTGATCCGGGTGTGCCGACACCTTCGGCATCATCATCAAAATCTTCTGTATATGCCAGCACATCAAACCTAACTTGTCCCGCAAAATCAGGCGATGGCAAAAACTCGACCGAGCCGAGAACGGATACAGGAATATCAACCCACGTTCCAGTGAATGTTACAGGCGCGGTTTTGACACCGCCTACTTCCCAGCGGAACTGCGAACCGATTGCATCACCGGGGTCACCTACCGTCACCACAGGCGTGATGCGCGCATAGGTCAGCTCGTCAGCGTCTTCGTTGTTCCAGTTTGCAGCGAAATCAAATCCCGGTTGGTTAAGCTCGAACCATGTATCTTCGGTACCGGACTGTCCTGCGGTTTTATAGTTGTAATTGCCATTCATCGTCACATCGCTACCGGCAGGGGCGGCAGAATCCACGCCAACTTGCTCGGCCACAGGATCGACGGTGATGGTCACATTGCGCGTCACTGAACTTGTGTCGCTGAATTCTGTTCCGTCGATTGTAACGGTGTCGCATGTTTCGATATCCAGTGCAATTGTCGCATCAGAACTACTGTGCGCAGGCGGTGTGATGGTAAAGCCATCCAGCACCTGTTCACGCTCAAGCTGCGTACCACCGGTGAAATTAATCGTGAATGTTTCGCCCATTTGCGTGAGGGACCAGATCGAAGCGGCAGCAGGTGCATTGACCTTCCAGTTGCTGTTGGGGCGCTCAAAGGTAACTTGTGTGATCACTTCGTTACCGCCGATTGTGCCGGATACCCTGTCAGTGACCCGAACCCCTGCAAGGAAGGCAATATCGGTGTCTTCGTTGCCTCTGGAATTTGTGGCACTGACTTCCCCTGCAACAGGCATCACGCGCAGGTTCAGAGTAACGCTGTTGTTGGTTGTGTCTGCCTCGGCTACGCCAGCGCTGTTGTTCGGCGCGCCCAGCCAGCCATCGCTGTCATAGTCCTGCGTCCTGATTTCAACCTTGATGTTCTCAAGGTAGCCACTGACGTTACTGGCAGGCCTGATCGTGATCGGCGCAAAACTGTCGATCTCGCCGGTTTGGCCAGCGGCACCTGACCGCTCGTCCAGCGTGATACTTGCACCATTCGCTACCGTTTGTCCGCTCACAATAATGCTGTGGCCGGAGTCATTGGTGATGACGATCTCGCGCTGTTCGCTGCCATCCAGATCGACAAACGTCGCGTCCAGCAGATTGGTGAGGTTGAATGTCGTATCCTCAAGGATCGTGACGTCAGCCACGGTGTTGCCACCGTTATAATCGATTGGCGCGGTGATGTTTGTGCCACCTGTTTGCGTGGTATCAAATACCAGCGCGGCATCATCTGTGACCGCCTGAACATTCACCTCGACATCAACAGTTGCAGGTGCCGAAGCGGCTCCAACCTGATCTCCTCCGGCATTGACCTCATAGCTGCGAACACTGGCCGTAACCGTAAAGTTGGCGGATGCATGCTCTGGCGGCAGAACTTGAAGCGCCTCGTATTGCGCGGCGGTCAAGGTAAGATCGCCTGTAGCACCGTTTACTGTGACACCCGTGTCAGAGAGAACAACGGTTACTGCACCTCCGGTAAGCGTAACCGGGATCTCTACGCCACTACCATCCAGCAGCTTTGCACCTGCTGGCAGTCCCGTTAGTGTGATCGCGCCAATACGCTCGGGCCGCGGGTTGTTGCCCGTACCGGTCCCGTCATCTGTAACCACTGGCTGCTCCAGTCCCAGCGGAACAGCCGAATCTTCCAACGTGTTAATCGCAGCATCAACGGCGCTGATTGTCGGTTCATCCGCGATAGGCGTTACTGTGACATTTACCGGTGTTATGGTAATTGTCGCACCATCCGCTGTGACGAATTCAAATGTCTCGTCACCGCTGAAATTTGGCGCTGGTGTATATGTGATAGAACCATCCGGATGGACCGTAACCGTGCCATTTGCGGTGCTGTAGGTTCTCACGCCATCCGCATCGGTAGTAAAGGTCAGCGGCACACTGCCTTGGGAGATAAAGGTATTGCTAGCAGTTCCGTCAGCAGAGGTGTTCATCGAGAAACTGCTGTCTTCATCAACCGTCACATTAATGGGGGCCGCGCTTGGCGCGTCATCATTTACCGTGATTGTAAATGTATCGGGGTCCGTATCCCCGTCATTATCCGTCACAGTGACATTAAACGTCAGATCAAGCGAGGTAGCTGCGCCATGATCAATCGCCCCGAGCAGGGTGAACGTATAGCCAGCAGCTGATGCGGTCGGGTTTGTCAGATCAAGGGTGAACACACGGTCTGCGGGATCGGTGCTGGTGCCACGATACGCGACGAGATTCCGGCCGGAATTGGTCAACGCATAGGTAACCGTTTCACCACCTGACGTCAGAACCGGCAGATTGGCGACACCGCCAACCAAAGCAGCCGCGAAAGGATCATTCCCCGGATCAACATCCAGAGAACCGGTAACTGTCAAGGCAGTGGCATTAATCGCTGTACCATTGGGCAGATTTGCCTCGCTCACCGTGTTATCATCAGGATCACCGATGGTCGGTTCCGTATCGTTGACGGCAATCGATTGTGTCGCGGATGCCGGTGACACATCATCGTCAAAATCAACCGTGCGATAGGTAAAATCGTCGGTCAGGGTCAGATCATTGCCCGCAGCGATGTTATGGTTTGCAGACAACAGCGGCGTGTAGGACCAATCGCCATTCGCCTGAACAACCAGCGCGCCATACTGTGTATTCACGGCAGCTGCGCCAGGGGTTCCAGTTTGCGTAATTCCGTTGCGGTCCGTGTATTCAAAATCATACACCCGCGCAGGCGCACCAGACGCATCATCCGCGCCCAGCGTATCGTTAAGCAACAGATTGGTGCCGGTAAATGTGGCGTCACCTTCGGTCACCACCACATCAGGATCGACGGAAGGCGCCAGAGGTTCGTCATCCACGACTTCAAATGTCGCAGTCCCTGTGACAGCCGAGTCAATATCACGCACCTCGTACACCACATTCAGCGGTGGTGGTGTTATTGCAGGATGATCCAGCGGGCCGGACAAAGTTGCCTTGATCGTTTGCTGCAACCCCTGTGGATCAGTTGCGTTTGCGATCTCCAACCGGAAGATTTCATCGCCCCCTGCCCCTGCTGTGGCGATCAAGGTGTGCCCGTCTGGCGAGATATCGTAAACAAGCGTGGCTCCACCCGAAGTGAGTGTGCCCAGCCCCGTCTTTGTCGCCTCTGTGAACACAACATCATCAATGGCATCCGGTCCTTTGATGATCCCCATTGACGTTGCCGCAGTTTCAACAACACCAGTGGTCAGACCAGCCGACCCGGCATTCGCCAGATTTGCCTCATCCAGCGATAGCGCAACTGTGCCTGTCGCCGGATCTGTATCCGTCACGATAAGCGTCTGCGTACCCTGAACCGATTGCGTGCCGTCATTGTCAACCAAGACATAGCTAAAGCTGGCGTCATCCGCATCTGCGCCGTCATGGTCGATGCTATCCACAGGAATAAACGTCCATGCCCCGTTCGGGTTAACAGTCAGCGTGCCGGTCAATGTTTGAACAGTCTCTGCATTTGCATCGGTAAATTCAAATGTAGCCGGATCACCTGATGTATCGGTATAGGTGAAGCTGAAAACTGTTGCCGGACCATCCTGCACTTGCGTCGTGGCGACGATTAAATCACCGGACAGACCTGTTGGATCATTTTCAACGACGCTCATCGGGACATCAGCGTCCGGAACCGGCGCTGTATCATCAATCGAAATCGGCTGGGCGACGAATGGAGTCACATCGCCGTCACCATCAATCAGGGAGTAGCTGAACGATCCGTCCACAGGTGCATTCCCCGTGTGGGTGATCCCTGTATTCGGCGTGAAGCTCCACCCGCCGTCCGCGTTAACAGACAGCGATCCGTATTGCGTGTTGAACGGCCCTGTTCCGGTAGCAGGCGGCGTGATTGTAATGATCTGCGGATCGCCGTTGATATCATTGTAGGATATCTGATGCACTCGCGCGCCATCTGCACCCAGCGTGTCATTGTCCAGCAGGTTAATGCCACCTGCACCGGACCCGACAGGACCGCTACCCTCGATCACGCTGATGCTCGCCTGCGCAACTGCGGTCGGCGCATCGTCCTGAACAACTACGTCAAACGCTGTATCCGCGCTGTCACCGTCTCCGTCTGTGACCGTTACATCAAAGGGCAACGTAAGGTCGTTCAGCAACGTCGTTCCTGAGCGATGATCAAGCGGCGCAAATTGTTCATAGGAGTATGAGGACTGATAGCTGTTCGCCGATGTCGGCTGTACAAGCGCGACAGTGAAAACGGTCACGCCGGCCGCGCTGGCTGTAATCAATCCATCACTCACGCTATAGGTGAGCGGATCCCCCCCGCTATTCAGCCCCAACGCCACCAACGCTGTTTGGGTGCTGGCAAAGGCAATCTCCACTGGCGTTCCGTCACGATCCGCACCCACCTCGACCCCGATCGTCTGCGTAGCGGTCAAGGTTGCACCCGATGTCCGCAATCCGGTTTCATTAACCGTCGTAGATGGGGTCGCACTGACTGTGGGGCCGTCATCGGTAAAGACAAAGCGGTCGCCGATGTCCAGGATACCCGATGCGGTATCCGTATCGTTATCACGGTCCGTCACGGTTACCGTGCCATTCAGCCAAACCAGATTGCGCGCCAATGCAATGGTCTCGCTGTTGCTGGAAGTACTGCTGTGATCAATCGTGCCCGTCTGGTTTAGCGTCACATCACCGTTTGCCGCGACTTCTATGGTGAAAATCGTGTTAGTCGTCAGGACGTCCGCTGCCGAAGTGGCAGTAGCCCCCACAACCTGACCCCCGATCAGATAAAGCGTGATCGCAGCACCTTCACTGCTTAATCCTGACGATACAGATGTTCCATTGCCCAATAGGCTCAACTCATAGGCCCAAACCTCAGGGTTGGTGGCCGCCAGTCCATCATTCCCAAAATCGATATTAGCTGTCAAAGCTCCGGCAAAGTTAGCTGTCGCCGTAGATGTTCCCGCGAGAGTTTCTGCGTCCAGCGTCGTCAAAAAAGGTAATGTAAAGCCGGTATCCGGGGCCACATCCGCAACCGGCAGATCGTCCACCAGGCTGATGCGCGCGCCGATCGGCGCGCTTTGCGTTACCGCATCGCCGTCACCGTCGCGCGCCTGCACCTGCAGCAGCACCGCGCTGTCCGCCAGTGTGACCGCATTGGCACCCGCGCCGTCAGGATGCTCAACCGCGCGCAGCTGCTGCATCTCGATCGTGCCCGTCGCCGCATCACCCACCGTGAGCCGCAGCACTTCGGGGCCCGTATCGCCCCCCGCGCGCCCCACAACAACGCCGCCCTCCAGATACAGCAGCACCGGATCGCCGCTCGCCATATCCGTCAACCCGCTGTTAACTCCTGCTGTGCCAACCTGTAGACTGTACAACAAAGGAGTCGTTGCCGCCGCGCCATCCGCGCCCATCTCCACATCAAACAGATCCGCAAACCCCTGCGACACAACCATCCCTAGCGCCGCATCAGACGTCACAAGCGCCGCCGCCGATGTCGTGTCCACGGTCACAACCGGGATGTCATCCACAACCGCGATCTCCAGCGTGCCTGTGGCCGCGTCACCGTCGTTGTCCGTCAGCGTGATCCCGAAACTCTCGAACAGCGTGTCCCGCCCCGTGCCGGCGTGATCCTCGTTGTTGCCCAGCGTGTAGGTATAGCTCACCTCGCCCGTGGCCGCATTGTAGCCCGTGATGCTCAGCGTGTTGCCCAAACCACCCGTCATGCTCAGCGTCGAGGTCAGCGCGCCGTCGCGGATCACCGTCACATCCGGCTGGCCCGTCTGCGACAGCACAAGCGCTGCTATCCCGTCAAACGCATCCAGCGTGAAGCTGCCGCTGCCCGTGCTGTCGCCGGCACCGACACCGGTACCGGTGGGCAGCCCGCTCTCGTTCACCAGCGCATCACCGCCATCCGCCTGCGCAGCAAGCCCGCCCAGCGACACACCCGCATCGCCCAGCGATACTGTCAGCGTCGCCGTCGCCGTATCCCCGTCGCCATCCGTCAGCGTGTAGCTGAACACATCATCCACACCCCCCGCCGTGTCCGGATCGCGCTGATAGCTGTAGGTCCCGTCCGCCGAGAGGCTCAGCGTGCCGTACTGGCCCGCGATGGTCGCATTGCCGCTGGCCGGAACCGCAACCGTAACCGATCCGAAGGCAACCTGTGTCACCACAGCACCGTCCGCGCCCGCGTCATCGCCGCCCGCACCACCGGTATTGCCCACGCCGCTGATCACATTGCCCTGCGCCGGGCCGCTTTGGAGCGGCGCAATGGCAGTCGCGTCATCCACCGCAACCGGCAGATCGTCCACCAGGCTGATGCGCGCGCCGATCGGCGCGCTTTGCGTTACCGCATCGCCGTCACCGTCGCGCGCCTGCACCTGCAGCAGCACCGCGCTGTCCGCCAGTGTGACCGCATTGGCACCCGCGCCGTCAGGATGNCCGGATCGCGCTGATAGCTGTAGGTCCCGTCCGCCGAGAGGCTCAGCGTGCCGTACTGGCCCGCGATGGTCGCATTGCCGCTCGCCGGAACCGCAACCGTAACCGATCCGAAGGCAACCTGCGTCACCACAGCACCGTCCGCGCCCGCGGCATCGCCGCCCGCACCACCGGTATTGCCCACGCCGCTGATCACATTGCCCTGCGCCGGGCCGCTTTGGAGCGGCGCAATGGCAGTCGCGT
>NZ_JAPMLP010000003.1 GCF_026410285.1 Sulfitobacter sp. F26169L | reverse complement strand
AAATTGAAAATGGTTGCTTGTCATGAATAACGATGAGAAAATTTCCGCCCATTATTGCCACGGCAACCTGCTAACTGCGATTAAAGCGGGCCTTGAAAAGCAGGGCATTAAACCTGAAAATGCCAGTGTTGAGGATCTTGGCCCAGTAGATGAATTTCACATTGGTGGGCGGGCAGCGAGCGTTCATTTTCTGGACCAGTTAGAGATATGGCCGTCCCAATGCATACTCGATATCGGCTGTGGTTTGGGCGGGGCTGCGCGTTTCGCGGCAAAGACTTATGGAGCAAAGATTGCTGGAATTGATCTGACATCTGAATACGTTGAGGTAGGGCAGCAACTTTGCGACTGGGTCGGTCTGTCCGAAAGCATAAGACTGCAGCAAAGTAGTGCACTGTCGCTTCCTTTTGAAGATGCAAGTTTTGACGGCGCATTCATGATGCATGTCGGCATGAACATAAGCGATAAGCATATGCTAATCGCTGAGGTGTCCCGTGTTCTGAAGTCCGGTGCGAAGTTTGGTATCTACGATATCATGAAAGGCAATGAAGAAGAGCTTGTTTATCCAGTGCCCTGGGCAACAACTTCTGAGACAAGCTGGGTTTCAGAGCCTAATGACTATCGAATGGCACTTGAAACCAATGGTTTTGTCATAGCTGAGGAAAATGACCGCCGCGAATTTGCTATGGATTTCTTTAGGAAAATGAAGGCCGCAAGCGGAGCCGCTGGAGGATTGCCCCCTTTGGGTTTACATGTACTTATGCAGCAGACCACCGCAGAAAAAATCCCAAATATGGTAGCAAATTTGGCTGCAGGGCGCATCTCACCTATCGAAATGATCGCGATCAAAGACGCATAGAACTTTGGGCTCTAGCGTTGAGATGAAGGCGGTCAGATTAACAATGACGCCTGGAATTCCGGACATCCGTGCAACGTGCAGCATCGGTTGAAGTGGGCTCAGAGCGGTCATCAGACGACGGTCGCTGCATGGCTGCTTACGGAAGGCGAACGGCATATGCCGCTCGCCTAAATTTCAAATGTCGATCTTCTCAGCAATGCTTAGGGCATCTTCGACTTCGACGCCCAAGTACCGAACAGTGCTATCGATCTTTGTGTGGCCAAGAAGCAGTTGTAATGCTCGCAAGTTCCCAGTTTTACGGTAAATTTCAGCGGCCTTCGTCCTGCGCATTGAGTGCGTGCCGTAGCCACAGGGTTCTAAGCCAATTGCTGCGACCCAATCCCTGACAAGTCGGCCGTATTGGCGTGTTGAAATGTGGGGATGGTCGTGGAACCGACTTGGAAACATGAAGCTGCCTCTTAACATTTCTGGACTTTTGACCCAATTGGCAACGGAATCACGCGTATTTTCAGTCAGTTCAAACTGAACCGGCCGCTTTGTTTTACTTTGCACCACCGAAACACGTTCGCGCACTTGACCAGCATTTACGAGGTCGCTCACCTTGAGACATACCAAATCGCATCCACGCAACTTGCTATCGATCGCGACATTAAAGAGCGCCAGATCTCGCAAATTGTTTGCCAGTTCGAGACGCGCTCGGATGGCCCAGACCTGTTTTGGTCGCAACGGGCGCTTTTGCCCGATGATGCGACCTTTGTTCCAAGCTCGTTGTTTGGGGGTGATTGCTGGAAGCTGTACTCTAGGCATATTCTGCCCTCCATACCGCCCTCCAAACCCAAGCGTCGGCATCGCGCTGACGATGGATAATAGCACGATTGCCATGTCTGCTTTGGACTTATCATGTAGGTGTATCATGCCGCGTATGCATCAGACCGCTTCGAGCCCAAAGTGTCGGATGCTGCGGTCAGCAGCAATGTCTGCCTCACTAAGCCCGATCAAAACCGTACCAATATCAGGCCAAGTTGCCTGAAGAGAACCAGGAGCCGCAATTCGCTGGTCGACCGTTGTATTCAGCGTGTTGAAACCTCTGTTATGACATCGCTTTTTAGGGTTAACGGCGAACCCAGTGATCAGTCCTACGGATATCCATGCTCTGCCCACAGATTGCGTGAGGGCCAGATGGTAACTGCGTCAATTCCATTTTCAATCAGTCCGCCAAATTCGGCTACAACATCAAAGCCCGAGTCCGACGGTGAGGCATTCCAGACAATCGCGACAAACACATCGTCTTCTTCTTTCAGGACCGACCGCGTACCATTCAACGATCCAAAGAATGTGGTCGCCCCACCCGGACCGGTCGGCGTAAACGCTGCATAGCGGACCAGATCATTGGCGGATGCGATCCAGCCACCGTGACCCGCCATCGCTTCAACCACAAAGCTGTAGGGGCGCGGCACAGGGTTTGCATCTTGTGGGTATTGCGAGGTTACAAGCGGCGAAAAGGGCTGGTCGTAATAGGTGACCTCACCCGGCCTTTGTTGCGACTGACGCCCTCGCCCGACCACCATCGCTGTCACACCTGCCGGGCGCAGAATCTCCTCGCGCACATAGCGCTGATAATTGACTCCGCTCGCTGCGCGCACGATCTGTTGCAGGATGCAAAAACTAAGATTGGAATAGGCGTCCGAGTATGACAGCCTGCGGCTCCTGCGCCCTCCTGGAAAGTAACTCAGCTCGAAATCTTCAATCACGTATTGCATGATGGCGAAACAGCTGACCGGCGCAGCTACGCCCATGTCCGCAGCAACCGTGGTCTGAAACAGCGTCGGATCATAGCGATCCGCGGGCAAAAACCGCCATCCATATCGATCAGGTGGTTTACTGTGGCGTGCGTCATGCGCGCGTCGGCTGGTGGGCCAACTGGCGCACGCGGACCAAGTGCCACCAGCATCGGATCGTCAAGATTCAGTTCGCCCGATCCTTGCAAGTGCATCAAAGCAGACCGCGTCAACAGCTTCGACACCGACATGATGCGAAAAAGGCTGTGTGTTGATACACGCTCAAGTCCGTCGATATCCGCCAGACCGTAGGCGCAGCTATAGACCAGCCGGTTGTCTTTCACGACGGCGATCTGGGCACCGGGTATTGCCTCACGCTTCATCAGGACTTCGAGTGCATCTCCGAAATGCGCCAGACGTCCATCGCAATCACCGCTCCGGCTGATGCCATTGTCCAATAGTTGCACATCAAACCGGCCGTTCGGAGCGCGTTCAAGATCGATCACCCGGCTGCCGTGGCGCAGAGCCATGTGTTTGACCTCGTCGCCGGTGATGCCGTAATAATGCCACGCCAGCTGACCTGGTGAAAATGGCACAAGAACGGTGGTGTATCGTGTGTTTTCTCCGGTGCCGTGGCGTTCTATTTCCAGCACCCGCATGCCGGTGGTGCGCATATTATTCACAACTCCGGCAAGCGTCTGATCACGGAACCAGTTCCAGGCGGATTCCCGCGCGCCGGTATTGTCGACCATAACGGCAGCATACCGCGTCCGGCCACCCTCACGATACCGTTCAATGTCAACGACTCGCATATTATGACGGTCGTAAACGGCAATCAGTCCGTCGCGCGACATATCGAACCCCCAGCGCCAATCAACGGCATCCGCGCCGGTGTTGCTTTTGAAAATCGCAGCAAAGCGGCGCTGGCCACCGACCACGTAGGTTTCGATATCCAGAACGCGCGAATTGGTATCCTCGGCAAAGGCGTTCAGACCCGCCTCGGACATATCGAACCGCCAGTTCCACGTTGCGGCATGAACGCCGTTGTCTTCGACAAGACTGACATCGAACCGCATCGGGTTGGTCGAAACCACGTCGATGTGGATCGGACGGGCGTTCAGATCATCTGTCAGCCTATTGATCTGCGCGGCGCTCTGGTTGGTGAAATACCAGTTTCCGACACGGTCTATGGCGCTGCGTTCTGTCAAAACAGTCTCTTGCGCCGTTGCAATCGTAGAGAGGATCGAGAGGCCGACAGCATGAACGAGGGGGACATTTTCCATCTAACTTCTCCTGATTTGTAAGGCCGCAAGGGGCATCGCGGCTCCGAAATTCATCGTTCCTGCTACCTAAGGCAGAACAATCGCGATGGTTGCGTTGAACAGAAGCGACTAGGCAGACGGCGAACGTCGCAGGCCGAGGAGTGACGCAAGCCCAAGAACCAGCAAGATTGCGGACGCAGGCAGCGGAACCGGCGGAATTGCCGGTTGCGGAGTATGTTCGACTGAATTGGCTTGGCCAAACGCACTTGTCATCCACACATGCGCACCCGGATCAAGGTTGACCTGAAAAACATAACTGTGCTCGCCCTCAAAGATTGAGCTGGTTGTGCCCCCCGATCCGATGGCGGTTGTGCTGGCATTAAACCGAAGTCCCGTGGTCAAACCGGAGTTTGCAAACAGGTTCTCGATTATGCTGGCGCCAATATCATCATCGTCCGACGTGGTCAGATAAGGCGACACGGGAAAGTAATTGATCTGCGCGCCGGCCAGCTCTGAGAATAGCAAATCGATCCCGCCTGCCGCGCGTGCGATACCGTTGTCGCCGTTATATTCAGATCGCAGATAAGCGTCGAAACTCCCGGCGATGTTAAAAGAAATCAGAGCATTCGTCGTGTTTGTAAAGGAATAGGTCCGCGAGTTTCGCGCGAAAGACGCCGCGGATGCAGCAATGGTATCATCCAGTAAAATTGCACTTGCGGCTCCTTCCCGTGAGGACGTCGTGCGGGTTACGCCAGAGAATTCGACGTTTGGGTCGGGTTCGTATAATAGTTCCAGATCATAACCGCTGGACGCGCCTTCAAAACCACCCGGCAATTGGTTGGAATGGATGCGCGTTCTGATAGAGGGCAACGGGGGGGCCGAATAGATGTTTCCAACCTGGGCGGACCCGATATCCGTCTCAACGGCGCTCGGGTCGTCGACTGCGCTGGTTGCGCCGTTTTCAATCACGAGGGCACCAGGCACAGACGCTATATCGATGCCGTCCGGTTTGTTGCCGTTATTGACGATGTAAGAATGGGTCATGACGAGCTCGCTGAAAGCACCGATCGGTGCTGCATGTGCCGATGTGGCCAGCAGCAGGGCAGTTAGACTTGTGATTGTCAGGAACGTTTTCATGGGTATCTCCAAAAGCTCAAAATGAATGAAAGACCGGCCTGGTAGAGTAGCGGAATATGTCACGAGCGTTCGAGACCGGTGTTAGGTATCGACTTGGTACATCAACACAACATCCGATACGAAGAACTGCCCGCTGGTCGCATCCGGCGTCTTATGGATCAGAATCTGGTTTTCTTGCCCGGGTTTGAAACCTGTGCCGCGTAGCAATTCGTGCACCGTCTTGTGTCCACCATCGCGCGTGACCCGCAACTCGATAGATGCGTTCGACGCAGTTGGATTGTCTGCGGAATCATTGACATGCACCCAGCAGGTGCAATCGTCAGTCGCGTCCACGCGGAACATTAAAACCGGAATTGCTCGTGCTGTTCCTTCGACAAAATTGTCGGGAAGATTGAACTTGAAACGCAGCGCCTCGCGCCGTGTGGAATCCTGAAATGTCTGGTAGTCTGTCAAAGTCGGCATCTGAGTCTCCTTCCAATATGAAATCGAGAAGGGCGCGCCAATTGTTCACTATGCGCCACGTGCCTAAGTTACCACCGTCCACTCACATGAATCCTGAGCAAGTTATGAGCAAGTTATGAGCAAGTTATGAGGTCAACGCATGAACGCAACAGGTAGTCAGGCCCTGTCAGGAACGGTTATAAAGGATGCCGCAAGGTGTTCACGCTTTGCAAATTGTGCCACTTTGAGCGCGCAGGCATCGGCATCTGCGGGCCGGTCAAGTGCGGTAAGTATTCGTTCCATCACTGCATAGATGCGCGGTTTGAACCACACATCGCCAGCCTGTTCGGCACGGTCCAGCGCGTATTCAGCTGCCGTTTCTGCGTCTTCGGTCCGTCCGGCGCGAAATAGCGTTTCGGCCTTTAACCCGTACCAGTTCGCCAGTTGCACCCCTGCGCCAGTCCGCTCAAAGACTGCAATCCCGTTCTCCAACTCGGCAAGTCCCAATTCGGTGTCACCCTTTTGCCCCAGCGCCCACCCCCGCATGACCAAACCCGTGCCCAACCAGAACGGAAAACCATTTTCACGGCTCATTTCGACAGCGCGAGTCGCAAGGTCCAGACATGTATTGACATCACCCGCAAACATGAATGCTTCGGAACACAGCGCAAGATGGATCGCCTGCGCGAACCGGTTCTCGAACACTTCTGACAGGTCCCGGGACTGCGCATAATAATATTGCATATCATCAAAACGCCCCTGCATCGCGCTGACCCATGCCGCATAGGCCGCGCATGTTACCGCTGAATTCTGGTCAGTGATCGTCTTGGGGAAACCGTTTTGCACCACATCCATTCCAGCAACCAAATGGGTCATCGCCTCGCTCAGCCTTCCGGTGTGTGTCATGACCTCGCCCAACCCTCCGTGCCCCTGTATCAACAAGCTCGGCTCTTTGGATTGTCTGCCCATCTCGATCAGGTTTGTGGCGTGATCCATCGCATCATTCAGTTGACCAAGAACCCATGTGTGAACCCACAGCCCGACCAGCGCGCGCGCTTGAGCGCTAAAGTTCTGTAATGTGCGACTTAGCACATACACGCGCCCGTAGGCTGTACCGACGCCTTTGAACCCGTACCCCTTCATAGCCATAAGGGCCTGCGCCTGCGCAAGTTGCAGCCTCATTTCGGACTCCGTCCCCTCGGCCTCGCTACCCGCAACCAGATCAAGCCCATAGTTAGAGAAAACGGCAGCCTCGGGATGTGCGGAACGGACCAACGCAGCGTAGGATGCCTTGATCCAATAGGTGATTGCGCGCGGCGTATCTCCGGCCTCTTGAAAGTGCGACCCCAGTATTTCAGGGCGAACGGGATTGGTCTCGGCGTTGCCTTCAAAATACAGTGCTATCTTTTTGTGTAACTCTGCCCGCTCCTTCGGCACCAACATGGCGTAGGCGGTATCCTGAAAAAGCATATGCCTGCACACAAGGTGGTCCTCGTCTTCATGCAGAAAACCAAGGCTGATCAAACGGTCCAACCGCGCCTGAACCGTGTCCTGCGGGAGGCCCATCAAATGCGCGATCAAGGCCGGTTTGGCCGGCTGGCCGACAACCGATACCATATAGACGATCATGCGCAGATCGTTGTCCAACTCTGCGATCCGAACTTCGATAACAGCCTGAACCGTGTCGGGCAAATCGCGCGAAGGGTTAGACCCGGTTTTCGTCGCATGGGCGAGTTCTTCAAGAAAAAATGGGTTACCAGCGGCGCGTTGCACCAAGGTCTCGACCAAGGGTGGCGCAAGATTGGCCAACTCGGGGATCTGATGCAAAAGCGTTCTGCTTTCCATCTGCCCCAACGGTGCCAATTGGAGAACACTTTCAGTTAACGAGGGGAAACCTGACGGGCGCGCGGTGAGGATGATCATCAGCTTGCCTTGCGTTGACGTCCGGATCAGCGCTTCAAGATACCGGTGCGATGCCTTGTCCATCCAATGGACGTCTTCGACAACAAGAACATGACATGTCTCAGTGCAAATCTTTTCAAGAAACCGTTCGATCAATGCTAGCGTACGCTGATGTTTGTAGAAATCCGACACACCTTCAAGGATCGGATCAGGACGCTCCGCGTCGTTCAGCAACGCCCGCAAGAGGGCCTTATCTATTGGGTCAAAGTCCGGAAAATCATCGATGCCTGCGAACAGATCGATGCACATCTGCCGGAGCAGCGCGAGAGGGGTTTCGCAATGGCGCGGCATGCAATAATACTTGTGATAAACGCCATCGCCAGGTTTCATGTCTGCAAGGAATTCAGATACCAGCCGCGATTTCCCGATCCCCGCGGGCCCTAGTAAGATAACCGTCTGACATTCACCTTTATCGCATTTCAGCAAGTTCGCCCGCAAGAAAGACATCTCTGCCCCGCGCCCGACAAACGGCGTCTGCCTTGCGAACGGGCGTGCAGTCAGACCCACGCGTTCATCGGGTGGGCGAAAAAGCAGGAAATCATCTCCGATGGGTTCTGCCTCGATCTCGTCTCGCAAAAGGTTCTTGACCGCCCCACTTACCAGAATGCGCCCATTGCCAGCGCGACTTGCTAGTTCCGCAGAATGACGGGCGGCCCCGCCTGGAATGTTCCATTCAGAAGCGGCACCCGTTTCGCCGTGAATTGTGGCCCCGGTGTCCACCCCGATGGACACAGATATGCCCAAGCCTTCAAGCGCCGTGCGCGCCTCAAGATTGATGATTTCGTGTGCACAGATCAGGGCAAATCGAGTGCCATCCTCAAGGTGCGGATCAAATCCAAAAGTAGCCGAAAATCCGTCAGGCAGCATATACATTAAGCGACCCTTCGCCGCTTTCACACTGAACTCGGCACTCTTGATAAGCGCATCCAACTGCGCATCCGGCAAATCCCGCGACAAAGGCGCCCCATCTTGACCGAGCTTCAATGTCAGGATGGCCACCAGCCATTGTTCCTGCAATCGCGCACGGACCTCCATCGCCTCCGCCCTGCCATCAGAAGGTAGCGCGTTGCTCTCTCGAAGTTGGGCAACAAAGCGAAACCCCATGCCGTGGTAGGTTTTTATGCACGGCACCGCACCACTTTGATCGTCTAACGCTTTGCGGATCACGCTGATTGTCGTTTGCAATGCAGCTTCGGAAACCTCCGGCGTCCAGAACTGATCAAGCAACTCTAATTTGGCGACCATTCGATCCCGGTTTTCGATCAAATAAACCAGCACCGAGAAGGCCTTGGGCGCAATAGCGACTGATTTATTATTTGCCGTCAAGTCGTGATGTTCGGTGTCTAACTCCAAACCATGAAATCTATAGATCAAGGCGGTGCCCCCACTTCAGCTTTTCGCAAGAGAAATCGTGAAACCTGGCTGAGCGTTTGTTATGCGTTGACGTTTTTATGAGATTTACCATACGTCATACCCCACAACCGCTCAAGAGCAGCAATGGACACTCCAACTAGGTCGTCGGCATAGAGCGTTGCGACCGGTAAGAGAAGCTCACATTGCCCATTGAACCCGACGTGGTTTGATGCCGCTCCTTTACTGCCATTCTCCGCAACATGGGGGGCT
The DNA here is from genome assembly GCF_026410285.1 of Sulfitobacter sp. F26169L. GTDB lineage: Bacteria > Pseudomonadota > Alphaproteobacteria > Rhodobacterales > Rhodobacteraceae > Sulfitobacter. Next base: position 495,539 of record NZ_JAPMLP010000003.1, on the reverse strand, counting down.
GAAATGGGCGGATGAATTCAGCAAGTATGCGGTGCGCCGCTCTTTAACCAGCGGGCTGACCACTGCCCGTCAATCAATCTGAAGTATCGATGAGGAGGGCGCAAACAGGTGGCTGACGGTCTGGGCGTTGCCATAGCGATGCTGATTATCGAGCATGCGCACAGCAATTGGTCCGAGCGGGCATGCGAAGGATCACGGCGTACCGCGATACCGATGTGGTGACGAAAAAATATCTGAGCCTTATCCAAAAAAAATGACCGGCTGCGTCTCGAGAACCCCATTCTCGATAAGGAGACGGACATCTTGAAGTCTAGCCGTTTGACAAACGATCCAGTGGATCGATTGTAGCCGACCGGAAATGGGCGGTTGGCATCAGTTGTGTGGGGCTTTTGAAGGCTGGCTGTAACTGGCACGCACCAGTGTTCTTGGACCAATGGCAGACATCCGAAAATTGTTGTGCGCCGGGGTCCCTAGTCGATCATGAACTTGGCTTCAAGAAACACTGATGACGAAAGCGGACGTTGCAAAACCGTAACGCCGCCGGCAGCAAAGTCCGCCTCTCGTTGGTTCCAGCATCGCGCAGCGAAAGTACAGTTTGGATTTGGCCTCTAATATCTCGATTGAACGGCCGCTTTGGTGAAACGTGCTGCATGGCGGCGACAAGCATGCCGCACACGCGAGCAATTGCTGCGTCAGCGAAGTGAGAAAAATGAATGTCTCGAAAGTCCGCAAACCTGACATTAGACTGTCTCTCGCTCAACGGCAGCGATGCTGAGAAATTGCTTAAGAAGTCTGTGTCTTGGGTTCTTGATTGCCCTCTCAAGATAAGGCAGTCGCCTCGATTTTTTCGCCAACGCGCTTGCGTTGAGGATACTAGCCACAGGGGTGGCTCAGCGCTGTTGTTTCAAATATCCGTGTTTGAAATTCGCGTATAGCTTCTGGAATTCGGCTAAGTACTTGAAATTAAATGGAGGCGAGTACCGGAATCGAACCGGTGTACACGGATTTGCAATCCGCTGCGTAACCACTCCGCCAACTCGCCGAAGTTTCACCGCTATAAACCGGCTCTTTGAGGGCTGCAAGGGGCAAGATGGTCCGATTGGAATGTTGCAAGGTGATGAAGCGGAGGTGGGGATGCGGCGTTGCTGCGCGCGCAGTGTTGTGGCACATTGGCGCTGATCAGGATTCTGTATAGACGAGCATTCCCTATGACCGACTTTTCTAAAAGACGTACCATGATGGTGGACACGCAGGTGCGACCTTCGGATGTTACGAAGTTCCCCATCATTGATGCAATGCTGAGCGTTGCGCGCGAGGACTTTGTGCCTGCGGCCCGGCGCGAGGCGGCCTATGTTGGTGAGGATATCGATATAGGGCAGGGACGCATCCTGTTCGAGCCGCGCACGCTGGCGAAGATGTTGGATGCACTGGCCATCGACGGGGACGAACTGGTTCTCGATGTGGGCTGCGGTATGGGCTATTCTACAGCCGTTATTGCGCGCATGGCGCAGGCAGTAGTCGCGGTTGAGCAGGACGATACAATGGCAAAAGAGGCGCAGGATGCGCTGATGGCTGCCGGTGCGGATAACGCTGTGGTGCATGTCGGTGATCTGACCGCCGGTGCTGCACAACATGGCCCCTACGATGTAATTATACTTCAGGGTGGCATTTCAAATCTGCCTGGTCCGCTGGCAGACCAGCTGAAAGAAGGGGGCCGGATTGTTGCGCTCTTTATGGATGGTGCATTGGGTGAAGTGCGCTTAGGTCATAAACGGGCAGGACACATCAGCTGGCGTTTGGCGTTTAATGCAACTGCGCCGGTGTTACCGGGCTTTGAAAAAGAAATGACGTTCACGTTTTGACATGTGATGCGCCATTCGGGCGCGACACGTGCAACCAAGACACGCTTGGTCGGATGAGGGCGTGGCAAAAAACTAGGGGCTTTGGAATGGTAATATCTACACTCACGCGGGGGGCGGTGCGTGCGGCACGGTTGGGCTGTCTGGCGACTGCTTGTTTCGTGGTGACAGGCTTTAATGCGCCCTCGGCACAGGCCGATACCTTTGCCGATGCCTTGGTAAGTGCGTATAATCACTCGGGCTTGCTTGATCAGAACCGCGCTTTGCTGCGCGCTGCAGACGAAGATATTGCGGCAGCCAGTGCCGCTCTTGAGCCTGTGTTGCGCTGGACTGCCAGCATCACCCAACGGATCGGCCGCGGCCAGACATCGCTTGCGTTCGGGCCGCAGGATACAGACAGCCTTGTTGCGACGGGAACGCTAATTGCTGAAATGTTGCTGTATGATTTCGGTGCAACGGCGCTGGGAATCGAAGTTGCAAAAGAAACCGTGCTGGCAACCCGTCAGAATCTGATCGGGGTTGAGCAGCAGGTTTTGCAGCGCGCTGTCGAAGCCTACATGGGCGTAATCGAGGCCAGTGAGTTTGTTGCGTTGCGCCAAAACAACCTGAGAGTGCTGACTCAGGAACTGCGTGCAGCAAGAAACCGGTTTGAAGTGGGGGAGATCACCCGCACGGATGTCGCCCTTGCCGAAGCCCAATTGGCGCAAGCGCGCAGTGGTCTTGCAACAGCGCAGGGTAATTACGCAATCGCAGTGGAGGAATACCGGAACGTGATCGGGCGCAAGCCCGGGCGTTTGTCGCCCCCGCCGCGCATTCCTAAAGTGGGCAGCAATATCGAAGCGGCCAAGGCTTTGGCAGTGCGCAACCATCCAAGCCTGCGCGCAGTCCAGCATCAGGTAACTGCGGCAGAGATGGCGATCAAACGCGCGCAGGCGCAGAAGCGACCGACAATTTCCGCGCAAGGTACTCTTTCGGTGAGTGAAAATCTGGACAGTAGCAATTTCAGTACCGGTGCTTCGATAGGATTGAATGCCGGGGGTACGATCTATGCCGGTGGTGCGCGCTCTTCGGCAGTGCGCCGCGCACAGGCGCAGCGGGATGCGCAGCGTGGAAACCTGCATGTGGTCCGTCATAATATTCAGCAAAATGTCGGTGTCGCCTATGCACGGCTTAGTTCAGCGCGCGCATCACTGGAGGCATCCGAACGGCAGATCCGTGCAGCACGCATCGCCTTCCGTGGCGTACGCGAGGAGGCAACACTGGGCGCGCGCACAACCCTTGATGTATTGGATGCGGAACAAGCTTTGCTGGATGCGGAAGCGTCCCGCATCTCAGCCCAATCGCAGGTTTACGTGGCAGCCTATCTGGTCCTGGCGACCCAAGGCCAGCTTACCGCACGTGATTTGCGTTTGCCGGTCCAACAGTATGATGTGACTGAATATTATAATCTGGTAAAGAACAGCCCGACGTCGCAGTCCGAACAGGGTGCGCAGCTTGATCGCGTGCTGAAACGACTTCAGAAAAACTGAATTTGGATTCCATCGGGAATTGCGCGGGCTGTCCTAATTGGGCGGCCCGTTTTCATGTGTGGTTGTCATTTCGCGTTAAGGCAACAGGCTAATTTTATATTTTTCCACGATTTTCCCCCCATTGTGAGAATCTGATTGGCGCGCTATCTTTGGTGCTGAGTAGAGAGTGGTGAAAAATGTCAAAACCCGTCACAACCGAAGAGGTCGAAGATGTGTTGTCTTCGATCCGCCGTTTGGTATCCGAAGACAAGCGCCCCCTTGCGGGACTGCGTAGCAAACCGGCAGACGGTGCTTCAGCACCTGCATCTCCGTCAGACCGGTTGGTGCTAACACCTGCATTGCGGGTGGCGGAGGCTGCCGAAAATTCAAAGGATGCAACCGAAACGGACTCGCCGGATAACAGGCCGCTTGATCTGGGCTCGGTGGCCCGCGAGACATGGTCACCCTCCAAACCGCAGACCGCATCACACGTGGATGACGCTGTAGCCACGGATAACGGTAGCGATCCATTGATGCTTTTCCTCGACACTGACGCATCGGAAAATCAGGGTGTTGAGCGAACAAATACCTCGCCGACAGAAACGTACCCTGACGCTGACGAGCTGGTGGATGGGAATTACGGCGATGAGGAATATTGGGAAATCCAAGGCGATGCGGCGCAGAATGCCCGCGCCGATGCTCCCGATGACAATTTCCATGACGACGATGCCGATTGGGACGTTGATGCAAGTGAGGTTTGTTCGACCGAAGTTGAAGAGGATCTGGTGCGCGCCGCCAGCGACGCTGTAGTGGCCGAGGTTGAACAGTTTTTCGAACAGGGAGTTGGTGCAGAAGCCGAGCCGGAGGACACCGATGCGATTCGCCTGTCGAGCATCCCGCTGACCGCAAAGATTGCGGCGTTGGAGGCTGCAGTCGGTAAGATTGCAAATGATTGGGAGCCGGACGGAGACGAAACTGACGAACTTGCAGTGCCCGATACCCCTGCGATGGCGTGGGAAGATGACATCGAACTGGACGCGCGTGGCGAACCGGTTGATGATACGTTCGAAGAAGATGAACTGGCTTCGCGTGAACAAGATGATGCGCAGACCACTGCGCCACCTCCGGGCGTTACAGGGGCCGACGACCAACTGATGGACGAAGCAGCCCTGCGGGATCTGGTAGGCGAAATCGTGCGCGCAGAGCTACAAGGCGCATTGGGAGAGCGGATCACCCGCAATGTGCGCAAGTTGGTGCGCCGCGAAATTCATCGCGCGTTGACAGCGCATGAAATGGAATAACTTCAACCGATCTCGGCGGCGGCGTCCAGCAGGGCGTCGAGATCGAAATACATCTCGATATGGCGGGCAAGCGCGTCAAGCGTTTCTTCTACTTGATCCTCAAACGTGACCGAAGATTGCACCCCCAAACTGCCAAGGTATGCGGCGCGAAATGCGTCTGAAGCGAAGATGCCATGCAGGTAACAGCCCAGGATGCGCCCATTCGGGCTGCTGGCGCCTTCATGTGTATCTCCCAGCATTAGCCATGGTCGCGCGCAATCGGCACCGGTGGTTTTGCCCATGTGAATTTCGTATCCTTGCAGGGCGGCACCGCTGTCCAGATGATGACCGCTGCGCAGTGACAGGTTTTTATGCGGTTCCAGAACAGTGTTTACCGCCAGATGTCCAAGGCCCTGCACAGTGCTCGCCTCGCCTTCGATCCCGGCAGGATCGCTGATGCTATTGCCCAACATTTGGTACCCGCCACACAGGCCCATCATATGCCCGCCGCGCCGGATGTGCGCGGCAATATCAATATCCCAACCGGTCGCGCGCAGTGCTGCAAGATCACCGATGGTTGATTTGCTGCCGACCAGAAGGACCAGATCGGTATCCGCAGGAATTGGGTTTCCGGCGGTGATCATGCGCAAATCTACAGATGGTTCTGCCGCCAGCGGGTCCAGATCATCGAAATTGGAAATCCGTGGCAGTTGAGGAACGCTCACAACCAGCCCCGAGCCACCGGATCGCGCCCGCGCGGGCAGGTCCATCACATCTTCCGCAGGCAGGCGGGTGGCGTGCTCGAACCATGGCAGCACCCCCAGCGATGGCCATCGCGTGCGTGCGGCAATATCGTCACGGCCCGCGTCGAACAAGCTGCGGTCGCCACGAAATTTGTTAACGCAAAACCCTTTGATCATGGCGTTATCTTCCGCATCCAGTACAGCTTGGGTGCCGACAATCTGGGCAATTACGCCGCCACGATCAATGTCACCCATCAGCACAACAGGAACATGGGCGGCACGGGCAAAACCCATGTTTGCAATGTCCCCCGCGCGTAAATTTGTTTCAGCGGGCGAGCCGGCCCCCTCAACCACGATTAAATCGCATTGCCTTCCAAGCCTGCGAAAGCTTTGCAGAACCACAGGCATCAGCGTTTCCTTGTTGCGCCCGAACGCGCGTGCCTCCTGATGCCCTGCTAGCTGCCCTTGAACGATAACCTGTGCGCCTGTGGCAGTTTGAGGTTTGAGTAGGACGGGGTTCATGTCTGTGTGCGGGTCCACACCGCAGGCGCGCGCCTGCAAAGCTTGGGCGCGGCCGATTTCGCCCCCGTCGGCAGTGACCGCGGCATTATTGGACATATTTTGTGGCTTGAAGGGGCGCACAATCATGCCGCGGTTGCGGCAGGCGCGTAAAATCCCTGCAACGATCACGGATTTGCCGACATTGCTGCCAGTGCCTTGTATCATGATTGCCTTGGCCACCTGTTGCCCCTTCTTTTTTCAGGCAACCTGACGCAATCGGACACAGAGAAAAAGGGGCAATTGATAAACGCTTGGCCAGAGGGCGTTATCAATCCTTAGAAATGAAGGAATGTGGAAGCAGCTCCATTGCATGATCATACCAGACACAAAAAAACGCAGCCCGAAGGCTGCGTCTTTTTAAGCTGATTACCGAAAGTCGCTTACGCGGCTTCGGCTTGCTGTGCTGCATTGCGGCGTTCAGATTCTTCACGCGAAAGTGCAACGGATGTCCGCACACCTTTGCCGACGAAATCCATCAATCCGGTAACAACGCGTTCGTTTGGATCGATCCCTGCGCAGCTCAATACTTCACGGCCATCGCGTGAACGCGCCCAACGGGCGATCTGCTCTGGTCCGTTACCATATTTCTTGTCATCAGCAATTGCATCATCAAGTGCAGCCAGTACCACAGCTGCAAACAGTTTACGGGCACGATTACCTTGTTCGTTATTAAAGGCTGTGCCATCAACGAAATCTTTCAACTCGTCGTCCTTCCATTATTCTTGCTCTTGTCATTTTCAGCGCCTGCTGCCTTGTGACATATATCGAGCGATTCGGATACCTTGTTTATGCATGGCACCTATGCGGTGACCGCATGGCTTGTTGCGAATTTGTACTAAACAGGGCTTCTTGTGTACGCTTACTTCCCAATATATAGAGCTGGTCAAGATTTCATCAACCTTTTGCCAGAGTTTTGACACATGCCCAAAATTAACGGAAACGAGATTCGCCCCGGAAACGTACTGGAGCACAACGGCGGTCTTTGGGCGGCTGTTAAGGTAGACCATGTAAAACCGGGTAAAGGCGGTGCATTTGCGCAAGTCGAGATGAAGAACCTGCGCAACGGTTCCAAATTGAACGAACGCTTTCGCAGCGCCGACAAGGTAGAGCGGGTACGTTTGGAGCAAAAAGACCAGCAGTTTCTATACGAAGATGATGGTATGTTGGTGTTGATGGATACGGATACCTACGAACAGGTGCAGCTGGCTGCAGATCTGTTGGGTGATCGACGCCCTTTTTTGCAAGATGGCATGATGATTGTAGTCGAATATTATGAAGAAGAAGCAATAAATGCTGCGCTGCCGCAAAAGGTGACCTGCAAGATTGCCGAGACAGAACCGGTTGTGAAGGGGCAGACAGCGGCGAACTCGTTCAAGCCTGCGGTTCTGGACAATGGCGTGAAGGTGAACGTACCGCCTTTTGTGGGGCCGGATGAAAGCATTATCGTCAACACCGAAACCATGGAATATGTAGAGCGCGCCTGAGCCGTTCCGCCAAGCCGGAAATATAGACGCGGCCCCGATGGTGGCCGCGTTTCGTGTTTCTATTCAATCCGCGTAACGACCGATCCCTCCGCATCCATTGCATCTGTCGCGCGGTCATAGCGCAGATAGGCCAACGCTTCGTTGCCTGCACGGGTCAGCAAGGTGCCTGCGGGTTTGCCGCCCGCTGTGATCGGCGTGCCAGCGGGGGCATCCCCATCGACAGCAACACGCGCCAGACCTTTGCGCAGTTCGGTCTTGTGCTTCATACGTGCGGTAACTTCCTGTCCCACATAGCAGCCTTTGCGAAAATCGACACCGTTCAGGCGTGCAAACCCCATTTCCAGAATGAAGGTATCGGGGGTTAACTCTGTTCCGCTGTCGGGGATCATATGAGCAACGTAGAGAGCGGCCCAGTCGGTTGTGTCATCTGTCTGCAATGTGTCGCGATAGGCGCGCCAGCCAAGGGCAGGGTGGCGCGGATCGGGCAGGGCATCCGCAGGGACCGTACCCGTGCCGCGGTGCAGATGCAGATCTGTCTGAGTGATTTGCACATTTGCGCGCAGTTTGTACATCGTCAGGCGTTGAACCAGCATTTCGGCCAACGCGGCATCGACATCCAGCAACACATCGTCGCCATCCTCTTTCAGAAAGAAATCGGCGATGTATTTCCCTTGCGGTGTTAGTATCGCGGCATAGACTAGGCCTGATTTCAGCTTGGCAATATCGTTGGTCACCAGTCCTTGCAAAAAATCGCGGGTATCGGCACCGCTAAGGCGCAATATTCGGCGGGAGGGAGGGTTCATCATGGTGTCCTTCTGGTACTGCTCTTAATATAGCAACCATAGCCCCGTTAAAAAGGGGGCGAAGCGAAAGAGGCTGAATGCGCGCGCGGATATCGGTAATTATTCCTACACTGAATGCCGGACAGGCATTGGCCGCCTGTTTCGGCGCGCTGATGGAAGGGGTGGAGCAGGGGCTGATCCGCGAGCTGATTGTCAGTGATGGCGGATCGGATGATGCTACTGTCACATTGGCCCAGGGATGGGGCGGCGAAGTGGTACACGGCGCACCGTCGCGCGGTGGTCAGTTGCAGCGCGGCGTTGCTGTAGCACAGGGGGAATGGTTGTTAATCCTGCACGCTGATACGGCGCTACAAGCGGGGTGGAGTGAGGCCGTGCAGGCGCATCTGGCAGACCCCGAGGCAGCAGGATGGTTCCGGCTGGCGTTTGATGCGCGGGGCTTTGCGGCCACTGTTGTGGCAGGCTGGGCGAATCTGCGCAGCAGGTTAGGATTGCCTTATGGTGATCAGGGGATGCTGATACATCGTGATCTTTATGCTGCCGTGGGCGGGTATCCCGATCAGCCCTTGATGGAAGACGTTGCTTTGGCGCGGCAACTGCGCGGAAAGCTTTGTGGGCTGGACGCTGTGGCTGTGACATCGGCGGCGAAGTACAAGCAGCAGGGCTGGCTTAATCGCGGTGCGCGTAACCTGATCACGCTGGTACGGTATTGCGCAGGCACCAGTCCCGAAGTTTTGTCTGCATCCTACAACAAGCGCAAGTGACCTGCCGGACGCGCCACAGCCGGGATTACATTATCATGCCCGTATCCCGCGTTCTCGCGGAACGGTCAGGTCAGTTTCCGAAGAAATGTTGCCCGATACGCTGGAGCAGGTTGGGCTGTTGTTCCGGTTCGGGAGCGTCCCGGCGTCCAAACACGCTACGGCGGCGGTCGGAGACTGTCTTGCCATCTTTGAATTGCAGCCGGTAGAGATCTGCGTAAATCCCCCCACGCTCCAGCAATTCTTCGTGGGTGCCTTCATCTACCGCGCGGCCACGGTCCATCACGATAATGTTGTCGGCATTGCGGATCGTGCTGAGGCGATGGGCGATCACAAGAGTTGTACGACCCTCTGACAAGCGATCGAGCGCGTCTTGCACCACTTGTTCGGATTGCGCGTCAAGCGCGCTTGTGGCTTCGTCGAGCAGCAGCACGGGGGTGTTACGCAGCAGGGCGCGCGCAATAACAACGCGCTGGCGTTGACCACCCGACAGGGCAGAGCCGCGCGGCCCTACATGGGTTTCCAGACCGTTTTCCAACTGCGGCAGAAAGTCGGATACATTGGCAGCGTCAAGGGCGCGTTTCAGATCGGGATCGCTGACATCCTCGCGGCCCAGAATGATATTCTCCCGCAGGGTTTCATCAAACAACAGCGCCTCTTGGCTCACCACGGAAAACAGCGTGCGCAGATCGGGGATTGCCATTTCGGTGGTGGCAACACCACCAATGCGCACCGCACCTGTGGTCGGGTCGAGCAAGCGGGTGAGCAGGTTGAAAATGGTGGATTTGCCAGCACCGGATGCGCCCACCAATGCAGTTGTCTGCCCGGCTTTTGCAGTCAGGGACAGGCCGTGCAGGACTTCGGTTTCACCAAAGGACAGGGTCACATTCTCCAGCGTGATATCGGCGGGTTCTTGAGGCGCCGGCACCGGATTTTTGGGCGAGGTGAGGTGCAGGGGGGCGTCCATCAACTCTTTTATACGCTCAAGTGCGGCGGCGGCGGTCTGCCACTGCCCGCTGATGCCGCCAAGACGGCGTAGCGGATTGAAGGTAAACCCCATGGCGGTGAAAAAGGTCATGAACTGACCAATCGTTTTCTCGCCCGAAATGATCTCGGAGCCGCCGTAGAGGATCACCGCCATAAATCCGATTCCCGATATAATATCGATCATTGCAGGAATGGCGGAACTGCCGAAGGCGGTGCGCACTTCGGTCGAGACAAACTGCTTGGTGATGTCGCGATACTGGCGCGATTGATAGGATTCCAGCGCGTTTAATTTGATCTGGACAATGCCGTGAAACACTTCGTCCAGACGGGTAGAGAGCGACGCCCCCAAATCCCGCGCCTCGCGCGCACGGCGGCGCACAAACCGCTGCGCAAATGCTGCGGGCAGCACCATAACGGGAATACCGACACAGGCCAGAAGCGCCCAGACAGGATCAATCGAGATTGCGACGCCAAGCAGTACCAACAGGCCTATGAAATCGCGTCCTGCGCCGGTGATAATCGCGCGCCAGACATCGCCGACGGCGTTTACATCCGATTGTACGCGCTGGATCAGAAATCCGGGAGGGTGTGATTGGTGGAACGCGCCATCCTGCTGCATCATCCGGTCCAGCAGATCGATGCGCATATCCGCAGCGGAGCGTTGCGCGATACGGGTGAGCAGCACCTTTTGCGCGACCCCCGATATGGCGCGGACCACAAAGATACCCACCAGCACAAAACCCACAATCAAAAGCCACGATTGTTCGCCCGCTACGAACACACGGTCGAACATGGGTTCCATCAGTTTTGCCATGGCCCCCAGACTGGCCCCTTCAAGGATCATGAAGGCAACAGCAATGACCAGCTTGCCGATATGGTGGCGCAGATAGTCGCGCCAGAGCCAGCGCATCAGCGCGCCCGAGGTGTAGGTCTGTCCACTACTCATTAAATTATCGGCCTTTGTCGTTGAACCTTGGCGGCTTGGCCGACCTTAGTGCGCGCGCACAACAGGAGCAAGCGCACGGCGGCCAAGTAGGAGGTTGAATTATGGCCCGACACGGGGCGCGCATAGGTGATTGAACTGTCGATCCCGCAGGAGGAGTAACGGATATTGAACGCTACATTTACCGATTGGGCAAAAACGATGTCAGATCACCGCTGCGCAAAAAAAAGGGTCAGCGATTGCCTAGCTTCCTGCGCTGGAATTCTGTGCATCAGCCAAGGCTGATGGAAGGGCAGCGGCCAGCAGATCAAGCATAACGGGCGTGCCACAACTGATCCGCACACACCGGCTTTGCGGCGCGACAAACGGCATACGCACAAAAATACCCCGTGCAATCAGCCCCGCCAGAACCGCCTTCGCAAAGTTTTCGTCACGGCCACAGTCCACGGTCACGAAATTGGTGGCAGAGGGCAGGGGAGTCAGGCCGTTGGTTCGGGCGATGTCCGAAATGCGGTTGCGGGAATGTGCAATGTGTTGCTGCACTTTGGCCAGATAGGCTTGATCATTCAGCGCGGCAAGCGCCCCTTCCTGTGCGGCGCGGTTCATGCCAAAGTGATTGCGCACTTTGTGAAACGCATTGATCAGGTCGGGGTGCCCGATTGCGTACCCCACACGCGCGCCAGCAAGGCCATAACCTTTTGAGAACGTGCGCATACGGATCACCCGAGGGTCATCGGCAGGTAGTGGCAGGGCTGTTCCTTCCGGGGCACATTCCACATAAGCTTCGTCAAGCAGAAGCAAGCTGCGCTCCGGCAGGGTTTCCATGGCGCGCACGATATGCTCGCCGCGATGATGGCTTCCCATCGGGTTGTCGGGGTTGGCAAGGTAAACAAGCTTCGCATCTACTTCGGCCGCTTTGGCAAACAGAAGCTCGGGAGATTCAGCGTCATCCACATAGGGAACTGTGTGAAGCGCCCCGCCAAAACCGGCAACATGATAGTTGAATGTCGGGTATGCACCGGCTGATGTGACAACCGCATCACCCGAGGCGATCATCAGCCGCACCAGATATCCCAACAGCCCATCAATGCCTTCACCCACAATGATGTTATCCGGCCTGCATTGATGATGCGCCGCGAGGGCCGTGCGCAGATCATGGCTTTCCGGATCGCCGTACTTCCACTGGTCTGCTTTCGCCATTGCCTCGATTGCCAGTGGCGACGGGCCAAAGACGTTTTCATTGGCACCCAGACGCGCATCAAACGCTGCGCCACGGGCGCGCTCCTGTGTTTCCGGCCCTACAAAGGGAACGGTTGCGGGTAGGGATTGTGCAAGCGGGGTGAGGCGGAAATCTGTCATGGCGCGCAGTTAATGCGGATGGCAGTGCGGGGGCAAGTCTTTTGAAAATTCCGCTGCCGTCCCGGATGTGAGAATGGATTTCATAAATAGAGGGTGGAAATGGCCAAACTCACAAGGCGCGGGTTTATCGCAACAATAACTGCTGCGGGAACATTGCGTGGCGTTGGTCTAACGGTGACAAAGCCGCCGGTGCGCGGGATGTTGACGCTGGTTTATGACAAGAGCCTTGGCATAATGCGCGCGGTGGAGCGCTTGGTTCCCGAATACGTGCCGTCACGTTCTGCTGGTCTGTTTTGCTCGGCTCTGCTTGGATGGGAGGAAAATCCATTCCCGAGGAAATCCCATGTCCAGAGTTTCAGTAACCTACGAAGACCACATCGCTCATGTGCGCCTTACGCGCGCCGACAAAATGAACGCCGTTGATCAGGATATGATCACGGCAATCATCGCAGCGGGTAACGAAGTGGCGGCATCCGATGCGCGTGCCGTTATTGTTTCGGGTGAGGGCAAGGCATTTTGCGCAGGGATCGATATATCGGGCCTGTCCGGAATGATAGGAAAAGACCCTGCTGAATTGCTGATGCCACGCACGCACGGGGACGGCACCACAAACCAGTGGCAAGAAGTGGCGATGGTGTGGTCGCGCATGGATATTCCGGTGATTGCGGCGGTGCACGGCGTCTGTTTCGGCGCGGGAATGCAGCTGGCGCTGGGGGCGGATATACGCATCGCTTCCCCTGATGCACAGTTTGCGGTGATGGAAATGAAGTGGGGGCTCGTGCCGGATATGGGCGGAATGGCCCTGCTGCCGCGTCTGGTACGCTCGGATGTGCTGCGACTCCTGACCTACACCGCAGAGCCTGTTGATGCACAGCAGGCAGAACGGTGGGGATTGGTTACCGATCTGTCGGATGACCCGCTGGCAGCCGCCGAGAAACTGGCCAAAACTATAGCAGGCAAAAGCCCGTCCGCCATTCGCGCAGCAAAGCGGCTGATCGCGGTGGCTGAAACTGCAGATGACAAGACCGTGCTGGACGCAGAATCGCGTGAGCAGGTTGAATTGATGGGGAAACCGCATCAGATGGAAGTGGTTGCGGCGGCATTTGGCAAACGTCCGGCTGTTTTCAAATAGCTTGGGTTCGCGCCGGATGGCCCTAGCTGATTGATGTGCCGTCGTGAAAAAGGAAGAGGGGCAGCTCCGCTTTGGAAAGGCCCCTTAGCCCATACATTATCTAGGGGCTTCAACTGCATCGATATATCGCAGTTCGGTAAATGCAGTTTCTGACAGTTGTTTCTTTCGGGCTGGGCCTGCTGTCAAAAGCGCACAAGGTCTGAACGCGGTTTCGAGTTCTCTTTGATCCTAAGTTCAGTGGGCATCACGTATGGTCGCAGATACGGCAGCTGCTTCTCCCGCTCCGATTGGAAAATGGGGCAGGGATGGGGGCCGTCTCATCCTTCGATCCTGACAGATCGCCAAGGGCACGTACCTATGGCGATCCGTTATTATATTAGGCGCGCAAAGCTGCGCATGCCTGTGAATTAACCTATCTCAGCAAGACGATCCATTGCCGCTTGGAGTTGGTCGGCCTCTTCTTGCCGTGCGGCTAGGTTTTCTTGGGCCTCGGCCACAACTTCCGGAGGGGCGGATGCGGCAAATTTGGGATTGTTCAAACGCCCCTTGAGACCCCCCATCTCCTTGGCCAGTTTATCGAGAGATTTCTGCAGGCGTGCTTTTTCTTCATCGATGTCGATGATGCCTTCCAACGGTAGGCCAAATGTAGCGCCAGGTGCGCTGATGGCGACAGTCCCTTTGGGGAAATCGTTCTTTTTCTCAAGAGATGCCACACGGGCGAGGCGTTTTATCATGGCCTCATTGTTACTCCATGCAGCTTGGGCGGCATCATCCATATCGGTCACGATCATCGGAACCTTGAGGCCCGCTGGCACGTGCATCTGCGCGCGCGCGGAGCGGATGTTTTCAATCAGGTTGATGACCCAATTTAGCTCTTTATCAGCCTCTTCATCCAGCAGATCGGCAGTGGTATAGGCAGGCCAGTCGGCGTGCACGAGCATCTTGTTGCGCTTAGCGGTCTGACCCCAAAGCTCTTCGGTGATGAAAGGCATGATAGGGTGCAGCAGGATCAGACATTGATCCAGCACCCACGCCAGAGTTTCGCGGGTTTCTTTTGCCAATTCACCCTTGCCGTCATCGTCCTGCAGAAGTGGTTTCGACAGTTCTACGTACCAATCACACACCTTGCCCCAGACAAAGGCATAGAGCGCACTTGCCGCATCGTTAAACCGGTAGGTGTCCAGCGCGGCGTCAACTACTTCGCGCACGCGGGCAGTTTCCCCGATAATCCATTTATTGAGGGTCGCGGACGGGGTCGGCATTGTCGCCGGTGTGTCTTGGAACGCATCGTTCATTTCCGCAAAACGGTGGGCGTTCCAGATCTTGGTGCCGAAATTGCGATAGCCAGCGATGCGCGCTTCTTCCATCTTGAGCGCGCCGCCAAGGGATGCCATCGCCGCATTGGTAAAGCGCAGCGCGTCCGCGCCGTACTGGTCAATGATTTCCAGCGGGTCGATAACGTTGCCCACGGATTTCGACATTTTTTTGCCTTTGGCATCGCGGACGAGGCCGTGCAAATAGACAGTGTCGAATGGGATTTTGCCAACTGTGTCCAGCTGCATCATCATCATGCGCGCAACCCAGAAGAACAAAATATCCTGTCCCGTGATCAGATCGGAGGTGGGGAAGTATTTCTGCAGGGCTTCGGTTTCCTCGGGCCAGCCAAGGGTGCCGATGGGCCAGAGGCCCGAGGAGAACCATGTGTCGAGTACGTCGGGGTCGCGCCAAACAGGGTAGACAATTTCGGTTGGATCCTGACTGAATGAATAGCTGCCCAGACTTTCGGCAAGCGCGTGCATGGCATCCGCGCGCGAAGCAACTTCGATTACACGCGCGTGGTTGAGCGGTGTAGGGAGTTGGGCGGTGAAGTCATTGAAACCTTCGCGTACATTTTCAAAGCTGTCGGCACATTCGATCTGATCGCTGCCTTCGGGCAGGGATTGCTCTGCCAGCAGGCGGGTTATCTCGACGAGGTCGAGCGCGCCGTCGCCTTCGTCATCAGCGAAGCCTGCACGTTTCAGGTCCAGTCCATACCAGACCGGTATCCGGTGACCCCACCAGAGCTGGCGCGAGATGCACCATGGCTCGATGTTGTCGAGCCAGTTGTAGTACACTTTTTCGCCCGACTCCGGCATGATTTTCACATCGCCGTTGCGCACGGCATCAAGCGCGGGGCCAACGATCCGGTCGGTGTCCACAAACCACTGATCCGTGAGCATCGGCTCGATCACGACTTTCGAGCGGTCGCCGAAGGGCTGCATGATGGCTTTGGACTCTACCAGCGGCACAAGGGTCTCCTCGCGCGCCTCGCCGCCCTCTTCGGGGGCGAGCGGCTTGGTAGCGGCCTTGCCCAAGCGCGGATCATGCGCAGGGACCATGATGGCCAGGTCTTCAGCGGTAATATCCTCGATGACTCTCTTGCGCGCTTCAAAGCGGTCAAGGCCGCGATAGTCATCGGGCACAAGGTTCATCGCAGCGACCATCGCCTCGTCGAACTCCTGCTCTCCGTTGGCGATGGCCTGCGCGATAGCGGCTTCTTCGGCGTAGGGCTTGCCGTCCGCGCGCATCGCGGCTTTTGTATCCATGAGATTGTACATGGGGATGCCGTTACGCTTGGCGACCTGATAGTCGTTGAAGTCATGCGCGCCCGTGATTTTTACAGCGCCCGATCCAAAATCCTTGTCGGGGTATTCATCAGCGATGATGGGAATAAGGCGGCGGTGCTCTTTTGGGCCGACTGGAATTTCGCAAAGTTTTCCAATGATTGGCGCGTAACGTTCATCAGTTGGGTGAACTGCAACGGCCCCATCCCCCAGCATGGTTTCCGGTCGGGTTGTTGCGATTGAGATGTAATCGCGCGTTTCGCGTAGCGTCTCGTTGCCGTCTTCGTCTTTTTCAATGTACTCATAGGTGGTACCGCCCGCGAGCGGGTATTTGAAGTGCCACATGTGGCCGGGAACCTCGGTGTTCTCGACCTCAAGATCAGAGATTGCGGTTTCGAAACGCGGGTCCCAGTTCACCAACCGCTTGCCGCGATATATTTTGCCGCTCTGGTACATCTGCACAAACACTTTGATCACGGCATCGTGAAAATTAGGCGAGTTTTCGTGCCCTACGCGGGTGTCACCAGGTGCGCCTGACATAGTGAACGCGTTGCGCGACCAATCGCAGGACGAGCCGAGGCGCTTTAGCTGCCCGACGATCGTGTCGGCAGTGCTTTCCTTGTAGGCCCATGCGTGTTCAAGAAATTCCTCACGGGTGAGGTCGGTGCGCTTGATCTGACTTTCAGCAAGTTTGTTTTCGACGGCCAGTTGCAATGCGATGCCCGCATGGTCCTGCCCGGGCTGCCAAAGCGTGTCAAAGCCGCGCATTCGGTGCCAACGTGTCAGAATATCTTGCAATGTGTTGTTAAACGCATGTCCTACATGCAGCGAGCCGTTGACGTTGGGCGGCGGGATCATCACGCAATATGTCTCCGCGCGGCTGGCATTTGCGCCTGCCTTGAACGCGCCGGTCTGTTCCCAAGCGTCGTAAAGGCGTGCTTCGGCTTCTGTTGAGTCGAAATTCTTTTCCAGTGCCATGATCGCGGCTCCCGTCTGTGTGTTTTACCGTTGATGTAACGGAGGACGGGGCAGAGGGGAAGGGTGTGATACATCACGTAAACTGGCGACTGGACAAGACCGGCAGGACCGTTAGGTTCTGCTATGGTGTGAATAGTGAATGTCAGGGAGCAGGCACATGGATAAATTCGGTAAAAGCCAACCTATCAAACGGGTTGAGGATGTGCGTTTTCTGACAGGGGCAGGGCGGTATGTGGATGATATTGCGCCTGATGATGCGCTGCATGCATTTGTTTTTCGCGCGCCGGTTGCGCATGGTGTAATTTCGGAACTGGATGTCAGTGAGGCTGCCGAAGCCGAAGGTGTGCATCTGGTGTTCACGTGCGCTGATCTCGAAGCGGCGGGTGTGGACATTGCGATTTCTGGTGCAACCTTGAAAAATCGCGACGGTAGCACGTCTGCCGCACCCCTGCGCCCGATGCTTGCGAAAGAACGGGTACGTTACGTAGGTGAACCGGTGGCGATGGTTGTGGCGCAAACCTACCAGCAGGCCCGCGATGCGGCCGAACTGATCATGTTTGATGCAGATGAATTGCCAGCCAAGATGTCGCTGGAGCGCGGCGGCGAAGCCTTACACAGCGAAGCTGCCGACAACTGCGCGTTTGACTGGGGCATGGGCGATGAGGACGCTACCGAAGCGGCCTTCAAGGGTGCGGCAAAAACTGTCGCACTGGAGGTCGGGGACAACCGCATCATCGTAAATTCGATAGAGCCCCGCGGCTGTTATGCCGAATGGGATGGCACGCGCCTCCATGTGGCCAACAACGGGCAGGGCGTCTGGGTCCACAAGGCAAATTTGGTAAAGGCCTTTAGCCTGGACGAGGCGAATGTGCGTGTGACAAACCCTGATACGGGCGGGGCATTCGGGATGAAATCAATGTCCTACCCCGAGTATTTTCTTATCAGCCATGCGGCCCGTGTGCTGGGCAAGCCGGTGCGCTGGATGTCGGACCGTACCGAAGCGATGCTGAGCGATAATGGCGGTCGTGATCTGGTGTCGTTGGCGGAGCTTGCATTTGATGAAAACAACAAGATCACTGCTTACCGTGTGCGCACAAAGTGTAATCTTGGCGCCTACAACAGCCAATTTGGCCAGCCGATCCAGACCACATTGTTCAGCCGTGTTCTGGCTGGCACCTACGACATCCAGACAACGTGGTTGCAGGTGGAGGGTTACTATACAAACACCGTACAGGTTGACGCCTATCGCGGTGCGGGTCGTCCCGAAGCGATTTATGTGTTGGAGCGGGTGATGGACCGTGCCGCCCGTGAACTGGGTGTTGATCCGCTGGAACTGCGCCGGATCAACTTCATCAAGCCTGAACAGTTTCCCTACCTGTCGGCCACAGGCGAAACCTATGATGTGGGCGAGTTTGACAAGGTTCTGACGCGCGGCGTGCAAGAGGCAGACGCGGCGGGCTTTGCTGCGCGTCGTGATGCCGATGCAGCCAATGGGCTGCTGCGCGGGCAGGGGTTGTGTTATTACATCGAAAGTATTCTGGGCGATCCCAGCGAGGGCGCAAAAGTCAATTTCCTTGCAGATGGTACGGTTGAAATTCTTGTCGGGACGCAATCGGGCGGACAGGGCCACGAAACAGTGTATGCTAAATTCCTGAGCGATCAGACGGGTATTCCGATGGAAGCCATTCAGGTTGTGCAGGGCGACAGCGACCGGATTGCGCAGGGTGGCGGTACGGGCGGCTCGCGCTCGGTCACCACGCAGAATAACGCCACACTGGCCACTGTGAGCAAGATCAAAGAGGAGTTTACCGCGTTTCTGGCAGATGAAATGGGCGTGCCTGCCTCGCAGATCAGCTTTGACGACGAGCGGTTTCGCAGCGACGGTTCCAACCTGACGCCTACCATGCTGGAGGTTGCCGAAATGGCCCGCAGCAAGGGGCGCGACGATTTGATGAGCCATCACGAGCGTGCCACACTGGATGGCCGCAGCTTTCCCAACGGGGCACACTTCTGTGAGGTTGTGATTGATCCAGAAACAGGAATAGTGAAGATCGACCGCTATACCGTCGTTGATGATTTCGGCAACCTTATCAACCCGCTGCTGGCCGAAGGGCAGGTTCATGGCGGTGTGGTTCAGGGGATTGGACAGGCGGTGCAGGAGCGCGTGGTGTATGACGAAGACGGTCAACTGCTCACGGCATCGTTTATGGACTATGCGATGCCACGTGCGTTGGATGTTCCTAACATTTCCTTCACCAGTGAGCCTGTACCCTCGACAGCAAACCTGATGGGGATGAAAGGCTGCGGCGAGGCGGGAACCGTCGGCGCGCTAGCGGCTGTGTCCAACGCAGTGCAGGACGCGCTGTGGGACAGTGGGGTGCGACAGGTCGACATGCCCTTCACGCCACACAAGGTCTGGGAGTTGTTGAATAGTGAGGCCATTGCTGCAGAGTAATAAGGATAAATCTTTTCTGAGGCGGCTTTTTGGCCGTCTTTGGAAACGCCCTGACAGTGATTTCAGTCCTGTGCGCGGGGTTCAGGTACATCTGGTCATTCTCGATGGTACGATGTCCACCCTCAGACTCGGGCGGGAGACCAATGCAGGCATAGCCTACAGGCTGGCGCAGGAAATGGGCGGCAGGGTTTCGATTTACTATGAACCGGGGTTGCAATGGGATGACTGGCGCTCGGTGCGCGATGTTGTGACCGGACGGGGGATCAACCGCCAGATCAAACGCGCGTACGGATATCTTGCATCGCGTTACCGCGAGGGGGATCGTGTTTTTCTGATGGGGTATTCGCGCGGTGCCTATGCTGTGCGCTCGCTTGGAGGGATGATCGATTGCATCGGTCTGCTGAAACCCGAACACGCCACCGAACGGAACATTCGCCAAGCTTATCGTCTGTATGAATCCGCGCCGAACGGCAGCGCAGCAGACGCATTTTCAACAGCGCACTGCTGGATGGAATTGCCAATAGAAATGGTAGGCGTCTGGGATACTGTAAAATCACTGGGCATCAACGCGCCGCTGGTCTGGCGGGTGAGCGCGGCGCGTCACGCCTTTCACAACCATGCGCTGGGTGCGGGTGTGAAGCGGGGCTATCAGGCACTGGCATATGACGAAACACGCACGGTTTACAGCCCCGTTTTATGGAACAGCGATCCCGCGCGACCGGAGCAGATTGAACAGATGTGGTTTCGTGGTACCCACGGTGATATCGGCGGACAATTGGGCGGGCGCAACGCCGCGCGTCCGCTGTCCAATATCCCCTTGGTCTGGATGCTGGAAAAAGCACAGGCTGCCGGATTGCCCCTGCCTGAGGGATGGCAGAACCGTTTCGTGCAAGACGCCTCTGCCCCGTCAATCGGTACGTTTGCGGGGTGGGGCAAGGTATTTATCCTCCGCCGCAAACGTGTCGTCGGGGCCGATCCGTCGGAAAAACTGCACGAAACGCTGACCCAACGCTCCGAGGGAGTGCAGAAGCCGCGCGCGATGGAAACCGCGCAGCCCTGACTTGCTGGGTATCGATTGAATTGCCCTGATTTCAGGCGATTTTCATTACGATGCAGGTTGTTGACCCCGTGGCGTAGAGCTTGTCGTCCTCCACACCGCGGATCTCGCCATGGGCCACACCGGTAGAGCGGCCCACATGATCGGTCACACCGATACAGTCCACTTCTGTGCCCAGCGGGATCGGGCGCAGGATGTTGATCTTGTATTCCAGTGTCGTATAGACCGAGCCGCGCGGAACGCGGGTCATCACAGCGCAGGCCATCGCGCTGTCGAGCAATGTGCCGTACCAGCCGCCATGCACCGTGCCGAGCGGGTTGGATACGTTGAATTCCGGTGCGCCGCGGAACACGCAGCGGCCTTCCTCGACGCTGTACAGCGTATACCCCATGGTCGCGCCGATGGGCGGGCCGGAGTTTGTCCCGTCCAGCATTTTTTGCATGAACTCCAGACCGGACAGGGTCAGGACTTCTTCCTGGTTCAGCAATTCATCGGGTGAGGTTGCAATCTTTCGCATTAATCGTCGCTCCGGCTCTGGGTTCCTATCCAGCCTAGAGCCGATTTGCAGGGGACTGCAAGGCGTTACGCCACGTTTGAGAGCACGGATTGGGATGTCACGCCCAGTGCGCGGCAGACATCGCGGGTCAAATCCGGACGGTTAAGCGTGTAAAAATGCAGCGCATCCACACCTTCCGATGTCAGCTCGCTGCACAGTTCGGTGCACAGGGAAGTCGACAAAAGCTCGGTCCGGTTGTCACGCTCGGCGGCGCGGTACGCTTCATCCATCCACGCGGGGATCTTCGTGCCGCAGCGCACGGCAAACTTGCGCGCGGATGCCCAGTTGCTGATCGGCAGGATGCCCGGAACGATGGGTTTTGTGATCCCTGCGGCGGCGCACTGGTCGCGAAAGCGCAGGAAGCTTTCGGGTTCAAAGAAGAACTGGGTGATCGCCTCGTCCGCGCCTGCATCGAACTTGCGCTTGAGATACTGGATGTTTGCATGCTGGCTGGCCGCGTCGGGGTGGCAGTCAGGATAGGCGCCCACGCGGATGGTGAACTTGTCCTGCAAAGCAAGGGCCTCAATCAATTCAAGCGAGTTGGCGAATCCTTCGGGGTGGGGCGTAAATCGTTGCTCTCCCGCTTGGGGATCACCGCGAAGGGCGACAATATCAGTAACACCGGCGGCATGGAATTTCTCAGCGACTTCCATCGTTTCCGCAACGCTCGCGCCAACGCATGTCAGATGCGCAGACACCGGAAGTTTGGAAGTCTGGTGCAGCACATGGGCGGCGTCATGGGTCAGATCGCGGGTTGTTCCACCCGCACCATACGTTACGGAAAAGAAACGCGGGGCCAGAGGCGCCAGTGCATGGGCCGTTTCCCACAGGCGAAACGAAGCATCGACGGTTTTCGGTGGAAAGACCTCGAACGAAACAGCGGGAAGGGTCATTTGTGATATCCTGTTTTGGTTTGAACCTTTGTTGCATGTGGTGCTAAGTGAGGCAAATTCATAACTTTCATCTTCAACATGAGGCGCACCTCATATGCATATCGAATTCAGGCACCTGCGGACCATTCAAGCGATCCACAAGGCGGGGGGGCTCGCACGGGCTGCGGAAATGATGAATATAACGCAAAGCGCGCTGAGCCATCAGGTCAAAGGATTGGAAGATCAGGCCGGGGTGGAATTGTTTGTGCGCCGTTCCAAGCCGCTGAAACTGTCCCCGGCGGGGCAGCGATTGCTGAAGCTGGCCGAACAGGTGTTGCCACAGGTTGCAGCACTGCAAGAGGAGTTCAGCGGGTTGCGCGATGGCAGCACTGGCCGGATGCACATCGCAATTGAATGTCACGCTTGTTTTGAATGGTTGTTTCCCGTGCTGGAGCAGTTCCGCCGAAGTTTTGGCGAAGTGGATGTGGATATCCG
This sequence comes from Sulfitobacter sp. F26169L, assembly GCF_026410285.1. GTDB lineage: Bacteria > Pseudomonadota > Alphaproteobacteria > Rhodobacterales > Rhodobacteraceae > Sulfitobacter. Next base: position 473,106 of record NZ_JAPMLP010000003.1, on the reverse strand, counting down.
TCCCGGACTGGCGTTTGACGCGCTGCCTGCTTTGTTGCGTGAGGAAGTAGATCTGGTGATATCATCCGATCCCGAGGAGATCGCAGGTGTCGAGTTTATCGAACTGTTTGATTATCAGGCGGTATTTGTAGCGGCCAGTGCCCATCCGCTGGCGCAAAAAGCGTATATAGAGGCTGAGGATTTTCGCAGCGAGACGCTGATCACCTATCCCGTGGAGCGCACGCGGCTGGATGTGTTCAGTCAGTTGCTGATCCCGTCCAAGGTGGAGCCTGCGGCGATCCGGCAGGTGGAACTGACTGCGGTAATTTTGCTGCTGGTCGCGAGCAATCGGGGCGTGTCGGTGCTACCTGATTGGGTGGTGCGGGAGGTGAAATACTCCTCCGATTACGTGACCCGCCCGTTGACCGAGAAAGGTATCACGCGCAGTCTTTTTGCAGCGATACGCACAGAAGATCGGGAAAAGCCGTTTATGCAGGAATTGCTGAATTTGGCGAGTGTGGAAGCGCGAAAGTTGCAGGGAGTATAATATTCACTGTGCAGGTGGTTGTTGTCGTCAGCTATTTACCCAACCATGGTCGCTGACCAAGATCACTTTATCTTAGCGCGTATGCCGCTTCTAGGTCTTTACCTAACCATTGGGAGTTAGACGCCTTGCTGTCTGGAGAGAGATCGACGCTGGCCTAAGCAAAGGTCTAATTTGCACAAAAAGCCGGCACAAAACTATCGACCTGACAATTGCCGAGATCAGCGGCCATGAAGTTTAGCTGTTGGTGGTGATTGATCAACACGGGTGACTTGACCTGTACTGCCCACTGAATGAATACGCCCGCGCTTTTTTCGTTCTGATCAAGACTTCCGTGCCATGAGTTTCCTCCTGTCTGGGTCCAATCCAGTTAGGGTGCCATTTTTTCCGCTGTGAAACCGTTCCCAAAAATGCCGCTGTTGATCGACGTTTGAAGGGCGTCTACTTGCGCACGCGCAGCTTCTTCAATCGCTGCGGGACATCCGGTAAATTTCTGCCCGCGGAGCTCGATAGCCCGTGTTCCGGCGCGCGACTGAATGCGCGTGGCGCTTAGGGCATCGGGGGCCGGAAACCTGTCTTCGTCGTGTTCGAACTCGATGTCGGAGTTTTCTTCTGCATCGGCCGCCCGTCGCGCTTTTCCTCGGCGGCGTCATATTCCATCGCTGACTCCGGCTCTACGCCCTCGCGATGCACGATAAAGGGCTTGCCCTCGCCACCAAAGCGTTCGTTCACCTGCCGCGAGGTCCGGTCTGTCCATTCAGCGTTTCCGCCTTTGTTCAGCACAACTCCGGTGTCCCCCTCGGGACGGGGTTCGCCAAAGATAACCTCTGCCTTTTCAAGTGTGACATCAGTGGCGCGTTGGACAACGCCGCTTCCGTCTTTTGGCACGAAGAACACACCGACGGATTGCGCAGACGCAGACGTGCCCATGAGGAAGGCGATCAAGGTAAGGCGTTTCATTCGGACTCTCCGGTCAATCGTTCCAGCAGGGTGTTGAAGCGCTCTTCGTTTAGCCACGCGTAAAAGGGTTTGAAGAACCGGCTGAGCTGGATCAACGCAATGTCCGCCAGAAGTTTGGGGTCGTCCGTTACATCATGGCAGAAGGTTCCGGTTGGAAGTTCCGTGCACGGTCCAAGGGACCGCGCGCTGCCGCTGGTTCAGGGTCCGTAAATTGGGCCGTCAGGCGTCCGTGTGACCATGTTGAACGCAACCACTCCGTTGTTTGTCTTTATCGGGCGCTCGGCACCCCAACCAACCGGAAGGTTAAATGAAATTGGAATTTCGCCCATCTTTATCGCGCATTTCACTTTCGGCGAGCAATAGAAGGGAGTCTTGATCGGCGGGCCAGCGCCTTCGCCTTCTGAACGGATTACAACCACATGCCCCAGCCGCCATTCTGTCGCGTGGATGAAGTTGGAAGACCCGCTCATGCCGTTGGTGGTTGCGGTGACAAAATAGGAATCAGGTGGCATTTCCGCTTGGTAATATCTTCCCCCGTTGGAGGGCGCGTATTCGCCATCCTGAGCATCACCTTGAATAATCGATCAATCGGTCGACATCTTAACCTGTTGGCCACGTTCGTCATAGGCCGCGATACTGACTGGTGCCGGGTCAGGATTAGCCGATGCAAAGAGAAGCCCCAGCTCGTTAGGCCGAACCAAATTCACGATGAGGCTGCTGGCAGTGCCGCCGTCATACTCCATAACGCCGCGCCAGATCGCGCCGTTGTGGGTCAGCTTGCCAGCATAGGTGCGATCCGAAAGGTTTGCGACGAAGTTCATGACATCCCCGTTGCGGGTCACCTTGAAATTCTCGTGGCCGGTGGTTTCGCCAAAGTTCCAGTCCCTTGCGTGCACGTGGATACCGACCGTGGTAAACTTGCGCATGTTGACCACGTTGGTGCGAAAAAACCAAACGATAGAGGCCCGCTTCGGTCGGCACGATCAGCTTAAACCCTTCGGGGGTTGCCATATTTTGTATACGGTGCTGCGACCGTAGGATGCGTCCGATAATGCCTGATCTGCGCGCAAGAATAAAAACTGGTTTCTGTGACTGCTAGGGCCAGCCCAGAGCGCGTCGATAATAGCACCGGGTTCGGCTTCGCGCGCGCCTTGCCAAACAGGGGGATCTCAGCAGCAAAGGCTACGGGAATGCGGCAGTATTCCTCGCGGTTTGTGCGCATCATAACCGGATCGTAGTCGCCCGGTGTCGTTGGTGAGGTGATCAGATTTAGGTTGGACATACCTGCTCTGGAGCCGATGTTGCCACCCTTGATGCGTAATGTCTCGTCTGTGCAGCCGAATGGGTAAAGATAGGTATAATAGTGACTGTTGCGATCAACGCTCATTGCATTCTTGACCATCACGAAGTGCTGGTTGGCCAATGGGAGTCTGTCAGGCCGCAAAACTGGAAACTGTCCGTTGCGGAACAAAATATAGTCGGGGGCTACGGCTTCGGTATCGATTACCAAAAGCGTTGTGTTCTGCATAACATCTGCCACCAATTCACCCGTAACGTCGCTGCCTTCAACCCGAACTGTAACACGTCCGACAGGCAGGCTGGCGGTCAGGCCGGGGACCGTGGCCGTCGCCTCTGTCAGAGTGCCAAGCACGGTGTCGCCGACATATACAGTCGTGTCGTCGGGGAGGCGCATGGTTGGCGGTCCGTTGACGCGGAGTGTCAGCTCTTGCAAGTGGGGGATCGCTTCAGCCACTTCTTGCTTAGCCGTGGCTTGTGCGACATCGCCCATAGCGTCCGCCAACTCCCCCGCATCAGCCGCGTTTTTCCAAGGGGCCGCAGACCTGCCACCGGTGCGGCGATATCGGCCTCCTGATCGGGCGTTGCAAGTGCTTCAATATCTGCACAATTTCCGCGTGCGCGGTGACCGTATGCTATCAGTCCCGCACGGGTGCCAGCCTCTGCCCAGTCGCCCAGCAGCCCGCGAAATGCATTATGCGCGATTTCTACCTTGGTGACGCCGTCCGCCTAACCCCACATGGATCCAGACATGTCAAACACAACCATCACAACGCGGCGCTCGTCTTGTGCGAGGCTAACCTGTGTTGTGAGTGCAAACATCAAAAACGACAAAAGGAAACGCATGCTAAATCTTGGCATGAGGTGTGCAGAGGTACCGGGGCGGCCGTGATTGAAAAATCGGAACAATTTTTTTCGGTCCACACAAGCTCCGGACATCCTTAGCTTTTCGGGCAAAGGTTTTTTGTCGGTAATCAGATCACTTGCAGACTCGATGGTGGCGGCTGGATCGCCAGCGCAATTCTGGCAGTCGGCGATCCAACCGGTAAATATGGGCCTCACAAAAGTCATCTTCATGGATTTGTCGCCCCGTACTGCGCTGCGCATACTGCAAATATCTCTGACGCATGGGCCGAGGGCTATCGGGGGGCGGTCGAGGACTGATCGGACCCTTTTTCGCGACACTGTCTAACAGGGATTGCACCGTAACTTACGGGGATTGCGCACCTTAAGGATCACTTCTAGTTATCGCAGGTCGAACTGGATCAGATTGCAATAAGCAGCGCCGAACTTAATAATCTTCTCAGGTATGTCTGTGACGATCCATCCCGCTGTATGCGGTGTTGGGGTCGGGGTGAGCCTGATGATGAACCTCACGGCGAACGGGTTTGCCAAATTACGCCTGAAACGCGAAGATATGTGGCGGGCGTGGTATCAATTGACCTATGCAGGGTTGGAACGAGTTCCCAATTTCAGGTTGCTGCCTGTATTAACCTAAAAACAACGCGATTGCCTTGCCTATGTTGCTGATGGATTTCGGACGACCGAAGTTGCGCACAAGCTGGGATTATCCGAAGCCACCGTCGAGCTTCATTTGCGCACACACCCAGGCGCCAAGACCAGCGACCAAGCGGTGGCAATAGCTGTACGGGCAGGGTTGATCTGACGATAGACCCTATCGGGCTAAGAGCATTCGAGCCCACATTACAGAAGCGGACTTTCGTGGACGTCGTTGCTTGAACTCGCACGGCCAGTTGCGGCGGCTGCGCAGTAGTCCCCCGCGCCGCCTCATCAGGCGGCGCGGGGTTGTTCGTTAGATAAGTTTAACGATTGCTTTGCCTGTGTTGCCGCCTGTCAGCAGTTTGATAAAGGCGTCGGGAGCGTTTTCCAGACCTTCGGTGATGTCTTCCTGAACTTTGATAGAGCCGTTAGCAATCATCGGTCCGACCTCTTTGTGGAAGTCGCCCATGCGGTTCCAATGGTTGGATATGATAAAGCCGTTTACGCTCAGAAAGTTGACAAGGATTGTGCGCCAGAGTTTTGGAGCAGAGAGCGTCTTTTCGATGGCATCGGCACCAAGGCCGCCTTCGTTATACCACGCAATCATGCCGCAAATTGGGATGCGCCCGAAGGGGTTCATCATCGGCAGAACGGCTTCCAGAACCTTGCCACCGACGTTTTCGAAATAGATATCTACACCTTTCGGGGCTGCTTCCTTGAGCGCTTCGCTCAACTCGGATGCGGTGTCATAGGCACGGTGATCAAGACAGACGTCAAAGCCGAAATGTTCAACGGCCATTTTGCATTTCTCGGGACCGCCTGCGATGCCCACAGTGCGCAGACCTTTGGATTTTGCGATCTGCCCGACCATGGAGCCGACGGGGCCGGTGGCTGCGGCGACGACAACGGTTTCGCCTTTTTTCGGCTTGCCCAGTTCGGTTAGGCCGTACCAGCCGGTTAACCCGGGCATGCCGAGCACGCCTAGTGAATAAGTGATTGGTGCAGTATCGGGATCAACCTTTGCCAGACCAGCCGCGGGGGCAACGGCGTGTGTGGCCCAGCCAAAGCCGCCCATGACAAATTCGCCAACTTCAAAGCCGTCAGCATTTGAGGCGATGATTTCACCTACCGAGCCGCCTTCCATTTTGCCATCGACAGGAATGTTGGCGGCGTAGGATTTTGCATCGTCCATGCGGCCGCGCATGTAGGGATCAAGTGACATATAATGCACGCGGACCAGCACTTCGCCTTCGCCCGGCGTAGGGATGTCATGTTCTTCGAGGCGGAAGTTTTCAGGTGTCGGCGCGCCGTCAGGGCGGCTTGCGAGTACGATCTGTTTCATTTTTTCAGTCATGGGATCCTCCGTTGGGTTAACCTTCAACGTAATGACGAGGAATGCATGTACAAGCGGCACGCTGCGTCACTGCCTATTGGCATTTCGTGGATGACACCCTAAGAGGGCGTTGATCCATACAGAAAAGGCCGCGATGACATGGTAGGCAGTGCAAATCTCAACATTATGATCAAGGCCGCACGCAAAGCGGGTCGTGCGCTGGTGAAGGACTTTCGCGAAGTCGAGCAGCTTCAGGTGTCCATGAAAGGCGCGGGAGATTTTGTCAGCCGTGCCGATCTGAACGCCGAGAAGATCCTAAAGGACGAATTGCGCGCGGCGCGCCCGACCTATGGCTGGATTGCCGAAGAGGGCGGAGCGGAAGAGGGCGAAGACCCGACACGCCGCTGGATCGTTGATCCGCTAGACGGGACCACGAACTTTTTGCACGGTCTGCCGCATTGGGCCGTTTCCATCGCATTGGAACACAAGGGCCAGATCGTGGCCGGCGTAATCTTTGATGCTGCCAAGGACGAAATGTTCTTTGCCGAAAAAGGCGCAGGTTCATGGCTGAACGAGAGCCGCCTGCGGGTGTCGGGCCGCAACAAAATGATTGAATCGATATTCGCCACGGGCATTCCTTTTGGCGGTCGCAGCGATCTGCCAGCGACATTGCAGGATATCGCACGTCTCGCACCTGCGTGCGCGGGTATCCGGCGCTGGGGGTCTGCGGCGCTTGATCTGGCCTATGTCGCAGCGGGGCGGTACGATGGCTTTTGGGAGCGTCGCCTTAACGTTTGGGATCTGGCTGCGGGCGTGATCATCGTGAAAGAGGCCGGTGGGCTGGTGGAGGCATTGAACCCACAGGGCGATGTTTTGCAGGATGGCGAGATTGTCGCCTCTAACGAAGCGGTATTCACAAATTTTTCCAAAGTGGTGCGCGGCTAAAGCTATGCGGTACGATCCGACGGGTGGTTAATACCGTCTGTCCATCGGACCGGTTCGTGCTGCCATGTATCTATACCTGCGATGCAGCCCAGATTGATCCCGCATTGGGCAGGATCGGCGCGGCGTTGATGGTAGAGATAGATGCCGCAGGTTTTACAGAAATAATGTTTCGCTGTATGAGTGCCCCAGCTGTAAAGTTGCAGGTTGTGCGCGCCCTTTGTGACTATCACGCTTGATGTGGTTGCTGTGACCGCAGCAGCCTGCCGCCTTTTGCAGAAGGAACAGGTGCATCTGGCGGCATCAGTCAGGCCATGAGGCAGTGTGGCGCGCAGGGCGCAGGCGCCGCAATGACAGGATGCCGTTATATCAAGGCTCATCGTCTTTTGACCTTTGGCAAGGAGCTGGGCAGCACGTATTGTGCGGGTGGATGGGGCGGTCGTCCTTGCGTCCTGCTCCAGAAGGCAGGGCCGCCACGGCGCAGCCAAAGCGGAATTGTCAGAACAATGCCGGCTATAAATCCGCCTGCATGTGCCCAATAGGCGACTCCGCCGGTGGCCTGCATGGTTCCCAATCCACCGACAAATTGCGTCGCAAACCAGAGGATCAGCATGATCCATGCAGGGATCGGGAATATGCGGAAAATTATGATCAGGAACAGCAGAATGTCGATTTTCGCCTTCGGGAACAGCAACAGATAGCTTCCCATGACACCCGCAATCGCACCGGATGCGCCGACCATCGGGATAAATGATGCCGGATCCATCGCAACCTGTGCCAGACCGGAGAGAACCCCCGCAGTGAGGTAAAAGCCCAGATAGGGCAGGTGGCCCATTTCGTCCTCGATGTTGTCGCCGAAGATCCACAGGAACAGCATGTTTCCGGCCAGATGCAGCCAGCCGCCGTGCAGGAACTGCGAACTAAGCAGCGCGCCATAGCCATCGCCCATCGTGATGCGACGGGGCAAAAGCGCCCAGTCATAATAGAACTGTGCAAGCGCGCGTTCGTCGCCTGAAATAGGCAGCATACTGATGAAAATACCTATGTTTGCGGCCATCAGCGCATAGGTCACATAGGGAACGCGGCCCGAGGGGTTATGATCACGGATGGGAAACATAAGACGCCACGTTCCGCGATTGTCCGGCGGGCGTCAAGGGATGACAGGTGTGATCTGGCGGACATGCTGACGCATGACTGGACTTATGGCGCGCGCGGCAGATGTGCGCCCTTGAACAATGGCGGCGGTAGCCGGGGCGCGCGGGGATGCGCCCCGATCTGATGAGCATAGTCGAGTACTACGCCGATGCCCCCAACAGGGCCGCGTTGCCACCCGATGCGGTTGTATCGACGCAGACGTGCCGCTCCTGGCGGACGCGTGCGGTATCGGGCAGGCCGCGCAGCAGTGGTATGATCGGGCCTTTGCGCAGTGCCAGCGCCTGATCGTATTTCCGCGCGGTTTCGTCATCGCCCCACCACAGGACGCCGCCGAACTCGGGGCCGGTGGTGAGGTCTTTTGCGTCGATTTCACCGGTTGCGGTAACAGCAACACCGCCAAGCGCTTCGACGGCACGTTTCTGGGCCGCAGCGGTTTTGGCTGTTGGTCCGGCGCACAAGATCGCTGCGCGCGGCAGGGTGGAGAGACGGTTGCTTTCCCCCGTTGGACCGGGCAGGGACAAGGTATCGATGATCTGTGGTGCGTGCTCCGGAAGGGGCGGTAGGGCGGCTTTGCTGTCCCATGGGGCGGGTTGTTCTGCCACATCGGGGGTGGAAAAGCGTGGCAGATAATTCGGGCCGCCTGCTTTGGGTCCGGTGCCGGACAGCCCTTCGCCGCCAAAGGGTTGCGAGCCGACGATTGCACCGATCTGATTGCGGTTAATGTAGATGTTGCCTGCCTCGATCCTTTCAGAGACGTGCTGCACGCGGTCGTCGATGCGGGTGTGCAGGCCGAATGTCAGACCGTAGCCTGTGGCATTGATGGCATCGATAACGGCGTCAAGATCGCCGGATTTGAAGGTGGCAATATGCAAGACCGGGCCAAAAACCTCCCGCTCCAGTGCGTTGATGCTGTCAACCTTGATAATTGTAGGGGCGATGAAAGTGCCGTGGTCCGGCGGGGAAAGCTCCGCGACAAGACGCCCCTCGCTGCGGGCGGTTTCGATATGGGCGGCGATCCCTGCACGTGCGGCTTCGTCGATGACGGGGCCTACATCAGTGCTCAGGTCCCACGGATCGCCCATGCGCAGGGCCTGCATCGCGCCGATTAGCATCTTTTGGAAGGGTTCTGCGATATCTTCCTGAATATAAAGGCAGCGCAGCGCAGAACACCGCTGGCCTGCGGACTGGAACGCGCTTTCGATGATCGCTTGTACTGCCTGTTCGGGCAGCGCGGTGCTGTCGACAATCATTGCGTTCAGGCCGCCTGTTTCCGCAATCAATGGCGTGCCGGGGGCGCAGTTGTCGGCCATGGCTGCGCGAATACGCTGCGCCGTGGCGGTTGAGCCGGTGAAAGCCACCCCGTTGATGCGCGCATCCGACGTCAGCGCCGCGCCGACCTCACCACCGCCGGTCAACAGTTGCAAAGCCGTGAGGGGCACACCCGCTTCGTGCAGGATCGTGGTTGCCAGATGGGCAATCAGCGGTGTTTGTTCTGCGGGCTTGGCAAGCACTGCGTTTCCGGCGGCAAGTGCCGCACTGATCTGGCCGAGGAAGATCGCGAACGGGAAATTCCATGGCGAAATGCAGGTGAATACGCCAGCAGGCGGCGTGTTGGTGGCCTGTGCAGCGTAGTAGCGCAAAAAGTCCACACCTTCGCGCAGTTCGGCCACGCAGTCGGGCAATCCCTTGCCTGCTTCACGGGTCAGCAGTGCGAATATCTCGCCGTAGCGGTTCTCGTAAATCTCTGCGGCGCGCAGCAGTGCCGCGCGACGTTCATCCAGTGGCGCACTCCACGGCGTCGCGGCATCCAGTGCCTTGGCCACATCGGCATCAGTTGCGTTGCGCACGGTGCCGGCCGGTTTTCCAGTGCCCGAAGGGTTAATCACATCCTGCGCATCTGCGCCCGTCGCACCACCCGACACCAACGGTACAGCCTGCCATGCGTGATCAAGGAAAGGCGCGCGCGCGTCTTCTATCGCGGTCAGTGTCGGTGTGTGGGTCAGATCAAAACCACGCGCATTCGCCCGAAGCGGATAGAAAATTTCCGCTCCGGTAGGGATGATCGCGATGCTGTCTTCAAGCTTGGCAAACGGGTCGGCGGCGACCTCTTCGGGGGGCACTTCCTCATCTACGATCTGGTTGACGAAGCTGGAGTTGGCACCGTTTTCAAGCAGGCGGCGCACCAGATAGGCCAGCAAATCTTTATGCGCGCCAACGGGCGCGTAGATGCGGCAGCGGCTGCCGTGTTTTTGCAAAACAATGTTGTGCAGTGTCTCGCCCATGCCGTGCAGGCGCTGGAACTCATAGCCTTCTTTGTCATGGCCCATGTGCAGCACAGCGGCAACCGTATGCGCGTTATGGGTGGCGAACTGCGGATAAATGCGATCCGTCATGCCCAGCAGCTTGCGTGCATTCGCGATATAGCTGACATCTGTGGCCGCCTTGCGGGTAAAGACGGGGAAACCGTCCACGCCCTCAACCTGCGCGCGCTTGATTTCGGTGTCCCAATACGCACCTTTGACCAAACGCACCATGATCCGGCGGTCGTGTGTTTTTGCCATATCGTATAGCGCATCAATAGCGCTTGCGGCGCGTGGGCCGTAGGCTTGGACGACAATGCCGAAACCGTCCCACCCCGCGAGCGCGGGTTCCGACATCACCGCGTTGATCACATCCAGCGACAGGCCAAGACGATCAGCCTCTTCTGCGTCGACGTTCAGGCCCATGCCTGCGGATTTCGCCAGCAGGCACAGCGCGCGCAGACGCGGCACCAGATCCCGCATGACGAAGGCCTCTTGTGCCACCTCGTAACGGGGGTGCAGGGCGGACAGCTTTACCGAAATGCCGGGGTTTTTGCGGATATCATCATGGGTGCAGCCCCTCGCGATCGAGCTGATCGCATCGGAGTAGCTGAGATGGTAGCGTCGTGCATCTGCCTCGGTGCGCGCGGCCTCGCCCAGCATGTCATAGGAATAAGTGAAACCCTTCGCCTCCATCCCAGCGGCGCGTTTCATGGCGCTTTTGATATCCTCGCCCAGAACAAACTGGCGGCCCATTTCCTTCATGGCGCGGGCCACTGCGGTGCGAATAACAGGCTCGCCCATGCGTTTGATCGCCGCACGCAGGTGGCGGATGGGGCCGGGCTGTTCATCGTCCAGCACACGACCCGTCAGCATCAACGCCCAAGTCGATGCATTCACCATGGTCGAGGTCGAATGCCCCAAGTGACGGCCCCAGTCAGACGGTGCGATCTTGTCCTCTATCAGCGCATCCATGGTTTCGGCATCCGGTACACGCAACAGCGCTTCGGCCAGACACATCAGGGCAACACCTTCGTCGGTAGACAGGCCGTATTCGGCTAGGAACACTTCCATCATGCCGGGCGCTGTGGTCGCGCGAATGTCGCGCACCAGACCCGCGGCAGCGGCACTGATTGCGCGCCGTGCTGACGAGTCCAGCGCGGCTGTTTCTATCAGGTTGTTTAGAACGGTATTGGGATCACTATAGGTGCCTGCATCAATGCTGGCTCGCAGGGAGGATGAAGTATCACGTAGCATTTTCTGGCTCCGAATGTAAACTTTGGCTAATGTAGCGTAGTGTTAGTAGTCATGTTGACTGAAGATGCCAAAATTACAGGGTAGAATGCGCTATTTTAGGGAGATTAGTGGTGCAAAACACTTTTGATCTGGACCGGTTCGATCAGGCGATTCTGGCGACGTTAGCTGAAGACGGGCGCATCAGCATCACGGATCTTGCCAAACGCATCGGCCTGTCCAAATCACCGACACAGGCGCGCCTGCGCCGTCTGGAGGAAAGCCGCGTTATTCTGGGGTATCGCGCGATGCTGAACCCGATCCGGTTGGGGCTGGATCATGTGGCCTTTGTAGAGGTGCGTCTGACCGATACGCGGGAAGCAGCGCTGTCCGCCTTTAACGCGGCAGTTGCGCGTGTGCCGCAAATCGAACAGGCGCATATGATTGCCGGAAACTTCGATTATCTGCTAAAAGTGCGCACCCGCGATATGGCCGATTACCGTGCGTTTCTTGGAGATACGATTTCAGCCCTGCCGCATGTGGCGTCCACCTCGACCTATGTGGCGATGGAAGCGGTGAAAGAAGTGATGCTGTCCGAAGGAACATGAAGCAGCTTCGGAAAGCGGCATCAATCAAGCATGCGGATCAAGTTGTTTATGCCAACCCCGCGTCCGGGGGAAATCGGGCAGGGGGCTGGCGCTGATGGAACTGCCCAGTATCAATAAGACGTGCGGATTGCGGTCCTGAGGCACACACACCATCGGTGTCAAAAAGCCGCTCTGCTGGCCGAAGAGCACCATTTGGCTCAATTGATCAAGACTTTTTGACAATTGCGCAGTTGATACATTTACACTGCGCGCGCGATTAGTATTGTGCAGCAGTCGCAGACTTATGTGCTCTGTGACATGCGGGCGTGATGGAATGGTAGACATACCAGACTTAAAATCTGTTGGGGTGTAGCCCCGTGTGGGTTCGAGTCCCACCGCCCGCACCACTATCTAGGTTTATCTTTATATTTTTTAATTGATTAGGTTGAGACTGGCCTTGGTCTATTCCATGGCCCGCCTTTCGCTGTGCATTGATGTTCCACTAAACGACCGGCGTCTTTTCCGACGTTGCTTTGGGGGCAGACAGGGTGGAAATGCGTCTGTCGGCTTGTTCTGGACAAGCAAGAAGTGCTGCCGATCGATTGACAACACTCGATACGGAAGAGTGCAACAATACGTGACGAATTTGAGGATTGTTTCGAAGCGACAAATTTCCGCCACTATTCACCGTCAGGTTGTAGGGAGAGATTAGAAACCGGGAATCGGGTGATTTCCGAAATGTGTTCTGGAGAGAGTGATGAAAATTCTGGCGGTTGACGATGATCCTATCATCTTGGAACTGTTATCGCAATTTGTTGACGTAGTAGGTGGCCATCAGCTGGTGACTGCACCCTCTGGCAACCACGCGCTGGACCTTGTTTATGCACAAGAAGGCGCTGCTTTCGATTGTTTCCTGTTTGATATCCAGATGCCAGAGATGGATGGCATCGAACTCACTCAAAAAATTCGCAGCATGAAGAATTTTGTTGATACCCCTATACTTATGCTGACGGCCATGTCCGACAAAAGGTATATTGATGCGGCATTTTCCGCTGGTGCAACCGACTATGTAACCAAACCTTTTGAAGTTGCAGAGCTTAAGGCCCGTCTACAATTGGTAAATGATCTAGTGACCACCCGACGGATAAAAACGGACAAGATTTTTGCCGTCCAATCGCCAATTACGCCCGCCGTACAGACCAACAGCGGATCTGTGATCGAACTCCACGATCCTATCTCAATCTATGATGTCGAAAACGTCATAGAATATCCGGCACTCGAAAATTATGTTCGGCAACTCGCGCGCGGTTCTCTATTTGGCTCAGCCACATTTGCTTTCACAATCCGCAAGATCGAAGAGCATCATCATTTAATGTCCTCAGCAGAGTTCTCGTTCCTGATCTCTGATGTCGCCGAAGTTATTTCTGACACATTGGCAGGTCTTCAATTTCTGATGTCCTACGCTGGCAGCGGCACCTTCGTTTGTGTCACAGAAAGCGGCTGGCGCCCTAACATGGCTGTTCTCATGGACGCTGTGAACCTCTCGCTTTCGCGCACTGAACTTTACGACAACTCGGGTCAGCAACTTTTCGTACGGGTGAGTGCGGGTGAGGCGATGAGGATGATCTGGAAATGTGAAAATACGGTTATGGAAGCCATTTCTGCGGCTTATATGTCAGCCGAGGAAGCGAGTGCTGCACATGAGCGGTCGATGAATGACCTTTGGCTTGCTCCACAGCGGGCATGAACGCAATGTCGCAAGAACTACCAGGACTTGACCGTATAAGAGCGCGTTTTCTACATCTCCAAACAGCACGTCAGGCGGATATCGCTCAGTATGCATTGTTGGCATGGGAAAGCGACGATGCAGATACGAAACGTCTCAATTTACAGGCAGCACAAAACACGTTGCACCAGATAGCCGGAACCGCAGGATCGCTCGGCTTTAGGGAATTTGGTCAGACCGCGCGAAAATGTGAGGAACTGATTATCAAATTTTTCGAGAGCGCACCGTCCAGACATTCCGTTTTGATGCAAGAAATCCTCACGAATCTGGACGCTTTCGTGACTGAAAGCCAAAATCTGATATCTCGTTCCAGCTAACTCTGGCGGCTTTACCTGTTCATGTGTTCGGGTGAAGCAGTTCGCTAAGTCGACTTACTCATCGCCAGCTTTATCTGCTCAGGCAATGCCATTGGATCAAACGGTTTGGCAATTACTTCGACAGCGCCGTTCTTCAACAGCTCCTCAATTTCAAAGTGCTGGGCACGTGCGGTCATGAAAATTGCGGGAACGTTTTCCAATAGCGGGTCCTTTCGCATATGGTCCAACGCTTCACGGCCAGTCATTCCGGGCATCATCATATCGAGCAAGAATACATCCGGCGCAAATGCGGCAGCCTTGGCAACCGCTTCCTGACCTGATCCGCATTGAAGAACGTCAAATTCTCCTGAAAGCTCAAGAGCCATGAGCGCAATTTCACGAATGTCCGCATCATCTTCTACATGCAATAACTTGATCATCAGTTGCTTCTCCTTGTTCAAGCGCAACGTTTGACGTCGAGTGTTTTGATGCTGGAAGGCGCGGATTGCACCTTTGGCAAACAGAAAAAGAACCTAGCGCCCTTTCCCTCAGCCGACTCAAAACCGATTGTTCCGCCCATGTTTTCAACAATCGCCTTACAGATATTGAGGCCAAGCCCCGTTCCGCCTTTTAAAGCTCGATCCGAATTCGTCATGTCTGAAAACCTGCTAAATATTTTGTGCTGTTCATCTAGAGGAATCCCTTGCCCTTCATCGGTGACAGACACTCGGACAAGCTCGCCTTCGTCCCTCACGTCAACGAATATCGTCCCGCCCGGTTTTGAGAATTTGTAGGCGTTCGACAGTAGGTTTGTCATTACCTGAAGAAATCTATTTGGGTCGGTATTAAACGGAAAGGCACTTTCGGTTCCCGTCAGCTCAATCTGGACACCAAAGCGTTGTTGTAACACTGCACTCGCTTGATCCGCTTCTCTAATCAGCTCCGACAGATCGACCTCCTTGATCTCGATATCCATCTCGCCATCTGCCAATTTATCAAGGTCGAGGATATCGTTTATGATCAGGATCAAACGGTCGGCATTGCGGTGGGCGATCTCCAGGAGGGAGATGGCCCTATCTGGAAGGTCGCCCGCAGAGTTTGATAACAGCAAGCCCATCGCACCCTTTATCGACGTCAAAGGAGAGCGCAGCTCGTGGCTAACGGTCGAGATAAACGCGGATTTCTGTTTTTCTTGCTCGACCCGTTCCGATATGTCGGAGATCAGAATGAGATACCTGCCAGAGTTTTCTGCACCTGTCAGGAATTTAATGCTTACATCGACAGGCGCGCCCATCAGTACTGTTTCAAAGCGACTGGTGGTCTTGCCATCAGCGACAAGGGCGCGGCACGACGCCAAAACTTCGGCGGTATCGCCTGACGGGTCCAGATCGCTCACACTCCGTTTTGGGTAGTCTTTTCGGCAAGTGTTAAACCGGTTCTCTGCGGTGCGGTTCAAGTAGCTAACTGTTTCCATGCCGGAATCTATAATCCAGATGTCATCGCGCAACTCATAAAGAGTTTGGGCGGTATGACGCTCGGCGACGAGTTCATTCGTACTGCTGATGTCGGTCCGGACTGAAATTGATCCCGACCAGTTTCCGGCAGGGTCGAACAGGGGCATTATTGTTGATTCAGTAAAAATCTCGCGGCCGTCTTTACGGCGAAGCGGCGTTTCCCCTTTCCAGCTTTTGCCACTGTGAAGGTTTTCCCGAATATCGAAAGCGATTTTACTATCGAGATCATTGTAGAGCAATGTTACAGGCTGCCCGATCAGATCGGTACGGTCATAGCCCGTCAACTCGAGCAGCTTTTCATTCACTTCTGTCAGGTTTCCGGTTTCATCCACGATGTTGATGCAGGCATGTTTGTCAAACGCATCAAGCCGCTGCGACATCGAATGCCGAAAATCCCGGAACCGGCTCTCTACAGTCTTTTTTATGATGACGGTCGGAACAGTTCCAGCCAATACGATTGCACCGAAAATGGGGATCACTTGTGCAGGCCCGCCCGACAGGGCCAGCTGGGTAAGGGAGTACCACCCCGTCGCAACACCGCAGCCGCAAGTTATCGCGAGTGCGGTGCTGGACATCATAGTTATCGACTTTTTCATCGGACCTCGGCCCCACAAGCATTGTTAAAGGATCATACGATTATGATCATCTTCTGACTATTGGTCTGAGGAATGCCATTAGAATTCGTCATGAATATGACATTAAACGTTTTTCTTGCGGCACCCGCTCAAGAAGCAAGCTGTCTGCACTTGTTAATCGATGCAACGACAGTGGCCATCTCGGCTCGGCTCTTCACAATATCTGCAAATAGCCGCGGATCATTTGATCGGTTGCCATTGGCCGAAAGCCCGATGATCTTTGCCTTCGGCTGCAATTGAGCAATCTGCGCAATAAGGCTTCTAGCATCGCCATCCGGAAGGGTCCAATCTAGGATGACAATATCCAGCGGCTCACCGGTAATGAATTTCTGCGCAGTCGCGAGTGAGCTTGCGTGCCGTAAATCGGCGAAGTCCTCAAGTGAGGCTGCGAGGATTTCTGCAAAATCATGATCATCTTCAACATGTAAAATCTTCAGATTTTCGCGCTCTATCGATCTCGGCTTGGATGCCTCTTTGTGTGCGACCACTGTCGCATAGTCCGAGACAGGGATTGTGAACCAGAATATCGTTACGACATCCGCAATACTCTCAAATCCAATCTTTCCTCCCTGACGCTGCACGATCTGTTTTGATATATTCAGGCCCAGCCCTGTACCGCCGGTTGTACGGGTGTCAGATCCGTCAGCCTGTGAAAAGGGCTTAAAAATTTTGGACCGAAAGCTGTCCGGCACACCAGGGCCGCTATTTTGGACATAAACGATTATTTCGTCGTCGATCTGTTCTGCTTTGACGACAACTTCGCTATCGGCATCGGAATATTTGCAGGCGTTGGAGATAAGGTTGGCAAGAACCTGTTGGGTGCGACCGTAATCTGCACATACCGGCAAGCGCGCTTCGGGTATGTCAACCCGGATGGTACTGTTGTGCGTGGTTGCGAATGGAGACATTTGCTGTACGCTGACCTCAATAATCTCTGCGAGGTCGAGCTCGGTCGTATTAAACGTCACCTCCCCTGCGGATATCTTTTCGAGGTCGAGAATATCGTTCACGATGTCGGTCAACCGGTCAGCATTGGATTTCGCAATATCTATCAGGCGCGACTGCGCCGGTGTTAGTGCGGCCGTCTTCCCAGCCAACAGCAGCCCAAGCGCACCTTTTATAGATGTCAGCGGTGTGCGTAATTCGTGGCTCACTGTAGAAACGAATTCATCTTTCATAAGATCAATTTTCTTTTGATCTGTGATGTCGATAATCTGACCTATGAAAAAATAGCGGTTCTGGTTTTTATCGAATGACCATGAGATACTAAGGAGACCCCACCGCTTTTCTCCACTCGGCATGATGATCTGATGTTCAGCAGAATAGACCGACTGATCGTTATTTGACATCATTGTCGATATCGCAGAGTAAATTGATTTGCGTTCTGTATTGGGGATCATATCCGAAAGACGCGCACTGCTCATGAGATCCGCCTCGCTTCTACCTGCAAGGTCGGAAAACGCCGAGTTGACGTTGATGAAGTTGCCGCCATCATCCATCAAAGCCATGCCAATTGGAGCGTGTTGAATTATTTGCCGAAATAGCTTTTCGCTATTTTCGAGCGCGTTGCGATCGTGACGAAGTTCCGTGATATCGATCTGCGTTCCGATTAGCCTAAGCGCTTTGCCTTGCTCGTCCCGTTCGGCAACAACAGCGTCGGACCGCATCCAGCACCAGCTGCCATCCTTTGTCCTCAGGCGGTATTCGGTTGTCGAACGAACAGTTTTCCCCGCTATGCAATCAGCATCTGCCTGCTCCAGAATGCCAATGTCATCCGGATGAATGCGCTCGATAAAGCTTCTCTGAGTATCGAGCCCGTTGCACCTCTGATCGTAGCCCATAATCCTGCACCATGTATCTGACACCTCGGATTTACCTGTCGTGAGATCGATATCGAACACGCCGATTTCGGATCCTTGAAGCGCCATATCGAAAAGGGCCTTGCTTTGGTTGAGCGAACGGCGATCAGCATTTTGGCTGGTAAGATCGCGCAGAATGACCGTACTCCGTTTATCGCCTTCACTGCTTGTCCACTCGTTCCGGTGGAGGTCCAGCTCAAGCTGACTTCCCGAGCGGGTTATGCCTTTTGCATTAAAGGAACCATCCGAGGGTCGTGCTGGTGTTGCAATGGACGAGAGCGGGGCCATGTAAAGCTCCTCGGCACTTCGACCAAAGCAATTCTGTGCCGCTTGATTGGCAAAAAGGATCCGATCGGAGGCATCCAGTAAGAAAACGGACGTGACATCGTTTTCAACGATGGACCGGGTTTCCTGTTCTTGCGCTATTATTTGGCGGGATTTCAGTTCGGAAACTTTTTTGAGGTTTTGTGTGCGCTGCCGGGTATTTCGCAATATCGAAATAAGCATTGCAGTCAGTGTCAGCCCGGCGATCAAAATGCTCAGTGGTTGATATGTTCGCAACGCTGCTTCAAACTTCGGTGTGCTGTAAAACTCAAGAGTCCAATTTCGGCCAAATCGCTCGATTTGATAGACTTCAGTGAATTTTGCTTGCGAAACGGTGGCTCCCACTTCTTCGTACAAGGGTGCGCTGCCCTCTGCGGGTTTGCCGTCGAATGCTCTAAAACCATAACTTTGCCCATGGGTTGAGGTCAGGTTCGAGAACATATCCTGCGCAACAAAAGCTGCATTAATCCATCCGAGAAAAGGGCCACGTTTTTCGGATTCTAACGTCGTTCTATAAATCGGCATGAACAGAACATATCCTGCGCGCGATGCATCCGACTGCACCAGATAAATCGGCGGCGTAAGACGCGGTTCTCCGGTAGCTTTTGCCTCTCGCATTACAGCAGCGCGGTTGGCGGCAAAGGTTACATCCAACCCTATCGCTTCTGCGTTATTATCTTCTGGCTCCATATACTTAATGACATGGTGAACATTTTCCGCAGAGCGGCGCCGTATGCTAAAGTCAGGATCAACCTCTAAGCGCATCCGCCGCAGAAATTCATTAATATCGGCTTCAGGGACTTCTTCAATCAAACCGATGCCCGTGATGCTCGGCAACTGCTCTGGGATGTTCAGACCGTCAACGTAAACTCGAAAATCACTTTTCGTGACTTCACGTGATGCTGCTACAAACGCAGCTGTGCCCTTGATGCTCAGCAGATAAGTACGCAAGCGAGCATCTAGGACATCAAAACTTTCTTTCGTGATAGCCTCAAATTCCTGCGCACCTTTACGGGTGTGATGATTGAGATCCATTGTAAAAAGCATGCCAGTGAGGGCCAAAAGCCCAGATACCAGAAAGACGTCTAATCGAGAAAACAAACCGGCACCTCACAATAGCTTGTTCCTGCTTGGAAAAACTTTCTAAGCAGATCCTTTTGACACGCTTTCGTTCTACTTTTAGTTGTTTTAAGCGCCAAATGCATCTGCGAGATGGGTTATCTTCTTAAACTCTCAATAATGTGGTTTTATCGCACCTGTTTCGAATTGATCAGAGAAAATTCGCGATAGTGCTGACATCTAAGACCTGCGCCCCCAAGGCTTCCTTATTCGTAAGGAGAGTTCGCGGGTTTGGAGTTTATAGTCTTCGCCGTCTGGTTGGGCAAGCGCATCGTGTGCGGAGCCCTCAGATTTCTGCATCGTACGGCGCGCTTCAGCGGGTGTTTGGTTTCCGGGTGATGCGTGCGGTCTGGCGTTGTTGTAATCATACCGCCAGAGGGCCAGCTTGCGGCGAGCATCATTTAATGTGTCGAAAATTTCCTTGTCGCGCAGGCTGCCGTTGAAGGTTTTGACAAAATCATTCTGCTGAGGCTTGTTCTGTTGCGCCGCAACGCATGTCTACATGCGTGAGAATGGCGGGGGGGCAGGTCAGCGAATTTCGCCCAGCCCACCATGAACGTGGACGCGTAACATCTACTTGCCGCCGCCATCACTGTTCCTGAACATTCACAATCTGCCGCCGGCCAAGTGCCTGCCAAACTCCAAAGACTTTACGCACTGTGCAGACAACTGGTCAAAGCCACTGTCCCACCGTCCACCCCCAAATCAGATTATGCTAACGGGCGTTTTTGATCGTTGAACTGCAGAACGGTTCAATAAATCATGGTGTTTCGCGCCGGCGGACCGCGAAACACCATAAACATGATTTCAATGCGCTCCGACCGCACCACCCTTCACGCTCAGGAAAGGTAGCGGGGGATCAGGTTGTAGGGTGCATAAGGGACGTATTCACCGTTGGACATTTCTCCGACGTTGATATCCGCAAGGGTCAGGTCCTGTCCGCCGATGATCACAGCGATGACTTCTCCTTCTTGACGCAGCTCTGCGCCGGTGTCGTCTTCCAGCGGGGTCAATGATAAAATTAATGGATCAAGGCGGGATCCGGGAATTGTTCTGACGAGAATCGTATCCTCGCCTGCTATGAAATCGGTAATTATCGTCGGAGGAAGCGGCTCGTCGGCCCTAAGTGTATCCAGATCATGCTGGATGACGAACAGATCGTCGCCTTCGCCGCCTGTGATCATGTTGCCGTTCACAGAGAAGATTACATCATCACCACCGCCACCTGAGACTGTGTCTGTTTCGAGGAGAGTGTTGGTTTCGGTTTCATGGTCATAGGTGAACACCGATCCACCATCAGCAAAGATCGTGTCGTTGCCCGCGCCGCCATTCAGCACGTCACTACCGTTGACACCCGAAATGACATCGCCGCTGTTGCTGGCGGAAATATCATCATCCCCATAGCTGCCAATGACATAGCTGCCGTCAACGCTTTCGCCCAATGTGTATTCGGTCGTTGAACCATCAGAAGACTCTAGCCTCACCACAAGAGTGATATCCGTCAGTGTGAGGGGGCTGGTGCCCAAAAATTCAGCGACCAAATCATCACCAAGGTACAAATTGCTGCCGTCGCCATCGCTGCGCGGTTGCAAGGTGAATGCGCCGCCGTCGCCATCACCCGCTATGATATCGATGTGCAGGCTGTCCACTGTCGGATCGTAGTCGATAATTTGAGGGACAAGCGTGTCGGATATGCTTTCCTCCAGCGTCATGGTATCTGCACCCAGACCACCTGTAAGAGTGCTGCCGCGGTCGCCGCGCAGGATGTCGTCACCTTCACCGCCGTCCAGGAAATCATTGTTCGGGCCCGGATTGGCACCGGCAATACCGCGGGAAACAAGAACATCGTTACCGGCTCCGCCAAAGATCGTGTCAGATCCTCTGCCACCAGCCAGATCGTCGTTTCCGTCGCCGCCAACCAGCAGATCGTCACCTTCCATCGCGCGCAGTTCGTCGTTCCCGGAACCGCCGTTCAGGGTGTCATCACCGGTATCCGACCAAATTGTGTCGCTGCCGCTGCCCCCGCGCAGGCTGTCGTTGCCATTGTAGCCGCGCAAATAGTCATTGCCGCCTCCGCCAATTATTGTGTCGGAATCGCTTTCGCTGATTTCATCTGCGGGGACAATATCACTGCCTAGAAGTGTATCATCGCCCAGACCACCATCGATGAAGTCATTGTCGGCGCCGCCATTCAGGATGTCATCGCCGTTTTGGCCAAGAATGGTATCATCACCGCCCATACCGCTGACAGTGTCGTTGCCGTCCATGGCTTCGATCAAATCGGCGTTTTCTGTGCCGGTGAGGCTGTCGTCACCATCAGTGGCCACAATCCCATCCGGAACGAAAGGCGGCTCGACCACAGTAGGGGGATTGGGCGCTACCGGAGTTTCCGGCTCGGGCGGAAGCTCGCCTTCATCGGGGTCGACGACTTCTTTTTCGACCGGATCACCCGAGTCAGAAGAAAAAGCCGCAAAAGACACAGCGGCCAGAATCAAAAGTACGATTTCCATGGCCTAAACTTCCCGACTTACTGACGATTTTAAAATACGTTAGCAGCAGCCCAGCGGCTGGGTCGAGTCCGTCAGCAGGAGCGGGAAGATGCTAGTCTCTCTTGCCAGCAAAGCGCTCTGCCCATTCCTCGCGCTGCTCGTCGGTTATTTTGGCGAACAATACTTCGGGCACTTCGAACGCATGACCGGCAGACAGTTTGGCCACGGCGGCGGGAACATCATCGGGCCATCCAGCATCGGCGATTTTCATGCCTGCCAGCATTTTCTGCGCGGCATCGGGAATGAACGGCGCGGCAAGCGTGGCATAAAGCGGGATCAGGTTGAGCGCGAGGCGCACTTGTGCTGCGGCCTTGTCGGGGTCAGTTTTGAAGGTGGTCCATGGTGCTTGCGCTTGGAGGTATTCATTGCCCGCTGCCCAAATCGCGCGCAGTTCGGCGGCTGATTTGCGCACCTCCATCTTGTCCATCTGCTCACCGTATCGCGCCACACGCTCGCTCAAATCGGCAATCAGCGCTTGTTCCGCTTCGCCGTATTCGCCTGCTTCCGGCACCGCTTCGCCAAATTTGGACCGACAGAACTTTGTGATCCGGCTGACAAAATTACCCAGCACGTCGGCAAGGTCTTTGTTTACGTCGACCTGAAATGCGTCCCATGTGAATTCGGAATCCGATGTTTCGGGCGCGTGCGAAAGCAGCCACCAGCGCCAGTAGTCGGCGGGCAGAATTTCAAGCGCCTGATCCATAAACACGCCGCGCCCGCGTGACGTAGAGAACTGGCCACCATCATAATTCAGGTAGTTAAACGATTTGATGTAATCGACCAGCTTCCAAGGCTCGTTTGAACCCATGATTGTGGCGGGGAAGGAAAGCGTGTGGAACGGAACGTTGTCCTTGCCCATAAACTGGGTATAGCGTACGTCATCGGCGCCCTTGTCAGTGCGCCACCAACGCTGCCAGACACTGTCTTCGTTTGCGCCCCCTGCGGGCGCGGGAGCCTTGCCGGCATCAACCCATTCCTGCGCACAGGCAATATATTCAATCGGGGCATCGAACCAGACGTAAAACACCTTGCCCTCCATCCCCGGCCAAGGCTTGTCGCCACGTTTGACAGGCACGCCCCAGCTCAGATCGCGGGTGATGCCGCGGTCTTGCAATCCGTCACCGTCATGCAGCCACTTTTTGGCGATTGAGGTGGTCAGAACCGGCCAATCAATTTTAGAGTTGATCCAGTCGTCCAGACGGTCTTTCATCGCGCTCTGACGCAGCATCAGGTGTTTGGTCGCGCGCATCTCCAGATCGGTTGCACCCGACACGGTCGAGCGTGGATTGATCAGGTCTTCGGGATCAAGTTGCTTGGTGCAGTTGTCGCATTGGTCGCCGCGCGCATCTTCGAACCCGCAGTTGGGGCAGGTGCCCTCGACATAGCGGTCAGGCAGAAAGCGGCCATCGGTTTTGGAATAAATCTGGCTTTGCTCGACTTCCTCGATCAGCCCTTCGTCTGCCAGCGCACCTGCAAAATGCTGGGTCAGGCGCTTGTTCTGCTCCGATGACGACCGTCCGAAATGGTCAAATGACAGGCCGAACCGCTGGGCGATGTCCGCCTGCACCGCGTACATTTCCGCACAATATTCCTCGACAGGCTTGCCAGCCTTTGCGGCGGCCAGTTCAGCAGGGGTGCCGTGTTCGTCCGTGGCGCACAGAAACAGCACTTCGTTGCCGCGCTGGCGCTGGTAACGGGCATAAAGATCGGCGGGCAACTGGCTTCCCACCAGATTACCGAGGTGTTTGATGCCGTTGATATACGGAATGGCAGACGTGATGAGATGACGGGTCATGTGGGAGGTTCCTTCGCAGATCATCCCCCCCTTAACCGCTGGCGCGACAAGGATCAATCTAGTGCAGTACAGCGATGATCGCGTTGCGCAGATCGGCGTCGGCTTCGGGCGGCAGGCTGCCTTGCCAGTTTGCCACAAAAACCGTGCCGCTGGTGGCGCTCACAAACTGCGCGCCGATGCGGCGCGAGGGGGGGGGGCGCTGCGCCATAGGCCGGAACGGATAAGCGTGTGTTCTCCTGCACTGAATTGGTGATATACGCCCAAACCTGCGCCGCTGTCGCGATCGTAGGAAAACTTGTGCGGCGCTTGCATCCAGGGGCGCGACGGGTGATGCCAATGCATCACAAAGCGGGCGTAGTCCTGTGCGGACACGATCCACCCGCCGAAGCCCGCCGTCGCCCACATGCTGGCATCTGCTGCCCCTGCTGGTGCCATTGTTGTGCGGTAACAGACATCGCTGCAAGCCTCGCCTGTCATGCATTCGATAATCTGACCCAGCAGCGGGAAGTTTACGTTTGAATAAGAATGTGTGCGCTTATCACTTTGGTGTCGGGGATCACGCAGTGCTTCGCGGGCGAAATTGATCTGGGTATACAGGTTGCGCCGCTCTCCGGCGGTTTCATCGGCATCAATATTTTTCGGCAGTCCGCTTGTGTGCGTTGCAAGGACGGATAAGGGCAGCTTTGCCAGTTCAGGATGGGGTGCCATGCCGATATTCTCCCAAACCTCGCCCAGATCGGATAGCGGGGTGGACCAGCCGTGCGTAGATTGGGCTAGCAGGCCGTTTAGGCACATGGCGGTCACCGCTTTTGACAGGCTGGCAACAGGATAGGGCATCGCGGCCCCTTGCCGCGCTGTGGGTGATGACGCCTTACTCGCCGATGGCCATGGCGCTTTCGCTGAGCTCAGGGCGCTGCATCCAGTCGCGCCATACGCTTTCCACCTTGGCGGGGTCGGTGACGGGCGCAATTACTGCGCCCACCTGTACCGCCGAAGATTTTTGCGGCAAAAATGAAGAGATCAGAACGATCAGCAGGAAGGAAAGCAATCCTGCGGCAACAAGTTGTAAAATGCGCATCCCTCGACCTCGCCCTGTGTGGTCTGCGGGGTTTGACGCGAAAAACAGGCAGCACTAGGGCATCTTGTTGTATTTCTCGCGATCACGGCCAAACAAACGCCCCACGATGAACGACGTGCGCGGCGCGTTGATATAGGCGGTGCGTACCTTGCGTGTCGGGCGTGCTCTCATCCGTGCAATGCTGAACAGCACCAATGCGCCATGGCCACCGGCAAGCAGAATAAACAACGCCTTGGGGCCGTAATTGTCGATCAGGATGGAAGAGCCATAGGGCGCGGCGATTGCGCCCAGAGCAAACCAGAACATCAAAGCGGCAGAAAGCTCTACCCGCTCGTCTGAGGCAGCGAAATCATGGGCGTGGGCGGCGGCGACAGAATATATCGGGAAAGTCGTAAGACCGAACAATCCCGCAGATAAAAGCACTCCGCTGACACCCCAGCCTGCCGTTGCGATAGTGACGCCGCAACTGCCGATGGACGCGATGGACAACCAGACCAACACTTTGCGGCGATCGAATTTGTCGGCCAGCAATCCGATGGGCAGCTGCGCTATGGCGCCACCGATCACAAAGGCCGACAGGAACCACGCGATTTGCCCCGCGCTCAGGCCCACTTCCTGCCCGTAAATCGGGCCAACCATTCTGAAAGACGCGCTGGACAGCGCGGCGACAAGCACGCCCGCAACAGCCAAGGGCGAGCGGGCGTAGGCAAGCGCGGGGCGCAATCGCGGCGATTGCGGGGTTTCGGGTTGGGACACGGTGGTGAGTGTGATCGGGAGCAAAGCCGCACAGCACAAAATCGCGAGAATATTGTATGAAATGTAATCGGCAGGGGCCAGAATGCCGATGATTCCCTGGGCCGCAAGGCTGCCTGTCATGTCCACCATCCGGTAGGTGCCCATGGCGCGACCGCGGGTTTCGTTGGTTACTTTCGACTGCAACCATGCTTCGACAACGGTATAACACCCCGCCACGCACAGACCTGACGCGACCCGCATCAATGCCCATGCATAGGGGTTGATGATCATCATGTGTGCGATCAGACCGATGCTGCCTGCGGCGGTAAAGGCGGCAAAGGCGCGGCTGTGGCCGACACTGCCCAGAAGGCGCGGCGCAAACCAGCAACCGATAAAGAACCCGACAAAATGGGCCGAGCCGAGCATGCCGATCTCTTGACGCGAAAAGCCGAGCGCGGTGCCCGAAAGTACGTCCAGCGGACCAACCCCGCCGGACGATAACTGCAACAGGACGACAGAAAAAAACAGCGCCGCAAATGAAATCATCATTCTCATGTCACTTGAATGATCCTGTTGAATATAAAAGGACAGACAAATCCGACAAACATTGTCTGTTTCCGTCTAATTTTCCGACAAGCACATAAACCGGTTGCGACCACAGATGCGCCAGCTAGTGTCTGCGCGACGAACAGAAAGGGCAGCGCGATGCAGATGAGAAAACTTGGCCGTACGGATATTGAAGTTTCCAAATATTGTTTGGGGTCAATGACATGGGGCACACAAACTGCATCCGCTGATGCACATGCGCAGATTGATCGCGCGCTTGCCGCCGGGATAAATTTTGTCGATACGGCAGAGCTTTATCCGGTAAACCCGATCAGCGCCGAAACCCAAGGGCGCACCGAAGGAATCATCGGGGACTGGTTTGCCCGGTCAGGTGGTCGTGCCCGCGTTGTATTGGCCAGCAAACACGCGGGCGAAGGGGTCATGCACGTGCGTGACGGTGCCCACATTACACCTGAAACAATCAGCGCCGCACTGGATGGATCGCTTGAGCGGCTCAAAACCGATTACATCGACCTCTACCAGTTCCACTGGCCCAATCGCGGCAGCTATATGTTCCGCAAGCATTGGTCGTATGATCCAACGTCGCAAAACCGCGCCGAGACCATCCAGAATATCGAAGATTGCCTTGGCGCGCTGCAGAGAGAAGTGGATCGGGGCCGCATTCGTGCTTTCGGAATGAGCAACGAAAGCGCGTGGGGGTTGACCCAATGGGCAAACGCGGCGGAGCGGGGGCATGGCCCGCGTGTTGCCACGGTACAAAACGAATACTCCCTGTTGTGCCGCATGGCCGATACCGATGTGGCAGAGGTGTGCCACAACGAAGATATCGGCATGATGGCATTTTCCCCGCTGGCTACAGGGCTGTTGACGGGCAAGTATCAAGGCGGGGCTGTGCCCGATGGATCACGGCTGTCTTATGGCGGCGATCTGGGCGGGCGCAAGACACCGTATGTGTTTGCGGCAGTCGATGCCTATCTGGATATCGCCTCCAGACACGGGCTTGATCCGGTGCACATGGCATTGGCGTGGGTCCGTGAGCGCCCGTTCATGGCTTCGGTAATTTTCGGCGCCACCGAGATGACACAGCTGGAGCGCATTCTCGAAGGCACCGATCTGGTGCTTGACGATGAAGTAATGGCCGATATCGACACAGCCCACCGCGCGCATCCGATGCCGTTCTAGACGCGAAACCATGTAAATAAAGAGTCGCCTGGGGATGGAAACTCACCAGGCTCTTGCGCAATAGTGCGTAGAAATTTGAGGAGATCACCATGCCACTTGCCATGAACCGCGAGGTTTTCATCACCTGTGCCGTCACCGGATCGGGCGCCACGCAGGACCGTAGCCATCATGTGCCACGTTCGCCCGAACAGATTGCAGATAGTGCGATCAAGGCGGCCAAAGCTGGCGCGGCAGTGGTGCATTGCCATGTGCGCGACCCCGAAACAGGTGCGCCCAGCCGTGATCTCGCGCTTTACCGCGAAGTGACTGAACGCATCCGCGGCAGCGATACCGATGTGGTGCTGAACCTGACGGCTGGCATGGGCGGCGACATTGTGTTCGGCGGTGTCGAAAATCCGATGGACCTCAACTCCGCGGGCACAGATATGGTCGGCGCGACCGAACGTATGGCCCACATCACCGAGTGCCTGCCTGAAATCTGCACACTTGATTGCGGCACCATGAACTTTGCCGAGGCCGATTACGTGATGACCAACACCCCCGGTATGCTGGTCGCGATGGGGCAGATGATGACCGATCTGGGCGTAAAGCCCGAGATCGAAGCGTTTGATACCGGCCACCTTTGGTATGCCAAGGAACTGGTCAACCAAGGCGTATTGGACGCGCCTGCGCTGGTGCAGCTTTGCATGGGCGTTAAATGGGGCGCGCCAGATGATCTGAACACCTTTATGGCGATGGTCAACAATGTGCCAGCTGACTGGACGTTCTCGGGTTTTGGTCTGGGGCGCAACCAGATGGCATATGTCGCGGCGTCCGTATTGGCGGGGGGCAATGTGCGTGTCGGTCTGGAAGACAATCTTTGGCTCGACAAAGGTGTGCTGGCCGAAAACCACGAGCTGGTGACGCGCGCGCGGGGTATCATCGAAAGCATGGGCTCAACGATCATCGGCCCTGATGCTGTGCGTGAAAAGCTGGGTCTGCAAAAGCGGATGCCGCGTTGATACGCGGTTTGGTGGCGGCGGCCGTTATGGCGCTGGGCGCATGTGCCGCCACACCGCCAACGGCCGCCTACGGCCCAAGTTATCGAAATCCTGACGCGCTGATCGGCGTAACCTCGCGCTATAACGCGCAGAAGTTCGCGGGCGTGTGGTATATCCGTGCAGGCTTTGACCCCGCTCTGGGGCGCATGGCGTTTCGCATGATCGACACGCACAAGGGGCAGGTGATGCGGTTGGGCGCATTTGTGTGTGACCCGGCAGGCGTTTGTGGTGACTTTTCCGAAGATTTGCCCGTGACCCGTCTGGGCAAAGGGCAGTTTCGCGCGCGTATGCCTGACGGGCAGGATCGTGACTTCTGGGTGCTGTGGGTTGATGAAGGTTTTCGCACCGCGGTACTGGGCAACAAACAGGGCAATTTCGGCTGGATCGTCGATCGCAGCACCAAAGGGGGTGTTGACCGGATCAAGGCAGCCACCGAAATACTGGATTTCAACGGCTATGACATTAGCAAACTGAAGGTAGTGAAATGAGCAAGACAGCAGCAATAATCGGCGGTGGCGTGATCGGCGGCGGCTGGGCCGCGCGGTTTGTTCTGAACGGCTGGAACGTTCAGGTGTTCGACCCCGACCCACAAGCCGAACGCAAGATCGGCGAAGTCATGGCCAACGCGCGCCGCTCGCTGCCCGGACTGACAGACATCGCGCTGCCGCCCGAGGGCAAGATCACCTATCACGCCAGCATCGGCGAGGCTGTGCAGGGCGCCCAGTGGATACAGGAAAGCGTGCCCGAGCGGCTGGACATCAAATACGCCACCTTTGCCGAAGTGCAAAGCGCGTGCCTGAAAGATGCGGTGATCGGTTCGTCCACCTCCGGGTTCAAGCCGTCAGAGCTACAACAGGGCGCGATGCGACCCGAACAGATTATGGTCGCGCATCCGTTTAACCCTGTCTACCTGCTGCCTCTGGTGGAGCTGGTCGCGGTTAATGCGGATCAGGCGCTGGTCGAGAACGCCAAGAAAATTCTGGTCTCGATCGGAATGCACCCGCTGCATCTGAAAAAAGAAATTGATGCGCACGTGGCTGACCGCTTTTTAGAGGCGGTCTGGCGTGAGGCGCTGTGGCTGGTCAAGGACGGCATTGCCACCACAGAAGAAATCGACAACGCGATCCGCTACGGTTTTGGCATACGCTGGGCGCAGATGGGGCTGTTCGAAACCTACCGCGTGGCGGGAGGCGAAGCAGGCATGAAGCACTTCATGGCGCAATTCGGCCCTGCGCTGAAATGGCCGTGGACCAAGCTGATGGATGTACCGGAATTTACTGATGAGCTGGTGGATCTGATTGCAGGCCAGTCTGACGCACAATCGGGGCTGTACTCCATCCGCGAGCTTGAGCGTATCCGCGACAACAACCTTGTCACCATGATGCGGGGCCTGAAGGCGCAGGATTGGGGCGCGGGTGCGCTGCTGAACCTGCAAGAGGCCGAAATGCGTGCGGGTACGGTGCATGGGGCTGTTGCCGCCGATCTGGCGGCGGATGAACTGGTTGAAACTGCACACCGTACGGTGCCGCTGGACTGGACCGATTACAACGGTCACATGACGGAATCGCGCTATCTTCAAGCGTTCGCCGATGCGACCGACCGGTTTATGGCGATTATCGGGTGTGACGCCCAATATATCTCGTCCGGCGGCAGCTATTTCACCGCCGAGACGCATATACGCCATCTTGACGAAGTGCACGCAGGTGCGTTGATCACCATACGGACCCGTGTGGTGATGGGAGAGGGCAAAAAGATGCACCTCTGGCACGAAATGCACGAAGGTGATCGTCTGCTTGCCACCGGAGAGCACTTCCTGCTCCACGTAAGCCTTGAGACACGTAAGCCGACGCCGCCAGCCCCCCATATCGAGGCGGCACTCGTGCGGTTTGCCCAAGGGCACGCTGCACTAGCGGTGCCCGAAGGGCTGGGCCGCGCCATCGGTGGATCAAAGTAGCGAAAATGTGACGGCGGGTTTCGGGTGTAGGGGGAGAGGCGCGGCATTCCTTTCCGGAAACAGGATTATCCGACATCTGAAATCCCAAATCGCCCCGAAAGGATGGTCGCGTTTCGTTACGCCCTGTGACTGACCGGCACTATTTCTGCTGGCTCCGGTGTGGCAGCCTAGGGGCTGGCGATGTTCTTGCCTGCGGGATGGAGTGGCGCGGCCTTTATGATGTTGGTTCAACGCTGTTCTTGCACAGTTTGCTTGACCACGAATTACTGCAAGGGGAGCCGTTCGGCGTTGTGCAGGCTGGCAGAAGGGATTGTCCAATTCCACGTGTCCGCTCGCCCATGTTCCCCTGACTTTCCAAGCGGTAAGAATATCCGATATCAGCGTTTGGGACTATCTGGCGGCGTGTTCTGCGGCGCTGTCGGCTTGAACAACCCTAACCTTTCCGTATCATCAAGCTATGCGCGAGGGTAGGACCACACGGCCATTACCGAAGATCACGGTTTGCTAGAGTTTCTGCTTCTCAACAGCAACCTCCGCATAGTTCACTCCATGCACCCACGCGTTACATGGTGTCGCCGTTAGCCGTCTTATCGGGAACCGCGTGCGCGGTTTAAAAAGCAGAAAGCGGGGGAGGTGTGTCAGCCTGACGGTGACATTATTCGCCGCTACCTGCGGCATGGGAAAAATCCGATAGCATATCCGTACTGGCGTGGCGGGCCGGATTGATGCACTAGGGCAGGATGTACACACCTGACCTCTGGATCATCGTTTCCCTGCTGGCTGCTATGTTTCAGACGGTGCGGTTCATGTTACAAAAAGTGCTGGCGACTGCCACGCTCAGCCCTGCGGGAGCTACGTTCTCGCGGTTCATTTATTCGGCACCGTTTATCGCGGTGCTACTTGCGGTCTATATGCAGGCGACCGCCGCCAGCTTGCCCGCAATGAATTTGCGGTTCTGGGGTTTTGGCCTGTTGGGTGGCAGCAGCCAGATACTGGCCACTGTCTGCGTCGTTGCGTTGTTCAAAGAGCGCAACTTTGCTGTTGGTATCACCTTCAAAAAGACCGAGGTTATCCAGACCGTACTGGTTGGTTCGCTTTTGCTGGGCGAACTGGTCAGCTGGTGTGGTTTTGCTGCGATCGCCCTCGGGCTTGTGGGGGTGCTGCTGCTGTCGGGTGGCAAGGATGCATCGGGGTTTCACCTGTCTGATCTGCGTAACCGCGCGGCAGGGTTGGGGATTGCGTCTGGCATCCTGTTTGCTTTTTCCGCTGTCAGCTATCGCGGTGCATCACTCACGCTGGCCACGGATGATCCGTTGTTGCGCGCTGGCGTGACGTTGATGGCGGTGGTACTGATGCAGATGCTGATCATGTCCGTCTGGCTGTATCTGCGCGAGCAGGGCGAGATCGGTCGCGTTTGGCGCGCGCGGCGCGTCGCAATCTGGATCGGGCTGACCTCGATGGGCGGCTCGCTGTGCTGGTTCATCGCCTTCACGCTGCAAAATGCCGCCTATGTGAACGCTTTGGGTCAGGTCGAACTGATCATGAGTGTCATCGCCTCAACCCTGTTTTTCCGCGAAAAGATCACCGCGCGCGAGGCTATAGGAATGGCCATTCTGGTCGCATCGATCCTGTTGCTGATCCTTGCGATTTAATCTTTCCCCGCGTAAGGGGTGGCGTGCCCGCGCAGGCGCAGAAACAGGCTTTCTTCGTCGTTATTCTTGAAATAGGGCACCGATTCCGGCGGCTCCAGTTCGCGCGCGCGGGCTTCAACCTCTGCCAGCACAACTTCGGTGATGAAGGGCATGTCAAAACGGCGCGCATCGCTCAGCGGTACCCATTGCAGGTGCGAAAGCTCGTCGCAGGCGGCATCAAAATTATCGGGGTCACTGGCAACCGCATCAGCATCCAGCAAGAAGAACCGCGCGTCAAAACGGCGGGGACGGCCGGGTGGGGTGAGAGCGCGGAACACAAATTGCAACGCGCTTGCGTGCGGGACATGGCCTGTTGCGGCGTAGGTTTTCCAGTCATCCGGCACCTCGCCATCCCATGTGCCTTGGGCGCCAAGGATCAGGCCGGTTTCCTCCCACAATTCGCGCACGGCGGCGACAGGGATTGCGTGTGCCAGCGCAGCGTCTGCATCTTCCTGAATTCGCGCAGCACATTGCGGGGGCAAACCTGCAGCAAGCGGTACGTGCGCATCGGCAGGATCCACAGCACCGCCGGGAAAGACAAACTTGTTGGGCATGAACGCTGCTTTCGCGCCGCGCTGTCCCATCAGGATTGACGGGTTTGTCATCCGGTCACGGATCACGATAACCGTTGCTGCGTTTCGTATTGCGGTTTTATCAATGCTCATCTAGCGCCTCTTCGTGTCAGGGGGCCAGATTTCAGGTGTCTCTTGCGAAACCGCCCATCTCTTTGGCCCATTGAAAGCCGATCAAGGCTCCCTTCAATCTTGGCAGAAGGTAAAGCGACAAGCCCACTGTGCCAACTGCAAAGATCGTAAACAGAATAATAGGTTCCGGGCGGAAATATACAAACACTACGTGCAGCAAAGGTGCCATCAGGTGCCCCACCAACAGAATGGTCAGATAGGCAGGACCGTCATCTGCGCGGTGATGGTGAAATTCCTGCTCACAAACAGTGCAGTGATCATGAACCTTCAGATAGCCGAACAACAAAGGCCCCGCGCCGCAATTGGGGCATTTGCCCCGCCAGCCGCGCAGCATTGCAGGCATGCGGGGACGGTCCGCTGTGTCATCGGCAGAAAGTTGACTGATTTGGGTGGCTGTTTGTGTCATAAAAGGTTCCCGAAGCGGATTGATCTCTTGGAATGCGCCAATATCACAGAAAACAAAAGGTGGCGATTTGTCTCAACATGCAAAGTGATGAGTTTCGCTGATTTTTTCCGACGGAAACGCTGAGCCGGTTCGTACAACACCCAACTGCACGGCAAAGCGACCGTTGCAGTCAATAACAAAACGGAGATCATCATGTTTAAAGAATCAATCACGATACTGGCAATCGCAGCAGGTCTGGTCGCGACCAGCGCCAGTGCCCGCGATGGCGGGGACCGGATGCAAGCGCGGTTCGAACAGATCGATACAAACAAGGACGGCCAGATCACCCCGGAAGAAATGCAGGCGCAGGCTGCAGCGCGGTTTGCGGCGGCAGATACCAATGGCGACGGTGAACTGTCATCGGATGAAATGGCCAAAAACGCGCAAAACAGGCACAAGCAACGGATGCTGCGCCGGTTTGACAAAGACGGTGACGGCGCGCTGAGCGCAGAAGAGCTTGACCAGATGCCCAACAACCGGAAAGGCAAGCGATTTGGCCGTATGGATGCCGACAACAGCGGCGGTGTTTCGCTGGAAGAATTGCAGGCGCACCGCGATCCGGCGAAACTGATTGCAAAGCTGGATGCAGACAAAAGCGGTGGTCTAAGCGCTGAGGAGTTTGCAAAAGCGCGCAAGCATGGGAAGCATCGCGCAGACTGATGAGTAGACTATACACCCCCGCTGCTCCATTGGCGGCGGGGGACATGCAGGAAGAGCGAGTGAAAATGACGTCTGGTCATACCGACGCACGGGTTGCGGATGCGGCGTTGCTGGTGCGGTATGCGGCGGGTGACGATGCCGCGGCACGGATGCTGTCAGCCCGCCTGTCGCCGCGTGCCTATGCACACGCCTACCGCGTTCTAGGCGACACAGCCGAGGCCGAGGATGTTACGCAAGAAGCGATGTTGCGCCTTTGGAAGCAGGCCGCGCAATGGGATGCGGGCCGCGCGCAAGCGGCAACATGGCTTTACCGTGTGGTCGCCAACCTGTGCAGCGATCGGCTGCGCGGACGCAGAACCGAGACATTGGATGAGATGAACGAACCCGCAGACCGGCAGCCCAGTGTCGAGACGCGGTTGCAAAACGATGCCCGCTACGATGCGCTTCAGGCGGCGTTGCTGCGGCTTCCTGACAGACAACGGCAGGCAGTAATACTGCGCCATATCGAGGGGTTGGCGAACCCGCAAATCGCCGAAATTCTGGACGTGGGCGTTGAGGCGATTGAAAGCCTGACTGCGCGCGGTAAACGGGCGCTTAAGGCTGATCTGGCCGCGCAGCGCGATGCATTGGGGTATCAAGATGACACAACCTGACAGATTTGATCTGGATACTGCGCTGGAAGCGGCGCGCGCAAACCCGCCACAGATGCCGAAACGGCTGGCAGAACAGATCGTTAACGATGCCATGTCATACCAGCCGCGCGCGCCTTTCTGGCGCCGCATCATGGCGGCGGTGGGCGGACCTGCTGGTGTGAGCGGGATGGTTACTGCAACTATTGCAGGGTTCTGGCTGGGTGTAGCGGCCCCTGTTGAGCAGGTTGATCCGCTGGCGTTGATCGGTGTTGTCGATGCCTTGGACCAGGATGAAATGTCGGACCTGATGGGGTTCGATTGGTATAGTGATGAAGGATAAAAAGATGGCTGATGTTGTACGCAAAAGACGATGGGTGCCTTTTCTTCTGGGACTATCGCTGGCGCTGAACCTTGCGGTAGTTGCTGCAGTCGCGGGTGCGGGGATGCGCCACCATCGGGCTGACGATAGAAAACCTCATTCCCGCAACGCGGGTGCGGCCTATATCCGCGCGCTTCCGCGAGAGGCGCGTCAGAACCTGCGCGAAACCCTGCGCGAAAGGCGAGGTGAAAATGGAAGGGATGTAACCGAAATGGTTAATTTGCTGCGGCAGAAACCGTTCGATGCCGCCGCCGCCGCGCAGGTGTTTGATGCCCAGCGGGTTCATGGGCTAGCGCAGTTAGAAGCAGCAAGTGCTGCGTGGCTGAAAGAAGTTACGGCGATGGACGAAAATGAACGCGGTGCTTATGCGGACCGTTTGCAAGAATTGAGCGAAAAGCGCCGTTCACGGCACAAAGGAACCGTGCGGTACAAGAACTAGTCGGTAGATGTGTTAGGTGGGACTGATTATTGATCAGGTCGGCGATAGTTCAGTGATCGACACGAAAAATTGCCGCCATGACAGCCTGCTTTATGCGGCGGGTCGTGTCTGTGGTTGGCTTAAGGTGACGCGGTTGCGACCTTGCAGCTTGGCTGCGTACAGAGCCTTGTCAGCGCGATCGAGCAACGCATCCACGCTATCCAACGTGCGCCTGCCTATTTCGTCGCGCAAAGCTCCGACGGTTAGCCCGATACTTATAGTGATAGAAACGGAATGCCGTGCGCCTGGAATATCGAACGGAGATTCGCCGATGGTGCGGCACAGATGGTTGGCGACCGTCTGCGCGGTTGCGATATCGGTTGCAGGCATCGCTATCAAAAACTCCTCGCCGCCCATGCGCGCAATGATATCGGTGTCGCGAACCGCATCGCGCAACCGCCGCGCCGTTTCAACCAGCACAGCATCGCCGGAGGCGTGTCCGTAGGCATCATTGATGCGCTTGAAAAAGTCCATATCTGCAAGAATAACGGCATAAGGCGTCGCGGTGGCGGTACTGTGTTCAATCAATTGTTTCAAGTAGGGCATCGCGTGGCGCCGATTGTAAAGGCCGGTCAGCGGGTCATTGATGGCTTCGCGCAAGCCTGCGCGGACACTTTGCAACATCTGCGCAACCTGTCGCTTGCGCTGCAACAATACCTTGAGGCGTAACGCAACTTCGGGCGCGTCAAAGCCGGAGGCCATTACATCGTCCGCTCCCATATCCAGCGCGGAAGTGGCAAGAAACGGATTTGGCGTTTTCTGGATTACCAGTAATGCAATGTCCTGCGTCTGCGCACTTGCCCGGAGCGCGGGGATAAGCCGCAGGCACTTTTCACTCTGATCCGGAGAGTCAGGGAGGGCAATAACAACCGCATCACGGGGGACACCCCCGTGAAGACCCGCCATCGCGTCACGTAGATTGGTCACGTTGTAGCGCGCGCGCAGGTGCGTTTGTAACTGGCGTACCCAGCCTTGGAGCGGGGCGGCATCAAGTCCGATCAAACAGATATTTTCCGGCCGCTCAAACACGGCGGGCTCTTCGGCAAGGCCGAGCGCGCAGCTTGTATCGTCGTGTATCTGCCACTGCGAAAATTTGTGATGAGCGCGGATCATGTTGCGCACTCTGCCGAGAAGAAGGGTCTCGTTTATAGGCCTGTGCATTACCTCGAACGCGCCAGCGCTAAGTGTTTCCAGCCGCATGCCGGTATCCTTGCTGCCGCCAATGGCAAGTACGGGCAGCGAAAAGGCGTGACGGGTTTTCCGCAAGGCCGCACACAGATCGGAAGCTGTACCATCGGGCAAATGCAACGCAGTGATGACCAGATCGGGTTTTTCGGCGTGAATAACTTCCAGCGCGCCGACCAGCGTGTCCGCTTGCAAGACATGATAAAAGGCGGCTGCCAATTTTACCTTGAGCACAATACGGTTTGTCGAAATACCATCAATGATAAGGATTTTACCCTGCATCTGAACTCCTTTCCCGCATGTGTGTTTTGTTGGCTTTCAGTTTTGTGTGGAATTGATTAACAAAGCGTTGAGATTTTGACGGACTTGGACCCATAATATGAGCCTTACGCGGATAACCGCCGATACGATCGCGCTCCATTCATTGGGCTGGCTGGTCGCAAACGAAGACCTTTTGCCGGTGTTCCTGGGGGCGACAGGCGCGTCGGAGACAGATATGCGCAGCGCCGCGCAAGACCCTGAATTCCTCGGGTCGGTCCTTGATTTCATTATGATGGATGACGCGTGGGTCATCGCATGTTGCGATGCCCAGGACATCCCCTACGAGCGTCTGGCAGAGGCACGCCAGAGCTTGCCTGGCGGGGGGCAGGTGCATTGGACATGAGTGAAAAACATATACCTATCAGCGGTTTGTGCTTTGACAAAGATGGCACACTGTTTGACTTCGCCGCCACGTGGGAAGCATGGGCAGCGTCATTTCTGTTACGTGCGTCGAACGGTGACATCGCGCGCGCTGCCCGTGTTGGTGAGGCGATCGGCTTTGACACGGCAGCGCGGAAATTCTCGGATGACAGCATCGTAATCGCGGGGACACCGGGAGAGGTTGCAACAGCCTTGGCGCCGTATTTTACCGATATGTCCCGTGCTGCGTTGTTGCAAATGCTTGACGAAGAAGCCGTTAACGCCCCGCAGCAGGCAGCCGTGCCGTTGTTGCCGTTGTTAACGGAATTCCGTGCGCGCAATCTAATGTTGGGTGTCGCGACAAACGACAGCGAAGGTCCTGCGCGCGCGCATCTTGACGCTGCGGGTGTGACGCAGATGTTCGATTTCGTTGCAGGATATGATAGCGGATATGGTGGAAAACCGGCGGCAGGGCAGCTTCTGGCGTTTGCCGCTGCGGTTGATCTGCCGCCCGAACAGGTTGTGATGGTTGGTGACAGCACCCACGATCTGAACGCCGGACGCGCCGCAGGTATGCGCACGGTCGCTGTTTTGACAGGAGCTGCCAAAGCAGATGTGCTGGCGCCCCTTGCCGATGTCGTCCTGCGCGATATCGGGGAAATCCCTGCATGGCTGGACAGTCGTAGCACGACTTGACCCGTCAAATACGACACGATCTGTCGTGAACAGATAGGCTGCAGCAGTTTGGCTGGTGCCTCTTGGAAACAGACCTCCAAGGAGATGCCCCATGACAGACGAGCCCAAACGCAGAACCCGCGGCGGTGGCCGCGCCGGTGCCAAAACCCGCCGTGGCAGTGCGGTAATCGAACAGATGCCGTGGAACCCGCCTGTTAACATCGACCGCCCCACAGAACCACTCAACCCCGACGGGGTGGCGGCAGTCCATGACGGGGCGATGCGTATCCTTGAAGAGATAGGCATCGAAATTCTCAACCACGAAGCACTTGACGTGTTTCGCAAGGCAGGATGCACGGTTGACGGTGAAAATGTGCGCATGGGCCGCGATATGGTGATGGAATATGTCGCCATGGCCCCGTCGGAATTTACGATCACACCGCGAAATCCTGATCGCAAGATAACCATTGGCGGAAAAAATCTGGTTTTTGGCAACGTTTCGTCACCGCCGAATTATTGGGATATGGCGCTGGGCCGCAAGGTGCCCGGTACGCGCGAGATGTGCCGTGATTTGCTGCGGCTGACACAGTATTTCAACTGTATCCATTTCGCGGGCGGCTATCCGGTAGAACCTGTGGATATCCACGCCTCCGTCCGGCATCTGGATGTGCTGTATGACAAGCTGACGCTGACGGATAAGGTTATGCATGCCTATTCGCTAGGCAAGGAGCGGGTAGAAGATGTGATGGAAATGGTGCGCATTTCCGGCGGCTGGACGGATGAGGAATTCGAGGCCAGCCCGAAGATGTATACCAACATCAATTCTACTTCGCCGCTAAAGCACGATATTCCAATGCTGGACGGCTGGATGCGCATTGCACGGCGCAATCAGGCGCTGGTGGTGACGCCGTTCACACTGGCGGGGGCAATGGCACCTGTAACGATGTCGGGCGCGGTGGCGCAATCGCTGGCAGAGGCGTTGATTGCCGTTGCTCTGGCACAGATTGTCAGACCGGGGGCAAGTGTGGCGATTGGCACGTTTACCTCGAACGTCGATATGAAAACCGGCGCGCCAGCATTTGGAACCCCTGAATACATGCGCGCCACGCAGATGACAGGCCAGTTGTGCCGCTTTTACGGACTGCCGATGCGCAGTTCGGGCGTATGTGCGGCCAACGTACCTGACGGTCAGGCGATGTGGGAAACGTCCAATTCCCTTTGGGCGGCAGTACAGTCAGGCACCAACATGGTTTATCATGCGGCGGGCTGGCTGGAGGGAGGGCTGATCGCCAGCCCTGAAAAGTTCATTATGGATTGCGAGGTTTTGCAGCAGATCCAGCGTTATATGGACCCTGAAATCTGCGCGACCGGACCGGATGAAATCGCGCTTGATGCTATTAAATCGGTGGGCAATCAGGGCCATTTCTTTGGCACACAGCACACGCAGGACCGTTATACGACCGCATTTTACCAACCTTTCTTGAGCGATTGGACCAATTACGAGGGCTGGGAGGTGGCAGGCGGCATCTGGACGCAAGAGCGCGCGCATCACATGTTTAAGGAAATAGTGGCGAGTTTCGAAGAGCCGCCGCTGGATGTGGCGATCCGTGATGAACTGGCGGCATTTGTCGAACGTCGCAAATCGGAAGGCGGCGCACCAACCGATTTTTAACTACGATTCGGCCTGCGCTCCGGTTTTAGCCGCTTGTTAACTTTTGCACGTCATCAATATGTGCATCGCAATTACGAGGGGCCAGTATGCACGGGCTTATCAATCGAAGTTTCCAGAATTACATGTGTGACAGCTATGGCAAGGATGCTTGGCTGGACGTAACCGCCCGTGCCGGTGTCAGCACCATCGAATTCGAAGCAATGCTGGTTTACGATGATGCGGTGACGCCAGCGATACTGAATGCCATGGGTGAAGTTCTGCGCCGCAAACGCGGCGAGCTCATGGAAGATATCGGCGCGTATCTTGTCTCTCACCCCAATACCGAAGCTGTGCGCCGGTTGCTTAGGTTCGGGGGCATGAAATTCGAGGATTTTCTCCACTCCCTCGATGATTTGCCCGACCGTGCGCGGATGGCGGTGGGGGATTTGCACTTGCCTGCGATTGAACTGCACAACCATGAGGAAGGGCACTATAGCCTGATCTGTGACAGCCCGCTTACGGGGTTCGGGCATCTGATGATGGGTGTCCTGCGGGTGATGGCAGATGATTACGGGGCGCTGGTCCTGTTGGATCTTGAGGAAAGTGGAGAGGGGAAGGAAACTGTCTCCATCCGGCTGATCAAAACAGACTTTGCAGACGGGCGCGAATTTGAACTGGGCGCGCGTGCTTTATGACGATCGCTTTTGAACCGGATGTGCTGGATATGTTGTGTCCGATGCACCTGATGCTCGACGGGCAGGGCGTTATCACCCACATAGGTCCGACAACACAAAAGTTGCGTCCTGATATGTCACTGATCGGAATGCGGTTTCTGGATGCGTTTACAGTAATGCGACC
Source organism: Sulfitobacter sp. F26169L (assembly GCF_026410285.1). Classification (GTDB taxonomy): domain Bacteria; phylum Pseudomonadota; class Alphaproteobacteria; order Rhodobacterales; family Rhodobacteraceae; genus Sulfitobacter. The sequence continues at coordinate 432,805 of NZ_JAPMLP010000003.1, read as the reverse complement.
GCGCGGAATCACAACACTGGACCAGCTACGGAACGCACGCCATTTGAAACTGCATCTGGAAATGGCAGGTGTTCCGCCCGCGCGCCTGAAAGGTGTGCTGGTGTCCAGCGGCCAGAACTCGGCAATTGTGAATTTGTCTTTTGGTATTTCGATCGTGGATGGCGTGCGTGATTATGCGCTGACCAATGCAGATTTTGCTGCCACCGATCTGGCGATAGAAATGTTGTATCTGGTAGAGGCTAAAACCGCCGCGATGGAATCCTCGCGCAAGCTTAATCTTCGTCTTCAGGGCGCCAAGTTGGCAGCGGAGGAGCAGGCGTTTACCGACACCCTCACAGGGCTGAAGAACCGCCGCGCACTTGATCAGGTGCTGGAGCGGCTTTTGACCATCAACGCGGCTTTTGCAGTGATGCACATTGATCTGGATTACTTTAAGGCCGTCAATGATACGCTTGGCCATGCAGCGGGCGATCATGTGCTGCAAGTTGTAGCAAAGGCCATGATTGAAGAGACCCGCACGACCGATACCGTTGCGCGGGTAGGTGGTGATGAATTTACGGTGATTCTGCCGGATGTGCGCGACATCAACGTTCTGGATCGGATTGGCCGCCGGATCATCGGCCGGATTGAAGTTCCTATACCGTTCAACAATTCGCTGTGCGAAATTTCAGCCAGCATCGGCACGGTCTGGATACAGGGTGGTAACAGCGCGACCCGCGAAACCGTGATGGAGGATGCGGACCTCGCACTATATGCTTCGAAAAACGATGGCCGCGCGCGACAGACGTTCTATACACCAGAGTTGCGCAAGACCGCCAACAGTCTGATGCCGCCAACTGGGCGTGGTATCAAAAGGCCGTGAACAGACCCGCGAGTGTCGATAATCTAGAGCGGTCATCTTTTTTGAGCCTTCTTTCGGCGCCGCTCCTCCGATTGGGACCCTCTTGAAACAACTGTAATCCTCTCGGATTGATCGGTCTGGCATGGCTGGTCAGCGTTCTGTCATTTATCATAGCCACGCGCAGGCGAAATAGGCTGAATGGCGAACGGGCATTGTCTATGATCGAGGGTAAAGAGCCATCGGATAACGGACGAAAATGCATCGCCGGTAATCAAACAGCTCTACGGTGTTTGTGAAGAGTGGACCGTTGTGCGCCACTGGCGTAAATACCTGCTAATGAACCATCGCGCCTCAATCTTCGCCCGCATCCGTAACCGACTGTGGCAGATGAAACGCCGCCGTCGCTTTGCCCGCGCGGTTGCGCATGTTCACGGCAGCGGTTTCATCGTGCCGAAGGGTGAGGTGCTGGCAATTGTGCTGGTGCGTGACGGCGCATATTATCTCGATGCATTTTTCGAGTATTACAAAAGCCTCGGCATCCGCTATTTTGCTTTCATCGACAACGGCTCCACGGATGGGACCATTGCGCGGATCAAGGCGGAAGAGGGATGCGTTATCGACCGTGCGGTGCTGCCTTTGGCGCAATACGAGGATTTAATGCGCGCCTATCCGGCACAAACCTACGGCAAAAACCGCTGGTGTCTGTATGTGGACATGGACGAACAGTTTGATTTCGAGGGGCGCAAAACGCTCGGCTTGCCTGCGTTAATCGGCTATCTTGAATCGCGCGGCGAAACCGCCCTGATGGGGCAGATGCTCGAAATGTTTCCGCCCACCCCGCTGTACGTGGTAAAAGACCTTAGTTTTGCGCAATCCCTTAATAAATTTGTACACTACGATATCAGCACAGTCGCGTGTTTTGATTATCATTCACCTGACATCGAATTTAATGCCATGCTGCGCGGCAACAGACTTTCATCGGATAAATTGCAATTCAAATTCGGTGGCGTGCGCGGCAAAGTCTTTGGCGAGGCGTGTTGCCTGACGAAACACCCGCTGATTTTTAACGGACCCGATGTGGTGCCGGCACCGCACCCGCATTTGTCGCAAAATGTTGTCGTATCGGATTTTAGTGCTGTGATCCGCCACTATAAATTCGCGGGAAATGTCGCTGCGCGCGATGCGGCCACGGCAGGCAGTGGTGATCTGGCCCACGGTGAGGATCAGGCGCGGCTTGAAGTGTTGAATGCGCAATCCGCCCTGACGTTGCATTCGGACGCCGCACAAGAATGGGCAGGGATCGAACCGCTGTATGAAGCCGGATTTTTGACCGCATCAGATCATTATCGGCGATTTTTGAAAGATCGTGCCGCATGAATATTGCAGCCATCGTGATCGGGCGGAACGAGGGCGCGCGCCTGACTGCCTGTCTTGATGCGCTGGTGGGGATTCCGCTTGTGATCTATGTCGATAGCGGTTCAAGCGACGGTTCCGTTGATGCTGCGCGCCAGCGGGGGGCAACGGTGGTCGAACTGGATATGACGCTCCCCTTCACGGCCGCGCGTGCGCGCAACGCGGGGCTGGCACACCTGCCTGACGAAACGGAACTTGTGCAGTTTTTGGATGGCGATTGCGTGATGCAGCCGGAATGGCTGACGCAGGCGCGGGATTTTCTGGCGCAGCATCAAGACATAGCGGTTGTATGCGGACGGCGGCGTGAAATGCACCCCGATGCGTCGGTCTACAACCGTTTGATCGACGATGAATGGGATACGCCCGTGGGCGAGACAAAGGCTTGCGGTGGTGATGCGCTGATGCGGGTGCAGGCCGTCAAATCTGTTGGCGGTTACAGAGATGATCTGATTGCGGGCGAAGAACCCGAATTGTGTATTCGTCTGCGTCAAGCAGGTTGGCGCATCTGGCGGCTGGATGCCGAAATGACAGGCCATGACGCGCAAATCACGCAGTTCGGCCAATGGTGGAAACGCACCAAAAGGGCAGGTCACGCCTTTGCCGAAGGGGCGGCATTGCATGGCGGCGCGCCCGAGAAACACTGGGTGGGTGAGACGCGCCGCGCCCTGCTGTGGGGGGCGTTCATACCGTTGTTGGTGGCGTTGTTCTTTGTGGCAAGCGGACCTGCTGCCCTGCTGTTATTGTTGGTTTATCCGTTACAGGTCTTACGGCTGGCGCGGCGCGGGGGGCTAGCGTGGGCCAGCTTTAGCGTGCTGGGAAAATTCGCCGAGGCGCAAGGTGTTTTGGGGTATTATTGGCGCAACATGACCGGCCGTCGAAAGACACTGATCGAATACAAATAGGCTAGCGTTGCTGCCATGCCTGTCTGGTCAGCCGTGGCAAAATGGCAAAACACTTGGCATAGCGTGGCACCATCCTGCGCGGGCTTTGCAATGCGCGCCACAACCATTCCAGTGCCAGCGCGCGCATGAATTGCGGCGCGCGCACCTGATGCCCTGACAGAAAATCAAGCCCGGCCCCAATCGAGGCAAACCCGACAGCGGGGCTGCGGGCCTTTGCGAAGGCTGCAAATACCTCCTGTTTCGGAGCGCCCAGCGCGATGAAGCACAGGCCCGCGCCACTTTCGTTCAACATCTCGCAGATTTCTGCGGCTGCTGCCCCCGTCGGGTCAAACCCGTATGCGGGGGCGTGGGCCAGCACGATTTTGATTTTCTGCACCCGTTGTTCCAACGCGGCCTTTGCACCGGCCAGTGCCTCATCTGAGCTGCCGACAAAAGCAACGGGCACGCCCATTTCTGTTGCCAGTTCACACAGGGGTATTACCAGATCCGATCCCGGCATCAGCTCTAGCGGTTGGTTTGCCAATTGCGACAACCAGACAATGGGCCGTCCGTCCGCGACAACCAGATCCTGCGCCTGATAGGCGTCCGCAAAAGCGGTATCGCAGGGCAGTTTTGTCAGATGGTCGAGGTTCAGCGTCGCTAGCGCGAATCCGTCGCCTTTTGCGAATTTTTCCCGGACCGCCTGAAACAATGCAGTGCGGGTGGGGATATTGACCTCTACTGCGGAACGACCGGTGCCGAATTTCATGTCTGACCTATGCAAGCTTGCCACATCGCTGCGCGACGATTGGGTGTTTGTCTCTAAAAATCTGTATATTTTTCAGTTCATTGTAATCTGTCGGCAGTGTCTGCGCGGTGTTGGTGGGCAAACTACCGTGATGACATGCGCCTGCCTAGTGTGTAAATGAATGTCCGTTCACCGCATCTGCGCGACAAGGAGCATAATGCCCAACCCGATTGCATATCTGATGCTGCTGATCTGGCCGTTTGTCTGCCTTGTCCTGTTTCGTACACAGTCGGTTGAACGGGCGATTGTCTGGTCTATCCTTGGCGGCTATTTGCTGTTGCCGCCCTTGGCCGAATTCAACCTGCCTCTGGTGCCTGCGATGGACAAGGTCTCGATCCCCAATCTAAGCGTTCTGGCCATTCTGGTATTTGCCACAGCACATAAGGTGCGCCTGCTGCCCGAGGGGCGGATTGCGAAGGTGCTGGTGGCGTTGCTGGTGTTCAGTGCGATCCCGACCGTGCTGACCAACCGCGAGCCGATCCTGTTTGAAGTGCTGCGCGATGCCGATCCGATCCTGTTTCTTGTCGATGCACTGCCCGGACAATCGGTGCGCGATATCGGTTCGGTTCTGATCGGGCAGGCGCTTACGATTGTGCCGTTTCTGGTGGCGCGGCAGTTTTTACGCACTGAAACGGGCCTGCGGGAAATCCTGCTGGCGCTGATGGTGGGGGCCATCGCCTATTCTGTTCCGTCGTTTCTGGAAATTCGTGTTTCTCCGCAGATGAACATTTGGGTGTACGGTTTTTTTCAACATAGTTTCGAGCAGACGATGCGGGCGGGCGGCTATAGGCCGATTGTGTTTCTGCCGCACGGCCTGTGGCTGGCGTTGTTTGTGTGCACCGCGGCGATGGCGGCGGCGGCATTGGCGCGGGTCGCGCCGCGGCTTGAACGTTGGAAGGTAGTTCTGTGGGTCCTTTACCTGATGATCTTTCTAATGGCGTGCAAAAGTGCGGCGTCCATCGCTTATGGTGTGCTGCTGGTGCCGTTTATCCTGTTGGCGCCACCTCGCTGGATGATCTTGCTGGCCACGGTTTTCGCCCTCGTTGCAGTAACCTATCCGATGCTGCGTAATCTGGGTGTTATCCCCACCGATGCGATTGTCGCCACAGTGGCCGAAGTGAACCCCGACCGCGCGCAATCGCTTGGTTACCGCTTTGACAATGAGACGCAACTGCTGGCCCGCGCAGCGGAAAAACCCGCTTTCGGGTGGAGCGGTTGGGGCCGCAGTCTGGTTCGCGATTCCGAAAACGGCCAAATTTTAACCATTCCCGACGGGCGCTGGATCATCGTATTCGGCAGCTTTGGCTGGCTCGGCTATATTGCTGAATTCGGTCTGCTTGCATTGCCGTTGGTATTGCTGGGGTGGCACACACTGCGCCACCGCGAGGCAGAGGTGTCACCCTACATCGGCGCCGTTGCGCTAACCCTGGGGATCACGTTGATGGACATGCTGCTGAACGCTACGCTGACCCCGTTCACTTGGTTAACCGCCGGCGCGGTTCTGGGCTATGTCGAGCGGCTGCATCCCCGCCGCATCCGCGCGCCGCGCCACGCACTGCGCAATCCGCCGGTGATGGGTGGCGGTACACCTCGCGCAAAGAGCGCCCAGATGTAATTGAGCGATTCCCGACCCGACAGCCAAAAGTTGACCATCTGTGCGACCGATTGGCCATTGTTTCCAAATAGTGGATAATCTTCATTCAGAAACAAAGGTTAATATGCTATGCTGATCCCTGTTGCCTTGAAAAGGGGACGGGGTGCCATGAATTAGACATCTTCACGATATAGTGCAGTGTCGGGAGAGTGCTAGCGCCCGGTTGAATGGTCTGCTTTTTAGTCAATTTGTGTGGAAATCTCGCGCAGGTTGACGTGGGCCGAAGGAAGAGACTGTATGACTGAAAACAGCCGCGAAATGAATTCGTCGGCAATCGATATCGCGATTGTTGGTATGGCCGTAAATGTTCCGGGTGCCGTCAACGTGGCAGCCTTTTGGGACAACTTGCGCAGTGGCGTGTCATCCATCCGTAAACTTACCGAAGAAGAACTGCTGGCGGCAGGCGAAACCCCGCAGAACATCGCTCGCAAGAATTACGTGCGCGCCGCCGCCGATCTGAAAGGGTTCGAGACATTCGACGCCGAGTTTTTCGGCTTTTCGCCCAAAGATGCCGCTATCCTAGATCCCCAGCACCGCAAATTTCTGGAGGTCGCTTGGGAAGCGATGGAGCAGGCGGGCCATGTGCCGGAAAATGTCGCAGGGCCAATCGGTGTCTATGCCGGATGCGGCATGGGCAGCTATTTCTATTTCAACATCTGTTCCAACCCTGATCTGGTGGATGATGTGGGCATGTTCCTGTTGCGCCACACCGGCAATGACAAGGATTTCCTGTCCACCCGCGTCAGCCACGTATTCGATTTGCACGGCCCGTCAATCAACCTGCAAACGGCCTGCTCTACGTCGCTGGTGGCGATCCACTACGCCGCGGCAGCCCTGCGTGCGGGCGATGTTGATATGGCGCTTGCGGGTGGGGTTACCATAGAACTGCCGCAGGGGCGGGGGTATGTTTTCAATGAAAACGAAATCCTGTCACCGGACGGGGAATGCCATGCGTTTGATCACCGCGCGCAGGGCACTGTTTTCGGGTCCGGTGCGGGATGTGTCGCGCTGAAGCGCCTGTCGGATGCGCAGGCGGACGGCGACCATATTTGGGCCGTTATAAAAGGGTCGGCAGTCAATAATGACGGTGCGGCCAAAGCCGGATATCTGGCCCCTTCGGTGGACGGGCAGGCCGAAGCCATCGGTATGGCGCTGGATGCGTCTGGCGTGCGGGCCGAGCAGATCGAACTGGTGGAATGTCACGGCACGGGCACCTATCTGGGCGACCCGATAGAGGTTGCGGCCCTGACAGAGGCGTACCGCACCCAGACCGACAAGGTGGATTTTGCGCGGATCGGATCGGTGAAAACCAACATCGGCCATCTGGATACCGCCGCAGGTGTGGCAGGGCTGGTAAAGGCCGCGCTGTCTTTGCATCATGAAGCGATGCCGCCATCGCTGGGGTATGAGGCCCCGAACCCCGCAATCGGGTTTGACGGCAGCCCGTTTTCGGTGAACGCCAGCCTCACACCCTGGCCGCGCCGCGCCAACCCGCGACATGCGGCAATCAACGCACTGGGTGTAGGCGGTACAAACGCCCATGCGATCCTGTCCGAAGCACCGGCGCGTGCGCCTTCTGAAGAAAGTGATTTCCCCTTTCAGGTGCTGTGCGTTTCGGGCCGTACAAAGGCGGCGCTGGATGCAAATACTGCTGCCCTGTCCGCGCATTTGCGCGCTCATCCCGAACAGGATTTGGCCGATATCGCCCATACGCTGAAAAACGGACGGCGCGGATTCGAACGCCGCCGCGTGGTGGTGGCCGAAACCCATGAAGAGGCCGCCACCTTGCTGGAGGCAGGTGATACCCGCCGCGTGTTCACACATGAAAATCTGGGTGCAGACCCCGAGGTTGTGTTCATGTTCCCCGGCGGTGGTGCGCAATACCCCGATATGGCCCGCGATCTCTATGAGACAGAGCCGGTGTTTGCCGAAGCGATGGATCGCGGGTTGAATCATCTTTCGCCCCAGCTGGAATACGATATCCGCGCGCTGTGGTTGCCAGAGGCGAACAGAGAAGCCGCTGCCGAAGCGCTGAAAAAGCCCTCGGTACAGTTGCCGCTGATTGCGATCGTCGAATACGCGCTGGCCCAACTTTGGATTAGTTGGGGTGTCAGGCCTGCGGCGATGGTCGGTCACTCCATGGGGGAAAATGTGGCCGCCTGTCTGGCGGGTGTGATGAACTTTGAAAACCTGATCGATCTGGTTTTGTTGCGGGGTCGCCTGTTTGATACAGTGCCAGCAGGTGGAATGCTCAGCGTGCCATTGTCGCTCGCGGAAATCAAACCCTACCTTGATGACGATCTGGATATCGCGTCGGTCAATGGCCCCGAACTGACGGCAATTTCCGGCCCCGACGCCGCGCTAAAAGCGTTGGCCGCGCGGTTGGGCAAGGACGATGTGGAAAGCCAGCGCATTGCGATAGACATCGCCGCACACAGCCGCATGCTGGAACCTATTCTGGCTGAGTATCGCGCGTTTCTGGCCGGTCTTGATCTGCAAGCCCCCAAAATGCGGTTCATGTCCAACCGCACCGGTACAGAAATCACGGATGCGCAGGCGACCGATCCAGACTACTGGGTCGACCAGCTGCGCAACACGGTTCATTTCGCGGATTGCATTGAAACGCTGAGCGCGCAGGAAAACCGCGTGTATCTAGAGGTTGGTCCGGGCAAGGCGCTGTCGTCGCTTGCGCCGATGTGTGCGGGCGTGAAACCGGCGCAGGTGCTCAGTTCGCTGCGCCATCCCGATCAGGAAATCGCGGATGATATGTATTTTATCGGTGTCATCGGCAGGCTGTGGGCCTGCGGCGTTGAGGCCGATTGGGACCAGATCTGGGGCGAGGCGCGGCGCAACCGCGTGGTGCTGTCCACCTACCAATTCCAGCGCAGCCCGTATTTCATCGCGGCCGGGACGCAGAACATCCCCCCCGCGAGGCCCGAAATCGCGCGGCTGGAGGATATGGCCGATTGGGGTGCCGTACCAAGCTGGCGTGCGCGATATGCAGATGTAGACGCTGATCTTGATGCCGCGCTCGACTCGGCCAGTGGTGAAAACTGGCTGGTGTTTGCGGATCAGGACGGTGTCGCAGACACCGTTGTCAAACGGTTGATGGATGCCGGGGCGCGGGTGAATGTTGTTCGCGCCGGTGACAGTTTTGCCGATCTGGGTGCAGGGCAGTTTACGCTTGCACCCGAACAGGGACGCGAGGGGTATGACGCGCTGATGGGTGCGCTGGCGCAGGCAGATCAGTCGCCTACACGTATCGCCCATTTCTGGAGCGTGACGCGTACCGAGACCCACCGCCCTGGCAGCAGCTTTTATGACCGCTTGATGGAGCAGGGGTTTTACAGCCTGCTGTGGCTGGCCCAGACGTTGGCCGAGCGCGAGGATGCACCACAGACCCATTTAAGCATATTCACCAACGGTGCCGCACGAGTGGCTTCAGAGGCGCTGATCTATCCTGAAAAGGCGATGATAAGTGGCCCCGCAGGTGTGATGCCGCGCGAAATCACGGGCCTTACCGTGTCGACCGTGGATATAGACCTGCCCGAGGTTCAAGCCCCGAAAAGCCTGTTTGCACGCGCGTCCGAACCGGCTGGCGATGTCACGGGGGGATTGATCGAAGAAATCCTTGCGACCCCTGCGAATGCCGTTGTCGCCCTGCGCGCTGAGCGCCGGTATGTGCAAGGTCTGCGCGCGCAGCGGCTTGCACAGACTGCGGGCGCGACGACCCTCAAAAAGGGCGGCACTTATCTGATAACCGGTGGCTTTGGCGGGATCGGCCAGACAATCGCAGCTGATCTGCTGGCCAACTACGGCGCGCATGTTGTTCTGTTGGGGCGCCATGCGCTGCCCGCACGGGAAGCGTGGCCGCGTGTGTTGCAAACCACCCATGCAGGGGATGCGATAGCGCGGCGCATCCGCGCTGTGCAGCGGCTTGAGGCGCTGGGCGGCACTGTCGAAGTGGCCGCCGCGGATGTGATGAACGTGGCGCAGATGCGCAAAGTGATCGACAGCTTGCGCGCGCGCGGCACCATCGACGGTGTGATCCATGCGGCAGGTGTGCTCAACGACGCGCCGCTTTTGGGAAAAACACAGGCCCAGGTGGACACGGTTCTTGCGCCCAAAGTGCAGGGTTTGCGGGTGCTGGACCAGTTGTTGCCCGATGGCAGTGTTGATCTGCTGATACTGTTTGCGTCTACCTCCACCGCCACCCGCGCGGCGGGGCAGATCGATTATGTTGCTGCCAACGAATACATGAACGCCTTTGCAAAATCGCGAGTCGGGGCGAAAACCCGCGTTGTCGCGGTGAACTGGGGTGTTTGGGCCGATGTCGGTATGGCAGCGGATGCGGTCGGGCAGGCGCCTGACGTGGTTACACTGCCGCGCGCGCTGGATGTGCCGCTGCTTGACACTGTCGAAGTGATGGCGGATGCGACCCGCTTTTCTACTGCGCTGAATGCATCGTCGGATTGGGTGCTGGATCAGCACCGTATGGCCGAAGGTAGCGCGGTTATGCCCGGAACCGGCATGGTCGAAGCACTGGCGCAGGCCGCGCGGGGCGCGGGGCTGTCATACCCCTATGCACTGCGCGATTTGTATTTCCTGCGCGCATTCGAAGCGCCTGACGGCGAAACGCGCCGGATGCGTATCACTCTGGAACCGGACACAGACGGATTTGCCGCAACCCTGCGCAGTGATTGCACGCTGGACGGGCGAGAGGGCTGGCAGGCCCACGCTCAGGCACGGATCGGCAGCCGGACCGGCAAGCGGCATATGATTGATCTTGAAGCGGTTTCAGCGCGCCTTGGCGCGGTAGAGGAACATGACGGCGCGCATATGCCCACCCCGCAGGAGGCGCATCTGCGTTTCGGACCGCAGTGGCAGGCTTTACGCGCCCGCCAGATGTGCGGAGACGAAGGCCTTGCACGTCTTAGGCTAGACGCGTCGCTGGATGACGCGCAGGTTTTACATCCGGGGCTGATGGATCTGGCCACCGGCTGGGCCATCGACTTGGTGCCTGAATACGACGGAGCCGATCTTTGGGTGCCGATGTCATACGGTGAGATTGAGGTGTTCGCACCCCTGCCGCGCGAGATTTACAGCTGGGTGCGTCTTACCACGTCGGGCACCGATGATGCGCGGTTCGATGTGTCGATCTGCGAGGCCGAAGGCGCGGTGTTGGCCGAAGTACGTGATTTTGCGATGACGCGCCTGAAAGGCGGGTTTGCCGCGCAGTCTGCCCCGCTAAGCGCCGCAGAAGTTCAGTTTGATGATGCGGATGAGGGCGAAACCCGACCGCAAACCGAAGCAGAAGAGCGGCTGGCCTATCTGGTTTCCCAAGGCATCACTGCCGCAGAGGGGCCGGAGGCGCTGTTGCGCGCGCTAGCGCTGGACATGCCGCAAATCTATGTCTCGTCGCTGCCCTTGCAGGCATTGATTGCGCAGGCAGACACGCCGCCGCGCGCGGTATCCAAAGGCCAGAGTTTCGAACGGACCGATCTGGAAGGATTTGTCCCGCCCGAAGGCCCTGTGCAGGAAGCATTGGCCGAAATGTGGTCAACGCTGCTGGGCGTGTCGCCGGTCGGCGCTGACGACAGCTTTTTTGATCTAGGGGGGCATTCGCTGATCGCGGTGCGCTTGTTCGCCGCCGTGAAACGTGACTTTGGCGTTGAATTTCCGATCTCCGTTCTGTTCGAGGCGCCGACAATCGCGCAGATCGCTGCGCGCATTACCGCGCAGACGGGCGAGATCGCTGTTTCGGACAGCGATGAGGACCAGAAGCAAAAAACGGGATTTGTCCATCTTGTGCCGCTGAACGGTGTTAGCCCGGCCAAAGGCGCGCCGCTGTTCGTGGTGGCGGGGATGTTTGGCAACGTGCTGAACCTGCGCCATCTTGCCTTGCAATTTTCTGATGCGCGGGCGGTTTACGGCCTGCAAGCACGCGGGTTGATCGGCGACAGCGCCCCGCATGAAACCGTTGAGGACGCAGCGGCGGATTACATTGCCGAAATCCGTCAGGTTCAGGCGCAGGGGCCTTATCTGCTGTCGGGCTTTTCCGGAGGCGGTATCACTGCGTATGAAATGGCGCGCCAGTTGACTGCCGCAGGGGAGGAGGTGGCCGTGCTGGCGTTGCTTGACACGCCGCTGCCTGTCCGCCCGAGCCTGAGCAAGCCTGATAAGGCGCTGATCAAGCTGGCAGAGTTGCGCAAAAAGGGGCCGCGCTATCTGCTGGAATGGGCGCAAAACCGCATCGCTTGGGAAAAGTCCAAACGTGCCGGAAAGGTTGAAGCGCCAGCGGGCGCGCAGTTTAACAACACCAAGATCGAAGCGGCGTTTTTGCGCGCTGTCGGGCGCTATCAGACACCCGATTGGGACGGTCCGATGACGTTGTTGCGCCCTGTTCTGGACCGGAAATACAAGGTCAATGGTGGCAATTGGGTCAGCGAAGCACGCGAGTATGTCTTTGAGGACAACGACTGGACCCGCTTTGCCCCCCATGTGCGTGTGATCGAGGTGCCGGGGGATCACGACAGTATGGTGCTGTCACCCAATGTGGTTGTTATGGCGGCTGAGCTGCGCGAAGTGATCGACGAAGCCCTGCACACTGACGCACCGCGTCAGGCCACAGCGGCGGAGTAGCCAATGCCAGCCCCCACAGTGCTTTGTGTTATTTTGAACTTTCGCACGCCGGAAATGACCCTGCGCGCGGCAGAAGCAGCGTTGGCCGATTTGCACAGCGTGGGCGGTGAGTTGGTGATTGTCGACAATGCGTCGGGCGATGGATCGTATGAGATGATTACACAACAGGTTGCCGCCCGTGGCTGGGGCGAGGGCGGACTTGTGCGTGTTGTCGCATCGCCCGTCAACGGTGGCTTCGGGGCGGGGAACAACATCGCGCTGCGGATGACGCTGGGCGACGGGCGGGCACCCGACTATTTCTATGTGCTTAATTCTGATGCCTTCCCCGATGCGGGCTGTATCGAGGCGCTTATGGATCATCTCGAAGCGCACCGCGACGCCGGTATCGCGTGCAGCAATGTGCGCGGCGAAGACGGTGTTGTGCACACAACCGCTTTCCGGTTTCCCAGCATTGCGGGGGAGTTCGCCGGCGCGGCACGATTGGGTTTTATCGACCGCATGTTTCCCGAGGCCCCCGTGCCGATGCCGCAACCCGCAACCACCTGTCAGGTTGACTGGAGCGCGGGTGCCTCGATGATGTTGCGCCGCACCATGCTGGAACAGATCGGCCTTTTTGACGAGACATTTTTTCTGTACTTCGAAGAAACCGATCTGTGTTTGCGCGCCGCGCGTGCGGGTTGGTCATGCTGGTACGTGCAAGACAGCCGCGTGGTGCATATCGGCTCGGTTTCCACAGGATTGAAAACAACCAGGCGGATGCCGTCCTATTGGTACGATTCCCGCCGTCACTATTTTATCAAGAACCATGGCCGCGTGTATGCCGCAACGGCCTTGCTGGCCCATCTGGCAGGTGGTGTCTTGCACCGTCTGCGCGCGGCGCTGGGTGGGCGACATCCGCAGGATCCGCGCTGGTTTCTGCGTGATCTGGTTGCACACGCCGCCACCCCTTACCGTACATCCCCGGAGGACCGACTATGACCGCCCCCTTCAACGCTGATCCTTTTTCCTGTGTAATCCTCGGGGATCAGTCCCTCACGATCGCGTGCGGGGATATGATTGTTGCGGGGGGCCATACGGTGGTTGCCGTCGTTACAACGGATGCGGATGTGCGCGGCTGGGCGGATGCACGCGGCATTGCGAGCTATCCAAAACCGTCCGATCTGGCCGCCGCCGGATTGCCTGCATTCGACTGGCTGCTGAGCATTGCCAATTTGCGGATCATACCGGATGCAGTGCTGGCACTGCCCGCCAAGGGTGCCGTGAACTTTCATGATGGTCCATTGCCGCGCTATGCAGGGTTGAACACACCTGCATGGGCCATCATCAACGGCGAGGCGCAGCACGGCGTCAGCTGGCACATGATCGAAGGCGGCGTTGACGAAGGCGATCTGCTGGCACAGGAACTGATCGATATCGCTGCCGATGACACGGCCTTCAGCCTCAATTCCAAATGCTACGCCGCCGCGATGGACAGTTTTGACCGCGTTCTGGCGCAGCTGGAAAAGGGCAAGCCCGAGCGTACCCCCCAAGACCTGAGCCAGCGCAGCTATTTCGCCCGTAACCAACGGCCAGCCGTGTTTGACCTGATTGATTTCAGCCATACCACCGCGCAGGTTATCGCCCTGCTACGGGGGCTTGATTTTGGTGGGTATTGGAACCCGCTGGGTGTTGCAAAGATTGCTGCGGATGGCGTGGTTTATACTGTTGAAACCGGTGAATCCGCTACCGGAAACAGTGCAGCCGGAACCGTGCTTGGGGTAGAACCCGACGGGGTGGTTATCGCTACTGCTGACGGTGCCGTTAAACTGTCGGGTGTGGCGGGATTGCGCGGCGAGGTGGCATTGCCGGCAGTTGGTACGCACGTGGACAAGGCAGACACCGACCTTCGCCAATTGCAGGATTTGATCGTGGCGGATGAGGCGTACTGGCGTGCCAAGCTGGCGGCGCGGGAGGCGCTGCCAGTGCCATTGGCGCGTGGACGTGCCAGTGATGATTGGCACAAGCGCACCGTTGATTTGGCGCAAGGTACCGGCCGGGAGGACGCGTTGGCGGCGGTTATTGCTGCGATGGTGCTGGGCGCAGGGCAGGGCGGTGGCGACATCGCCTATGCGGTGAAACCTGCTGCAAACGGTTACGTATTGCCATGGGTGCCGTTGCGCAGTGATGCACCGCTTGCAGCGCAAATGGCGCGGATCGAAAAAACCGGCGGGATTGCCGCGGATCTGGCCTTGCGTGATCCGGCGGTTGATCTGACCACGCCTGCGATTGCGGTGGCGGATGCCCCCTTGGCGGGAAGCACATTGTCAATTGCAATCACAGAGGCGGCAATCACCCTGCATGGCAACGCCGGTCTGCTTGATGATGCCGCGATGCAAATAATTGCGGCAAGGGTGGCCAAAGCATTAACCGGCGATGCGGCTTTGCCCCCGGAAGAACGGTCGCTCCTGCTTGAAACGTGGAACAAGACCGAAACGGACTACGCCGCCCGGCCCATTCACACCAGCTTTGAAGCGCAGGTTGAACGGACACCGGATGCGACGGCGCTGGTGTTCGAAGACAACAGCCTTAGCTACCGCGCGCTGAACGCAGCGGCGAACAAGCTGGCGCACCGGCTGATCGCCTTGGGTGTTGGTACGGGCACACCTGTGGGATTGGCCACGTCACGCAGCCCCGATCTGTTGATTGGCGCGCTGGGCATTCTCAAGGCGGGCGGGGCGTACGTGCCGCTTGATCCTGCCTATCCAGCAGAGCGGATCAAACACTATATTACTGACAGCAGTGCACCTGTGATTGTCACCCAATCGGCGCTGGCGAACAGTCTGCCCGAAGGCGAGGCGAAACTGCTGCTGCTGGACACAGACCCCGATCTGGCATCCGCGCCAGAGACAAACCCCGAGGGGCGCGCGGACGCAAGCACGCTTGCCTATCTGATCTATACCTCCGGCTCCACAGGCACACCCAAAGGGGTAATGGTGGGCCATGGCAATGTTGCAAACTTCTTTGCCGGAATGGACCAGCGGATCACCCATGCGCAGGGCGATGCATGGTTGGCCGTGACCAGCCTGTCGTTTGATATTTCCGTGCTGGAATTGTTCTGGACCCTGTCACGCGGTTTCAAACTGGTGCTGGCAGGCGATGACAGCCGGACCGAGCTGAGCCGTGGCGCGATTGCTTTGCCGGATCGCAAGGTTGATTTCAATCTGTTCTATTGGGGCAATGACGATGGTGTGGGGCCCGAAAAATACCGCCTCCTGCTGGAGGGTGCGAAATTCGCCGATGCCAACGGGTTTAACGCGGTCTGGACGCCGGAGCGGCATTTCCATGCCTTTGGCGGCCCCTATCCGAACCCCTCGGTCACGGGTGCTGCCGTGGCGGCGGTCACGCAAAACCTGTCTGTGCGTGCGGGATCATGCGTTGCGCCTTTGCACCATCCTGCGCGTATTGCCGAAGAATGGGCTGTGATCGACAATCTGACCAACGGACGTGTCGGGCTGGCCATCGCAAGCGGCTGGCAGCCGGATGATTTTGTGCTGCGTCCTGAAAACACCCCACCTGCAAATAAACCCGCGATGTATGCCGCAATTGATCAGTTGCGCAGCCTGTGGCGCGGTGATGCGGTCGAATTCCCCACCAAAGACGGCACACCCTTTGCCGTGGTCACACAACCACGCCCCGTGTCCGCAGAACTGCCCGTCTGGGTGACCACCGCAGGCAATCCCGATACGTGGCGCGAAGCGGGCGAAATTGGCGCAAACGTGCTAACCCACCTGCTGGGTCAGTCGGTGGACGAGGTCGCGGACAAGATCAAAATCTATCACGCAGCACTGCGCCACGCTGGCCACGATCCGGCTGATTTCAAAGTCACCCTGATGTTGCACACCTATCTGGCCGAAACGCGCGCACAGGCCGAAGAGATCGCGCGCGACCCGATGAAAGACTATTTGCGCGCCGCCGCCGGGCTGATCAAGCAATATGCATGGGCCTTCCCCGCGTTCAAGCGCCCGGAAGGTGTGAATAATGCTTTCGAAATGGATCTTGGCAGTCTGGACGAGGAGGAGCTGGAAGCGATCCTTGAATTCGCGTTTCAGCGGTATTTC
Source organism: Sulfitobacter sp. F26169L (assembly GCF_026410285.1). Taxonomy (GTDB): domain Bacteria; phylum Pseudomonadota; class Alphaproteobacteria; order Rhodobacterales; family Rhodobacteraceae; genus Sulfitobacter. The sequence continues at coordinate 416,469 of NZ_JAPMLP010000003.1, read as the reverse complement.
AACGACAGCGGCATGTTCGGTACAATCGAAGACGGCGTAGCGCGTGCAGAACAGCTTAAGCGGATCGGCGTAGACGAGATTGCCTGTCTGATCGATTATGGCATCGACGTCGACACGGTGCTGGCGGGGCTGAAGCCTTTGGCACAGGTGCTGGAACGGGCCAACGCAGGGTCAGCGCTCGCGGCGGATGATTTCTCGCTTGCGGGGCAGTGGATGCGTCACAAGGTCAGCCACCTGCAATGCACACCGTCCATGGCGCAGATGTTGGTTACAAATGACGAAACCCGCTATGCCTTGTCGGGTCTGAAAGAACTGATGGTCGGGGGCGAGGCATTGCCGGGTGCGCTGGCGGCAGAATTGCTGAAAGCCTGCGGTGGACGGGTGCAAAACATGTACGGCCCGACCGAGACCACAATCTGGTCCACAACACAGGATGTCACCCGGCCCGAAGCAACCGCCGCCATCGGCACACCTATCGCGAACACGCAGATTTACGTGCTGGACGCAAGCCTTGCGCTTTGCCCGATAGGTGTCGCGGGTGAGCTTTACATCGCAGGTGACGGTGTGGCCCAAGGGTATTGGAACCGCGCCGAGATGACGACCGAGCGGTTCGTCGAAAACCCGTTCGGCGCGGGCTGGATGTACCGCACTGGCGATCTGGCGGCATGGCGCAGTGACGGTGTGCTGGGCTTCATAGGGCGCGCGGATGATCAGGTGAAAATCCGTGGTCACCGGATCGAGTTGGGCGAGATCGAGAGCGCGCTTGTCGCCCAATCCGGCATCACGCAAGCTGTTGTTGTGGCGCGTGAGGGGGCTGGCGGCGCACAACTGGTCGGATATGTGACAGGCAGCAGCATTAACGAGGATGCCTTGCGTAAAGCACTCTCGGGCAGTCTGCCCGACATCATGGTGCCCGCGCGGATTGTCGAAATGGCGCAGATGCCATTGACGCCGAACAAGAAGATCGACCGGAAAGCGCTGCCGGCACCCGCTGCCAAAGCCGCGCCGGATAATGGTGGCGTGGCGACAGTCGAAGGCGACACCCAGGCTGCAATCGCAACTGTCTGGAGTGCAATTCTGGGCGTGTCCAACATCCGCCCCTCGGACAACTTCTTTGCGCTGGGCGGACATTCGTTGCTGGCTGTGCAAGCGCACCGTGACATAAAAGCGGCTCTTGGCGTGGACAGGTTGGGGATTACAGACATCTTCCGCTTTCCAACCCTGTCGGGTCTGGCGGCACATCTGGACAAAGGCCGTGCTAAAACCGAAACGCCGGCAGAGGCGCCGGCGCAAGACGCGCCAGCAAAGGCAGAGACAATTTCGAAACGCCGTGCGATGCGTGCAGGGCGGGCCAAGGCAGATATGTGATTGTCGATCCCGATCTTGTCGCGGCGCTGGCACGATCGGTTTTGCCCGATGGAATTGCCGTTGCCGCGTGTGATCCACGCGTCATGCCATCCAAAATCGAAGCTGCCGAGGACGCGGCAATTCGCACAGCCGTGCCACGTCGACGCACAGAATTTCACGCAGGCCGCGCCGCAGCCCGTGCGGCACTTTCGATGCTGGATATCGCTCCGCAACCCATTCTGACAGGACCGGATCGTGCGCCGGTCTGGCCGGCAGGGGTGACGGGCAGCATTTCACATTCGCGCACTGCCTGCGCGGCTGCCGTAGGATTGTGCCGTGACTGGCGCGGCATCGGCATTGATCTGGAAGAGGCCACGCCGCTGGACCCTGCATTGCTGCCCGAAATCTGCACCCGCAGCGAGCGCGCGTGGTTGAGCACATTGGGGCCGGACGATCAGGCCCATATGGCAAAGCTGTTATTTTCCGCCAAGGAAGCGGCCTATAAGGCGCAGTATCAGGTCACAAGAACACTGTTCGGATTTGACACATTCGAGATCCGGGTGGATCGCGATGCATCGCGCTTTAGGGCGGTATTTCAAACTTCCCATGGCCCGTTTGCCGCCGGTGACATTCTGAGGGGGCGTTTCAGACAGGCTGCTGGCCTGCTTGTCACGGGCGTTGCAGTTAGGCAATCTGGCACGGCACGGACGAACAACTCCTGAAGGGAAGTGGTGATGTTTTCACGACGCAACATGCTGCGGGGGGCCGCGACGGGGGTGATCGGGATTGGCGCGGGGCTTGCGCTGTCGGCGGGGGTGCGCCAGCGCAGGCTGTTAAATGCGCGCGCGCAATACACCGTCTCCCTGCCAGCGCCCGCCGGGCCGCTGAATGTCTATCATCTGGGGCACTCGCTGGTCGGGCGTGACATGCCCGCAATGCTTGCCCAACTTGCGCCTTCGGGCCATGCATACGCAAGCCAGTTGGGGTGGGGCGCGCCGCTGCGCGCGCATTGGGAGCCGGACGTGCCGGTGAACGGCTTTGAAACCGAAAACAACCACCCCCGGTTTCTACCCGCCAAAGACGCAGTGCAAAGCGGACAATTCGATGCGTTGGTCCTGACTGAAATGGTCGAGCTGGCGGATGCCATCCGGTATCATGACAGCGTGCACTATCTGGGGAACTGGGCCGCGCTGGCACGCGCTGCGCGACCTGATGTACGGCTTTACCTTTACGAGACATGGCACAACACCGACGATCCCGCTGGATGGCTTGCGCGCATTGACGGCGATTTCGATGCGCTCTGGCTGGACCGGCTGGTTTTGCCTGCGGTGGCACAAATCAAAGCGCCGGTTTATGTCATCCCTGCCGGTCAGGCGCTTGGGGCATTTGTCCGCGCGCTGGAGCAGCGCGGCGGTGTCGGCAATATCGCAAGCCGCGATGCCCTGTTTGCGCGCACGCCCGAAGGGGCGGTCGATACCATTCATCTGGGTGATCTGGGGGCTTATCTGGTGGCGCTGACCCACTACGCGACGCTGTATCAGCGCAGCCCTTTAGGCCTGCCGCTGGCGTTGAAACGCGCAGATGGCACGATTGCGGATGCACCCGATGCTGCAGCTGGTGTATTGATGCAAAATACAGTGTGGGATGTGGTGCGCAAAACGCCCTACAGCGGAGTATCGAAATGAGTGACCTGACAAGCGCAATTTTTTCGGTTGTGATGGTGGGGCATAGCCTGTTTGGCAGCGCCGGACCCGATATGCTTGAGGCTGCGTTGGGGGCGAGTAGCGACACCGTTCAGGTGCAGGCCCAGATCATCAATGGCGCACCGCTGAAATACAACTGGCATAATTCCGACAAAGCGGAGGGCATTGATGCGCGCTTAACCTTGCCCAAAGGGATCACAACCGATCTGATCCTGACAGAGGCAATTCCGCTGGCCAATCATTTGCAATGGAGCGAGACAGAGGTTTACGCGCAGGCATTTGCGGGTCTTGCTTTTGGTGCCAATCCGGACGCACGGGTTTTTGTGCAGGAGACATGGCACAGCCTGAAAAGCGGCACGGGCAAAACTATTGAATTTGACGACGGTGCGAAAACCCCGTGGCGGGTGCGCCTGCAAGAGGATCTGGCCGATTGGGAAGGGATCGTGACGCTGCTGGGTGCGGAGCAGCCGGACGCCGAAGCTCGGATCAGGCTTATCCCTGCGGGACAGGCGCTGGCACGTCTAGATGATGCCATTGCGGCCGGAACCGTACCGGGGTTGAACACAATTTCCCAAGTCTTTGATGACGATATCCATCTCAACCCGCTTGGGCATTACTTTGTGTCGATGGTGCAATACGCGGTGCTGACCGATGCCAGCCCCGAAGGATTGCCCCACGCTGTCAGTGATCGCTATGGCAAGCCGTTTGCGGGGCCGGATGCCGAAATGGCGGCGGCGATGCAACGTGTCGCCCGCGAGAGCGTCGAAGCCTATCAGGGAGGCGAGGTGGCGGATACGCCGGTTCAGGTGACTGCCATAAAGGCGCCAACACCGGACGTTGATAAAACTGTGCGGTCTTCCCCCCCCGCAGAAGCGGTGCCAGAGGCCGAAACGCAGACCGCGCCTGCTGCGCTGCCTTCCGCAACGCCAGCGGGCGAGATCGCGGTGGGCCTTGCACCCATAACAGATTGGGCCGCGCAACAGCCGTTTATTGACATCATGAAAACCGCGCGCCCGTGGCTCGGGCATTTGCCGGGCCAGTTTGGCGGCATTGAATTTGCCGCACTGGTTGAGGCGGGGCATATCGATGCAGATGGATGGGTCCGCTCACTCCCGCGCGATGCAGGGTCGGTCGGGACGATGATCCTGACCGATCTGCCGGAGGCCGCAGCGCCATCGCTGGAGGGGCGCTATGTGTTGCGCTTTGATGGCGGCGGCGTGGTAGAGCCGACAGGCCGCGCGCGCAACATCCGCTATGGCCGTGGTGAGGTGCGGTTTGATTATACGCCGGGGCCGGGCAGTGTCGAAATCCGTATCCAACGAACCAGCAGCAGTGATCCGGTGCGCAACATTTCAGTGGTGCGCGAGGACCGGTTGGCGCTGTGGGAAAGCGGCGCGGTGTTCAACCCCGACTGGACCGCCCGTCTGGCCCCTTTTGAAACGCTGCGGTTTATGGACTGGATGGAGACGAATAACTCCACCCAGTCGCGCTGGCAGGACCGCCCGCAGACGGGCGATGCAAGCTGGGCGCATCATGGGGTGCCGTTAGAGATCATGCTGGCGCTTGCGAATGGTCTGGGCAAGGATATCTGGGTGAACATCCCGCATCTGGCGGATGACGCTTATGTGAAGGCATTTGCGCAAGAAATACGTGCAGGTCTGGACCCCGCGCAGAAGGTCTATGTCGAATACTCGAACGAGATGTGGAATTTCCAATTTGCACAGACCCGCTGGGCCGAGGAGCAGGCCAAGGAACGCTGGGGCAAGACGGATGTCGGTACACAATTCTATGCAATGCGCGCGGCAGAGGTTGCGCGCATCTGGTCGGCGGTGTTCAAGGGGAATGAATCACAACTGGTCAACGTAATTTCGACGCAAACAGGTTGGCTGGGGCTTGAGGAGAACATTCTTGCGGCACCTTTGGCTGTGGCAGAAGGTGCGCCCAAGCCCGCTGAGGCGTTTGATGCCTATGCAATCACCGGATATTTTGGCGGTATTCTGGGGCTTGAGGCGCGGCGCGAACAGGTCACGAACTGGCTGGACGAAAGCCTTTCACGGGCAAATAATGCTGTGACGGCGCAAGGGCTGACAGGTGCTGCACGGCAAAAGGCGCTGGAGGCGACGCAATACGACTATGCCACAGCTGTAGCGGCCCAAGAGCTGACTGATGGCTCTGTGAGCGGGGTAGATGCCGATACCATCAGCGATTTGCGGGATCGTATCTGGCCTTATCATGCCGATGTGGCGAGGAAAGCGGGGCTGGATCTGCTCATGTACGAGGGCGGCACGCATGTAGTTGGCATCGGTGCGCAGGTGGATGATGAACGCCTCGGCGCGTTTTTCCGCCATTTCAATTACACACCCGAAATGGGTGCGCTATATTCTGCACTGCTGGAGGCGTGGAACGGCGTGGGGGGCAAGCTGTTCAACGCCTACGCCGATGTCTACGTACCGACAAAATGGGGCAGCTGGGGCGCACTGCGCCATCTGGATGACAGCAATCCGCGCTGGGATGCGCTGGTGGCAAAAAGATGAGGGTCGCCTGTAGCATCCTGATCCCTGCCCATAACGAAGAAGGGTATATCGAGCCGTGTCTGGAAGCGCTGCTCGCCTCTGATAGGACAGGTGCGGCTGTCGAAGTGATTGTGATGGCCAATGGCTGCACAGATGAAACAGTTGAAAGCTCACGGGGTTTCGCAGCGCGCTTTGCTGCGAAAGGGTGGCCGCTCACGGTGCTCGATCTGGCAGAGGGTGGCAAGATGAAAGCATTGAATGCGGGTGACCGGGCCGCAAAGCACGGTGTGCGCATCTATCTTGATGCTGACGTTGTCGTGTCACCTCCACTCATGGCGCAACTGGCTGATGTGCTGGATACCCCCGAGCCGCGATATGCAAGCGGAAGCCCGATCGTGGATGCCGCTGGCAGCAGGTTCACCCGCCTTTACGCCCGTTTTTGGGCTAGACTGCCGTTTTGTACCCATGGTGTTCCGGGATTTGGTGTCTTTGCTGTAAATGCGGCTGGTCGTAAGCGGTGGGGGGTGTTCCCCGACATTATATCCGATGATACTTTTGTGCGCCTCAGCTTTACGCCCCAAGAGCGTGTTCGCGTACCGGCGCAGTACCACTGGCCGATGATCGAAGGGGCAGGGCCGCTGGTGCGGGTGCGCCGTCGGCAGGATATCGGTGTGGCCGAGGTCAAGGAACTCTATCCCGAACTTTGGAAAAATCATGATCCGTTTCCGGAAGATGCTCCGCTGCTCTGGCGGCGGGCGCTGCGTGATCCGGCGGGGTTTGCAGCATTTGTGGCGGTAGCATTGGCAGTGCGTCTGCCGCACCGCGCGCAAGAACGCTGGGCGCGGGGCCGCTAGGCGCGGATATGGTCGGCCAGCTTTGCGGCCTCGACAGCGACATCATGGCGGGCCAGAACACGCTCCCGACCGGCTTGCGCCATTTGCTCCCGTTGGTCCGGATCAGTCTGAGCCATTTCGGCCATGGCATCCGCCAAGGCATCTGCATCGCCCGCTGGCACCAGCCATCCGGTTTTGCCGTGCTGCACCAGTTCAGGTGTGCCTGCGATGTAGGTGGCAATCACCAGGCGGGCGGCGGCCATGGCTTCCATCACCACCATCGGCAGACCTTCGGCAAAGCTGGGCATCAGCAGGGCATGGGCATTTTGCAACTCGGCCAATATGCGCGCCTCGTCCACCCATCCGGTCAGGGTGATGTGATCTTGCAGGCCCAAGGCATCGATCCGCGCTTCGATCAGGGGGCGCATTTCACCATCCCCGATCATCATCAGGTGGGCATCGGCACGGGTCTGAATCAATTTTGCCATCGCTTCGACGGCGAGGAGTTGGCCCTTTTGCTCGACAAACCGCCCGATTGTGACAAACCGCGCGCCGGTTTTCGGCAGGGGGGCGGGCGTGGAGAATTGGGATGGTTCAATTCCGCAATGCACAACCTTGATCTTGTCCCAATGCATAGGGGCGGCCCAGCGGCAAAGCTGGCTGCGCCCGTAACTGGTAATCGCGACAGTGAATTTTGAACGCGCGATTTTTGTACCCAGCGACAGCGCACGGGGGGCATCGTATTCTTCGGGGCCATGCACGGTAAAGCTGTATTGCGGACCGCCGAGCGCGTGGCACAACATGGCGACCGTTGCCGCGTTGGTGCCGAAATGGGCGTGGGCGTGTGTGGCGCCTGCGGCGGTGCAGACCCGGGCGGCATACGCGGCCTCTGCCAGATAGATCAGATGCTTCAGCATTCCCACCTCAGAACACCGCCCGCATTGAATGGCAAGTTTAAGGGTCGCGAGAAATCGCGAGGGAGAAGCGACCAGATTTTGCACAGTTGCGCGCAGCAGGGCCAAGGCGCCAGCGCGCAGTACGTATTGCGTGGCCGCGGCCTCTTCCAGATCTTTGGCATCGACCAGCGGTGTATCCCCTGCGCGCATGGCAAGGCGGGTGATGGTGTGGCCCTGCGCCTCCAGCGCGCGGATTTCGCGGCGGATAAAGCTGTGCGAAGGCTGCGGATAGCTGTTGAGAATATATGCGATGTTCAACGGTTGCGTCCTTCATGTCTCACTTGTGGTCTACAGGCTCGCTTGCCACTGGCACAAGGGGCGGGGGGGCGTTACGAAAAGGGGGATAACAGTCAAAGCGGAGATGATTGAGGCAAATGAATGGTCTTTTGCAGCAGCTTCGCAGTGGCCGCCTGATGGCGCGGGTGTTTCGCAGCACGTCATGGATATTGCTGGGCTATGGTGGCAGTCAGGGATTGCGGCTTGCCTCCAACCTGATTCTGACGCGCATTCTCTTTCCCGAAGCCTTTGGCCTGATGGCCCTGATCAGTCTGGTGACTGTGGGCCTGATGCTGTTTTCCGATGTGGGGATCGCGCCTTCGATCGCGCAGAGCAAACGGGGTGATGACCCTGATTTTCTGAACACCGCATGGAGCATTCAGGTAATCCGCGGCATCTGTTTGTGGGTGATTGCCACGGCGCTGGCGGTGCCGCTCTCCGTCTTTTACGCCGCGCCTGAACTGGCAACCTATCTGCCGATTGCGGCACTGGCGCTGCTGGTGACGGGATTCAACCCGACCCGCATCGAAACGGCGCACCGGCATCTCCTGATGGGGCGGTTGACGGTGCTTGACCTGACCTCACAGGCGGTTGGAATTGCCGTGATGATCGTGCTGGCGTGGTGGTTGCAATCTGTGGTGGCACTGGTTGTGGGCGGTGTTGTTGGCCCGCTGGTAAAGCTGGCGCTGACGTGGGCGTTCCTGCCCGGAGCGGCAAACCGCTTTCGCTGGGAACCTGCGGCGGTGCGCGAACTGGTCACATTCGGCAAATGGATATTTCTCAGCACGGCATTCTGGTTTTTCGCCAGTCAAGGCGACCGTGCGGTGTTAGGAAAATTCCTGAGCCTTGAGAGCCTTGGCATCTACAACATCGCGTTTTTTCTGGCCAGTTTCGCGATGCAACTGGGCACGGCTGTGACGGGGCGCGTGATGATACCTGTCTACCGCGACGCCAAACACGAGGTTGCGAAAATCGCCAAGCTGCGGTTTGCGATCAGCGGGGTGGTTTTAATGTTGCTCCTGACCATGGCGCTGGCCGGTCCGTGGCTGGTTGGAGTGCTTTATGATGCGCGTTACGCAATGGCGGGGGCTATCGTGACGCTGCTGGCTGTGGCGCAGACTCCGGCGGTGATCGGGATGAGCTATGATCAGGCCGCACTGGCTGCCGGAGATTCGCGGCGGTTCTTTGTGGTATCGGCCACGCGCGCGGTGCTGCAAATCACGCTGTTGATTGCCGGCGTGTCGATGTTCGGCATTGTCGGTGCGATTGTGGGCATGGGGCTGGCGCATCTGTTCACCCATCCGGTAATCATCTGGCTGGCACGTCAACATGATGCATGGGACGCGCGCCATGATCTGGTTTGCGCAATAGGTGCGGGCAGCGTAGGGGCCGCCGCGCTCTGGCTGCATTGGGACGCAATTTCAGCGCTGTCAGCCTTGAACTAAGCCGGTCAGGAGTGGCGCGCCAAACGTGCAGCGCGGCCCGCTTGCCCAGCCGCACGGCGTTTCTCGCGCATTGCGCGCCATTTGGAGCTTTGGTATTTCGGCGCAAGTTCCGGAATGGACACAACCGGCATCACGCCCGTTTCCCGCTGCATCTGACGGGCAGAGCGAATGACGGGACGGCGCAGTTCCAGCAGCCACGCGATGATAAACGCCAGAATTGCCGAGGCCATTGCCCCCATAATCGCGCGCTTCTTCTTGCTCATCGTGATCGGGTAATCGGGCACCTGCGCCTCTTCGATTGTTGTCAGCCGCTCGCCCTGCGCGCCGACCTCCAGATTGAAGCCCACCTGCGCATCGTTGCGTCGCGCGGCGATGGTTTCCAACTGCGTGCGCAACTGCTCCATCCGGCGGTCGAAATCCGCCAGAGCGCGCTGTACTTCGGGCGAGCCCTGAATGGTTTCACGCAGGGCCGTGCGGCGTTGATCCAGCAGGGCGCGCTGTTCGGTAAGGGTCTTAAGCTGGGTATCAATGGCGCGCTCCTCGCGCTCTACGGTTGAGGCGCGCGCACTCCGGTCGATCTGCGAACGCGCAAGCTGCACCGAGATTATGTCGCGGTCCAGACCGAGGATTGCTTCGTTCAGCTGGGCCACCTCGGACAGGCGAAATTCTACTCCGCCTTCAACCGACAGATCGTTTTCGCGGCGGTAGGTTTCCAGTTCAGCCTCAAGAGCGGCGATATTGTCGAGGACAACCTGTTCCTGATTCTGGAAGAACGCCAGTGTTTGCGCGGTCTGGTCACGGCGCTGCGCCGCCATCAAGGCGCGCGTCTGCTCGGCAAATTCGTGCGCTACATCGCGGGCAAGTTGTGCTTCCTCCATCTGGGCGGTAATCGTCAGAACAGAAATGGTACCATCATCGGCAAAGCCTTCACGCGCGGCGGCGACGCCGTTTATGGTGACTGCCTGTCGCAGCAGATTGATTTTTTCACTGGGTTTCAGGGCGACAAGATTGTCGTAGATGCCGTATTCATCAATAATCTGTTGAAGGCTGCCACGGGCCATCAATTGCTGCTGGATCAATTGCAGCCGCCGCGCCGATGATCCTTCAACCGTCGAGCGTGCAAGCTCGTCATTGATGGTGGGCTGTTCTACCTGAATGACCTCTGACGAGGTGTACAGATGCACATGGCTCATCGCCCAGTAAAGCGAGGCGATGCAGCCCAGAATGATCACAAACAGGATCACGCCCAGACGGCGACGAGTCATGTCGAGGAAATCCTGCCATGTGTATATCGGACCCATACGTGCCTCGCTTTTACCTGTCTGATGCCCTGTGAACAGAACATTCCGCCCCGAAAAGGAGGCGGCGTTTTTATCCGGTTAAACCTAAATTTTGTCTATTATATGTCGCTTGTGCTCCTGCACAAAGCAGGATTGCGGTAGCCGAGTTTAGAACCGCTCAATACTGGAGGCACGTGCGCGGTTCAGGATTACACCCAGAAGCGGCACCTGACCGTCAAGAATACGTTCACATTCAGCGATATGTTTTGCCATGGTCTGGGTGCCGTCCGACACCAGCAAGACACCGTCAAGCTGCGGCAAAAACGCTGCTGCGTCGTCATGTGAAAGCAAGGGCGGTAGATCGTACAGCACGATTTCGGGCCTGAGTGATGCGCGCATTTCTGTCAGGCTGGCGGCTGTTGCCGGATCTTGCAGTATCTCGGATGCGTCGGGTTGCGCCGTAGCCACAAGCCCTACCGCTAGCGTATCGCTTACCCGCAAAATATAATCGCTGATCGCGACGTCACCGGCAAGGAAATCACGCAAGTTGTCTGTCTGGCTGGCATCCATGTCTAACGCCTTGGCCAAACCAGGGGTGCGCATATTGAAGTCCATCAACACAGTGCGCGAGGACGGCACACGCGCAAGGCTGGCGGCCAGATTGGCAGCGATAAAGGTGTTGCCGCAGCCTGCTGTTGGCGAAGCAACGCCGATATTGACCCAGCCGTGTTGCTTTACAGTCTGGCGCAGGCGGGTACGCAGCAGATCAAATGCGCGGGACACATCAGTTGTGCGAAAATCCTCGGCGGCCTGACTGCCCTCCAGAATGTGCTGGTCTTTTCCCGGCTCTTGCTCATGCAGCAGTGGCCACAAATCTCGCGGCGCTACCGCAGGTAGATCGACATCATCCCGAAATGGCGTAGAGGAAACAGCAATTCCCTCATCCATCACCATTTCCGCGTCGGTGATCCGGTCATTTTGTTCAGTGCTAAACCTGCGCGGACGCGTGAAGCTGCGATGTTCGGGCAGCATCAGGTCACTTCTGGCCTGTAGTCCGCGTTCGGCGGCCGAGGATGCAAAGGTATCCTTCATCTGGTCAGACTTTCGGGTTTTATACATACACTAGATATAGCGCATATAGGGTTCAGTACAAAGACGTGTGACGTTCTCTAGCATCCTGTCCGGCGCAACATCACACCGACAGTTTTGAAGATGATGGCGATGTCACCGACGATTGACAGTTTTTCATTATAGGCTTTGTCGACTTCGTTGCGGAACGAAAATCGGTTTTCGTTGCGAGCCGATATCTGCCACAAACCGGTAATGCCGGGACGCAACGCAAAGTAGTTTGCCGGATTACCATACAACGGTAGCTGCTCGGGCATCATCGGACGGGGGCCAATGAGGCTCATATCGCCTGTCAGAACGTTCCAAAGCTGTGGCAACTCGTCCAGAGAAGAAGAGCGCAAGAGGGCACCGACGGGGGTGACACGCGGATCATTGATCAGCTTTTGCTTTTCATCCCATTCGCGGCGCAACTCGGGATCGCTTGTCAGGTAGTCTTCCAACACGGCATCTGCATCACGTACCATCGTCCGCAGTTTGAGAATTGAAAAATACTTGCCATTTCGACCCAGACGAATCTGGCGATAGAAGGGATTACCCCCCTCAATCCAAAGTGATGCCATACACAGAATCATCACGGGTACAAAGAACGGCAGGCTGGCGATAATCAGCAACGTTTCGAACAGGCGTTTCCCGCCGTTTCGATACAGGGAATGCGGAATTGTTTCTGTCTGTGAATTAAACATCAATACAGGTGCTTGCGCCTTGCTCAGCAATGTATCCGAATCGCCAGTGACTGCAGCAAGCCGTGATACGCCGTATCCGGCCTGATCAGCGTCAAAGTTCTTCATAGTTCAAACCCCCCAGGGCCGTATAGTTGTCTGTGGCGATATGCCAATGACATCGGCGTATCCGTATGTTCCTTCAAGGGGCGCTTTCAGCAACATTCCCCGCAGTGGCAGCAGTGGGGTGTCCGGTTATGCGTCTCTTATTGCGGAGCAGAAAAAATTGCTCCTGTTCATATCGTGCGTTACAAATTCGTCTCTGGATCGTGCATCGCGTAAACCGCTGCCCGACCGCTGACTTCTTAATAACAGATTTTCGCCACATTCGAGAGGAAATTTTTGAAACAAACTGTTTCTTACAAATTGGCGCAAACCAAAAAGATCAATGATCTTTATCATTTAGGGGAGATGTGAAGGGAAAACAAGGTGGCAGCCCGTAGGGGAGTCGAACCCCTCTTTTCAGGTTGAAAACCTGACGTCCTAACCGATAGACGAACGGGCCACACTTGGTGTGCGTGTCTCTAAGCAATAGCGGAGAATGGCGCAAGTCGAAATTATCGAGTTTCGACATTTTTTTATTTTTTATGCGCGGGCTGCGTCCTCCAGCCGCAGTTGGACGCTCTGGCGGCCCTGCCAAGTGTTGATATCCAGGCGACCGGCCAAGTGGAAATGCGCGCCGCCATGGCTTTCCAGTGCGGGGCCTAGGGGCGAATCGTATGCGCCAAAGCAGATCGCGTCGAGTCGCTTGCCCATTCCGTCACCGAAGCTGACCTTTAGATGGCTTTCGCCTACACGACGCGCCGAGAAAATGCGCATATCGGCAAATACGTATCGCGGGGCGGGTGCGCCTGCGCCGAAAGGACCTGCTGATTCGACAGCTTCTGTCAGCTCGACGCTGGCAGCATCGGGCATCAGCATCCCGTCTAACCGCAAATCAGAGGGGCCGCGCAAATGCGCCCCTTGTTTTTCGAGCAACGCGGTCAGCTGCGCCATCGCGTCTTCCAGCTTGTCCTCTTCAACTGTCAGACCAGCGGCCATTTTATGTCCGCCGCCTTTTTGCAGCACGCCCTGCATCGCCAGTTTCTGAATGCACGCGCCCAGATCAACTCCGGTGACAGAGCGGCCCGATCCTTTGCCGATGCCATCATCCAGCCCGATCACCACGGCAGGCCGGCCGGTGGCCTCTTTTAGACGTGATGCGACGATGCCAACCACACCGGGATGCCATCCTGCGCCAGCGGCCCAGACCAGCGCGCCATCGGTGCCGCGTTCCTCGGCCTGTGCCAATGCGGCGGCACGTACGGCGTTTTCAACCTCCCGGCGTTCCGAGTTCAGGGCATCCAGCCGCTCGGAGAGGGCAGATGCCTCGTGCGGATCGTCAGTGGCCAGCAGCCGCGCGCCCAGATCAGCCTTGCCCACACGCCCGCCTGCGTTGATGCGCGGCCCGAGCATAAAGCCAAGATGATAGGCGGCGGGGGCGGTATCCATCCGCGCGACATCGGCGAGCGCCGACACCCCAACCCGTTCGCGGCGGGCCATTATTTTCAGTCCCTGCCGCACAAAGGCACGGTTCACACCGATTAGCGGGGCCACATCGGCCACAGTGGCAAGCGCAACCAGATCTAGCATGGCCATCAAATCGGGGCCTTTAACCCCAACCTCACGCAATTGCCGACCTGCCTCAACCAACATCAGAAACACCACGGCAGCGGCGCATAGATGCGCCAGCACGCCGTCTTCGTCCTGCCGGTTGGGGTTCACCACCGCAAGACAGTCGGGGAGGGTTTCCCCGCCAAGGTGGTGATCCAGCACAATAACATCAGCGCCCTTGGCAGCCGCGATGGGACCGTGGGAGAGGGTGCCGCAATCAACGCAGACGATCAGATCATGGGTGGCGGCCAGATCGGCCATCGCCTCATCATTGGGGCCGTACCCTTCGTCAATGCGGTCTGGCACGTAGAGCGTTGCCTCGCGCCCCATCTGGCGCAGCCACACCAGCAACAGCGCGGCAGAACTACCGCCATCCACATCGTAATCCGCAAAGACGGCAATGCGCTGGCGGGATTTGACCGCGGCCAAAAACCGCGTGGCGGCTGTTTGCATATCGCGCAGCGAGCGCGGGTCGGGCAGCAGGTCACGCAGGGCGGGGGCAAGAAATGCCTCGGCTTCGGAAGCCGCTACGCCGCGCCGCGCCAGTACCTGACAAACGGCCATCGGCAGTCCTGTCTGCTGGTGCAGGGCTTCGGACGCGCGAACGGTTTCCGACGCGGGACCAACCCAGCGGCGCCCCGTCAGCGAGGAGTCGACCCCCAGAAAGGCTGCTGATTTGTCCACGGGCTATTCCTTGTGTCCTACGTGCGGGGTCAAACTTCCTCGATCCGCAGGGCAACCGGATCACCTGCCACAACAGAAGTGTTATCGAAGGCGGCCAAAGCGTGGTCGATATCGGCGCGGGTGGTTTTGTGCGTCACGATCAGCACGGGCGCGCAATCATCAATATGGCCGTATTGGCGCATCCGGTCGATAGACACACCGGCCTCACCCAGAACCGCCGCCACTTTCGCCAACGCGCCCGGTTTGTCCTTGAGAGACATGCGCAGGTAATAGGCTGCCGGCCGCTGGCTGAGGGCGGGGGTCGCAGCAGTGAGGGTGTTCGCGGGCTGGCCAAAAACCGAACCTCGATAGCCGCGCGCGATATCACAGATATCCGAAAGCACCGCACTGGCGGTTGGACCTGCGCCCGCACCGGCGCCGCGCAGCACGATCTGGCCCACGGCGTCGCCCTCTAGCAAAATCATATTGGTGCCACCTTGAAGCTGGCCCAGCGGGGATGTTTCCGGCACAAGGCAAGGCTGCATCCGCTGTTCAAGCCCGCGCCCTGTCATTTGCGCCACGCCCAGCAGTTTAATCTTGTATCCCATGTCGGCGGCGGCGGTGATATCCTCGATGGAGACGCGCTCGATGCCTTCCAGTTCAATTCCGGCAAAATTTACCTGCGTGCCGAAAGCGAGCGACGACAGGATGGCCAGTTTGTGTGCGGCATCAATGCCACCCACGTCGAGTTGGGGATCGGCCTCCAGATAGCCCAGCCCGTCCGCTTCTGCGAAAACATCGGCGTAGGGCAGGCCTGCGTCCTCCATCCGCGTCAGGATGTAATTGCACGACCCGTTCATCACACCCATCACGCGGGTAACCTCGTTACCGGCCAGCCCCTCGCCAAGCGCTTTGACCACGGGGATGCCACCAGCCACAGCTGCTTCGTATTTGATCACACAGTTTCTGGCTTCGGCGGTGACGGCCAGTGCCTGACCATGCATGGCGAGCATTGCCTTGTTGGCGGTGACCACGTCCTTGCCCAGTTCCAGTGCGGCTTCGGTCGCGGCCTTTGCCGGGCCGTCCTCGCCGCCCATCAATTCGACAAAAACATCCACGTCGTCGCGTTGGGCCAGTGCAATGGGATCATCCTCCCACGCGTAGGAGGTGAGGTTCACGCCACGGTCTTTTGTGCGGCTGCGCGCGGATATGGCTGAAATCACAATCGGGCGGCCTGTGCGCGTTTCCAGCAGGGCGGCCTGTTTGCGCAGAATTTGCACAACGCCTGCGCCCACTGTTCCCAATCCCGCAATCCCAAGACGAAGAGGCTGTGACATGGCGGTGGTTCCTTTGAATAAATGATCTTTGCGCCGATGTAGCCCGAACGCAGCCCCCGTGCAACGGACCAACCGCGCCCTAGCGCAGACCGTTCTTCAGCCGCTGCCGTTCTGCCCCGCTCAGCACCGATCCGCGCAGGCGGGCGGCGCGCGCTTTCAGGGCTGCAACACGGCGGTCAATAGCGGCGTTTGCCTGAACAGGCTCAACTCCGTTGCTTTGTGCTGCCGCAAGAACCGGCTCAAGCGGGACAAGTGCGGGGTAATCGGCATTCGAAAGCTCTGGCGTGATGGTACGGTCCAGCGCGGGAAAATCCGTGCAGGCCCCCAGCAGGGTCACTGCGGCGCAAATGGCCGCTGGAAAAAATGCGCGTATCATACGCCGAAGTGTTTAGCACCCCGCAAGCACGATGCAAGCGCGTTGGATCATATCTGCGCCTGAGGGTTTACTTTTTGAACGTACGTTCAGATAAACGAAGATATGGCACGCACCGCAGGTTCACATTCTGATATTACAGGCCCGCGCGTTCGCGACGCGGCGCTGAAGCTGTTCGCGCAGGGGGGCTTTGCTGCCGTTTCCATGCGCGCGATCGCGGCCGAGGTCGGTGTGCAGGCGGGTGCGCTTTATAACTACACACCGGATAAACAAACCCTGCTGTTTGACCTGATGGAGCGGCACATGAACGAGCTGCTCGCGGCGGGGACTGATGATCCGTCGCTGGCGCCGCAGGAGCGGTTGAAGAAATTCGTCGCGTTTCACATCCGTTTTCACCACGCGCGCCCCGATGCGGTGTTCATCGCCTATATGGAATTGCGCAACCTGACAGAAGAAAATTTTGCCCGTATCGAGGCCCTGCGCAGCCGGTATGAGAGCGGGCTGGAAACCATTTTGCGTGACGGCGTCGCGGCGGGTGTGTTTCAGGTGAGTGATACCAAAATCGCCACGCTGGCGATCATCGCGATGCTGACGGGGGTGAATACGTGGTTTCGCACCGGCGGCAGGCTGTCGCTAGAGGAAGTCACCGCGCAGTATTGGGATATGGTGCGCCGCGCGGTGACATGAGTTTTAGTGGGCGGGTTTGATAAACGTCCCGTTGTTAAGATCGCGCACCGCCTGCTGAATTTCCGCGCGGGTGTTCATCACGATGGGGCCGTGCCACGCCACAGGCTCGTCTATCGGCGCGCCGGAAATCAGCAAAAACCGCAATCCGTCCGGCCCCGCCTGTACTGTCACTTCGTCGCCTGTGCCAAAGCGCACTAGCGTGCGGTCGCCCGACATATCGCGAATATTCAGTTCTTCTCCCGCGACTTCCTTTTCCAGCAAGATACCCGACGGGCGGCTGGCATCCACAAAGGCGCCGGCGCCTTCAAAGATATAGGCGAACGCGCGACGGTATGTGTCGATGTGGAAGGTCTTTCGCACCCCTGCGGGCACGGTCACATCGAGGTATTGCGGATCGGCCGCGATACCGTCGACCGGACCGCGCTTGCCCCAGAACTCTCCGGTAATGACGCGCACTTTGGTGCCGTCATCGTCAATGACCTCGGGGATCGCATCGCTGGTTATGTCCTGATAGCGCGGGGCGGTCATCTTTTGTGCAGCGGGAAGATTGCCCCACAGCTGGAAACCGTGCATCTGGCCGCGCTGGTTTCCGTGTGGCATTTCCTGATGCAGAATACCGCTGCCTGCGGTCATCCATTGCACGTCACCTGCCGCCAGCGTTCCGACATTGCCAAGGCTGTCTGAGTGTTCAACGGTCCCCTCAAGCACATAGGTGATTGTCTCAATTCCGCGGTGTGGATGCCATGGAAAACCCTTTTCATAATCGGCAGGGCGCTCATTGCGAAAGTCATCAAACAGCAGGAACGGATCAAGCTCTGACGGATCGTGAAAACCGAAAGCGCGGTGAAGCTTCACGCCAGCCCCCTCAAGGGTCGGTTGTGCGGCGCGGGTTTCAAGTGTGGGACGTAGGGACATATGATTGCTCCTGAGTGGTTTATTGGGGTGGAATTAGGCAAGCCTGTGGCGCGCTTCAATACATCGCTGCGCAGGGTGAGTGTGCGAAATTGCTAGGTCTTGTATCTTTGTGCGGGGTGAACGGCGTAGAAATTGGTCGGTTTCAGGCAAGACGTGGTGCCAGAGAGCCGTGAGGCTGAACCAAAGCACGGGGCGGACATATGAAAATCGGATTTATCGGATTAGGCAACGTCGGTGGTAAGCTGGCAGGTAGTTTGCTGCGCAACGGGGTCGATTTGCAGGTGCATGATCTGGACGGCGATCTGGTTACCGCCAAAGTTTCGGACGGGGCGAAAAAGGGGGGTAACCCTGCGCGGATGATGCGCGCCTGTGATGCGGTGATTACCTGCCTGCCTACTCCCGCAGCCAGTGCGGCGGTGGTGGAACAGATGCTGCCGGAAATAGCTGACGGCAAAATCTGGATCGAAATGTCGACCACTGATGCAAGCGAAATCAAGAGGCTGGGGGCGCTGGTGATGGCGCGGGGCGGGCACGCGGTAGACTGCCCCGTCTCGGGCGGATGCCACCGTGCCGACACCGGCAACATCAGTATCTACGCCGGCTGTGACCGCGCCACATTCGAGCGCGTATTGCCTTTGCTGACCCACATGGGCCGCCGGATTCTGCACGTAGGTGAATTGGGAAAGGCCAGCACCCTCAAGGTGATGACGAACTATCTTGCCACAACCAACCTGCTGGCGTTGTGCGAGGCGCTAACGGTGATGAAAGCGCATGGGATGGATTTGGCCATGACCTACGAGGCGATTGCGATGTCGTCGGGCAACAGTTTTGTGCATGAAACCGAAAGCCAGCTGATCCTGTCCGGCTCACGCGATGTAAATTTCACGATGGATTTGATCCAGAAGGACATTGGCCTGTTCCAGAAGCTGGCTGATGAAGCCGGTGTGCCATTGGAGATCTCGCCTCTGGTCATCGCGATGATGAGTGATGGGCAGGAACGGTACGGTGCGCGGGCCCAATCTGACCGTATGATCGAGCGGCTGGAAGACGCCACCGGCCTGTCTGTTCTGGCGCAGGGCTTTCCGATGAGGTTGACAGATGACGAACCCGAAGAGCGTGGATTAGAGGTGCATCCAAAGCGTTTGGCCTGACGTAGCACATGGGCGTGATACGCTGTTTTGCCGGAATTCGATGTTGATCGCGCGTTGCAAATGCTGTCCGACCTCTTTCAAAGCAGGGGCAGATATGCTTGCCCGCACCCACATCTGCGACTAGGGGTCGCAAAAAGGAGCGCCCCGATGACTGCAACACCTGATACCCGCGAAACCGACAAAGAGGAAATTCTGGCCTTTGTGCAGGCAGGGGCCGGACGCAGGGTCTTGGGGATGGGATCGCTGGGGCTGTTGGGGCTTTTGCTGATCTACATTGCGATTGTGCAATCACCGGCGCTGGAATGGCGGTTGTTTTTGTTGGCACTTGGAGTGGGCACGTTGTGGACGGCCGACAAGATGCGCCGCGCAACTGCATCGCGAATTGAGTTGACCGAAACCGAATTGCGCGACAGCGATGGCACGGTCATCGCGCGGATTGCGGATATCGACGGTATGGATCGTGGATTTTTTGCGTTCAAACCCTCAAACGGATTTTTGCTGCGCACAACGGACAAAGGAAGCAATCAGTGGCGTCCGGGATTGTGGTGGCGGCTGGGCCGACGGATCGGGGTGGGGGGGATGACCCCTGCAAGCCAGACGAAATACATGTCGGAAATCATTGCGGCGATCATGGCGCAGCGCGATATAGACAAGAGCGCATAAATGGCAAAACAAAACCCCCGAACGGTAAACCGTTCGGGGGGATAGGGTGTTTGGCAGGCTGTTCAGGACCCTGCGAAATCGGGTTCGATATCTGTCCACAAGACCTGTGGCGAATACCGTGGCCGTGTAAAGATGAACTGGTCAATCGTCTGCTGACCCAGTTGGCCCAGTCCCATCATAAACGGGGGATCATACATCGCCCGTGTCTCGACCACGATCATGCGTTCGTTGTGCAGCATGACGGGTAGACGGTCTGACCAGTTGCGCACCTGATGGTTGGTCAGAGGTTGGCCAAAGCCGCTTGTCTTGGACCAGTCCAACTTGAAGATTTTATTGTTGGCATCATAACGAACGATCGTGACGCGGACCGTGCTTTCCTGCGGGTCCCGTGTGAGGGTGTTCAGCAGGGCATGCGTGCCGGTCAGATAGGCATTGTCGATCGGCAGTGTCTCACGGGAGACCATATCGGCGATTGTGTAGGCCGCTTTCTGGTGTTGACCGTGAAGACGGGTCAGATCAAGCAGTGCCAGAACTGAAACCATCACAACAAAGATTGCGGTTACCATTAACGCGGCTTCGACAGACGCCGACCCTTTTTCATCACGCGCAAAGCGGGCGCGCATCAGGGACTTGAGTTGAAAGTTATACATTATTCTGGCTCCTGAACGAATGCACTGATGGAAACCATACGGCCCATTCCATCGCTATCAGCACCGAGTAGTTTTCCAAGGCCGACAGAGGCGACGACCGGCGTGAATTTGTAGCAAGCCCGCAACAACATCAGTTCGTGTTGCTGGCCGAGCGACCAACCGCGTACCGGATTGACCGGAAAAGGCGCGCTGGTGCAGTCGGGCATTGCTGGCAATCCGCTGAATTGACGCGGGTTCATGGGCACCATCTCAAGGCGCAGCATGGTTTCACAGTTGGCCAAGCCGCCGGAGTTGTCACAAATGGCCTTTGTCAGATCATCGTGGGTAATGAACCGTCCTGTTGTGAGCCGCACCAGCCGTGTGGTGACCTCCAGGCCGCGATCCAGTTGGAATTGACGGTTCGAGTAGGTGGTCAGTTCGATACCGAAAAGAAAGGTAACAAACAGGATCGGCAACATTAGAACGAATTCGATTGTGTATACGGATCCGGCCTCTTCTTTGCGG
Source organism: Sulfitobacter sp. F26169L (assembly GCF_026410285.1). Taxonomy (GTDB): domain Bacteria; phylum Pseudomonadota; class Alphaproteobacteria; order Rhodobacterales; family Rhodobacteraceae; genus Sulfitobacter. The sequence continues at coordinate 395,673 of NZ_JAPMLP010000003.1, read as the reverse complement.
AACCGCTTGAGCGGGTTTTTAAGAAGCGTAATCATTGTGTGAGCCTCAGCTGGTTAATTTGGCGCGCGATTGCTTTGAACGCCTCCTGGATTTCGACGCCCTCAACCCTGAAAAAATGGCTGGGTGATGAAGCGCAATCGCGCATCACGTTTGCTCCGTGGTCTTCAACTTCAAAGCCGATGGACCAGATGACAATATTCTTGGCTTTCGCAGCCGTGCAGACGCTGCTGAGCAGGTTGTCACCCTTGCTGCCCCAGTACTTTGTGTACTTCAGCTCGCTAGAGGGGCGGTTCCAGTACCGGGCGATATAATAATCAAGGTTGTAACGGTTCCAGTGCGACCTGTGGCTGTAGTTTGCGTAGTATCTGCTGGGAATACGGTAGGACGAGGTGTTTTGTCCGTCCGTCATCAGAATTACGGTTTTCAGCGTCTCACGATCTTCAAAAGCGACAGGGCGGTTGGAAAAGACCGGATCGCTATCGCCGTTCGCCGCCATCGCCGCGTTAATCGGTTTGAATGAAGGGTCGAGCAATGCAGCGGCCCATTTCATGCCCAGAAAGATCGAGGTGTTACCGCGTGGCTCCAGCTGACCGATCTTGCGTTTCAGTTCGGTAGTATCCTGACTGAAGGCAACAATGCTTTCGTCGTCGCCATAAAGACAAACGGGATTGGTCAGACTGTTGCGGTAGGTGCTACCACCCCAATAAAAGTGCTGTACTTGATCGTACTGCTGCGACTGGCTGATTGTGGTATCGTTGAAATCGCTGTCATCGAACTCCACACAGTTACTATAGCTGTGCATCCAGTTGATGTTCATTTCGTTCATAATCTCCGGACCGGCACTCACGTTTTCGGAGTAGGGGACGATCGACAGCGATACGAGGTCTTCTGTTTCGGGCCGGATGACCGTGTCCACAAAAACCGATGCGGCATCGCGCAGGTTTTTCATTTTGTTATCACCCCAACCCATTGAGCCGGAGATGTCGAGAACCATGGAGATTTCAACATTGTTGATACGCTCTTCGGCTTCTGCAAAGGCATTCAGTTCGACAAACTTGGTTTCGGTGCTAAAGGTCTGTTCAACCGCAGCGACCAATTCTTCTTCGGTCATATCGGGATTCTGCTGGCGCGCCCGTTCTTTTGCTTCAAGATAGGCATTACCGTTCAGGATAACCTGACCGTCCATTTCCTCACCGATTGTGGCCGCCTCGACCAAGCCGCCGACATCCACCGATACTGTGCGGTAGTTCATGCCGTTATCCACAGTCACAGCCGCGACAAGGTCCGGATAACCGGCTTTTTCAAAGTAATCTTTGACAACTTCCTGGGGGGGGCGCAACTGGTCCAGATCAGCGGCGGCCAGAACAGCAGCATCCGCAGTGTGCTGAATCTTTACGCGGTGAAATTCATGGCTGTTCATGTCCCACGCGATACCGGCCAGAAGCCCCAGCGCAGCAATCAATGCAAGAGACAGAATTGTTACGTTTCCCTCCTCCTTGTACGCAAAATGGCGCAAGAGGGGGGATTTCTTGAAGCCCGCACTAAACGGGATGCAAGTTGTCGAAAATAGTTTTTTCATCATCGTCACCTTTCAAGCCCGGACGAGTCAGAGTGACCGCATCTATGGCTAATTCCAGCGTCTTTTATGCCTGATGAACGTGGCTAAAATGGGGCAGATACCCGCCTTAAAGTCATATTTTAAAGGGATTTTAGATATAATGATTGCAAATCGTAGGCAGTGTTTCTCTGCTGTGAACAGTGGCGGGGTCGCGGCACGTTAAAGACACTTTTCGATGAGGTGAGTCGTAGGTAATGCCGTGGCATCGAGAGCGGACATGATTCCGTTAACGTTATGTTAAGGGATTCGAGAATACGGTGGCGCCGGTCACGGCGAGCAGATCGTTCGGTTCGATCTCGAACACTGTCTCGGGAGCGCCACCGGCACCCCACACGGTTTTATAGGCCAGCAGTGCGTCATCCATGAACGTCGGCATCGGGCACATATGCCCGATCGGAGCAACCCCGCCAATCGCAAAACCCGTTTGTGAACGCACGCGTTTCGGGTCGGCGCGGCCCAGTGGCTCTCCGAAAAGGGCTTCGGCGTTATTAAGGTTTAAGTCATGCTTGCCGCTTACAAGAATCAGCATGAGTTTTCCTGTTCGTTGTCCTTCGAACAACAGTGATTTCACAATCTGGCCAACGTCACAGTTGCAGCTTTCTGCGGCCTGCGCAGCTGTGCGTGCGCTGGTGGGAAGCTTTATAATATCTATTTCAAGCCCTGCGGCCTCTGCTGCCTGCCTGACGCGGGTTATGCTTTTGCCCATCCGGCGCTCCTGTCGTTGGTTCGTGGCATTTGGCACAAAGGTTTCGAACAAGGTCAAGATGCTGCATGTGTAAATGTCGGAAGCCTGTTAAAAAAGTGGCGCTTTGAAATCTGCATGCCTAGGCTACGTACAAGGGGGGACTCCCCGATCCCGAATTGAAAACCATTCTGATTTGACAAGAGGTGAATTTCGCTATGATCCAATCCGCTAACGAACCGACATTTCGCGAAAGCGTTGATCTGATGTTTAACCGTGCGGTAAACCTGATGGACCTCAAACCCGGACTTGTAGAGAAAATTCGCGTTTGCAATGCCACCTATACCGTTCGCTTTGGCGTCAGGCTGCGCGGGGACATCAAGACATTTACCGGTTATCGCTCGGTCCACTCCGAGCATATGGAGCCTGTGAAGGGCGGTATCCGCTTTTCGCTGGGGGTCAATCAGGACGAGGTGGAAGCGTTGGCCGCATTGATGACGTTCAAATGCGCGCTGGTCGAGGCGCCGTTTGGCGGATCAAAAGGGGGGCTGTGTGTCGACCCGAAGGAATATGACGAACACGAGATGGAGCTGATCACCCGCCGTTTCGCCTACGAATTGATAAAACGCGATCTGATCCATCCCAGCCAGAACGTACCCGCGCCCGATATGGGCACCGGTGAGCGTGAGATGGCGTGGATCGCCGATCAGTACAAGCGGATGCACACCACCGATATCAACGGCGCGGCATGTGTGACGGGTAAACCGACCAACGCAGGCGGCATCCAGGGCCGCACAGAGGCGACGGGTCGCGGTGTGCAATATGCACTGCGTGCGTTTTTCCGTGACAGCGAAGGCGTAAAAAAAGCGGGGTTGAGCGGCAATCTTAACGGCAAGCGCGTGATTGTGCAGGGGCTTGGTAACGTCGGCTATCACGCCGCCAAATTCCTGAGTGAAGAAGATGGCGCGCCCGTTATCGGGGTGATCGAGTATAACGGTGCGATCATGAACAAGGATGGCATCGACATTGACGCCCTCAAGCAGCACATCACTGCCGAAGGCACCCCCGAAGGATTTTCCGGCGGCAAATTCGTCAAGGACGGGGCCAGCCTGCTCGAAGAAGATTGCGATATCCTGATCCCCGCCGCGCTGGAGGGAGTGATCAACCTTGAAAACGCAAGAAATGTGACGGCAAAGCTGATCATCGAGGCGGCGAATGGTCCGATCACTGCGGGTGCTGATGATATTCTGCGAGAGAAAGGCACCGTGATCATTCCCGATATGTACGCCAATGCGGGTGGTGTGACCGTCAGTTATTTCGAATGGGTCAAAAACCTTAGCCATATTCGGTTTGGCCGCATGGGGCGACGCCAGGAGGAAAGCCGCCATCAACTGATTGTGGACGAACTGGAGCGCATCAGCCGCGATACCTCCATCAACTGGACCTTGTCGCCGGACTTCAAGGAAAAATACCTCCGCGGCGCTGGTGAGCTTGAGCTTGTGCGTTCGGGGTTGGATGACACCATGCGTATCGCCTATGACTCCATGGCAGAGGTCTGGCACCGCCGTGATGATGTGACCGATCTGCGCACTGCCGCCTACCTAGTCTCGATTGCAAAAGTCGCGGCAAGTTATCAGGCAAAGGGGCTCTGACATGCGTTACGTTCTGACGCTGATTGCCCTGTTGACCGCACCCCCTGTCATGGCAGAGCGGGGGGACTATGGCTACGTTACCCTGAACGGTCTAGCGCGCGATATCTGGCCACAGGTGCCCAATCTCGGGGCGTGGCGGGCCATGGTGTGTAACGTAAACGGACCTGACGGCTTTCTCAGCGTCCGCTCGGGTCCGGGAACTGATTTCAAGGTGGTACGCAGCTTTAACCGGCTGGCGGTCATCGAACTCGACGCGAGCGAGCGGCGCGGACGATGGGTGCGGGTAACGGGCGCATTCCGGCACATGACACCGGAGGGCAGGCCGACCAGCCAACGGAACCTGCCTGTGCAGGGTTGGGTGCATAACGGATACCTCTGCGCCTTCATCGCTTGAAGATTTTTGAATAGACGCCTGATGAGCGGCGGACAGCAACAGGCGATCCGGTTAGATTGCTTGCATGATGTTTGAACTACCGGATGATGAGGTTCTTTATGCGGCGCTGCTTGCGCGGGATGCGGCATGGGACGGACGCGCGTGGGTTGGTGTATCCTCCACAGGTGTATTTTGCCGCCTGACCTGTCCGGCAAGAAAGCCCAAGGCCGAAAACTGTACCTTCTTCGACAGTATCGGGCGCGCGATAGAGGGGGGATATCGCGCTTGCACGCGATGCCATCCGATGGCACCCGCCGCCGAGGGCGAACCTGCGGTCAAAGCTTTGCTCGCCGCGCTGGAGGCCGATCCGGCACGGCGCTGGGCGGAAGGGGATATCGCAGCGCTCGGGTTTGATCTGTCCACCGTGCGGCGTGCGTTCAAGCGGCATTTCGGCATGACGTTTCTTGAAATATTGCGGCTTGCACGGTTGCGCGCAGGCGCGGCAGAGATGGCCGGTGGCAGCCGTGTTATCGAGGCGCAGCTTGAGGCAGGCTACAGCTCGGCTTCGGCATTCCGCGCGGCTTTCGCAGGCTGGACGGGTTTGCCGCCCGGTGCGTTTTGCAAAAACGCGTTGCTGCGCGCTGACTGGATTGAAACGCCGCTTGGCGCGATGGTCGCGGTGTCCTCCGATAGCGCGCTGCATCTGCTGGATTTTAGCGAGCGGCGCGCATTGCCTGCGGAACTGCTGGCGCTGCGGCGGGATGCAAAAGGCTCGCTCGGGTTTGGCCGTTTTGCCCCGACCGATCGTATCGAGCGTGAGATGGCAGCCTGACGGGGTATGGCGGGGGATTGTGGCGCAAACAAAAACTGATCGAACTGGAGCGCGGGTTTGCCGCGCAGAAGCAGAAAGAGGCACCATGACAGGGTATTCATCAGCGCGAAAAGCAACAGTATTTTCAGCGTTAAAAGTAAACGGTGCCGGTTGGTCTGTATAACTGCTGGGACAGGGGATCAGCCGCAGTAATCGTGACCGGCAATTGGGCTGTAGCCGCAGCCCAGGGTTTCGATGACGGCGAGGCACCGCACATGGCGCAGCTTTTGTCGCTGGTGAACCGTATTGCGGCGGCCAATACGCTTCCGGTCATGTGGATTTCGAACGTGCATATGCGCAATGCCTGCGCTGGTCGGCGACAACGCCAAAACCGTGACGCAGTCAGGTGTGATCGGTATGAATTTTTAAGACCGCCATATTCAAGCTGCTGGCCTGTTTTCAACCGAAGATCAATGCGCACGGATTTCCGCCATCCGTGTGGCTGTCGGTGCTGGCTTCTTCATAAACGCCCATACTGATGTGTTTATGCTAGCTGGTGCTGCCGATCATTGCGGTTTAATAGGCGATGTTGTTGCACGGGGGCAGGCCTATGCAGCCGCTGGCGCGTCCGGATTATTTGTGCTGATTATGAACGATATCGCATTGATCAAACAGGTCTGCGCGCAGGTTCCATTGCCGGTAAATGTGATGATGCACGGCACCTTGCCGGATCGCGCGGACCTGCAAACCGCAGGGGTAGCACGGATCAGTTAAGGCCCGTGATCCTATCTTGCCGCGATGCAAGCCGTGGCTGAGGTGGCGTTGTTGTTGGCCAATAAGCCGGCAGCATGAACAGCTCTGCCCCGCTTGTGTCTCTGGCAAAACCTTCAGACGTAAACACAGGTGGGCCTGTGAAAAACGAGCATGACGCGCAAGAAGCGATCCCGAGTGCGGTTTTTCGCTCAGGGGCTGCATTTGCTGTTCACGATTTGGCGACAGGACTGGAAGCAGCGGCAGGCCGGAGATAAGTTGGCAGCAAGTTCGAAAATTTGGAGCGTTATATGATCCGTGTGATGAGTATTGTTGTGTGTGCCGCGCTGGCTGGACCGGCGGTTGCGGCAACGGCCAAGGAAAAAGACTGCACTTACCAGAGTGATGTGGTTGCATCCGTGCAGGCCGCGCGTGTCGCGCGGGTGGGTGAAGGTAAGGTAGCCACCCATGTCGCAGACACCTCTCCTGCGTGGCCTGAGAAATATAACGCAGTGGTTCCGCTGGTGACGCCGTGGATTTACAGCATGAAAATGGCCGAAGTGAAAAAAGCCGATCTGGCAGCGGCGTGGAAAGAGCTGTGCCTGTCCCAATAAACTGTGTCTTGTCACGGTGGCCTTATGGACTCTGACGGCTCGCTGCCCATATTAGAGGTATGAGCCTCCCACCCGGTTTCCTTGATGAATTGCGCACACGCTCCAGCCTGTCACAGGTTGTGGGCCGTAAAGTCATGTGGGATGCGCGCAAGTCCAATCAGGGCAAGGGTGATATGTGGGCGCCGTGCCCGTTTCATCAGGAAAAATCCGCCAGCTTTCACGTCGATGACCGTAAAGGGTTCTATTACTGCTTTGGCTGTCATGCCAAAGGGGACGCGATCTCTTTTGTGCGCGAGACAGAGAATGTGGGCTTTATGGAGGCGGTCGAAATTCTGGCGCGTGAAGCCGGAATGCCGATGCCCGAGCGCGATCCGCGCGCGCAGGAAAAGGCCGACAAGCGCACCGAACTTGCCGATGTAATGGAGCTGGCCGTCAAGTGGTTCCGCTTGCAGTTGCGCACAGGCGGGGCATCCGCTGCGCGTGAGTATCTTGAGCGGCGCGGATTGCGTCAGGATGTCTGCGACCGATGGGAAATCGGGTTCGCGCCCGACAGTTGGCAGGGGTTGTGGGATGCCCTGAAGGGTAAAGACATTCCCGATGAGTTGATCATCGGGGCAGGGCTGGCAAAGCCATCATCCAAGGGCGGCAAGCCGTATGATACCTTTCGAGGCCGGATCATATATCCGATCCGCGATGCGCGGGGCCGCGCAATTGCGTTCGGGGGCCGCGCGATGGACCCCGACGACAAGGCAAAATATTTGAACTCTCCGGAAACGGAATTGTTCGACAAGGGGCGAAGCCTCTATAATGTGAAAAACGCGCGGGTCGCTGCGGGCAAAGGTCAGCCGTTGTTGGTGGCCGAGGGATATATGGATGTAATCGCGCTATCAGAGGCGGGGTTTGGTGCATGTGTTGCCCCGCTGGGAACGGCAATTACCGAAAGCCAGTTGGCGATGCTGTGGCGGATCAGTGACGAGCCGATCATCACTTTGGATGGCGATACCGCAGGCCAGCGTGCGGCACTGCGGTTGATTGATCTGGCGCTGCCGCTGCTGGAGGCAGGGCGTTCGCTGCGCTTTGCCATGATGCCAGAGGGGCAAGATCCCGATGACGTGCTCAAATCCGCAGGACCGGCAGCGGTGCAAAGCCTGCTGGATGCAGCGGTGCCGATGGTGCAATTGCTGTGGCAGCGCGAGGTTGAAGGCAAGGTGTTTGACAGCCCCGAGCGCAAGGCCGCGCTGGATAAATCCCTGCGTGAGAAGATAATGCTGATCAAGGATCCCGGCATCCGCAGTCACTACGGTCAGGCGATCAAGGACATGCGCTGGCAGTTGTTCCGTGCCAAGTCGGGCGGTGGTGGTGGGACACAACCGCGCAGGCAACGGGGCCAGCCATGGGGCAGTAAGGCGCCTCAGGGTCCATCAGCGGGGGCCAAATCCTCCATGCTGGCGACATCAGGTGATGCACGCGCCACCGAACACCTGCGAGAAGCGGTCATTCTTGCCGCCTGCATCAGCTGTCCAGAAGTGGTTGAAGCGTTCGAGCACGGGTTGGAAAGTATGACCTGTATGGACCGTGAACACGACCGCCTCCGCGATCTAATCCTGCGTCACGCCTCAGAGGGGGCGCAAGTGCTCCGCGACCGTATCAGAGATGCAATCGGGCCGGACGGGCTTGAAAACCTGATGTCGCAACGCCATGTCGCCATTACACCGTGTATTCGAAAACCCGGCAATGTAGACATCACCACCATGACAATTGCCGAAGAACTGGCGAAACTGTCGGCGGTGCGTGGATTGATGGATGAGGTGAATGATGCCGCCGATGATCTGAGCGGCGAGGCCGACGAGGGCGTAACATGGCGCTTGGCCGAAGCTGCACGCGCTGCCGAGCTTGCGCAGCGCTCCGGTCAGGAGGATAAGGCGGAATACGTTATCGCTGACAACGGTGCGCGCCTTGATCGTGATCAGGTTGCAAAAAGCCGGAGCATGTTTGATCAGATCGACTTTTCCAAGGGTGGCAAGAAGAGCCACTAAGGGCGGTTTCGGTAGAGTTTTTGCGGTTTTGTGGCGCTTCGGTGACCAAATCACCGCATTTAGTGGAAAGTTGAGGATGCGGGTTTAAGAATCACCATAAACCCCGCATGATTCGAAAAAGCGAATCATTACCAGATGATTCGCATAGGGATGTAGAGGATCTTTTGATGGCTGCTAAAGACACCAACGAAGTCGCCAAGAACGACGATCAGGATTCAGGGCACTCGCTGGATATGAGCCAGGCCGCCGTCAAGAAGATGATCGGTGATGCCCGTGAAAAGGGTTACATTACGTATGACCAGCTGAACACGGTACTCCCACCTGATCAGGTATCTTCGGAACAGATCGAGGACGTGATGTCGATGCTGTCGGAAATGGGCATCAACATAATCGAGGACGAAGAGGCCGAAGAGGAGGAGGCAAAGGGCGGTACGGAGCTTGCCACCACCGAAGGCGCGCGCGAGATCACGCTGGGTTCGGGCACCTCTGAAAAGCTGGACCGCACGGATGATCCGGTGCGCATGTACCTTCGCGAGATGGGCAGCGTCGAATTGCTGTCGCGTGAAGGTGAAATTGCAATCGCCAAGCGGATTGAGGCGGGTCGCAACACAATGATTGCAGGGCTGTGCGAAAGCCCCCTGACATTTCAGGCGATCACAATCTGGCGTGATGAATTGTTGTCAGAAGATATTTTGCTGCGTGATGTCATTGATCTGGAAGCGACATTCGGCACCCAGATGGGCGAGGAAGAGTCGACCACTCCGGTTGTGCCGGTCGGTGGCGCACCTGCGAGCGAGCCCAAGTCAGACAGTCAGGCGGAACTGGACGCGGATGGCAATCCCATCACAACCGAAGACGACGATGACGATGAGGATGAACAGGCCAACATGTCGCTTGCCGCGATGGAAGCCGCGCTGAAGCCGCAAGTGCTGGAAGCGCTGGACCTGATTGCTGATGACTACGTCAAGCTGAGCCAGATGCAGGACAACCGCATTTCGGCCACCCTGAACGAGGACGACTCATTCTCCAGCACCAACGAGGCGACCTATCAAAAGCTGCGCGCAGAGATTGTGTTGCTGGTGAATGATCTGCACCTGCACAACAACCGTATCGAAGCGTTGATTGACCAGCTGTACGGTATTAACCGCCGGATCATGCAGATCGACTCGGCGATGGTAAAGCTGGCGGATCAGGCGCGGATCAACCGCAAGGAGTTTGTGGACGCATATCGCGGGTACGAGCTTGATCCGAACTGGATGGAGCGGATGGGCGAAAAGTCCGGCCGAGGCTGGCAGATGTTCATCGAGCGCTCAAGTGATAAGGTGGACGAACTACGCTCGGATATGGCGCAGGTCGGCCAGTACGTCGGACTTGATATCTCCGAATTCCGCCGGATTGTGCAGCAAGTGCAAAAGGGTGAGAAAGAAGCCCGTCAGGCCAAGAAAGAAATGGTCGAGGCGAACCTGCGTCTGGTGATTTCGATTGCGAAGAAATACACCAACCGTGGCCTGCAATTCCTTGACCTTATTCAGGAAGGTAATATCGGCCTGATGAAGGCCGTGGACAAGTTCGAATACCGCCGCGGCTATAAGTTTTCTACCTACGCCACGTGGTGGATCAGGCAGGCGATCACGCGGAGTATTGCGGATCAGGCCCGCACGATCCGTATTCCGGTGCATATGATCGAAACGATCAACAAACTGGTGCGCACAGGCCGCCAGATGCTGCACGAGATCGGACGTGAGCCGACGCCGGAAGAACTGGCTGAAAAGCTGCAAATGCCGCTTGAGAAGGTGCGCAAGGTGATGAAAATCGCCAAGGAGCCGATCAGCCTTGAAACACCAATCGGTGACGAGGAAGACAGCCAGCTGGGCGATTTCATCGAGGACAAGAATGCCGTGCTGCCGTTGGACAGTGCCATTCAGGAGAACCTCAAGGAAACCACCACACGGGTACTGGCAAGCCTTACCCCCCGCGAAGAGCGGGTGCTGCGGATGCGTTTCGGCATTGGCATGAACACCGACCACACGCTCGAAGAGGTTGGCCAGCAGTTTAGCGTGACCCGCGAACGAATTCGCCAAATCGAGGCGAAAGCGCTGCGCAAGCTGAAACACCCGAGCCGCTCGCGCAAATTGCGCAGTTTCCTCGACCAGTAACTCCGGCAGATTATTGCGAAGCCCCGTCCGATGTATCAATCGGGCGGGGCTTTTCGTTTGTCAGAACACGCCTTGCGTCCGGGAAGCTTGCGCTAATTGCGCCGCTCTGCGTTTGACCTGAGCGTTTCGGTGCCTATCTGTTAGGTGTACCGGAGGAAACATTTATGCGTCGTCTTTTACTTGCTGCCGCTGTTGCTGCTGCACTACCCGCCACGCTGAGCGCGCAGGGCTATCGGGCGGTGAACGATCTGATCGTGATCGGCGTTAACCGCACCACATTCGAAGTCATTGAATCCCGCGGCGAGGGACCACGTGGCATATGGTGTGCCGCCGCCGACTATGCCGAGCGCAGGTTGGGCGCAAAAGGGCGCATCTATATCCGCGAAGGGCGCGGGGCCTCGCGCCGTGTGTCCGGCAGCACATCGGTGGTATTCACCACAGATGAAAACACACTTGCGCAGGGCCCGTCCAGATCCATATCGCTCACAACATCTGTGGTCGGCGTGGGGCTGCCTGTGGCCCATGCGATCCAGTTTTGCCGCCCTGAAGAATTTGAATTAACCAATCATTTGCCAAGAAGGAATTGAGAATGCGAGGATTTATTGCAGGGCTAAGCTTCATGGCGTTGATGGCAGGGCCTGTCGCCGCTCAGGGGTTCAAAGCTGAAAACGGTGTTATTGTCTTGCCCGTTGCTGGCGGGTTTTCGGTGACGGGGGATGCAGGACTGGGCGCGCGTGGCATGTGGTGCGCCGCTGCCGATTACGCGCGCAAGCGTGAAGGCGCCCGCGCTTCCCAACGTCTTTACATCGCGCAGGGGCGCACGGCCGGGCTGGGCCAGCGCGATCCAGTGACATTCACGCTCAGCGCGCAGGGCCTGACGCCGGTTGGCGTAATTGTCCTTGGATCATCGCTTGCCCGTGCGGGCGCCAACCTCAGCGTTGGTCACGCCTATGGCTTTTGCGCAGACAGCAAGCTGGTGCGGGACGGACATCGCCCGTAGGTGGAGAAGTAATCTCATTATCTGCACCTTTCGCCCATTCTCGGGGACAACAATTGGAAGTGGGTTGAAACGCGTCGCAAATAAAACAGACACCGCATCATCTAGCGGTGAAATTCTGGACTACCCAAAACCTATGGGTTCCCCTATACCTGTGGATAAGTGGGGCGGTGATCCCACAAAAGAGGCGGATCAGAAATAAGGGGACAGGCCAATGCGCTGCCCGTTTTGCGGAAATATCGATACCCAAGTAAAAGACAGCCGGCCAGCGGAGGATCATGTTTCGATCCGGCGTCGCCGGTTTTGCCCTGCCTGTGGCGGGCGGTTCACCACCTATGAACGTGTACAGTTGCGCGATCTGGTGGTCATCAAGACCTCCGGCAAGCGTGAGGATTTCGACCGCGACAAGCTGGAGCGTTCTATCCGTATCTCCATGCAGAAACGTCCGATTGAGCCCGAACGTATTGACCAGATGATCAGCGGCATCGTGCGGCGACTGGAAAGTATGGGCGAGACCGATATCGGCTCCAAGCAGATCGGCGAGATCGTGATGGAAGCGCTGGCGCGGATTGATACTGTCGCCTATGTGCGTTTTGCGAGTGTGTACAAAAACTTCCAGCAGGCTGACGATTTTGACAAATTCGTTCAGGAACTGCGCCCAGACACGCCGCCCGACGCCGAAAGTTGAGCGATACACGCTATATGGACCTCGCGCTGTCCTTGGGGCGGCGCGGGTTAGGCACAACGTGGCCCAACCCTGCGGTGGGCTGCGTCATTGTGCGCGCTGGCCATGTTGTCGGGCGTGGGTGGACCGCGCCTTCGGGACGGCCACATGCGGAAACGCAGGCGCTAGCTCAAGCGGGAGAGGCGGCAAAGGGTGCCGATGTCTTCGTAACACTTGAGCCGTGCGCCCATCACGGCCAGACACCGCCCTGTGCGCAGGCGCTGATTGACGCGGGCGTGGCGCGTGTTGTGGTCGCCGTGGGCGACAGTGACGGACGTGTTGCAGGACGCGGATTGGCAATGCTGCGCGACGCGGGCATCGAAGTGGTGACAGGGCCGGGCGAAGCGCAAGCGCGCGCGGACAATATCGGATTTTTCAGCCGTGTAGAGCAGGGCAGACCGATGGTAACGCTGAAACTGGCCAGTTCGTTTGACGGGCGTATTGCCACGGCCACGGGCGAGAGCAAATGGATTACGCAGGCCCCTGCGCGCCGCTTGGTCCATGCAATGCGCAGCCGTCATGATGCAGTGATGGTGGGCGGCGGCACTGTGCGCGCTGATGATCCATCCCTTGATGTGCGCGATTTGGGTGTGGCGCGGCAACCGGCGCGTGTCGTTGTTTCCCGTCATCTGGATATTCCGCTTGGCGGCAAACTGGCGCAGACAGCCACGAAAATTCCGCTGATCCTGTGTCACGGGGCGGATGCACCAGCCGAACTGGTGCAGGTGTGGAAAGGACTGGGCGCTGTGCTGCTGCCTTGCGCGGTGCGCGGCGGACAACTCGACATGGGCGATGTGCTGCACCAACTCGGCGCGCATGGTCTGACGCGTGTTTTCAGCGAAGGCGGATCTGCCATCGCGGCAAGCCTGCTAAAGCTTGATCTGGTGGATTTTCTGGTCGGGTTCACTGCCGGTATGGTGATCGGGGCCGAAGGGGTAGCGGGTATCGGGGCCATGGGCCTTGGCCGACTGACGCAAGCGCCTCGGTTCAATCTGGCAGAGACACAGGCCGTAGGGCCGGACGTGATGCACACCTGGGTACGCAACAGGGTCTAAAGCCTGGGCGGCTTGCGCCACAGGTGCGCCTTGCTTGCAAACAGGCCTTGCAGTTTTGACAATATGCGGTTGCTGCGGCTTGGCGCGGGAACATCCCCTTGGGACAATCGCGCCAGCGCAACCTCGACAGGGCAGGGCAGTTGCGTTTTGGGATCGAAATAGCGCGGATAGTCGATCAACGCCGCATGTACCAACCCCTCTAGCGTAGGCGTGGCGCGGCGGCGTGGTGGCACATCGCACATATCCGTGGTCAGCCCCCAGCCTGCATAAAACGGCGCGCCGTAGGTGGTGACGGGGATACCGCGCAACAGCGCTTCGAACCCCATAAGCGAGGTCATGGTGTGTACTTCGTTAACCTGCGCCAACAATGCGGCAGGATCAGTGCCGCGTATGATGTGATCTGCGGCGGCAGAATTTTTCAGCGCGCCTTCGCGTAGCCCCGCCTCTACATCGGGATGCGGTTTGAACAGGATCACCGCATCGGGATTGGCGCTGCGAACAGCATCCACAAGCGCTTGATTGCTTGAAATGTCCGATGTTCCGGTGAGGATAGAGGCGTCATCCGCCACTTGCCCGCAGACAAGAATACGGTGTCCATCGGTCATTGGCGCAGGGTCTGCGCCAATGTTGTATTTACTCAGCCCCGATCGGATCAGAGTGCGGATTAGACGGGCGGCGCGTGCTTCCTGATCGGGCCGCAAAGTGGCGCGCTTTTCAATCCAGCTTTCCAGACGGGAGGGGCGCGCGGGATCGTAGTAAATTCCCAGATCATCGCTGACCAGTGACAGCGGCGGGGTCAGGGCCGCCCCCAACCCGCGCGAACGCAAGAACCCGTCTTCGATCCGCGTGACGTTTGCGCTGGCAGGCGCTTTCCCGGCCCAGATCATCTGCGGGCGGTCCGAAATGTCGGACGGGCTGTCCTGAAAAGTGACAGGCGTGTAGCGGCCGTAGAATTTCTGCAGATGCGGCCTTTTCCAAAGGCTCATGCCCGATGCGGCCCAGCCGCGGCAGTCCTCACGCCAGCAGCGCGCCTGCGCTTCCAGTGTGTCGATCACAGTTTCCAATGGGCAAAGCGTGTCGTGGTAGGGATCATACCAACGCGGATAGAGGATCATCGCGGCCGCGAACAGTTGCGCGCGGGTCAGGCTGCGCTGACGGCGCTGCACTTCAAAGGCGTCAGCGGTCAGACCCCAGCCTGCGTAATACGGTTGGCCGAATACGCGCGGCTTGTGACCTGCAAAGATTGCTTCGAACCCCAGACCGGAGGAAACGGTGTAGACGCCCAATGCCCCCTCGAACAGGGTGTAGGGGCTGATCGGATCGCTCAGAAACTCAATCCGGTCGCTCAGGTCTTCGTCGCGGAAGTATCCCTTGCGGTGGCCTGCAATGGTTTCGGGGTGGGTTTTAATCAGGATACGCGCGCCGGGATGCTCTTCTTGCGCAAAGTACAGCATTTCCAGAAAACGCGCGCGATCGGCACCCGATGCGGTGACAGAGGCATCGCCAAAGGTTTGATCAATCACTACCACATAGCCGGGGGCGGGGGTAGGAGTATCGAGCGGGATGGCTGCATATTTGCTGAGATGCGCCTCTTGTATACGCGCGATGCAGGCACGGGCACGATCTAACAGGGCGGTGTCATCAAGTGGGTGCGTGGCAAGCAGGACCTCAAGATCAGACGGTTTTGAGGGATCGAAATGCACCACGCGGTGATCAATCACCAGCCCCAGCGGCGGTTCGCTCTCACGACCGGGGAAAAGCGATCGCAGCGGCGCGTCCTCGATACGCACAATCGGGGCATCCCGTGCCGCCGCGACACCTTCACCGCGGTGCGCGGTGGGGGAGTTGCCCCAGACGGCCACTGCATCACCGTCTTGCGTGGGCAGACCGACATGAATCGAGTAGCCCGACAGTTGCAATATGCGCCGGATGCGCCCTTGGGTCAGAAACCCCCCGTTATACACAAAAAGCCGCCGGTCCCTCTCGGAGCCGGCGGCGATGTCATAAGTCTCTGGTCCGAGGGCCATTAGCCGCCTGTAACGGATGTCAGGCTAGAGGCCGAGCTGGCGGTGCCGGTGATCGCGGAGATAACTTTGCTCCACTGTGTAAACGGCGCCTCGGTGACGTATATCGTGTCACTGTCGCGGATGACGAAATCACGGGCCATGAACATGCCGTTCGGCTCGGTCAGATTGAGAACATATACCAGACGTTGCGAGCCTTGCAGATCGTTGCGGCCCAGCACCTGTTCGGCAACCTCTTCGGGTTCGTTGCGCATCACAAATACACCTGTCGGATCGGCGGAGGAGGCAAGGAGGCCGCCCACTTGTGCAATCGCCTCAATCGCGGAGAGGTTCTGACTTTCGAACGGTACGCGCGCCTGTGATCCTGTCGCACCGAGTGCTGTGAAAGAGCGGGTATCCTGCTCTACGAGAATTTTGTCACCGCCACGCAGGGCAATGTCCAGTTCGGGATGCTTGTACAGGTCCTCAAACCAGATTTTGCCGCGTGCTTTGCCACGGATCACAGTGATCTGTGCAATTTCAGGGGCGATGGTGATGCCGCCGGAGCGCGCAAGCATTGTTGCAAGCGAACGGGTGGGGCGCTCGATCGGGTAAACGCCCTGACCGCCAACAGCACCGACAAGGGAAACGGTTGATCCGTCACCGGCTGCGCGGCGCACTTCGACTTGCGGGTCGGGCGTCTGATCGGCCAGTTTGTTGGTGATAATGCGGCGGATCGCTTCGGGTGAATTGCCCGCAGCCTTGATGCGCCCGGCGTAGGGGATGAAGATGAAACCCGCCCCATCGACCTGCACTTCCTCAAGAGTTGCAGGCGCGCCTTCCGAGCCAAGCAGGCTGTCGTCGACGTTTTCATAAATGGTAATGCCCAGAACATCACCCGCGCGGATGGTATCAGAGCCAAGTGTGCCCGCGTTCTTGAACTCGGATGAAAAGCCGAGCGCGGGAACCACTGCGGTGGCACGTGTCACACGGTCGTTCACCGCAACGATAAAGGCATCGCCTTCCCGCTGTACAGAACCTGCAAAGATCTGGCGTTTGTTCGGGCCTACCTGCGGCAATCCGCAGGATGCCAGCACGGAACAAGCCGCAACGATTGCGATGGGATGCGCCCATCGGATGCTCAGGGTTTTCACTGCCCGGTCTCCTCGACCTATTTTCTGCCTCAAATCGCCGATTGTTTCGGCGTATTACGTCCGAGCGTAGCGGAGTTGTGCGACAAAATCTACCAAGGCGACTGTTTTAGATATTTGGAAACCGGAAATGTGTGGCATTGCTGCCGCGATACGGATGAATCTTTGACAGATAGCACAAGGGGTTGTGGCCGTCAGGTCACCAGACGCAACTGCTGGCGCGGGGGGGCCGTGCCGGAATCAAGCGCTTCATAGGGGTCATCCGGCCCTAGCATCATATCGGCGACCTGACGCATCAGTTGTCGGCGGCCACGCGCCGAATAAAACCCGCCGGGCAGCTGGCTTGTCTCCAGCAGGTAGCGGCGGAAACCCTTGTAGGCGCGATTGTCGGGTCGTGCAGCGTTCTGGAAAAACTCCGGCAGTGGTTGTTCCGAGACGAATTCGGGCTTGGCATAGACCGCGCTGCCAAACACCCGCAGGGGAATGCCGCGCCAAAGAACCTGTTGGCCTGCCGTGGAATTAACCGTGACGGCGGTGCGCGCATCATTGAGAAGTTGGGCCAGCTTGCCACCTCGCACAAAATGCACGCGGCTTGCAACGCCATAAGCTTTGGCCAGACGCTTGATCTCGCGACGCACGGGCACGCGGCCATCTTCCAACGGGTGCGCTTTTACAACCAGATGATGATGCTGTGGCGCGCCCTTGGCAAATCCGTCTATAACCAACTCCAGAAAATCGCTCATCGTGGTGAAGGGGGAATGCATCTGGAACGAGCTGTCATGTTCCAGCTGTAATAGGGCAAGATGATAAGGGAAGCCGCCCAAGCGGATGCGCAATGTGGCCAGACGCCGCTCGACAGCTTGGACAGGCATCAGAAACAGGCGTTTCAGGTAGAGCTGAAATTCTTTGGTGACAGGTAAATCACGGTGCGGGCGGAAATTGCGATAGTCACCGTTTCGAAACATCACGAACCAGTGATACAGCGCACCGTAGAAAACGTGCTGGCGCATGTCCCCCCAATGTCCGGGGGGCAAGGGGGCCTCCATGTCGGACTTTTCCAGCGCCTTTTGCATCTGTGCGATCGACATATTCATCAGTCGCGAATTGCCGTTGGCTCCGCCCCGCTCATAGGTCACCCAATATGGGCGCATGTACCCTTCTTCAAAGACGTGAACAGTCAGCCCGCGCGCACGGGCTTCTGCAACAGCTTGGGCGTGAACAGGGCGCGTGTCGCCATACAATACAATGTCGGTGACGGATTTTTCCGTGATCAGGTCGCCAAACGCTGTGCGCCATCCGTCTGCCGTGCCGCGATAGGGGATATAGCTGGCAGGGTGGAACCAGAACGCACGATCCCCTGCATTGAACCCCACACGCCAAACGTCTGCCCCCGCCGCGCGAAGCATCTTGCCCAGCCGGTTGAAAAAGGGTCCGTGCGGCCCCTGAAGGAACAAAAATACCCGTTCATCGGGTGTCTGCGGTGCCATGACGCGCTTTCTGTGGTTGCTCTTCGCGGTATTAGGTCTCAAAACCTTGTCCATATTATGACTTTGGACAAATTATGGTCTAACGTCGGGGCGCTCAATGTAAATCGAGAGGGATTTCATGTTCACGGGGATAATTACCGATATCGGCACCGTATCAACGCTGACGCAAGAAGGCGATCTGCGCGCAAGGATCATTTGCGGCTATGATACAGACACAATCGACATGGGCGCGTCCATCGCCAGTGACGGGGTGTGCCTGACGGTCGTTGATCTGGGTCCGGACTGGTACGAGGTGCAGGTCAGCCGCGAAACCGTTGATTTGACCAATCTGGGCGATTGGCGTGTGGGTCGCCGTGTGAACCTTGAGCGCGCGCTCAAGGTCGGTGACGAACTCGGCGGGCATATCGTGTCGGGCCATGTGGATGGCGTGGCCGAAGTGACAGAGATGCGAGACGAAGGTGACAGCACCCGCGTTACCCTGCGCGCCCCGCGCGCGCTTGCCAAATTCATTGCGCCCAAAGGGTCTGTTGCGTTGAATGGCACGTCATTGACGGTGAACGAGGTTGACGATTGCGATTTCGGTATCAATTTCATTCCCCATACCAAGGTTGCAACCACTTGGGGTGACGTAAAAGTAGGTGATCGCGTGAACCTCGAAATTGATACGCTGGCGCGTTACGTGGCGCGACTGGCCGAGATGCAGCAGTAACGGTGCGGCGGTTGCACTGGTCATGCCCGTGCGGGTGGGCTAGATCATCGGTCAGAAACAGGAGAGCCTCAGATGAGCTTTGAAACACCCGGCCCCGTCGAGGCGGAACTTGCCAACGCGATCTCACCCATCGAAGACATTATTGCTGCGTGCAAAGCAGGCGAGATGTATATTTTGGTCGATCACGAGGATCGTGAAAACGAAGGCGATCTGGTCATTGCCGCAGAATTTGCCGATGCGGATGCGATCAACTTTATGGCGACCCACGGGCGCGGTTTGATCTGCCTGCCGATGACGCAGGCGCGGGTGGATACGTTGGAACTGCCGATGATGGCGACAAACAACTCATCCCGCCATGAAACAGCATTTACAGTCAGCATCGAGGCGCGTGAGGGCGTGACCACAGGTATTTCGGCGGCCGATCGCGCGCTTACTGTTGCAGTTGCGATTGATGATGCCAATGGCGCGGCGGATATCGCCACCCCCGGACACGTGTTTCCGTTGCGTGCGCGTGATGGTGGTGTGCTGGTGCGCGCGGGCCATACGGAGGCGTCTGTTGATATCAGCCGTCTGGCGGGGCTGAAGCCTGCCGGTGTGATTTGCGAGATCATGAAACCTGATGGTACGATGGCCCGATTGCCTGATCTGGTTACGTTCGCCGCCGAGCACAATATGAAAATCGGCACGATCAGCGATTTGATCGCTTACCGCAGCAAGCATGACAATATGCTGGTGCAGCGCGATGACCGGATGGTTACCTCGGCCTATGGCGGTGAATGGCGGATGCGGGTGTTCGAAGACCAGATCTCCGGCACCGACCATGTTGTGCTGAGCAAGGGAGACATCGGCGACGGCGCACCTGTGCTGACGCGCACCCACGCTCTGAACGCGCTGGAAGACGTTCTTGGCATCGGCTCTGCCGCGCCGGATGAATTGCCGCGCGCGATGGAGATCATCGCAGAGGAAGCGCGTGGTGCTGTTCTGCTGTTCCGTGAACCCAACCCGCGGTTGCGTCTGGACAAAGAGGATGATGCACCGCGCACGATCAAACGCACAGGACTGGGCGCGCAAATCCTTGCTACGCTGAATGTGCATGAGCTGGTGTTGCTGACAGACAATCCACAGACGAAATACACGGGGTTGGAAGCCTATAACCTCGAAATCGTGGGCACCAGACCCATCACCAAGGAGTAGCACAATGGCCGCAACCGAAGAACACACTGTTCTGCCTGCCCCGACCTTTGACAAGCCGGTAAAAGTGCTGATCGTTGTGTCGCCCTATTACAGCGATATTGCCGCCGGTTTGCTGAGCGGCGCCAAGGCCGCGCTGGAGGATGCAGGCGCAACCTATGACGTTGTCGAAATGCCCGGAGCCTTGGAAATTCCAACGGCCATCGGTATCTCGGACCGGCGCAGCAATTTTGACGGTTATGTCGCGCTGGGCTGTGTTATTCGCGGCGAGACGACCCATTACGAGACAGTTTGCAATGACAGCTCGCGCGCATTGCAGTTGCTGGGGCTGCAAGGGCTGTGCATCGGCAATGGCATCCTGACTGTTGAAAATAAAACACAGGCCGTAGTTCGCAGTGATCCCGAAGGGCAGAACAAAGGTGGCGGCGCTGCGCTGGCGGCCTTGCATCTTATCGCGCTCGCCCGTAAGTGGACGTCCACACCCGCGGGCATCGGGTTCAAGCCAAAAGGCGAGGACACTCTGATGGCCGGAGATCTGGACGGAAATACCACCGCATGAGCACCCCATCGCGCACCGACAACATGACCGGCAACATGAAACGCAAGATGCGCTCCGCGTCGCGTCTGTATGCGGTGCAGGCGCTGTTCCAGATGGAACATTCCAACCTGACGCTGGACAAGGTGCGCATCGAATTCCTCGATCACCGCTTTGGCGAGTTGCTCGATGGGGAGGAGATGCTGGACGGGGACGAGGCGCACTTTACGCGGGTGCTTGAGGATGCGGTGAACCATCAGGCTGCAATTGACCAGATGACAGACCGCGCCTTAGTGGCAAAATGGCCCATCGCGCGCATCGATCCAACATTGCGCGCGCTGTTCCGTGCCGCAGGGGCCGAACTGAAAGACCCATCAACACCGCCGAAAGTTGTGATATCGGAATACCTTGATCTTGCTGCTGCGTTCTTTCCGGATGGAAAAGAAGCGCGATTCGTAAACGCAGTTCTGGATCACATGGCCCGCGAGACGCGCCCCGAAGGGTTCTGATCACACCCTGCCCAGTGTTCCAGTCTGCGAAAAAAGCGTTACCGTGAAATGTCGCCGGTCGTAGATAGTGGATTTATTGCAACAATCCGATTGGGCATTCCCTAACGTCAGGCAGGGCAGTGCTTTCGAGCTTGTGTTTGGTTTTGTCAAAAATGTAAACCTGTTAACCTTTTGTTAACTGGGTGATAATTTCAAAAATATCTTGATCGGTCGTGATGATGAGGTCGCGTCACGCGAAAGTGTGGAAAAGATCAGCTTGGTGACGCGCAGACCCAAAATTCTCGCATTAAGTGAAAATTCGTTGATTCTGTTCCGTCACCTACTACTACTTTTGGTTGATAGGCGCTGCCATTGCCATTGGCATCAGAGGAATACGGTAGTTATGTTTTTTGTACGAGTGATACTATTTTTTATGTCGCGTAAGGCTGACGATGCGTTGGTGCCAACAGTGCGGCACCGCGCTGATAAAGCGCAGACAGACTACCCTACGTCGCCCCGTCACAACGAAATTGCCCCGACTCATATGCCTGATCTTGCGCAGGCCGAGGGCGGTGTAACCCGTGAGGAAATTATCAAGCTGTTCGGGGGTGCATTGCGCGTCCGCTAGCGCAATGTGGGTGTGGCGGGACCGCCGTTGCCGGTCAGTTGTATTCCCGAGGACCTGTATGTACAGGTGGGCGCCAGATAAATTAACCAGGGCTAAAACAGAGCCAGCTCCCTCGGATTTGCTTAAGGCCACTGGAATGTAACGTCTATCGAACAGGGCAGAGCCCGCCACCCCTCATAGGTAGGGCTGCGGCAGGCCCAGAACAAGGGCCTACTGCGCCGCTTTCTCA
Organism: Sulfitobacter sp. F26169L; assembly: GCF_026410285.1. Taxonomy (GTDB): domain Bacteria; phylum Pseudomonadota; class Alphaproteobacteria; order Rhodobacterales; family Rhodobacteraceae; genus Sulfitobacter. Next base: position 373,784 of record NZ_JAPMLP010000003.1, on the reverse strand, counting down.
ATAAATCGGTAACGCTCCAGTTCTTCGGGCAGCAATACATAGATTTCGTTGGGCGGCGTGACGAGTGCGTGTTGCATGACGAGCGGATCAATCCCCATCTGGTCCAGATAACGCATCACTTGCCCTTGACCTCGCTGGATGTCCTCTACGGCGGCAAACGCAGGTAATATCGTGCTTTTTCCGAAATAATGTTGATGCACGCCGACAAAGGCATCGTTTGGCACTGTGCGCGTTACACCCGCGGCCAGCAGGTAGGGGCAGGCGGAATAACAAATATCGCCGCTGCGCATTTCGGTTTCCAGACCCGCCAGCCGCAAAGCGCGGCCCAGTTCCAGCGCGTCCTGCACCGACCCGCCCGGCGAATTCAGGATCACGCGGTCGGGGGCTTCGCGCAGGTCTTCGATTTGTTTGCTGATCCGCACGGCGTCGCCGTTTTCAATTGCGCCTTCCAGCAAAACGGCAGCCCCGCCGGAAACCACGGTCAGGGTCAACCGCTCGGGCAGGGGCGTGTCGCTGCCCGGAACAGCGCGTTTGGGGGAAAAGCGGCGGGTCTGGTCGCCGGGGCGGACAGGCTCTGTCAGCGCGGGGGCTTTGGGGCCCATGCGCGGCAGGCTGAAGCCGTTTTGCAGATCACCGACAAACAGCAACGCGGCCAGCAGCAACTGGAATGCCAGCACACCCACCAGAACGCGGCCAATGGGGTTTCGTTTGGGCTGCACGTTCATTCGGCTGCGGTCTTTGTTGGTAATGGCGTGGGGGGCGTCACCACTACTTCGGCTTTCATGGCACTATCCATTTCCTTCATTACGGCCACGGCAGCGCGCAGTTCTGCCAGTGTCAGGCGGTCTTCGACCTCAGTGCCTTCGCGGCCTGAGCGAATGGCTCCTTGGGTAATGGCGAGGATAAACACCAGAACCGCAGGCAGCAGATCAATGGCGATGGCACCGGCCCAAGAGGGAATGAAATTGCGCGCATAAAGGATCACCGCATCAGCGGAAGAGATTGGCGTATAGGTCGTTTCAGGGGGCGCGGGCATCGCCTGCACCGCTTGGGCGGCGCGTGCCAAAGTTTGGGCGCGCTGCGACAACACCTCCAGCACCGACGTGATGGTTGCCGCCTGATCGCCGCGCGTTTCGGCAGACCGCCCGTCCAGTTCGGGCAAAACAACAGAGGCCGACAAATCCTGCGCCGCGCGCTCTACCAGCGAGGCAACCGACAACTGCCGCATCTGCGTAATCAGGCCCGCCAGACGCACCGCCTGTTCGGAAAACTCGACTGATCGCGCCTCGACCGGGCCGGCTTCAACCGTAAGGGCGCGCATCCGACTCAGAATCGCGTTGCCTTCGGAAAACGCCGATTGCACCAGTGGCGTTTGCGAGGCAATCTGCGCCTCAAGCCCTGCCAACTCGCTTGATTTTTGCCGCAGCACTCGAAACACGGCACCGCGCCCCGCAAGACCGGACAGATTGCCGGTGGCTTCCTGCTCGCTCAAGTCTTCGAAAGACTGACGCACACGGGCAACATCGCGTTCAAGCCCCTGGGCGGATAGCGCGACTTCGTGCGCGCGCTCAAGCGATACCTGATAATCCTGAACGGTTTCGGCCAGATGCTGCTCGACGGCGGCAGACCCTGCCAATGCCGCAGCGTTCAGCCAACTGGACATAGCGATAATCGCAATCGAGCCGAGCGCCATCGTGCCCATCAGCGCAACCCGCGCCCTTGCGCCACGCACGGCGGGGAACAGGCGCAGCATGTAGGACCAGAACACAAATATCCCCACCGATACCGCCACCGAATAGGCAATCGCGGCAAAAGCTGTCATCGCGCCGTTGTCGTCCAGCAGCGAGGACACGCCGAGATAAGTATATATCCCCGACGCCACCGCCAGCACCCCCAGCGCAGAGCCGGAGAACGTATCAAGCCAACTCAGGTGATCTTCCAGTTCGCGGGCATAGCGAACGCCGCGGGCACGTTTGGACGGGTCTTCGAGATCGCTCATGCGGGTATCCTTGGATTGGTTAGCGTTAAAGATAGGCAGCTGAGGGCAAAAGGCCAAGATGGCGCAGAAAGGGTTGTGTATGTTCACTATATGTTCATAATTTGGTGTATGAACGAAGCACCCGTTATCCTCCAGCCCGGCCAGCTTTTGCAGCGCGGCGTGTCACGGCATCTGGCAAGCTACGGCTTTGCGTGTGTGGAGGAACTGGTGCCGGCACGTGGTTTGCGTGTGGATGTGATCGCGTTGGGGCCAAAGGGCGAAATCTGGATTGTTGAGTGTAAATCAAGCCGTGCCGATTTTACCTCTGACAGCAAATGGCATGGCTATCTGGAGTGGGCGGACCGTTTCTTTTTTGCGGTAGATGAGCATTTCCCAACAGAGCTTCTGCCGGATGATCAGGGGCTGATTATTGCCGATGGATACACCGCCGAGATTTTGCGCATGGCGCCGGAAACCAAGCTGGCACCGGCGCGGCGCAAGGTTATGGTGCAAAAGTTTGCCGTGACGGCGGCGCGGCGGTTGCAGCTGATGCGTGATCCCGACATGCACCCCGAATGGGATTAGCGGCGTTTCTTGCCGCCCATCTGCGCGGCGGCTTTCGCAGCGGCCACAATTTCCTCGGCAATTTCGCGTGCTTCGTCAGGGGTGAAATCCATCGGAATTTCAACGCCTGCACCTTCGACAAACAGACGCACCATGCCCAGATCTGTCGGAGCGATTTGCAGGTCGGCCTCGATATCACGTTCGTCGTTAATGCCCATGGTCTGTTCCTTCGGATTTTCAGGTGCGTATCGCTACCGCTGTGTGTCTTGAAAAGCAAGCGGTTGTGCGGTTAGCATCCTTGGATGACACAAATTGATCTTCATCCGTTTACACCCGCTGACCGCGATTGGACAGTTGCTGTGCATATCGAGACTTACGAGCAGGGGGAGGGGTTTGACGCGACTTTTGGCCGGACCGTGGCGCAGATTTTGGATGATTTCAGTGCCAATCAGGATTTCGCGTGCGAGCGAGGGTGGGTTGCGTGGCGCGGTGACGCCCGACTGGGCACAATCTTCTGTATGCGACTGAATGAGCAGACGGCAAAGCTCCGCCTGTTTCAACTGGTGGCACAGGCGCGGGGCCACGGATTGGGGCGGTGTTTGCTGGAGGAATGTACCGGATTCGCACGTGCAAAGGGCTATCGCGAAATGCAGCTGGCAACGCACAAAAGCCATGAAGCGGCTGTTGCGCTCTATCAGCGCAACGGGTGGCAGGTTACAGAAGAAAAGCCTGTCGTTGCCTATGGTCTGCCGCTGGTTGAGCAAACCATGCGCCTGAAGCTTTGAACGATTGGCGGACGGCAATCGACGCCCATAGGCACAAACCTTCAAAAAACTGTAACGATAGGAGTTGACGCGCGCGGCTGCGCAATCTAATCAACGGCGCAGTGCCGGGGTAGCTCAATTGGTTAGAGCGCGTGGTTGTGGTCCACGAGGCAGTTGGTTCGAAACCATCCCCCGGTACCACTTACAACAAATTCAAAAATTTCCTGTAAGATTTGGGCGATAGCCTTTTTGAACAAAAGGCGTGGTCCGGTTGGATTTGTCGGAAATTGCCGTTCAGGCCTTTTGCAGAACTGTCGCCGAACTCAATCCACAATCACTGTCTGTTTTATTTTGCCCGTCATCCGGTCAAAAATCAAAATCTCGTTCCGGTCCGTCACAATCGCGTACCAATCCGGTCCTTGAGTGAATGCGGTGGCCGTTGCGCCGTCAGGCAGGGTGATTTGCGCGGGTAAATCGGGGGCTTTGCTGCCGAGGCGGGTGACAAGCAGGCCGATAACGATTACCACGCCAAAAATCATCACTGTCGTTAGCACCGTCACCATCCGCCGCAAAAAGCGCAGGTTTGCCGGCTCAGAAAGTTCATCCATGTCGCACCGCCGTATTACATTCATTCTGGGCGAAACGCCGCCTCCGCGTCTTGATAAGGCGCTTGCGCGAGATGTGCCAGAGGATGCATCGCTATCGCGTACCCGTCTGGCGAAACTGATCGAGCAGGGCGCTGTCTATGTGAACGGGGAAATAATGCGTGATCCGCGCGCTGTCGTGGGCGAGGGCGCCAAGGTCGACATCGATGTGGAAGAAGCGCAGGACAGCCATATCCTGCCCGAAGATATTGCGCTGGATGTCGTGTACGAAGATGACGACCTGATTGTGGTGAACAAACCTGCGGGTATGGTGGTGCATCCGGCACCCGGATCGCCATCGGGGACATTGGTTAACGCGCTGCTGGCGCACTGCGGCGATGATTTGTCTGGTGTGGGGGGCATGAAACGGCCCGGAATTGTACACCGGATCGATAAGGAAACATCGGGGCTGCTGGTGGTGGCAAAGTCGGACGCGGCGCACCACGGACTCGCCAAGCAATTCGAAGCGCATACTGTCGAGCGGTATTATCGCGCGCTTGTTTACGGTGTGCCTGATGCCAATGATCCGCGTTTGCGCGGAGTGAAGGGCGCAAACTTCGAATCAGGTAACATCCTCAAGCTGACAACACAGCTTGCCCGCCACAAGACGGACCGGCAACGGCAGGCGGTGCTATTTCAGGGTGGGCGTCATGCTGTCACGCGCGCGCGTACGGTCGCGCGCTTCGGCACGCCTCCGGTATTGGCGCTGATGGAGTGCTGGCTGGAGACCGGGCGCACCCACCAGATCAGGGTGCACATGGCCCATGCGGGGCACGGGCTGGTCGGTGATCCGACTTACGGAGGCAAACGCAAACTGGCGCGCACAGCGCTGCCAGAGCCGCTGGCCCAGGCAGTGAAGGATTTTCCACGTCAGGCGTTGCATGCGGCAGTTTTGGGGTTTGTCCATCCTGTTAGCGGGGATGCCATCCGCTTTGAGGCGCCGTTGCCGCCAGATATGGCCAGACTTCTGGATGCGTTGGAGCCGACCCGCGCCTGAAGCGGGTGTCACAATCTGCACAAAGCGGTGATGTGCCGTTTTGAAGCATACCAAGTTTACCTCTGGTGTGGGAGTACTAGCTTAACGGTAACGCATGATCTTGTATCTGGAACATTGCACACCCATATGGATGTTAAGCTCTGTTACATGAGCGCAGGGAAAGGACAAATAATGGCTAACTATGCAAATCTGCCGGCCCCGACGCCGGAGGGCGGTTTGAACCGCTATATGCAGGAGATACGCAAATTTCCCCTGCTTGAACCGGAAGAGGAATATATGCTCGCCAAGCGCTGGGTCGAGCAGGAAGATACTGAAGCTGCGCACAAAATGGTCACCTCGCACCTGCGTCTGGCGGCCAAAATCGCTATGGGGTATCGCGGCTATGGTCTGCCGCAGGCCGAGGTCATCTCCGAGGCGAATGTCGGCTTGATGCAGGCTGTCAAACGATTTGACCCTGAAAAGGGTTTCCGCCTTGCCACCTATGCAATGTGGTGGATTCGCGCATCTATTCAGGAATATGTGCTGCGGTCGTGGTCAATGGTGAAACTTGGCACAACGTCGGGTCAGAAGAAGCTGTTTTTCAACCTGCGTAAGGCCAAGAACAAGATCGGCGCGTTGGAAGAGGGCGATTTGCGCCCTGAAAACGTGAAAACCATCGCGACGCAGCTGGGCGTGACCGAAAAAGAAGTCATTTCGATGAATCGGCGGATGTCGGGGGGGGATGCTTCGCTGAACGCCACTGTCGGCTCCGAAGGTGAAGGCACCATGGAGTGGCAGGACTGGTTGGAGGATGACAACGCGGATCAGGCCGGAGACTATGAGGCCCGTGACGAACTGGAAACCCGCCGCGAGATGCTGGCCGAAGCGATGGATGTGCTGAATGAACGCGAAAAGGACATTCTGGTCCAGCGCAGATTGTCGGACGAGACGGTCACACTGGAGGATTTGAGCGGACAATATGACGTGAGCCGCGAACGGATTCGACAGATTGAAGTGCGTGCGTTTGAAAAGCTGCAAAAGCGTATGCGTGAACTGGCACAGGAAAAAGGCATGGTGACCGCGGAATAGCGCAATGACCAATAGTCTGATTGAAAGCCGCTCCCGATCGGGGGCGGCTTTTCGGATTCAATGGGGTCCGGGGGCCAGCCCCCGATTTCGCAAATGCGAAATCTCCCCCGGGATATTTAGGGCCAAAAGAAACAGGTTATTTCAGGCGTGCGCGCAGCACCCGGAGCATGTTTTCGCCCATCACTTTGCGAATTTGGGTTTCAGTGAGGTCGATGTCCATCAGGGCGTTGGTCAGTGCGGCGAGTTCGGATGTGTCAAATTCGGTGCCGACCGATCCGTCGAAATCTGAACCGAGAGCAACGTGATCTTCGCCAACAAGTTCGATTGCGGCTTTGATCATTTTTGCAATGCCGCGCGGGGTGCTGTCGCCGCAGGTGACTTCATCCCAGTAGCCCATGCCGATGACACCGCCTGTGGCTGCGATCCTTTTCATAAGGGGATCGGGATAGTTGCGTTTGACATCGCAGTGGGCTTGTACACCCGTGTGGCTGACGATGAGGGGGATATCGGTGAGGGCCATCACGTCTTCTGCGACTTGCGGGCTGGAGTGGGCGATGTCCAGGATCAGATCACGCGCGGCAACTTCTTGCACCACCTGCTTGCCGAAGTCGGTCAGGCCCTGATTTGAGGTGCCGTGCAGCGAGCCACCCAGCGCATTGTCGAAAAAGTGCTGGAGCGCGATGACGCGGTAGCCGGCGGCGACGATGCGGTCAAGATTTCCTATGTCACTTTCCAGTGGATGTGCGCCCTCGATGCCGAGTATCCCGCCGGTGATTTCGGTGCCGTTTGCGCGTGCTGCAAGAACTTCTTCCAGATCGGCGCGGGTTTTAATGATCTTCAAGCGGCCGTTTGAAGCTGCCTCTACATCGTGCAACTTTTTAGCCTGGTGTTCGGCGCGGGCCAGCAGGCTGGTCCAGGTGGCGATTGGCCAGCGTTGGCCGAAGGCAAGTGCGGTAATGTTGTCAAATGCCTCGGCGGAATTTTCTTCGTAGTTCTGACCGGCAGGCGATTTTGTCACAGCGGAGAATACCTGTAGCGCGACGTTGCCTTCGATCAGGCGCGGGATATCGACCTGACCACGGTTGCCGCGTACGCTGAGGTCGCGGGACCATAGCAGGGGATCGGCGTGAAGATCACCGATGATCAGGGTTTTGTGGAGGGCTGCAGCGGCATCACTGACGGGATAGGGGCCGCCAGTACCCACCGGATTTGATGATTTTTCCACCATGGCCGGAACAAATGCCCAGAATATGATCAACGCGAAGGCGGCCAGCAGGACAAGCGTGAGGATAGTGTTTCTGAGCAAGCGCATGGTGGATCTCCCTTTATGGTACTCCAACACTTGTCGGGTAAACTTGGCAAGAGGGGGCGGGATGCTTAAGTTGGAGGGTGAGTAATGATGGAGAGCGATATGGCTGGAGGTTGGGCGCGTGATGGCGCGGTAGCAGAGCAGATTGAAGCATCGATCAATGATGAACTGGCACGTTTGAAGTCACGGCGCGCACCTGTCGGGGAAAGCCTGACCCATTGTGCGGAGTGTGAAGAACCGATCCCGCAGGCGCGGCGTGATGCCTTGCCGGGGGTCAAGCTGTGCATCGACTGTGTGCAGGAGCGGGACGCCGGGTTTAAGGCGCGGGGCGGGATGAACCGGCGGGGCAGCAAGGACAGCCAGCTGAAGTAGGATCGCGGTAGGCCGGGCACTGGAGTATCGAAGCTAGCAGCGACCCGTTCTTCTGTGCCCGAGAGGTGTGCGCATGACAATCCCTGCGACCAAGACAGAGCTGCTGAATGCGATCACCGGATCGTTCGACAAGCTGATGGTCGATTTGTAGCGGGTGCCGGACAGCCGGAGCCGTGAGACTACGTTGCAAGGCCATGCTAGAGGGACAAGTATGAGTGCCGCCGATCTGGCGGGCTGGAACGAGCTGGTTTTGAAATGGCTTGAACTGGATGATCAGGGCTGCGCCGTTGATTTCCCTGAAACCGGTTTCAAGTGGAACGAGTTGCGCAGACTAGCCCGCAAATTTTATGCGGATTACGAAACGCTCGGCTATGCTGGGTTGGGGCGCAGGTTGAAAACGGCCAATGCCGATATTGCCCGAACGGTGTCACAGCGCAGCGGTGAAGAGTTGTACGGTGCGCCTTGGTACGGGAAGTGGACGAAGGGGCGGATGATACAGTTCAATACATCTTCGCCCTACACAAATGCGCGGGGCAGGATCCGCAAATGGCTGAAGGCGCAAGATGTGAAACGGTGAGATTCAGGGGCATGTTGAAGGCGGGCAGGGCAGATGCATGATATGCTGTGGCCCTGCGCTTCCCTTGGTCCAGATGCCGCCTGTATCAATAAATCCGCCCTTGAGGTAACAGCGGATGGCTGCCGGATTGGCTTTGTTCACGGTTAGATAGACATCGCGCGCAGGGTAGTGATGCGAAAGATACTGCGGCAGCAGTCTGACCGCTTGGCTGGCAATCCCGCGTCCTTGGCAAGTGCGATCGATCATAAAAGCGCGCAGTCCCAGTGAGCCGGCTGTAGCGAAGGGGTATTCAATCGAATAGGCAGTGTCGATTTTGAAAAAGCCGACGGGATGATCCCGCTCTAGAATCGCATGAAGATCTATGTTCTCTTCATTTTTTTCAAATGCTTCTGCCACGGTGCCGGAAAATTTGATCTGCTCGGGCGCCACTTGTATGTGGGCAACCCGAGGCAGATCGTCTTTGTGCAGTCTTTCAAGACGCAGTGTCACTCTTCCATGGCTTCCAGCTCGTCAATGAAGCCGGAAATCATCGACAGGCCCTTGTCCCAGAATGCGGGGTCGGATGCATCAAGGCCGAAGGGGGCGAGCAGCTCTTTGTGGTGCTTGGAACCGCCTGCGCGCAGCATATCGAAGTATTTGTCCTCGAAACCGGGCTTGCCTTCTTCGTAAACCGCATAGAGCGCGTTCACGAGGCCATCACCGAAGGCATAGGCGTAAACGTAGAAGGGGGAGTGGATGAAGTGGGGGATGTAGGCCCAGAAAGTTTCATACCCCTCCATGAACTCGAAATTCGGACCCAAGCTTTCGGCCTGAACGGACATCCACAGGGCGTTGATGTCATCGGGCGTCAGTTCTCCGCCACGGCGGGCCGCGTGAAGCTTGCATTCGAAATCATAGAACGCGATCTGGCGGACAACGGTGTTGATCATGTCCTCGACTTTGCCAGCCAGCAGGATGCGCCGCTCGGATTTGGTTTTGGCGCCTTCCAGCATTTTGCGGAATGTCAGCATTTCTCCGAATACAGACGCGGTTTCTGCCAGTGTCAGCGGCGTAGAGGATAGCATTTCACCCTGACCGGCGGCCAGAACCTGATGCACGCCGTGCCCCAATTCATGCGCGAGGGTCATTACATCGCGCGGTTTGCCGAGGTAGTTCAGCATCACGTAGGGGTGAACATCTGTCACTGTGGGGTGGGCAAAGGCACCGGGCGCTTTGCCCGGCTTTACGCCTGCGTCGATCCAGCCCTTGCGAAAGAACGGCTCGGCCAGTTCGCCCATACGCGGATCAAACGCGGAATAGGCGTCCATGACGGTTTTTTCGGCGGTGGGCCAATCGACGGTTTTGGGGTCTTCCATAGGCAGGGGGGCGTTGCGGTCCCAGACCTGCATCTTGTCCAACCCCAGCCATTTCTGCTTTAGCGCATAATATCGGTGCGACAGTTTAGGGTAAGCGTTTACCACGGCATTACGCAGGGCCTCCACCACTTCCGGTTCTACCTGATTGCTCAGATGGCGGGCGGTCTGGGCGGTTTCCATGCCGCGCCAGCGGTCCATGATTTCCTTTTCCTTGGCTTGCGTGTTGTGGATACGCGCAAAAGTTTTGACGTTTTCGCCAAACACCTCGGCCAATTCGCGTGCGCCTGCTTCGCGGTTGTCGCGGTCGGGGTCGGTCAACAGGTTCAGCGTGCCCTCAATGCCCAGCGTTTCACCGTTCACGTCGAATTTCAGGCCCGCAATTGTTTCGTCGAACAGCCGCTCCCATGCGTCACCGACAACGCCTAGATCGTGCAGAAACTTCTCCATCTCGTCGCTGAGCTGGTATGGCTTCATCGCGCGGATACGGTCAAAAACGGGTTTGTAGCGCGCAAGATCGGCGTTTTTGTTCAGCAGATCGTCCAGATGTTCGTCGTCCAGCGTGTTCAGTTCCAGTGTGAAGAACACCAGCGGCGTGGTGAAATTGGTCACCTTTTCCTGCACATCCGACATGAACTTTGCGCGGCCCGCATCTGTGGTCAGCTGGTAGTAGCGCAGACCGGCGAAAGACATGATGCGCCCTGCGATCTGGTTGATCTTTTCGTTGCGCAAAACACATTCGAGCAGGCCGGCGGCGTCCAGCGTTGCCAGTTTCCCCTCGTAATCGGCAGCGAAGCTGGCGCAGGATTGCTCCAGCCAGTCAAGATCCCGTTTCAGTTCGGGCGCGTCCTCGCCTGTATACAGGTCATCAAGGTTCCATTCCGGCAAATCGCCGAAAGGTGTGTCAGAAGCCGCTGCTGCGTTTGCATCCCGTAGTGGACGGGGGGCGTTAGGAAGGGAAGAAATGTCAAACATGGAAAAGTCCTTTGATCGTTTGCAGCATAGGTAGGGATGCATGCACGCATGGGCAAGCGGCAGTGCCGTTTCGTCAAGAGCGGTTGGCGGTTAAAATCTGTATAATGCGCGCGGATTGTCGCACAAAATGCGCTGGCGCAGCGTGTCTGATGTAACCACGCGGTCGAATGCGTCAAGCAATGCGGCGCCTGAGGGCATCTGTGCGCCGTTCAGCATGACATGCGGCCAGTCAGACCCCCAGAGACATGCTTGGGGGTTGGCGTCGATCAATCGGGCCACCAGCGCATCGGCCTCTGCGTAGGGTGCGTTGCACAGCCGGTAGAGGCCGGACAGCTTTACATGCGCATATCCATCCGCGAGCAAGGCGCACAGTGTCTCTACGCCTTCGCCAGAGGGGTCAAGGCCGGCAGAGGGCCACGCGACATGATCAAATACGACCGGACAAGGAAGCGCGCGCACGTCAGCGGCGATGTCGTGCATATGTTGATCCATGTGGCACAGCATCTGGATATGCATGCCCCGCTCGGCCAGTGCGGGGGCCATTGCGCGCGCGCCAGCCCAATCGAGAACGCCGCCGTGGACGTAGTTCAGCCGGACGGCATCCATTCCCCAGCTTGCAAATTCATCGATCTGCGCCTCTGTCGCGCCATCGGGTAGCAGACCGACACCGCGCGCACGGCCGCCCAGACGCTTCAGCGCCTCGCGAGTGACGCTGTTGTCGGTGCCGTAAAAGATTGAATGTACCAGAACAACGCGGCTGAATCCCAATGTGTCCATCTGCTCGTCCAGCAGGGCAAGCCAGCCGTCCAGCGTGGGGCCGGGCGCGGGGTTTTCGACGCGTCCTTCCCAAAGGAGAAATTCGTCGCGCCCTGCAAGCATATGGACATGGGTGTCTATGGCCCCTTCGGGCGCGCGGCGCAGTGGTGCGCGGGGTTCGGGGGGCATTGTCGCGTCTGGTTTACCCATAAATGCGCAACATCTCGTTCAGGTCATCCAATGTATTGGCCTCTTCCAGTGGTTTATCCTTGCGCCAGCGTAACATGCGCGGAAAGCGCAACGCTACGCCTGATTTGTGCCTCGGTGAGGCCTGTATCCCTTCGAATGCGATTTCAAACACATGATGCGGGGTAACCTGCCGCACCGGCCCGAACCGCTGCAAGGTATTCTTGCGCACCCACGCGGTAATTTCACGGAACTCTTTATCCGTCAGGCCTGAATACGCCTTGGTGAAAGGCACCAGCGCATCACCATCACGCACCGCAAAGGTGTAATCGGTAAACAGATTTGCACGCCGCCCCGAGCCGGACTGCGCATAGATCATCACCGCGTCGATGGATAGCGGTGCAAGTTTCCACTTCCACCAATCGCCCTTTTTGCGCCCGGCCAGATAGGGGCTGTCACTGCGTTTCAGCATCAATCCTTCCGCATGGGCGTCGCGCGCGCCATCGCGGTAGCGGTGCAAATCACTCAAATTGTCAAACGGCAGTTGCGGCGAGAGCTTTACAGGGGCATCCGGGGGAAGGCTGGCGCAGGCCTGCTCCAGCACTGCGCGGCGCTCTGCAAAGGGCTGGTGGCGGATATCATTGCCCTGCCATTCCAGGAGGTCATAAGCATGAATGATAACAGGCGCTTCGCTCAGCAGCTTTTTCGGTACGGTTTTGCGCCCGATGCGCGGTTGCAAGCTGTTGAAACTGGACGGATGATCGGCCCCCGCGTGCCAGACGAGTAGCTCCCCATCCAGAACCGTGCCTTCGGGCAGGTAATCAGCCGCGCGCCCCAGTTCGGGAAAGCGGTCTGTCATCAGTTCCTCCCCCCGCGACCAGACAAAATGCTCCCCGCCGCGCAAGATAAGCTGTCCACGGATGCCGTCCCATTTCCACTCAGCGCGCCAGTCGGCGGGATTCTCCAGCGCCTCTGGCCCGTCCTCCAGCGCATAGGCAAGGTAAAACGGGTAGGGGCGCGACGCATCCGCACTGGCGTCGTCGGCTTCGATCAGAGTGTGCCAAGTGGTATCGTCGGGGTGCCAGTTGCCCATTAGGCGGTGGGCAAGCTCGGCCTCGTCGCGATCTGTCGCGCGGGCCAGCGCACGGGTCATCAGTTTTTGGCTGACGCCAACGCGCATCCCGCCTGTGATCAGCTTGTTAAAAATGAACCGCTCGGTTCCACCAAGGCGCGCCCATGCGTCCAGCACAAATGCTTTTTTTGCCGCTTCGTCAGCTTTGTATACCTCGCGCAAATCGTTGATCCATTGCGACAGCGGGCGGTTATCTGTTGTCGGGTTGGGGGGCAGAACCAGCGAGATCGTTTCGGCCAGATCACCGACAATCGGATAACATTCCTCAAACAGCCAAAGCGGAATTCCAGCAACCTCGGCGGCCCATTCGCGCAGACGCGTGGTGGTCACGGCACGTTTCGGGCGGCGGCCCGAAAACAGCGCGATGGTCCATATTTTGTCCACATCATCTGCTTGATTAAAGTAGTCCGCCAATGCATTGATTTTTATGGTAGTCTTGGTGCTTTGATCGATAGCGTTGAAGAGTGCGGCAAAGGCTTTCATGCAGCTTCTCCGCTGTCGTCGGAGGCATCAAGGTTCTCTCCTTCAAACTGGGTCGGAATGACTTGGGCATTCCAGCCGCTATCATTCAGATATCGCGTGAAGATATCTGTGTAACCATGCGTTACATATATGTTTTCTGCTTCGGTGTTTTTGATCGCCCATAGTAGTCCGTCCCAATCAGCGTGATCTGAGATTACAAAGCCACGATCACCCGCACGGCGGCGGCGGATTCCGCGTATTGCCATCCACCCCGAAGCAAAACCGCTTTCTTGCGCGCCGAATTTTTTCGACCATGCAGAGCCAAGTGCGGAGGGAGGAGCAATGACCATCGCGCGCGGGTGGGCTTTTGCGGTCACGTCTTTGTCCGCCAGCGTTGTCTCCGGCAGCGTGATGCCTTGCGCACGCATGACAGCATTGGTGTTTTCAACTGCTGTATGGCACAGGATCGGCCCGATGGAGGGATCAAGCATCGTTATCAGGCGCTGGGCTTTGCCCAGTGAATATGCCCCCAGCAAAGCCGTCTTTCCTGCGTCCGCACAGGTCCGCCACCATGCGTTCAATTCGTCCGCGATCGCTTTTTGTGGTTCCCAATGAAAGACCGGCAGACCAAAGGTGCTTTCCGTGATAAAATGGTGGCAGCGCACTGGCTCGAAAGGGGTGCTGAGGCCGTCATCAATGACTTTGTAATCGCCGGAGGCTACCCAGACCTGTCCGGCCACCTCGACCCTGATTTGCGCCGATCCGGGAACATGGCCTGCGGGGTGAAACGACACGTTGGCGTTGCCGATCATGCGTTCTTCGCCGTAAGCCATGCCTTCGGCAGTAATTTCGCCCAAACGGTGGCGCATTACCGGCAGCGCATCATGTGTCGCCAGATACCGCCCCATGCCCCAGCGCGCGTGATCGGAGTGACCATGCGTGATAAGCGCGCGGTCAACTCGACGCCACGGGTCAATATAGAAATCACCGGCGGGGCAATAGATGCCCTCTGGTGTAAATGTCAGAACGGGGTGTTGGCTCATTTACAGCAATCTAGCCGTAAATTTCCACAGGGCCAGTATTAGCCTGTAGTTGTGTTCAGGAATAGTTCGGAAATTTCGTCAAAAACATGTGTGCGGATGTCCGGAATTTCCATCAGGACTTCATGCTCGCCCCCTTCAATGGTGCGGTACTGGCCGCCTTTCCAGTTTTCCATGCGCGTGTTGATGCGGGGCACGTCCACGATCCGTTCGTTGCTGCCGACAAATGTGATGCAGGGCAGGTTTGGCGCAGCGCGCTGCGCAAGATGCGCGGTTTCCGCCAATGCCTCGCGCAGCCAGATATAGCTGGGTCCGCCCAATTGCAGATCGGGGTGGGCTGTGATTTGATCACGCATCATATCGTACATTTCAACGTCGGTGGTCAGCATATTGTCATCAAACGGGGCGGTCAGCACATAAGGTTCGCGGGTGGTGCCGTAGGGCAGGCGATGCCCTTGTCCGATCTTCGGCATGAACGTGCTGAGCATTGCGGCAGGCAGGCGCATACGCGGGCTGATGTGAATACCCCACATCGGGCCGGTAAAAGCGGCCGCCTGAACGGCCAGCCCCTCCATCACAGCGCGCAAACCAATGCTGCCGCCCATTGAATGGGCCACAAGGAAATAGGGTCGTGGCAAGTTCAACGTGCGCGCCGCACGCATCACGGTTGCCACGTCTTTCTGATAATCGGGAAAGTGATCTACATGACCTGTCAGGCGGTCATCCAGCATCCGGTCAGCCAGTCCCTGACCGCGCCAGTCAACGGCAATAGAAGCAAGGCCGCGCGCTGCAAATTCTTCGGCCGCGACCCCGTATTTTTCAATATATTCCGTCCGTCCGGGAAATATAAGCACCGTTCCGCGCGCACCTTGCGGTGACCAGACCCCCAACCGGATTTTCTTTCCATCCGATGTCTCGGCCCAGTAGGCCGCTGCCGGATCAGGTCCGGGATGGATATCCTTATAAAGGGGGGCTGGCGAAAGCGTCATATGTTCAGGTCAGGTCAGGCCAGGGCAGAGGCCAGCTTCATCGCCATGCCCATGTCGCCATCAACCTTCAGCTTGCCGGTCATAAAGGCGGATGTCGGGTTTGTTTCTCCGTCCATCATCGCTTGGAAAGTTTCTGGATCGGCGCTGAGCGTTACATCGGCTTCGTCATTGCCTTCACGCACACCACTGTCGTCGACCATCACAGTGCCTTCGCCTTCGATATCGAATTTCACGGTCCCGCCGATATCGACACCTTCCATTTTTTCCGACAGAACTTTTACCGCTTCGTTGATCACTTCGCTCATTTTCAGCCCTTTTTTGGCAAATGGCGGCAAGCCCTATGGAAATTGGCCCCCCACCTGTTACATTCACTGTTGTTATGGTCAGATACATCGTCAACCTCAAACATACCGTTGCGGCACTTAGTGCTGTTATGTTGCTTTGCAGCCCCGCAATCGCGCAGGATGATGCGCAGATTGCCGCGTTGTTAGAGGCGCTGCGCACGGCCACACCCGAGCAGGCCGAGAACGCCGAGCGCGATGTCGAACGCGCCTGGTCGAGATCGGGGTCTGCCGCGATGGATCTTCTGCTCAAACGGGGGCGCGCGGCGCTGGCGGCGGGTGAGATTACAACCGCGATAGAGCATTTTACCGCGCTGACCGATCATGCGCCGGATTTTGCCGAAGGGTTCCACGCCCGTGCCACTGCGTATTACCGCGCTGACCTCTATGGTCCTGCGCTGGATGATCTTGAAACCGCGCTGGCGCTGAATCCCGATAATTTCAATGCGATTTTCGGTCTGGGGGTGTTGTTCGAAACGTTTGGTGACAACCGCCGCGCGGCCACACTTTTCCGCCGTGTACTGGCGTTGAACCCGCACCATGAAAACGCCGGAAAGGCGCTTGAACAACTGAAAACAAGCGGCATCGGGCGCACTCTCTGATCAGGTTAGGAATTTGCGGTGAACACGCAAGGCAGGGTTGTGGCCGTTCTGGGCCCCACCAATACGGGAAAGACTACCTATGCGATCGAACGGATGCTGGGCCACCGGACGGGCATTATCGGCCTGCCGCTGCGCCTGCTCGCGCGGGAGGTCTATGACCGCATCGTTGCCGCGCGCGGCCCGTCTGTGGTGGCGCTGGTCACCGGAGAGGAGCGGATCGTTCCGCCGCGGACGCAATACTGGGTCTGCACGGTCGAGGCGATGCCTGAGGGGATGGGCGCGGATTTTGTGGCGATCGACGAAATCCAGCTGTGCGCCGATCCGGAGCGGGGGCATGTGTTTACAGACCGCCTTTTGCGCACGCGGGGCCTGCATGAAACTCTGTTCATGGGGTCCGACACGATGCGAGGCACCATCGCTTCGCTCGTTCCCGAGGCGCAGTTCATCCACCGCGACCGGATGTCCGAATTAATCTACGCAGGTCAGAAAAAGATAAGCCGAATGCGTCCCCGCAGTGCAATCGTCGGGTTTTCGGTTGAAAATGTATATGCTATCGCAGAGCTGCTGCGCCGCCAGAAGGGCGGTGCGGCGGTGGTGATGGGCGCGCTGAGCCCGCGCACGCGCAACGCACAGGTGGATATGTACCAGAACGGCGAGGTCGATTATCTGGTGGCCACAGATGCCATCGGGATGGGCCTCAATCTGGATGTGGATCACGTCGCGTTTTCGAGCCTGAGCAAATTTGACGGGCGGCGGATGCGTCCGCTGGCCCCGAACGAGCTGGCCCAGATTGCAGGGCGCGCCGGACGCGGCATGAAGAACGGTACATTCGGGGTGACGGGGGACGTGCCGCCGCTGGACGACGGCGTCGCCCGCGCGATTATGGACCACCAGTTCACGCCGCAAAAAAAGATCAACTGGCGGAACCCCAAGCTGCAGTTCGGCACCATCAACAGTCTTGTCACCTCGCTTGAGGTCGGCCCGGATCATGAACGGCTGGTCAAGGCGCGGGAGGCTGACGATTTGCGGGCGTTGAAAACCGTGGGTGATGACGCGGAGGTTGCCGCGCGGTGTACGGACGGGCAATCGGTCAGGCTTTTGTGGGATGTTTGCCGTATCCCCGACTTTCGTGGTATCAGCAATGCAGAGCACGCGAACCTGTTGGAGATCATTTTCAACCATCTGCACCAGCGCGGCAATTTGCCCGATGACTGGTTGGCACGGCAGATCAAGATCATTGACCGCACCGACGGGGACATTGATACGCTCTCTAAACGGTTGGCGTTTATCCGCACATGGACATACGTTACCCAGCGCAAAGGCTGGACAAATGACGAAACCCATTGGCGCGGCGAAGCGCGTGTCGTAGAAGACAGACTGTCAGATGCATTACACGAGCGTTTGACCCAAAGATTTGTAGATCGGCGTACCTCGGTTTTGTTGCGCCGGCTGGGACAGAAGGAAGCCATGGTGGCCGAAGTTA
This sequence comes from Sulfitobacter sp. F26169L, assembly GCF_026410285.1. Lineage (GTDB taxonomy): Bacteria > Pseudomonadota > Alphaproteobacteria > Rhodobacterales > Rhodobacteraceae > Sulfitobacter. The sequence continues at coordinate 356,193 of NZ_JAPMLP010000003.1, read as the reverse complement.
ATAGCGATACCGGTGAAGTGACCGTTGAAGGCGAATTTGTAGGCAAGCTGGACGGTTTCCGTTTCCGTGCTGACAAAGGGGCCGGAACGGCTGAAACGAAGACGATCAAAACGGCAGCGTTGCAAGCGCTGGCGCCGCAGTTCCATCTGCGCGCGGATCGTTTTTACAACGCGCCGGATACGGAGATTGATTTCACCGAACAGGGGGGCCTCATGTGGGGCAGCGCTGCGGTGGGCAAGTTGGTCGCGGGACCAGACGGCTTGAAGCCGCAGGTCGAGGTGTTTGTGGATGATGTTGCAGGGCCGGAGGTTGCGCAGAAGGTGCAACGCCGCTTGCAGCACTTTATCGACCGCAAGGTCGCCAGCCTGTTCGAGCCGCTGATTGCGCTGCAAAAAGACGAAGCACTGACAGGGCTGGCCCGTGGCTTTGCCTTCCGTCTGGTCGAGAATTTCGGCGTGCTGCCGCGCGCCGACGTTGTGGACGAGGTCAAATCGCTGGATCAGGATGCCCGTGGCGCGCTGCGTAAACATGGTATCCGGTTCGGCCAGTTCACGATCTTTATGCCGCTGTTGCTCAAACCCGCGCCAACCCGTCTGCGTTTGGTCCTGTGGTCCCTGACAAAAGGTCTGTCCGAGTTCCCCGAATCGCCCCCACCGGGATTGGTTACAATTCCTGTTGAAGCAGGTGCGCCCTTAGGGGCCGACACGATGTCGGGATACCGCAATGCAGGTACCCGCGCGATCCGCATCGACATGCTGGAACGGTTGGCGGATATGCTACGTAGCGAAGATTCGCGCGGCGGTTTCGAGGCAAAACCTGATATGCTCTCCATTTCCGGCACCACGCTGGAACAATTTGCCGATCTTATGCAGGGCTTGGGTTATAAGGCCGAAAAAGGCGAACGCGCCAAGGTGAAGACCGTTACCGAAGTCATGCCGGAAGCTGAAAAGGATGTTCCTGCTGATACGCCGGTGATGGATGCGAATGCCCCGGCGGAAGGGGCTATTGTTGAAAATCCTGCACCACCTGCGCCTGCTGATGTTCCCGAAAATACCGATCAAATCCTTGATGATGGCATCGCGCCTATCGCGGCAGAGCCAGTTGCGCAAGGCGAGGTTCCGGCCGAAATTCCGGCGATGTCAGAGACAGAAACGCCGCAAGGCACTGCACCCGACGCGCAAATCGCCGGTGCAGAGATGGAGACATTCTATACCTTCACATGGGCCCGTGCCCCGCGCCGCCAGCCTGCTGGTGGTGATCGCCCCAAAGGCAAGGGCAAGCCGAACCCGCGTGGTAAAAAAGGCCAGCGCGACAGCGATAAGGGCAAGGCTGCCAAAAGCCAGAACTTCTCGGCACGCCCGCCCAAGAAGGAAAAGCAGATTGACCCCGACAACCCGTTTGCTGCGGCTCTGATGGGCCTCAAAAAAGACAAGTGAGCGCGCAAGCGGCGGAAAAGCTGCGGCTGGACAAATGGCTGTGGTACGCGCGCTTTTTCAAAACACGATCTCTGGCGGCAACAATTGTCGCCGGAGGGGCGGTGCGCATCAACGGCACACCTGCGTCCAAACGCAGCACCACAATCACTGCCGGTGACGTTCTGACCTTTGCCAAGGACGATCATATCCGCGTGATCCGCGTCGAGGCCTGTGGCGTGCGCCGTGGTCCGGCCCCCGAAGCCCAAGCACTATATACCGATCTGGATCCACCTGCGCGCAAGCCCAAGGATATTGTTCCACACAATCCGGCATTTGAGGGAAAAGGACGTCCCACAAAACGCGACCGCCGCCAGCTTGATCTTTCTAAGGCGCGCCACCTTGAATGATCGGCCCCGCTGAATTAGCTAAGCCACGAGCTAATCTGCCAAAGGCATTCTCCCATGACCTATATCGTTAACGACGCCTGTATCGCCTGCAAATATACCGACTGCGTAGAAGTCTGTCCGGTGGATTGCTTTTACGAGGGCGAAAATATGCTGGTGATCCATCCGGACGAATGTATTGATTGTGGTGTTTGCGAGCCTGAATGCCCCGCCGATGCGATCCGCCCCGATACAGAGCCGGACATGGAAAAGTGGGTAGAGTTCAACCGTAAGTACTCCGAGATGTGGCCGGTGATCATTACCAAAAAAGATCCGCTGCCCACCGCCGATGAAATGGACGGGAAGCCGGGCAAGATTGATCTGTTTTCCGAAGCGCCGGGGGAAGGCGGGTAAGCCGCCCCACGCGATTCGCAGCCGGTGACCCCAAACCCGCCTCAGCGTTGCTTTACAGGCGTTCGAGCGCCCTTTAAAGGGGTGCGTTTTTGTGGTATAGTATTGTCAATGACATCTATATTTACACCCTTGAGCGCCGGACTGCCACGGCACATCTGATCACCCGAATTTTTGCGCATATCCTTCAGGCGTTCGTCTGAAAGGTGTGCGTTTGTTGTGCGCAGTCTTTGTGACGGCGCCACCTAAGGAGTACATGACCCATGACCAAATCGAAGAAGCTTGATTTCCGCCCCAACGAATTTGTCGTTTATCCCGCCCATGGCGTCGGCCAGATCGTCAGCGTTGAGGAGCAGGAGATCGCAGGGATCACGCTGGAACTTTTTGTGATCGCATTTGAAAAAGACAAAATGACCCTGCGTGTACCCACACATAAGGCAACGGAAATCGGTATGCGTGCACTCAGCTCGCCTGACGTGATCGCCCACGCGATGAAAACCCTCAAGGGCAAGGCCAAGGTGAAGCGTGCCATGTGGTCACGCCGCGCGCAGGAATACGAGCAAAAGATCAACTCCGGCGATCTGATTGCCATTGCCGAAGTCGTCCGTGACCTGCACCGCACCGACGACCAGCGCGAACAATCCTATTCAGAACGCCAATTGTACGAAGCTGCACTTGAGCGTTTGACGCGCGAAGTTGCCGCCGTTGCAGGGGGGGATGAACTGGCTGCGGGCAAGCAGATCGGCGATGTCCTCGACAGCCGCATCGCTCCGGCGGCCTAAAGTATCGAACGGCGTCTGGTTATTTCAGGCGCCGTTTCCTTTTATACCATCACAGCGCAGGTAAGCAAAATGGCTGTCTCGCTCAATTGCTGAACCGCGCCCAGCACATCGCCCGTCTGCCCGCCGATCTTGCGCCTTGCTACGGCGGTGAGGATTATACCCACCAGAAATGCCGCAAGTATTGCCATCAAGGCGATCATACCCAAACTCAAAAAGGCGATCAGCCCGCCAATCCCCAAACCAGCCACGACAGGAACGATATCGGGCCGCCCGACGCTGCGCGACAACCCATCCGTGCGGGCGTAGGGCAGGGCGTGCATCACCGCAGGCATCATCGCGCGCGATAGCGCCGCAGCAGCTAGCAGCACAGGCCAGCCGCTATCCAGCACGACAGCAAGCGCACTGATCCGCAATAGCGTGACCAGCAGCAGTGCCAGAACGCCATAGGTGCCGATCTGGCTGTCACGCATGATCTCCAGACGCCGCGCAGGGGTGGTGCCACCCCAGAACCCGTCAAATACATCGGCTAACCCGTCTTCGTGCATTGCGCCGGTCAGCAGCATCACTGCGCCCAACGCCAGCACCGACGCAATGAAGACTGGCAGACCGGCCCAAAGGGCCACGTACGCAGTCACCGCCCCTGCAGCGCCCAGCCCCAAGCCGACCACCGGATAGGCCCAAACGGCACGCGCGCCTTGCGAAAAGGCGCGTGGCGGCAAATGCGGCAGCGGCAGACGGGTCAACAACACCGCCGCAAGCCACACCTGGCCGGCGTAGTCATTTTTATCCATGCAACGCCCCTTTCAACGCTTGTGAGCAGCACCTTATTGGGTAAACAGGCAACACCGGTCTGGCAATGAGGGTTTTGCAATGGCAGCGTTTTCCGATCTCGACGACTTTCGGGCGATTCTCGCCGAGCAACCGGCACCGGATGCAGCAGCATTTGCAGATGCAGGCGCGCGCAACGGGCAACTGACCAAACCGCCCCGCGCGCTGGGCCGTCTGGAGGAGATTGCGCAGTGGTACGCCGGATGGCGCGGCGATTCGCGTCCCAGTATCAATGCTCCACAGATTATCGTCTTTGCAGGCAATCACGGCGTCGCGGCCCTTGGTGTCTCTGCTTTTCCCGCAGAGGTGACAGAACAGATGGTGTTGAATTTTCAACACGGCGGTGCTGCCATCAACCAGCTAGCGCGCGCGGCGGGTGCGAAACTGGATGTTCACGCCCTGCACCTCGACCAACCGACAAATGATTTCACCCAAGGTCCGGCCATGTCCGAAACTGAGATCATCAGTGCCCTTGCATCGGGCTGGGATGCGGTGAGTGAGGAAGTCGATTTGCTGGTTGTAGGGGAAATGGGCATCGGTAACACCACTCCCGCAGCCGCTTTGGCGGCCGCCCTGATGGGGGGGGAAGCTGGCGATTGGACAGGTCGTGGTACGGGCATTGATGATGCAGGATTTGCAAACAAGGTCCGCGTTGTGGAACAAGGGCTTGCCCTTCACAAAGGGCATGGTGACGGTCTGGAGATGCTCCGCCGCCTTGGCGGACGTGAACTCGCCGCGATGGCAGGGGCCATCACCCGCGCGCGCGCCCTGCGAATACCTGTAATCCTCGACGGCTTTATCTGCACAGCCGCCGCCGCCTGCCTCGAACAAACAGAGCGCGGCGCGCTTGATCATTGCATAGCAGGTCATCTCAGCAGCGAAGGGGCACACCAGCGCCTGCTGGACGCATTGGGCAAAACGCCCGTTCTGTCACTTGATTTGCGGCTTGGCGAAGCTTCCGGTGCCGCGCTGGCGATCCACATTGTCAAAGCGGCGCTTGAATGTCACAGCGGCATGGCAACTTTTGCCGAAGCAGGCGTAAGCGATAGCTGATCCTCTATTTCTTTTGGCCCCAAATATCCCGGGGCGCGCTTGCCCCACGGGGGCAAGCGCGGGGCAGAGCCCCATTATCTTAGGCGCGCTTGTCGTCCTCTTCTGTGCGGTTCAGAAATGCAGTTTCCAGATCCTTCTCCAGTTCCTTAGCGCGGGCCACATAGGCCTTGTTCTCGCCCGGTGCGATATCGGGCCGCCACAGGTCGGCCAACTCGCGTATGGACATACGGTCGTGGTGATAGAACAGGCGCTGGGCCTCTGCGGCCTCATACTCCGACAGTCCGAGGTTCTCCAGCACGTAACGCCCTGCGCGCAACGAACTGTCAAACATCTCACGTACGATATCATTCGCACCAGATTGGTACAGGTGATAGACATCCATGCGGTCATGGGCGCGCACAACAATATGAAGATCAGGGCGCTGTGCACGGGCATATTTCACCAGTTCACGTGCAGCCTTGCGATCATCCAGCGCAACCATAAGCACCCGCGCATCTGCCAATCCTGCTTTTCGCAAAATATCGGGGCGGGTGGGGTCACCCAGAAATGCCTTGAAGCCAAAGCGGCGCATGACTGCGATGGTGTCGGGGTTGTGATCCAGAACCACCGTTTCAAACCCCGATGCCTGAACCAGACGGTTCACAATCTGTCCGAACCGCCCGACACCTGCGATAATGACAGGACCTTCTGAATCAATCTCGTCATCGGGCATGCGTACGCTGTCATCGCTGCTGCGTTTCGAAATCAGTTCGAACAGAATGAACAACAGCGGCGTAATCAACATCGTCAGCGCGATGATCAACAGCAGCGTTTCTGCGACATTGTCCGGCATGACGCCGGTCGCAACGGAAAAGCTGACCAACACAAAACCGAACTCGCCCGCCTGCGCCAGACCAAGGGCAAACAGCCACTGATCCCGCCCTCGCAGCTTGAACAGCTTGCCCAACGCAAAGAGAATGACACCTTTGACCAGAATAACCAGCAAGGCCATTCCCAGAATGATCACAAAATCCGAGGCCAGAAGGGCGAAATTGATACCTGCACCGACGGTAATGAAAAACAGGCCCAACAGCAGACCCTTGAACGGCTCAAGGTCGGTTTCAAGTTCGTGACGGAATTCGGAGCTGGCCAGCACCACACCGGCAAGGAACGCCCCCAGCGCAGGCGACAGTCCGACCAGCACCATGATAAACGAAATCCCGACCACAATCAGCAGCGCAAGTGCGGTGTACATTTCGCGCAGTTTTGCAGAATGGATATAGCGGAAAACCGGACGGGTAAAAAACACGCCGGTAATGATTATGCCTGCGATCGCGCCGATTGTGACTAGAGTAACGCCCCATGCAGGCAAACTGTCGATAAAATTGAATGCAGCATTGACAGCGCCACCACCGTGATCCGTGTTGTGGTCATCAGCTTTTACGCCTTCTACCACGATCGAACCATCGGGCGATACTGTTGCTATTGGTAGCGTGACCGCAAGCAAAGGCAAAAACGCCAGCATCGGAATGACAGCGATATCCTGTGATAGCAGAACCGAAAACACCGAACGTCCGCCAGCAGTCTGCATAAGACCCTTTTCCGAAAGGGTTTGTAGAACAATCGCGGTCGAGCTGAGCGACAGCGTTAGACCGATGGCAAAGGAAACGCCCCAAGGTTGGCCATAGGCCATTGCAATGCCCATCAATGCCAATGTGCTGACCACAATCTGCAGGCCACCGAGGCCAAGCAACTTGTGGCGCATGTCCCACAGCGCGCGGGGCTCCAGCTCCAGTCCGATCAGGAAAAGCATCATCACCACGCCGAATTCGGCGAAATGTTGCAGATCCTTCGTTTCGGCCCCGACCAGTCCAAATACAGGCCCGATCAGAATACCGGCAGCAAGATATCCCAGAACCGATCCCAGCCCGAGGCGGGCTGCGATGGGTACAGCGATCACGGCTGCGGCGAGGTAAATTGTGGCTTGAAACAGAAATCCGTCCATGGGTGTCCTTCAAGGGCGCGCGCGCGGCGCTAGGTGGGTAGGGGGCTATCGCGTTTGAGTTGGTCCATTACGATCTGGCTTTGAACACGGGCTACCGCCTTATGGGGCAGCAAGACTTCGTGAATCAACCTGTTAAGGGCAGGCAAGTCCTCACAGTAAACGCGCAGCAGGTAATCCGCATCCCCTGTCATCGTCCAGGCGCTTACAATTTCACCCCGATTGGCGATTAGGCGCGCAAAGCTGGCAGAGTGTTCCGGCCCGTGTGTGCCCAGATGAACCTGAACAAAGCCTTGCACAGCCAACCCCAGCCGTCGCGGATCAAGGCGCGCGGTATAGCCTTCGATGATCGCCTCTGCCTCTAGCCTCTGGCGGCGGCGGCCGGCCTGAGAGGGGGAGAGGTTAAGCATCTCTCCCAACTGGTGGGCGGTGAGGTGGGCATTCTTTTGCAGCGCGGCAAGCAGACGTTTGTCAATTTCATCCAACATTGTGCGGTCTTTTTCCTTCAATACAGATTTCTGTGCGTAGTTTACGCATACCTGCCGTTGTAAATACAGGATTTTGCGCAAACTTCTTATCGTCAAGGGCGTATACTACGCCGCAATCACACCAATCCGGAGGATATCACCATGGGACCATTCCCGCACGACGCGCCGAAATCCGAAATCACCGCTGAAAATCCGGCTGGTACAGACGGTTTCGAATTTGTTGAATATGCCTCTCCCAACCCTGAAGAACTGCGCGAAGTCTTTCGCAAGATGGGCTATAGTCATGTGGCAAACCACAAGACCAAGGCTATCGAGCTATGGCAACAGGGTGATATCACCTATGTTTTGAACCACGATCCCGACAGCTTTGCCGCGAATTTTGTTGAATTGCACGGGCCCTGTGCGCCGTCGATGGGGTGGCGTGTGGTGGATGCGCAAAAGGCATTGGCCCATGCGGTGGCGAACGGTGCCGAAGAATACACAGGCGATGGCAAGGTGTTGGATGTGCCTGCCATTATGGGCATCGGTGGATCGCTATTGTATTTTGTGGATCAGTATTACGATACCTCGCCCTATAACTGGGAATATGACTGGATCGCGAAATCCAAGCCCGAGGGGGTCGGCTTTTACTATCTCGATCACCTGACGCATAACGTGTTCAAGGGAAACATGGACAAATGGTTCAAATTCTACGGTGATTTGTTCAGTTTCCGTGAAATCCGGTTTTTTGATATCGAGGGCAAGTTTACAGGCCTGTTTTCGCGCGCGCTTACCTCTCCTTGTGGACGGATCCGTATTCCGTTGAACGAAGATCGCGGCGAGACAGGGCAGATCGTTTCCTATCTGAAAAAGTATAACGGCGAGGGTATCCAGCATATCGCGGTGGGCGCGCGCAATATTTATGACGCAACTGATGCAATTGCCGACAACGGCCTGAAATTCATGCCACCACCACCGGAAACGTACTATGAGCTAAGCAAAACCCGTGTCGTCGGCCACGAAGAACCGCTGGACCGTATGAAAAAGCACGGCATTCTGATTGACGGCGAAGGTGTGGTCGACGGTGGAGAGACACGGATATTGCTGCAAATTTTTTCCAAAACCGTGATTGGCCCAATCTTTTTCGAATTTATCGAACGTAAAGGCGACGATGGATTCGGCGAGGGGAATTTCAAGGCACTGTTCGAGAGCATCGAGCAGGAGCAGATCGACAGTGGCGAGTTGACGGGCAACTAGCTACACCGCTCTAAACGCAGACAGACAGTATAAATAATATAAATAATGCGCGGAGCAGGAGCTTCGCGCATTTGGTTTTGGAATGTCGGAGTGTTACCGCGCTTAGGCGCCTTTAAGGCATCTTCAAGACGACGTTGCGACCACCTTTGGAGTAGCGCAACTCGGAGTTGCTTATCGCGGAAACACGACCACCGTCGATCCGGTCGCCGACCCGCACCTTCTGATAACGCCCGTTGGACAGACGAACCAATGCGCGCCGGCTGGAGGGTTTGCCGTAAACGCCAATCAAATTAACCCTGCGCAGGTTAATAGCGTTTTTCACGGTGGCGCTGCGCGCAACCGATGCTTTGGACGGGATGCTCGGTGAAACACTGCGCGGGGCTACGGAGGCTGCCGCGGCAACCCTTGTTTCCTGTGGCTGCGCGCGTTCGGCGCGTTTCACAACACGGGCAAAATTGCGGGGCCGTGTATCGGGGCGTTTGGATTGTGATGTGGCATATTTGGTTGCGTTCTGAATAACGGTTGCATTCGCCGCTATTGTTGGCTGTGGCACTGCAAGAGCAGCAGCCGCTGCTGCGGTGGCGGCTTGTGCAGCTGCAGCTGCGCGTGCTTCCTCTGCCTCTTTGGCCCTTTCGGCCTCTTCGTCCGCTTGCCGCGCACGGTCCTGAATCGAGCGCGGACGCAATGCGGGGCGGTAGGCTGCAAGCTCGGAACGGGTCACGCCGCCCAGCTGGGCCCGCTCTGAACGTTCGGCAAGACCGAGGGGGCGGTTTTTCGGCCGGAACTTAAGCAGCGGAGAAGGGGCCGCGGCGGGAATAGCTGCATCGGGCTGGTTGGCAAAGCGGGTCAGCGTGTCTGGCGGTTTGCGCGGCGGACTGGCAGCGATCAGCGTGTAGCCTTCCGGTGTGACAACCCCATCGGGCGTGGGGATAATCAGGCCCCCCGCGTCCAGTTGTGTAGTTTGCCCGAATGGTGGTGGCGATACCATTGCAACCAGTTGTGTATCAGTCTCGAAACCGCCGGGGGCGGGCAGGGCAAGGGCATCGTTGGCGGTGCTTACCGCGTCAAGGCTGCTGCGATACACCGGGTCGGACACGGTGGCCGGCTGCGTCAGGGGCGTTTCCGGCGCAAGCGGCCAGATGCCCGTAACAGCGTAACGCGCTGCGGCTTCCTGCTCTGTAATCACGGGTAGTTGTGGTTCGGGGCGCGGATTTTGCATCGCATCAAGAACTGCTGTGTCTTCGGCAGACAGGACCGGATCAAGCGCCGCGATCTGAACGCTGTCACCAGTGGTTTGCGCAGTTTCATCCTGTCCATCCGGCGTGCGGATGATTTCGGGGTCAATCTGATTTTCGGGTGCGGATGCTGTTGCGCGGCCTTTGTCGCCCCGCATCAGACCTGCAATTCCCTCATCCAGAAATACAGCAGCCCACGCGGCAACACCGGCAAGGAACACCAAAAGGATCACCGTCATGATCAGGCCAAGAAATCGCGGCTTGCCGCCAACGTGTTCCGCACGCGCACCGAACACGGTCATCCGCTCGGCTTCGCTATGGGCGGAGGCAACGCGGGCAGTGGGGGCGGGCAACGGCGCGGCCGCACCGGTGCGCGGTTTGCGGCGGCTCAGGAAACCCGCGATCTTGGACGTGGGCGGTGTGGTTTCGTCGGCAATCGCAGCTGGCTGCTGGGTGAGAGAGCTGCTGTCGGGCGCGGGTGTGGGGGACGTCGCCCGCTGCGCACCACCAAGCGGTTTTGCTGTCGAAGGTCCTGTTGCCGCTGGGGCGGCGGCGGGCGCGCGCCTGCTGGAAAAGGTTGTTGTCGGTGCTGCGGTAGATGGCGCCGGTTCGGTCGGTTTCTTATGTGCGGTCGCGATTGTAGGCTTGCTTGGCGCTACCACCGCGGCAGCAGCGGCCATCGCGCGCGCGCGCGCCGAATCGGGCGTGTCGGCCTGAGCCGGGCTTTGCTGTGGTGCAGTAGTTGAGGCTGGCGGCGTCGGGTCTTTCAACGGCGCGGGTTTGGCCACCGCAGGCGTTGCATCGGTGGCAGGATCCGCAGCAGCTGTGGCGGGTTTTTCTGCTGGCACCGGAGTGTTGGTTTTGGCTGGTTCAGCAGGCTCAACCGATGGCAAGTCCAGCGGCAATTCCGCTTCGCGCTCCGGTTTTGCCGCAGAGGGGGCCGCTGTGGCGACCGGCTCCGCATCTGCGGTTTTTTGCTCAACGGGTGCCGGTGTCGCCGGTTTTGGCGAAGGTGCATCCTGAGGCGGCGCTGGCTGTGCTGGTGCTTGTGGGCGTTCCGGCTCGGGTGCGGGGGCTTGATCTACCGCCGGCTCCGGCTTTGGCGTCGGCTCGGGCTGCGGAGGGGGGGGCTTCGCCACCGGTTCTTCCTGAACGTCCGGTTCCGGCGCTGTCTCCGATTCCGGCGAATTGGACCCTACAATTACCACTGCGATCCCGTCAGACTCTACAGTCTCGTCCGGTGCAAGCAGATCGGCAGCACCGGCTGCAGGACCAAAGAACGGCTCTCCCAGATAGGGGACATCACCGGGCATGGCGACAAAACTGACCGGATGGAAGCGATGTTCGGTTGCAAACGCTTCTGCCTCTACAAGCGTTTCCTGCGCCACCGCCGCGATGTGAGTTTTGGCGCCATCCAGACTGATATCATAGGCCAGTTCCGACACCGCATAGGGTGTGGCATCGTGCAGCGCATTTTCGGCGGCCCTGCGCCGTGCAGCTTCTGACAGACCGATCGTTTCAATTGTCAGGTATTTAATCTGGCTGTCGGGAATGATCAGTTTCGACCGCACACCTCCCGGTTCGAGGCTTGCAGCGGTTTTCCGCAGAACAGCAAGCTCTCCGGCCAGATCTTCGGAGGTGACCGAAACCTCGCCCACCTCACGCCAGCCACCTGCCGCGCGGTGCAACAGCTTTATGCCTTCAAAAGACAGGGATAGTGCAAAATTAGGCTTCATGCGCCGCCTCTATCACGGGTCTGGTTAACCAACAACTTCGTATGAAAACAGGTTACCGCACAGAGGCGCGCAAGAAAAGGTCCGCAAGCGGATTTCGGCACACTGCCTTGGCAGCCTTGGCGCAGCACATTGGCTGCGCCAAGGCCGTAGCGTCAGGATGTTGCCTGTTTCAGCGCCTGATCCAGATCAGCGATCAGGTCGTCGGGGTCTTCGGTGCCGATGGAAACGCGTACCACACTGGGTCCTGCGCCCGCTGCTTCCTGCTGTTCTTCAGTCAGCTGGCGGTGTGTGGTAGATGCAGAGTGGATGATCAGCGAGCGGGTATCGCCAAGGTTTGCTACATGGCTGAACACCTCAAGCGCATTCACCAGTTTAACGCAGGCATCGTATCCGCCTTTGACTGCGAAAGTGAACAAGCCGCCAGCGCCCTTGGGGCAGACCTTTTTCACGCGCTCGAAATAGGGGGATGATTCGAGGCCCGCGTAAGTGACGTATTCAATGCGGTCATCCGCTTCCAACCACTTGGCAATTTTCTCTGCGTTCGCCACATGGCGGTCCATCCGAAGGCTCAGCGTTTCTGTGCCCATCAGCGTGTAGTGCGCCGCTTGCGGGTTCAGGGTCATTCCCAGATCACGCAGGCCGATGGCGATACCGTGGAAGGTGAAAGCCAGATTGCCGAACGTTTCGTGGAACTTCAGGCCGTGGTAGGCAGGTTCCGGCGCGCTGAGGGATGGGAACTTGTCGGTTGCGGACCAGTCGAAGTTGCCGCTGTCCACAACGCAGCCGCCCATCACCGTACCGTTACCGGTAAGGTATTTGGTGGTCGAGTGGACAACCAGCGTCGCGCCCAGATCGATCGGGCGGCACAGGTAGGGCGTGGCCGTGGTGTTGTCGATGATCAGCGGGATTTGTGCCTCATCGGCAACATCCGCAATGGCGCGCACATCCATGATATAACCGCCTGGGTTGGCGATTGCTTCCCCGAAGATCGCGCGGGTGTCATCGTCGATCGCCGCTTTGACAGCATCCAGATCGTCAAAGTCGACAAACTTCACTTCCCAGCCGAAGCGTTTGATCGTGTGGCTGAACTGCGTGACCGTTCCGCCGTATAGACGGGTCGACGCAACGATATTGCGCCCCGGCATCATCAGCGGAAACAGCGCCATAATCTGGGCGGCGTGTCCGGACGAGCAGCACACAGCACCAACACCGCCTTCAAGCGTGGCGATACGTTCCTGCAAAACGGCGACGGTAGGGTTTGTCAGGCGGGAGTAGATGAAGCCGACCTCTTGCAGGTTGAACAGCGCCGCCGCGTGGTCGGCATCGCGGAACACATAAGCGGTGGTCTGGTAAATTGGTGTCTGGCGCGCGCCGGTTGATGGGTCGGGGCGGGCGCCTGCATGGATTTGCAGCGTGTCAAAACCGTGTGACATAGATGTCTCCTTGGGATGATGGTTGCGCGTAGCGTTACGGGATCAACCCGACACAGACAAGTGAGCAGGCGCGGGTAGGGAAAAGGTTTTGCCTGTGCGCCCGCAGGGCGGAAAAATGTTTCCGCGCAGATTGGAAAATTGGGAGGGTGGTCTTGCGGGTCGTCCTGTGATGTGAGGTGTCATACACTACATGTATGTTGACAGGCCGGAAGGTTTAACATACATAGCAAGTATGATTTGAGACAGGAGGCAATAATGGCCAAGATAGAAAAAATCACGAAAGACAAGGCAGCCAAATCCGACAAGGCCGGGTTGGCAGAGAAAAAAGCGGGCGGTCGTGCGCGCAAGCTGGAAAAAATCGAAAAGGCTTCCACGGTGACTTTCTCACTGGAATTGCCGGTTCGCAAATTCATGGATGCGCAAGCTAAAGCTGCGGGCATGAACCTGACGCATTACATGCAGAAACTCGTGGAAACCCATGTAATCGAAGCAGGTTCCGCGGATGAGCCGCTTGCGCGCCGTCTGGCAGCCAAGCGTCAGGTCATTGACCAAGCCGTTGCGCTGGCAACCAAGCTGGATGCAGCTGGCAAGTTTGACGAGCACTTTATTATGACTGTCGTAGATGAAGCAGGCAAAGACGCTGGTTTCAAAGCCCAGTACGAGATTGCATTGGGCGAGGATGGCGAGGGCAACGAGGCGAAGGTAAAGCGCGCGCGTGTGTCATTGAACCAGCAGATCGGCCGTGTGATCAAGAAGTCCGTCGGCGCGCGTAGCAAGCGCAATGAACACGGCCAGATTGCCCGTGCTCAGGCCGCAAACGCATTTGTCGCTACCTACACATTGCTAGAAAAACCGGCTGCGTAAACACGATCAGGTAAGGCAGCTTAGAGATGACAGAGGGGCCGGCCGGGGGTCGGCCCCATCTTATTAATGCGCCATTGTTAGCGCATCCAGTATCCGTTGGATTTGAGTTGGTTGCGGATCGCTTGTTCTTTGCGGGGCAGGTTGTTGCGGTCAAACAGGGCGCGCGCTTTGGTGCCGCGGGACTGATAGATCATCCGCTTGATCGGGTCGTAGGTTTTCAGCACCTTCTTGATTTTATTGGGGGATGTCACATGCTCCAGCACAGCGACGACATGATCGTTTTCGCGCGCATAAAGAAGGGGCAGCAGGCGATAGTGACAACTGACCGCACCGTCCAGATATCCTTCGGGCAGGGCATCACGTCCGCCCCCCAACGCGTGAATAACCAAAGGCAGGGCAACTTGATCCAGCCACGGGTCAAAGCTTTGGGCGCATAGCTCCACCGGTGGGGTATCACGGATGGCAAGCGCATACTCAAGGAATAGCTTTCCAAACTCGTGCGGGCAGCGATAATAGAAAAATCCGGCGTTAAAATAGAGATAATGGCGCCAGTATTCCTCAGGGTAATCGGGATCGAGCGAGCTCTCGAAATCCAGCCCGAATTTGTCGTAAAGCGATTTCCACAGACCTGTATAGCCCGGTCCGTAAAGTTGTGGGGTGGGCCATGTCCCCTCGCGCCGCAGGGACGCGCTGGGGCGGTTGAAATCAAACGGAACGCTGGCTAGATCGCCGGTGATCAGGGTATCTGTGTCGAAAAAGACAAACGGCTCCCCCTCTGGCAGGGCTTGCAGCATTTCGATTTTGTTGCCGAATGGATATTTTTCACCGAAATGCCTGTTTTCGAAAGGGACAATCTCTGCGCCCATGTCGGTGAGTGCATCACGGACCGGCTGGTTGCGGATGGTCGGGTCCTTGCTCCACAATGGTCCGGCCTGCGGTTCAGCGACTAGAACACGACCTTTGAAATCGGGGCTCATCGCGCGCAAGGATGCCACAAAAATCACCGCTTCGTACGCCAGGCGGCCATGCTGGCCAACGATAACCACGTTGAATGATTGTTTTGCATCTTCTGTGCGTGCCATACTTAACCCCGATTGCTCCCGCGTGCCACGGAATGCGCTTTTTCGCATCAGTATACGGCGGGGGAGGTGTTTTGAAAGCAGACATTTTTCATTCTGCATGACCGGAGTATTTGGATATGTTCGATTTTGTCTTTGCGCTGCTTGCCATCGCGGCAGCCAGCAATCCATCCCCACAAACTAGCGAAGGATCCGGAGAGACAGCGGCCGCCAGCAGTGTCGTCATCGGGAACGGTGTGCAGATCGGTGCAGGCGTGATTTCGGAGGGATTGCCCTACAGTTCCGAGATCGACACTTCGGTTATACCTCAGACGCTTGTGGCCGATCTCCAAAATCCTGAGGGGAAGTTTACAACCGCGACGGAGGTCAAGCCGATCCTGACCGCAACCAAGGCCAATTGGGTTGCAGTGCGTGAATATGGGGAAAACGATCTGGTCTATGTCACGCATTTATGGAGCTGGCGCTGCGGGCTGGGGGCGATGGCGATCGCAATCAATGACGCACCATTGCAAGATATGCCATTACCGGCGTGCCACACAGAATTCGCGACCCCCAACGCCATTTTGGAGCAGGACGGATTGCCATATCTAACATACCCGCAAGGCAGCGTAGAGCGTATCAGAGTGCAAATTGTCTATGACGATCTGACCGCTGAAACAGCAACTTATTCCAGAGGTGATGTTCTAATACCCTGAGCGGTTTAGAATTTAGGGTTGAAGCAGGTGCGCAACACTATTGGCAACGGTAGGTGAGGTGCCGCCGTTCACTTCAAGTGATTACTTTACCGGGGTTCCGCGCCAGTCAGAAAGCCAGATTTTTTTCGGTGAGCTAACGAAAATATGTCCACACTATTTTAATGAACCTTCATTTGGTATCTAGTGCGAATTGTAACAATGAACGTGGCAGAGAGATAAAAATTTGACAGCACAAGATGTTCGCCCCGCTTGGAAGATGAAGGTTGATACAGTTGCGGCGGCCTTTGTTGCTGCCGTTCAAAGCGCGCCTGACGCGCTTTATTGCAAGAGTGCGGTGGGCCAGCTGACTTATGCGCAGGCTGCAGGTGCTGTGCTGGGGTTGGCAGACGAGTTGCGCCCCGCAGTGCAAGGAAAGACAGTCGCGCTGGTTTTGCCTAATTCCAACGCCTTTCTGATCGCCTATTTCGCGACCCTTTTTGCGGGTGGCACACCAGCGCTCATCAACTACGGCCACCCCGAAGCGACGCTTGCCAAGCTTCTCGGTGATCTGGATGCGGCGATAACCCTGTCCGACCGCGACCATGACAGTTGTAATACCCGCATACTGGGGGACGCTGACTTGAGCGATCTCATTAAACCGGTTGATTTGGCGACGCTGAATGCGCCCGGCTCGGCAGGTGATGTTGCGGCTATCCTCTTTTCCGGTGGCACTACAGGGTTGCCCAAACAAGTTCCCCACAGCAATGCGGCGATCGTTGCTACCATGGAGCGCGGCGATTGGGGCTGGCGCACGCGCGACAACGAGGTCTGGCTGCCGGTCGCGCCTTTTACCCATATTTACGGGTTTCTGATGGGGCTAACTAACCCGATCATTCGGGCGGGTGCTGTGGTAATCCCGCAGCGGTTTCAGCCGGACCTGATTGTCGACATGCTTGCGGATGAGGGCGTGACGATCTTCGGCGGCGGCCCGCCTGCGATCTACCAAGGCGTCATGTCTTCCCCTAATTTTGCCGGGGCGCGCTTTCCCAAGCTTCGGATTTGTCCGGGGGGAGGGGCACCTTTCCCTATGGATGTGCACCGCCGCTGGAAAGATGCCACGGGCCTCGCAATTTTTGAAGGCTACGGCATGACGGAGATCGCGCCAATCTCGATTAATACCGAGGCGCATGGCGTTGAACCCGGTTCTGCGGGCAAGGCTGTTCCTGATACTGTGATCGAAATCGTCGATCTTGAAACAGGCGACAACGTGCTGCCCAATGGCGAGTCAGGCGAGATCAGGGTTAAGGGTCCGCATATGATGACAGGCTACACCTGTAACGCGGATGAAACTGCGATCACGCTAAGGCATGGTTTTGTCTATACCGGTGATATCGGCACGCTGGATGACGAGGGTTTCCTGACCATCACTGACCGGAAGAAGAACGTTATCTTTGTGAACGGGTTTAATGTGTTCCCGCGTGAACTCGAAGAATTGCTTTTGACGCATCCGGCTGTGTCCGGGGCCTGCGTTGTCGGGCGTAAGGATGACCGCAAGGGCGAGGTGCCGATAGCGTTTGTGACTTTGCGCACTGGCGTTGAGGAGGACGAGATCGCATCGTTTTGCGCTGATAATCTGATCGCCTACAAGCTTCCCGCCGAGGCGAGGATTTTGCAGGAGATGCCATTAACACCTGCTGGCAAAGTCGACCGTATTGCCCTTCAAAACAGCCTGTAAAAAAAGGTCCGGGAACCCAGACATGAATCCGAGAATAGAGAAAATCAAATCAGGCTTGGCGCTGCCTGCCATCGCCGCGCCAATGTTTCTGGTGTCGAATCCGCAAACTGTGATCGCCGCTTGCAAGGCGGGGGTGATGGGCTCGTTTCCCGGCCCCAACGCACGCACCAGTCAGGACTTGCGCGCTTGGCTGAGTGAGATAACAACTGGTCTGGGGCCGAATGATGCGCCTTGGGCGATGAACATGATCACCCATTCCAGTTATGGCCGTTTTGACGAAGAAATTGCTCTTGTTGAAGAATTCCAGCCCGATCTGGTGATCACCGCGCTGGGCGGGCCACACCGTGTAACAGAGCAGGTACATGCCTATGGAGGGCAGGTCTTTGCTGACGTAACCTCGCCGAAATTCGCCCGCAAAGCGCTGGAAAAGGGCGCGGATGGCCTGGTTCTGGTCTGTGCGGGAGCGGGCGGGCACACGGGCGAATATGCCATGCTGCCGTTTATCGACGAGGTGCGTACTTTTTTTGACGGGCCGCTTATTGTTGGGGGTGGCATTGGGACAGGCCGCGCCATTCGTGCGGTGGAAAATCTGGGCGCAGATTTTGCATATTTGGGCACACGGTTTCTGGCAACCGAAGAAACCATGATCAGTCAGGCGTATCGCGAGATGGTATGGCAAAGCACGATGGAAGACCTCGTGACGTCACGTGCGATAACAGGTGCTTTGGGCAACTGGATGCGCGCTAGTATCGACGCTGCGGGTCTATCACTCGAGGATATGCAAGGCGCCGCCGCGATCGACTTTTCCGAGGATATGCACGATGGTGCAAAGGCATGGAAGCACGTCTGGAGCGCAGGACAGGGCGTGGGCACTATAGCCAAGCCAGAAACCATTGCGGAGGCTGTGGCAACCCTGCTGTCGCAGTACGAGCAGGCTGTTGTCGAGGAAAGCCAAGGCAGCCGCTATCTACGCCGCAAAACCCTACAAGACGGAGTGTAAGACAATGACCATCAGCACCGAAGAATCAGACATCATCAAATCCATTCTGCAACATTGCGACGACGGCACCACCGACATGCAGCCTGAACTGATGCGCAATCCGGTCACAACCTATACCGATCCCGAGGTTCTCGCACGCGAGGTCGAAACACTGTTTCGCAAGTTCCCTATCATCATGGGCCATAGTGAGCAGTTGCCGGAGCCGGCCTCATATTTCACCAACGACGAGTTGGGTGTTCCGATCCTGGTCACCCGCAATAACGACGGGGTTGTGAAGGCGTTTATGAACGTTTGTCGTCACCGCGGTGCGCGGCTAACGGATAGCGAGTGCGGCAAGTCCAAAACTTTTTCATGTCCATATCATAAATGGACCTATGACCTGAACGGAAACCTGCGCGGGTTGCCTCAGGCGGCGGGCTTTGGTGATATCGACAAAAAGGCGCTTGGTTTGGTCGAACTGCCCGCGTTCGAGCGCTTCGGCCTCATCTGGGTGCGCCCGTCGGCGGGGGACGAGCCGCTTGATTTTGATGCCTGGATCGCGCCGATGGAAGAGCAACTCACGTCACTCGGGCTGGACAACCACACCGTATTTCGCACTTGGTCGCTGGATCGGGAGATGAACTGGCACCTCGCTCTCGAGGGCTTTCAGGAGAGCTACCATTTCTGCGGTGCGCATGAGAATACTGCTTGCTCCGCCTATCTGGACAACCAATCTGTGTGGACGAACAAATACCCGCATGTGCGTCACTCTGTACCGCTGCCGAAGGTCGTCGAACTTAAGGATAAAGCACCCCAAGATTGGGTGCATCGCCCGTATTTCATGACGCAAAACTATATCTTTCCCTGCAATTACGTGCAGGTGATGACCGATCATGTCTATATTCACACGATCATCCCGACGGGCGTTGATACTTGCATCTTCAAATGCATGATGCTGATCCCTGAATCGCCGGAAACGGAAAAAGCCGAGCGCTATTGGGAGAAAAACTACGATGTGATCCGCACCGTCTTTAACGAAGATTTTGTCATCGGTGAGAACATCCAGAAAGGTCTCAACACAGGTGCGAATACAGAGTTTCTATTCGGACGCTATGAAATCGGTCTGCATCTGGGCACCAAAGCGATTCAGGATGCGCTTGCGGGCCGCCTGACAGCTTAAAACCCGCCGACTGTTACAGGCCCCCGAGCAAAGTACTCCGGGGCCTTGCAACACGGGGATGCCTAGCGTCGAGAGCTTGGGGCAAATGCACCAGTCGTTATCACAGCAAGATTGTTTGAAAAGTGGTGGGCGACCCTGGAATCGAACCAGGCGTGCGTCTCCGCGAGGGAGTTACAGTCCCCTGCCACACCTTGCGGCCTGTCGCCCACTGGCGCGGTGATTACCTGTGGGTCATGGGGGCGTCAACCTCTAAACTGCGGAACGGGGATGATTTTGCAGCCATTTTTGCAGCGATGTTCTTGTGGAAGGCGCAGCGCCGTGCGGCACAGGCTTGGCGTGTCGCCCACAAACGGTTAGAGGGGGCAATACGGGCGCAATGTCAGGGGTAGAACGATGAAGAAACCTAAGTGGGTTATCGAAAAAGAGCAGGGCAAAAAAGAAGAAGCGCGCGAAACGCTCTGGCTGTTTGGCCTGCATGCGGTGCGTGACGCGTTGATGAATCCTGCGCGCCAGAAGTTGAACATGATGGTGACCCCCAATGCGCTGGCCAAGCTGGAAGACGCTGTTGCCGCCAGTGGCATCACCCCCGAAGTTGTTGATCCACGCAAGTTTCGCCCGCCGATTGATCAGGGATCGGTGCATCAGGGCGCCGTGCTGGAGGTCAAGCCGCTGGATTGGGGGCGGATGGCCGACGTCTGTATCGGTGCGCAGGCTCCGCGTGTGATCATGCTGGACCGTGTGACTGATCCGCATAACGTCGGCGCGATCCTGCGATCTGCCGAGGTGCTGGGCGCGTCTGCGGTGATCGGGACGCGCCACCACTCGGCGCCCGAAACTGGGGCCTTGGCAAAAACCGCGTCCGGCGCGCTGGAGCGGCAGCCCTATCTGCGCATCCGCAATCTGGCCGATGGTATCCGCGAATTGCAGGGCATGGGGTATCTGGTGCTGGGTCTGGATGGAGACGCCGAAACGACCATTGAAACCGCCGTTGAGGGCAAGCGCGATCGTGCGGTGGCGCTGGTGCTGGGGGCCGAAGGGCCGGGATTGCGCGAAAAAACCCGCGAAACGGTTGATATGCTGGTGCGGATTGACGCAGGGGGCGGATTTGGGTCGCTGAACGTCTCAAATGCTGCCGCAATCGGCCTATATGCAACGCGGGACCACAAATAGAGAGAAGAACCATCGCCCATCCATCGAAAATCGCAACCTGCTGTCATTGCGGTACTCGGGCGTTGCTGCGCCTTGATAACCGTCATCATACACTTTCCTGCAGCGCGTGCGGCGCACCTTTGAACAAACTTAAATCGCTTCCCGTTGCCGCGTCTGTCGAAAAGGCCGCGGTAACCCACCAGCCTGCCGCGCCGAGGCGTCATAAGAAACAAAAGAAGCGATACGCCAAACCGGCAAAACCGGCCAAAAAACGTAAAAGCCTGTTTCGAAAATTTGCCGAGGAAGCATTTGATCTGGTTGAGGATATCTTTGACTAGGGCGCCGACTTCGGCAGTTTCCTGCCTATTCTAGACGGTTCTGTTCTGACGGGATTTGGTTGCTCTTTAATTCGTCTGCGCAGTTCCTATCTCTATACCAGCCGGATCGAAGTGGAACACCCGATCCGTGATTTGTCCCTGTTCCAACTCTCAGCCTCCCGGTTTCGTCCGGGAGGTTTTTTTGTGAGCTAAGGCGCGGTAGGGTGGGCAGATGACATACACAGATTCTTATTTGAAGAAGATATTGAGCCGGATGGAGCGGGTCGCGGTTGTTGGCGTGTCCGACAATCCTGTCCGGGCGAGCTATTTTGTAGCGCGCTATCTGTCACTGCGCGGGATTACGGTGGTGCCGGTGAACCCGAAACTGGTCGGACAATCCCTTTTCGGGGTACAGGTTGTCGGTGCGTTGTCCGACATAGCCGAACCGGTTGATACGGTAGATATCTTTCGCCGCTCCGAAGCTGTTCCGGAGATTGTTAATGAGGCGCTGGCGCAGTTTCCCGACTTGCAGACGATCTGGATGCAGATCGGGGTGCAAAATGAAACCGCTGCCGAAGTCGCGCTGGCGCGCGGTGTTGATGTGGTGCAAAATCGCTGCCCCAAAATCGAATATCAGCGTTTGTTCGGAGAATTGCGCATGGGCGGGTTTGCGACTGGTGTCATTTCCAGCAAGCTCTAGCTTGGTTTACGTATTTTAAGTGCCGTGGTGTGCGGTGCACCCGCGTGCAGTTATTCTATAAGAAAATGAAGAGGGGTCAGCGGGATGCTTTTTCCACGATTCCGGAAGTGGATTGGCGTTTTGCCAGTGTTTCCATGACATCGTTGAGAGGGACATCGCGTGCGGCAAGCATAACCAGAAGGTGATATAGAACATCTGCGGCCTCGCTTGTGAGAGCAGACTTGTTGTCTTTCACAGCTTCGATGATGGCTTCGATCGCTTCTTCGCCGAATTTCTCGGCGCATTTTTCCGGGCCTTTGGCCAGCAGTTGCGCGGTCCAGCTTGAAGCTGGATCGGCTGATTTTCTTTCAAGAATCGTTGCGTAAAGATCATCCAGTGTCATGTCAGCCTCATCGGGATACCGGCATCGGCCATGTGTTGTTTGGCCTGCTGGATCGTGAATTCCCCGAAGTGGAAAATGGAGGCGGCAAGCACAGCAGATGCACCGCCTTTTTTGACGCCGTCAACGAGGTGATCCAGATTTCCAACGCCGCCCGATGCAATCACGGGCATACTGACAGCGTCAGAGATGGCGCGGGTCAGGGGGAGATTGAAACCTTGTTTGGTGCCGTCACGGTCCATTGAGGTGAGCAGGATTTCACCGGCGCCTTTCTCCATCATGGTTATGGCGAATTCAACTGCGTCGATGCCTGTGGGCTTGCGTCCGCCATGGGTGAAAATCTCCCATTTTCCCGGTGCGACGGTTTTTGCGTCAATGGCGGCAACGATGCATTGGCTGCCGAACTGATCGGCGGCTTCGGCCACAACATCGGGGTTGGCAACGGCGGCGGAATTAAAGCTGACCTTGTCCGCGCCGGCGAGCAGCAGGGCGCGCACATCGGCAGGCGTGCGAACGCCACCGCCGACCGTCAGTGGGATATAGCAATGTTCAGCGGTGCGGCGGACCAGATCAAACATCGTGCCACGGTTTTCGTGCGTGGCATGAATGTCGAGGAAACACAGCTCGTCAGCGCCTGCGGCATCATATGCGATAGCGGCATCTACCGGATCACCGGCATCACGCAGTCCGACGAAATTTACGCCTTTGACCACACGGCCATCGGCGACATCTAGGCAGGGGATGATGCGGGTTTTGAGCATGGCGGTGTGTACCTTGGGCGGCTGTTCGGGGCAAGCGGCGTGAGGGCCGGTGCGTTTAGTGGAAGAATGAAAATCAGGTTCGCAGAGCCTCAAGAGCGGATTTCAGATCAATCGCGCCGTCATAAAGGGCGCGGCCCGAGATTGCACCGCTGATGACGTCTGTGGCTTTTAGTGCTTGAAGATCCGCAAGTGACGATACGCCGCCGGAAGCGATGACGGGAATGTTTACGGCGCGGGCAAGCGCAGCTGTGGCATCAACATTGGGGCCGCCCATAGCGCCGTCGCGCATAATATCAGTGTAGATAATTGCGGCCACGCCTGCATCCTCGAACGATTTGGCGAGGTCAGTGACCATGACGTCTGTTTCGGTTGCCCAGCCTTTGGTTGCGACGCGAC
This sequence comes from Sulfitobacter sp. F26169L, assembly GCF_026410285.1. Classification (GTDB taxonomy): domain Bacteria; phylum Pseudomonadota; class Alphaproteobacteria; order Rhodobacterales; family Rhodobacteraceae; genus Sulfitobacter. The sequence goes on along the minus strand of NZ_JAPMLP010000003.1, from coordinate 332,999 downwards.
CATTGCGCGCGTCAATTCCGACGGCGACCTGATTGGGGAAGGCACGGGCGGCTTCGCGCACCAGATCGGGGTTTTCAACTGCCACGGTGCCGAGGATCACGCGGGCAAGCCCCTTATCCAGCCAGTTTTCGATTGTTGCCATGTCGCGGATGCCGCCGCCGAGCTGGGCGGGTATATTGCATTGTTTGAGAATTGCCTCCACAGGGGCAGCATTGACGGGTGTGCCTGCGAAAGCGCCATTAAGATCAACCAGATGCAGCCATTCACAGCCTGCATCGACAAAGGCTTGTGCCTGTGCGGCGGGGTCATCATTAAAGACTGTCGAACGGTCCATGTCGCCATGCACAAGGCGCACAGCGTTGCCGTCTTTCAGATCAATAGCGGGATAGAGGATCATAGCCGGTGTCCTTGGCGATTGGTGTCGATGTGGTTTTGCACGGAACGGGCGGATGTGCAACGCGACCCCACGTTAACCTTGCCTGAACACGGTAGGCTGCGTCATGCTGCGGCGCAGTTCACGGGAGGAACGGTTATGAGAACAATTATTACTGCCGCTGTTGCGGCGATCGTATTTACAGGTGCCGCATGGGCAGATCCTGTCGAGGGTGTATGGAAAACGCAAACTGACGATGGTGCTTATGCGCATGTAAAAATCAGTCAATGTGGCGCGGCGTTGTGCGGAACAATTGCGCGTACCTTCAACAGTAGCGGCGAGTACAAATCCAAGAACCTCGGCAGAAAACTGGTGTGGGATATGATGCCGGCGGGGGGCGGAGCCTATAAGAAGGGCAAGGTCTGGCAGCCCTCGACGGGCAAGACCTATAGCTCGAAGATGGCACTTTCGGGCAATACGTTGAAGGTTTCGGGCTGTGTTGGCCCGATCTGCAAAAAACAGACGTGGAGCCGAGTGAAGTAAGCTATGCTGTTTTTGTCGCTGTCGTGCACAGGCTTGCAAAAATAACAATACTCCGATGCGGGGCGCGGGTGTATCATGCACCTGCGCCTGTTGCGTACTGCTGCGGTACGCCGAGCGCATGGGGGATTTTTGAAAATGATGAAGGGTTCGTGCCTTGCCGTTTTGGCGTTGGCAGGCGGTGTGAGCGGGGTTTCGATTGATGTGCCTGGCGGGCTGTGGCAAATTCCGCAGGGGATATGATGCGCCTTCCCGTGATGTTGGTCACTCGGTCTTGCTGGATCTCGCGCAGGAAGCAATCGGCAGCTTGGTGGGTGAAGTCCGGGCGCCGGAAAGCAATCAGGTACTAAAGGCGCGGATGCATATACGCGGCAACGAAATGCTACTTCACAACTGCGATGGTCAGTTCCGCCGTGACGAGGTCTGGCGGCGGCTGCGCTAGGGCTTCCAGCGCAAAAAGTTGCTGATCATCCGCAATCCGGTCGTCTGGCTTTTTTCAGGGTGAAACTGCATGCCGACCATGTTGTCGCGGCCAATGACCGCCGTCACCTCACTTGCGTAATCTACATGGGCCAGCCGCTGTGCAGGGTTTGAAACGGCCATGTGATAGCTGTGCACGAAATAGGTGTGATCACCCGTTTTGATCCCTTCAAACACAGGGTGGGGCGCATCCAGCACCAGATCGTTCCACCCCATGTGGGGCACCTTCAGCGATGTGTCCGCAGGGGTAATGCGGGTGACTTCGCCTGCGATCCAGTCAAGGCCTTTGGTATCTTCGTATTCTCGGCCCCATGTGGCCATCAGTTGCATGCCCACGCAGATGCCCAGAAACGGGCGGCCTTTCTGTTCGACCGCTTCGCACATGGCCGCGTAGATACCGCCTTTGCCTTTTAGCGCGTCCATACAGGCGGGAAACGCGCCATCGCCGGGCAATACGATCCGGTCAGCGCGGGCGATCACATCGGCATCCGCGGTGACGGTCACCTCGCCTGCGTCTGCCTCGCGTGCCATCCGTTCAAACGCTTTGTGTGCAGAGTGCAGATTGCCACTTTCATAGTCGATAATCGCGGTGAGCATTCAAAGTATCCCTTTGGTAGAGGGAATGGCATCTGCCTTGCGCGGATCGCTTTCCAGCGCGTCGCGCAGCGCCCGCGCAACAGCTTTGAATGCGGCTTCGGCAATGTGGTGGCTGTTGAAACCGTGCAGTTGGTCAACATGCAGGGTAATGCCGCCATGAGTTGAAAGTGCCTGAAAAAATTCGCGCACCAGTTCGGTATCAAACGTGCCGATCTTGGCGGTGGGCAGATCAACGTTCCACACCAGAAACGGGCGCGCGGACAGATCAAGTGCAGCACGCACCAGCGCATCATCCATCGGCAACAGGCAGGCACCATAGCGCACAATGCCGCGTTTGTCGCCCACCGCTTGGGTCAGGGCCTGGCCGAGTGCGATGCCCACATCCTCGACAGTGTGGTGATCGTCGATGTGCAAATCACCCTCGCAGCGCACTTTCATGTCGATCAGCGCGTGGCGCGAAAGCTGGTCCAGCATGTGATCAAAGAACCCTACGCCGGTCTGGTTGTCGTAAACGCCGGTGCCATCAAGGTTGATCTCGACGCTGATGTCCGTCTCTGCGGTGGTTCTTGTGATCTTGGCTGTGCGCATGGGAATGCTCCGTTGACGGGTTTGTGTCCTTATAACAGGGGCAGGCGGCGCGCCAAGGGGCGATCAGGGATTGCAGCGCCAGTTGCTTCGTGACAGCCTGCGGTCACCTCACTTCAGGAGCCGCCCATGAGCACGTGCGTTTTCATCCAGATCAGGTGCCGTCCCGGCACAACTTATTCCGTCGCAGAAGCCATCGCACTGCGTGAAATCCACTCCGAGCTGTATTCAACCTCGGGCGATTTCGATCTGTTGATGAAAGTTTATATTCCTGCCGATGCGGATGTGGGGGTGTATATCAATGACAATCTGCTGGATATCGAAGGGATCGAACGGTCACTGACGACCATGACGTTCAAGGTATTTTGATGCGGTTTCTCGTATTGGCCCTGATGATGTTCGCAACCACAGCATCAGCCGCAAAGCGGGTGTACGAGGGCGAAGAAGCAGCAGCTATCCGGTGTGCGAACATGATGGCGATGACGGGGGTAACCCTGAACGGTGCGGGCCTGATGAGTGATGCGGAGAAAGATGTGCTGATCGGCATTTCGGTACTCATTCTCGAACACCACGTCAGCGGCAACTGGTCGGAAAAAAAACGCGCGATGGAAACCATGCGGGATCGGCGTGATGTCGATTCCACGCTGGCGGATTACCAGCGCAACGCGCCTGCCTGCCTCAAACGGTTCCCGATCAACTGAAATGCGCGGTTCGTCGTGACGTATTAAATGCAAAAATACCAAGCGGTATTTCATAAGTTGGATGCACGACCTCAAGCGCGTGCCGGTGTGGTGAAGCCGACATCAGATTAGTGTCGTTGTCCGTCATTAGCGTTGTTTAAGAACGCTACCCTGCTTGTTCATCACGCGGCGTAGCCGGTCCCAACGACTCCCTGCGCTTTATTGAAACGCCAAGATCGGTGGGGGGCAGCGAATCGCCGCCCTCAACAAGCGCAATGAGGGCGATTGCGGCTTTTGTTCCCATTTCGCGGTGCGGGACATGAACGGTCGTCAGCGGGGGCGTTACAATCCGCGCCAGTTCGATATCGTCAAATCCTGTCACAGATACATCTTGCGGCACCGCCAGCCCCAGCGCCCTCGCGCCGCGAAGCGCGCCAGCGGCCAGCACATCATTGCCACACATTACAGCAGTAGGGCGTGCGTCTGTTTGCATCAGCCGGATCATCGCGTTTTCGCCGTTTTCAAAACCGTAGGGCGTTTCGATCACGGGCATATCGCGCAGGTCCAGCCCTGTAGCCCCCAGTGCCTCGGCAAATCCGGCCAGCCGCTCTGCTGCGCGATCATTGCCTTTGGCAATGCCCGAAATCACGCCAATGCGTCGATGCCCCTGCGCCAGCACCTCACGGGTGAGCCGCGCCATGGCGGCGCGGTTGTCAAACCCGATGGCAGGTTTAGGGATTTCGGGCTTAAAAGCCCATGCAATCAGCGTCGGGATCGCGCGTTGGTGCAGATATGCATTGAGTGCCGGATCGCGGTCATAGCCGATTAGCAAAAGCCCGTCAGCGCCACGTGCAACGAGTGCGCGGATTTGCTCTTCCTCCAGTTCCGGACGGTAGGCCGTGCTTGACACCAGCAACGTATAACCGTGCCTGTGCAATTCTTCCTGAAAGGCCTGCAATCCGCGCGCAAAAATCGCGTTCTCCATTGTGGGAATGATCGCCCCGATGGTGAATGTCCGTTTCGCTGCCATCACCCGTGCGCCGAAATTCGGGGTGTACCCCAGTGCATCGACCGCCTTCATCACCTTTTCGCGGGTTGGTTTTATTACGCGGTCGGGGGTGTTCAGGCAGCGCGATACGGTGGCCGTCGAGACACCTGCCGCTTTTGCGACATCCTCCAGCGTTGGAAAGGATCGGCTGCTGCGCATCTGCCCTCGTGTCGTTCCGGTCTGTGGATATCGCACGCAAGTCGCGTGGAATACAAGGTGATCCGGCAAGATTGAATAAAGCGATGTAAGCGCTTGCATCGTATCTGTGCAAGCGTTTACATTCACGCCAACCGGCAGGGCGAAAGCGGTTTTTCCGCCGCCGTGTGCGCACACAATCCGAACTGAATACAGGACCAAGAATGAGCCGTGAATATCTGAAAAAAGCGATGCGTAAGGCCGGTTCGGATGCCTGTGAAACACATCGGACCGTTGAGGAAATACTTGCTCGGATTGAGGCGGGCGGTGATGCGGTTGCGCTGGAGTACGCCCGGAAATTTGACGGGTATGAGGGGAATGTCCTGCTCACGCAGGACGAGATCGCGGATGCCTGTGCGCTTGTCCCCGAGCGATTGAAAAGAGATATCCGCTTTGCCCATGACAATATAAGACGTTTTGCCGAAGCGCAAAAGGCTGCGCTTTCGGATATGTCGTATGAAATCCAGCCGGGGCTGGTGGCAGGGCAAAAGGCAATTCCGGTGGATGCGGCGGGTTGCTATGTGCCGGGCGGTCGTTATAGCCACATCGCCAGCGCTGTGATGACGGTCACCACTGCCAAGGTTGCGGGTTGTCGCCACATTTCCGCATGTTCGCCGCCACGTGTCGGGGTCGGCGTAAATCCCGCCGTCGTCTATGCCGCGCATCTTTCGGGAGCGGACCGGATCATGGCGCTGGGCGGGGTGCAGGGGGTGGCGGCGATGGCTTTCGGCCTGTTCGGGCTTCCAAAGGCCAACATACTTGTGGGCCCTGGAAACCAGTTTGTGGCCGAAGCGAAGCGTATTTTATACGGTCGTGTCGGCATCGACATGATTGCAGGCCCGACAGACAGCCTGATCATCGCCGATGCACAGGCCGATGCGCATATTGTGGCGACAGATTTGGTGTCACAGGCTGAACACGGCTACAATTCACCCGTCTGGCTGGTCACGGATGATCGGGCGCTGGCCGAAAAAGTAATGGCGCTGGTGCCTGATCTGATTGACGGTTTGCCGGACCTCAATCGCGAAAACGCGCTGGCCGCATGGCGTGATTACGGTGAGGTGATCCTGTGCGCCACCCGTGAAGACATGGCCGCCTGTTCGGATGAATACGCGCCCGAACACCTGACCGTGCAAGCCGGTGACCTAGGATGGTGGCAGGACCGTCTAACTTGCTATGGCTCCCTCTTTCTGGGGGAGGAGACAACAGTTGCGTACGGCGACAAGGCCACAGGCACAAACCACGTTTTGCCCACCTCCGGCGCGGCCAGCTACACCGGCGGCCTGTCGGTACACAAGTTCACGAAAACGGTAACATGGCAGCGCGCTACCCGTGAGGGATCAAGAGACGTTGCGCAAGCAACCGCGCGCATCAGCCGGATGGAGGGGATGGAGGGCCACGCACGCGCCGCCGATGTGCGTTTGGCCAAATATTTTCCCGACGAGAGTTTCGATTTGTCGGCGAGTGGCTGAACTGCAACCTAGAATAAATTGATCAATTCCGGAAAGGCCAACAAAACATGAATATCGACAAGAAGATCACCGATGATCTTGTCGTCAACGACATTTCTTTTGTGACTACCGTGCCGTGCAAACAACTGGCCGGTGTGATCAAGGAGGTCGAGGCGCGGGACGAGATTTTCCACATTCCCTCCAACAAGGAGGACGAGGGGATGGGCCTGTGCGCAGGCGCATATATGGGCGGCAAACGCCCTGCGATCATCATGCAGAACACGGCAATCGGGGTAACAATCAACACCTTGGCAACCCTGATCCAATACTACCGGATGCCGCTGCCGATGATCATTTCCTATCGCGGCGAACTGCGCGAGCCTGTCGCCTGTCAGGTGGAAATGGCGGTGCATACCAAGGCACTGCTGGCCGAGATGAAAATCCCGACCTACCATTTCCATCACCAATCCGATGTCGCGGAATTCGACGCGATTCTGAAATATACATTTATGTGCAACAAACCGGTGGCAATCCTGACCGATGCAAATTTCTGGGGAGGCTACGGAGATCAATGATACGTTCTGAAATCCTGCGCGATATCGCGCCAATACTTCGCGAACATCTGGTTGTCTGTAACATCGGTCTACCGTCTCAAGAGCTTCACATGATCGATGACCAGCCCAGCAATTTTTATATGCTTGGCACCATGGGGCTTGCGTCCTCGATCGGGCTGGGGCTTGCGCTGTCGCAGTCCAAAACGGTGATCTCGATTGACGGTGACGGCTCGGTTTTGACCAACCTCGGTACGCTTCCCACGATCGCCAACAATGTCGCGGACAACTATATCCTGCTGATCATCGACAACGGCTCCTATGGCTCCACCGGTGACCAGCCGACCTATGCGGGCAAAAAGACCAGATTGGAAAAAGTGGCCGAGGCCTGCGGCTGCGAGAACGTTGTCGTGTGTCGGGATGTGGATACGGGTAGGGTGCTGCAAGCGGCGATTGACAGCAAAAAGATGACCGTAATCGTGTGCAAATGCGATAGCGGCAACGTCAAGGTGCCCGTGATCACCATGGACCCTGTCGTGATCCGTGACCGTTTTATGAAAGCTGTGAGCGCATAACCGAGGGGGGTGCAGGATCGTGCGGCCTTTCTATGACGTGATCGGCACAAGATGGTTGTCCCAGCGCAAATCGGAGCGGCTTGCAAAGACGTTTCCGACTGGGCTGGCCGTGTGTATCTCTCCGGTGCCGGATGTGACGGCGAAACGGGGACCCAGGCTAAACACCCCGCTTACATCTGTCAACTGCGTCGCGCTGATTAATCGCCCCGTTTGCGCGTCATAAAATTGCACCACGCCGCCGCGTGGTGAGGTGACGGCGATGATATGCCCGCCATCGGAATAGGCAATGCTGCCGATGTAACTGTTCAGCGCGCGCACATCAGGGGCAGGTGCCTTCATCAAGGATATCCCACGCCCGCGCTGATGGGTGCCCACCAGTGCCGCTACGGCAGTGTCGCCTTGCCATTGCATGCCAAAGGCCACGGTGCCGTAGCGGTCAACCGCCAGGTGCCGGATGGAATTTTTGTGCATGTCATCCGGCAGTGACGCAGTTTCAACAACTTCGCCACCTTCAATATAGGCGAGGTTCGGGCGCATGGTCGAGATGTTCAGCTTGGTGCGGCCGCTGTCGGGATGCGTATCAATCCCGCCGTTTGCAACAACCAGCGTATCCCTGTTCGCTAAACGCTTGATATCATGAGGGCCGATGCCGCCGCTGGCCCATTCGTCAATGCGTCTGTAACCGCGCGTCGCATCCCAGACGCCGATCCGGCCCTGACCCGCCTCATAATCATTTTCGGTTGTGAACAGATATTTGCCATCAGCGGAAAAGGTGCCGTGCCCGTAAAAATGCCGCCCCTGTGGTGAGTGGAGCGTAGCTCTTTGCTGTCCTGTCACACAGTCGATGACCACAGCAAACGTGCCGGGGCGGCGCGCAAACGCAACCGCTTCGGGGCGGGTGGGATGGGCCGCCGCTGCGTGTCCGCGCGATGGCAGGGGGATGCGGAACCGCTCTTGCAACGCCGCATCAATGCCGCACAGAAAAAACGCCCCCTCCGCGCTTGCGGCGGCCGATAGAAAAACAGGTGCGCCTGCATCCGCCCACGTGGGTTGCGGGATCAGCCCCGCCGCTAGCAAACCGCCGAGGAATTTGCGACGTGGTGCGTTTAACGGTGCCATTCAATCCCCGTCGAGCGAGTTGAAACCCGCCGCCACGCCAAGGGTCGGCCCCAGTTCGTCACGTACAATCGCGCGGATATCGTCAACCGATTGCTGAAGCGCCTCGACCCTGATGCGGCTTTGCGGCTGGGCCACCCCAGCAAAAACGGGATCGTCCAGTTGAGATAGCTGATCAAGCGCTTTGGCAAATTTCGCGTCGATTTCTGCCGCCAGCGCGAGATTGTCGGTTGCCAGAAGGCTGGCGAGATCACGAAGCGCCGCTAGGCTGAGATCGACATGACGGGCCGAACGGCCTGAACGCCAGCTCTCCGCACGGGTGGGGCGGGGGCGATCAAACGTGCCAAGCGGGCGGCCAAGGCGTGTCTGCGAGGTGAATTGCAAACCCGTCGTCAGGGCTTTGAAAAGTTCTTGCAGAACCTCTTCGTCAGACCGATAAGTCCCGCTCGCATCAGGCGCCAGCAAGCGCGCAGCGTAATCTGTTTTCCAATCCTCAAAGATCGCGGCACTGGTTGTTGCGATGTCTGCGGTGACGGTCCGCATCAATGCGCAATGATCGTCAGGATCGCCCAAGCTGGCGAGCGTTTCATCAAAAACCAGAAATTCCATCGCATAAAACCCGCGCGCGGCGATCGAAACCTGTGCGTACGCGTCGGGTGATGTGATTGCGCGATCCTTTTCGGTGATCAGCGCGGACAGTGCGCGCGGCGTTGCGCCCCGACTGTCCGGCCAGAACGCCAGCGCAAAGGCGCGATCCGCCACTTCGGTCGGGCCAAAACGCAAATGGCTGGCCGATATCCATGCATCAAACGCATCCGAATAGGCCGTGCGCAGCGCCGTGGATGCAGGCGTACAATCATCTGCCGCGGTGGTTGCCATCTGCGCGGCACTAACCGCAAGGTTTTCGAATTTGGGCAGGATAAGATCGTTTACAACACGGCTGATTGTCGGATCCGCCTCTTGGGCCGTGGTCGTGACGGGGGTAAACGCCACAGCAGTGGCAAATAAAAACTGTCTCATAAACTCTCCAGATACGCGATCAGCGCCTCGCGATCGGCTGTCGGCATTTCGATCACCCTATCACGGTGCGGTTGCGCTTCGCCACCATGCCACAGTACCGCCTCCAGAAGCGAGCGCGCGCGACCGTCGTGCAGGAAATAGGTATGGCCACTGACCTGCTGTGTCAGCCCGATGCCCCAAAGCGGGGGCGTGCGCCATTCCCGAGCGGTTGCGCGCGCTTCGGGACGGTTGTCGGCCAGTGCAGGCCCCATATCGTGCAGCAACATATCGGTGAACGGCCAGATCAGTTGAAAGCTCTGTTCGGGCTGGTCGTTCAATCGGTGGGTGACGAAACTGGGCGTGTGGCACGAGGTGCATCCGGTCTGGTAAAACACTTCCTTACCGCGCAAAACCTTCGGGCCGTCCACCCCGCGCCGCGCAGGCACACCAAGGTTGCGGCTGTAGAAGGTCACAAGGTCCAGACCTTCGGCGTCAATTTCGTAAACACGATCATCCCCGTCGCCGTGAACAGCAGCTTGGCAATCGGTTTGCGGGGTGGTGCATTCGCCGCTGCCCGCAGGGAAGATCGGGGAGGAAATGCCGATGTCACCGGCAAACGCGCTTGCCGATTGTTCGAGGATTGTCGCATTGCCCGCCTTCAGCCCGAAACGGCCCAGCATCGGCTGGTCATGCACGGCGGACCAGACGATGTTTGGCCGCCCCGAAATACCATCTCCGTCGCGATCATCTGGATCAGCGCCTGCTAGAATATCGGCGGCGGGGATCACCTCCAGCAGGCCAAGGCCGATCATCTGGGGGGCGATGCGCGGGCTAAGCATTGCATCAGGGTGTAGCGGGCCATAGCCAAGGTCGGCGGCGGTATAGGTCGGGTGGCGCAGCGATATTTCCGTGCCATCCGCCAGCGTGACGGTTTCCTCCTCGTAAGTTATGTCGAGACGGTATTCTGACGGATGCCCCTGAACGGCGAAATCCTGCAACTGTGTGCCATAGGTCGGATCGGGCGCTGTGGCGATGTAATCCTCGATTTCGGCAATGGCATCGTCTGGATTGCCGGGAACGGAAATACGCAAAAACATCGAAATGGCGTTATCGTCGGCGTTTTCCGGCGGATGGCCGCGCCCGTCCTTGATGTGGCAGCGCTGGCACGAGCGCGCGTTGTAAAGCGGCCCCAACCCGTCTGACGCCAGAGTGGAGGAGGGCGAGGACACCCAAAGTTTGCGGAACAATCCGTTGCCAACCTTGAAGGTCAGCTCGTCTTCGAAAGTGATATTGCCCGAGGGGTGCGAGAACGCATCGGCGGTCTTGGTGACGCGCACTGTTGCCGCGCCGGCAGGGCGTTCCTCGAACTTCTGAGGTTTGGTGAAGTCGTTTGTCAGAGCGGTGACAGCAGCGATCCGCTTGGCCTCTGCGGCGGTGCGGGGGATGATATCGAGATGCGGCTCGTCAAGGCCCTGCACAGAATTCTGTGCAGGACTGTCGGCAAATGCAACGGTGCCGACCACCGCAGCGATCAGGGCAACCTTATTCGGCTTCGTCCATTTTGGATGCATTAAGCTGCGCATATTTTTCTTCACCGAGCTTTTCGACAAGGTCGAGTTGTGTTTCGAGGAAGTCGATATGACCTTCTTCGTCAGTCAACAATTCCTCGAAGATGTTTTTGGTTACAAAGTCACCGACCGCTTCGCAGTGTTTGCGCGCTTCCATGTACAAATCACGTGCGCCATGTTCTGCGGCCAGATCACATTCGAGCGTTTCTTTGGGCGTCTGGCCAATGCGCAGCGGGTCCAGTTTTTGCAGATTGGGATGACCACCCAGAAAAAGGATGCGCGCGATCAGCTTGTCGGCGTGGTTCATCTCTTCGATGCTTTCCTCGCGCGATTTTTTTGCCATATGGCCAAGGCCCCAGTCCTCTTGCATACGGTAATGCAGCCAATACTGGCTGACCGCCGTCAGTTCGCTGCGCAGGGCATCGTTGAGGTATTCAATAACTTTCTTGTCGCCGTTCATCGGGGTTTTCCTGTGTTGTTCCACGCCTTAGATTGCGGAGTTGCATTGGGACTTCCATGTTAGGACTAGCGCGCATGGTTGCCAAGAACAGCGGCATACAGCCGCCGCAATCAGCGGCCTTGCCCAGTGCGCGGTATAATTTTCCCGGAGTAATGATTGTCTGCGCATCCGATGCGCGCATCCAGTCGATGGTGGCACGAATATCCTTGTCGGTGATGTTTTGACAGTGGCAGACAATCATCCTGATTTCCCCTAGAAAGACACAACTGCGGCCAGACCGACGGCCGTGGATTTTTCACCGCCGACATCAAAACGTGCCACGCCAAAATTTATTTCGACGTTTTCCGTTATCGCGTGGTCAACACCCAGTGCGATCATGCTGTCGGTATCGGCGGGCGTATCGACTAGCGTTGCAGTGGCCGAAAACGTCCAGTCATCCATCGCATACGCTCCGCCCAGCGTGGCATAGGTCGCATTGCCATCCGCGCCACCGGCACCATTGAAATGGGCCAGCTCGCCGATCATGCTCAGGCCGTTGCCGAAATCATGTGACACGCCTGCGACGTACCCTGTTTCATCGGAAGTATCGCCCGTACCTGCCGACAGATGCCGCGCGCCGATCCATGCTGTCGTATCGCCAAATTCTTGACTGTACTGCAAGGATACGTTGTTCAGCTTGCCGGTGTTGCCGACACCGCCAGCGGCAACAGAATTGCGCCCCCGTTTCGTGCCGATACTATCGCTCAGCGCTGTGTCGTCGGCATAAAACACCGCAAAAGACAACACACCACCAGCCGCGCCAACAGGTGTGTCGACCGTGACACCGATCATTTCGGCCAGTTCGTAATCTCCGGCAAGTGCGGTGCCGTAAAAGCCGGGCGCCTCATCCCATGCCACGGCAAAAACAGGGCTCAGCTTACCCACCGAAACCACTGTTTCGCCAAAGCCAAACCGCAGACCCAGTTCGTTTACATAAAGGCCCAGATCATCAAACTGGCGGTCATCACCGGCGTCTGTCACGGATTCCAGTGTCAGCCCGCCAAACGCGGTGATGCGGTCGCTCAAAGCTGCCTCGAAAGCGGCTTCTGCCGACAGATACGTATCGGTGATCTCGGCGTTTGGATCATCTGCGCGCACGGTGCTGTCGATGCCGACTTCGACGCTGCCTTCCCATGTGAATCGCGCATCCTGCGCCGCGACCGGGGAGGCACCTGCCACTGCAATGCCGTATAGTCCTGCGGTGAGTATCGTCTTTTTCATACTATTTGTCCTGAGAGAGTTCGTTCAACGTGGCTTGCATTTGCTGCTGGCTGGTTGGTCCTGATTTACTGGAATACGGCGTTTGGATTATCGAGACTGTCGGAACCTTCAAACCCGATCTGATCCAGTTCAAGCGTGCTGACCACACGCTCGATCGAGCGGGTCTGGTCGGTCAGGCCGTTTACTCCGCCCATGATCAGCGCTTCACCGCCTTGGTTGCCGCGCTCAAGCATCTGGTCATAGGCAAAGCCCGCCTCGGCGGCAGTTTTGATCCGGCCAAGCGCCATCATCGTGGTGCTCAGTTTGCCCTGCATTTCCGCGTCCAGCGCGGCATCTGCCTGTGCAACCATGTCCGACAAGGATGCGCCGGACACCATTGTCCCGTCTATGCGCACATATTCGCCCAGGTACACATTCTGGATACCCAGACCGTCATAGTAGTGGCTGTTGTGGGTGTTGTCGGAAAAACAATCATGCTCTTCCTCGGGGTCGTTCAGCATCAGGCCAAGGCGCATCCGCTCGCCTGCCTGTTCGCCATAGGAAAGGGACCCCATGCCCGTCAGGATCGCGGCCAGTCCGGCGTTTTCATCACTGGTCAGCGTTGTGCGTGCTGCACCGTCATCCTGCCACTGTGTGACCATCCATTCCAGATCGGACACCAGCAGATCGGTTGCGGCGGTCAGGTATTCGCCGCGGCGGTCACAGTTGCCGTTTGTGCACTCTTCACCCGTTGCGTAATCGGTCCATGCGCGATCACCCGCGCCATCACCATGACCATTCAGATCCTGCCCCCACAGTAGGAATTCAATTGCGTGATAACCCGTAGCGACGTTCGCTTCGACACCATCGGCCTCGTGCAACGTATCTGACAGCAGTTCCGGCGTTATGTTTGTTGCGTCGATTTCTGCGCCCGATAGGGTGAATTCGGGGTTCGCCACGATGTTGAGCGCCGCAAGTTCGTTTTCGTCAGATGCCCCGCCATAGGAGGAATCGACATAATCGATCAGACCCTCGTCCAGCGGCCATGCATTAACCTTGCCTTCCCAGTCATCCACAATTGCGTTTCCGAAACGGTAAACCTCGGTCTGCTGGTAGGGGACGCGCGCGGCGATCCACGCCTGACGCGCAGCGGTCAGGTTTTCTGCCGACGGGGCGTTCACCAGCGAATTCACGGCTGATTGCAGACGTTTGGCGGTGATCAGGCTGTCTTCATATTTTGCAGCGGCGATGTCGGCATAATTGGCCAGCACCTCGGATTTTTCGACAGCGAAGGCCGGGGCGGCAAGAGTCAGCATTGCGACAGTGGCAAGAAGGCGGGATCGGTTCATTTGGGATTCCTTTTAGTGATATGTGTTTGGCATGGGACAGGGCGCGGCCACGTCGCGCGGTGCGGGAAGGTGCATTCGCTTGAGCGCAAGGCCAAAGTTTGACGCAAGGGACGCAACCATCCCGGCCACATCAGGGCGCACCAGCAGCGTAGCGATCAACATCGCGTCTTCACGCTCTCCCGAGGTGGCGGTTGCGATGAAATTGGCAAAGCACGATTCGTCCGCGCCGAGGCATTTGCACTGCACCGAATGGCGCATCAGCGGTCTGCGCCCGTAGCGGGTGCAGAGCGTGCAAAGCTCTTCAAACGATTCGAATGCCTGACGCCCCTGATCTGCACCTAGTCCGTTTGTGAAATCGCTCCAGACACGGGATTGTGCCTCGGGGCCGTCACACCACAAACGCAGATAAATCACCGAGGCGGCCTCAACGCTGTCCAGTTCGGTAATCAGCCCGACAGGTGCGCCGCCGCGCTTGGCCTGCGCGCTACTCATTTCGTCAGGATCAGTTTGCCGGCCCGCGTGATGCGCAGGGTGTAGGTCTGGCCGTCCAGAATGATCTGCGCCAGATCGCCGTTCTCTGTCAGATCGCGGGCGGCGTAGGTTGGTAACGTGTCCATTGGCGCTTGCTTCGGGGGGGCTGAATGGAAACTCATGTGGAAAGGTCACTCTGGTTGCTCTGATAGTCGAGGAACCACTCAACGCTCCAACCCTCCGTTTCCGATGCGGCGCAGAGGGTATCGAACTTGGCGCGCTTGGGCTTTGAAGAATCAGGTTTTTCATAGAGGCGGGGCTTTTGTCGCGTGTCGGCTAACTGCATTTGGAAGTCCTCACATTGTGAACGTGTCGGGCTTCCCCAGTTTTTGGCGGGGTGGCTTGACGTGCGCTGTATCTGAGCGATTTAGTCAGGCATGTCAACCTGACAGATTTAGTCGGATATAATTTTCTGATTCAGTTCATCTGATCTGAAACGATAAATACGCAAATCTTTCGCACGTCGGTTGCAGGAAAAACTAGTGGCAGGGCGCGCTGGCCGGTTTGAAAAGAAAAACCGCCTGAAAACAAAAAAGCCGCCCGAAGGCGGCTTTTTGTAACTAGCTGGGGTTACTAGTCTAACTGGAGCGGGCGAGGCGATTCGAACGCCCGACCCTAACCTTGGCAAGGTTATGCTCTACCCCTGAGCTACGCCCGCATCCGTTAGTGGGGCTGATCTAGCCCTCTGCGCTGAATGCTGCAAGAGGTAATTTGACCTGATGAGCAAAAAAATTTGTTTTAAAGCAGCGCATGGACCAGAACGGCCAGTGAAGAGAAGATCAGCATAAGACTTGTCAGGAGAAACCCACCCGCGCGCAGCACCCTGATTTGCGGGGTGGATGACATGCCGATGCCGTGACAGACGCGCCCGATCAACAGGGTTGCGCCCATTGCGTGCACTGCGATGACAGGTGCGCCCTGCAGCTCGGCGCAGATCATTAGAACCAGAGCGAGGGGGACGTATTCAACAAAATTGGCGTGTACACGCATGCTTTTGTTTAGCGCGGTTTCATCAGCGCCATCGGGCGCTTTTTCTATCGCAATCCGTTCGCGGACAACCAACACGGCCAGAACAATGAATACCAGTGCCAGAAGGGCAGCGTAGAGGGGGGTAATCGTTAACATCATGATTTATTCCAATTCTACCAGTAGGTCTTTTGCGTCGATCTGGCCGCCCGCGCTGACGTGAACGGCTTTTACAACGGCGTCGCGTTCGGCGTGCAGGCCGGTTTCCATTTTCATGGCTTCGATTGTCAGCAACAGATCCCCTTCCTTGACCGATTGCCCCACAACAGCGCCCACGCTGGCGACGACGCCGGGCATCGGGGCGCCGATGTGGTTTGTATTGCCTGCCTCGGCTTTCGGGCGTTGCTGGGTGGTGGCTTTGACCAAACGGTTGGGCACGCGGATCACGCGGGGTTGGCCGTTTAATTCGAAGAACACTTTTACCTCGCCGTCTTCATTCGTATCACCAATGGCTTGCAGGCGAATCTCAAGCGTCTTGCCGGGGTCGATTTCTGCGGCAATCTCGTCGCTTGGCTCCATACCGTAGAAAAAGGTGGGCGTGGGCAGGGTGCGCACGGGGCCATAGATCGCATGGCGTGCCATATATTCGGTGTATACCTTGGGGTACATCAGATAGCCTGCGAGATCTTCATCGTCGATTTGCGCGCCGTCCAGTTGTGCGGACAATTCCTTGCGCACAGCCTCCAGATCTACGGCCGGCAGATGTGCGCCGGGGCGGTCTGTGTTCGGCTTTTCGCCTTTCAACACCTTTTTTACGATTTTTTCGGGGAATCCGCCGGGCGGTTGGCCTAGATTGCCGCGCATCATGTCGATCACGCTTTCGGGGAAGGACACTTCGGTATTTTCATCCTCGACCTGTGCACGGGTCAGACCCTGTGAGACCATCATCAGCGCCATATCACCCACGACTTTCGAGGATGGTGTAACTTTTACAATATCGCCAAACATCTGGTTCACATCGCGGTAGGTGCGCGCCACCTCGGGCCAGCGATCATCAAGCCCGAGGCTCGCTGCCTGGGCCTTGAGGTTGGTAAACTGCCCGCCCGGCATTTCATGCAGATACACCTCGGAGGAGGGGGCCTGCATGCCTGTCTCGAAGGCGGCATACTGCTGGCGCACTTCTTCCCAGTAGTCCGAAATTTCGCGCACCGCTGTCATGTCCAGCCCTGTGTCGCGGTCGGTGTGGCGCAGCGCCTCGACCACCGAACCGAGTGTCGCCTGAGAGGTATTGCCCGAGAAAGCATCCATTGCGCAATCAACCGCATCCACACCGGCTTCGGAAGCTGCAAGGATGGTGGCGCAGGCGATGCCTGCTGTGTCGTGGGTGTGGAAGTGGATTGGCAGGCCGACCTCTGACTTCAGGGCCCGCACCAGCTGGCGCGCCTGTGCGGGTTTCAGCAATCCTGCCATGTCTTTCAGACCCAAAATATGCGCGCCTGCGGCTTTCAACTCCTTGCCCATGGCGACATAGTATTTCAGATCGTATTTGGCGCGGTCGGGGTCGAATATATCGCCGGTATAGCAGATCGTGCCTTCGCAGACCTTGCCGGCCTCTTGCACCGCATCCATTGCGACACGCATGTTTTCCACCCAGTTCAGGCTGTCGAAGACGCGAAACACATCGACGCCGCTGTTGGCCGCAGTTGCCACAAAATGCTGCACGACGTTGTCGGGATAGTTGGTGTAGCCGACACCGTTGGAGGCGCGCAGCAACATCTGGGTCATGATGTTTGGCATACGCGCCCGTATGTCGCGCAGGCGCTGCCACGGACATTCCTGCAAGAAACGGTAAGCCACATCAAAGGTCGCACCACCCCAACACTCAATCGAGAACAGCTGCGGCAGGTTAGCGGCGTAGGCAGGCGCGGCCTTGATCATGTCGTGGCTGCGCATCCGCGTGGCCAGCAGGCTTTGATGGGCGTCGCGCATGGTGGTGTCAGTGATCAGCAACTGGCGCTGCTGACCCATCCAGTCAGCTACGGCTTGGGGGCCTTTTTGCTCCAGTAAATTCCGTGTGCCCATCAATGGTTCTGTCCGCGCGGCGGGGGGCAGGGGCGCGCGGGTAGCGCTGGCGGGTACGGGTTTACCCTTTGTTTCGGGGTGGCCGTTGACGCTGATGTCGGCGATGTAGGTCAGCACCTTTGTGCCACGGTCAAGACGGGCCTTGAAGGTGAACAGTTCCGGCGTCTCGTCGATGAATTTGGTGTGATAGGTGTTATCCAGAAACGTCGGGTGCTTCAGCAGGTTTTCCACAAAGGCGATGTTGGTGGACACCCCGCGAATACGGAACTCGCGTAGGGCGCGGTCCATCCGCGCGATCGCCTGTTCGGGTGTCTGCGCCTTGGCCGTCACTTTCACCAGCAGGCTGTCGTAGTAACGCGTGATGACCCCGCCGGAATATGCCGTGCCGCCATCCAGACGGATGCCCATGCCTGTGGCTTCACGAAATGCAGTGATGCGGCCATAGTCGGGGATAAAGTTATTGAGCGGATCTTCGGTGGTGATGCGGGTTTGCAGGGCGTGACCCTGCAGTTGCACGTCAGCCTGTGATGTCTTGCCCGTGGCCTGGGCGAGTGTCTTGCCCTCGGCAATCAGGATTTGCGCTTGTACGATATCAATTCCGGTGACTTCTTCGGTCACGGTATGTTCGACCTGCACCCGCGGGTTTACCTCGATGAAGTAGAATTCATCCGTTTCCATATCCATCAGGAATTCGACGGTGCCAGCACACTCATAATTCACATGGGCGCAGATTTTCCGGCCCAGTTCGCAGACATGGGCGCGCTGCTCTTCGGTCAGGTAGGGCGCTGGCGCACGCTCGACCACCTTCTGGTTGCGCCGCTGGACCGAGCAGTCACGCTCGTAGAGATGATAGATTTCGCCGTGGCTGTCGCCCAGAATCTGCACCTCCACATGGCGCGCTTTCAGGATCATCTTTTCCAGATACCCCTCGCCATTGCCAAATGCCGCTTCGGCTTCGCGGCGGCCTTCGCGCACCTTTTCCTCCAGCTCGCTTTCGTCATAGATGGGCCGCATCCCGCGTCCGCCGCCACCCCAGGATGCTTTGAGCATCAGGGGATAGCCAACCTCCGCTGCCTCGCGCTTGATCGCGGCCATATCCTCGCCCAGCACCTCGGTTGCCGGAATCACAGGTACACCCGCCTCTACGGCCACACGGCGCGCGCTGGCCTTGTCACCAAGGGCGCGCATGGTTTCGGCCCTTGGGCCGATAAAGGTAATACCATTGTTGGCGCAGGCATCGACAAAATCGGGGTTTTCGCTCAGCAAACCATATCCGGGGTGAATAGCGTCAGCGCCGCTTGCCTTCGCCACGCGGATCATCTCGTCAATACTGAGGTACGCGGCAACTGGGCCAAGGTCTTTGCCGATGCGATAGGCCTCGTCCGCTTTGAAACGATGCAGGCCCAGTTTGTCCTCTTCGGCGAATACGGCAACGGTGGTTTTGCCCATCTCGTTTGCAGCGCGCATGATGCGGATAGCAATTTCGCCACGGTTCGCGATCAGAATTTTGCGGAAATCAGTCATAACTCGGAGGGCCTTGTTCAAGAGGGTGTCGCATGGTTTGTGGCGCATGAAGCGCAGCCCCGCAATGCGTTCATTTGCCAGAGCTGCAGGTTTTGCTGACGCGACCGCTGGTTCAATCCGCTGTAGGTGGAGTTTGCGACAAATGGAGCCTGTACTTCTCCAGTCGGGGTGGACTTTCGTAAATTTGGCCGGATAAACCTAAATTCGCGAGAGTTTTGATCGGGATTGTTCGGGGAAACTGGCCGGCGCCCGTTTGACGTTGGCGGTGATTGCAGGACGCGCGCCAGCGGGGCCATCTGACAGTATTGATCTGCCCAAAGACGAGCGGTTGGGGATCAAGAAGTTCAAACAAACAGAAATGTGTTCAGTACGAAGGGGCCAAATCAGCTGTGCATCAATCATCGCTGCCACCGCAAAAGGCAACATCATATTCTCGCGTGAGATCGGTGCGCTGAAGATACCCGGAACGACAAGTATTCAGAGACTTGAGGTGGGCACCCGCAGGACTTTGCGTAACGGGCAGGCCTTTCCGCCCGGTAATAGCCGGTTCCAGTTTATCTCCGGAGAGGCCAAGCTGGGCGCGCTTTAGCGCGGTGTCAGCTGGATCGGGGCAGGTAGATCGCGCAGGTCGCGAACCCCGATCTGGCCCATGTTGGCGATCATATCCTTGGCCAGAATATCAATCAGGTGGTCAATGCCCTGCGGCCCAAGTGCGCCCAAAGCATAATGAAACGCGCGCCCCAGCATGACAAAATCGGCCCCCAGTGCAAGGGCGCGCAAGATATCCAGCCCACCCTCGATGCCGCTGTCGAAAATGATCGGCAATTGTGTCGCTGCGCGCACATCCGGCAAAACCTCGATCGCGGCGGGCGCGCCAGCAAACTGGCGGCCAGCGTGGTTTGATACCCAAATCGCATCAACGCCTAATCCCGCAAGGCGGGTGGCATCGTCGGGGCGCATCACCCCTTTGATCAGCAGATCACCGGCCCATTCATCGCGCAGCCAGCCAACATAATCCCAATCGGGTGCAGTGCGCAGCAGGTATCCTACATGCGCGGTGGGCGAGAGGCCGTTGGTGGCCGCGTTTGCGTATTTATCAAGGCCGCGCATGTGTGGCATGCCCCGCCTTGCCATGCCCGCAGCCCACGCAGGGCGGGTCGCCACCTGTGCCAGCAATCGTGGCGTCAGGCGGGGCGGATTCGTCAGGCCGGAGCGGACCTGCCTCTCGCGGCGGCTTGCCACAGGAACGTCGACCGTCAGGATCAGGGCAGAAAACCCTGCCGCCTTGGCGCGCGCCAGCATGTCGCGGCGGATCTCGGGATCACGGGGCGGATACATCTGAAACCATGCGTGTGTGCCCAGATGCGGTGCTGTGTCTTCGGGGCTTTGAGTCGCAACGGTCGACAAACAGTAGGGAATGTTTGCGCGCGCACTGGCGCGGGCCAGATGGCCTTCTGCATCGGGCCACATCAGGCCAGACATCCCGATAGGCGCAATCCCGAAAGGTAGGGGCAGATTGCGGCCCAAAAAACGGGTGGACAGATCGGGCGTGAATTCGCCGTGCAGGATAGAAGGCATCATGCCGATCCGGTCCAGCGCGCTGCGATTGCGCGCTTTGCTTGCTTCATCGCCTGTGCCGCTGTCCAGATATTCCCACACGAAGGGGGGGATTCGTTTCTGCGCGCGGCGGCGCAGGTCGGACAAGGCGGGGTATTTGGCGTGTAAATCCATAGCGGCATTTGGGCAGTGCCTGCATGAATTGTCTAGTGCGGGGTTGTCCGCTGAAGGCATTCAAAAAGAAATGACAGAACAATCTGTGAACACGGGTTTTCGACGGCATTGCTTTGCGCTATTTAAGACGCATGAGCAGTTTTGATGAAAATGCCGCCTTCGAGGGCGCCTCCCTGTCCGCACGTGCCATGGCCGCGCGCCCGCAGCCTTATCTGGATGGTCTGAACCCCGCGCAGCGCGAAGCGGTTGAGCAAATGGATGGTCCCGTGCTGATGCTGGCGGGGGCGGGAACTGGCAAAACCCGTGCGCTGACCGCGCGCATCGTGCATCTGCTGAACACTGGGCGTGCGCGTCCGAACGAAATTCTGGCGGTGACCTTCACCAACAAAGCCGCGCGCGAAATGAAAAACCGTGTGGGCGCAATGCTGGGGCAGCCGGTAGAGGGTATGCCGTGGCTGGGCACGTTCCACGCGATCTGTGTCAAGCTGTTGCGCCGGCACGCGGAACTGGTCGGGCTGAAATCAAACTTCACCATTCTGGACACCGACGACCAGCTTCGCTTGCTTAAACAACTGGTGTCTGCCGAAGGGATCGACGACAAGCGTTGGCCCGCCCGGATGCTGGCAAACATCATCGACGGCTGGAAGAACCGCGCGCTGACAGCTGACAAAATTCCTACAGCGGATGCGGGGGCCTATAACCACCGTGGCGCAGAGCTGTATGCCGCCTATCAGACCCGCCTGCGCGAGCTGAACGCAACCGATTTCGGCGATTTGCTGCTGCACATGGTCACGATATTCCAAAAACACGAAGACGTTCTGGACCAGTACCAGCGCTGGTTCAAATATATCCTTGTGGACGAATATCAGGATACCAACGTTGCCCAGTACCTTTGGCTGAGGTTGCTGGCGGGGGGGCATAAAAACATTTGCTGCGTTGGCGATGACGACCAGTCAATCTATGGCTGGCGCGGCGCCGAGGTGGGCAACATCCTGCGGTTTGAAAAAGATTTCCCCGGCGCGCATGTCGTACGGCTTGAGCAGAACTACCGCTCGACCCCGCATATCCTTGCCGCTGCATCCGGTGTAATTGCCGGCAACGAAGGGCGTTTGGGCAAGACCTTGTGGACAGAGGCGACTGACGGCGAAAAGCTGCGCCTGATCGGCCATTGGGACGGCGAGGAAGAGGCACGTTGGATCGGGGAAGAGATCGAATCGCTTCAGCGCGGCACGCGCGGGCTGCGCCCGTTCAGTCTTGATCATATGGCGATCCTTGTGCGCGCTTCCCACCAGATGCGCGCCTTTGAGGACAGGTTTTTGACCATCGGCTTGCCCTACCGCGTGATCGGGGGGCCGCGTTTTTACGAGCGCATGGAGATTCGCGATGCGATGGCGTATTTCCGTATCGTGACTTCACCGGACGATGATCTGGCATTCGAGCGGATCGTGAACACGCCCAAGCGCGGCCTTGGCGACAAAGCACAGCAGAAAATACAGATCACAGCGCGCGAAAACGGCACCAATCTGGTGGAAGGCGCGCGGATTTTGCTGGCGCAAAACGGCATCGGCGGGAAAGGCGGTGCGCAACTGCGTCTGTTGATCGAAGGGATCGACCGCTGGTCGTCCAAATTGCGTGGTCCGCGCATCGAAGTGAACGACGACAGCGTTCTGGATAATGGCGCGCCGCTGCGCATGGAATACGGCCCACCAGAGATCAATCATATGGAACTGGCCGAGATGATTTTGGACGAAAGCGGCTATACCGGCCACTGGCAAAACGACAAAACACCCGAAGCCCCGGGGCGGTTGGAAAATATCAAGGAACTGGTCAAAGCGCTGGAGCAATTCGAGAACCTGCAAGGGTTTCTGGAACACGTCAGCCTGATCATGGACAATGAGAAAGAAGGCGAAGGCGAGAAGGTCAGCATTATGACGCTGCACGCGGCCAAGGGGCTGGAATTTCCTGCCGTTTTTCTGCCGGGGTGGGAGGACGGACTGTTCCCCTCGCAACGTTCGATGGATGAAAGCGGGCAGAAGGGGCTGGAGGAAGAGCGCCGCCTTGCCTACGTGGGCATCACCCGCGCCGAAGAGATTTGCACGATATCGTTTGCAGCCAACCGCCGGGTGTTCGGGCAGTGGCAAAACGCGATGCCGTCACGGTTTATTGATGAACTACCCGAAGAACACGTCGAGGTTCTGACCCCGCCGGGATTGTATGGCGGCGGTTTCGGTGCTGCGACGATGCCCAAAAGCACGCTGCATGATGCCGCAGCCGAGGCGAACGTTTATAATTCGCCGGGCTGGCGCAGGTTGCAGGCGCGCGCTGGAAGCCGTGGGACAAGCCAGCCGTCAGAGGCGAAAAACATCACGATCGATATGACCGCGACCAGCAGTTTTGTGATGGGCGAGCGCGTCTTTCACCAGAAATTCGGCTACGGTGCTATTATCGGCATTGAGGGGGACAAGTTGGAAGTTGCGTTTGAAAAGGCGGGCGACAAAAAGGTCGTCGCCCGTTTTCTGACGGCAGCGGATGATGTGCCGTTTTAGGTCAGTTCAGTTCGGCGTGTGGGTGTCCACAAGGGTACACCTGTCCAGCCCACCCTGACGAGAACCCATTTACGGCCTCAATGCCCCGCGGGGCCAACGCGTTGGCCGTGTCCGCTTTGCAGTAGGCAAGGGCGACTTCGCGCGCTTCTTTGGCGGCCTTCCAGTCGAAAGACATGCCATATCCATGTGCGCGGTTGATCGCAAAGGCGCCGTATTTTCCCGGCTTCTGGCGACGCTTGTAACGGTCCTGAAGGTCATTTGTGGCGGGCCGGCTGAAGCCTTTGATGCTTTTTGCCTTTGGGTTCAGCCCTTTGGAGTAGGTCACGGCGTAAAGTGTGCAGGCTTTCCCACCCGCAGCATACTTACAGAATCGGTTTGCAGCCGATTTTACAGTGTCCATATTGTGAAAGTTGAGTCTGTAGCCGTAATCATCGGATCCTTCGCGCACGTAAAGCGCTCCGAAGTATGATTTCTGGCTGCGTTAGTATTTGTAAAATTCGCTTTGCTTACGGCCCAGCTTGAGATCGGCGACCGTGCCGATGATCACTGCGTTGCCGAATACGTTTGTATCGGCCCCGGCTGGGGCGAGGGCGGCGGCCTTT
Organism: Sulfitobacter sp. F26169L; assembly: GCF_026410285.1. Classification (GTDB taxonomy): domain Bacteria; phylum Pseudomonadota; class Alphaproteobacteria; order Rhodobacterales; family Rhodobacteraceae; genus Sulfitobacter. The sequence continues at coordinate 309,211 of NZ_JAPMLP010000003.1, read as the reverse complement.
GAAATCAATTTCGAAATTTTACTCTTCAATTCAACAGGTTCTCTAATCGAGAAACAATATTGACTGAAATACGAACAGAAAATTACTGTAAACAATAATTAATTACGGAACAATTTTATGACGCGCATCCGCTCTCTGTCTTTGTTCGCGATGATCGTGATGCTGCCGATGATAATTTACTATCCCTACGAAGCGCTGGCGTGGAACTTGGAATTGTCGTCTCTCGATCCGGAACGTTGGACGCGCAATGATCGCTGGGTTGACCCTGATGCGCACATTGCGGTGCGAACGCGTGTTGTCTTTTTCACAGTTTGGGTCGTGCCGATTTTTTTTGGCACGCTGAGTTATCTGGTGGTGTTTTCCACGTTGATCCTGTTGCTTAGAGGGGTGATGTTTGATCCGCGCATTGCGCATCGCTTGCCCTGGATGGGGCTGCTGGCATTCCTGTCGAGTACAACTGCGTTGTTTGCGGGGGCGGTCAACCCGATGATACGGTCCTCGCATAATGCCGGGGGGGCCTTTGCCCCTGCGATTTTGGTATGACAGCGGTAATGTAGGCGTAGTATTTTCCGGTTTTGTTTTTTGTTCCTCGGATTGGTGATGCGCGAGGCAATCCGCGTTGCCCGCGAAAACGAGGAATTTATCTGATGGAGATTATTGTAAGGCTCGACGTCATGCTGGCGCGGCGCAAGATGAAGGGGAAGGAACTGGCGGATGCTATCGGGATTACCGAGCAAAATCTGAGCCTGCTCAAGTCGGGTAAAGTAAAGGGCGTCCGTTTCGAGACGTTAGCAAAGATTTGCGCGGTGCTGGAGTGCCAGCCCGGTGACCTCCTTGAGGGCAGTCCAAGAATCATAAACGGCGGCCCACAGGGAGGTGGGGCCGCCGTTCTGACAAGTGCATATTTCCAATCGGGAGGAACGGAACCATACATCTTGTACAGCGCGGGGTCATCGGGGAGGCGAGACACTGCCGCGTTGCATATTCACCCGCCGCCCAGTGGGAGGACCAGACAGCGGGGAATTCCGTAATTACTTCACTTGCTCGGACGCCTCGATTGACAGGCGGCGAAAATCTGCGCGGCAAAGACCCAGATCGGCCAGGTCGCGTGATGTCAGCGTGCACAGCTCGTTGTACGTTTGGCGATAGATTTTGCGCTGACGCATTTTGAGGGCGATCCCGTCAAAAAATGCTGCAATGCGGCTAGGCTGTGATGCGGCGGATGCGGTTGTATCGAAGTATGTCATTTTATTCTCTTCTTCATCATCGTTACTGTGTCTCGTTGTGATGAGTATCTAAGCTCAGCAGATAAAGCTTCAAGGCTCAATGCTGCATTGCAGCTATGCGCCCAGTGCAAGTGCGGCATTAAGTTAACTTGTTGTTAGAAAAATAAAAAAATTTTATGGTCCGAAATCCGGACGCTATTAGATGGTATCATATGCATGTTGAAAAAAAAGGCGACGACATCAGGGAGGAGGATGTCGCCGCCGAAAGAAAGGGGACCACCGGGAGGAGGATGGAGGCCCCTTAGATAATCAAGAAAACCATCGGGAGGATTGTTTTCATATACGTTTAATAATCCTAAATGCTGCAATTGCACAATGATTGAATTTGCAATGCTGCTATGCAGCAAGCGCAAGCGTTGATTCCGTGTAATAAGTATCCAACACGGTACGCAGCGCTGCGATGACGCAGGTTAGTGGTCTTGCAGATTTTTCTCAATCTGCCATGTCAGGATCAAGCAAATGGAGTAGCAAGATGTCCGTCACCAAAGCAGATGTAACAGCGGCCCTAGAGCGGATAAACCTGCCGGACGGGCGCAGCCTTGTGGCACATGATTTCCTGCGCGCACTTACAGTTGAGGGCGGCGTGGTGCGTTTTGTCATCGAGGCCCCTGATCCTGATACCGCCCGCTCGATGGGTCCGCTGCGCGATGCTGCGGAAAAGGTCGTGTCCGAACTTGCTGGCGTTACTCAGGTGTCGGTCGCTCTTACGGCGCATGGTCCGGCGCAAAAGCCGTCAACACCGCCACCCAGCCTGAAAATCGGCGGGCACCCCAAGCCGCAAGAAGGCCCGTCCAAACCGAGCGGGGTTCAGCGCATCGTTGCTATCGGATCGGGTAAAGGGGGCGTTGGGAAATCCACGATCAGCACCAATCTAGCTGTTGCGCTGGCCAGACAGGGCCGCAAGGTGGGGCTGTTGGATGCCGACATCTACGGCCCAAGCATCCCCCGTATGATGGGCGTTAACAAACGCCCTGCCAGTCCTGATGGCAAAACCATCATTCCGCTACACGCCCATGGCGTCACTTTGATGTCTATCGGCTTCATGATGGAGGAGGGTAAAGCCACGATCTGGCGTGGCCCAATGCTGATGGGGGCGCTTCAGCAGATGTTGGGACAGGTGGAGTGGGGCGAGCTGGATGTCCTGCTGGTTGATTTGCCGCCGGGGACGGGGGACGTGCAACTGACTCTGTGTACAAAGTCGGAGCTTTCCGGCGCGATTGTCGTCAGTACGCCGCAGGATGTAGCCCTGATTGACGCGCGCAAGGCGCTGGATATGTTTGCGACGCTGAAAACACCTGTGTTGGGGCTGATCGAGAACATGTCGATGTTTGTCTGCCCTGATTGCGGATCAGAGCATCAGATATTCGGGCAGGGCGGTGTTGCTGCGGAAGCTGATAAGATGGGTGTGCCGCTGTTGGGAACATTGCCGATTGATCTTGAAACGCGTCTGGCGGGGGATGGCGGCACGCCGGTAGCCGCCGGTGACGGTGCAATGGCGCAGGCCTACGCCCGCATTGCTGAAGGATTGATTAAGGGCGGTATGGCCTAACGGCTACAATCCGTCGGGGTCTTTGCGCTGGATCTGCTGTGCATAGAGGGTTGTGAGTACGCTGAAGATCAACAGCCCTTCGATGATGTAGATTGGCAGCTCCAGCGCCAGCACATAGGCGGGCTGGGTCAGTTCAAATGATGTGACCAGTGCCGTTAGAGTGGTGTTGATAAATGCCAGCCCCGCTGCGACACCCCACAGGGTGCGCGAAATGGGGCGCGTATATCTCCAGCTTTGCTTTATCTTTATTGGGCGGCCCAAAGCGGCGGCAGGCAGGATCAGGCTGAGGCGCAGCGAAAGCCACAACATCAACAGCTGCGTCACAAAAGTAGTTAAGAGCATGGAGATAAGGGCAGGCGTTTCTCCACTGGCCCCGTTATTATGGCCTGCCGCTATCAACGGGACCACCAGCACCAGCCCTGCCACCAGCTGGATGAAGGCCAGCGCCATGACCCGCCAGAGGTATCCAAAAACCAATGATGCGCTCATCGGGGAAGGGTTTCCTGTCTCGGAAAGGGTGTGCCGGTGCCACAGGATCGCCATCAACGCATAGCTTAGGATAAAAGTCGTCAGCAGGATCAGGGCCAGCTTCACCGATTTGACATTCTGCAATTCGGGGCCGGTCGGATCGAGCGTCAACAACTCCGGTGCCATGACTGCTGTGATTAATCCGACGCCGCACATCAGGACAAGCGCCGGCGCCACCACCGACACAGTAGTAAGCGGGCGGCGGATCACAAGGTTAAGGGCATGGCGCAGTAGGTCGACGGCGGAGTTCACATGAAACCTGTTTGCAACTGTTATGCTCTCTTTCTGACGTGTTCGCACGAGTATAACAAGACAAGCCGTAATCGCACCACCGCGGGTGTGTCGAAAATGATCTAACTTCATCCCCGCCCCGATCTCGCGAAATGGCGCTGCTAACGTATAATTCTGCGCCTTCCCACGCATTCTATTGGTTGAAAGGAGCGGGGCGCCTTGATGATTTGCAAAAGGTTCACGGCGTAAATGTCGCCGCAAAGCCCCGAAGCGGGGCAAGCGCCCCTTCGTATGGGAAAACATGGGTGGCGACGTGGGAGATTATGGGAAATCGGTGTCAGGCCATGGGTGGTGAACCCTTCACCGTGGAAGGATTCGCGGGATTCGGGCCGGATTCTGCCTCCTTGTCTGTGGGGTGTGAGAACAGAAGGGGAATCTGTAAAAGTGTTATGTAATGTTCACATTTCGTGAGTGTTGCGTCTGGGAAATTGTGGGAATTTTTTTCGCTCCGTTGTCTGCACTATATATGGTGTGTGTGGCGAAAATATGTGGCAAATGTTCCAAAAATTGCAGATTCTTCGTACTAAATCTTGTTTTTACCTGTGCCAAAAAGCAACATATTGTGCCTTAGCGTGAAGAAAACTATTTACGCCCATGAATTCCCGTGGCATCCCTTGTGCATCGGATGAGAGCGAGACAGGGGCACCAAACGACCCCATATAAAAATAAACTCTAGCAGGTTTCATACAGGCCTCGATTTCATCAGACCAAGAGATCCGGCGCGTGAGCGAGCAGACATCCCCCCAGGTGGCGCGCGCAGTCGGACTTCCCCACCACGGTGGGAACAAGTGGCGGGTTGATCAGTGGCAGCAGATCAATCCGCCCTTTTTACATTCAGGGGGTCGGGTGCGCAATTCCCGATCACAGTACGGGACAGACGCCGCGCAAATCGCGGGTAAAGGAAAACAGGGTGAGCCGAAGGTTCAGAGGCGAAAGCCATCACAAGGTCGACACAAAGGGGAGGGTATCTATACCCGCCTCTTTTCGGCGTGTGTTGGAGGCATCTGATCCGAACTGGAAATCCGGCGAAACACCCGAACTGGTGATTGTGTATGGCGATCACCGCCGCAGCTATCTTGAATGTTACACAATGGCCGCAATCGAAGAGGTCGACGCGAAGATTGACGCGCTTCCACGTGGCTCCATGCAGCGCAAGATGCTTCAGGCCCTGTTTCACGGGCAGTCGTTTCCCACGACTGTCGATGAAACCGGACGGCTGGTATTGCCTGCGAAACTGCGCGGCAAGATTGATCTGGATAAAGAGGCGTTTTTCATCGGCATGGGTGACACGTTCCAGATCTGGCGGCCCGAGACATATGACACCGAAGAGCGCGCCAAGCAGGAAGCATGGCTCGACGAACTGCCTGAGGATTTCGATCCGATGCAGTTCCTGGACGGACCCGTCGAGGTGTAGCGCGGTATGGCTGCTCCTCAACCCTCTCCGCATATACCTGTTCTTCTACGCCCTATTCTGGCGGCTGTGGCCCCTGTTGAGGGGGTGTGGCTGGACGGGACGTTTGGCGCAGGCGGCTACACCCGCGGATTTCTGGATGCAGGTGCAGAGCGCGTGATTGCAGTGGACCGTGATCCGCTGGCGTTCGAGATGGCAAAGCCGTGGGCAGCTACTTACGGAGACCGTCTGGTGATGCAGCAGGGTGTTTTCTCTAAAATGGATGAATACGCGCAAAACCTCGACGGGGTGGTGCTTGATCTGGGTGTTTCGTCCATGCAGCTTGATCTGGCGGAGCGTGGCTTTTCGTTCATGCGCGACGGGCCGCTGGACATGCGGATGTCGCAGGACGGTCCCTCCGCCGCTGACCTGGTGAACGAAGCCTCGGAAGAGGAACTTGCCAACATCATTTTTCTTTATGGGGAAGAGCGCGCAAGCCGTCGCATCGCCAAAAAGATTGTATTGGCACGCGCTGATGCACCGCTGACACGCACGCTGGAGCTGGCCAGGCTGGTTGAAAGCTGTCTGCCCCGCGCCAAACCGAACCAGAGCCATCCTGCCACGCGCACATTTCAGGCGCTGCGTATCGCTGTGAATAACGAATACGGCGAGCTTTGGGAGGGTTTGATGGCCGCGGAACGTGCCCTCAAGCCGGGGGGCAAGCTGGCCGTCGTCACCTTCCATTCGGTTGAGGATCGCATGGTCAAACGCTTTTTGACAGCGCGCGCAGGGGCAGGGGGCAATGCCAACCGCTTTGCTCCCGAGGTGGCGCAGGACCCGCCGCAATTTACGCTGAAATCCCGCAAGGCCATCGGACCGGACGCACAGGAGCTGGATGAAAATCCGCGCTCGCGCAGTGCCAAGTTACGCGTTGCCACGCGCACGGATGCCCCCGCTGGCACAATCGAGGCGCGCGCCATCGGGATGCCAATGATGAAGGAGAAAAAGCAATGAGAAGCGTAATTTACGTGTTGACCGCTTTGGGCGTCATCGGCTTGGCCTTCTGGGCGTATCGTGAAAATTACGCCACGCAGGCGGTACTGAACGACACCGACAAACTGCACAGCGAAATTCGCAACGCCCACGCGCGGCTGGCTATCTTGCGCGCTGAATGGGCATACCAGAACCGCCCCGACCGCCTGCGCGATCTGGCAGAGCTGAATTTCGAGCGGTTGCAGTTGTTGCCGCTTCACCCCGACCAGTTTGGTCAAGTGGACGAGGTCCGCTACCCTGTGCCTGAATTACTACCCATTACCAATCCGGTTGATGTGTCGACCATGAATGCGGAGGATCCGCTATGATCCGCACACCCCTACGTCCCTTGGCGCGCATTCTTGAGGCCCGCGCAAAGGGTGAAAACCCCGATGCAATCGAACATCAGAACCGTCGTATCCGCCATGAACAGATGCGCGATCAGGATCGCAGCCGCGCAGAGGGGCGGTTGCTGGTGCTTGGCATGTTCTTTTTCTGCGCGTTCGCTGTGGTTGGCGCGCGGATGGGCCTGCTGGCCGTGTCCGACCCCGTCGAGCCGCGCGCACATGCGCCCGGATCGGTTATTGCGAACACCCGCGCCGATATCGTTGACCGTAACGGCCGCATTCTGGCAACCAATCTGGATACCCACGCGCTTTATGCGCAGCCGCCGCATATGATCGATCCCGAAGCGGCGGCGCGCAAGCTCGCGAAAATCTTCCCCGATCTGAAAGAAGAGCGGCTGATCAAGGATTTCACCGGCAAGCGCAAGTTCCTGTGGGTGAAAAAGAAAATCAGCCCCGAACAGATGCAGGCCGTGCATGATATCGGTGATCCGGGGTTGCTGTTTGCCCCGCGTGACATGCGCCTCTACCCCAACGGCAAGCTTGCCGCGCATATCATGGGGGGCGCCAGTTTTGGCCGCGAGGGCGTGCGCGCTGCCGAGGTGATCGGTGTGGCGGGCGTAGAAAAGTACTTTGATGACTATCTGCGTGATCCTGCCAATGCTGGCAAACCGTTGGAACTCAGCCTTGATCTGACAGTGCAAGCCGCCTCCGAGCGAGTGTTGGAAGGTGGTATGAAGCTGATGAATGCCAAAGGTGCTACATCAATTTTGATGGATGTGCATACCGGCGAAGTGATCAGCGTAGCGTCCTTGCCCAGCTTCGATCCCAACAACCGGCCACGTCCGGCGATCGAGGGCGATCCCTCCGACAGCCCGTTGTTCAACCGCTCGGTGCAAGGCGTGTACGAGCTTGGCTCTACGTTCAAGATTTTCGCCGCAGCCCAGGCGATGGAACTGGGGCTTGTGAATGAAAATACGATGATCAATACGGCAGGCCCGATGAAGGTGGGCGGCCACAGAATCGGCGAGTTTCACAACAAGAACTACGGCACTATTACTGTCAGCCAGATCATTGAAAAGTCGTCCAACCGTGGCACGGGCCGTCTGGCGCTGATGGTGGGTAAGGAGCGCCAGCAGGAGTTTCTGCGCAGTCTCGGCTTGTTTGACCGCACCCCGTTCGAGATTGTCGAGGCATCCGGTGGCAAGCCACTGCTGCCTGCGCGCTACACCGATCTGTCTGCGGTTACTATCTCCTACGGTCACGGGATTTCGACAACAGCAATGCATCTGGCAGCAGGATACGCTGCCATTGCCAACGGTGGCCGCGTTGTGAAGCCGACGCTGGTAAAGCAGACAGAGCAGCAGATGGGTGCGCGGGTCTTGCGCCCCGAGGTCGCGGCTTCAGCGCGCCGTATGTTGCGCGATGTGGTTGTGGGCGATGACGGCACCGCCAGTTTTGGCGAAGTGGCCGGATATTTTGTAGCAGGCAAGACTGGTACAGCGGACAAGCCGAAACCGCGTGGCGGGTATTACAAAGACAAAACGATCACAACATTTGCATCGATGTTCCCCGCACATGATCCGCGCTATGTGCTGATCGTGACGCTGGATGAACCTGTCGAGACGTCGAGTGGCAAACCGCGCCGCACAGCAGGCTGGACCGCCGTGCCGATTGCTGCCGAAATGATCCGCCGCGTTGCCCCGCTTTTGGGAATGCGTCCGGCCATTGAACCCGCAGGTGTCGCTGGTATAACGCTCACCAGCAGCAACTAAGCCAACAGGCCCCTATATGAACACCGCTCCAAGTATCTCTCTCAATTCCTTGGGGCTGATGGCCGCGGGGGGTGAGAATCCGGCGCTCAGCGGCGTCGAGGTTGACAGCCGCCGTGTGAAACAGGGCACTCTGTTTGCCGCTATGCCCGGATCATTGGTGCACGGGGCCAGATTTGTTGATAAGGCGCTTGCGCAAGGCGCGGTTGCAATCCTGACTGATCCGGCCGGTGCGCAGATCGCGGGGGATGCCGTTCGCGCCGCAGGCGCCGCGCTGGTCATTTCCGAGCAGCCGCGTGAGGCGTTGGCCCGTACGGCCGCGCTTTGGTTCGGAGCGCAGCCAAAAACAATGGTTGCCATCACGGGCACCAACGGCAAAACCTCTGTCAGTACGTTTGTGCGCCAGATATGGATCGAAATGGGGCTTGAGGCGGTAAATCTGGGCACAACAGGGGTAGAGGGCGCGTGGGCCGCCCCGCTGGCGCACACCACGCCAGAGCCGATCACATTGCACCGCACGTTGGCGCAGGCGGCCGCCAACGGCATCACCCATGGCGCGATGGAGGCATCATCGCACGGGCTGGACCAGCGCCGCCTTGACGGCGTGACCCTGACCGCCGCAGGATTTACCAACTTTACCCAGGATCATCTGGACTATCACGAAACCTTTGAAGCGTATTTTGACGCCAAGGCCGGGTTGTTTGCGCGTGTGTTGCCCGAAGATGGCACCGCTGTGATCAACATCGATGACGCGAAAGGCGTTGAAATGGCGGCAATCGCACGGGCGCGCGGCTGTGACGTGATAACTGTTGGCCGTGACGGAGGGGACTTGCACCTGACCGCACAGCGTTTTGACGCCACAGGGCAGGATTTGCGGTTTGTGTGGCGCGGTAAGGCGTATCAAAAACGGCTTGAGCTGATTGGCGGATTTCAGGCAGACAATGTGCTGCTGGCCGCCGGGCTGGTGATCGCTTGCGGTGCTGATCCGTCCGAAGTGTTTGATACTATTCCGCATCTGACAACTGTGCGGGGCCGGATGCAGCTGGCCGCCACCCGCGATAATTCGGCGGCTGTGTTTGTCGATTATGCCCATACACCCGATGCAATTGCCACTGCACTCGCGGCGATGCGCCCACACGTGATGGGACGGTTGGTTGCGATTGTCGGCGCCGGGGGGGATCGCGACAGGGCAAAGCGCCCGCTGATGGGGGCTGCTGCTGCTGAGCACGCCGATGTTGTGTTTGTCACCGATGATAATCCGCGCTCGGAAGATCCTGCCGCGATCCGTGCGGCGGTGATGGAAGGATGCCCTGACGCCACCGAGGTCGGTGACCGCGCCGAGGCGATCCTGCGCGGGGTGGATATACTGGAACCCGGTGATGCGCTGCTGATCGCAGGCAAGGGGCACGAAACCGGCCAGACCATCGGCGATGATGTGCTGCCCTTTGATGATGTGGAACAGGCCAGCGTTGCCGTGGCGGCACTGGACGGGAGACTGACATGAGCTTGTGGACAGCAGCAGAGGCGCAAGCCGCCACCGGCGGGGAGTTGCGCGGTGATTGGGACGTAAACGGCGTATCCATCGACACCCGCACGATTGCGGCAGGGGATCTGTTTGTCGCCCTGAAAGATGTGCGTGACGGCCATGATTTTGTTGCCGCTGCTTTGGAAAAAGGTGCGGGTGCCGCACTGGTGTCACGCATACCTGACGGGGTCGCAGACGACGCGCCCTTGCTGATTGTGCCCGATGTCCTGAAGGCGCTGGAGGCACTGGGTGCGGCGGCGCGCGCGCGCACGGATGCCTGCGTAATCGGTATCACCGGATCGGTTGGCAAAACCTCGACCAAGGAAATGCTGCTGGCGATCCTGTCAGAGCAAGGGCGCACACATGCTTCGGTGGCCAGCTACAACAACCATTGGGGCGTACCGCTGACGCTGGCGCGTATGCCTGCCGACACCGAATACGCAATCATCGAAATGGGCATGAACCATCCGGGCGAAATTCTGCCCCTGACCATGCTCGCGCGGCCCCACGCCGCGCTGATCACAACCGTTGCCGCGGCCCATCTGGAAGCGTTTGAGAATATCGCAGGAATTGCTGTTGAAAAAGCCAGCATTTTCGACAGCCTGCCGATTGGCGGCGCGGCGGTCTATAACGCTGACGTTGAAACATCGGCCATCCTGGCGGCCAAGGCGCATGACAAACGCCTGAACGGAATTGCCTTTGGTGAAAACGGTTTCGACTGGAAGCTTAAAGAGCTGACCATTCAGGGGGACACAACTGTTGTTCAGGCAGAGGTGAACGACAAGCCGCTGCTGTTCAAGCTTGCCACACCGGGGCGCCATTTTGCCATGAACGGTCTGGGCGCGCTTGCGATCGTCGAGGCGATTGGTGCCGATCTGGCGCAGGCGGTTGCCGCGCTGGGCCGCTGGACCCCGTACAAGGGGCGCGGCCTGCGTGAGGTGATCCAGCTCGATCCGGTCGAGCCGCAAAAGCGGCTTTCCCTGATTGATGACAGTTATAATGCCAATCCCACCTCTATGGCCGCATCGCTGGAGGTGCTGGCAGGAGCGCAGACCACGGATGGCGTGGGCCGTATCGGCAAAGGCCGCCGGATTGCATTTCTGGGGGATATGAAAGAACTGGGCGCGGATGACGTGGCCCTTCACGCAGGGCTTGCCCATCTGGAGGCCACCAAAAAGCTGGACGTTGTGCATTGCATCGGGCCGCTGATGCGCGCCCTTTATGAATTGTTGCCCGAACACCAGCGGGGTGACTGGTTTGAAACATCCGAGGAAATGTGCCAAGGCCTACGCCACCGGCTCGACGCGGGTGATGTGGTGCTGGCCAAAGGATCACTGAGCATGAAATTAGGCCTGATCGTTGACGCCATCCGTAAAATGGGCCATCCGGTAACAGATGTTTGATGCCCTATGCAGGGGAAGTGGTGACGATTCCTACAACATGTGGGCATCGGTGCGGCTTAACAAGTAAGGACGATGTATGCTCTATTGGTTGACACTGCTGTCGGATGGCGGCGATTTTTTTAACCTTTTCCGCTACATCACATTTCGCGCAGGCGGCGCATTCCTCACGGCGCTGATATTCGGGTTCATCTTTGGCAAGCCGCTGATCAACATGTTGCGCCGTACACAGGGCAAGGGCCAGCCGATCCGCGATGACGGTCCCGAAGGGCATTTCGCCAAAGCTGGCACCCCAACCATGGGCGGTTTGCTGATTGTCGGCGCGCTACTTACCTCGACGCTTTTGTGGGCGCGTCTGGATAACCCCTTCATCTGGATGGTTCTTTTCGTCACGATGAGCTTCGCTGTTATCGGGTTTGCAGATGATTACGCCAAGGTAAGCAAGCAAACCGTTGCCGGTGTATCATCAAGACTGCGGCTGCTGCTGGGATTTGCAATTGCGGGAATCGCCGGTTACTGGGCCGCAGCCTATCATCCCGAACACTTACAAGCGCAACTGGCGCTGCCGGTATTCAAGAACACCTTGATCAATCTTGGATTTGTATTTGTTCCGTTCGCTATGATCGTGATCGTTGGTGCTGCCAATGCGGTGAACCTTACCGACGGGCTGGACGGGCTGGCGATCATGCCTGTGATGATCGCGGCGGGGACGCTGGGTGTTATTGCTTATGCCGTTGGCCGTGTTGATTTCACAGAATATCTCGATGTCCATTACGTTCCCGGTACGGGAGAGTTGCTGGTCTTTACCGCAGGTATCTTTGGCGGTGGCCTCGGGTTCTTGTGGTACAATGCACCACCTGCGGCAGTGTTTATGGGCGATACCGGGTCGCTTGCGCTGGGCGGCGCGTTGGGCGCGATTGCAGTGGCAACCAAGCACGAGCTGGTTCTGGGCATTGTCGGTGGCCTGTTTGTGGTCGAGGCGCTGTCGGTGATTGTGCAAGTGCTTTATTTCAAGCGCACCGGAAAGCGGGTGTTTCTGATGGCCCCGATCCATCACCATTATGAGAAGAAGGGCTGGGCAGAGCCGCAGATTGTGATCCGCTTCTGGATTATTTCGCTGATCCTGGCGTTGATCGGTCTGGCCACACTAAAGGTCCGGTAATGTCGCAAGCGGTAAAAGACACACGGGCGATGATTTCCGGCATGGCTCCGCTGCTTGATGAAACGGTTTATCATTTCTGCACTGCCCCCGAAGAGCTGTTGCCGCAGGCGCTCGCCAGCTTTCGTGAGGACGAGGGACTATCGCTGATCCTGTCGGAAGATGTCGCGGCTGAGCATGGATTGCAAAGCGCGCTGCCCATGATGCGGATCACGTTCACGGTTCATTCCGCGCTTGACGGTGTGGGGCTGACTGCCGCCGTGGCGGGTGAACTGGCGCGTGCAGGCATTGCATGCAACATGGTTGCCGGTGCGCACCACGATCATGCTTTTGTGCCTGCCCAGGATGCTGCGCGGGCTGTGGCCTTGCTGTCTGCGTTGGCCGAGGCCACCTGAACGGCGCAGGTGCTGAATACGGGGTTCTGATCAGTGTGACATTTGCACTGGCTGACAAAACAGGGGGCGGCAAAAATGATACCGGTACAGGGGCTTGGCGGCGCAAAAGTTGCCGTATTGGGGTTGGGCCGTTCCGGTCTGTCGGCTGCGCGTGCACTTAGGGCGGGCGGGGCAGAGCCGCTTTGCTGGGATGACAACCCAAAGGCACGCGCGGCAGCAGAGGCCGAAGGTTTTGCATGTGCCGAGCTGACCAAACAGGGCGCGTTTGAAGGTATCGCGCGGCTGATCGTCAGTCCGGGTATTCCGCATCTTTACCCAGTGCCCAATCCTGTCGTTGCGGCGGCGTTAGAGGCCGGTGTGCCTGTCGATAACGATATCGGCCTGTTTTTCCAAAGCTTCGCTACATCCGAGTGGAACAACTTCGATATCGCGCCGCGCGTTGTGGCGGTGACTGGATCAAACGGGAAATCGACCACATCCGCGCTGATCCACCACATTCTTGAACATGCGGGGCGCAACGCGCAACTGGCGGGTAACATCGGGCGCGGTGTTCTGGATATCGAGCCTGCGTCCTCGGGCGGGGTGGTTGTGCTGGAATTGTCCAGCTACCAGACTGATCTGGCGCGCAATCTGACGCCTGATGTGGCCGTATTGACCAACCTGTCGCCGGATCATCTTGACCGTCACGCTGGCATGGGCGGCTATTTCGCGGCCAAGCGGCGCCTATTTGCCGAAGGCGGGCCAGACCGTGCCATCGTCGGTGTGGATGAGGCCGAGGGCGCATTTCTGGCAGGGCAGCTCAGCGAAGGGGCGGTTGATGATCGTGTGATCCGCGTGAGCGTTGCGCGAAAGCTGACCGGCCCCGGCTGGCAGGTGTTTGCGCGCAAAGGGTTTCTGAGCGAGTACCGCAACGGCAAACAGGCAGCATCGATTGATCTGCGCGGCGTTGCCGGATTGCCCGGATCACACAACCACCAGAACGCTTGCTGTGCTTACGCCGCGTGCCGCGCACTGGGTCTGGCGCCCAAGGTGATCGAAGCAGCCTTTCACAGCTTTGGCGGATTGCCCCACCGCAGTCAGACAATCGGTGAAAAGGATGGCGTCAGGTTTGTGAATGACAGCAAGGCCACCAATGTCGATTCGGCAGCCAAAGCGCTGGCGGCATTCACAAATATCCGCTGGATCTGTGGCGGGTTGGAGAAAGAGGGCGGTCTGTCCGGACTGGCGGGGGCTGCGGATACGGTGCGCAAAGCCTATGTGATTGGGCGGGAGGCCGCGGGGTTTGCGATGCAACTGAATGTAGAAGCAGAGGTGTGCACAACCATGGACACAGCCGTTTCACGCGCAATTGCGGATGCCGAGGCAGGGGACGTGGTGCTGTTGGCGCCCGCCGCCGCCAGTTTTGATCAATACGACAGTTTTGAAAAACGCGGTGACGATTTTGTGCGGCTGGTTAAGGCGCATCTTGGCTAGTGGTCGTTGATTGCGCTGGCCGCTGCCATTGCAGACGACCACGCCCATTGAAAATTGTATCCGCCCAGCCAGCCCGTGACATCCAGCGCCTCACCGATGAAGTATAGGCCGGAATGATCCTTGGCAGCCATGGTGCGGGCGTTGATTGCATCCGTGTCGATACCGCCCAGCGTGACCTCTGCGGTGCGATACCCTTCGGTGCCATTCGGGGTTAGCTTCCACTCACGTAGTCCTTCGATCAATGCGCCAAGCCGTTTGTCGGACCAATCCGCCAGATTTCCGCCCAGATCGAACCGACCGGCCAAATGCTCCACCAGCCGGGCGGGCAGATGGCGCGAAAGCTCGGTTGTAAAATTGCGCCGGCCCGCCTCCTGTCGCTGTTGGCGCAGGGCCTCGTATAGACCATCGGGAACAATGTTGAGCGTCACAGGCGCGCCCTCTGTCCAGTAAGAGGATGCTTGCAGGATCGCCGGGCCGGACAGGCCGCGATGTGTGAACAAAAGGGCCTCTTCAAACACCGGCCCGTCTGCATGAACACGCGCAGGCGTGGCAACGCCCGAGATTTCGGCAAACCGACCGTCCGAAAATGTGAACGGCACCAATGCAGGGCGCGTCTGTGTGACGGGCAGCCCGAATTGCTGCGCGATATCATAGGCAAACCCCGTAGCACCCATTTTTGGAATGGATTTTCCGCCAGTTGCGATGATCAGGTTTCGCGCTGTTACTCTTTGTTTTTTATCAGGGCCTTCCAGCGTGAAGGTGAAGTGTTCCCCTTGTTTTTCCACGTCGCTGATCTGGCTTTTCAACTGCAAGTTGACATCACGCGCGGCCATCAGTTTGTGCAACATCGCGATAATGTCTTTTGCGCTGTTGTCGCAAAACAGCTGGCCCAGCGTTTTCTCGTGCCACGCGATGCCGTGCGCCTCCACCAGTGTGATAAAATCCCATTGGGTATAGCGGGCAAGCGCCGATTTAGCGAAATGTGGATTGGCGCTGATGAAAGCATCGGGATCGGTGTAGAGATTGGTAAAGTTGCACCGTCCCCCGCCCGAAATGCGGATCTTCTCACCCGCCGCCTTGGCATGATCCACCAGCAACGTGCGCCCGTTCAGATGCGCTGCACACATCATGCCTGCGGCACCTGCACCAATGATTGCTGTATCGTATTCCATGGGACTTCAGGTGCCCTATGCCGTGCGGGTGGTCAAGCGTTCGTGAACAGGGCTTGTGGTCTAGAATGTGTTGGTTAGGTGATCAATATTCAAATCAGGAGAGAACATATGACAGCCCTTCCCGCAGCGAGCATTTTTCCAAAGACAGAAGTACCGAGATTGGGCGGTGGCACCCTGACACTCGGTGTGCCGCAAGGCGGTCACGATTGGCAATTGGTGGTGGTTTACCGTGGCCTTCATTGCCCGTTGTGTAAGTCTTATCTGGCCACGCTTCAACAGCTTGAAGCCGATTTCAATGATCTGGGAGTTGATGTCGTCACCGTGTCTGGTGATCCAGAAGAAAAGGCACGCGCGTTCCGTGATGAAAAAGAACTGACGCTGCCGATCGGTTATGACTTGAGCTTGGATCAGATGGATGCGCTTGGCCTTTATATATCCGATCCGCGCAGCGAAAAGGAAACCGACCGGCCGTTCTCCGAGCCGGGTTTGTTTGTAATAAATGCTGACGGCGCGATCCAGATCGTAGATGTGTCCAACGCACCATTTTCACGGCCCGATCTGGATAGTCTCTTGAGTGGTATCAAGTTTATCCGCAAAAACGATTACCCTGTTCGTGGAACACATGTGCGCTGATCAGCGATTTAAAACAGGGCAAAGGGTCTAGCCGCGCACAGATTTACGCGTTACAGTCAGGGCTAGACCCCCGCAAAGGGGGCGCACAGGCAGTTTAAGGCACGTACCCATGACAGAAATGGTTTATGGCGCGGTTCCCGTCAGGGACGGCGAACCAATCCTCCCCAAGTGGTGGCGGACGCTCGACAAATGGGCGTTGTCCTGCATTTTGATGCTGTTTGGCGTTGGCATGTTGTTGGGCCTTGCAGCCTCACCGCCACTTGCAGAAAAAAACGGGTTTGAGCCGTTTCACTATGTCCAGCGGCAAGCGTTCTTTGGTGGACTCGCGATGATTGCGATGATGCTGACATCCATGATGTCGCCGACAATGGTGCGGCGGCTGGCGGTTTTGGGGTTTCTTGCATCTTTTGTCGCCCTGATGTTCCTGCCGGTGTTCGGGACAGATTTTGGTAAGGGCGCAACGCGCTGGTATAGCCTCGGTTTTGCGTCTGTGCAGCCCTCCGAATTCCTCAAGCCCGGTTTTGTGGTTGTTGCCGCGTGGATGATGGCCGCCAGCCTTGAGATTAACGGCCCCCCAGGCAAAGCATGGTCATTCGGACTGTGTATAACAATCGTTTTGATGTTGGCATTGCAACCCGATTTCGGTCAGGCATGTCTGGTGCTGTTCGGTTGGGGTGTGATGTATTTTGTCGCCGGTGCGCCGATGGTGCTGCTGGTCGGTATGGCGGGGCTGGTTGTGATGGCAGGCTATTTTGCCTATGCTAGCTCGGAACATTTTGCCCGCCGCATTGATGGCTTCCTTAGCGTGGATGTCGATCCGACAACCCAGCTGGGATATGCGACCAATGCAATCCGCGAGGGTGGCTTGTTTGGCGTTGGTGTGGGCGAGGGGGAAGTGAAATGGTCACTTCCCGATGCGCATACCGACTTTATCATTGCGGTCGCGGCAGAGGAATACGGACTGGTGCTGGTGCTGTGCATCATCGCGCTTTATGCCTCTGTTGTGGTCCGCTCATTGCTGCGCCTAGTGCGGGAACGTGACCCGTTTATCCGCCTTGCAGGAACTGGTCTGGCCTGCATGTTCGGCGTGCAGGCGATGATCAATATGGGGGTTGCCGTGCGTTTGTTGCCAGCCAAAGGAATGACATTGCCGTTCGTTAGCTATGGCGGTTCGTCCGTTATCGCCTCTGGCATTGCGCTGGGGATGTTGCTGGCGTTCACGCGCACTCGCCCGCAAGGTGAAATCAGCGCCCTGCTGGCGCGGAGCAGGACATGAACCGGGCACCGCTTCTTGTGATTGCAGCCGGAGGGACCGGCGGGCATATGTTTCCCGCACAGGCACTGGCAGAGGTGATGCTGGCGCGCGGCTGGCGCGTCAAGCTGAGCACCGATGCCCGCGGGGCACGATACACAAGCGGTTTTTCTGACGCTGTGGAGATTGAACAGATCGCAAGCGCGACGTTTGCGCGCGGCGGTATTTGGACGAAGGCCTTGGTGCCGTTTCGCATTGCGGCTGGCACGGTCAGGTCCGTGTGGCGGATGCTGCGCGATAAGCCTGCCGCTGTTGTCGGTTTTGGCGGGTACCCGTCGATCCCGGCAATCGGGGCTGCGTGGATATTGCGCCTGCCGCGGATGATTCATGAACAAAACGGCGTCCTCGGTCGCGTAAACGAAGTGTTTGCCAGACGCGTGGATGCTGTTGCCTGCGGAACATGGCCGACAACGTTGCCCGAGGGCGTGAACGGTGTGCATGTGGGTAATCCGGTGCGTGCTGCTGTTCTGGAGCGTGCGGGCGCAGGCTATATCGCGCCCGGTGATTACCCGATGGAGTTGCTGGTAATGGGCGGATCGCAAGGGGCGCGCATCCTCAGTGACGTGGTGCCACCAGCTATTGCCGCCTTGCCTATGGAAATGCTGCGTAACATTCGCGTCAGCCATCAGGCCCGCGACGAAGACGCAACACGCGTTTCCGAATACTATGCCGAGAATGGTATCAATGCGGATGTGCAGCCGTTTTTCCACGATGTCCCGCGGCGCATGTCCGAAGCACAACTTGTCATCAGCCGCTCGGGTGCGTCTTCGATTGCTGATATTACCGTCATCGGGCGGCCCGCAATCCTGATCCCGTTTGCCGCTGCTGCTGGGGATCATCAGGTTGCCAATGCGCAAGGGTTGGTTGACGCTGAGGCAGCTATTTTGATCCGCGAAGAGGCCGCCTATCCCGACAGTCTGTGCGAATACATCCAGATGATCCTCACCAACGGTCCTGCTGCCACCAAAATGGCCAACAGCGCATTGTCGTTGGGCAAGCCGGAGGCGGCGGAAACGCTTGCCGATATGGTCGAAAACCTAACCATCCCCAAGGAGCCCAGCCAATGAACGCCGCAACCAAATTGCCCGGAGATGTGGGCGCCATTCATTTCGTCGGGATCGGCGGTATCGGCATGTCGGGTATTGCCGAGGTTTTGTTGAATCACGGCTATGACGTGCAGGGTTCTGATCTGAAATCCACGCCGATTACCGATCGGCTGGCCGAGCTGGGCGCTAGAATATTCGAAGGTCAGAGCGCTGAAAATATCAAGAACGCACAGGTTGTTGTGATTTCCTCCGCGATCAAGCAGGGCAACCCTGAACTGGACGCCGCGCGCGAGATGGGCCTGCCGATTGTGCGCCGTGCCGAAATGCTGGCCGAACTGATGCGGCTGAAATCAAATATCGCCGTTGCAGGCACTCACGGCAAAACCACCACGACGACAATGGTTGCGGCTCTGCTGGATGGCGGCGGGTTTGATCCCACTGTAGTGAACGGCGGCATCATCCACGCCTATGGCAGTAACGCGCGCAAGGGCGAGGGCGAGTGGATGGTGGTAGAGGCCGACGAGAGTGACGGCACCTTCAACCGCCTGCCTGCCACCATCGCCATCGTGACCAACATTGACCCCGAGCATATGGAGCATTGGGGCACGATCGAGAATTTGCGTCAGGGGTTCCTCGATTTCACCTCCAACATTCCGTTTTACGGTGTAGCGGTGTGCTGCATTGATCACCCCGAGGTGCAGAACCTTGTGGGCAAGATCACCGACCGCCGCGTGATTACATATGGCTTCAACGCGCAGGCCGATGTGCGAGCCGTGGGATTGCAGTATAAGAACGGTGTGGCGCATTTTGATGTGCATCTGCAAAACGACGATATCGTGATCAAGGATTGCCAGCTGCCGATGCCGGGCGATCATAACGTTTCCAACGCGCTGGCGGCGGTTGCTGTGGCGCGGCATCTGGGCATGAAGACCGAGGAAATCCGCGCAGCACTTGAAGGCTTTGGAGGGGTGAACCGCCGCTTTACCAAGGTGGGCGTTGTTGATGGCGTCACGATCATTGACGATTATGCGCACCATCCGGTTGAAATTGCCGCCGCCCTGAAGGCCGCGCGTCAATCTGCCGAGGGGCGTGTCATCGCCATTCACCAGCCGCACCGCTATTCCCGCCTGAGTCATCATTTCGATGAGTTCTGTGCCTGTTTCAACGATAGTGATGTTGTCGGCATTACAGAAGTCTACGCCGCAGGTGAGGATCCGATCGAAGGCGCGGACCGTGATGCATTGGTGTCCGGCTTGATCCAGCATGGCCACCGCCATGCGCGCCGTATTGACGGACCCGACGACATCGCCCGCCTTGTCGCCGAGCAAGCGCGTGCAGGTGATATGGTTATCTGCCTCGGTGCGGGAACAATCAGTAACTGGGTCAACGATCTACCGGACGCGCTGCGCGCGCTGAAAGGTGCGGCTGCGTGACCTGGTTTGCGGCCCTTTTACTGCTTTTGCCGTTTGGCGCTGTGCCGATGGTGTTTCTTTTCGGCGTCCTTCGGACGGTGACAATCTGCTGTGTGCTGCTATTGCTGTATATCATCGCGCCTTTCGTCTATTTTGCCCTGCGCAGTCTGGAACATGCCGATGCAACCATCCTGTCCACATGGCGTTACATGATGCAGGCGGATGTGCTGAAACCGCTGGTGATCATCGTTGCGTATAGCGGAGTGTGGATCGCTGCTGGTATTGCTGCCGGTGCACTTGCTTCGTTTGCCTACTCCCGCATTAAAGGGCACCGCGCATGACGTTGATCTGGCTTTCGATTGCTTGGGTGTTTGCGTCTGCTGCCACGGCGATGTTGCCGATGCGGCGGCAGTATGTTCCCGGTATTGCGCTGCTGGTCGCCGCGCCGGTGCTGATCGTCATGGCGGGCTTCCAGTTCGGCTGGATTTACGCGCTGCTCGGGCTGGCCGCGTTTGTATCCATGTTCCGCAATCCGCTGCGCTATATCGCGGCGCGTTTGCGGGGTGAAAACCCGGAGATCCCTGAATGAGCGCTTCTCTTCTGCTTGCCTGCCTATGGGCACTGATCGCCAACGTTCTGGCCATGACGCCCAGCCGTGACTATCACTGGCGCAATGCCTATATACTGGTTGCCGTGGGCATACCGATCCTGGGATATGTCGTGATGCAGCACGGTCCGTGGATCGGCTTGCTGGTGCTGGCGGGGGCGTGTTCGGTTCTGCGCTGGCCGGTGATCTATTTGGGGCGATGGTTGCGCCGTGGTGGCCGCAACACCCCTGCGGAGTAATTTGTAATGGTCTATCTTCTGGTGGCTGTACTTGCGGTGTGGATGTTCGGCTGTGGCTACGCCGGATATCATAAACGGTTCGGTCTGTTTGTGCTGATTGTAGCGGTTGGTATGGGGTTGAACACCCTCTGGATGGTGTTCGGACTGGACGCAAAGCCGCTGTCGCCGCCCGCGTTGGCTGCGCATCTGGCTTCCCTCATGTATGCGATTTCGGCAGTGGGTGTCGGCTGGCTTTTGGGGCGTCTTGTACGGGGATTTCGCAGCAGCAAGGTCGATGCATCGTGACCGATTTGCCAGTTGTGCGCGGCAAGCTGACCGCGCAGCGATCCCTGTCTGATCTGACGTGGCTGCGTGTAGGAGGGCCTGCGGACTTCCTGTTTCAGCCTGCCGATGTTGACGATCTGCAAGATTTCCTGCGCGATCTGGGTCAGGCGATTGACGTATTCGCCATGGGCGTCGGGTCAAACCTGATTGTGAGGGACGGGGGATTGCGCGCGGTTGTGATCCGGCTTGGCCGCGGGTTCAATTCTATCGTCATTGACAGGGGCGAAGTGACAGCCGGTGCTGCCGCACTTGGTGCGCATGTGGCGCGCAAAGCGGCTGATGCCGGGCTGGATCTGACATTCCTGCGCACCATTCCGGGAAGCATCGGGGGCGCGGTGCGGATGAATGCGGGATGTTACGGCACTTATACTGCGGATCATTTTGTACGCGCACAGGCCGTTACACGGCAGGGGGAGCTGATCACCCTCACGGCCGACGATCTGGAGTTCCAATACCGCCAGACCGAGCTGCCCGATGGTGCCGTGATTATCAACGCCACCTTCGCACCACCCACGGGTGATCCCGACGCACTACATGCGCGGATGGAACAGCAGCTGGCCAAACGCGACGCAACCCAGCCGACTAAGGATCGCAGCGCAGGTTCGACGTTTCGCAATCCGGCGGGTTTCAGCTCAACAGGGCGCGCGGATGATGTGCATGATTTGAAGGCGTGGAAGGTCATTCAGGACGCAGGGATGAAGGGTGCGCGCAGGGGCGGGGCGCAAATGTCGCCCAAACACGCCAATTTTTTGATCAACACAGGTAATGCCACCGCCGCCGATCTGGAAGGGTTGGGCGAAGACGTGCGAAAAAAGGTTTACGATTCAAGCGGTATCACGTTACAGTGGGAAATTATGCGAATAGGCGAAAAATAATCGTCGATTTGTAGGGACGACCGCCGCGACAAGCGGCAAATCTATAAAAACAAGGGCCAAAGGCCCCCACAAACAAAAAGAGCCATAAGGCTCGGGACAATCGAGGCACTGGGTATGTCGAGCAGGACAAACCCCACAGTGGCGGTACTCATGGGCGGACCCTCGTCAGAGCGCGAGGTATCGCTCAATTCGGGGCGCGCATGCGCGGCCGCACTGCGGGAATATGGCTATGAAAATGTGGTGGAGGTCGATGCCGGCCGCGACCTGAGCGCTGTTCTGACAACGCTTGAACCGGATGTCGTGTTGAACTGTCTTCATGGCCGCTGGGGCGAGGATGGCTGCGTGCAGGGTATCCTTGAATGGTTGAAAATTCCCTATACCCATTCCGGTGTGCTGGCCTCGGCTGTGGCGATGGACAAGCAGCGCAGCAAAGAAATCTTTCGCGCTGCCGGATTGCCTGTGGTGGAAAGCGTAATTGTTCCGGCCGATGAGGTGCGCGCGCGCCATGTGATGCAGCCGCCCTATGTTGTGAAACCCAACAACGAAGGGTCTTCTGTCGGGGTGTATCTGGTTGACGTTGAAAACAACGGGCCACCGCGCCTTGATGCGGATATGCCCGAGATGGTTATGGTCGAAACATTTGCACCCGGGCGGGAATTGACAACCACAGTAGTGGGTGAGCGCGCGTTGACGGTGACGGATATCGTCACCACCGGCTGGTATGATTACGATGCAAAGTATAAAGAGGGCGGATCATCCCATATCGTGCCCGCTGACGTGCCACAGGAAATCTTTGATCTGTGTCTTGAGTATGCCTTGCGCGCGCACCGTGCGTTGGGGTGTCGCGGCGTGAGCCGAACCGATTTCCGCTGGGATGAGGCGCGCGGCGTGGAGGGTCTGATCCTGCTGGAAACCAACACTCAGCCCGGCATGACTAGCACATCACTGACCCCTGAACAGGCGCAAGCCACTGGAATGACCTTTCCCGCGCTTTGCGCCTGGATGGTGGAGGACGCAACATGTGGCCGCTGAACCGCAAGCAGCCGGTGGCTGGCCGCCCCGATCCTGCACCGTCGCGTTGGGCATGGCGGATGCAGCGCCTGATGTTGACA
The DNA here is from genome assembly GCF_026410285.1 of Sulfitobacter sp. F26169L. Lineage (GTDB taxonomy): Bacteria > Pseudomonadota > Alphaproteobacteria > Rhodobacterales > Rhodobacteraceae > Sulfitobacter. The sequence goes on along the minus strand of NZ_JAPMLP010000003.1, from coordinate 286,335 downwards.
CCGGGTTTCCGGTTTGCCCTGCGGGCCGGTGTGCCGTTTTGCATCACACTGATGGCTGGCACATGGTATCTTTCTGACGAGGGGCGTCGCGGCGCCATCCAGCAAGCGGTTGCCGATGCCCGCGCGAGCATCGAAAGCCGCCCCGAATTCATGGTAAACCTCATGGCCGTAGACGGGGCCAAAGACGAATTGGCCACCTACATCCGCGACAGCCTGCCGCTGGATTTTCCAATCTCGAGCTTTGATCTGGATCTGGATGCGATGCGCGCGACGGTGTCCCAGATATCTGCCGTCAAATCCGCTTCTGTGCGGATCCGTCCGGGCGGTGTGCTGCAAATCGATGTGCAGCAGCGCAAAGCTGTCGCCTTGTGGCGCAATGCGGACGGATTGGCGCTGGTGGACGAGAACGGCATCTATGTTGCCGCTGCAACCAGCCGCCATGCGCGCCCTGATCTACCTCTGATTGCAGGTGAAGGTGCTGACAAACACGTCAAGGAAGCGCTGGAACTGATCGAAGCAGCGGCTCCTCTGGGTAACCGTCTGCGCGGATTTGTACGTATGGGCGCGCGGCGCTGGGATGTGGTGCTGGACCGTGACCAGCGTATCATGCTTCCGGAAGACGACCCGTTGCGCGCGCTTGAACGCGTGATTGCGCTGGAAAGCGCGCAGGATATTCTGACCCGCGATGTTGCGCGGGTAGACATGCGGCTGGCACGCCGACCAACAGTGCGAATGACAAACCAGGCCGCCGAAGAACGGATGGCCCAACAGGCAGCATTTAGGGCAAAAAACAAATGAATGATCTATATGATAGCCAGCGCACAATGCGGCAGATGCGCAAACTTGCGATGCAGCGCGGGGTAGTTGCTATTCTGGATGTCGGCAGTTCCAAAATTGCCGCACTTGTTTTGCGGTTCGACGGGACCGCACGGCTGGACGACGAAGGCGAGATGGGCTCGCTGGCGGGGCAGTCCGGTTTTCGCGTGATTGGCGCGGCCACTACACGTTCGCGCGGTGTGCGTTTTGGTGAAATCGCCGCCATGGGCGAGACAGAGCGCGCCATTCGTACCGCCTTGCAGGCGGCGCAGAAGATGGCCGGTATCCGTGTAGATCATGTGATTGCCTGCTTTAGCGGCGGCGAGCCGCGAAGCTACGGGCTTGATGCGATGATCACGCTGGAAGATCAGGTGGTCGGTGAAGACGACGTGGCGCGCGTGCTGAGCCATTGCGATGTGCCCGAATACGGCGAGGGGCGCGAAGTGCTGCACGCGCAGCCGGTGAATTTTGCCCTCGATCACCGCAGCGGCCTGATTGATCCGCGCGGCCAGCTTGGTAATGAATTGAGCGTTGATTTGCACATGCTAACGGTCGATGCTGCGGCGGTGCAGCATCTGGCGTACTGCATCAAGCGCTGTGATCTGGAACTGGCCGGTATTGCCTCATCGGCCTATGTGTCCGGCATTGCGGCGTTGGTCGAAGACGAACAGGAACTGGGCGCGGCCTGTATTGATCTGGGCGGCGGTGCAACCGGCGTGTCAATTTTTATTAAAAAGCACATGATCTATTCCGACAGCATCCGCATGGGTGGTGATCACGTAACATCGGATATTTCTATGGGGTTGCAGGTGCCGACTGCCAATGCCGAACGTATCAAGACGTTTTATGGCGGGGTGCAGGCAACTGGCATGGATGATCGCGAGATGATCGAGATCGGTGGCGAAACAGGCGATTACGAACATGACCGGCGCACTGCCAGCCGCGCCGAGCTGATCGGCATCATGCGTCCGCGCGTCGAAGAGATTTTGGAAGAAGTCCGCGCGCGTCTGGATGCCGCGGGATTTGATCACTTGCCCAGCCAGCAGATTGTTCTTACAGGCGGTGGCAGCCAGATTCCGGGACTGGATATGATGGCAACCAAAATTTTGGGGCAGCAGGTGCGCCTTGGCCGTCCGCTGCGGGTTCATGGCCTGCCACAGGCCGCAACAGGGCCGGGGTTCTCCTCTGCGGTGGGGCTGGCATTGTTTGCAGCAAACCCGCAGGACGAATGGTGGGATTTCGACATTCCCGCAGATCGCTATCCGGCGCGCTCGCTAAAGCGCGCGGTGAAATGGTTCAAGGACAACTGGTAAGCCCTAGATGGGGTGAAAACGACGAAATGCGGTGAAGATTGGCAAAAAATTGCCTATATTTAGCGCGAAAAAGGCCTTTTTTACGTGACGACAGACGCCATGGCGTTTACTGTTAAGGAAATTTGGGAAAAATGACCCGCGCGGTGCGGGCAAGCAGAACAGGCGGAACCAAGATGACATTGAACCTCTCGATGCCGGGACAGGAAGATCTCAAGCCACGCATTACCGTTTTCGGTGTAGGCGGGGCGGGCGGTAACGCCGTAAACAACATGATCGAGAAAAACCTCGATGGCGTTGATTTTGTGGTCGCGAACACAGACGCGCAGGCGCTTCAGCAAGCCAAGGCAGAAAGCCGCGTACAATTGGGCATCAAGGTTACCGAAGGTTTGGGCGCAGGTGCACGAGCAACCGTGGGCGCGGCCGCTGCCGAGGAAAGCATCGAACAGATCGTCGATCATCTGGCGGGGGCACATATGTGCTTTATTACCGCAGGTATGGGCGGTGGTACGGGCACGGGGGCCGCGCCAATCATCGCGCAGGCAGCACGTGAACTGGGTGTTCTGACCGTTGGCGTTGTAACCAAGCCGTTCCAGTTTGAAGGCGCCAAGCGGATGCGCCAGGCCGAAGACGGTGTCGAAGCGCTGCAGAAGGTCGTTGATACGCTGATCATCATTCCCAACCAGAACCTTTTCCGTCTGGCGAATGAAAAAACTACATTCACTGAGGCGTTCTCGCTGGCAGATGATGTTTTGTATCAAGGTGTAAAAGGCGTTACCGATTTGATGGTCCGCCCCGGCCTGATCAACCTTGATTTTGCCGATGTGCGTGCCGTAATGGACGAGATGGGCAAAGCCATGATGGGCACGGGCGAGGCCGACGGCGAAGATCGCGCGATCAAGGCTGCCGAAGCGGCGATTGCGAATCCGCTGCTGGATGAAATCAGCCTGCGTGGCGCCAAGGGTGTCCTGATCAACATCACAGGCGGCCATGACCTGACATTGTTCGAACTGGACGAAGCCGCAAACCGTATCCGCGAGGAAGTAGACCCAGAAGCGAACATCATCGTCGGTTCCACGCTTGATGAAGAAATGGGTGGTATGATGCGTGTAAGCGTTGTTGCTACCGGCATAGATGCGCTGGATGTGAACACGGAAATGCCGGTTCCGCGCCGCTCTATGTCGCGCCCTCTGACGCAGGAAGTTTCCGAAGAAGCGCGCGAAGAATCGCCTGCGCCATCGCCGGTACGTGAAGCCGCACCCGTTGCCGCCGCTGTGTCAACGCAACAGCCGACAGAGGCAGCCGAGCCAAAAACGCCAAGTTTCTTTGACGACGCACCCCAGCAGACCGCCCGTGCGGACAACACCCGAGACATGTTCGAGGGACGCCGTTACGAGCCGGTTCAAGAAGCTGCCGATGATCTGCCCCCGCCTGCTTATACACCAGAGCCGGAAGCCTATGATCCCGAGCCCGAGCATATCGAAGCAGAACCGGAAGCCTTCATCGCGCCGCGCGCGCCGACGCCCGGTACGCCATCACCCGAGGCAATGGCGCGTCTGCGCGCAGCAGCCCAGCGTGCGGCCCCGTCAGAACAGCAACGCGCACCTGCTGCCGCTCCGCAGCGTCAGGCACCGGCTGCAACAGGGCAGGGTGAACGGCCCCGCTTTGGTATCAATTCCCTGATCAACCGGATGACAGGCACACAAGAAGGCGAAGGACAGCAGCAGCCTCGCGCCGCAGCGCCAAGCCAGCCCGCGCGTCAGCAACCCCCGGTGCAAAGCCAGCAAACAGCGGCAGCACCGCAGCCGCGTCAGGAAGCCGATCCCGAACAGGAACGCATTGAAATTCCGGCATTCTTGCGCCGTCAAGCAAACTAAGTCACGCAATTTCGTGATCAGAGGGGCCGCCTTTGGGCGGCCTTTTTGTGTTTTGGATTAAGGCCTTACGACGACGATAGCAGTATTGCGCCCGTTTGTGACAGCGATGTTTCAGTTCGTTGCAATGATTGATTTGTTTGAAGGCAACCCAAACCGTATCTTGGGGTTAATCAAGTGTAAACTTGAACCTAAACCGAGGACGGCATCGTGCAAAACACTGTAAAAACAGCGATTAGCTTCACAGGAAGGGGCCTGCACTCTGGCAAGCCTGCGACCGTCACGATTCTGCCTGCGGCGCCTGATTTCGGTATCTGGTTCAAACGCACCGACGTGGATCTGGGGGATCGTCTGGTTCCCGCGCGCTGGGATGCGGTGAACCGTTCACCTCTTTGTACAAAGCTGGAAAATGCCAATGGCGTTCAGGTTTCGACTGTCGAACATCTGATGGCGGCGCTGGCTGGCTGTGGCATTCACAACGTGCTGATTCAGATCGATGGCCCAGAGGTACCGATTCTTGATGGATCAGCCGCGCCGTTTGTGCGGGGTATCATGGCGCGTGGTGTGCAGATGCAGGCTGCGCCGGTTATGGCGTATGAGGTGCTGAAGGAAGTCACTGTGCGCGATGGTGATGCGGTAGCAACAATTGCACCCTCCGACACATTGCGCATTGATTTCGAGATTGATTTCACGGATGCGGCGATTGGCAACCAGAAGAAATCTCTGGTGATGAACAATGGCTCTTTTGCGCGTGAGCTGTGCGACAGCCGCACCTTCTGCCGTCAGGCGGATGTGGACGCGATGCAGCTCAACGGTCTTGCTTTGGGCGGTATGCCAGGTGAAAACGCAGTAGTGTTTGATGGCAATGCCGTCACTAGCCCCGGTGGTTTGCGCCATGCGGATGAACCCGTTCGCCATAAAATGCTGGATGCGTTGGGCGATCTGGCTCTGGCTGGTGCGCCGCTATTGGGGCATTACACAGGGCTGCGCGCAGGTCACTCCCTGACCAACACATTGCTGCGTGCGTTGTTTGCAACGCCGGGCGCGGTGCGTCTGGTGCAGTGTGATGGCCAGAAGGCCTCGCGGTTGCCGGGCCATGGTCTGGTCTGGAACGAAATTCCTGCGGTTGCCTGAACCGATTAATCTAGTAAATATATACCAAGGCCCGAGGTGATTGCTTCGGGCTTTTTGACAAAGTGGGAAATGGGCGTTTTGCACCGGTAAATAGTGTGCTAACACAATGTCAAACGGGAGGTCTGCCTCCTATGTACTCGCAAGCGGTAAAAAAATAAGGATGGCCAAGGATGGGTTTTGGAAGGTCTGCAAGACGTCTTTCCGTCACACTGGTGGCTGTAGCAGCGTTGAGCGCATGTGGTGGGGCGCGTGATGCGGGCCGGTTTACGAAGAGTTTCTTCAACCCGCAGGAAATCCCGCTGGAAACCTACACGCCCGAACAGATATTCGAGCGTGGAGAATTCGAGCTTAACCGTCGGCGTCCAGCCGAAGGTGCCTTTTATTTCGCCGAGATCGAACGTCTTTATCCCTATTCCGAATGGGCCAAGCGGGCGCTGATCATGCAAGCCTTTGCCTATCATCAAGACGCCGATTACCCCAACAGCCGCTCTGCAGCGCAGCGATTCATTGATTTTTACCCCGATGATGATGATGCAGCCTATGCCGCATACCTTTTGGCGCTCAGCTATTATGACCAGATTGACGATGTCGGCCGTGATCAGGGGCTGACGTTTCAGGCCTTGCAAAGCCTGCGTCAGGTGATCGAGCGCTATCCTGACAGCGAATACGCGAGTTCATCGATTCTCAAATTTGACTTGGCGTTTGATCATCTTGCAGGCAAGGAAATGGAGATCGGCCGCTATTATCTGCGCCGCGATCACTATACCGCGTCGATCAACCGTTTCCGCGTTGTGGTTGAGGATTTTCAGACCACAACCCACACTGCCGAGGCGTTGCACCGTCTGGTTGAGGCATATCTGAGCCTTGGTCTGACCGAAGAGGCGCAGACAGCAGGGGCGATTCTGGGGCACAACTATCGCTCGACCGATTGGTACGAGGACAGTTACAAGCTGCTGACAGGGCGGGGACTGGAATTGAAATCTTTTGGCAATAACTGGTTGTCGGCGATCTATCGCCAAATGCTCAAGGGCGACTGGATTTAACCTGCAATTAACCTGCGCGCGCGTGCGCCTGTGACGGATATCTTCTGATGCTGCGCGGTCTTGATATATCGGACATGCTGATCATTGAGCGGCTGGAGTTGAATTTCCAGTCGGGTCTGAACGTGTTGACCGGTGAAACAGGGGCGGGTAAATCGATTCTGCTGGACAGTTTGGGGTTCGTGCTAGGCTGGCGTGGCCGCGCAGATCTAGTGCGGCAGGGGGCCGAGCAGGGTGAGGTGACCGCCTGGTTTGACCTACCCCAAGGGCATCCGGCACATGCCGTACTGGAAGAGGCCGGCCTGCCAGCAGGGGACGAGCTGATCCTTCGGCGTATTAATACGGCGGACGGGCGCAAAACAGCATGGGTAAATGACCGCCGCTGTTCCGGCGAAGTGCTGCGGGCTCTTAGCGAAACATTGGTGGAGTTACACGGCCAGCACGACGATCGCGGGTTGCTGAACCCGCGTGGCCATCGCAGTATCCTGGATGCATTCGGCAACCTTGATGGCGCCCGCGCCAAAGTGCGCGGCGCATGGAGCGAGATGGCCCGTACCCGCAAGGCAGAGGCCGCCGCTGCAAAGGTACAAGAAGAAATCCGCGCCGAGGAAGAGTTCCTGCGCTATGCGGTCGCGGAGCTGGACAAGCTGAAACCCGAAGAAGGGGAGGAAGCGGCGCTGGATATCAAACGCCGCACTATGCAGGCAGCGGAAAAAATTCGCGCCGATGTGGTCAACGCCTATGAGGCAATGGGACAAAGCGGTGCAGAAGCGCAAATGGCTGATGCGTTCCGCTGGCTTGACGGTGCCGCTGCACGCGCTGAAGGGATGCTTGAGGAACCGATGGCGGCCCTGAACCGCGCGATGGTAGAACTCGACAGCGCGATGGAAGGTGTCGTGAGCGCAATTGAGGCGATGTCGTTTGATCCCCACGAGTTGGAGGAAACAGAAGAACGGCTGTTCGCCATTCGCGGTCTTGCCCGTAAACACGATGTTCAGCCCGATGAACTGGCAGGATTCGCCGGTACGTTGCGCGCCAAACTCGACGCGCTTGATGCGGGTGAGGCCGAGCAGGGCAAGTTACGCGCAGATGTTGCCGCTGCCGAAGCGGCCTACGACGCCGCAGCAGCCGCGCTGAGTGCTGCGCGCCAGAAAGCAGCGAAAAAACTTGATAAGGCGGTAAGCGGTGAACTGGCGCCGCTAAAAATGGAACGGGCTGTTTTCGCAACGCAGATTACCGCAGAGGCGGAGGGGCCGGAGGGCCGTGATGCGGTGTCCTTTACCGTTGCGACCAATCCGGGCGCGCCTGCCGGCCCCTTGAACAAGATCGCTTCGGGGGGCGAGCTGAGCCGATTTTTGCTGGCGCTAAAAGTTTGTCTGACCCAAGGCCAATCTGGTCTGACCCTGATTTTTGATGAAATCGACCGTGGTGTAGGCGGGGCGACAGCCGATGCTGTTGGCCGCCGTTTGGCTGCGATTGCTGCTGGCGGTCAGGTGCTGGTTGTGACCCACTCGCCGCAAGTTGCGGCCCTTGGCGCACATCACTGGCGGGTCGAAAAATCGGTGACAAAAGGCATGACCACCACAAATGTCGTTCCCCTGTCGCTGAGCGAGCGTGTGGATGAAGTCGCGCGAATGGTATCGGGGGACAAGATCACCGATGCAGCCCGAGAGGCAGCGCGCGCCTTGCTCTCTGCCTGAGGGCGTGAGACTGTCCGTGGGGCATGAAACGAAGGGTCAGGATGGCACTGTGCCCGCTGAATGAGAGTCTCCGATGACCGCGCCTATCCGCTCGTTTGTAGCCCGACATATCTCAGCCGCTGTCGTCAGCGCAGGCGAAGCGTGGCGGGTCCTGCGCCAAAAGGGGCCAAGCAAGGTTACATTCTGGTTCATCGCATTGTTGATCGGTATCGCAGCAGGGTTTGCCGCGTTGCTTTTTCGCAAGGGCATCAATCTGTTGCAGGAAACCCTGTATGGCACGGACGATGTGCAATACCTGCATAGTTTTATCAGTGGACTGGAGTGGTACTGGATCATTCTGATCCCGACGTTTGGCGGGTTGATTTCAGGTCTTATCCTGCACTTTTTCACGCGTGATGCGCGCGCGCGTTCGGTCGCGGATGTGATTGTCGGCTCTGCTTTGCATGACGGGCGGGTTGAGGCGCGCGCGGGGCTTGCCTCGGCGATGGCCTCGTTGGTGACGCTCAGCACTGGCGGCTCGTCAGGGCGAGAGGGGCCTGTGGTGCATCTGGCCGCTGTTATCTCAACATGGGTAAACCGGCGCATCAACGCTGATGGCATTACGGGGCGTGATCTGTTGGGTTGTGCCGTAGCCGCCGCGGTATCGGCCAGTTTTAATGCGCCAATCGCAGGCGCGCTTTTCGCCCTTGAAGTGGTGCTGCGCCATTTTGCGGTTCACGCATTTGCACCTATCGTAATTGCCAGCGTATCGGGCACTGTGATTAACCGTCTGGAGTTTGGCGGGGTGACTGAGTTCAAACTGCCTACCATGGGTGATCTGCAATTTTATGTCGAATTGCCCGCCTTCCTTCTGCTCGGCCTGACCTGTGGTTTGGTGGCTGTGGTGCTGATGCGCGCGATTTTTTGGGCTGATGACATCGGTAATCACATCCAGGACCAAACCAACCTGCCGCGGTATCTGCGACCTATGGTTGCCGGTGCTTTATTGGGCGTGATTGCCTTGTGGTTCCCGCATATCATCGGTGTCGGCTACGAGACCACATCACTTGCCCTGACAGGTGAGTTGGCCCTGCATGAAGCGACTGTTTTTGCTGTTTTGAAGGTCGTCGCTGTCACGATCACATTAGGCGGTCGCATGGGGGGTGGCATGTTCTCACCTTCTTTGATGGTGGGGGCGTTGGTCGGGCTGGCCTTTGGCATGATCGCCACCGGCTTTTTCCCCGATGTATCCGGTTCCACTTCGCTTTATGCGCTTGCCGGTATGGGGGCTGTCGCGGCTGCGGTGTTGGGTGCGCCGATCTCGACGACGCTGATCGTCTTCGAGCTGACAGGCGATTGGCAGACCGGTCTGGCGGTAATGGTCGCGGTAAGCATGTCCACGGCGCTGTCGTCCAATATGGTCAAGCGCAGCTTTTTCCTTACGCAGATCGAGCGGCGCGGCATTCGCCTTGCGGCAGGTCCGCAGGCCTATCTGCTGGCGATGTTTACAGCAGCTAAAACCATGCGCACCACTGACGACCCGCGTGCGGCCAATGTCGACCGTTGCTGGGAGATGATCGGCGAGGGCACGTACCTCGACGCTGCTGCAACGCTTGAAACGGCGATGCCAATCTTTGAAAAGACCAGTGTGCAGTTTCTGCCCGTTGTCACACTGTCTGCGGATGCATCCCCGCCCGAACTACTCGGGGCGTTGTTTCATGTGGATGCACTGCGCGCTTACAATCGCGCGCTGGCAGCAACTGCCGCCGAAGAACATTCCTGAACAGCGCTTGTGGGCCTAGATTTTCTCGACAGTCACTTCGTCGATGTTGTGAAACGCGAGGTGGTCGCGCACCTGCGCTGCTACCTCGTTGGGGTCTTCATAAGACCAGACAACATTTTCCAACGTCCGGCTTTTTGTCACAACACTGAAATAGCGCGCATCGCCCTTGTGCGGGCAGTGTGATGTTTTATCGCTTGGATCAAGAAAGGCCATCGCGATGTCCTCGCGCGGGAAATAAATGACCGGTGGATAATCCCCCTCAACCAGCTCCAGCGCATTTGTGCTTTCGCCCAGTACGGCACCACCTGCGCGAACGGTCCATGTGCCTGTAGCTTTACGAATTTGAATATGATTTGTCATTCTGTCTCCCCCCGAACGGATGTCTGAAACGCCAGCTAAATTGGCGCAGTTGCTGCACTTAACCACTCTTTTGCAGCGGCGGTAACCCTTGGCCCGATCTTTGTTGCAACCTGCGCGTGATAGCTGTTCAGCCAGTCCCGCGCGGCCGGGTCCAGAAGCTCCGGCAGGATCAGGCGGCGATCAATCGGGGCAAAAGCCAGCGTGCGCCACTCCAGCATTTTGCGGTGTGCATCCCCATTTGCAAGCGCGGGCGCATCCTGAACAGCCAGCAGGTTTTCGATGCGAATGCCAAAGGCGCCCTCGCGGTAATAACCCGGCTCGTTGCTGAGGATCATACCGGCTTGCAGCGGCACCTGACTGATACGGCTCAGGCGTTGGGGGCCTTCATGAACGCTTAGATAAGCGCCGACACCGTGGCCCAACCCGTGATCAAAGTCCTGTCCGGCCAGCCAGAGGGGCATACGCCCGATGGCTTCGATATGCGCACCGGCAAGGCCCGATGGCCAGCGCAGGCGGCTCATCGCGATCATCCCGGCCAGCACACGTGTAAAGGCTTCGCATGCCACACGCGGGGGCGTGCCGATGGCGATCGTGCGGGTAATGTCGGTGGTGCCGTCCAGATATTGCCCGCCACTGTCGAGCACAATCAGGTGGCCATCCTCCAGCGTGCTATCGGTTTCTTCGGTTACGCGGTAATGCATGATCGCGCCGTTCGGTCCGGTACCCGCAATCGTCTCAAAGCTGATATCCTGAAGCGCATCGTCACGGCGGCGCATCTGCTCCAGTTGTTTGACGACCTGTATTTCGCTCACACTGCCCGGCGGTTGCGCGTCCAGCCAGCACAGCAATTCAACCACCGCCGCCCCGTCGCGCAGATGGGCCTGTGCCGCACCTTCAATCTCGGCTTCGTTCTTGCACGCTTTGGGCAGGGCGCAGGGCTCTGCACCGTGTCTGGCAGAATCTCCCAACACATCCGCTACAATCTGCGGCACGGTGGTAACATCAATGCGCACCGGACCTTCCAACGCGCCAACCGCCTCCAGAAAACCGGCAGGGGGGTGAATGCGCACATCAGCCCCAAGATGCGTGGAAAGATCGTCGTATTTGTGCGGCTGTGAAAACAGGTCAACCGACGCATCCGCGTGCAGGATCGCAAAGGCATGAACAACCGGATTACGTTCGATATCCGCACCGCGAATATTCAAAAGCCAGCAAATGCTGTCAGGCAAAGTAATGATCGCCGCCCGTTCGCCACCGGAAACTAGCGTGTTGGCAAGGCGCGCACGTTTGTCCTCATGAGACTCGCCTGCATATTCGATGGGATGGGCCTTTGCCGGTTCCATCGGCGCATCGGGCTGATCCTCCCAGACCAAATCGACCAGATTTTCGCATTTCACCAGTTCCACACCGCTGCCTGCCAGCGCTTTTTCAGCCTGCGTAATCTGCTCAACCGTATGCAGCCAAGGGTCAAATCCCACACGTCCGCCTTTGGGCAACTGTGAGCGCAGCCAGTCGGCCATCGTCGTTTCCGGCCACGGCACCGGTGTATAGACATCCGCCACCTGCGCTTTGACCTGCGTACGATAGCGCCCGTCAATAAACACGCTCGCGATTTCGGGCAGAACAACACAAAATCCTGCAGATCCGGTAAAGCCCGTCAACCACGCCAACCGCGCATCACGCGCCGCCACATACTCGCCCTGATGGGCATCGGCACGTGGCACGATAAAGCCATCCAGCTTTGCTGCGCTAATCTTTTTGCGCAATTCTTGCAGACGTGGCGGACCCTGTTCCGGTCGGGCCGTGACCTCAAAAGTCTGGAACATCACGCCCCTTTCTTCACTTTTCTTATAAGTTTAGTCTAACGGCTTCAGCTTGCGCGACGCATGTTCATCACACGCGCCCTTTTGCGTGGGTCGCTTTCAAATAGCGATGCCAGTTGCTCTGTCATGGCACCGGCCAGTTGCTCGACATCCGTGATCGTAACCGCGCGGTCATAATAGCGGGTTACGTCGTGCCCGATCCCGATCGCCAGCAATTCCACCGCTTTTTTCTTTTCTACCATCGCAATCACATCACGGAGGTGTTTTTCCAGAAAATTTGCAGGGTTCACTGACAACGTGCTGTCGTCTACGGGGGCACCATCGGAAATCACCATCAGTATCTTGCGCGATTCAGAGCGCGCTATCATCCGGCGGTGCGCCCATTCCAACGCTTCGCCGTCGATGTTTTCTTTCAGCAATCCTTCTTTCATCATCAGCCCCAGATTGGGCCGCGTCCGCCGCCAGGGTGCATCGGCGGACTTATAGATGATGTGGCGCAGATCGTTCAGGCGTCCGGGGCCGGTGGGGCGCCCATCGTTCAGCCATGCCTCGCGGGCTTGTCCGCCCTTCCATGCGCGGGTGGTAAAGCCCAGTATTTCGACCTTCACGTTGCACCGCTCAAGCGTGCGGGCCAGAACATCCGCGCAGATCGCCGCAATCGAAATGGGGCGACCCCGCATCGAGCCGGAGTTATCTAGCAGCAGTGTCACAACAGTATCGCGGAACTCGGTATCTTTTTCCACCTTGAAGCTCAGCGGTGTTGTCGGGTTCGCGACAATGCGTGCCAGACGGCCCGCATCAAGCGTGCCTTCCTCCAGATCAAACTCCCAACTGCGGTTCTGCTGGGCTTGCAAACGGCGTTGCAGCTTGTTGGCCAGCCGGCTAACGGCACCCTTAAGCGGTTCCAACTGCTGGTCGAGATAAGCGCGCAGGCGTTCCAGTTCGGCGGGCTCAGCCAGTTCTTCGGCGCCGACAACCTCGTCATGATCGCTTAGGTAAACGGTATAGTTCGGGTCAGCGTCCGATACAGGCTGGGGGGCAGGCGGCTCCATCGGGGCTTCGCCTTCGGGCATTTCCGCATCTTCACCCATCTCTTGATCGGCCATGTCGTCCATAGACACTTCGGCCTGCGCGGCATCCTGCTGATCTTCCTGCGACTGCTCGGGTGAGGCATCGGCATCCTCTTGCTCGTCGTCGTCACTGCCCGTGCTGTCGGGGTCGTCCTGCTCCTCGGCGCCTTCTTCGGCTTCGTCTTCCTGATCTTCGTCGATCCCGTCGGGATCATCGCCCAGCTGGTCGGCATATCCCAGATCGGTGATGATCTGGCGCGAAAACTTGGCGAAAGCGGTCTGGTCGTTCAGTGCATTTTCCAAATCATCCAGCGTACCGCCTGCCTGCTCCTCAATATAGCCCCGCCACAGCTCCATCACATTTTCCGCACCGGCAGGCATGTCGCGCCCCGTAGCAAGATGGCGCACCAGATAACCCGCCGCCACAGCCAACGGCACATCCGCTGCCGTCTTGGCCTGATCGTAACCTTTGCGCAGGGCTTCGTGCTTTATCTTTGCATCAATATTTCCCGCGGTGCCCGGCATATCGCGCGCACCGACAGCCTCACAGCGGGCGGTTTCCATCGCCTCGTAGAGGTCGCGCGCCATTTCGCCCTGCGGTTGATATCGCGCATGGGTCTGTCCGTTGTGATAGCGACGGTTCAGAGCCAATGCATCGGCGGTGCCACGGGCCAGCAGTACTTCATCGCGGGTCATGCGGCGCGTAACCTGAGGCAGACGCATCGTGTCACCGGACAGGCCAGCCGGATCGACAGAATAGCTCACCGTCAGATCGGGGTCATTCGCCATTACTTTCGATGCTTCGGCGAGTGCCTTTTTGAAAACGTCCGCAGGGTTGTCAGATTTACTCATGGTGTCCTCGCCCAGAATGGTTGCACAACATTTCGCAGGTTTTCCGGGCAGGGTCAAAGGAGGTGAGAATAAAAACATCCCTTTGCCAATGCGGCAAACGGGCGATTGCGAGCATATGAAGTTCTGAGTGCGCAGAGAGAGACAAATAGCCCATCATTTTACGTGCGAAGCGATAGTCAGCTTTGGTTAAAAAAAAGATGAACCGATAAGGAACCATCCAAAGCGCGCAGTGTTGTAACTGTGACAGCGGATGAGACAGCAACATTTGCACTTAAGCCGCTAGAAATTAAAGGAGACTACTATGAGCACTTTTAAAGTAAACACCGCCCGCGCAACACTGATTGCCCTGATCGCAGCAGCACCGATGGCAGCTTTGGCTGCTCCGCAGAGCGGCTCGCCAGAGCAGTCAGTTGCAGAGCATCCGCGTGAACATGCCGCACCCGAGCCGACAGTAAGCTCGTCTAACCGCGGTAACGAAACCCAGCCCTTGTACGATTCATTCGACAAGGCGCGGGTTGTCGATGAGATCAGAGGTTCTATTCACAAGGGTGACGCGAAGCGCGATCATTAATAGCTACTGACGCTATTTGATTTAGGCCCTGACAATTTTGTCGGGGCCTTTTTTCGTTCTTCACATAGCCAATTCAAACTGGCGCGCTTTTGCTTTGAAAAAATCTGCGCATCGAGAGAAACAACAATCCATTAGGTGCGGGCAGAGCGTAAAAAGCTTAATTTCAAAAAATCCATATTTTACAATAGTTCATGAGGTTATTCCGCAGTTGGTGGAAATAAATCGGAACAGATTGCCTTCGCTGCCGTTGTATCACCAGCAGAAGCCAACGCAGCACCAATGTCTGCAAGATTTGGCAACCTCAGGAGATTATGATGACAGATTTTACCACAACAGCCCGCGCAGCCCTGATTGCCCTGATTGCAGCGGCACCAATGTCCGTTTTCGCAGCTGAAACAGGCTCACCCGCGCAGTCAATTGCCGCTGACCCCGATGAAAGCGCAGAAGCGGATGACGGTGTAAAGACAACCGGCGAATCTATGGAAGACACCGCCAAGGCAAACCAGGGCGAAGACGCCTATGAAGATGCCGATGTTGTGAAAGACGCCGACGGTTCGCTCGTAGAAGACGATGCCAAGAACGACGACTAATATCAGTTCATCTGAAAGAAAAGGCCCCGATGCACGTAGCATCGGGGCCTTTTCATTTGCGCTTAGTTGTCAGCCCAAGCTTACGCTTGCCGCGCTTTCGGGCAATTCTTCGTCAAATAGACGCTGGTAGAATTCAGCCACTGTCTGGCGCTCCAACTCGTCACATTTGTTGAGGAAGCTGAGGCGGAAAGCATATCCAACGTTTTTGAATATCTCGGCGTTTTGCGCCCAAGCAATTACCGTACGCGGTGACATTACTGTCGAAAGATCACCGCTCATAAATGCGGTACGCGTCAGGTCGGCAACAGTGACCATCTGCTTGATGATCTTGCGGCCCTCGGCGGTGTTGAAATGCGGGTTCTTGGCCAGCACGATTGCGCTTTCGGCATCAATGCTAAGGTAGTTCAACGTCGACACCAGTGACCAGCGGTCCATCTGGCCTTGGTTGATCTGCTGGGTGCCGTGATAAAGGCCCGTCGTATCGCCTAAACCAACAGTGTTGGCGGTTGCAAAGATGCGGAAATACGGGTGGGGCGTGATCACCTTGTTCTGGTCCAGCAGCGTTAGCTTGCCATCCACTTCCAGCACACGCTGGATTACAAACATCACATCGGCACGGCCTGCATCGTATTC
This sequence comes from Sulfitobacter sp. F26169L, assembly GCF_026410285.1. Lineage (GTDB taxonomy): Bacteria > Pseudomonadota > Alphaproteobacteria > Rhodobacterales > Rhodobacteraceae > Sulfitobacter. The sequence goes on along the minus strand of NZ_JAPMLP010000003.1, from coordinate 270,800 downwards.
GTCGAATACAATCGCGGTGGGCGTGCGCAGAGCCCAAGGCAAGATACCTTCCTGAAACGATGTAACCTGCTTGCCATCTACCAGCTTGATTGCATCTTTACCGATCAGATCAATCCGGCTGATGTGGCTATCAAGGTTTACGCGTACCGTGGGCCAGTTCAGGCGGCTTGCCACCTGTTCGATGTGCGTCGATTTGCCCGTGCCGTGATAGCCCTGAACCATCACGCGACGGTTGTGCGAAAACCCTGCTAGAATCGCCAGCGTTGTGTCGGCATCAAACTTGTAGGTGCTGTCCAACTCGGGCACGCGATCCGTGCGCTGCTCAAAGCCCTTCACGGTCATGTCTGTATCGATGCCAAAAACCTCACGTACCGAGATATCCTTGGTCGGGGTTGCGTTGAGGTCCAGTCCGCCGTCAGCCATGTGAAATCATCCTAAATCTATCTGCCCCGATAGGGGCGTTCCCGTCTCGGATGCAACATATCGCGGCAGGGTTCAAGGGAAAGGCCTAAATTACACCTGATAAGCAATCCCGTTACGCCGTTGCGCCTGAAGGCGCTGGAGCTGATCGTAGCTGCGCCGCAGAAGCCATCACGCTAACACCATATTGTTGTGATCGGGCCGCTTCACGGGGATGCATGGATACGCCCGGTTTGCGCGGTACTGCGCAGCCGCGCGCGCAGCACAGCATTGAAGCGCGCGCGGCCATTCAATCCTTGAAATTACGGCTGGTTTTAAGCTGGTCCCATGCCCAGACGACCTGTTGCAACTGCTCTTCCTGCGAGCGGTCGCCGCCGTTCATGTCAGGGTGAAGAACCTTGATCAAAGATTTGTAAATCTTACGGATTTCCGGCTTCGTCAGGTTATCCTTTGCATCCAGAATCTCTAGCGCTTTACGTTCAACAGGGGGTAGGCGGCGGCCTGCTTGTGGCCCCTTGCCGGGGTTCTGCGTGGCGTTTGCGCCCAGCACCTGATGCGGGTCCTCGATGCCCAGACGGGCCCATGCACGGGCTTCGGGGTCGCCCATAGGTTTCGTGGGGCGGTCCCAGACTTTGTCTTCGGACAGTTTGGCGTTCATCTCCGCCTCGGTCGTGCCGTGGAAGAAGTTCCACTTTGTATTGTATTCACGTACGTGCTGCTGACAGAACCAGAAGTAGTCGTCCAGCACATCAGGCGCTTTAGGCGCGCGGTATTTGCCTGCCTCGTTGCAACCGTCATGGTCGCAGATGCGGCGCGACGTTTCGGACGCGCCCGACATTCCACGCCGCCCACGCGGGTTCTTCTTCTTTGCGGAAGAGACAGACATATCAAAACCAAAGGGATCGTTTTTTTGCATTGGTGCACCTTTCCGACTCGAAGCATCCACTCTAGACATATGGCTGACAGAGGGAAGGGGCGGTGTGAAATAAAACGCCCCTATTGGAGGGTTTATGCCTGTAAAAGACGAGATCGAAAGCGCGTTGCGCGATGCATTCGCGGTTAAGCGTTTGTCCGTGACAGACGTTAGCGAAGCGCATCGCGGCCATGCAGGCTTTCGCGAGGGAGGCGAGACGCATTTTGATGTGGTGATTGTCGCCCCCGATTTTGATGGGCTAAGCCGTGTGGCAAAACACCGCGCCGTTCATTCAGCGCTGGGGGCGGAGCTGATTGCGCGCATTCACGCGTTGTCGCTGGATATTTCGGCTTAGGTTTCGGGCTTTTCGCCTTTTTCGGCTGTATCATCCCGGGCAGTTGAGGCGACGCTGCGCGCGCGGGCGAGGATGCTCAGCGAGGGGCCAATGGATTTGTTGCTCTGCGTATCTTCAACACCGTTATCGGAAAGTAGTTCTTCATCATCGTCATCTGATTGGAAATGCCTCTGGCGCGCATTTGTCTCGTCTTGCGTGGACACTGGGGGCGCTGGCAGAAGTTCGGGCTGGAACTCTTCAGCATCGCCACTGCGCAAACGGCGAAAAACCAAAACGTTGCGCCACTCCGTCATTGATCCGGCAATTCCTGAACGCTCGATTGATGGCAGCGTTTCAGCGCGCTGATACTCCCAGCCGTAACCTGCCATTCCGTTCATAAGCTCTTGAAGGGCATAGGAAAAACGCGCTTCGGCGCCGCGAACGCCTTTTCCTTTTATCCCTTTTGAAGGGGCGGCGACAACTTTGTATTCATAGCGGGGCATGGGGGAACTTCCGGTGGTTTGGCATGTTTTAGCGCGCGGCGACGCGAAAGGGAACAGGCAGCATTAGACAAACCCTTGACATTTCAGGCGCGGTGCTTTGTCAGACTCATGTTGAAGGTGATATGTCCTCGAAAGCGGCAGCCGCGCGCCCGTGCCATCTCAATGCATGGCGATTACTTGCGCGTAATCCCGATCTTGCGGCCCATACGCTCGGGCTTTGGCAAGTCGGCTTGCTGTTTTGCGATGTTTGCAAGTTTTGCCATGATGTCATCGGGCATTTTTGCGACTTTGGGCGTTTCGCCGGATTGGTCGACATGCAGCGTCAGCGCTTCACCCGTAGCGGCCAGCCAACCGTCTTCGTGCCAAAGCTCCTGATATATATGAAAACGTTTTTCATCGTAATCCAGCAGGTGAAGTGTTGATATGACGCGGTCACCTTCATGCAATTCGCGCAGGTAACAAATGTGAAATTCAGCCACGTAGGTGGTGCATCCGGTACGTTCGCGGTAATCGGGGCCAAAGCCCAGATGCGGATAGGCCTGATCTGCCCCCTGATCCATCAGAACGGAATAATATGCCATGTTCAGATGACCGTTGTAGTCGATCCATTCTGGCAAAACGGTGAGCGGGGAGGAGCGGAAAATATCTGTCATGTGCAAGGTCTAGCACGTGGTTTCCAAACCTGCGAGATTGTATTTCTGGTTCCGGCCGTAACGCTGAGGATGTCGCAGCGCACCCCTCAGCTATCGTTAAAAATTGCGCGCTGTTGGGCGATTTCCCTGCGCAGAATGTTTCTGGTCTTGTCATCGATATCGGCGCCGTTAATCACCCGCATTGCCCGCAACATCCCCGATGACCAGCTTTTGTTGACGCTTTGCGGTATTTCGAATGTGGCGAGTTCCGCCGCCGGTACACCGCACGCCTTAAGAATACCTTCACCGGGGAAAAGGGCGGCGTCTTCCATTTTGTGAATACGGATATCCTTGTCGCCGTGTGCCTCGGAAACCGCCGCGATGTGTGTGGTGATATCGAAATCCGCTGGCAGGGTATCTTTGAACGCCTGCAAGTCGTGGGTGTAGCGGGTTTGCTTTACCGCTTGGTTATACAGGCTTTTGACCCATTTCTGATGATCGCGCACCACGATATGAAACACGGTATTTTCTATCGGCAAAACATCTGCCAGCGCATCAAGGGCATGCGAAAGGGCTGGAAAAACTCCGGTGTGGGTTTCAAACTGTCCCGGATGTGGCCCTGACAAGCCTTCATCCGTCATCAGCACCGGCTTGTCATCATTGACCTCGGCCAAGGGCATCTCAAGAGCTGTTTCCAGATGGCTGGCAAGCGTTGCGCGGTTTATTCCGGTTTCGTAGTTCTGGCGGATATAGGCATGCGCGCGCATCAATCCCTTGCGCTGTGGGCCGAAAGACATGCGGTTTATCACGCACAGCTTCGGGGACAGCTTTTCAGTGTTCAGTTGCAGTGCTTTCTGAAATGTTGTCGATCCGGTTTTGGGAAGACCGATATGCACATGGAATGTCGCCATTTCAGTCTCCTGCAAATTACGGGGGTGCGCCTTGTGGGGCGCAACCGCCGCAGTATCCGCAGTTATGCTTCAACCGTTCAGCTTGGCTGCGACCATCTCGTTCACAACCTTGGGGTTGGCTTTGCCGCCCGTTGCTTTCATCACCTGACCCACAAACCAACCTGCAAGCTTCGGGTTCTCGCGCGCTTTTGCAACCTGATCAGGGTTGGCGGCAATGATTTCATCTACCGCAGCTTCGATTGCGCCCGTGTCAGTGACCTGTTTCAAACCTTCGGTTTCCACCACCTCGGCGGGGTCGCGGCCGGTGGTGTAGGTGATTTCGAACACGTCTTTCGCGATTTTTCCGCTGATTGCACCTGATGCGATCAGATCAATGATTCCGCCTAGCAGCGCAGGGGGAACGGGGCTGTCCGAAATATCTTTTTCGTCTTTCTTCAAACGGCCGAACAGTTCGTTGATCACCCAGTTGGCTGCCATTTTGCCATCGCGCCCTTTTGCTGTTTCCTCGAAATAGCTGGAGGAATCCAGATCAGCCGTCAGCACGGAGGCATCGTAATCGGACAGGCCGAAATCGTTGATGAAGCGGGCCTTCTTGGCGTCGGGCAGCTCGGGCAGGGTGGCATTGATCTGGTCAACCCAATCTTGCTCAATCACCAGCGGCAGCAGATCGGGGTCGGGGAAGTAACGGTAATCATGTGCCTCTTCTTTGGAGCGCATGGAGCGTGTCTCCTGCTTGTCCGGATCAAACAGGCGGGTTTCCTGCACGACTTCACCGCCGGATTCAACAATCGCAATCTGGCGTTTTGCTTCTACTTCAATCGCTTGTTGGATAAAGCGCATGGAGTTCATGTTCTTGATCTCGCAACGGGTGCCAAGGTGCGAAAAATCACCTGTGGCTGCGTATTTTTCGTACTGGCCAGGGGCGCAGATAGATACGTTCACATCCGCACGCATGGCACCTGACTGCATGTCACCGTTACAGGTGCCAAGATAGCGCAGGATCTGGCGCAGTTTGCCAAGGTAGGCCGCCGCCTCTTCGGGCCCGCGAATGTCGGGGCGGCTGACAATCTCCATCAGGGCAACGCCTGTGCGGTTAAGGTCCACAAAAGACATGTTCGGGTCCATATCGTGGATGGATTTACCCGCGTCCTGTTCAAGGTGGATACGTTCAACCCCGACAAGCCTTGCCGTGCCATCGCCCATCTCAACCAGCACTTCACCCTCGCCGACGATGGGGTGGTAGAGCTGGCTGATCTGATAGCCTTGGGGCAAATCGGGATAGAAATAGTTTTTGCGGTCAAACGCCGACCAGAGGTTGATTTTTGCTTTCAGGCCAAGACCTGTGCGCACGGCCTGTTCGACGCAGAATTCGTTGATGGTAGGCAACATACCCGGCATTGCCGCATCCACAAAGGCGACATTGCTGTTCGGTTCGGCCCCGAATTTGGTCGAGGCCGCCGAGAAAAGTTTTGACTGCGAGGACACCTGCGCGTGGACCTCCATGCCGATCACCAGCTCCCAATCCTGCTTGGCCCCCGCAATAGTGCGGACTTTTGGCGTGTCGTAGGTGAGGTCGAGCATGGGAAAGCACCTTGTCTATGGTTGTTGGCACGGGTTTAGCGGTGCGGCGAAGGTGCTGCAAGAGGGGGTTGACGCCTGAATTGATCATCGCGCGCTCTGACCGAGAGGTCATTTGAGCTTGTTCCGGTGCGCATAATCTTTTGATTTGCGCGTTACCCGATTGGTCTGCTATTTCTGTATTGTCTCGACGTAATCCAGCAGGGCAATCATATCAGCTGTCGATACTTCGCCAGCGGGGGTGCCATCGGCAGAGGCATGTTGCAAACCAACTTTTCCAAACTCTGGCATTGCGGCGTCAGGATCTTCTTTCTCAAGAGTACCAAGCACAAAGCGATGCACAAATTCGCGCGGGAAAACGCCATCATTGCGCGCAGTGAGACCCGTCACATCGGGCGGCGCAACACCGAGGCCCAGCGATGCAGCACCCGCGCCGTCGCCCGTCGGGCTATGGCAATGTGAACACTCTTTGGCATAAATAACCTTGCCACGCTGAACGCTGGCGTTTTGCGGCATAAGGCCTGCGACACAGGCCCCGAGCAACGCGATGCCGAAAAACGGGGCGAGAGGTTTGATAATCGTCATCGGTACTGAAACTCCGCTTGGGTTGGGACATGGCGGACCTATTGTCGCCGATTGTTTCTGTGAGTATCTCACGATTAATTCACCGCAGCATTGATATGTATCAATCAACAGTGTCTGGCTGGCAGTTAGAAGCGGCAAGCCAAAGTCGGGGCTTGTCGCGATGATACCGGTTTAGGCGATCTGTGCTTTCAGTACACGGCGTAGAATTTTGCCGGACGCAGATTTGGGTATCTCTTCCACAAAATTCACGCGGTGGATCTGTTTGTAAGATGACAGCGTTTTGGCCAAATGTGCCTTGATTTCATCTTCTGACGGGTGGGGATCTGTCGCCACGACAAAAGCGATAGGAACTTCGCCTGCTTCGTCATCTGGTACGCCAATGACGGCGGCGTCGATGATGCCGTCATGTGTTACCAGCGTCGCTTCCAATTCCGCAGGGGCGACCTGAAACCCCTTGAATTTTATCAGCTCTTTCAGTCGGTCCACGATGAACATATAGCCTTCATCGTCGATATATGCGATGTCACCGGTTTTGAGCCATCCGTCAGGCGTCAGAGTTTCGGCGGTGGCTTTCTCGTTGTTCAGATAGCCTTTCATCACCTGCGGGCCTTTAATCCACAATTCGCCCTCTTTCCCGGCGGGCAGGTCTTCTCCGGTTTCGGGATCGACAATACGGCACTGCGTATTGGGCAGAGCCACGCCGGAGGAACCAGATTTCGGCTTGCCCAGCGGGGTGGTGTGGGAGACAGGCGAAAGTTCTGTCATGCCGAAGCCTTGAACAGACAAACAATCGATCCGCTTTGCAACTGCGTCAGAAACCTCGGCGCCCAAGGGGGCCGCGCCCGAGAATATCTGCTCTATCGAGGACAGATCGTAATTATCCACCGCCGGATGTTTGGCCAGTGCCAGCGCTACAGGCGGTACGATCCACATGCGGCGTGCCTTGTAATCCTGACTGATCTGCAAAAACAGCTCCAGATCAAAGCGGGGCATCGTGACGAGCGCACCACCTGCCGCAAGGTGGACGTTCATCAGAACGTTCATCCCGTAAATATGGAAAAACGGCAAAAACGCCGCGGCAACCTCTCCCGGACGCACATCACCACCCGCAATAATCTGATCGACGTTCACCACCAGATTGCGGTGAGACAGACGAACACCCTTCGGCATTCCGGTGGTCCCCGAGGAATAGGGCAACACGACGGAGTGTTCGTCCAGATCGACCGGCACCTGCTGTTCGATCGGGGTGCCATAAAACGCCGAAAGCGGTTCGGCATTATCGCTAGCTTCACCCATCACCACCACGGGCTGCCCTGCTGCATCTTTGGCAGCGGCGTGGGCGGTTTCCAAAAACATCGGGATAGTGATCAGAACATCTGCGGCGCTGTCACGCAACTGGTGCGCAACTTCGGAGGCGGTGTAGGTTGGGTTGATGGTTGTAATTGTGCCGCCAGCCCAAGCGACTGCATGAAACACAACGCAGTAATGCGGGTTGTTCGGCGACATCAACGCAACGGTTTTTCCCGCCCCCAGTCCGCGTGCGGTTAACCCGCCTGCAAGGGCTTTCACCTGGGCCATAAACTCGGCTGCGGTCATGCCCACGCCTGTTGTGCCATCGGTCAGCACCACCTCATCGGGGCGGGTGACGAGATTCTCGAAAACCCGTTCTGTAATGGATTGGTCGCGCAGCGCGATGTCTGCGGCGGCTGTGTGATATGTCATTATATTCTCTCCCTGAACCGCAGCTTAGGCAGAGGTGAACAGCGTGTCCAGACTGACGGTGCTCCGTTACACAGCGGTCGCGATTGGGCCTTCATCGGTGAAGATTATGCGTTTGCCTTCCGCGATTTCGCGTTTGAATAAACCTGCAATAATGCGCAGGGCATCATCCTGACCCGCCGCCGCAAATCGTGAGGCAGAGGAAACACGCAAGTTGTTCACAAATCCCTGCGCCGCGTGTGCCCAGATCATCGGGTGCAACTCGGTCAGGTGTTCGCGTACGATCCATCTGGCACAGGCCGCAATCTGGGCGCGGATATGATCGGCGGCGTCATTGCCGGAATAGGCCTGCCCCATGGTATTAGCACAATATGCCGCCAGCAGATTCACAGTATGCGGGTCGGGGCGGCGCATGACGATATCGTGCAGACCTTCCATGAAGAATGGCAGATCAAGACGCGCACAGGCTTCGTCATCAACGCTGATTGCGTCAAACATCACCCACGTATAACCACCCGCTCCCCATATCTGTTGCGTACGCGCGGCTGTGCGACGGGCCTCAAGCTCAAGCTCCTGATAAGTTCCATACCAACGCGGTAGCATATGTGTGCCAAGAGCACGCAAGGGGCTGGTGTTTTCTGGGTTAAGATTAATCAACGCTTCGTAACGGTCAGCGATGGATTTTGTGCTGATATTATCACCGCGTAACAGAGCGCAGGACGTACTGGCCAACAGTGCCGAATCCTTTGGCGCGTTGCGCAGCGATTTCACAATGTCGCGGGCGCGGGCAAAATGAGCATCAAATGCTTCACGATTCCGGGGGGCAATTTCTACATCCCAGCCAATGCCGCGCCACGCCCAAGCCATATCCATGTGTGCATGGGCGACGATACAGCCGATGATGTAATCGTCGGGGTATTCGGCCAGCACAAACTCTAACGCTTCGATGCCACGCATCAGGGGTGCATCGTGTTCGGGTACGCTGTCGAGTAAAGCGTGTTCTGCTGCCATTACGACATCGGCACGGGCGCCGAACGCCAGCAGCTCTGCCACGCTCATCCCGCCCGGAGTCATGGTATTGTTGCGGTCTGCCTCATTAATCAATCCTGACAACTTTTCCCAGTCCTCCTGCCGCACCAGCCGCAATGCGTGGTTCTGGTGCGCGTCGCGGGTGCGCTCCTCCAGCGTCGGATCGGGGCAGGGGATGCTTAGACTGTTCAGAATTCTGGCTGTAGTATCTGATTGCCGCGAGTTCTTTTTGCGGACGGGCGCGTCTTCTTGCACGGTCTCTGTGCATAGCTTCTTTGCGGCAGGTGGACTGTTGCGTTTGCGAAACGGCGAAGGTTTGGCGGGTGTGGTTGAGTTTACGCCGGCAGCCGTTTGAGCATCTGCGCGTTTGCTGCCGTCATCGGCAATGTCGGCGCGTTGCACACTGGGGCTAATGCCTTTCAGTTTGCGAAGCAGGGAGGCCATTTGCGTCATGCTGTCACCTAATGTTAAATGCCGAAGATTGTCTTGTCCGAACATCCCCGATCAATGGGGCGCGAAAGTGGCTTTGGCAGGGTGATGTCGCGAATTTCGCTGGGCGGGCGATAGAGATCACCTGAGAAATTGGGCGGATTGTTGCGTGGTTCGGGCGGATTGTTGCGAAACGCCGAAAGTGTTGCCTGGAAGCGGATAATTGGGCAGGGGCACGTGCGTATAATACTTGTCAGAAGCGTTTTTCGCGGATCATACTGCGCAGCATGAAACGCAAGATCTCCCATCCAGCTATTGTGCACGGCAACGCGGTGTCCAAGCTGTTGTGCGGTGTGGCCTGTATGATAATGCTGGGCCATAGTGCGGCGATTGCCCAAGAGGCGGATATTACACTGAAACCGGATGGGGCCATCGAAGTTACCGCGGCGCAGGATGCCGCAATTCTGGATGGCGAGACTTACACGATCCGCCCGCCTGCGCGCCCGACGCATGTGCCGCGTACACGCTGGCAGCATATGCAGGGCAATACATTGTGGACACGGGCCGCGCTGTCTGCGCTGAAGGATCACGGCAGCCCGCTGGTGGAGATGGTGCCGCGTGACATTACCGATTGGTGTCCGGCTTATCCCACAAACAGCGATGCAATGCGGCGGGCCTTTTGGGTGGGCTATATGTCAGCACTGGCGAAATACGAAAGCACGTATAAACCGTGGGCAGTGGGCGGCGGCGGCAGATGGTACGGGCTGCTCCAGATTTTGCCTGCAACAGCGCGCGGATATAAATGCGCCGCAGGCACCGGAGAGGCGTTGAAAAGCGGTGCGGCCAACCTTAGCTGCGGCATTCGTATAATGACCCATACGGTTGGGCGTGACGGCGTTATACACGGGCGCGATATCAAATGGCGCGGGGTATCGGCAGACTGGGGACCGATGCGCAATGAGAAAAAACGCGGCAATATGGCGGCATGGCTGAAAAGCCAGACCTACTGTAAGCTGCCCAATGCCACGCGGCCAAAAGCGCGTCCGTGATGCGACAGTATTAACCCATCAATGAAAAATGGTGCCGCTCGGTTTTGATGCCTGCCTGTCTTGCGGCGGATTCAAACGTAAGGTGCGGCGGCGTTGCGGCAAACGGAATGCGGATTTTCACACCGGAAGGGCGCACTATTGTAAGGCGCACGGACATATCAAGGCGGGTGTCAAACCGCAGGTGATCAATCTCGGTCACGGGTATGTCGGCCCGCTGTCGCGGGGTTTTCCAACGCAGATGCGTATCATCTAGGAACAGCGTAGAAACAGGATCAGCCACTAGATCGTAGAGTGCCGGCAGGGTGAATAAGAAGATAAACAGAAGCACCAATGGCGCGGCGTCCAGTAGGAGAAACGCCAGCGCCAGCATCGCCCAGACGATTGCCACCGTGATTGTAGTTGCGCGGCGCCGCCCGTTGCTTTGATAGTGGTAAGGCAGACTCATGCCGTGCGGAAGATACGGGCAAGAGCCCCCATTGCATCCGCTTGCGGCGCGCTGGGCATTCCGCGTGTGCCTGCCGCGGTGACATCTCCCAGCACGCTCATCATCTTGCTGAAGTAGGGGCCGTGGTCCAATTGCTTCAGCCGCTTGGTGAGCCGCTCGAACGCGGATGTCGGGCCGCCGCCCTGATCAACCAGCCATGCCGAAAGGATAATCGCGTCATCCACCTCAGACGGGTCAATCTGGAGATGTTTCGTGAGGGACGCAGCAAGGGTCGCATCGGCGAGTGTTGTGTTTTCGTCCATTCGGGCAAATGCAACGGCCATAGCCGCGACACACAAATCAGGACTGTGCAGGCTCACGATTGAATGAACGTTGGGTTGCGCGCGAAATCCGAGGCGCTTGGCAGCCGTGCGCACAGCGGGGGGGGCATCAATGAAACCACCCACGACATGCGCGCCACGCTGAAAATGGCGATACAGCAAAAACGCCGCGACAGCCGCGCTACAGAGCAATAGGGTGGTGAGCATTCAACTTCTCCGGTTAGACAATCCCCCGCCGTTCAGGGTAAACGGCGAACCGTTGAAATTGCTAGGGTTACCATACCCTAATTTCCGCAAGCCCACACAGGTTTGCAAGCGGTTTCGCTGCGGTCCGTTGTATTACCCATTCGAAATCCGCGTCAACATCTCGGTTGTATCACGGCTGAGGTCTGGCGTTGCCAGTATCCGGTCAACCTGTGCGCGCATCAACTCCTGTCGAGACCGGTCATACCGTTTCCACGTCTGGAAAGCGCTGCACATTCGGGCGGTGGTTTGCGGATTTACCGGATCAAGTTTGATTAACCAGTCGGCCAGCAGTTTGTAGCCCGCGCCGGATGCATGATGGAACCCGGCATGATGCATGGCAAGGCTGCTGAACACGGCGCGAAAGCGGTTTGGGTTTTTCCAATTGAAGTCGGGGTGTTTGGTCAGGTTGGCGGCAACTTCGTGTGCATCTTCTGGATCAGCCTCATTTACCTGAAGGCCGAACCACTTATCCATCACCAGACGGTCGTTCTTCCACTGTTCCTCGAACGCTTTGATCGCGGCCTCGCCGCGACCAGCGCGGATGAGACAGGCAAGCGCGGCAAGCTGCTGCGTCATGTTGTCAGCAGCGTCATACTGTTCTCGGGCCAGTTTACCATCATCGCTGCGTGAGAGCAGGCTCAGCGCGGAATTCGCCAGCGCACGCTTGCCCGATTGAATGGCATCTGGGGCGTAGGGCTCCGTGACGAGGTTGTCCTCATAAAGCTCTGGCAACACATCGCATAGTTCGCGCGCGATGGCGTCGCGCAGGGTTTCAAGGGCTGCGTGGATGATATCCGGCTCTGGTACATGACCCGCATCGTGCAGGGCAGTGGCCAGATCAGAGGGGCGTGGTAACGACAGGATCATGGCACGAAAGGCGGGGTCCAGCGTACCATCGGTCACCACGGCATGTAAGCCGCGCAAATAAGCAGGATCGGGCCGCGTCCCTTCGAGGATCATAGCAAGCAGTGTGTTGCGCGCCATTGTCTCCCCCGCTTCCCAACGGTTAAACGGATCGGTGTCGTGTGCCAGTAGATGCGCGCGCTGGGCATCTGTTAGCGGCTGTTCCAGCACAACCGGCGCAGAGAAACCGCGCAGGATAGAGGCGACAGGCCGCTCTGATAAGCCGTCGAATTTAAAGCTCTGGCTGGTTTCTGTCATTTCCAGCACGCGGGTTTCGGCAACTTCGGCTCCGTCAGGGCCGATCAGGCCGACAGCCAGCGGAATGACCTGCGGCTGCGGCGCGGGGGTGGCAGAAGTTGCGGCAAGGCTTTGCGTGAATGTCAGCGTCAATGCGCCTTCGGCCCAGTCTTCCTCGACCTTGAGGCGCGGGGTGCCGGCCTGTGAATACCAACGTTTGAACTGTGTCAGATCGCGCCCTGTGGTATCCTCGAAAACCTTCAACCAATCTTCTATCGTGGCGGCATCACCATCGTGGCGATCGAAATACAGTGTCACTGCATCGCTGTAGGCCTGATCCCCGACAAGGGTTTTAAGCATGCGTATCACTTCCGCCCCTTTTTCGTAGATCGTAGCGGTGTAGAAATTGTTGATCTCCTGAAAGCTTTCGGGACGCACAGGGTGGGCCAGCGGGCCTTGATCTTCGGGGAACTGGCGGGCGCGCAGATCAATCACATCGCTGATGCGCTTGACCGCCTCGCCGCGCATATCGGCGGTGAACTGGCTGTCGCGGAACACGGTCAAGCCCTCCTTGAGACACAGCTGGAACCAGTCGCGGCAGGTGATGCGATTGCCGGTCCAGTTGTGAAAGTACTCATGCGCGATGATTGCTTCGATGCGTTCGAAATTGCTGTCGGTGGAGGTGGCCTGAGAGGCCAGCACGGCAGAGGAGTTGAAGATATTCAGACCCTTGTTCTCCATCGCGCCCATGTTGAAATCATCCACCGCGACAATGTTGAAAAGTTCCAGATCATACTCGCGTCCGTAAACGTCTTCGTCCCATTTCATGCTGTCCTTCAAGGCTTGCATCCCGAAGGCGCATTTGCCCTCGTCGCCTTCACGCACATAAAGGTTCAAATCCACAACACGCCCCGAGCGGGTTGTGAAACGGTCGGAATGGGCTACCAGATCACCGGCCACAAGGGCAAACAGATAGGCCGGTTTTGGCCATGGATCATACCACTTGGCCGAGTGTTTGGAGGCGATCAACGGATTGCCGTTGGATAGCAAGACAGGATGCGGCCCCTCGATTGTCACGGTAAAAACGCTCATCACGTCAGGGCGGTCGGGGTAGTAGGTGATTTTGCGAAACCCCTCTGCCTCGCATTGGGTGCAATACATGCCGTTTGACATATAAAGTCCCTCAAGCGCAGTGTTTCCCGCCGGGTCAATTTCGACCTCGGCTTCCCAGGTAAAAGCACCCTCCGGCACATCTGTCGTCAACCCTTCGCTGGTGACTTCGGCTCTGACGGGATCACCGTTGATCTGCGCCGAGATCAACTTGAGGTTTTCACCGTGAAGAAACATCGTGCTGGGCGGGGCATCGGGATCTTCGACGTACACGGGATTCGGCGCAAAGCGGATGGTACTGCGCACGCGGGTGGCGTGCGGGTCCAGCGCAAAGTGCAATTCGACGCTTTCGACTGTCCAGGGGTATGGGGTATAGTCGGACAGGTAGATTGTCTGGGGAGCCGCGTCACGCATCTGGAAGCCTTTTGCTGGAACAATTTGTCAGGTGGCACGTTAAGTCTGCAACACCCTGCCTGCAAGGCAGGAGCAGCGAATAAGGAGAACAGACCATGTCTGCACCCGACACAAATATCAACAAACAAGAGAAACGCCACCGTCCGTCGCTTTGGAGTGTGAAAGGTGCGATGTTGATCGTCGTATTGATTTTCCTCGGCATTGTGGGGTTCAGTCTGATCACTTCGACCGGAGATGATGACGCAACCGACTCGGACGCAACAGGGCCGACAACCACCGCACCGGCTACAGACACTTACGAGCCGGGAACAAACAGCAGCGCGACACCGACTGCAACAGATTAAACCGGTCAATCTTACAAGCTTATCAGGGCATCCTTCTAAGATGCCCTTTTTTCTGTCCGGCAAAGGCCTAGTTTTTGCACATGTCAAAGCATACCAAGAAGTCGGATTTAGCCCAGAAAATATGTGCCACTTGCGGCAGGCCGTTCACTTGGCGCAAGAAGTGGGCGGCGGTCTGGGACGAGGTCCGGTATTGTTCGCAGCGGTGCAAAAGGGAGCGAAACGGACGTGCAGGCCGGTAGCCGGAAAAGCCGCGCGCGCCAAAGCGATCCTTAATCCTGCTTGCGAGACGGGCCTGTTGGGATTATCCCTTGCAGAAACTAACTTTCCTATCGGAAACTTATGTGCAGCGCACGGAGGGACACATCATGAAAAGAGTTGATCGCAACGGCTTGCAAGTTGATAAGCAACTGGCAGATTTCATTGAAGATAAAGCGCTGAATGGTCTGGATGTTTCTGCGGATACCTTCTGGAAAGGCTTTTCGGAGCTGGTTCACCAAAAAGGCCCGCAGAATCGCGCATTGTTGGAAAAGCGCAGCGAAATCCAGCGCCAGATAGACGAATGGCATCGCGCGCGTCAGGGTCAGGAGCATGATGCGCTGGCCTACACTGCGTTCCTCAAAGAAATCGGATATCTGGTGCCCGAAGGCGCGCCGTTCGAGATTGATACTGCCAATGTCGATGCTGAAATCGCTACAACGCCCGGACCACAGCTTGTGGTTCCGATTACCAACGCACGGTTTGCGCTGAATGCAGCGAACGCGCGCTGGGGGTCTTTGTATGATGCGTTTTATGGCACGGATGCGCTGGGCGATCTGCCTGGGGGGGGCGGTTACGACGAAGCGCGTGGCGCGCGCGTTGTGGCGCGCGCCAAGGCGTTTCTGGATGATGTCGCGCCGCTGGCATCCGGCAGTCACGTTGATGTAACCGGATATAGCGTAAGTGACGGCGCACTTGTGCCCGCTTTGCGAAACCCTAAACAGTTCGCAGGCTACACAGGCGACGCGGATGCGCCATCAGCGGTACTGTTGAAAAATAACGGTCTGCACGTCGAGATCAAGATAGACGCCGACCACGCTATCGGCAAAAACGATCCTGCGCATGTGGCTGACGTTGTGATGGAATCCGCGTTGAGCACCATTATGGATTGCGAAGACAGCGTTGCGGCAGTGGATGCGGAAGACAAGGTTGTCGCCTATTCCAACTGGCTGGGGCTGATGCGTGGCGACCTTGAGGAAAGCTTTGAAAAAGGCGGCAAGACCGTCACCCGCAGCATGAACCCCGACCGCATCTATACGGCACCTGATGGTGGCACGCTGACCCTCAAAGGGCGCTCCTTGATGCTGGTGCGAAATGTGGGGCATCTGATGACCAATCCTGCGGTGTTGGACCGTGACGGTCTGGAAGTGGGCGAAGGCCTGATGGATGCGATGGTTACAACGCTGATCGCGATGCATGATCTGAAGCGCGAGGGCGGTAACTCCCTCACCGGATCGGTCTATGTGGTAAAGCCCAAGATGCATGGCCCCGAGGAAGTGGTCTTTGCCGACGAGATATTTAGCCATGTCGAAAACGTGCTGGGCCTGCCTGCCAACACTGTTAAGCTGGGGATTATGGACGAGGAGCGGCGCACGTCGGTCAACCTTGCCGAGTGTATTCGCGCCGCGAAATCACGGGTCGCGTTTATCAACACGGGCTTCCTTGATCGCACAGGCGACGAAATCCATACCTCCATGCAGGCGGGACCGATGGTGCCGAAAGGGGAGATGAAATCCTCTGCTTGGATCAGTGCGTATGAGGATCGCAATGTGGACATCGGCCTTGCCTGCGGTCTGAAAGGACGGGCGCAGATTGGCAAGGGTATGTGGGCCATGCCGGACCTCATGGGTGAGATGCTGGAAGCCAAGATCGGCCACCCGAAAGCGGGCGCAACCTGTGCATGGGTGCCATCCCCGACAGCGGCCACTCTGCACGCAATGCACTACCACATGATTGATGTGATGGCGCGTCAGGACGAGATTGCCGCAGGCGGCGCGCGTGGCACGTTGGACGATCTGCTGACTATTCCGGTCATGGCAGGCCGCAATCTGAGTGATACGGAAATCACCCGTGAAATCGAAAATAACGCCCAGGGGATTCTTGGATACGTAGTTCGCTGGGTCGATCAGGGGGTTGGGTGCTCCAAAGTGCCGGACATCAATGATGTCGGTTTGATGGAAGACCGCGCTACTTGCCGCATTTCTGCGCAGGCACTTGCGAACTGGTTGCATCACGGGTTGGTCAGTGAGGATCAGGTTATGGCGGGGATGCGCAAGATGGCGGAAGTTGTCGACCGTCAGAACGCAGGTGATCCGTTGTATCAACCGATGGCACCGGCATTTGACGGGATTGCCTTTAAGGCGGCTTGCGAACTGGTGCTTGAGGGGGCAACGCAGCCTTCAGGCTATACCGAGCCTGTTTTGCATGCACGTCGGTTGGAGTTGAAAGCCGCCGGGTGATGTCTGTAATCGTACTGGGGGACTGAAGGGCCAGCCCTTCAGACTTCCCGGGATATTTTTAGCCAAAAGAAACGGGATAGCGACATGAGTGTATCATTGAGAAAAGCGCGGACGGTGATCCGCAAGGCCTTTGAAAAAGGGGCGGAGATGGAATTGAAGCCATTGTCTGCTGTGGTTCTGGATGCGGGTGGCCATGTGATTGCCTTCGAGCGGCAGGACGGTGCAGCGCCGGGGCGTTTCGCGATCGCGCATGGCAAGGCTTATGGTGCTGTTATGCTGGGCATGGCGGGCGAGGCGCAGATGGCGCGCGCCGAAGCGCAACCTTATTTTATGGCTGCTGTAAACGGTGTGTTTGGGGGGCAGGTTATCCCCGTGCCGGGTGGTGTCTTGCTGCGTTCGGCCAAAGGCGCGGTCATTGGTGCCGTTGGAGTGACGGGCGATACATCCGACAATGATGCGATCGCCGCAATGGCGGGGATTGAAGCGGCCAATCTGGTTGGTGAAGTCTAAAACCCACAGCGCTTATCGGAGGTCGGCCTGTATACAGCGCGGCCCCGAATGGTCTGTTGAGGCTTTTATAGATTGATTGTAGGCTGTCCGCAAAATTTTTCGAGCGGGAGTTATCGGGTATGAGTCGACCGGTTATCGGCATTATTGGCAACAGCTATCTTTTGAACGATCAGTACCGTGTGCATGCGGGTGGATTGATGAATTCCCAGGCGGTTGCGGAGGTGTCGGGCTGTATGCCTTTGGTCGTTCCCTCCGATCCTTCGCTTGTGTCTGTCGCGGAGCTGATGGATTGCTGCGACGGTTTTCTGCTTACCGGCGGGCGGCCCAATGTGCATCCTGAAGAATACGGCGAGACCGAAACACCGGCCCACGGGGATTTTGACCGCGCGCGTGATGCGCTGGCGTTAGAACTGACGCGGGCGTGTGTTGCCACGGGGCAGCCTTTGTTCGGCATCTGTCGCGGGTTTCAAGAAGTGAATGTTGCGATGGGGGGATCACTATACCCCGAAATCCGTGATTTGCCGGGACGGATGAACCACCGGATGCCGCCCGAAGGCTCCATCGAAGAAAAGTTCGAGTTGCGCCATGACGTACGGTTCACCAAAGGTGGGGTTTTTCACCGTGTCATGGGATCGGAGGTTGTGAGGACCAACACATTGCACGGACAAGGGATAAAGAAAGCCGGCCCACGTATTGTGGTGGACGGTTTCGCGGAAGATGGCACACCCGAAGCGATCTATGTGGATGGCGCGCCGGGATTCACACTCGCGGTGCAATGGCACCCTGAATATGAGGCGGCAAACGATCCGGTGTCGCGTCCGTTGTTCGAAGCTTTTGGCGCGGCAGCGCGTGAATGGGCCTCGGGTGCGCGGCCTGCTGCTGTGGCGCGCGCGGTTTAAGGATTTTCGAGCGCAGGCGACTGTACGCCTGCGCAGATGATGGCGGGATCTGCCGCTACATCATCCCGCCGGCAATTTCGATGCTCTGACCGTTGATGCTGCCGGAGTCATTGCCAACAAGCCAAGCAGCAGCTGCGGCGACTTCATCAACTGTAATCAGCCTGTTATGGCGATTGGCACTGACCATCATATCGCGAGCCGCATCGGTTGAGATGCCTGCACGCTCGGAAATGGATTGTGTGTTGCGTGTAACGATAGGGGTGTCCACATACCCCGGACACAGAGAGTTAAACGTGTAGGGCTTGCCCATATACTCTTCGGAAAGCGAGCGGATCAGGCCGATCATCCCGTGTTTTGAAGCGGAGTAACACGCCGCTCCCGGCAAGCCGCGAAGCCCCGCCATGGAGGACACAGCGATTACGCGGCCCCAATCGGTGTCGCGCATGCCTTTCAGGCTTTCGCGGATGGTCAGAAAAGCGCCGTCGAGATTTGTCGCCATCATGTCCCGCCAGAATGTCATATCGGTTTTATGCGCGGCCTTGCCGGTGGCCAGACCTGCGTTGGGCACACATATCTGGATCGGCCCACGGGCTGCGACAGCGGTTGCGATTTTTCCAACAACATCGTCTTCATCGCGCACATCCATAGCCATCGGTGTCATCCCGACGGTTGCAACTTCGTCCAGCACAGACTGTCTGCGGCCCGTGATGGTCACATGTGCGCCGCGTTCAACCAGCATTTGCGCAATGGCAAACCCGATGCCGGTGCCGCCGCCGGTGACCAGTGCGTGTTTTCCGTTCAGTGTCATGAATCTCTCTCCTGTTTTTGCCAGCCTAGGACGCTGGTGCCTCAGGCGATAGAGGGCGGTAATCTGACGTGACGGCAAAATAGATGATTCTGTTTCTCGGCGAGGTTCATTGTTGCGCTGACCTGTGGTGTCGTTGAAATATTATTTCAACGGTTAAAAAAGCAAGGAATTGCCTAAAAAACGTCCGGACCTGCGAAAAATTCGCGAAACACTGCGTAATATGGCTGTGCCACGCTTGTTTGTCGCGGGTCTGCGGGGTAGGTCGGTGGGCATCATCTGCGACACGCCAGTTTCGCCACAGTAATCGAATTTTGGGAGATTTTGAGTGAAGATCGGGACACCTAAAGAAGTATTTGAAGGCGAGCGCCGCGTGGCGATGACGCCCGAGAGTGCGCTTCAACTGCAAAAACTGGGGCATGAGTGCCTGATAGAAACCGGAGCAGGAGTTGCATCTGGATTTGACGATGCGGCCTATGCGGACGCAGGCGTCGAGATTGTCAAAACCGCCGCTGCATTGTGGAAAGCGGCAGATATCGTTGCCAAAGTGCGCGCGCCGGATGACACTGAGATGAAGCGTCTGCGCGATGGGCAGACCCTGATTTCTTTCTTCTCTCCGGTTGGGGATGAGGCGAAGATGCAGTCGGCTGCCAAGAAAGGCGCCACTGTTGTCGCGATGGAGATGATCCCGCGGATTTCACGTGCGCAGAAAATGGACGCGCTAAGCTCCATGGCCAACATCGCAGGCTACCGTGCGGTGATCGAGGCGGGCAACAACTTTGGCCGCTTCTTTACCGGACAGATCACGGCGGCGGGTAAGGTTCCGCCAGCCAAGGTACTGGTTGTGGGGGCGGGTGTGGCCGGACTGGCGGCAATCGGGACATCCACCAGCCTTGGTGCCATTACGTTGGCGTTTGACGTGCGGCCCGAAGTGGCCGAGCAGGTTGAAAGCATGGGTGCCGAGTTTGTGTATCTGGATTTCGAGGAAGAGCAGCAGGACGGTTCCGCCTCTGGCGGCTATGCTTCTGTTTCTTCCCCTGAATTCCGTGAGGCGCAGTTGGCGAAGTTCCGTGAATTAGCGCCGGAAGTTGACATCGTTATTACGACTGCGTTGATCCCGAACCGCGAAGCGCCCGAGCTTTGGACCGAGGACATGGTCGCCGCCATGAAGCCCGGATCGGTGATTGTCGATCTGGCAGCGGAAAAGGGCGGTAACTGCAAGCTGACCGTACCGGACGAGAAGATTGTCACCGACAATGGTGTGACCATCATCGGCTATACCGATTTCCCCAGCCGGATGGGCACGCAAGCCTCCACCTTGTATGCGACCAATATCCGCCATTTGCTAACTGATCTGACGCCGGAAAAAGACGGTGTGATCAATCACGACATGGAAGACGATGTGATCCGCGGTGCAACGATTACGCATGCCAAGGAAGTAACCTTTCCGCCACCACCTCCCAAAGTTGCCGCGATTGCCGCCGCGCCGAAAAAACCGGCGGTAAAAGAGCTGACTGCCGATGAAAAACGCTCTGCCGAGTTGGCGGCGTTCAAGGCGCAGACGAAAAATCAGGTGATGTTGCTGGGTATTGGCGGCGCGCTGTTGCTGCTGGTGGGCCTATTCGCGCCGGCCAGCTTTATGCAGCACTTTATCGTGTTTGTGTTGTCGGTATTTATCGGTTTCCAGGTGATCTGGGGTGTGGCGCACAGCCTGCACACACCATTGATGGCGATCACCAACGCAATTTCCTCGATCATCATTCTGGGCGCGCTGATGCAAATCGGTTCGGGCTCATTCCTGGTGGTTTTACTTGCTGCTTTGTCGGTCTTTATGTGCGGGATCAACATATTCGGTGGCTTCCTCGTAACACGGCGTATGCTCGCCATGTTCCAGAAATCTTAAGGGAGCGGGAAACATGGATTACGGTTTCACAACAGCGGCCTATGTCGTCGCAGCAATCCTTTTTATCCTCTCGCTGGGCGGGTTGTCCGGTCAGGAGAGTGCCAAGCGCGCTGTATGGTATGGCATTGTAGGCATGGCGCTGGCCGTTGCGGCCACGCTGATCGGTCCGGGATCGGGGTATTGGCTTTTGTCGATCCTGCTGATCGCAGGGGGCGGCGCAATCGGCTACCAACTGGCGACCCGCGTGCAGATGACACAGATGCCTGAACTGGTTGCAGCCATGCACAGTCTTGTGGGTCTGGCCGCCGTATTCGTCGGCGTGATTGCGCACTTCGAAATTAAACGCGTAAGCGGATTGATGGCAGCTGGTGGCGATATTTCACAACTGGGGACGTTTGCGGCGTTGATTGCCAAGAAATCGGCGGTCGAGATCAACATCCTGCGGGTTGAACTGTTCCTCGGGGTGTTCATCGGTGCGGTTACATTTACAGGTTCCGTTATCGCATATGGCAAACTGGCCGGTCGCGTTTCGTCGGCAGCGGAAAAGCTGCCCGGCGGTCATCTTCTCAATATCGCAGCGGCAGCGCTTTCTGTGATAACGCTGGTCTGGTACTTCAACACCGGCGATTTCTTCCCGCTGTTCCTTATGATGCTGGCTGCACTGTTTATCGGGTATCACCTGATCATGGGAATTGGTGGGGCGGACATGCCGGTGGTTGTCTCCATGCTTAACAGCTATTCCGGCTGGGCTGCGGCGGCGATCGGTTTCAGCCTCGGTAACGATCTGCTGATTGTTGTCGGTGCGCTGGTTGGTTCTTCCGGTGCGATCCTGTCCTACATCATGTGTAAGGCGATGAACCGTTCGTTCATCTCTGTGATCCTCGGCGGCTTTGGTGGCCCCGCAGGGGAGCAGATGGCCGTGGAAGGCGAGCAGATCGCAATTGAAGCGGAGGGTGTGGCCGCAGCGCTAAATGAAGCGGACAGCGTTATCATCATTCCCGGATACGGTATGGCGGTTGCACAGGCGCAAACAGCGGTGAGCGAGCTGGTCAAAAAGCTGCGCGCGAAGGGCAAGAATGTGCGCTTTGCCATTCACCCCGTTGCAGGGCGTTTGCCCGGGCACATGAACGTGCTGTTGGCCGAAGCCAAGGTACCCTATGATATCGTTATGGAGATGGACGAGATCAACGATGATTTCCCCTCCACCGACGTGGCGATTGTGATCGGTTCGAATGATATCGTGAACCCTGCGGCGCAGGACGATCCAAACAGCCCCATCGCTGGTATGCCGGTTCTGGAATGTTGGAAAGCCAAGCAGGTGTTTGTCTCCAAGCGCGGGCAGGGCACGGGATATTCCGGCATCGAAAACCCGCTGTTCTTCAAGGAGAACACGCGCATGTTCTACGGCGATGCAAAGGCGTCCCTTGATAAGCTACTGCCGATGATCGACTGACCGGTTTTGGAAAAACCGGAACGGAATTTGGACAATTCCGGCGACAAAAACAAACGCTCCGCTGGAAACAGCGGGGCGTTTTTCTTTGGGCGAAGTGTTCGCGCGTAAGACCCGCGCGTACCCCATGCAATTTCCGATAGGTGGAACAGTATACCTGTGTACCCGAAACTTGTGGCAAACTTCCGAAAAAAGGCGTTGAGGGGTTGGTTCGCTCGCTCCACTATGGAGGCAGTACCCCGAACCGGAGCCATCATTTGTCGTCAATTGCCGATCATCCTCTGCGCTATGCCCTGACCGGAGAGTTGCATGCCCGTCCGTTTCCTAATGTCAAAGCACCACAAGTGGTTGCATTTCTGGCGATCAAGCAGGCGGGTAACGGTGCTGCGCGGGATCGCGACCGCCAAGCGGATATGGCGCATCTGGCTACGCTGCTTGATCATTACGGCGCGCCCCGACCCGATCAAGGCGCAACACATTATTACGGAGCGATGGGGAAGTATTTCCTCAAGTGGGAGCAGCATACAGAGTTTGTGACCTATACTGCGTTCTGCGACGATTTAAGCAATCGCCCGTTCGATCCGGCTGAGTTTGAAGTGTTCCCGGCTGGTTGGCTTGCTGATGCACCGGGACAGCGGCTGACATCATGCCTGCTGCGGTTGATGCCCGAGCATCATGAAACGGAGGGTATGCTGGAACAGCTGGGCGAATGGTTTGTACCCGAGAGCCTTGCGGTGGGTCAGGTTCTGGACGGGGCTGCAATTGTTGCCAGCGATTTCCGTATCGATCCGGCGGGGCACACACGATTTGCCGTTTTTGTGCCCGAGCTAACGGGCTCACGCCGGATCGGGCGGATTATACAGAGGTTGCTGGAGATCGAAATATACAAGACCATGTCGATGCTGGGTTTTGCGCTGACACGCGAGATCGCAGGGGAGGTTGGCAAGATCGACCGTCAGTTGAGCGATTTGATGGCGAAGATGAGTGCACAGGATGCAAAGGCGGAAACCACGCTTGATGCACTGCTTGATGTGTCGGTGGAATTGGAAAATGTGGTAGCGCAAAGCGCATTCCGGTTTGCCGGTACGGCGGCCTACAAGGCAATTGTTGACGAGCGCATCACCGCGTTGCGGGAAGTCCGGTATGAAGGACGGCAGGGGATTGGCGAATTTATGATGCGCCGGTATGAGCCTGCGATGCGCACGGTCGTTTCTATGGAAAAGCGACTTGCACGTATGTCGGCGCGCGCGATCCGCGCTTCGGATTTGTTGCGTACGCGGGTAGATGTGGAACGCTCGGCGCAGAATCAGGCGATACTGCGGAGTATGGACAAGCGTGCGGATCTGCAATTGCGCTTGCAGCATACAGTTGAAGGACTGTCCGTTGTTGCAATCAGTTACTATGCAGTCTCGCTTGCGAGTTATCTGCTGTATCCCCTTGCACAGGGGGTAGGTGTGTCGAAGGGGCTGTTGAGCGCGATTGTGACGCTGCCTGTGATATTACTGGTGTGGGTGTCGGTGAGGCGGGTGCGCAGGCGGCTCGGGTAGTGCGTTACCGTTAGCGAGAGGTTTGAAACCCTCGCCGAATTTGAGTTTATCGAAAAATGAAGAAGGGCCGCGCTGGTATCCGGCGCGGCCTTTCTTCATTAGCGTCCGCGGATGCGCGGATCGAGTGCATCTCGCAAGCCGTCACCAAGGTAATTTACGCTGAGCACAGTGAGCGAGATCAGGATACCGGGAAGCAGGACACGCTCGGGGTATTCCTGCATCC
Organism: Sulfitobacter sp. F26169L; assembly: GCF_026410285.1. Taxonomy (GTDB): domain Bacteria; phylum Pseudomonadota; class Alphaproteobacteria; order Rhodobacterales; family Rhodobacteraceae; genus Sulfitobacter. The sequence goes on along the minus strand of NZ_JAPMLP010000003.1, from coordinate 246,847 downwards.
GGTCAACGGCATCCGCCAGCAGTTTGCCCCAAGTCGGGAAGTCGGAGGGGAAGCCCACGCCAAGGAACGAGAGCGCGGATTCTGTGATGATTGCTGTTGCCAGACCAAGTGTAGCCGAAACCATGATGGGCGAAATCACATTAGGCAGCAGGTGGCGGCGGATGATCTTGCCGGAAGTCGACCCGATGGAGCGGGCGGCGAGGATAAACTCACGCTCTTTCAGAGCCAGAATATCACCCCGCACGATACGGGCAGTCTGCATCCATGACGTGAGCGCGATGACCGATACAATCAAAACAAACATTCCGGCTTCGGGACTGCCGAAAAAACTGGTCAGGGGTTGGCGGAACAGGGTCACGGCCAGCAGGACCAGTGGTAGGATTGGCAGGCTTAGCACCAGATCGGTAAGGCGCATCAGGATGAAATCCGCGCGTTTGAAATAACCTGCCGCAACTCCGACTATTGTACCGATGAGAATTGCGAGGATCATCGCCGACCAGCCCACTGCCATGGATACGCGTCCGCCGTAGATCATCTGTGCTAGAATATCACGGCCAAGCTGGTCGGTGCCGAAAGGATGGCTCCACCCCGCTTTTGCGCCGCTGTCCCATATCAATGTGTAGATCGGGCGCCAGTTCTTGTTGCGGATGTCCAGTTTGGTTGGTTCGATATCCCATAGGTAGGGGCCGAACAGCACACCCAGCGTGATCAGCATTAGAAAGCCGCCGCCGAACATCGCACCCTTGTGTTTGCGGAACTGGTCCCAGACATCGCGCCACTGGCTGCGCGGGGGCTTTGACGGTTCTTTGTCGACCAACGCGCCGTAGACTTCCAGATCAGACTCGATGGGGCTTGCGGGGATGGCTTGCTCAGTCATAGCGGATCCTTGGGTCAAGCACGCCGTAAAGGATGTCGGCGATGAGATTGAAAAGCACGATCAGAATGGCAAAGATAAATGTGAGGGTCATCACCATCGGTAGGTCATTGGCGAACAGTGCGGTCAACAGCAGCTGACCGATGCCGTTCACCTTGAACACGTTTTCGGTGATAATGGCACCGCCAAAGATTGCAGGCATACCCATCGCGATAATGGTCACAACGGGGATCATCGAATTGCGCAGGACGTGGACCATGACAACAACGCTTTCTTTCAGGCCTTTCGCGCGTGCTGTGCGCACGTAGTCCTGATTGAGATTATCGAGCATAGCCGAGCGCATGTAGCGGCTGATCTGGGCGGTTGTCTGAAGCGCGAGGACCATCACGGGCATGATCATTTGCAGGAACTGGGTTTTGAAAGTGGCCCAACTGTCGACAACAAGCGTTGTGTCGTAGATCGAGGGTAACCAGCCGAGTGATACAGAGAAGATCACAATCAGCAACGGACCCGTGAAGAAGGGCGGGATGGAAAAGCCAACCATCGTGATAAACGTGCCGGCCTGATCAAACAAAGAATAGTGGCGGTAAGCGGAGTAAATGCCGATCGGAATCGCGATAAGGATACCAACCAGATAGCTGAGGCCAACCACCCAAAGCGTCTGCGGCATACGCTGGATCACGATGTCCATCACGGGGCTGCGCGTTTGCCAGCTTATCACACGCTGCTTTTCGACCAACTCACCGGTTACGGGATCAACTGTCATGGACAGTTGGGTGTCTGGCAGCCATCCCAAAAGGAAACTTTTATTGGTCAGATAATCAATAAAAACAGATGGTTCCACAACGAAAAACTGTTGCAGCCATTTGATGTATTGAATGTGAATCGGCGCACCAAGCCCAAGCGCTTCGCGCATTTTTTGCTTCACTTCGGGCGGCACCGTCAACGGCACCTGGGCCATCGGATCACCGGGCGCCAGTTGCAGAAGCAGGAAAATCACGAGGCTGATAAATAAAAGCGTCGGAATCGAGAGGACGAGTCGTCGGATGGTGAAATTCAGCATCAAGCGGCGCCTTTATTTGTCAGTCTGAAAGAACAGTCGGGGTCAAATAAGGGCGGGGAAAACCCCGCCCTAGGGGACCTAAGGTACGGCGGAGAAACCTCCGCCGCAAGTCTTTTTACTTCTTGCGATACCAGTCTGCGACATTCCAGAGTTCGGAATCCCACACGTTGAGGACAACACCACCCAAGGTGGTTGACGCTGCAGACACACGGCCACGATCCACAAGGGGAAGGATGGTCATTGTATCTTTGGTCAGCATGTCGTTCAGCTTGCGGGCGATTTCGCCGCGCTTTTCAAGCTCGCCGGTTGTCTCCAATTCGTCAAGCAGCGCATCATAGGCCGGATCACAGAAGCGGTTGATGTTCTCACCTTGCCATTGCGATGACGGCTTTGGCTCGGTGCCGCAACGACGCGAGCCAAGATATGCCTGCGGATCTGTGCCATCAAAGTTGTTGGCGTACATTTCCACATCTGCATAGAACTTCTGGAAGGTATCGGGCGAACCGGGATCACCACCGAAGAACACGGAACCATCCAGATTGCGCAGTTCGGTTTCGACACCGATCTGGTTCCAGAAGTCCTTGATCAGGGCCTGAAAATCCTGGCGAACAGCGTTTGTCGATGTCTGGAACAGCAGCGAGAATTTCATGCCGTCCTTGTCGCGGATGCCGTCACCGTCTGTGTCTGTCCAGCCGGCCTCTTCCAGCAGTGCTTTTGCGCCTTCGATGTCCTGTGTCAGACACTCGGTATTGTCAGAGGCGTAAAGCGCGGGTGCAGGAACGAAGTTACATGTCGCACGACCCGCCTGACCATAGCCGACCTCTGTCAGCAGCTCACGGTCGATCGCCATTGAAAGCGCCTTGCGGACTTTGAAATCCGACAGAATCGGATGTGGCTCCGCGATTGTAGAGCGGGTTTCGGCAGGCAAATCGGGTGACGGGTTGGTCAGGTTGATTTCGATCCGCTCTACCAGTGTTCCGAAAGCGGAAATTGGCGTGCCTTTGCCCGCTTCTGCCATCTTGGCGATGACATCGGGGGCCAGCTGTAGGTTCCACGCGTAATCAAACTCGCCTGTTTCCAGAACTGCACGACCGGCAGCAGCTGCATCGCCACCACCCTTGAAGTTCACAGTTGCGAAGGCCGGTTTGGACGGGTCGCGATAGTTCGGGTTGGCTTCAAACTGGATCACATCGTTGGGGCGGAAGTCTTTCACCACAAACGGGCCGGTGCCGATGGGGTTAAAGTTTGCTTCGGTGCATTCAGGTGCCTTGGGGCCAAGGCAGTCTTTGAACTGTGCCATTTGCAGGATGGGAGACTGTGCGCCCATGAACGGCTGGTAGGGGTTGGGTTGGGGGCCATCGAAGGTGACCTTGATCGTGCGTTCATCAACCGCCTCTACACTCTCGACGCCGCTGAATTTGGCGCCCTGTGCGCAGCCGCCTTCGGGATGCATACAGTATTCGGCAGTGAATTTGACGTCAGCAGAGGTGACGGGGGTTCCGTCGGACCATTGCATGCCTTCGGCAATTTTCCATGTGATGCTGGTCAGGTCTTCGCTAACGCCGCCGTTTTCAACGGTCGGGATTTCTTCGGCGAGGAAGGGCACCAATGCGCCGTTTTCATCATAGCGGCCCAGAGGCTCAAGCACCAGCGAAGCGGCTTCGAGGTCTTTTGTGCCGCCCGACAGGAAAGGGTTCAGGATTGACGGGGCTTGCCAGTAAATAATGTTCAACTGGCCATCGCGGCCGCGTTCGCCTTCATGGCCGTCGGCGAATGCGACAGGGGCGAATGCAGTTGTTGCAATCGCACCCATCAATAGGGTTCTCATCTTCATTGTATACTCCTTGTTGGACACATTTTAGGGTGTCACGTCTCTGGTTGGGCTGTGCCCAGCCTCTCTTGCCATTTTTGGGGACGATCAGGATTTCCGTCTAACGGCGCGCAATCGCGCGGTATTTTCCGGCAGCCCTAGAGCACCCCCCAAAGTGCATGTGCCGTATCGAAACAGGTTTCGCCGAAATTGCAAGCCTTCTGCGTATGCCTGCGCGCTGAAAGTTTGCCCCGACACGAATTTTTTGTGCTGGCACAAGCATGAGATGCCCGAGTTCGTTTGACGCGCGTCCTGCTTGCGCATAGCGTGTCGTTGCGCGCGAGCGGCGCTTCAAACACCAGAAAGGATTGCAATGCTGGATGACGTAACCAAACAACCGATTGCCCGCATCGAGGGTCTGCGCGTTGAATTCCAGACAAAAGACGGTCCTGTTGTCGGCGTAGAGAATGTATCGTTCGACATTAACCCCGGCGAAACGGTGTGTGTGGTTGGCGAATCAGGTTCGGGCAAGTCGGTTTCATCCCTGTCCCTGATGCGCCTTGTGGAGTTTGGTGGCGGCGAGATTGCGGGCGGCAAGTTGTTGTTCGACCGCTTGGGCGGAGAGCAGGTCGATCTGGCGTCAATGCCACAAGATACAATGCGCGGGATTCGGGGCAACGAGATCGGGATGATCTTTCAGGAGCCGATGACAGCACTGAACCCTGTGTTTACAGTGGGCAAGCAACTGACCGAAGGGTTGCGGCTGCACAAGAACATGACCAAGGCGCAAGCCGAAGAGCGCGCACTGGAGCTGATGACGCAGGTGCGGATCCCCGAGCCTAAAAAGCGTCTGACGCAGTATCCGCATGAATTGTCCGGCGGGATGCGCCAGCGTGTTGTGATCGCTATGGCGCTGGCCTGTGAGCCGCGTCTGTTGATCGCGGATGAGCCGACGACGGCGTTGGATGTAACCATTCAGGCCGAGATTCTGGCTCTGATCGACCGACTCAAGCGTGAGACAGGAACTGCCGTAATGTTCATCACGCATGATATGGCAGTGGTGGCGCAGATGGCGGATCGCGTTGTTGTCATGTTCCGCGGCAACAAGGTGGAAGAAGGCACCGTCGAGGAGATATTCGAGAACCCGCAGCATCCCTATACGAAGGCGCTGCTGGCGGCTGTGCCCAAGCTGGGCGAAATGACCGGCAAAGACTATCCTGAACCGATGAAGCTGCTGGGCAGCGAGGACAAGCCCATTGTCCCGATCAAGGGCACAAACGAAGTGTTGCTGACGGTCAAAAACCTGACGACGCGGTTTCCCGTTCAGGGGGGCCTGCTGCGCCGCACGGTGGCGAATGTTCATGCGGTCGAGGATCTGTCGTTCAGCATCAACAAGGGCCAGACGCTGAGCCTTGTGGGCGAAAGCGGTTGCGGGAAATCCACGGCGGGGCGGTCCATTTTGCGACTGGTCGAGCCGATGGAAGGCGAAATCAACCTTGGCGGCAAGGATATCATGGCGCTGAACACGCAGGATTTGCGCACAGCACGTCTTGATATGCAGATGATTTTTCAGGACCCTTTTGCCTCGCTGAACCCGCAGATGGGGCTGGCCGATCAGGTGGCCGAGCCGATCCATAACTTCAACACGCTCAAGGGCGCGGATGTAATGAAACGGGTCGAGATGCTGTTTGACCGTGTCGAACTGCCGCGCAGCTTCATGCGGCGGTTCCCGCATGAATTGTCCGGCGGCCAGCGGCAGCGTGTGGCGATTGCCCGCGCACTTGCGCTCAACCCCAAGCTGATCATTGCGGATGAGGCGGTATCGGCGCTGGATGTATCGGTGCAGGCGCAGGTGTTGAACCTGATGATGGAACTGCAAGCGGAGATGGAGCTGTCGTTCCTGTTCATCAGCCACGATATGGCCGTGGTGGAGCGGGTGAGCCATTATGTCGGTGTGATGTATCTGGGCCGCATCGTTGAGCTTGGGCCGCGCCGTCAGGTGTTTGAAAACCCGCAGCACCCCTATACCCAAGCGTTGATGAAGGCCGTTCCCATCGCTGATCCGCGTAAACGCAAAGCAGAGAAAGATCTCAACTTCAAACCAATCCCGTCGCCGATCCATCCCGCTAGCTATGAACCTGAACCCAGTGTTTACCGCGAGGTCGGGCCGGAGCATAAGGTGCTGATTACGGACAGTGGCTACTGATCTGCGCCATCGCGCTACTACTGCCGCAAAATGTTATTTGCGGCGTCCGGCCGGGAACGGTTTGATACTGTTCGCGCTGTCGGTGCGGACAGCACATTTGTTTTTGAATAGCGCACCAGCGCTGTCTATTCCGGAGTTCCGCTATGGCAGACCGTCTCACCCCGTTTGAATTGATGGAAAAACTGGTCAGTTTTCCGACCGTGTCGCGTGACACAAACATCCCCCTGATTGACTGGGTAGATGGATATCTCGACAGTCACGGCATCACCGCGCACCGCTATGTTGATCCCGAGCAGCCCAAACACGCGCTGTTTGCCCATGTGGGCCCGCAGATTGAAGGCGCAATTGTTTTGTCCGGCCATACCGATGTTGTGCCGGTTGATGGCCAGCCATGGGACACAGACCCGTTCACCGTGGTGGAAAAAGACGGCAAATACTACGGGCGCGGCACCTGTGATATGAAAGGTTTCGACGCGCTGGCGATCTGGGCGCTGGTAGAGGCGCACTACGCAGGGGTGAACCGCCCGCTGCAAATCGCGCTGAGTTTTGATGAGGAGGTCGGCTGTACCGGCGCGCCGCCGATGATTGCGGCTATGCAAGGGGTCGTTCCCAAAGGCAGCGCGGTGATCGTTGGTGAACCATCCAGCATGCAGGCGGTGACAGGGCACAAGGGCGGCACGGGGTTCAACACCCATGTGATCGGTTTTGAGGTTCATTCATCGCTGCTTCACACCGGCGTCAACGCGATCATGGCGGGGGCCAAGCTGATTGAATGGGCGAACGAGCAGAACACCGCCAATATGGAGGCCAAGCCAAGCGAGCTTGCCGCGATGTTCGACCCGCCCTTTACCACCGTGCATGTGGGTATGATCGAAGGCGGAACCGCGCATAATATCACCGCCAAAGATTGCTGGTTCGCCATGGATTTCCGTGTTGTTCCCGGTGAGGACAAGGAAAAATGGAAAATCGCCTATCTGGAAAAAGTGCGTGAAGTGGAGGAGGCGATGCAATCGGTTGTGGCCGATACGCGGATCGAGATCACGCCACGGTTTGACGTGCCCGCGCTGCAACCGGAAAACGAGGGCGAAGCGGAAACTCTGGTGCGTCAGATCACAGGCGATAATGCCAGTCACAAGGTCAGCTATGGCACCGAGGCGGGGCAATTTCAGGACGCAGGCTATAGCGCGGTGATCTGCGGGCCCGGCAGCATTGCACAGGCCCACCAGCCGAACGAATTCATTGAGGTGGATCAGTTCAATGCAGGCCAGGCATTCATGCAAAAACTGGTAGAGCGACTTTGCCGCTGAGCGGACGTTGTTGATGCAGGGTGCAGCGATCACTGCGGCGCAGGCGCCGCGCCATACCGGCGCGTTGCCTGCCGCTGCCGATCTGGTTGTGATCGGCGGCGGAATTATCGGCGTTTGCACGGCGCTTTATGCCGCGCGAAACGGTGCAAGGGTTGTGCTGCTTGAAAAAGGGTTGGTGGCGGCGGAACAGTCCAGCCGCAACTGGGGGTGGATACGCCAGCAGGGCCGTGACCCAGCCGAGATGCCGATCATGGCCGAGGCGCAGCGGCTGTGGAAAGACCTGTCGCGCGAAACCAACGAAGACATCGGATTGCAACAAGGCGGCGTGACCTATCTGGCCTATACCCCAAAAGCACTGGCGCGGTATGAAATGTGGCTGCCCCACGCGGCGGCCAACGGCGCGGACAGCCGGATGCTCAACCGCGCAGAGGTGGCGGCAATGTACACTGGTCTGACGGATAAACCGCTGGGCGGGTTGCATACCGCGTCGGATTTGCGCGCCGAACCTTGGGTGGCGGTCCCTGCACTGGCACAAATTGCCGTGCGCGAGGGGGTAAATATCATTGAACACTGCGCGGTTCGTTGTCTGGACATCACCAATGGCAGGGTCGCAGGCGTAGTGACTGAAAAGGGGCGCGTAGCCGCGCCGCGTGTTGTGTTGGCAGGTGGTGCTTGGTCGGCGTTGTTTTTGCGCAATCATGGCATTGCGATGCCGCAGTTGTCCGTCCGCTCGCAGGTGGCGGCAACAGTGCCGGTTGCTGATGTGGGACAGGCGGCGGGATCCGCGCGGAGGCTTGCCTTCCGACGGCGCGCCGATGGAGGCTATACGCTGGCCCCGGCGGGCGCGCCTGATCTATACGTCGGGCCAGATGCGTTCCGCGCCTTTCCCAAATATCTCAACCAACTGCGCGATGATCCGCTTGGCTGTATGTTGCTGCCCGCAGCGCCCAAACTCTACCCCGACGCGTGGGGCACAGCGCGGCGGTGGGGCGGTGATGATACCAGCCCGTTCGAGCGGATGCGCGTCCTTGATCCCAAACCAACACCGCGCAGAATTGCAAAGCTGGCGCGCGATTTCCAATCCATGTTCCCGCAACTGGGTAAAGTTCAGATCAAAGCGGCATGGGCCGGTATGATTGACACCATGCCCGATATTGTGCCCGTCGTTGACCATGCGCCCATTGACGGATTGATCATCGGAACGGGGATGAGCGGCCATGGCTTTGGCATCGGACCCGCCATGGGCCGTGTGCTGGCTGATATGGCCCTGGGCCGCGCAGCGGGCCATGATCTGACACGCTTTCGCTATGCCCGATTTACCGATGGCACCCCAATGGTGCCGGGACCGAATGTCTGAAAAGGAAATACCATGCCGATCAAGAACCGCTTTGCCGAAATGCACGCCGAAATAACAGGCTGGCGCCGCCATTTGCACCAGTATCCGGAACTGCAATTCGACGTTCATGAAACAGCGAAGTTTGTCGAGGAAAAGCTGCGCAGTTTTGGCATTACCGACATTACCACCGGCATCGGCCGCACAGGTGTTGTGGCGGTGATCGAGGGGCGTAACACTTCGTCTGGGCGCACCATCGGCTTGCGCGCGGATATGGACGCGCTGCCGATCGAGGAGGCGACAGGGCTTGAATATGCCTCCAAAATTCCGGGAAAAATGCATGCTTGCGGGCATGACGGGCACACGGCGATCCTGTTGGGCGCTGCGCAATACATCGCACAAACGCGCAATTTTGACGGCCACGTTGTGCTGATCTTTCAGCCTGCCGAAGAAGGCGGCGGCGGGGGGCGCGAGATGTGCAATGATGGCCTGATGGAGCGTTGGGCGATTGATGAGGTTTACGGATTGCACAACATGCCCAATGCCGAGGTGGGAAGTTTCCATATCCGCAAGGGCGCGCTGCTGGCGGCTACCGATGAATTCGACATCACTATCACAGGGCAGGGTGGTCATGCCGCCGCCCCGCATGAGGCGATTGACCCCAATGTCGCCAGCGCGCATGTGATCCTTGCGCTGCAATCCATCGCCTCGCGCAATGTGGATCCGCTGAAACAGGTTGTGGTTTCAGTCTGCATGCTGCGTTCTGACAGTGAAGCGCATAATGTTATCCCGCATACGGTTGCCATGCGCGGCACCGTGCGCACGCTGGACGGGGCGGTGCGCGATCTGGCGCAAAAGCGGCTGGAGGAAATTGTCGATCTGACAGCGCGCGCGCACGGATGCCACGCGCAAATCACCTATGACCGCGGCTATCCTGTTACATACAATCACGCCGAAAACACCGATTTTGCCGCCGCCGCCGCCGAGGCCGTGTGCCCCGGTGTGGATACCGACACCCCACCGATCATGGCGGGAGAAGATTTTTCGTACATGCTGGAAGAGCGCCCCGGTGCCTACATCATGTTGGGCAACGGCGATGGTGCGACGGTTCACCACCCGCAGTATGATTTCAACGACGATGCAATCCCCGCAGGCTGTTCGTGGTTTGCCGAACTGGTGGAGCGGCGGATGCCGCTGAGCTAGTGCTTGCTGCTAGCGCGCGAACAACTACACTCCGCAAAAACCCCATGCATCCGAAGGACCAGAACCATGCCTGTCAAAAACCGATTTGCCGAATTGCACGATGATATCACCGCCTGGCGTCGTGATCTGCATGAACATCCCGAGATATTGTTTGAAACACACCGCACCTCTGCCACGGTTGCGCAGAAACTGCGCGCTTTTGGCTGTGACGAAGTGACTGAGGGCATCGGGCGCACGGGTGTTGTGGGGGTGATCAAGGGAAAATCCACAGCATCGGGCAAAGTGATCGGCCTGCGCGCCGACATGGATGCGCTTCCGATCCATGAGGAAACAGGGCTTGAGTATGCCTCTAAAACCGACGGGGCAATGCATGCCTGCGGCCATGACGGGCATACGGCAATGCTGCTGGGGGCTGCGCAATATCTGGCCGAAACCCGCAATTTTGACGGAACTACCGTGGTGATATTCCAACCCGCCGAAGAGGGTGGCGGTGGTGCCAAGGTCATGTGTGATGACGATTTGATGGACCGCTGGGGCATTCAGGAAGTGTATGGCATGCACAACTGGCCCGGTATGCCAGCGGGCAGTTTTGCAATCCGCCCGGGCCCGTTTTTTGCGGCGACCGATTTGCTGGATATCGAGATCGAGGGATTGGGCGGCCATGCGGCGAAACCCAATGAAACCGTCGATACCACGGTGGTTGCGAGCCAGATTGTGAGCGCGTTGCAGACAATTGTAAGCCGGAACGCCGATCCGGTGGGCAATATCGTGGTGTCGATTACGTCGTTCCAGACATCATCGAACGCCTACAATGTGATACCGCAAAAGGTACACTTGAAAGGCACCGTGCGCACCATGTCGCTGGAACTGCGTGATCTGGCGGACAAGCGGGTCAACGAGATTTGCAGTGGTATCGCATCGGCTATGGGGGCGGTGGCGCGGGTTACGTATCACCGGAACTATCCTGTGATGGTCAACCACGGCGAGCAGACAGAATTTGCCGCTGATGTGGCGCGCTCTATCTCGGGCGATTGTGCAGAGGCGCCACTGGTTATGGGTGGCGAGGATTTTGCATTCATGCTCGAAGAGCGGCCAGGTGCCTATATTCTGGTGGGCAACGGCGACACAGCTATGGTGCATCACCCTAAATACAATTTTAACGATGAAATTATTCCGGTCGGATGCAGCTGGTGGGCCGGCATTGTCGAGCAGCGTATGACGGCGGCCTGAACCTGAGTGCAAGCGCGCGGCGAGAGTGCGGAATTTAGTTTATTGGAAAAATGAAGGCGGGGGACGGTGTGATCCGTCCCGCGTCACGAAAGCAGTTTGCGATATAGGGTGTTCAGGCTTTGCGCTTCTTTTTCGATGGAGAAGTTTTGCAGGACGTGCGAGCGGCTGTTGTTGCGCCATCGCTGCAGGCGGGTGGTGTCGGACAGGGCCGTGCCAATTGCGGTTGCAAGTGCCGGGATATCGTCAGGATCGACCAAGGAGCCTGTCTGGCCTTCAACAACCAGTTGATCAAACGCACCGACGCGGGTTGCAACGACAGGGCACCCTGTTGCCATCGCTTCAAGCGGCGTGAGGCCGAACCCCTCCCAGCGTTGGGGCGCCACGTAGAGATCGAGTGCTGCGTACCAGTCGGCCATGTCTTGTGTCGCGACTTCGGGTTTGAAGAGGATGCGGCCAGAGAGGCCTGCGGCGCTGACCTCTTCCTTCAGAGCATTCAGATAGGTTTTATCCTCGCCCACGGCGCGGCCCATTACAATTGCATGTGCAGCGGGATGATCGTGCATGATCCGGATCATCGCGCGCACAAACGCATCGGTGCCTTTTTGCGCGCGGATGCGACCGTAGCAGCCGACGAGCGGGCCGTCTGCTGGCAGGTTCATGCGGGTGCGCAGGGCGGTGCGATCCGGGGTGATATCGAAAGTGTCGGTATCTATGCCGTGCATGATCACCTGAGCCGGATTTTCCAGATAGTCGGCTGTGCGGTTGGATGTGGCGACGACCGCATCCATCCGCCGGATCAGCCAGCGTGTGAGGCCGGATTGCCTGCGCTGGGACGCGGAAGTGAATATCAGTTTCAACCGCTTGCCCAAGAGGTATTTCAGCGCCAGACCGCCGATCATTTCGACGTTGCGCCGCGCATGCCAGACGCGCCGCTTTCTACGCGGCAGGGTGATCAGCGATGAGAGCGGTATTTGCGGCACATGTTCGGGTATGACAGGTCCGGTGGCAACAATACCGATATCGCGCGCCTGCACAGGGACCAGCCGCACAACGGTTGCCGTCACGCCCGACAGGCGGCGTTTGAAATTCGGCGCGATGACCTCGATGGTGTCTTGCTTGCTCATGAAAGTCCCAGTGCGTTGATCAGGCGAGTTGCGATTGTGTCCAGCTTTGCCGTTTCGGCGTTGGCAAATGCTTTGGCGGCGGTGATTGCCTTTGTAAGGGCGTGGTCATCCTGCAGCAGCGCATCGATTTGCGCGGCCAGATCGTCGGCGTCTGCCACGATGCGCGCCGCGCCTGCGGCCTCCATATCCGAAAACGTTTCGGCAAAATTGAATACATGATTGCCGGAAAGCACCATCGCGCCGGCCTGGGCAACTTCAAACGGGTTGTGCCCGCCGATGGGCAAAAGAGAGCCGCCGAGAAAAACGATATCACCCAGCGCGTACCAATTGCCCAACTCACCCAGTGTATCCGCCAGATAAACCGCTTGTGCAGGCAGATCGCCGCGGCTGCGTCGGGTATAGTCCATTCCCGCGTCCGCGATATGTTGAACCACCTCTGCGCCACGTTCGGGGTGGCGCGGCACAAGGATCAGATGCAGATCGGGATGGGTTTTGCGCAGCTTTTTATGCGCAGCCAGCACGATCTTTTCCTCACCTGCATGAGTGGAGGCCGCAATCCACACGGGGCGATGGCCAAGGGCAGCACGCGCGTTGAATATCAGATCTTCGTCATAGGGTAGCGGCCCTGCAAATGATTTGAGGTTCTGGCCACGTGCCACACGGGGGGCAGGAGCGTGGATGCGCACCATCGCTTTTGCCATCGCGTCATTCTGCGTGAGGATCAGATCAAACACATCAAGGATATAGGCCGCAAGGCGGGGGCGTTTGGCCCATGACGCAAGCGAGCGTTCCGACAGGCGCGCATTGACCAGCGCCATGGTCGCGCCTGTGGCGCGGGTACGGCGCAGCATCTGCGGCCAAAGCTCGCTTTCGACAAAGACAGCGGCATCGGGGCGCCAGTGGTTAAGGAACCTTTTCAACGGGCCGGGGGCATCCAGCGGGGCAAACTGGTGCACACAGCGCGGCGGCATCCGCTGCGCGATGAGCGCGGCCGAGGTGGCCGTGCCGGAAGTGATGAGAAAATGCGCATGTGGCAGGGCGGCGCCCATGCGGGTGATCAGCGCCAGAACAGACAGGCTTTCCCCGACAGAGGCCGCGTGAAACCAGATTAGTGTGCCGTTTGCGCGTGGCTCGGTTGCGTTGCCGAGGCGTTCATGGGCGCGGTGCGCCGGCACGCCTGCTGCGCGCAATTTGCGGGTGGTGGAACGGGCCACAAAAGGCACCAGCACCATGCTAAGCATCACATAAGCGCGGTACAGCAGCGGCACGCGTATGGCGCTCACCCGCCTGTGTGGCTCATGTGGCGGGGCATCTGGCCACCTGCGGTCTGGCGTGAATAATCAAAATCGTGGCCCTTGGGCTTGAGGTTGATTGCCGCACGAATGGCCGCCTCCAGCGGGCCGTTGTCATCTGGATGCTCGCGCAGGGGGGCGCGTAGATCGGCGCGGTCTTCCTGACCGAGACACAGGTAAATCTCGCCCGTGCAGGTGAGCCGTACCCGGTTGCAGCTTTCGCAGAAATTATGGCTCAGCGGGGTGATGAACCCGATCTTCTGACCGGTTTCTTCCAGACGGACATAGCGCGCGGGACCGCCGGTGCTTTCGTCTAGATCGGTGATTGTGTAATGTTCGGCATATTTGGTGCGTACATCTTTCAACGACCAGTACTGACCGATCCGGTCTTCATTACCGATATCGCCCATCGGCATTACTTCGATCCATGTCAGATCGATGTCGCGCGCGGCACACCATTCGGTAATCTGCGGCAGTTCGGGCTCGTTAAAACCTTTCAAGGCCACGGCGTTGATCTTGACGCGCAGGCCAGCCGCTTGCGCCGCATCAATACCGCGCAATACCTGCGCCAAACGGCCCCAGCGCGTCACTTCGGCAAATTTTGCTTCATCCAGCGTGTCGAGGGAGATGTTCACCCGTCGCACACCGGCATCATAAAGCGCGGTTGCGTATTTTTCCAACTGGCTGCCGTTGGTGGTCAGCGTCAGTTCCTTGAGTGTGCCTGCGTCGAGATGCCGCTTCATGCCATCGAAGAAAGACATGATTCCGCGACGCACAAGCGGCTCCCCGCCGGTGATGCGTAGCTTTTGCACACCAAGACCGATGAAGGTCGAACACATGCGATCCAGTTCCTCCAGCGTGAGCAGTTCACGCTTTGGCAGGAAGGTCATGTTCTCGGACATGCAGTAAACACAGCGGAAATCACAGCGATCCGTCACAGAGACGCGCAGATAGGTTACGGCACGGGCGAAGGGATCAATCAAAGGTGCATTCATACCCCGAGGATGTACAGGCCGCATGAAAGGGGGGCAAGGAGGATTTGAGGGGGTTGGCGCGTGACGCAAGCTGAATTACGTTGCCGGTATGAAATGCATTACAACGCCACTCACCGCGATCACCGCCGCCCTCACGCTTAGCGCTTGTGCGCAGCTTGGGAGCGGGCAACCCGAAGATTCTGTTGCACCTGTCGCCGAGGCGGACGCGAGCCAAGCCGAGGTGGCAGCGGTCAACGCCGATCCGGTGCTGACATCCGCGCCGCCACCGCCAAAGGCCGCCAAAACCCAAGAGGCGCTGGACACAACCACAAGCGCGCAGCGCGCGCAGGCCGCCGCACCGGCTGCTCCTGCGGCAAGTTCGAAACTGCTGGGAACAACGGTTGCCAGTCTGGGTAGTCCGACCGAACCGGGGTTCTGGCTGAAAACCCCGCTGGTCAAGACCGAGACAAGCGGCCGGGTGACCAACAAGGCCAACGGAAAATCATCTGCTGTGAAGCTGATCCCGATTGATGGCCCCGCTTCTGGCGGCAGTCGCATTTCGCTACCAGCGATGCGCCTGATCGAAGCACCGCTGACGGAACTGGCACAGTTGGAAGTAACGCTGGGAAGCTAGGGGAGAGCAGTTTTGCTACGCCCCTTGCGTCATTTCATCAGGCGAACAGCCTCTTTGCGCGCAAAGGGTTTCATCGCATCGCCATGCTGCGCGATAAAGGTGTTCACGCGCACTGGATCGTGCTTGCTAAGGTCCCGCAGCCACCATGCGATAGCTTTCTGAATGAACCATTGCGGATCAGCGGCATAGCTCGCGGCCCAGCCCAGAACGCGCTCGCGCACCTCCAGATCGGCTGGTTTCGGGTTGTTCTGTTTGGTCCAGGGCAAAGTGATCACCAACGCTGCGCGGCGGGTCCACATATGCTCTGATCGGGTCCAACCCTCGACGCGGTCGATGCGGGACGGATTTGCAAGCAGCCGTTTTTGCCCCGCCATACAGGCGTGATCGGCAATCGCCCAACTGTCGAAATCGCGATACCAGGTGGCGATCAGCTGCCATGCGGCCTCGTCGTCGGGGCGCATGCGCGCTTGGGTCATCAGCTTGGCGGCGGCAATGCGGCCTTCAAAGATGTTGGAGCGCCACAGCCCGTCTGCAACAGCCACGCGCGTGTCGATGTCCAGCGTATCGCGCCACTCTTTCGTGAGGTCGTTCAACTGCGGATTTGTCAAACCCAGATATTCGCGATCAACCTTGTGATAAGCGCGCATGTCCTGCGCGCGGTCGGGATCGGCCAGCGCCTGAAGGGCGGCAAGGTATTCTTTATGCATCTTTGTCCTCGGGCAGGATGTGTGTCGGCATCCCGTCTATTGTTGTGCGGTTGCGTTCGTCCCAGTATCTTTCGATGCCGCTCTGGCCCTTGGTGTCGTTCCATTGGGTCAGCACGTCACGTTCGCCTGAGTAGTCAAAAAAAGGGATGGCATAACCGCAACTGGATTGCACCATCTCGATCTGCACATCAAACAGTTGCCGTGCACCGAGTGCGGGCGCAAATAGTGCGCCAAGCGTTTCAAAATCCGCATCGCGGGGATGAAGAATACGCGCACTGCCGTAGACGCGCAGAATCATCGGACGTTTTTCAAAACCGCACCACATCAGAGTGATCCGGTTGATCTGCGCCAGATGACCCGCTGTTTCGTTGCCCGATCCGGTGAAGTTGCGCCAGACGATCCGGTTCGGCCCCAGTATCCGAAGGCTGTCCATCCCTTTGGGAGAGATATTTACCCGCCCGTCCTGCGCGGCGGTGCCGCAAAAGAACAGATGCTGGGCCTCTATGAAAGTGCGGTGATCGTCTGTGATTTCGTTGAATTGTTTGGCCATTTCTCGCCGTTTCCTGTCTTGCGTTTCAACGCACCGCGCCTGTGGGGTGATCCCGCAGGCGCGGTGAAACGGTGCATCGGGACCAGTCAGCTGCCGCGTTGCTGTTTTGCCTTTTTGGCGATCAGAATATCACGCAGTTTGCGTGCCATGCCCGGTTTTTCGACCTGCGGCGCGCGCGACAGCGCCAATGCATCAGGCTCCACATCAGACGTAATGACCGAGCCCGAGCCGGTCATCGCCCCGTCGCCCACATGAACAGGTGCCACGAGCATCGTGTTGGAGCCGATGAACGAGCGCGCACCGATGTGGGTGTGGTGCTTCATCACGCCGTCATAGTTGCACGTGATGGTCCCTGCGCCAACGTTGGCCTGCGCCCCTACAAAGGCGTCGCCGATATAGCTAAGGTGATTAACCTTTGCGCCCTCGGCAATGGTGGTGTTCTTCAGTTCGACAAAGTTGCCGATGCGGGTGTTTTCCTCAAGTTCGGTTCCCGGACGCAAGCGCGCGTAAGGGCCGACGACAGCGCCGCGCGAAACGTGGCAGCCTTCCAGATGGCTGAATGCACGGATCACCGCGCCACTTTCTACCGTAACGCCGGGGCCGAATACCACGTTCGGCTCGATCACCGTATCACGCCCGATGGCCGTATCACGGGCCAGATAGACGGTTTCAGGGGCTTGCAGGGTGATGCCATTCTCAAGCAGGGCAGCGCGGGCGCGGCTTTGAAATGCGGCTTCCGCCTCGGCCAGTTGCGCGCGCGAATTCACGCCAAGGGTTTCGGATTCATCACAGGTAACGGCAGTTGCACTCAGCCCGCGGGCACGGGCAAGGCCGATCACATCGGTCAGGTAATACTCGCCCGAGGCGTTTTCATTGCCAACGGCTGAGATCAGGTCGAACAGCAGTGTCGCATTGCAGGCGATGACACCGCTGTTGCACAGGGTCACTGCGCGCTCGGCCTCGGTTGCGTCTTTGAACTCGACAATCCGCTCCAGCGACTGACCCTCGACAATCAGGCGGCCATAGCGACCCGGATCGGCAGCCTTAAAACCCAGTACAACCACGTCTGCATCCTGCGCGGCGCGCATCATCTCTTGCAATGTCTCGGGTGAGACAAACGGCGTATCGCCGTAGAGCACAATCGCCGTACCTTCAAAACCTGCAAGCGCGTCTTTTGCCTGTTCAACTGCGTGGGCGGTGCCCAACTGCTCGGTCTGGACAACAACGGTGGCGGTTTCGTCATAGGACTGCGCAGCGGCGGTGACTGCTTCGGCACCGTGACCTGCCACAACTACCGTGCGTTCAGGGGACAGCGTGGCACCGGCGGCCATCGCATGAACCAGCATGGCATCGCCTGCAACCGCGTGCAGCACCTTTGGCAAATCGGAGTTCATCCGCGTGCCCTTGCCGGCGGCAAGGATGATCAGGCTTGTCTTCATGTGGTATCCGTCCTGCGTTTTTTCGATTTTTCCTGTTTAACTGATGGGCGCGTCGACGCAAGGTGGGCTGACGCATCCGGTCTGCGGCTTGCAACGATGCAAGGCGGGCAGTAGGCGGTGTGGCGGATGGATCAGGGGATGAAGATGAAAACAGTTGTATTCGATCTGGACGGCACGCTTGCCGATACCAGCGGTGATCTGATTGCGGCGGCTAATGCGTGTTTCCGCGATATGGGGGCGGGCAACCTGCTAGACCCTGCCACAGATGCCGGCACCGCGCTGCGCGGCGGGCGGGCGATGCTGCGGCTGGGCATGCAGCGAATGGCGCGGCCCGGCGATGATCCGTTGATCGACCAGTATTATCTGGCGCTGCTGGATCACTATGCCCGTGATATTGATACCCATACCCGTCTGTATGATGGAGCAATGGCGGCGGTGGATGATCTGAAGCTGCGCGGCTATCTGGTGGCGATCTGCACAAACAAGCCTGAAGGGCTGGCGCGTGAGCTGCTGACGCGGCTGGGCATTCTGGACAGTTTTGCCGCGATGCTGGGCGCCGACACGCTGACAGTGCGCAAGCCAGATCCCGAGCACCTGTTCGAAACCGCGCGCCGCGCAGGCGGTGATCCGGCGAAATGTCTGTTGGTGGGGGACAGTGACACCGACCGCAACACTTCAAAAGCGGCTGGCGTGCCTTCAATCCTCGTCACATTCGGCCCCGCCGGGGGAGACATGGCCGCCCTGGCGCCGGAGGCATTGCTGGAGCGGTACGCCGATCTGCCCGATCTGGTCGAGGATCTGTTGGGAAAGGCCTGAGCGATGAGCGATGTATTCAAGGGAAGCTTCACCCAGCAGGAACCGATCCCCGAAGCGGGGATAGACGCCGCGGTTGCCGTCATGCGCCACGGGCGGTTGCATCGCTATAACACGGTTGCGGGTGAAACTGCGCAAACCGTGCTGCTGGAGCAGGAATTTGCCGCCAGTGTTGGTGCGAAATACTGCCTTGCGGTGGCATCGGGTGGCTATGCCATGGCGACGGCCTTACGCGCGGTCGGGGTAAAGGCGGGTGATAGGGTGCTGACCAACGCCTTCACGCTGGCCCCTGTGCCGGGTGCAATCGCCGCCGTGGGCGCTGTGCCGGTATTTGTGGGCGTCACACCCCAACTGGTGCTGGACCTTGATGATCTGGCAGCAAAGGCGGATCAGGCAACGGTATTATTGCTTAGCCACATGCGTGGCCACATCTGCGATATGGAGCGGCTGATGCATATCTGCGCGCGCGCTGGCGTCACCATGATAGAGGACTGCGCACACACAATGGGCGCTGCGTGGAAAGGCAAACCATCGGGAACATGGGGAACTGTTGGTTGTTATTCCTGTCAGACCTACAAACACATCAATTCCGGTGAAGGCGGATTGCTGATAACCGATGATGCACAGATCGCGGCGCGCGCGATCATGTATTCAGGCTCCTATATGCTGTATGAAAGTCATCAGGCAGGCCCCCCCAAAGAAACATTTGAAACGATCCGTTTTGAAACCCCCAACATATCAGGCCGTATGGATAACCTGCGCGCCGCGATCCTGCGTCCGCAGTTGGCTGATCTGCCAACACAATGCGCCCGCTGGAACGAACGCTACCTTGCCGTTGAAAACGATGTTGCAGGTACGGTAGGGCTTACCGTTATCCAACGACCGGCCGAGGAAAGCTTTGTCGGGTCTTCTATCCAGTTTTTGCTGCCAGACTGGACGGGGGAAGCCGTGCAGCAAGCCGTCGCGCGCTGCGCCGCGCGCGGGGTAGAGCTTAAGTGGTTTGGCGGGGCAGAGCCGGTGGGTTTCACCAGCCGCTATGACAGCTGGCGCTACGTGAATGCACCTGCAATGCCAAAAAGCGATCAGGTGCTCGCCGGTATTATCGACATGAGGGTGCCGTTGACGTTCAGTCTGGAAGATTGCGCACAGATCGGACGGATCATTCGTGAAGAGGTATCACGCGTGTACCAAGCATCCCGTTAGTGTGAAACCTCTGCGCGCGCGAACCGTAGGGATGCACGCGCAGTAGCCATTTTGCCGGATCAGAAGCGGATGGTGCCATGTTCGCCGGCGTCGGGCTTCTCATCGGTCATGTTCGCCTTTGCGATCTCATACAGGAACTTGACGCTGCCACCTGTTGCCCAGACTTCAGCCTCACGCGGGGCGAACCGCAAAAGCTGGATATCGGGATCGTCCTTGCCGTCCTCAAACCACGCGCCGGCAAAAACGCTCCAGATTTCGTCCAGCATCATTCGATCTGTTACCGCGTCTAGCGTTCCATCGATGCGGGCATAGAGACTCTCATCTGAACTGCTTACCAGAAACTGCGCGGGCACAGGGCGCGCCGCCGCTTTAGCCAGATCGGTTGTCTTTGCAGTGATAAACCAGATTGTACCGCTGTCATCATCCGCATGATGGCTCATCGGGACGGCGGGTGCGCCATCTGCCGAAAGCATTCCTGCGCGTGTATCTTCAAGGCGGTCCCAAAACATTTCCTTCAGGTCGTCGGACATGGTTATCTCCTAAATATCTCAGTTGTTGGCAAACGTCTGATGATTTGATTTGGTTCCGTGAAAGCTTGACGCAATGCAGGTGATCTGTCAGTATTGAACAAGCGTTCAATAAACGAAGTCAGGGAGAGACTTAATGTTCAATGCCACCATGCAGTTTGATCTGGGTGAAGACGTGCAGATGCTGCGCGAAACGGTTCACCGCTGGGCGCAAGAGCGGGTCCGCCCGATGGCGCAGAATATCGACAGCGACAATCTGTTTCCCGCCGATCTGTGGCAGGAAATGGGCGGTCTTGGCCTTTTGGGCATGACGGTAGATGAGAAATTCGGCGGCACCGACATGGGGTATCTGGCGCATACGGTAGCGGTCGAAGAAATCGCACGGGCCAGTGCTTCGGTATCGCTGTCCTACGGGGCGCATTCCAACCTGTGCGTTAATCAGATCAGCCTGAATGGCACTGACGAACAGCGTGAGAAGTTCTTGCCCAAACTTTGCTCGGGCGAGCATGTGGGTGCGCTGGCAATGTCGGAGACATCTGCTGGGTCGGACGTTGTTTCGATGAAGCTTAACGCGGAAAAACGCAATGATCACTACCGTTTGAACGGCAACAAATACTGGATCACCAATGGCTGCGACGCGGATACGCTGGTCGTGTACGCCAAGACGGACAAGGATGCTGGCTCCAAGGGGATCACGGCGTTCCTGATCGAGAAATCCATGAAAGGCTTCAGCACCAGCGCGCATTTTGACAAGCTGGGGATGCGTGGATCAAACACCGCCGAGCTGATTTTTGACGATTGTGAAGTCCCGTTCGAGAACGTGCTGGGCGAAGAGGGCAAGGGCGTGCGCGTCCTGATGTCGGGTCTGGACTACGAGCGTGTCGTGTTGGCGGGGATCGGTCTGGGCCTGATGGCGGCCTGTCTGGATGAGATCATGCCATATATGGTAGAGCGCAAGCAATTCGGCCAGCCGATCGGTAACTTCCAGCTGATGCAAGGTAAGATGGCAGACATGTACACGGCTATGAACTCGGCCCGTGCTTATGTGTATGAAGTGGCAAAAGCCTGTGATCGCGGCACCGTGACCCGTGCTGATGCTGCGGCGTGCTGTTTGTATGCATCCGAACAGGCAATGGTTCAGGCTCATCAGGCGGTACAGGCCATGGGGGGGGCGGGGTATCTGTCTGACAACCCTGTTGCGCGTATCTTCCGTGATGCAAAGCTGATGGAGATCGGCGCAGGAACGTCCGAAGTGCGGCGCATGTTGGTGGGACGCGAAATGATGGCGGCAATGTCGTGATGCAGCGCGCGTTGGCGGGATTGGACGATCAGGGGCGCTGGGATATTCCGGCGCGTCTGAACATGGCACAGCAATGCCTGAGCCAGCCCGACGATGCGCTGGCCGTGATTGATGTGACCAGCGGCGCGCGGCACGATACCACTTATGGGGCGCTGGGCGAAATGGCTGACGGGCTGGCGCGCGCGCTGCTCTTGCGTGTGCAGCCCGGTGACCGCGTCGGCGTATTGCTCAGCCAGAGTATGTGGTGTCTCGCATCCCATCTGGCGATCTGGAAAATTGGCGCAATATCAGTGCCTTTGTTCAAACTCTTTAAGAACGATGCGCTGGCGTCGCGGATCAATGATGCGGGTGTCGAACTGGTGCTGACAGACGCCGAAGGCGCGGTATTGCTAGGAGAACTGGCAGAGCCGTTGCAGGCCGATACCTACGGCATATCCGGTGAACCGGTTGATTTTGCCGATACCGGACCCGACGATCCGGCAGTGATCATCTACACCTCCGGCACGACAGGAACTCCAAAAGGGGCGCTGCACGGCCATCGCGTTTTGACAGGACATTTGCCCGGTGTCGCGACCAGCCATGACTATCTGGGGCAGGAGGGGGATTGCCTCTGGACGCCTGCGGATTGGGCGTGGATCGGCGGTTTGTTTGACGTGGCGATGCCTGCGCTTGCGCTGGGCGTGCCTGTGGTCGCGGCCCGCATGGCGAAATTTGATGTGGCGGAGTGTCTGCGCATCATCGCGCAGGGCGGCGTGCGCAACGTATTCTTTCCGCCAACCGCTTTGCGGATGCTGAAAGCTGAAGGCGCAGAAATAACAGGTTTGCGCTCTGTTGCCAGCGGCGGGGAGCCTCTGGGCGCTGAAATGCTGGCATGGGGGCGCAGCGCGCTCGGTGTCGATATCAACGAATTTTACGGGCAAACCGAATGTAATATGGTCGCCAGCAGTTGCGGCGCGGCATTCCCTGCGCGCGCTGGCTGCATTGGCAAACCTGTGACCGGCTTTGAATTGGCAGTTCTGGAGGATGGTACGCCCACAGACGGCGAAGGTGATGTGGCCGTGCGGCGCGGCGCGGCGACGATGATGTTGGAGTACTGGCAGCGGCCCGAAGAAACTGCGGCCAAGTTTCACGGTGACTGGATGCTGACGGGTGACCGTGGCATTTGGGAGGGCGACTTCTTGCGATTTGTCGGGCGCGAGGATGATGTGATCACCTCTAGCGGCTATCGGATTGGCCCGTCCGAGATCGAGGATTGTCTGCTGACCCATCCGGCGGTTGCAACCGTAGGTGTGGTGGGCAAGCCCGACCCCATGCGCACCGAGATCGTGAAGGCCTATGTCGTTCTGAAATCGGGTTTCGATGCCAGCGCGTCCGATCTTCAGGCATGGGTTAAGGAACGGCTGGCAAGCTACTCATACCCAAGGGAAATCGAGTTTCTGGATGCGCTGCCGATGACCGTGACCGGAAAGGTCATTCGCGGGGATTTGAAAAAGCGTGCCCGTATAGAGGCCGCAGAGTGATGCGGCCCCCGTCTGTTCATAGCGCAGTGTCAGAACTTGATAACATAAGCGAGGTTCAGGACCAGCGGATCGATCTCGGCCTTGCCGATGGATGCGCCGTTCAGGGTTGCTTCGCTGTCGATGTCCATCCAGCGCAGATTAGCGCGCAAGGCAGAGCCGTTGGCGAGTTGGTAGTCCATCCCGATCTGAACGGCGAAGCCGAACCCGTCTTCCAGCTCAAGCGTGCCAAGCGGGGATTCTTCCTGAAAGAAGGCGGTGTAGTTCACACCGGCACCGATATAGGGCTTGAACGCGCTGTTTGTCGGAAAGTGGTAGTTCAGCGAGAGTGTGGGCGGCAAGTGCTTGGTGGTGCCGGCAAATCCGACACCAGCAATGTTGATGTCATGCTCGAACGGGGTCGCGGCCAGCAGTTCGATGCCCAGATTGTCACGGATGAAATATTCGGCGGTGATGGTCGGGCGTACATCGTTCCCGATAGAGGCGTCACCCCCCGCAAGCACACCGTTGCCGGATTTCGGCATGACGGACCCGATGCCGAAGCCGAGTGTGAAATCCCCCCGGGACTGCGCAGCGGCAGAGGTCGCGGCGGTTGCGGCGATTGCAAGGGCGATAAATGTGGTCTTCATGATTCTGTCTCCTGTCGATTTGACGCCCCCAGTTTGCGCTGCGCTGCGGCGCGCGGCCATGATCTGGATCAATATTTCCGACACTTAAGTGTTGAAAAACAAATACTCACCCAAAATTCTGCATGT
Organism: Sulfitobacter sp. F26169L; assembly: GCF_026410285.1. GTDB lineage: Bacteria > Pseudomonadota > Alphaproteobacteria > Rhodobacterales > Rhodobacteraceae > Sulfitobacter. Next base: position 222,986 of record NZ_JAPMLP010000003.1, on the reverse strand, counting down.
GCAGTGTGAAAGGATAGCCATGAAACTTGCGTCACAGGCGTTGCCCTCATCCGAGGCGTTCAAATCAAACACCGCTGCTCATCTGGAGGCTCTGGCCCAAGTACGTGAAGCGGCGCAGGCAGCAGCGCTTGGCGGTGGCGAAAAGTCGCGCGAGCGGCATTTGAGCCGTGGCAAGATGTTGCCGCGGGAAAGAGTAGCGAACCTGCTGGATGCGGGCAGCCCGTTTCTGGAAATCGGAGCCTTTGCGGCCCATGGTCTGTACGGCGGCGCGGCGCCTAGTGCCGGTGTAATCGCCGGAATTGGCACGGTGCAGGGCCAGGAGGTGATGATCGTGTGTAACGATGCCACCGTGAAGGGCGGCACCTACTATCCTGCCACCGTGAAAAAGCACCTGCGCGCGCAGGAAATTGCAGAGGAAAACCATCTGCCCTGTATCTATCTGGTTGATAGCGGTGGCGCGAACTTGCCCAATCAGGATGAAGTTTTTCCCGATCGCGACCACTTTGGCCGGATTTTCTATAATCAGGCCCGGATGAGCGCGAAGGGAATTCCCCAGATTGCAGTTGTGATGGGGTCATGTACAGCGGGCGGGGCCTATGTGCCTGCGATGTCTGACGTGACGATCATCGTCAAAGAGCAGGGCACAATTTTTCTCGCGGGGCCGCCGCTGGTCAAGGCGGCAACCGGTGAAGTTGTCAGCGCGGAAGATCTGGGTGGTGGTGATGTGCATACCCGTCTGTCAGGCGTTGCCGACTATCTGGCCGAAGACGATGCGCATGCGCTGTCACTGGCGCGCCGGGCGGTGGGCCATCTCAACCGTGCAAAGCCCACAACAGTACAATGGGAAAGCGTCGAAGAACCTGCCTATGATCCCGATGAAATTCTGGGGGTAGTGCCAGCCGATCTGCGCACGCCCTACGACATCCGCGAAGTGATCGCGCGCACTGTGGATGGCAGCCGTTTTGACGAATTCAAACCGCGTTTCGGGGAAACGCTCGTGACGGGGTTTGCCCATGTGAAGGGGTGCCCCGTCGGGATCATCGCCAACAACGGTGTGCTGTTCTCCGAAGCGGCCCAAAAGGGCGCGCACTTTGTCGAGCTGTGTTCGGCGCGGGGTATCCCGCTGGTGTTTCTGCAAAACATCACCGGCTTTATGGTTGGGCGAAAGTACGAAAACGAAGGTATCGCGCGTCACGGGGCAAAGATGGTGACAGCGGTTGCCTGTACCAATGTGCCCAAAATTACCATGCTGGTGGGGGGGTCATTCGGGGCTGGCAACTATGGCATGGCCGGTCGCGCCTATAGCCCGCGGTTCCTGTGGACATGGCCCAACAGCCGGATTTCCGTGATGGGCGGTCCGCAGGCGGCGGGTGTTCTGGCCACGGTCAAACGCGACGCGATCGAACGCGCGGGCGAGACATGGTCAGCCGAGGATGAGGCCAAGTTTAAGCAGCCCACCATCGATATGTTCGAAGAGCAGTCGCACCCGCTATATGCCTCTGCGCGGCTTTGGGACGATGGCATCATCGATCCGCGCAAAAGCCGCGACGTGCTGGCACTGAGTTTAAGTGCATCGTTGTGCGCCCCTATCGAGCCGACAAAGTTCGGCGTGTTTCGAATGTGAGGGAAACGGTATGAGCAAGACATTGCAAGAGATCGTCGACGCCAACCCGCAAGCCGAAACATTTCGGTTTGGCGACAGTCCCGAACTTTGTGCCGAAATCCTTGCGCTGGTGCGCAGCGGGACAAAAACCGCAACCTGCGAGGCAGCATCAGCCTATGGCAATGGCAAGGACGCATGGCCCGAGGTTGGGCGGCGTGATGTCGCGCTCAATTGGGACGGCACGCCGGCGGTGATGATCGAGACCGTGGAGGTTCGCAAACGGGGGTTCGAGGATATGGACGCCGAATTCGTCGCGGCACAGGGCGAGTTTCGGGATCTGGCACACTGGCGGGCGGCCTATGAGGCGTACTTTCGGCGAAACGGTGGTTTCGCGCCGGACATGATGCTGATGTGCGAGCGCTTTTGCGTTGTCGAGGATTTTGGCTGAGATCCGGATTGGATATTTAAGGCCAAAAAAAGTAGGAAAGTGGGACGGGAATGTTTGACACGATTTTGATTGCGAACCGGGGCGAGATTGCCTGTCGGGTGATGGAAACGGCGCAAGCCATGGGTGTGCGCTGCGTTGCGGTTTATTCAGATGCGGATGCGGGGGCCAAGCATGTAGCGCTGGCCGATGTGGCGGTGCATATCGGCGGCTCTGCGCCATCCGAAAGCTATTTGCGCGGTGATGTGATTATTCAGGCGGCACTTGATACCGGTGCGCAGGCGATCGACCCGGGCTATGGATTTCTGTCAGAGAACCCCGATTTTGTCGATGCGGTCGGCGCGGCGGGGCTGACGTTCATCGGGCCGTCTGCGGACGCGATCCGCGCGATGGGTCTGAAGGATGCCGCGAAGGCATTGATGATCGAGGCGGGTGTGCCTGTTGTGCCGGGCTATCACGGCAGCGACCAGTCCGATGATCTGCTGGCGGAGGAGGCGGGCAAGATCGGCTATCCGGTACTGATCAAAGCGGTCGCAGGGGGCGGTGGCAAGGGTATGCGTCTGGTCGAGGACGCAAGCGGTTTCGCAGATGCTCTGGCGAGTGCGCGGTCCGAGGCGAAGACCGCCTTTGGCAATGCGGATGTTTTGGTAGAGAAGTTTGTCAGCCAGCCGCGCCACATCGAGGTGCAGGTTTTTGGCGATGGCAAAACGGCTGTGCATTTGTTCGAGCGGGACTGTTCGCTGCAAAGGCGTCACCAGAAGGTTATCGAGGAAGCGCCCGCACCGGGAATGACTGAAGAGATGCGCGCCGCAATGGGGCAGGCGGGCGTAAAAGCGGCTGAAGCGATTGGATATAAGGGTGCTGGCACCGTCGAATTCATCGTTGACGGTTCGGACGGGTTGAAGGCCGACGGGTTCTTTTTCATGGAGATGAACACCCGTTTGCAGGTGGAACATCCGGTGACCGAGGCGATCACCGGCGTTGATCTGGTGGAATGGCAACTGCGTGTTGCGGCGGGTGAGGATCTGCCCAAAGCGCAAGACGAGTTGTCGATCACGGGCCATGCGTTTGAGGCGCGTCTGTATGCCGAGGACGTTCCAAAAGGATTCCTTCCTGCAACCGGTACGCTGACGCATCTGGCGTTTGATCCAGCGTGCCGCGCCGACAGCGGTGTGCGGGCGGGGGATACCATCAGCCCGTTTTATGATCCGATGATTGCCAAAGTTATCGTGCACGGTCCTACGCGTGACGTGGCATTGGCACGGCTGCGTCAGGCGCTGGCGGGAACGCAAGTGGCAGGCACCGTGACGAACCTTGCGTTTCTGGGCGCGCTTGCGGGGCATGAAGGGTTCCGCAACGGAGATGTGGATACCGGTCTGATCGCACGTGACATTGATGCGCTGACACAGGTGCCAGCGGTTCTGCCCCGTCACGTGGCGTTGGCAGGAATGGCCGCGCTTGATTTGATGGAAACAGGACCACTGACGGGTTTCACGCTTTGGGAGCCTATGCTGCGTCAGGTTCAGCTTGCCTGGGACGGTGAGGATCATCTGGTCAAGGTCGAGGTTGTCGGACCGGATCACCAGCGTTGGCATGTGCAGGATGATGTGATCGAGGCGCGCCGCGTCGGGGAAAACTGGCAGGTTGGCGGCAATCCGGCAGCAGATGTTGCTGTCGCCAACAATCGGATTACGGTTTTTGACGGGTACGGCCTGATTTTTGACCGCATTGATCCCCTGCTGCAAGCCGCCGGCGCGCACGGAGATGGTAACCTGATTGAAGCGCCCATGCCCGGACTGGTGCGGGAAGTATTTGCCACCGCTGGCCAGAAAGTCGCCAAAGGCGACAAACTGGCCATTCTGGAAGCGATGAAGATGGAGCATAGCCTGCTTGCGGCGCGTGACGGGATCGTTGCCGAAGTTCTGGCCAGTGCGGGTGATCAGGTCGAAGCGGGTGCAGCGCTGGTCAGGCTGGAGGCCGAAGACGCGTGAGGGCATATCGACGGGCAGGTCCATGTTCTGAAGGTTGCAGGGCTTGCCGTCGTTAGTCGTTTTGCCTTTTCTTTCGGATATGCGATGCCGGTGTTTGCGGCCCTGTCGTTTTTTGTATGGCGACCGTTGGCGCAGAGGCTGCTGGAGGGGATGTTTGGCGGGGTTCGCATGATCTACCGGCAGTGGCGTCCGGCCAAGCCGAAGCCCGAACGGCTGGTTGCGCAGACAGTGCCGTGCGCTGGAATGGCGCGGTAACTGAAGTGTACACCGCTCATAACGATGACGGCGGAAGGTGAAAAATATATTGTCTGAACGGGCACCGGATTTAATGAGGATTAGGACATGATCACACTGCACCACTGCCCGCAGAGCCGCTCCATGCGCAGCTTGTGGTTGTTACATGAACTGGATGTCGCGTTTGAGGTTCAGACCCGTGGCTTTGACAAATCCCTGCGCGATCCGGCCTATCTGGCAAAAAGCCCTGCGGGTCGTGTGCCAGCGCTGGAGATCGACGGCGAGACGATATTCGAGACAGGCGCAATCACGCAGGTGTTGTGTGAGCGGTTTTCGCCAGATGTGCTGGGGCGGGCGGCAGGCCATCCCGAACGCGCGCAGTGGCTGGTATGGGTGCATTTTGCCGAAACCATCAGCCAGCATGCGGCGGCACTGACGCAACAGCACGTTGTATTGCGCGACGATGCGATGCGCAGTCCTATCGTGATGCAGCTGGAGGCGGCGCGGCTGACAAAATGCTATGCCGCGCTGGAGGCACGGCTGACGGGGCGTGACCATTTGCTTGATGGCGGATTTTCTGCGGCAGATGTTTCGGTGGGTCAGGCGGTCTATCTTGCGCGCTTTTTTGCCCATTTGGACGGGTTTGGCGCGCTGGCGGACTGGTACGCGCGGATCACTGCGCGGACAGCATTTAAGGCATCATTACCCGGCGATGCCGCGATCTTTACACAAACCTTTTTCGCACCTTGGGACGCGTCTGCGCACCGGAATTGAAAGTGTTGCGTCATAAAAGGGGTGCATGCGCGCGGATAACAGTGCAGTCTTGAGATATATAATTTCGGAGAGAGCGTTATGAACCTGGGACCATGTGAAATTTTCGAGGTGGGGCCGCGGGACGGTTTGCAAAACGAAGCACGCGATATTCCTGTTGCAGAGAAGATTGCGCTGGTGGACCGACTGAGCAAGGCCGGCTTTTCGCGGATTGAATGTGCCAGCTTTGTTTCTCCGAAATGGGTGCCGCAAATGGCGGGCTCGGCCGAGGTGCTGGCGGGAATCACGCGCAAGGATGGCGTGCGCTACGCCGCCCTGACCCCCAACATGCGTGGCTATAGCGATGCTATAGCCGCAGGCGCGGACGAGATCGCGATTTTTGCCAGCGCGTCGGAGGGGTTTTCCCAGAAGAACATCAACGCTTCGATAGCTGAAAGCATCGAGCGGTTTGTGCCTATTCTGGAGGAAGCGCGGCATATCGATTTGCCGGTGCGCGGTTATATTTCCTGTGTGGTTGAATGCCCCTATGACGGGCCGGTTGCGCCGCAGGCTGTTGCAGATCTGGCCGACAAGCTGTTTGCGATGGGCTGTTACGAGGTATCGCTGGGGGACACTATCGGAGCTGGAACGCCGGACAGTATCGCGCGGATGTTGCTGGCAGTGCGTGAAGTGGTGCCTGTGGGCCGTCTGGCGGGGCACTATCATGATACGGGCGGTCGTGCGCTTGCCAATATCGATGCCTCGCTCAGCCTTGGGGTGCGGGTATTTGACGCTGCTGTCGGGGGGTTGGGCGGCTGTCCCTATGCGCCGGGCGCATCGGGGAATGTCGCAACCGAAGCCGTGGCTGCCCATCTGGCGCAGTTGGGCTATGACACAGGGCTTGACCTTGATGTGATTAACGAAGCTGCCGACATGGCGCGTGCCATGCGCAGTTGATCCCGCTTTTCGATTTTAAGGACCATCAGAAATGTTTGAAACCATAACCGTTGAAACAGACAGTCGCGGTGTCGCGACCCTGACCCTTGCGCGGGAAGAAAAACACAACGCAATGTCAGCGCAGATGCTGGCAGATTTGACCCGAGCTGCCGCCGATCTGGCGGGCGACAACTCCGTTCGGGTTGTGGTGCTGGCCGCAGCGGGGCGCACGTTTTGCGCGGGCGGCGATCTGGGCTGGATGCAAGAGCAGATGGGCATGGACGCTGCAACCCGCGCAGCAGAAGCAGGAAAACTGGCAACCATGCTGGGGGCGTTGAACCGTCTGCCCAAGCCGCTTATCGGGCGATTGCAGGGCAATGCGTTTGGTGGCGGTGTGGGTATGGCCGCTGTATGTGATGTGGCAATCGGCGTGGATAGCCTGAAAATGGCGCTGACGGAGACAAAGCTGGGCATTATCCCCGCCACCATCGGCCCCTACGTAATCGCCCGTATGGGTGAGGGACGCGCGCGGCGGGTGTTTATGTCCGGTCGCGTGTTCGGCGCGGATGAAGCGGTGGAGCTTGGCTTGCTGTCGCGTGCTGTGCCGCAGGATGACTTGGATGCCGCCATAGAGCGCGAAGTTGTGCCGTATCTTGCCTGCGCCCCCGGTGCCGTGGCCGCCGCCAAAAAGCTGGCGCAGGATTTGGGCGGTGCCGCGACGGAAGAAGCCGTTGCCATGTCGATCGCCGCACTGGCCGAACGCTGGGAAACCGAAGAGGCTGCCGAAGGCATCGGCGCATTCTTTGAAAAACGCAAAGCTGCATGGGTGGTTTAACGCGGAAATGTGTGGGCGGGGCCTTGCACTCCGATTTCGTTGCAGCCCGTTGTCGTTGCTTTTCTAAACCCGAGGGAAGAGCCTCACGATATCATAAACACATCGTAACGCGTTGATTTTCCCTGAATGACATGCGAGCGCGGCCGTATCCCAGCCATCGGATCGGCCTTGGCTGGCCATTTCAGCACCACACGGTTGCGCGCGTGCGCAAGGGCTGCGCGCATCAACTCTACCGCATCTTCATCGGTTCCCACAATTTCGCGGACCTGACGCAGCTCGCGCTTGACCAAAGCCGTATTTTTGCGTGGCGGGTGCATGGGATCAACCAGAATGGCCTCTCCGCGCAGATCAGGCAGCAAATCCTTTGCATCGCCCTCCAGAAGGGTCATGCGGTTGATAATGTCTCGAAATACGCCGCCTTCGTCAAAGGCCTGCTTCATGCCTTGCGCCAGCAGTTTATGCATTTTCTGCGATCGCTCAATCAGCGTGACCTGCGCGCCAAGCGATGCCAGCAAAAACGCATCGCGCCCCAGTCCAGCCGTGGCATCGACGACCATTGGCGTTTTGCCGGCCTGCAATCCCATCGCGCGCGCCAAAGCCTGCCCGCGTCCCCCGCCAAAGCGAAGCCGGTGAGCAACCGCGCCGCTGATAAAATCAACCCGTAATTCTTGATCAAGTTGTTTCATGGCAGGTGTCGTCAGTTGTTTCGGATGCACAGTGGGGCCTGTCTATCCGGTTTCTTCGCAATGCTATAGGTTCGAAAACCGACTTTGCGCGGATTTCTGGTGTCGGGGCGGCTATCTGCCACGCGTTGGCACTACCTTTCCGCCCTTCCTCCCGTTGACCCCGTGCCGCCGCACGGCTAAACCCCATACAAAGCGTCAAGCAGGGCGAGATGCCCACGCCATCCAAGAAAGGAGCCACCCTTGGACGATATGCTTATGGAATATCTGCCGATCCTTATTTTTCTGGCTGTAGCAATCGGTCTCGGCCTCGCCTTGCTGCTTGCCGCCGTTGTGCTGGCTGTGCGCAATCCGGACCCCGAAAAAGTGTCGGCGTACGAATGTGGATTCAACGCATTTGACGATGCGCGGATGAAATTTGATGTGCGATTCTATTTGGTGGCGATTCTGTTCATCATTTTTGACCTTGAAATCGCCTTCCTGTTCCCTTGGGCTGTGGCGTTTAGCGACATTTCGATGGTGTCGTTCTGGTCTATGATGTTCTTCCTTGCGGTGCTGACCGCAGGCTTTGCGTACGAATGGAAGAAAGGGGCGCTCGAATGGCAGTAACGTCTACAAACAGTCCGGCCACTGCTGGCATGGACCGTGATGTCGCCACGCAAAACCTGAACGCCTCTTTGCAGGACAAGGGATTTTTGCTGACCTCAACAGAGGATTTGATCAACTGGGCGCGCACCGGCTCGCTGCACTGGATGACCTTCGGTCTGGCATGCTGCGCCGTGGAGATGATGCACACCTCCATGCCGCGCTATGATCTTGAACGCTTCGGCACCGCGCCGCGCGCCTCCCCGCGCCAGTCCGATCTGATGATTGTGGCCGGCACACTGACCAACAAAATGGCGCCCGCACTGCGCAAAGTCTATGACCAGATGCCGGAACCGCGCTATGTGATCTCTATGGGATCCTGCGCAAACGGCGGGGGATATTATCACTACAGCTATAGTGTTGTCCGTGGATGTGACCGGATTGTACCTGTCGACATCTACGTGCCCGGATGCCCGCCGACAGCCGAGGCATTGCTGTACGGCATCATGCAACTGCAACGCAAAATGCGTCGGACGGGGACAATTGTAAGATGAGCGATGCACTTAACGAACTTGGAGCACACATCGAAGCTCAGCGCCCGGATTGTGTTCTTGGCTGGGACGTATCCTTTGGCGAGCTGAACCTTGACGTGACTCTTGCCAATATTGCCGGTCTGGTCGAATTTTTGAAAGGTGATCCAACCTGTCGCTTCACCTCGTTGGTTGATATTACAGCAGTTGATTACATGGGGCGCGCAAAGCGGTTTGATGTCGTTTATCACTTCCTGTCGATGTACCAAAACCAGCGTATTCGTCTGCGTGTGGCCGTACGGGAAGAGGACATGGTACCCTCACTGGTTGCTATCCACCCCAGCGCCAACTGGTTCGAGCGCGAGGTGTTCGACATGTTCGGCATCATCTTCTCGGGTCACCCCGATCTGCGTCGCCTCCTGACAGACTACGGATTCCGTGGCTACCCTCTGCGCAAGGATTTCCCGACAACGGGTTACACCGAAGTGCGCTATGACGAGGCGGAGAAGCGGGTGGTCTATGAGCCTGTGAGCCTTGTTCAGGAATACCGCCAGTTCGACTTTATGTCACCGTGGGAAGGGGCCGAGTATATCCTTCCAGGCGATGAGAAAGAGGCGGCGAAGTGATGGATTTGCTGGTTGGTATGTATGGTGGGTCGATTGCCACGCTGACGTTGGCACTGGCTTCATTTCCCCTTTTTAAAAAACCTAGCCAATCCACCATTGGTGGATTTTTAACGGAGGCTTCCACATGATGGACGGCACCAAAGGTTTCGAAGACGCTCTGACGGGCGAGCAGAAAATCCGGAATTTCAACATCAACTTCGGTCCGCAACACCCTGCGGCCCACGGCGTTTTGCGTCTGGTGCTGGAACTGGACGGCGAGATTGTCGAGCGCTGTGATCCGCATATCGGTCTGCTGCACCGTGGCACCGAAAAGCTCATGGAGAGCCGGACCTATCTGCAAAACCTGCCGTATTTCGACCGCCTGGATTACGTGGCGCCGATGAATCAGGAACATGCCTGGTGTTTGGCCATCGAACGCCTCACCGGCGTCGAGGTGCCCCGCCGCGCGAGCCTCATCCGTGTGCTGTACTCCGAGATTGGCCGCATCCTGTCGCACCTGCTGAACGTCACCACGCAGGCGATGGACGTGGGCGCGCTCACCCCGCCACTCTGGGGTTTTGAAGAGCGTGAAGATTTGATGATCTTTTACGAACGTGCTTGCGGAGCCCGGTTGCATGCGGCTTATTTCCGTCCCGGTGGTGTTCATCAGGACCTGCCTGAGGCGCTGCTGGATGATATCGAAACGTGGACCCATAAATTCCTCAGCGGGTTTATGGTCGACATTGACACGCTGCTGACCGAAAACCGGATATTCAAACAGCGCAACGTCGATATCGGCGTGGTGAGCGAGCAGGATATTTCCGATTGGGGCTTCTCCGGCGTGATGGTACGCGGTTCAGGCCTTGCGTGGGATTTGCGCCGCGCGGAACCTTATGAGTGCTATGACGAATTTGATTTCCAGATCCCAACAGGGGTGAATGGCGATTGCTACGACCGCTATCTCGTCCGCATGGAGGAAATGCGCCAGTCTGCGAGCATCATGCTGCAAGCCATCGAAAAACTGCGCGCTCCGGAAGGGAAGGGCGATATCCTTGCCCGTGGTAAAATTACTCCGCCCAAACGGTCGGACATGAAGACATCCATGGAGAGTTTGATCCACCACTTCAAGCTTTACACCGAAGGCTTCCACGTGCCGGCTGGTGAAGTGTACGCAGCCGTCGAGGCTCCCAAAGGTGAGTTCGGTGTGTATCTGGTGGCGGATGGCACCAACAAACCCTACCGCGCCAAACTGCGCGCGCCGGGATATCTGCACTTGCAGGCGATGGATTATCTCGCCAAGGGCCATCAACTGGCCGATGTCGCTGCAATCATCGGTACGATGGACATCGTGTTTGGCGAGGTCGATCGTTGATTCTGTCGCCCTTCATCATTTTTCCAACTAAACTCCCTCCGGAGGTATCTGCCGCCTCCGCAAGTACGAAAGCCTGATCCGATGCTCCGCCGTCTCCACCCTGAACAACCCGAGTCCTTCGCCTTCACTCCTGACAATCAGGCATGGGCCGAAGTGCAGATCACCAAATATCCCGAAGGCCGTCAGGCATCGGCGATTATCCCGCTGTTGTGGCGCGCGCATGAGCAGGAGGGGTGGCTGACCCGTCCGGCAATCGAATATGTCTGCGACATGCTGGATCTGGCCTATATCCGCGGTCTTGAAGTGGCGACGTTCTATTTCATGTACAAACTCGCGCCGGTCGGCTCGGTGGCCCATATCCAGATTTGCGGCACCACGTCCTGCATGATTTGCGGCGCAGAAGACCTGATCGGTGTTTGTCGCGAAAAAATTGCGCCCAAAGCGTTCGAACTCAGCGCGGATGGCAAGTTTTCGTGGGAAGAAGTGGAATGTCTGGGCGCGTGTTCCAACGCGCCGATGGCGCAGATCGGCAAGGATTATTACGAGGATTTGACTGCCGAGAATTTTACCAGAATTCTTGATGAACTGGCGGCTGGCAACGTTCCCGTTCCGGGGCCGCAAAATGGCCGTTATGCCTCCGAACCGCTTGGCGGGCTGACTTCGCTTACCGAATATGATAGCGGAAAAACCCGATATAACGCGTCAGTGCAGTTGGCGACGGACATAGGCGATACGGTCAAACGGATCGATGGTACAGAGGTGCCGTTGTTGACGCCTTGGCAGGGCAAAGCTGCGAACACAGGCGAGAAGCCTCCTGCCAAACGAGGCGACGATCCGGAAGTCGACCGCAAGCGTGGTGTCGCATCTGATCAGGTGTCGGAAGTTAAAGGCGAAGCGCCCGAGGTGGAAGCCAAAGCCAAACCTGCACGCGGCACACCCGCACCGGAACCGAAGACTGATGCAAAGGCAGAGTCCGGCACAGAGACCCCGCGCGCCGGCAAGAAGCCCCGCACCATGAGCGCGCCGCGCAAAGCCGGTGCAGATGATTTGAAGCTGATCAAGGGTATTGGACCAAAACTTGAAGGCCTGTTAAACTCCATGGGCTTTTACCACTATGACCAGATCGCTAAATGGGGTGAGGACGAGCTTGCGTGGGTTGACCGGAACCTTGAAGGCTTCAAGGGCCGTGCATCACGTGACAACTGGGTAGAACAAGCGGGTAAACTGGCACGCGGTGAAGAAACCGAATTTTCTACGAAAGCGGGTAAAGACGGTCGGTATAACTAGCGGCTGACGGGATCGGGCTGGCAGATAGGCTTCTGAGATGGCGATGAAAGAGAACAGCACAAAGTGTGGCATGATTTGTTGGAGCATTGCGGCTCTGACAGGCGCGCTTTCGTTTGCTTTTCTTTTCTGGAGCGCAAACGCCGTTTTTTCACTTTCTTTGCTGCTTGGTGCCCTGATTGGCGTGGGGTTGGGAATTATTCTCAATAACGCATTCTGCAATGGACGCTCCCGAGCAATCGGTTTTGCGTCTGCCATTCCAGAGGGGGCTGCGGCAGGCATCGCTGCATCCGATACGATCACAACGCCTGATAATAAAGCTGTAGATACGGCGGCTGGAACGAGATCCCCCAAACGAGCAGCAGCGGGTACAAAAGCAGGCACAAACACTACGTCATCTGCTGCATTCAGCCAGACAGCTAATGCAGTACAGCAAGGCTCAGGGATCGCTGACGGGCCAAGTGAAAGCGTCAAAGAGGCACAAAATGCTGCGAAACCTGCGGTAATTGCTCAAAAACAGCCAAATGCTGGCAGAGCGACGGCATCAGCAGCTACGACGAAGCCAGCAGCGAAAACAAGTGGCCAAAAGCCGGAAACAATGCTTGCCGCGCCGCGCCCCGAAGGGAAAGATGATCTCAAGCTGATCAGCGGCGTTGGTCCCAAGCTTGAACAGACTTTGAATGATCTTGGGGTCTATCACTTTGACCAGGTTTCAAAGTGGAAGAAGAAAGACATCGCGTGGGTGGATGAAAACCTGCGTTTTAAGGGCCGGATAGAGCGGGACGGCTGGATGTCGCAGGCTAAAATACTGGCCAAGGGCGGCGAGACGGAGTTCTCGAAGAAGAAGAAAAAGACATAAAGCAGGGAGCAGTTCGTGGCGGAAAACGATGATCAACTGTCACGCAACGGGCGACACCTTGCGATCGTAAGTGTTGTGGGCGCGTTTGCTTTTATAGCAATCGAAGCTGCAGGGACTATCTATGGATGGTCAAACCAAACAATGGGCCTGTTGGAGCTCGGCATCGCTGCCGTGTTTCTATGGGTCTTTATACAAGCATTCAGAATGTGGCGTTTGCGCCAATCTGAGAAAGACGGATGAGCACCATGTTGCAAGATAAAGACCGGATTTTCACCAACCTCTACGGCATGCATGACCGCACCTTGAAGGGTGCGCAAACACGGGGCCATTGGGATGGGACGGCGGACATCATTAAAAAGGGCCGCGACTGGATCATCGACGAGATGAAAGCTTCCGGTCTGCGCGGGCGGGGCGGTGCGGGTTTCCCCACGGGCCTGAAATGGTCGTTCATGCCCAAAGAGTCTGATGGTCGGCCCAGCTATCTGGTGGTGAACGCCGATGAATCCGAGCCGGGCACCTGTAAAGACCGCGAAATCATGCGCCACGATCCGCACACATTGATCGAAGGGTGCCTGATCGCGTCCTTTGCGATGAACGCAAATGCTTGTTACATCTACATCCGCGGCGAATACATTCGCGAAAAAGAAGCGCTGCAAGCTGCAATCGACGAAGCCTATGATGCAGGTCTGTTGGGTAAGAACGCAGCCAAGTCAGGCTGGGATTTTGATTTGTACCTCGCACATGGTGCGGGAGCCTACATCTGCGGTGAAGAAACCGCGCTTCTTGAATCCCTTGAGGGTAAAAAAGGCATGCCTCGCATGAAACCGCCGTTTCCGGCGGGTGCGGGCCTGTACGGTTGCCCGACCACTGTGAACAACGTCGAATCCATTGCGGTTGTGCCGACAATCCTGCGCCGTGGCGGTGGCTGGTTTGCGGGATTTGGTCGGCCTAACAATGCGGGAACCAAGCTGTTCGCGATTTCGGGGCATGTGAATAACCCCTGTGTTGTCGAAGAATCGATGAGCATCGGTTTTGAAGAACTGATCGAAAAACATTGCGGTGGTATTCGCGGCGGCTGGGACAACCTTAAGGCGGTTATTCCGGGCGGTAGTTCGGTCCCGCTGATTCCCGGCCACGAGATGCGCCACGCGATTATGGATTTCGATTACTTGCGCGAACAGCGCTCGGGCCTTGGAACCGCAGCAGTGATTGTGATGGACAAGCAAACCGATGTGATCAAGGCGATCTGGCGTCTGGCCGCGTTTTACAAGCATGAATCCTGCGGCCAGTGTACTCCTTGCCGTGAAGGCACGGGCTGGATGATGCGGGTGATGGAGCGTTTGGTAAGGGGCGATGCAGAACCGGAAGAGATCGATATGCTGCTGGACGTGACCAAGCAGGTAGAGGGCCACACAATCTGTGCTCTTGGCGACGCTGCCGCTTGGCCTATTCAGGGTTTGATCCGACACTTCCGTGACGAGATCGAAGAGCGGATTGCCCATAAACGCACGGGCCGCGTCGGCTCTGTCGCTGCGGAGTAGGGGGTTGGACCAATTTGCGCAATATAGTCACGCCATCGCGTCGCTCGCCCTGTGGGCTTTGCTTGTGGTCGGGCTGTCGCTGAATAGCACGCGGGGCCGGACCGCCGAAAACCGGTGTGGCTGTGGTAAGCCAAAGCGGGACTATAGTGATCCGGCTTACCGCAGCGAGCGCGCATTTATGAACGCGGTCGAAACTTCTGGTCCTTATGTTGCCGCTACACTGGCCGCGATGTTGGCAGGGGCATCCCCGCTAATGGTAAACATCCTTGCATCGGTTTTTCTGGTATCCCGTCTGGTGATGGCGTTCGTTCACATTCGTACAGAAAATCAGGCGATGCGGTCTGTGTCGTATGTTATTGGCTGGTTCTGCATCATCATCACTGCTGTTCTGGCAGTGATCGCGGCATTCTAAGCTGTCATGTTGGTATATTTCTCGCGAAGGGGCGCGCAAAGGCTGGTGAGCGATCTATCGAACATGGTCTTTCTCGGCATTACTAATGATCGTGCGGCAAATGGCTGCGCTGCATTGGGCTTTGAGCATCGCATTAGTGTGGCGCCATCGCAAAACATTACAGAACGAAGAAGCACTGGCCCTGCCTGATAATTTGCGCAATAACAGGCACAAAGTTACGTAATTAGCCGCACGGCTGCGTGTGGAGGAGACGGTGATGAACAATTGGACAGGTATTGCGCTGTGCGCAGGGCTTCTTGCAGGCTGCACCTCGGCCGAAGACCGTATCTTTTTCGACGGTCAATATTACAATGCAAAACTGCGCAAGATCGACCGCCAGCTCGACCAGTTCACAGTCACGGTAAAGCCTGTTTCAAAGTCATTGCTGGGCGCACGTGAAGCGGGCCGCTATGAAGCGGTGGTTCATTGCGTCAACCTTTTTGGTAGTTCCGATATCATCTGGACGGCGGGACCCGATGCCCCCCAAGCGCAGCTTTCCATCGACAAAGATACACTCACCTTGCAGGGACAATGCCCCGACGCACGATAATCCAACCGCTAGTGTGTATCCCGCCGGGTGCGCGCTGTTATTGCATAACAAAGGGATCCCGACCCACATGCCGACAAGGGCAATAGCCCGTAAAAGCATTTGAGGAGAGCACATATGCGTAACCTGATAATCACCCTTTTCATTGTGATGTCCGCCGGCGGGGTCTCGGCTAAACAAAACCTGCGCGATGTGCGCGCGGTCGATGATGCAGTTTTTGATGTTGCTGTAGCTGACGAGATACGAAAGAAGTGCCCTGACATTTCGGCGCGCGTCATCAAGGCACTATCGCTTTACCGATCGGTGCGTGCGCACGCCCGCTCGCTGGGGTTTACGGACGACGAGATTGACGCATACGCCGACTCGGATCAGGAAAAGGCGCGGATGCGCGCCAAGGGCGAGGCATATATGAACGCCAACGGGGTTGTGGCGTCCGACCCGCAAAGCTATTGCGCATTGGGGCGCAAAGAGATTCAAAAATCGAGCCGCATCGGCTCGTTGCTGAGGATAAAGTGATACCATGAGCGATATTCGCAAGATCATCATCGACGGTAAGGAAGTTGAAGCCGAGGGCGCGATGACGCTTATTCAGGCGTGTGAGCAGGCAGGTGTCGAAGTGCCGCGGTTCTGTTACCACGAGCGGCTTTCGATTGCCGGCAACTGCCGGATGTGTCTTGTCGAAGTGGTCGGTGGTCCGCCCAAACCGGCGGCAAGTTGTGCGATGCAGGTGCGTGATCTGCGCCCCGGTCCCGAAGGCCAGCCGCCTGTGGTCAAAACCAACAGCCCGATGGTCAAGAAAGCGCGCGAAGGCGTGATGGAATTCCTGCTAATCAACCACCCGCTTGATTGCCCGATCTGTGATCAGGGAGGCGAGTGTGACTTGCAAGACCAAGCAATGGCATATGGCGTTGATTTCTCGCGTTACCGCGAGCCGAAGCGTGCGACCGAAGATCTGGAAATCGGGCCGCTGATCGAAACGCACATGACACGGTGTATTTCTTGCACCCGCTGCGTGCGTTTTACCACTGAAGTGGCCGGTCTGAACGTCATGGGGCAAACCGGTCGTGGCGAAGATTCGGAGATTACAACCTATTTGGGTGCGCTTATTGACAGCAACCTGTCGGGCAACATCATCGATCTGTGCCCAGTGGGTGCGTTGGTCAGCAAACCTTATTCGTTCACCGCCCGTCCATGGGAACTAACCAAGACCGAATCCATTGATGTGATGGACGCGCTATGTTCAAACATTCGCGTGGATACCAAGGGCCGCGAAGTGATGCGCTTCCTGCCGCGCAACCATGACGGCGTAAACGAAGAGTGGATTTCGGATAAAACCCGTTTTGTTTGGGATGGCCTGCGCAAACAGCGCCTTGATACGCCCTACATCCGCGAAAACGGTAAGCTGCGCAAAGCGGAATGGCCCGAAGCTTTGGCCGCTGCCGCTGCCGCAATGAAAGATAAAAAAGTCGCCGGTCTTGTAGGCGATCTGGCCCCTGTTGAGGCCGCGTTTGCCCTCAAGCAGTTGATCGAGGGGCAGGGCGGTGTGGTTGAATGTCGCACGGATGGTGCCAAGTTGCCTGCGGGCAACCGGTCTGCCTATGTCGGCACAGCGGCGATCGAGGATATCGATGTTGCGGATAAAGTTCTGCTTGTAGGCACAAACCCTGCCATCGAAGCACCGGTCCTGAATGCGCGCATCCGCAAGGCATGGACGCAGGGAGCTGACGTAATTGTTGTCGGTGAACCGGCAGATCTAACCTATGAATATGAGCACATGGGCGATGACCGCGCTGCTCTGGCGCATGTGCTGGACCTTGATATGGCCGAGCTCGCAGATAAAAACTGCATCGTGGTTGTGGGGCAGGGCGCATTGGCAGCGGAAGACGGCGCTGCGGTGCTGGCAACCGTGCAGGCGATCTGTGAAAAATCCGGTGGAAAGTTGTTGGTGCTGCACACAGCGGCTGGTCGCGTAGGCGCGATGGATGTTGATGCTGTCACCGAAGGCGGTGTCGTGGATGTGCTGGCCGCCGACGTTATCTACAACCTTGGCGCTGATGAGGGGGATATCCCCGCAGGCCCGTTTGTCATCTATCAGGGCAGTCATGGGGATCGCGGAGCGCACCGTGCGGATATCATTCTGCCCGCCGCCGCCTATACCGAAGAATCAGGCCTGTTTGTGAACACCGAAGGACGCCCGCAATTGGCACAGCGCGCCAGCTTTGCGCCCGGTCAGGCCAAGGAAAACTGGGCCATCCTGCGCGCGTTGAGCGCCGAAATGGATGCAGTGCTGCCGTTTGATTCGCTTGCCGCATTGCGTCAGGCGTTGGTAAAGGCATACCCGCATCTGGGTAATGTCGATCAGGTCGCAGAAAACGAATGGACGTCGCTGCCACAGGCCCCGCTCGGGTCGGGTAAATTTGTGAACGCAGTCTCAGATTTTTATCTAAGCAATCCGATTGCGCGGGCGTCCAGCCTGATGGCCGAACTGTCAGCCAATGCAAAGGCGCGTCGCACAAAGGCTTTGGCTGCAGAGTGAGAGACAAAGGGCTGATCGCTTTTTTGGCGCTGGCCGGATGTGAGCCTGCGACACCAACAGCAGAGGATTTCATTCCCGAATACAAGGGGGTGGAAACCGTGCTGCTGGACGGCGATCTTGTGCAGTTCAATGTTGCGATGACGAAGGCGCTTGCGCCTGATAATGTCTCGGCCTACGCAGAATGTGCTGCGGCGCAGTATACGCTGATACGCGGGTACGGTTTTGCGCGACATGTAAGGACAAATGTAGCAATTGAGGGTGGCATTTGGCGCGCTGATGCTGTTTACACAATCTCGCCGAGCCTGCCCAAAGGCTTGAAGACTATTGATGCTGAAGTGGTAACGCAAAGCTGCCGCGAAAAAGGCATCCCGACGGTGTGAGGACCTATGGCTGACTTCTTTTTCAACACGACGCTGGGGATGATTCTACTGATCGTCGGTCAGATTCTTCTTGTGGTGGTTCCGTTGCTGGTTGCACTGGCGTTTCTGATGTATCTGGACCGCAAGATCTGGGCGAGCGTGCAGTTGCGCCGTGGCCCGAACGTGGTCGGGGTTTACGGGCTGCTGCAATCCTTTGCCGATTTCGGCAAATATATTGTGAAAGAGATTGTTGTGCCTGCGGGTGCAGACCGTCCGGTCTTTTTTCTTGCGCCGATGATCACGCTTGTGATGGCGCTGGTGGCGTGGTCGGTGATTCCGTTCAACGACGGTTGGGTTCTGTCCGACATCAACGTCGCCATCCTGTTTGTTTTCGCCGTGTCCTCACTTGAGGTATATGGCGTGATCATGGGGGGGTGGGCTTCTAACTCGAAATACCCTTTCCTCGGCTCGCTCCGCTCTGCGGCGCAGATGATCTCTTACGAGGTGTCGCTGGGCCTGATCATTATCGGTATCATTATTTCGACAGGTTCGATGAACTTCAGTGGCATTGTCGCTGCGCAGGACAGCAACTATGGCCTGCTTAGCTGGTATTGGTTGCCGCACTTCCCGATGCTTATCCTGTTCTTCATCTCGGCACTGGCCGAAACCAACCGCCCACCGTTTGACCTTCCCGAAGCGGAATCCGAACTGGTTGCCGGTTATCAGGTAGAGTATTCCTCGACACCCTTCCTGCTGTTCATGATCGGTGAACTGGTGGCGGTGGTGCTGATGTGTGCGCTGATTTCGCTGATGTTCTTTGGCGGCTGGCTGTCACCCATCCCGGGCCTGCCCGATGGCATCTTCTGGATGATTGCCAAAATGGGCATCGTGTTCTTCTTCTTCTCGCTGATCAAGGCGATCACACCGCGCTACCGCTACGACCAGTTGATGCGTTTGGGGTGGAAAGTGTTCCTGCCGTTCTCGCTGTTCTGGGTGGTATTTGTGGCTTTCGCGGCAAAATTTGGATGGTTCTGGGGGATTTACGCCCGCTGGACCGTAGGGGGCTGATATGACCGACTACACTCGTCACGCCAAATATTTCCTGCTTCAGGATTTCTACCAAGGCATGAAGCTGGGCATAAAGTATATGTTCAAGCCGAAGGCGACGATAAACTATCCGCATGAAAAGGGGCCGCTATCACCTCGTTTCCGCGGTGAACATGCGCTGCGCCGCTATGCCAACGGCGAAGAGCGCTGCATCGCGTGCAAACTGTGCGAAGCGGTCTGCCCCGCGCAGGCGATCACCATTGATGCGGAGCCCCGTGAAGATGGCAGCCGTCGTACCACGCGCTATGACATTGACATGACGAAATGCATCTACTGCGGTTTCTGCCAGGAAGCCTGCCCGGTGGATGCGATTGTCGAGGGGCCGAATTTCGAGTTCAGCACCGAAACACGCGAAGAACTGTATTACGACAAGACCAAGCTGCTGGAAAATGGCGACCGGTGGGAAGCAGAGATTGCACGCAATCTTGAAATGGATGCACCGTACCGATGACTGATAAAAACCCTTGGGAAGATATGTTGAAGCAGGCGCAGGAAATGGCAAAAACCTTTCCGGCAATGGATGCGTTTTCGCCCAAGGGATTTGAATCCATGATGGGGCTGATGCCCAAGGACATGATGGAGACATTCTTTGGCAACAAACTGAACCCCGACGGGCTCGATGCAAAAACGCGTCTGTTGCTGACGCTTGCAGGGCTGACAATGCAGGGCGCGCAGAACGATACAGCAGTGCGGCAGACTGTACGGCACGCGATGGAAGCGGGCGCGCACAAGCAACAAATTATCGAGACAATCGGCCAGATGTCAGTATTCGCTGGCATTCCCGCAATGCAACGCGCAATGGATCTGGCCAAAGAAGTTCTGGACGACGGCGAAACCGCCGGAAAAGCGGAAGGTGACACATGAGCGTTTTTGCATTTTATCTTTTTGCGATCAGCGTGATTGCAGGCGGTCTGTTCACGGTGGTTAGCCGTAATCCGGTCCACTCGGTCTTGTGGCTGATCTTGGCATTCCTGTCGGCGGCGGGATTGTTCGTGCTGCTCGGCGCGGAATTTGTCGCGATGCTGTTGATCATCGTTTACGTGGGCGCCGTGGCGGTGCTGTTCCTGTTTGTGGTGATGATGCTGGATGTCGACTTTGCCGAGCTGAAGGCCGAAATGGCGAAATACATGCCTCTGGCGCTGCTGATTGGCCTTGTGATCTTGATGCAGTTCGTCATGGCGTTTGGCGCGTGGGAAAGCAACGCGGCGGCCGAAGGGTTGCGCGCGCAAGTGACCGACACGGCGGTGGCTAACACCAACGCATTGGGGATGGTTCTTTATGATGACTATTTCCTCCTGTTCCAGCTGTCGGGCCTGATCCTGCTGGTTGCAATGATCGGTGCGATTGTTCTGACACTGCGCCACCGTGGCGATGTGAAGCGTCAGGATGTGGTTGCCCAAATGATGCGCGATCCGTCCAAGGCGATGAACTTGCATGACGTGAAACCGGGGCAGGGATTGCGTTAAGTATGCTCCGTGCCGCGCTGGCACGGACGTTGAATTTGCCGGAGTTGCCTTACAAGCGGCAACAGGTCCGGCCAGAAATGATAGGGAAGTAAGCAATGTCACGTAACACCTGGGTCGTGCTGATCGTAGTTCTAATCATTGTGCTTGGCGGCTATAGCTTCTTGTGAAATACGCAGCGCCAAAGAGCCGGTGGCGCTGACTGACTATTGCTCCGTGCGAGCGGGAATTTGAGGGACGACATGATCGGACTTGAACATTATCTGACGGTAGCGGCGACGCTGTTTGTCATTGGCATCTTTGGCCTTTTTCTGAACCGCAAGAACGTGATCGTCCTGCTGATGAGCATCGAACTGATGTTGCTTGCGGTGAATATCAATCTGGTCGCCTTCTCCAGTTTCCTCGGTGATTTGGTCGGGCAGGTTTTCATGCTTTTTGTTCTTACGGTTGCAGCCGCCGAAGCGGCGATCGGTCTGGCTATTCTGGTCTGTTTCTTCCGGAACCGCGGCAGTATCGCCGTGGAAGACGTCAACGTGATGAAGGGCTGAGGACATGGAACTTACAATTCTCTTTGCCCCGCTGATCGGCTCGCTTCTGTGCGGCTTTGGCTGGAAAATCATCGGCGAAAATGCGGCCTGCTGGATCGCTACAGCTGGGTTGTTCCTGTCGGCACTGCTCAGCTGGATCGTATTTATTACTTTTGACGGTACAACCGAAACAATCCAGATTTTCCGTTTTATCGAATCCGGCACACTCAGCACGGATTGGTCAATTCGCATGGACCGCCTGACAGCGATTATGCTGATCGTGATTACAACCGTGTCCAGTCTGGTTCACCTTTATTCCTTTGGCTACATGGCGCATGACGAACACTTCGACGAAGGCGTCAGCTACAAGCCGCGCTTTTTCGCCTACCTGTCGTTCTTTACCTTTGCGATGTTGATGCTGGTAACGTCCGACAACCTTGTTCAGATGTTCTTTGGCTGGGAAGGTGTTGGTGTCGCGTCATACCTGCTGATCGGTTTTTATTACAAAAAGCCATCGGCAAATGCCGCCGCGATGAAAGCATTTGTGGTAAACCGCGTCGGTGACTTCGGTTTCATGCTGGGGATGTTGGCGCTGTATCTGCTGACGGACAGCATCCGGTTTGATGACATCTTTGCCGCCGCACCGGAACTGGCTGAAACCACTGTTGGGTTTTTGTGGACAGAGTGGAACGCGGCAAACCTGATTGCCTTCCTGCTGTTTGTGGGTGCGATGGGTAAATCGGCACAGCTGTTCCTGCACACCTGGTTGCCCGACGCGATGGAAGGGCCAACGCCAGTTTCCGCGCTGATCCACGCGGCCACCATGGTTACGGCAGGTGTCTTCCTCGTCAGCCGCATGTCGCCACTGATGGAGTTTGCGCCCGAAGCGATGGTTTTTGTGACCGTGATCGGTGCAACCACAGCGTTTGTAGCCGCGACAATCGGTCTGGTGCAGACCGACATCAAGCGCGTCATCGCATATTCCACCATGTCGCAACTGGGCTATATGTTCGTTGCAGCCGGTGTTGGCATGTATTCTGCCGCGATGTTCCACCTGCTGACCCACGCATTCTTCAAGGCGATGCTGTTCCTCGGGGCGGGCTCGGTTATTCACGCGATGCACCACGAACAGGACATGAATAACTACGGCGGCCTGCGCAAAAAGATCCCCTATACCTTCTGGGCGATGATGATCGGCACACTGGCGATTACCGGTGTCGGTATCCCGCTGACACATATTGGCTTTGCCGGCTTCCTGTCCAAGGATGCGATCATCGAAAGCGCGTGGGGTGGCGGCTCTATGTACGGGTTCTGGCTGCTGGTGATCGCGGCCGCGATGACATCGTTCTACTCGTGGCGCCTGATGTTCCTCACCTTCTATGGTGAGGCGCGCGGCGACAAGCACACCCACGAACATGCCCACGAAAGCCCGATGGTTATGCTGATCCCGCTTGGGGTTCTGGCAATCGGTGCAGTGTTCTCGGGCATGGTGTTTTACAAGAGCTTCTTCGGGTCCGCAGAATATGTCGGAAAGTTCTATGGTATTCCCACGGCAGAGATCGCTGCCGATGGTGAAGGTCAGGTTGACGGCGCAGAGGACAGCCATGGCGCGGCGGATGGAGATGACCACGGTGGTGGCCACCACGGTCCGGCGTTCGCCGGAAAGCCAGGGGAGGGCGCGCTTTATTTCGCACCTGACAACACCGTTCTGGATGATGCACACAGCGCGCCGAAATGGGTCAAGGTCAGCCCCTTTATCGCGATGCTTGGCGGCTTTCTGATGGCGATGTGGTTCTATATCTGGAACCCGACACTGCCTGCACGTCTGGCGGCGAACCAGCGGCCTTTGTACCTGTTCCTGCTGAACAAATGGTACTTTGACGAGGTCTATAACTTTATCTTTGTGCAGCCCGCTAGAGCGGTTGGCCGTTTCCTGTGGAAACGGGGCGACGGAAATGTGATTGATGGTGGGCTGAACGGTCTGGCCATGGGCATCATCCCGTTCCTCACACGGATCGCCGGTAAGGCACAGTCCGGCTACATCTTTACCTATGCCTTCGCCATGGTGATCGGGATTGCGGTTCTGGTTACATGGATGACGATGACTGGAGGAGCAAACTAATGGAAAATAACCTTCTCTCCATTGTCACCTTTATGCCTGCGTTTGCGGCACTGATCCTTGCCATATTCCTGCGCGGCGAGGACGAGGCTGCGCAGCGCAACGCCAAATGGCTGGCGCTGATCACGACATCGGTGACCTTCCTTGTTTCGATATTTGTCTATCTGGAATTTGATCCTTCCAACACGGGTTTCCAGATGGTGGACGAAGCCGACTGGCTGCTGGGCCTGAAGTATCGATTGGGCGTTGACGGAATTTCGATTCTGTTTGTGATGCTGACCACGTTTATGATGCCGTTGGTGATTGCTGCATCGTGGGATGTGAAAACGCGCGTCAAGGAATACATGATCGCGTTCCTGATCCTTGAAACGCTGATGATAGGTGTATTTGTCTCGCTTGATCTGATCCTGTTCTACCTCTTCTTTGAGGCAAGTCTGATCCCGATGTTCCTGATCATCGGTATCTGGGGTGGTGCGAACCGGATTTACGCCAGCTTCAAATTCTTCCTCTACACCTTCTTCGGCTCGGTACTGATGCTGGTTGCGATGGTGGCGATGTTTGCAGATGCCGGCACAACCTGCATCGGCGGCTGTGATGTCAGCCTGCTGACCCACAATTTCGGATCCGAGTCGTTTAGCCTGATGGGGTTCCAGGTGGTGGGCGGTATGCAAACGCTGATGTTCCTTGCGTTCTTTGCCAGCTTTGCGGTGAAAATGCCGATGTGGCCTGTGCATACGTGGTTGCCGGATGCGCACGTTCAGGCGCCTACAGCGGGTTCTGTGGTGCTGGCGGCAATCCTGCTGAAAATGGGCGGTTATGGCTTCCTGCGCTTTTCGCTGCCGATGTTCCCCGTCGGGGCGGAGGTGGTCGGCCCGTTGATCCTGTGGCTGTCTGCAATTGCTATCGTCTATACCTCGCTTGTGGCGCTGGTGCAGGACGATATGAAAAAGCTGATTGCCTATTCATCGGTTGCGCACATGGGTTTTGTAACCATGGGGATTTTTTCCACCAACCAGCAAGGGCTGGACGGTGCGATTTTCCAGATGATCAGTCACGGCTTCATCTCCGGTGCGCTGTTCCTTGCGGTTGGTGTGATTTATGACCGTATGCACACCCGCGAAATCGATGCGTATGGCGGTCTGGTAAACCGGATGCCCGTGTATGCGATGCTGTTCATGTTCTTCACAATGGCGAACGTCGGCTTGCCCGGTACATCGGGGTTTGTGGGTGAATTCCTCACGCTGATGGCGGTATTCCAGGTGAACACCTGGGTCGCTGCGGTTGCGGCAACCGGTGTGATTTTCTCGGCGGCCTATGCCTTGTGGCTTTACCGCCGAGTGGTGATGGGTGATTTGATCAAGGAAAGTCTGAAAGCCATCACCGATATGAACGCACGCGAGAAATGGATTTTCACGCCGCTGGTTGTGATGACACTGCTGCTGGGTGTGTACCCCGCATTGGTACTGGATGTGATCGGACCGTCTGTTGCGGCGCTGGTTGAAAATTATGATACGGCAGTTGCCGCAGCGGATGCGACACTGCAAACCGCCGAAACTTTGAGCTTGGGTGACTAAAGATGACCGATGACATCATGCAAATCTTGCCAGAGATTATCCTTGCGCTTTTTGCGATCGCGGGGCTGATGGCAGGCGCTTATGGCGGCAAGGACGCAATTGCGCGGCCATTGCTCTGGGTGACGGCTGCGGTTTTTCTGGTTGTTGCGATTATGGTTGCCACAACCGACAACACCACCGTCGAAGCCTTTGGCGGTATGTTTATCAATGACGGGTTTGCACGTTTTGCCAAGGTGATGATCCTTGTGTCAGCCGCCTGTGTTCTGATTATTTCGGAACGGTACATGACATCGCGCGATATGCTGCGGTTTGAATATCCGGTTCTGGTTGCGCTCAGCGCGGTCGGGATGATGATGATGGTCTCCGCCGGTGATCTGATGGCGCTTTACATGGGGCTGGAGCTGCAATCGCTGGCGCTGTATGTCGTTGCCTCCCTGCGGCGCGACAGTGTCAAATCGACAGAAGCGGGCCTGAAGTATTTTGTGCTCGGCGCGCTCAGCTCCGGTATGCTGCTCTACGGTGCCTCGCTGGTGTACGGTTACTCCGGCACAACCCTGTTTTCTGGCATTATCACGACGGCGCAATCGGGTGAAACGTCTATTGGTCTGCTGTTTGGTATTGTGTTCCTGATCTCGGGGATGGCGTTCAAGGTTTCGGCTGTGCCGTTTCACATGTGGACACCGGACGTCTACGAGGGATCACCCACACCTGTTACTGCATTCTTTGCCACGGCGCCGAAAGTTGCGGCGATGGGTCTGTTTGCGCGGGTACTGCATGATGCGTTCGGCAATGCGGTCAGCGACTGGAGCCAGATTGTGGCGCTGCTGTCGGTCCTGTCGATGTTCCTAGGTGGTATCGCTGCGATTGGCCAGACCAATATCAAGCGGCTGATGGCCTATTCATCCATCGCTCACATGGGTTATGCGCTGATGGGGCTTGCCGCGGGCACCGCCTTTGGTGTGCAGGCGATGCTGGTCTATATGGCGATCTACGTCACCATGAATGTCGGCGTTTTCTCCTTCATCATGCTGATGGAGAAAGACGGCCAGCCGGTTGTAGATATCTCTGCATTGAACCTGTATTCCAAAAGCCATCCGGGTCGTGCGTTTGCGCTGCTGGTGCTGATGTTCAGCCTTGCAGGTGTGCCACCGTTCCTCGGCTTCTTTGGCAAGCTTTACGTGCTGCGTGCCGCCTACGAAGGCGGGCTGGCATGGTTGGCGATTGCCGGTGTCGTGGCCAGTGTGATCGGTGCGTTCTATTATCTGCGCATCGTCTTCTACATGTACTTTGGCGAAGACAAATCCGATGCCCTGGATCAAAACCGTGGCGGTGTGTTGGTTGGTTTCGTTGTTGCGAGCGCGGTTCTGATGGTTGTTGGTATCGTAAATATGTTCGGTGTTGAAAGTGCGGCTGCACTTGCTGCGGCAACTCTTGTCCAGTAACCGGTATTACCTCTGATGGCCGATTGGCCCGAAGGCTATGCTCGGCATGTCTTTGACACGCTGGATTCCACCCTGTCCGAAGCCGCGCGCATGGCCCCCTCACTTACAGGTCCTGCGTGGATTATGGCGGTTGAGCAGACTGCCGCCCGTGGACGACGGGGGCGGACATGGTCCACTCCCCGGGGGAATTTTGCCGCAACTCTGATCATGCGCCGATCGGGCAGTTTTGCAAATGCAGCCTTGCGCAGTTTTGTCGCCAGCCTTGCCCTTCGCGAAGCCTTTGTCGAGGTTACGGGGCAGACCAGTTCTTTCTCTCTTAAATGGCCCAATGACGTGCTGCTGCATGGCGGAAAGGTCGCAGGGATATTGCTGGAGTCGCTCGATGATTTTCTGGTTATCGGTATCGGCGTAAACCTTGCACACGCACCGCACCCCGATCAGGTGGAACAGGGTGCTGTTACGCCTGTAAGTGTGGCTGCGGGTGCCGGCATTTCTGTTGCGCCAGAAATTTTTCTGGACGTTCTTGCGAGTTCGTACGCGCGTCTGGAGCAGCAGTTTTCAACCTACGGATTTGAGCCGATCCGCACACAATGGCTTAACCACGCGGCGCGCATTGGTGAAGTTGTGACTGCGCGCACAATGCGTGACGAGACTGTCGGCGTTTTCGAAGATGTGGACGCGGACGGTAATCTCATCCTTAATACACCAAAGGGCCGCGTTGCGATCACCGCGGCAGATGTCTATTTTTGAAGATTAGGAGGGCATCCGATGCTCTTGGCAATTGATTGCGGCAACACAAATACGGTTTTCGCCATTTGGGACGGGAACCGGTTTATAGCAACATGGCGGACGGCCACGCAGTGGCAGCGCACAGCAGATCAGTATTACGTCTGGCTGAGTACCCTGATGAAATTGCAGGGAATTGATGTGAAGATATCCGATATGATCGTATCTTCAACCGTGCCACGTGTTGTATGGAACCTGCGGGTGCTGGCGGATCGATACTTCAACACGCGCCCGATTGTTGTGGGTAAACCGGAATGTGCGCTGCCCGTAGAAGTAAGGGTAGATGCAGGCACAGCAGTTGGGCCCGACCGTTTGGTAAATACCGTTGCCGGTTATGATATGTGCGGCGGTGATTTGATCATTGTAGATTTCGGTACGGCCACCACATTCGATGTATCGGCCGAGGACGGTGCCTATATCGGTGGCGTTATTGCGCCCGGTGTGAACCTGAGCCTTGAGGCACTGCACAACGCCGCCGCCGCTTTGCCGCATGTGGATATATCGCAACCGCAGCAGGTGATTGGCACCAATACTGTGGCCTGTATGCAATCAGGGGTTTTTTGGGGTTATATTGGCCTCGTACGTGAGATATGTGCGCGGATAAAGGCGGAGCGTGGGCGCGAGATGCGTGTGATCTCCACCGGCGGGCTCGCGCCGCTGTTTCAGCAGGCCGAGGCCCTCTTTGACGAATATCATGATGATCTGACGATGCACGGCCTGACCGTGATCCATAAATATAACAAGGAATTAGCTGAACAATGAGCAGCGAAAGATTGATCTACCTTCCCCTCGGCGGGGCGGGTGAAATAGGCATGAATGCCTATGTATACGGCTACGGAAAACCCAACAAGGAACGGCTGATTGTCGTTGATATCGGTGTGGCGTTTCCGGATATGGACACCTCACCCGGGGTTGACCTGATTATTGCCGACATTGACTGGCTGGTGCAGCGTAAAGACCGCATCGAAGCGGTGTTTGTAACCCACGCGCACGAAGACCACGTAGGCGGCATTGCCCATACCTATGACCGTCTGCAAGCGCCGATTTACGCACGTAAATTCACCGCCAATATCACGAAACGGAAAATGGCGGAATATAATCACCCCGATGATGCTGTCACAGTTGTGGGCATCTTCCCCCATCAGGTAGAGGCGGGGCCGTTCAAGGTCGGCTTCCAACCGATTTCCCACTCTATCCCCGAAAGCTCGGCACTGGTGATCGATACGCCTGCGGGCCGTATCGTGCATTCGGGTGATTTCAAAGTTGACCTGACCCCCGGCGTGGGCGAACCGTTTGATCCCGCAGCGTTTGAAGAGATCGCCAAGACGGGGATCAAAGCGCTGGTCTGTGACAGTACCAATGTCTTCAGCCAGGAGCCCGGACGTTCCGAAGCGACACTGCCCGAAGCGATCACTGATCTGGTTTCCGGCGCCACGGGCATGGTTGTGGCAACGACATTTGCCTCGAACGTGGCCCGCGTGAAGACACTGGCGGTTGCCGGTGCCAAGGCCGGGCGCTCTGTTGTGCTGCTGGGTCGCGCGATGAAACGTATGGTTGAAGCCTCGGTCGAGGCGGGCGTTCTGAAAGACTTCCCCCCGACCATTAGCCCCGAGCAGGCGCGCGATGTGCCACGCGAAAACCTGCTGCTGCTGGTAACAGGATCGCAGGGCGAGCGGCGCGCGGCAAGTGCGCAACTGGCGCGTGGCAAATACATGGGCCTGACGATGCAGGAAGGGGATATGTTCCTATTCTCGTCCAAGACTATTCCGGGAAATGAAAAAGGCGTCATTCGCATCATCAACCAATTCTCTGAAATGGGTGTTGATGTAGTCGACGACAGCACAAGCAAATACCACGTTTCGGGCCACGCAAACCGCCCCGATCTGGAAACGCTGCACGATCTGTTGAAGCCGCAGGTGTTGATCCCGATGCACGGCGAACACCGCCACCTGCGCGAGCATGTGAAAATTGCGGACGGTAAGGGCATCAAAGGTGTTCTGGCTGTAAATGGCATGATGATCGATCTGTCCGGCAACGAGCCGAAAGTGGCGGAATACATCGAGACAGGCCGCACCTATATTGATGGCACTGTCCAGATCGGTGCATTGGATGGCGTCGTGCGCGACCGTATCCGCATGGCGCTGAACGGTCACATGACCGTCACCGTTTTGATGGATGAACAGGACGAGCCGCTTGGCGATCCTTGGGTGGATACGATGGGTCTGCCTGATATGGGCATCAGCCAGACGGCACTGACAGATGTTGTCGAAGAAGATCTGAGCCAGTGGCTGGGTCGGGCAGGGGCAAAGACCCTACGCGATGACAAAGCACTGGATGACGGTTTGCGAAAAGTTGCGCGTCAGTCTGCACAAAACGAAATCGGCAAAAAGCCCGAAGTGACCGTTGTTGTCAGCCGTTTGAGTTAACCAGCAGGCGAGGCCTGAACGCAAAAAGCCCCGCAGCTAATGCGGGGCTTTTTCTGTTTGTGATTGTTGGTTCTAATCTTTTGGACGATCCGCAAAGCTCAGCTTGATGAAACTGGGGGTGTGATCGCCAAGGCCGACAACAGGGCTGTCATCACGGCGGTCATTCTTGCGGTTTCCATTGCGCGAGCGCGATGTCTGACGATCAGGCTTGTCCATATCCGCTTGTTTCGGCTCGGCCTTTGCCTTCTTGTCTTGCGCCGGCTTCTTAGGCTTTTCCTTTGCAGCAGGCTCTTCGTGCTTTTGGGATGCAGCTTTGGCTGTGTCATCCTGCTTGGATGTATCATCGGATTTACGGCTCCGCGAGCGTGTCCGTTTGGGCTTGTCGCTGTTTGTCGCGGGTTCTTTTTGAGTATCCGGCTTTTTGTCGGCCTTTGCCGGTGCTTCTTCGGTGGCGTTGCCACCTAGAGGGTTTTCCAGCCGCGGGATTTCTTTTTGCACAAGACGTTCAACGTCTTCGAGGTTTTTCTCGTCCCGTGGGACACAAATCATGATCGCTTTGCCGTCACGGCCTGCGCGGCCTGTGCGTCCGATGCGGTGAACATAGTCTTCTGCATGGCTGGGCACATCGAAATTGAACACATGGCTTACCGCAGGCACATCAAGGCCGCGCGCCGCCACATCAGAGGCCACAAGAAAGCGCAGATCGCCAGCGCGGAACCCGTCGAGGGTTTTGGTGCGCTGGCTTTGGTCGAGATCACCGTGGATCGGCGCGGCATCATAGCCGTATTTTTTCAGTGACTTGGAAACAGCATCCACATCCATCTTGCGGTTGCAAAAGATAATGGCGTTTGTGCATTTGTCTGCCTCTGCGTCGATCAACGCGCGCAGCAACTTGCGCTTTTCAGTCGCTTCGCGATCCTTGCGCGATGCTTTGAACATCAGCACGCCTTGGGCGATATTCTCAGAGGTTGTCGCCTGACGCGCCATTTCGATGCGTTCGGGATTGCTGAGGAATGTATTTGTGATCCGCTCGATCTCGGGCGCCATGGTGGCGGAAAAGAACAGCGTCTGGCGGGTGAAGGGGGTGAGGCCGAAGATGCGTTCGATGTCGGGGATGAACCCCATATCCAGCATCCGGTCTGCTTCGTCCACAACCATTACTTTTACGTCAGTAAGGATCAGTTTGCCGCGCTCGTGATGGTCCAGCAGGCGGCCGGGGGTCGCGATAAGTACATCAACACCCTTGTCGATCAGCTTGTCCTGTTCCTTGAACGATACGCCACCGATCAGTAGCGCCTTGGTCAGCTTGGTGTATTTTGCGTAGGTGTCAAAGTTTTCGGCAACCTGTGCGGCCAGTTCACGGGTAGGGCACAAGACCAGACTGCGCGGCATGCGCGCACGTGCGCGGCCCCGCGCCAGCATTGTGATCATCGGCAGCGTAAAGCTGGCGGTTTTACCTGTACCCGTCTGGGCAATGCCCAGCACATCGCGCCCTTCAAGCGCGGGAGGGATGGCGCCCGCCTGAATCGGTGTAGGGCTTTCATACCCTGCCTCTTCAACAGCTTTGAGGACCTTGGGGTTCAGGCTCAGTTCTGAAAATTTTATCATGTGTATCCGTTAGTTGCGGACACTTGTTTGGCCCGCGCCAGCATCTACGTCGGCCCGCATGGCCCAAGGGGCGGCGTTTGCCGCGACATATCTGGACAGCGCATAGCAAGTTGCAGGGGGGGCGTCAAATCTTTGCGATATTTGGAAAATGTTTGTCAACTGCTGTGTCAAACAGGAAGCGAGTGGTGTGCAGGTATCCGTGGCTCTCCAGCCGTGCGCGCAGGTGCGGTGTGTCGGCGCAGACTTCGTTAAAAAACGCGCGCAGACCTGCTTCGCCTTCTTCTTCATGGATCGCGGTGAACAGTTCATGCATTGTGATCCCGCCGCGCTCACGACTGCGCGCGGGCCCCAGATCGGCGCGGTAGGATCCCTCGCGAAAGCGGTAGGCGAAGTGGTCATGCCACGACTGCCAGTCTGTCGCATGAAAATGCGCAAGGCGGATTTCCGGCAGTTTGACATGATTGGGGTTCGTCTCACCATTCACAAACGCGTTGTGAATGCGGAACTTCAGCCCCTCAATACCGGTGCGGACAAATATCTTGCCCGCGATATGGCTTAGAAAACCGCCTTTCAGATGTTGCCCGAATGTGGGGTAAAGTGCGGACACAACCTGTTCGCGCTTTTTACCGGCAGGAATGAAGGTCTTGAATGCGGCGTCAACCTGCGGATCACCGCCCGATAGAAGTTCCATCGGGCGCGCGCGTGCGCACTGGATATTATCGGGCAGCGCGGCAAGCAGGGAGGTCACCCGACTGCTTGGCACGAGAAACTCGTCAACGTCCATATGCATCAGCCAGTCCACTTCACGGGCCCGGCGATATGCACGGGTTGCATTGACGGTCTGGCGTGGCTGATGCATTTCGGGGCGGCCATTGTTATGCTGGTTCCAGTAATCGTCATCGCAGCGTATCACGCGGGTTTTGGGGTGTTCGCGCAGGGCATCCTGTGCCACCGTGCAGGGCGCATCAAGATAGATATAGATACGGTGCGCGCCCAGTTCCAAGTGATAGGCAACAAAGCGCAGGATCGTCGGGGCATCGGCCTTGATCGTCGCGACAATGCCCCACGTCGTCATGTCAGACCATCATTTCTTTGGTCGAAGTCAGCTTTACATCGGGATAATCGCGATCAACGCGGTCAATGTCCCACTGAAGCCGCGTCAGATAGACGATATCGCCATCATTGTCATAGGCGATGTGCTGCTTGTTGGCTTCCGCAAATTTATCAATCGCCGCCTTTGGCCCGTTGACCCAGCGCGCGGATGTAAACTGTGACGGTTCAAACCGCACGGGCAGGCCGTATTCAAGCTCGATCCGGCTGGCAAGAACCTCGAACTGCAACTGGCCCACAACACCCACCACAAAGCCCGCGCCGATGGAAGGCTTGAACACTTTCGCGGCACCTTCTTCGGCGAATTGCATCAGCGCTTTTTCAAGGTGTTTTGATTTCAACGGATCACCGGCGCGTACCCCTTGCAACAGTTCCGGCGCAAAAGACGGGATGCCGGTCACGCGGATCGCTTCGCCTTCGGTCAATGTGTCTCCGATGCGCAACTGGCCGTGGTTTGGGATACCGATGATATCGCCTGCCCATGCTTCCTCTGCCAGTTCGCGATCGGCGGCCAGAAACATCACGGGGCTGGCAACGGTCATCACCTTTTTGGTGCGCACATGGGTTAGTTTCATCCCACGTTCAAAATGGCCCGAGGCAAGACGTACAAACGCCACGCGGTCGCGGTGTTTCGGGTCCATGTTGGCTTGTACCTTAAAAACAAAGCCGGATACCTTCTTTTCCTCTGGCAGAATCGGGCGCGGCTCGGCGCGCTGGATTTGCGGTTCCGGCCCGTATGTCGCGATACCGTCCATCAACTCCTTGACGCCGAAAGAATTGATCGCGGATCCGAACCAGATCGGGGTGAGCGAACCTTCGGCCATCAAATCCGCGTCAAGGGGCGGCATCAGCTCGCGGACCATTTCAAGATCCTCTTTGAGCTTACCCAGTAGTTCTGCAGGCACATGCTCTGCCAACTTGGGGTCTTCTAACCCTTCGATCTTGATGCTTTCGGATACCTTATTGCGGTCCGCACGGTCCATCAGCTCCAGACGATCACGCAGGATGTCGTAGCAACCGATAAAATCGCGGCCCACCCCGATAGGCCATGACGCTGGCGTTACATCAATGGCGAGGTTTTGCTGGATTTCGTCAATGATCTCGAAGACATCACGGCTTTCACGGTCCATTTTGTTACAAAAGGTCAGGATCGGAAGGTCACGCATCCGGCAGACCTCGAACAGTTTCTGTGTCTGGCTTTCCACACCTTTCGCGCCGTCAATCACCATTACGGCGGCGTCTACCGCTGTTAGCGTGCGGTAGGTATCTTCGGAAAAATCCGAGTGACCGGGCGTGTCGACCAGATTGAAGCGATAGTTTTTGTCTTTACCCTTAAAATCAAACGACATGGCCGAGGCCGATACGGAAATGCCGCGGTCCTTCTCCATTGCCATAAAGTCTGATCTAGTGCGACGCGCTTCTCCTTTGGCGCGCACTTGTCCGGCCATCTGGATTGCCCCCCCAAACAGCAGAAACTTTTCTGTCAGCGTCGTTTTCCCGGCATCCGGGTGACTGATGATCGCAAAGGTGCGCCGCCGTGCGATTTCAAGCGGCAGATCGGGGCGATTGTGTTGATTATCCAGCATGTTGCGGCGTGTTCCTGATGTGTTTTGTGCCATCCATCGGGCTGGATCAACACTCTATACTTTTTGCGTACTCATACCTTACAGGGCTGGCAAGGCAAGCAATCAGCGGCTGGAGGCCTTTTTCAGCAAATCCGCGATATCGGCGCGCTTCAGCAGGCCTTCGTTTACGTCCAGCCCGGCGTGAGGCAGGTCGGAATGTCCGGGAACGTGTTGGCCAAGGCTTTGCGCCAGATCATCGGGCAGGACGGGGCGGGTACGGCTATCGATCAGCATACTTTCGGCGGCGATGCCTTCGGCATAGATGATCTGGTGACTGTCAAACAGCAGTTGGAAATAGTCTACAAATCCGCCTTGCGCGACTGTCACGGTATCCCCGTTGACCAGATGGCGGGCCTTTACCAGCAGTTCAGACCGCCCCGCGCCCAGCTCGTCCGTGCGCTGATAGATGAACAGGCGGTGATCGGGGCTGACCAGCAAATCGGCGGTATTGTGCAGCGCGCCCGCTGCAATGCGGATCGGGGCAAATTCGCCGACGGCGCGGGTGGTCGTGGTGCCGATCCAGCGCAGGGTTTGCACCCCGTCATCGCGTGTCAGAATACGGTCGCCAACCGCCAGATCCTCAACAGCGCGCTGCGCGCCGGAGGCTAACGTGATATGGGTGCCACGGGTGAAGCTGACACAGGCAACCTGCGCAAATTTGGTATGCGCGGTTTCACGGTCAATCCCGACAAGCCGGTATTCGATCTTCCCACTCAGGGCGCTGAAAGGCAGAAGGTAAATCTGGGCAATATCGCCCGCATCGTCAACTTCAACCAGCACCAGTGCGTCGGAAATGCCGCCATCCGGTGACATAAACGTCAGCGCGCTATCAAGGTGGATTGTCGCACCAGCGGTGCCGACACTGGTGTCATACCCCACACTGAACGTCGCATCGTCGCGCGCCACCAGCGACAGGCGCACGGGTTCAGCGCCGAAATCAACCTCGTAAACATCATCAAGAATCAACTCGCTGGCGATGGAAATCTGATCGCCCATGTTTGCGCCATCCGTGGCACGGACTTGACCCGCAAGATATACGGGGACGCTTTGCGACGAGAGAGAGCCTGTGGACATGAATGCGCCTTTTAAGGGTCTGCTTTTGGGAACGTTTACAGTAGAATTATGGCAAGGTGCGGTCAATGGAGCGGTGTTTTGCTGGCAAGGCGAGCAAGGCTGCGATAGCAAGGCATAAACCTAACAGGGAGAGACGGAATGGATCTGGGGATCAAAGGTAAACGCGCGCTTGTATGCGCATCCTCCAAGGGCTTGGGGCTTGGCTGTGCCGAGGCACTGGCGGCCGCGGGTGTCGATCTGGTGATGAACGCGCGCGGCGCAGAGGCGCTGCAAGCATCAGCCGAGCGTTTGCGGGTGCAATACGGTGTCGACATCGTGACAGTGGTGGCCGATGTTGCCACACAGGAAGGGCAGGCGGAAGTTATCAAGGCCGCGCAGGGCGTTGATATACTCGTCAACAACGCGGGTGGCCCGCCCCCCGGTATGTGGACGGACTGGGACCGCGAAGACTTCATACAAGCGCTGGATGCCAACATGCTGGCCCCCATTGCGCTGATCAAAGCGCTGGTGCCTGACATGATGGAGCGTGGCTGGGGCCGTGTGGTAAACATTACTTCGCAATCGGTCCGTGCGCCGATTGCCGTTCTGGGGCTGAGCAATTCGGCCCGCACGGGGCTGACGGGCTATGTAGCTGGCACATCGCGGCAGGTTGCTGGCAAAGGCGTGACGATCAACAATCTGCTGCCCGGTATCCACGCAACAGACCGCGCAGATTCGCTCGATGGTGGTGTGGTAAAGGCCAAAGGCATCACAATGGACGAGGCCCGCGCAGAGCGCGCTGCCACCATACCCGCCGGCCGCTACGGCACCCGGGAGGAGTTTGGCGCGGCGTGTGCATTCCTGTGCTCGCAACACGCAGGCTTTATTGTCGGGCAATCTATTCTGCTGGATGGTGGCGCAACAAACATCACGATGTAGTGGCAGAGAAATTTTCACTGAAAGACCATCTGTTTAACGAGCAGACGGTCGGGCAACTGGCGGCAGAGTATGCCGCCGGTGTCGCTGGTTTTGACGCACAGCGTTTCAGCCACGAGGCATTGGCAGGCTTCCCCGAGCGGGAGTTGATGGCGCGGATGGACTGGATGGCCGATTGTCTGGAAAGGCAATTGGCACGTGATTTCTCCACCATGGCAGACCAGTTGCAAAGCGCACTGGCCGATCCGCTGGACCCGACCCTGACGGATGATGATTTCGGTCATTTCATCCACGCCACTCCCGGTATTCTGGCGGTGCGTCACGGTTTGGAAAACCACCGAAGCCGCGCGATGACCCTCCTGCATCAAGCGACACAGCGATTTTCCATGGAGTTCTATATCCGTGCCTTTATCAACCGCTGGCCGGAAGAAACGCTGGCGCAACTGGTGCAATGGGCCACTGACGAAAACTATCACGTGCGCCGCTTGGTCAGTGAGGGCACGCGCCCGCGCCTGCCATGGGCGCAGAATGTCAGACTCACGCCAGAGCAGACTTTCCCGCTGCTTGACATGCTTCATGCCGATCCGACACGTTTTGTGACACGATCCGTCGCGAACCATCTCAATGACCTGAGCAAGATTGTACCCGACGCGGTGCTGGACCGGCTTGCGCGCTGGCATCGGCAAGGCAAACAGCAGCAGGCAGAGCTTGCTTGGATGCGGCGCCATGCGCTGCGCACCCTGATCAAACAGGGCCACGAAGGGGCAATGGCCGCGCTAGGCTACCGCGCCGATGCACCGGTGAGCGCGGAAATTTTCTTGGCAGATACAACCGTGAAAATGGGTGAGACGCTGGCATTCGAGGTGACTTTGAACAGCGCTGAAAATGTGCCTGTGCTGATTGATTACCGCATTGATTTCATGCGCGCAGGGGGCAAGCGATCTGAAAAGGTGTTCAAGCTGAAGGCGGCAGAATTACACGCCGGTAAATCGCTGAAAGTCAAAAAAGCGCATCGGTTCAAAGGCGATGCAACGACTTTTACACTGTATGAAGGTGCGCACCGGATCATTGTGCAGGTCAATGGCCGGGACGTGACAGAAGCGGCGTTTGAACTGACCGGGTGAGGGCGCCCGACCAACGCGGTCCTTGCAGGCATGAAGAAGCACTGATAGCAGCAATCCGACAGAAATGATCGGATATGCCAGTCATGGACCAACAGATTCCGCGCCTCGAAATTCGCAACCTCAGGCGCAGCTTTGATGGCCGCGCCGTTGTGGATGACGTGAGCCTTACCATCATGCCAGGGCAGGTGACCTGCCTGCTGGGGCCGTCGGGCTGCGGTAAATCAACCACCTTGCGGATGATCGCAGGCGTTGAAATGCAGGACAGTGGCAGTATCTTTGTGGACGGCAACCTGATCTGCGACACCGTCTTTCGTGTCCCGCCGGAACGGCGCGAGATTGGCCTGATGTTTCAGGATTTTGCGCTGTTCCCGCACCTGAGTGTTGCTGGCAACGTCGCTTATGGCTTGCGCGGCACTAAGGCATTCAAACGCGCGCGTGTAGAAGAACTGCTGGAGCGGGTGGACCTCAAGCGGTTTATCGACGGCTATCCGCACCAGTTGTCGGGCGGCGAGCAGCAGCGCGTGGCACTGGCGCGCGCGCTGGCACCCAAGCCGCGGATCATGCTGATGGACGAGCCGTTCAGCGGTCTGGATAACCGCCTGCGTGACGGTATCCGCGACGAGACATTGAGCATTCTGAAAGAAGAAGACACAGCCGTGTTGCTGGTCACTCATGAACCTGACGAAGCGATGCGCATGGCCGATGAAATTGCGCTTATGCGCGATGGCAAGATCGTTCAGCAGGGCGCGCCCTACAACGTTTATACGCGGCCTCTGGACCGTGCGGCGGTGTCGTTCTTTTCGGATGCCAATGTTGTGCGCGCCGAAGTGTCGGGCGCTTTGGCGCATACCGCATTCGGCCGCTTTCTGGCGCCGGGTGTGCCTGATGGTACGGCTGTTGATATCGTGTTCCGCCCGCAGCACGTGCGCATTGATTTTGATCGCGCAGGCAAAGGCCCGCTGCCCACTGCCGCCGATGGCACACCGGCACGCGCAATCGTGCAACGCGCGCGCTTTATGGGCAGCGAAAGCCTGATCGAATTCAAAATGGATCACGACGGATCAATCCTGAAAGCAACGGTTCCGAACGTGTTTATGCCGGATGCAGGCACTGTAATGTGGCTGACCATAAGGCGGGACAAGTGTTTCGTCTTTGACGTAACCAAAGAACAGGGGTGACACATGCAAAAGCTGTTGGTGGAATTCGGGATGGGAACATCCCTGCGGCGCGGGGACTATACCCAAGCGGCCAGACGCGCTGTGCAGGACGCGTTGTGGCACAACTCGATCAATCTGGCAGAGCTGTTCGGCTTTGACAAAGAAGACATGCACATCACCCTCGACGTGGGTGTGCAGAAGCCCGATGCAGTTGACTCACAAGCGCTGCGCGAGGTGTTTCCATACGGTCAAGTAACGGTAAACGTCGGTCATGGTGGTCTCGATGTGGCGCGACCCGACGGCAGCGGCAACCCGACGATTATGGCCAATGTCGCCCTGTCTGTAGGGTTTGACATGGAGCGTGCGACATGAGTGAACAGCGGTTGATCATCGAAATGGGCATGGGCAACGATCTGCACGGGATGGATTACACCAAGGCCGCCAAACGGGCGATAGAAGATGCGTTTCGCCATTCTTCCCTGCCGCTGTTCGGGGTGCTGGATCTGCCGCACGATGCGATGCGGGTGCAAGTCACGGTAGCGGTTCAAGAGCCGGACAAGCTCGATCTGGAGGCACTGCGCGCCACCTTGCCACGTGGCCGCGCTGAGGTACGGGCGGTTCAGGGTGGTCTGAATGTGCCGTCAAACGGTGAAATCATTGTTGTGGCGCAAGCCAGCGTTGAGGCGTTTTTGCCCAAGCAGACCGGCTGGACGCTGAAGCGCTAGGGATTGTAATCGGCCAGCGTCTTGCCTGCCTCGTCGCTGAACAGTTCGGGCAGGGCCTGGGCGGTGGTGATGAGATCAAGCCTGAACAGGCGATGTGCGCTGCGCAATTCACACCACGCGGTCAGGGTCCAGATGCGGTGCCAGTATTCGATATGCAGCGGGCGGATCGTGCGTGAGGTTACCGCGCCGTCATTCGATGTATACGTGATGCGTAGCTTCTGACGTGCTTTGATTGCAGCGCGCAATGTCGGCATCTGTGCAAACCCGTGTGCGGCATCGCCAAAGGGTGAGGCGCCGAATTTCCAACGCTCCGATTCCGCCACAGCTGTTTCGGGCTGCGCCGCGTCCAGTTTGTCAGCCAGCGTGTTTGCCGCCGCTTTCAGATCAGGGTCGGCAAGTTCGGCAGTGATTGCAAGGCCGAGGTTCAACACCTCAAGCTCTACCGGAGTAAGGGTTAGCGGCGGCAGGGTGATCACGCGATCCAGACGATAGCCGGTGCCCCGCGTCCCCTTCACCGGAATGCCCGAAGCGGCGAGCGTATCCATATCACGATAAAGCGTGCGGGTTGAAACGCCCGTCTGATCCGCAAGATCCTGCGCGGTATGCAGCGCGCCATCGCGCAGGATCTGCAATATCTGGAAAAGTCGGTCGGAGCGGGGCATGCAACTGACATAAACCTGTCAGGAGTGATCGGCAAGGCCGCAAACCATTTCATTTCAGGTCTTCATAAACGTCATTCCGGCAGTTTGCGGTTTTTGCAGCGCAGCGGTTTTGCTATCTCTATGTTGAAAGCCCGCCAGCGGCGGCGGGCGCGATGATTTCTTCACAGGAGACATAGAATGTTGAACAATATTGGATTGCCGGGCCTGCTGCTGATTGCGGTTGTTGTGCTGGTTCTGTTCGGGCGGGGTAAAATCTCGTCTTTGATGGGCGAAGTGGGCAAGGGCATCACCAGCTTCAAAAAAGGCATCAGCGAAGGCGAGCAGCAGTTGAAAGACGATTCAGCGGATATCGCGGACGTGCCGCAGCCTGATGTCGAGCCAAAGGACAAGGTGTAAAACCTATGTTCGATCTTGGCATGACCGAAATGCTGGTGGTCGGGGTTGTGGCGTTGATCGTTGTTGGCCCCAAAGATTTGCCGGTGATGTTTCGCCGCGTCGGCCAGTTTGTGGGCAAGGCCAAGGGGATGGCGCGGGAGTTTTCCAGCGCCATGAACGATGCTGCCGACCAGTCGGGGGTGCGTGAAGTGACCGACGGGCTGAGCAAATCGTTGAAAGCGGCAAGCAACCCCATCGGCACGGCGATGGACGGAGTAAAGGACGCGGCAAGTTCGCTGACCGATCTGGACCCGACCAGCGAGACGGGAAAACTGTCGGCAGAGCGTGCGGAGAATGCCAAACGCATTCAGGCAAGCACCGCGCGCGCCGCAGCAGAGCGCAAGGCGCGTGAGGCAAAAGAGGCGATGGCCAAGGCGGAAGAACTGGAAGCCACGCTGAATGAAAGCCTGAGCGAGAAGAAGGCAGATACATGACGGCCAGTGACAACGACATTGACGACAGCGCAGCGCCGCTGATCGAACATCTGGCAGAGCTTCGCACGCGCCTCATCCGATCGGTGCTGGCGTTTGTGGTGGGGATGATCATCTGCTTTTCGTTCGGCAGTGCGATCCTTGATTTCCTGCTGGTGCCGATTGAAAATACCATGCGCAATCTGGGCAACCCCAATCCTGTGATGCAATATACTGCGCCGCAGGAGTATTTCTTTACGCTGATCCGGATTTCTATGGTGGGCGGCCTTGCTGTCAGTTTTCCGGTGATCGCAACGCAGCTTTGGCGGTTTGTTGCACCGGGCCTCTACAAACAGGAGAAAAACGCGTTTCTGCCGTTTCTGATCGCGTCGCCTGTTCTGTTTCTGATGGGGGCGGCGTTTGCGCATTACGTTGTTGTTCCGCTGGCGATGCAGTTTTTCCTCGGGTTTTCGGATGCGGCGTCATATCTGTCGGCAATGATCGCAACCGGAGAGGTGAAGACAACAGGCATCGATATTGTGTTCAACGGCAAGGTGAATGAAAGCCTTGATATCACGCTGAAAATGATCGTTGCTTTTGGTCTTTGTTTCCAGCTTCCCGTGTTGTTGACCCTGATGGGCAAGGCGGGGCTGGTCACGGCAGAGGGGCTGCGCAATGTGCGCAAATATGCGCTGGTCGGGATTTTGCTGCTCGCGGCATTGGTCACGCCTCCTGATGTTGTCACCCAGCTGATACTGTTTGTGGTTGTCTATGGATTGTACGAGGTTTCGATTTTCCTTGTCAGTCGTGTAGACGCGAAG
This sequence comes from Sulfitobacter sp. F26169L, assembly GCF_026410285.1. GTDB lineage: Bacteria > Pseudomonadota > Alphaproteobacteria > Rhodobacterales > Rhodobacteraceae > Sulfitobacter. The sequence continues at coordinate 181,730 of NZ_JAPMLP010000003.1, read as the reverse complement.
CGCGAAGCGCAACTGCGGGCAGACGGGTATTACGATGATGAGGACGAGGCGGATTTCGAGGCCATGTCCGACGAGATGGAATATGATGATCCGATTGTCGAGGAGACAGAATCCAAGGACCGAGACATATGATTGACGATCCGATGGACCGGATAGCGGCGGCGCTGGAGCGGATTGCGCCCGCGCCGCTTGCCGCTCCGGATTTTTCGTCTGCATCTGCGTTTGTCTGGCATACAGGACCCGACCGTCTGGAGCCGGTGTCGCAAGTAGCGCGGATTGATATTTCGTTGTTGCTGGGAGTAGAGCGGGCGCGTGATACCCTGTTGCAGAATACGGCCCAGTTCGCTGGTGGGTATCCCGCAAATAATGCACTTCTTTGGGGTGCGCGGGGCATGGGAAAATCAAGCCTCGTCAAGGCTGTACACGGCGCACTTCAACAAGATTACCCTGATTTGAAGATGGTGGAATTGCAGCGCGAGGATTTGCCTTCTGTCGGGCGGTTGCTGAACCTGCTACGCGGTGCCCCGGAACGGTTCATCCTTTATTGTGACGATCTGAGTTTTGGCCACGATGACGCACATTACAAATCACTAAAAGCCGTGCTGGATGGAGGGATTGAGGGGCGGCCGGAAAACGTGGTGCTGTATGCGACATCGAACCGCCGCCATTTGATGCCGCGTGACATGATCGAAAACGAGCGTGGATCAGCGATTAATCCTGCTGAAGCAGTTGAGGAGAAAGTTTCATTGTCCGACCGTTTCGGGCTGTGGCTGGGATTTCATGCCTGCGATCAGGATCAATATCTGGCGATGATCCGCGGTTACTGCGATGCCCATGGTGTGGAAATCGATGACGACACCCTGCGCGCCGAAGCGATTGAGTGGCAGGCCACACGCGGCAGCCGGTCGGGACGCGTGGCATGGCAGTATTTTACCGATCTTGCGGGACGGCGCGGCGTGGCGTTGCACTAAGGTGGGGCGCCGCCCCGTCTCTGGCCGATGGCCAGAGACTCCCCGGGATATTTTCGGCCAAAAGAGATAGGGTTCAATTCAGGTAGGGATTAGGATCGACGCTGTCGAAGCCCTTTCGCACTTCGAAGTGAACAAAGGAGTCTGATCCGCCGCGTAGTTTTGCGATGTTCTGGCCACGCGAAACTGAATCGCCTTTCTTGACCGCAACATCGGTAACATTTGCATAGACGGTCAGCAGGTTGCCGCCGTGGCGCACGACAACGATGGGCACGCCATCCGCGCTTTTGGTGATGGCGGCGACGGTTCCGGCGTCTGCTGCTTTTACTGCTGTGCCGGCGGCGGCCTTGATGTTGATACCTTCGTTTTTACCTTTAGCGTATTCACGTATAATGGTGCCGTTTACGGGGCGTACCAGTTTGCCGGATGAAGCGGGTTTTGTGGTTTTCCCCACGTCGGCTACGGGTTTCGCAGGCTTTTCTACTGCGGTGGTTTCGGGTGTCGGAGCGGCAGCTGTCGTTGCAGGTTTGGCGGGTGCTACCTTTTCTGCCGGTAGAGGCTTGGTTGCGGAGGGGGGAGTGGGTGTGCTTGACCCTTCTCCAGGCAGCGGTGTGGCCGTTTCGGTCTTCGACGGAGCAATTTTCGGCGGGTTTTGTGTCGGTACGGGAATCAACAAGAACTGGCCTTCACGGATGGCGAAATCTGCGCCCAAACCGTTCCATTGAGCCAGATCCTTGACCGGCACTGAATAAAGTCGCGCAACTGTGAATGCGGTTTCGCCGCGTTCGACCTTGTGGCGCACCGGTTCTTTGCCGGTTTGCGTTTTGGGTGTGTTTGCGGGGGCCAGTGCGGTTGTTTGAACCCCGGGTGTTGCGGGCGCGCGCGCGATCGCATCGCCGGCGACAGAAGTAATGTCGACCGGTTTGATTGGTCCGGTGGCGGCGGCACCTGTTGCGGGGGATGGTTCAGCCACGCGGGTGGGCAGGGCGATGATTTCATCCTTGCGCAGGGTCACGAAAGGATCAATTCCATTGAATTTGGCAAGTGCGTTTGTGTCCAGCCCGATACGGCGGGCGACATCAGCGAGCGTGTCGCCGCGCCGTGCAACGGCGACCTGATAATTCGGGTATGAGATCACTCCGCGATCATCGGGTTGCGGGCGCGTCGCAAGCGGTGCTTGTGCGGCATTGGCCGTGGTGAAACCGCCACCGAGACCGCGCAGATCGAAATCAAGCGGCTTTGCGCATCCCGATAATCCAATGCAGGCCGCGCCTGCAAGTAGAGAGAAGCGGGTTACGCCGCGCGTGTTCAGAAATTTCATTACTGGAGTCCTTGTCACTGCCCGTTCCGTGTGCCCGGAATTTTGCGAAAATATACCAGACTATGTGTCTTTACCCAACCCTTCGAGGAGCGGAACAAAGCGAACTGCGCGCATTTCGTCATATTCTAGTCCGGCAGCGGTTTTTCGGACACGGATCAGGTGCTGTACCGCGTCCGATTGCCCAACCGGAAGCACCATAATCCCGCCTTCCTTAAGCTGCGCAAGCAGCGGGCTGGGGGGATCTTCGGCGGCGGCGGTCACGATGATGCGGTCAAACGGGGCCTGCTCGGGAAGACCATGGCTGCCATCGGCGGTGATGGCGGTAATGTTGTTGAGATCCAGCGCTTCGAACACGATGCGCGCTTCATTCACAAGGCGGCGGTGGCGGTCGATAGTGTAGACGCGCCGTGCCAGTTTTGAAAGAATAGCCGCCTGATAGCCTGATCCGGTCCCGATTTCGAGGACCTTGTCACGCGGTGTGATTTCCAGCGCCTGCGTCATCAGCCCGACGACAGAGGGTTGGCTGATGGTCTGGCCGCAGGCGATGGGCAGAGGCATATCCTCGTAGGCGCGTCCGGCAAACAAACCGCGGATAAAGGGGCCGCGATCAATCGCCTCCATCGCTTCGAGTACCTTTTTGTCGGTGACACCCTTAGAGCGCAGGGCGTAGAGAAACTGCATCTTGCGTTCGGCTTCGATTTCCTCGGGGGAGCCATCGTTCATGTGTTCAGATCCGTAATGTCTGCAAAAGTGTCATGTGCCGTGAGGTCGGCTCGCATCGGCGTGACAGAAATATAACCCTCGAGATTCACTGCAGCATCAGATCCCGCTGCGGGCGGGATCTGCTGATTGCCGCCTGTGATCCACAAAAAGCGCCGCCCGTTAGGCGCGTCATGGGGCACAGTTGAAAAATTCACTCCGGGCCTGCGGCCTTGCGGCGCGACGCGCAGCCCCTTGACGTTTGCAGCAGCGACAGGGGGAAAGTTAACATTCCAGAACACGCTATAGCCGTTTGCTGCCGGTGATTTCTGCGCAAGGATGCGCCGGCAAACATCGACGCCGTGGACAACTGCGGCCTCAAACGGATCATCCAGGTCGCGGTTCGCGGGACCATAGAACTGCGATAACGCGATTGAGGGAACACCCTGTAACGCACCCTCAATTGCGGCGCCGATTGTGCCGGAATAAAGCGTGTTCTCCGACGCGTTATTGCCGCGGTTCACACCGGACAGGATTAGATCGGGCCGGGCATCCTTCATCGGATCGTACAGCGCGCAAAGGATGCAATCTGCCGGACTGCCCTCGATCATAAAGCGGCGCGGGGCCAGTTCTGTGATCAGGGTCGGCTTGGTGTAATTGATGCAATGACCGACGCCGGATTGCTCGAACGCGGGGGCCACTGTCCAGAGTTCGCCTTTCGGCCCCGCAAGCGCTGTGGCAATGCCCTCCAGCACCTTTAGGCCCGGGGCATTGATGCCATCGTCGTTAGTGATCAGAATACGCATGAAATTGCCCCTTTTCGCCTTGATAAGCGAGGCGTCGCATTCGGGCAAGCAAGGGCGCCGTTATTTCTGAAGTGTTGCCAGCAGGCGCGCGGCCTCTTCGTGGATATCGTGCAGCGGTGTGCGATCCTCGCCGGGGAAAAAACGCGCGCGGGTTGCGGTGGGCATCGGGTTCGGGGTAACGATGTCGACCCGCGGACCGATCCGCACTGTTTCGTTCTGCCAACTGCGCGCCAAGGCAATTTGCGCGGCTTTGGTTGCGCCATAGCTGCCATAGAACTTGTTGCCTGCAATCGGGTCTTCGAAGAACACCGCATGACCGGTCTGCGCCAGCAGGGGCGAGACATAATTGATCAGCATCGCAGTTGCTGTGATGTTGCCTTCGATCGATTTCTCAAGGTCTTTTGTATCGATATGGTCAGTCGGTGTCAGCGGGGCGGCATGCACCGCGGTGTGCATCCACAGATCAAGCTTGCCCCAGCGGTCATGGATCCCACGGCACAGGGTCTGCATCGCACCGGCCTCCGTGATGTTCATCGGCGCAAGCGTTGCACTGCCGCCTTTGGCCTTGATCCGGTCGTCCAGCTCTTCGAGTGCGCCAACGGTCCGGCCCACTGCGATGATGTGATATTGCGGGGCCAACGCCTCTGCCAGCGCGGCACCAAGGCCGCGCGAGGCGCCTGTGATTAATGCAGTTTGTGTCATAGCAGGGATATGCGCGGCGGACTGCGCGGCGTCAAGGGGCACTAGCTGGTTGGCAGGCGCATAACCTTTTGTGTACCTCTGCGCGAAAGCACCAGTTGATCCTCGCCGATCGCCATAACGGTGCCACCGGCGACACGGTCGCCAACAGTGACAGTCTGCGTGTCACCGCGCGGCAGGCGTATCATTGCTTTCAAGGTGTCGCTTGATCCGAAAATGCCGATAAGTGCGGTCTGGTCCAGTCGGACTTCTTGAGTGGCCAGCTTTTCAACTTCGGGTGGTGTAGGCGTGCCGGTGTCGGCTTGGGGGGTATTGGTGGACATGACAGCTCCTCCATCAAGTATTTCATTGGCGGAGCTATGATTGTCTTGCTGCGGGGGAAAGGGGGAAGTACCGCGCTCGGCAAAGCGTTGCCAAGTGATGCGCGGAACTGCGCCGTCAGGATTTGAGGTGGTAAGTGAAAGTGATCCGCGCAAGGTGGTCAATTGCCTGAACGGGCAGGGGGGCGCCGAGTGTCAGTCGCAACGCGCGGCCCGATTCATACTCAAAATCAGTCGGGTAGATTTCGTGAATGGTCGCGCTGATATTGGTTTTGCAGTCAACAAACAGTACAATAGTGTGCGGCGAATTGTCCTGCCAGTTCAGCCGGAGTGTGCTGCCCTGTCGGGCGCGTTTTGGCCGCCACGCGGGCTGGCCCCATTTCAGGCTTTCTTCAAGCGGGCCGACATTGGCATCTAACGCGGCTAAAAGAATCAGCGCGCGCATTTCGTTAAATTGATCGCGTGCTGCTAATGGCCATTGCCCAATGGTTTCTGCAAAGAATTGTGTCATTGCACTAAACTAGCACGTCCTACTGACATCAAGTGTCAGCAGACGCGCTTGCGAGATCACTCTGCCGCCGGTTTCATCTGAAATCCGTCTTCGACCTTGTCAGACGGTGTGACCGGATATTCACCCGAGAAACAGGCATCGCAATATTGCGGACAGGATTTGTTGCGGCCCTCGCTTTCGCCGACGGCGCGGTACAGGCCATCCAGCGAAATAAACTTGAGGCTGTCCACGCCGAGATGATCCTTCATTTCATCCTCCGACATGGTCGCGGCCAGCAGTTTGTCACGGTCGGGGGTGTCGACGCCGTAAAAACAGGGCCAAGCCGTAGGGGGTGACGCGATGCGGAAATGGACTTCGGCGGCGCCCGCATCAAGAATCATTTCTTTGATTTTGCGGCTGGTCGTGCCACGCACAACAGAATCGTCGACCAGAATGATCCGCTTGCCCCGCACCAGCGCGCGGTTGACGTTCAGTTTCAAACGCACCCCCATGTTGCGGATGCTTTCTGTCGGCTCGATGAATGTGCGACCCATATATTGGTTGCGAATAATGCCCATTGCGTAGGGGATACCGCTTTGCAGGCTATAGCCGATGGCCGCAGGGGTACCGGAATCAGGTACAGGACAGACCAGATCCGCGTCGACAGGGGCTTCTTTGGCCAATTCGCGGCCAATTGCCTCGCGGGTTTCATAGACAGAGCGCCCGCCCAGGATGCTATCGGGGCGCGAAAAATACACGTGTTCAAAGATGCAAAACTTGGAGGGTTGCGGGCGGAAAGGGAAATGGCTCAACACGCCTTTTTCGGTGATGACCACCATTTCGCCCGGCTTGATCTCTCGCACGAACTCGGCGCCGATGATGTCCAGCGCGCAGGTTTCCGAGCTGAGCGCCCATCCGTCTCCGATTTTGCCCAACACCAGCGGGCGCACACCCAAGGGATCGCGCACACCGATCAGTTTCGTGCGCGTCATGGCGACAACAGAAAACGCGCCTTCGACACGGCGCAGGGCATCTTCCATCCGTTCGGGGATGTTGCGTTGCAAGGAACGTGCCATCAGGTGAATGATACATTCGCTGTCCGACGAAGACTGAAAGATCGAGCCACGCTCGATCAATTCGCGTCGCAAGGCATTGGCGTTGGTGATATTCCCGTTATGGGCAATTGCCGCACCACCCATCGCAAATTCGCCAAAGAAGGGCTGCACATCGCGAATGGCGGTCTGCCCTTTGCTGCCTGCCGTAGAATAGCGCACATGCCCTATGCCAATAGGACCGGGCAATGTTTCCATCACTTTCTGACTGGTGAAACTGTCGCGCACATAGCCGAAACGGCGGGCCGACTGGAAACCGGCTTCGGCATCATAGGTGACGATTCCGCCTGCTTCCTGACCGCGGTGCTGCAATGCATGCATCCCGAGGGCCACAAAACTGGCGGCATCAGCGACACCGACAACGCCGAAAACGCCGCATTCCTCTTTTAGCTTATCATCGTCACCGCCATCAGACAGATAGGATGTGTCAAAAGGATGGGCGGGGGGCATTGTCTTGGGCGGGGTATGGGACAAGTGAGCGCTCCTGCAACCGACAAGGGATAAGGACCTCTTACGAAACTCCGCGAGGAGAGTCACCTGTCAATGTCGCCTTTTAGCTGATGTTATATAGTTGCCACGATAACGTGATCATCATGCAAAGGGCCCGCACCACCGTTTCCGACATGCGCGGGACCGGTGGCACCAGTTCCTGTCGAGAGCGCGAACAGCCTCAGTTTTCGGAACAACTGGAAACAAGTGCTTCGTAGCGGCTGGTGATCCAGCCAAGAGCCTGATCGGGATCGGAGTTCTGGATGCGCTCGCCGAAGCGGCCAAACACCTGCGCCGAGCGGCTTTCGTCCACCATGGTAAACTGCTGGCCGGTAATCACGGTGGAATAGACAAAAAACGCGATTGCAACCAACAGGATGCCGCGCGCGACACCAAAGATAAACCCGAGCGCCTGATCGAAACCGCCGAAGATCGAGCGTTGCACAAGCGAAGAAAACAGCGGCGTGAACAGCGATACAACAACCAATGTAATCGCAAGAACCAACGTAAACGCCCCGATGATCGACAATTCGCAGCTGTCGGCCAGAAATTCACCAATTACGGGAATTTCACGGACCAGCGGTTCGACCTGTGGTGCAAACAAATAGGCCAGCACGGCGGCTGCGATCCAGCCGACAATTGCCATCAATTCGCGTACAAACCCGCGCCCGTAGGCAAGCAGCGCTGACATCACAATGACCAATGCCACCACGCCATCAATGATGGTAAAACCTTCCATGCTCGTCTTGCCTTTCTTGGGGGCGCGTTATCCGGCGCCGAATATTTCGCCCACAAATGCGGTCAGGTCTGCCATGGGGCGCAGGGCGATGCCTTCAACCTCCACAGCTTTTCCACCTTGGGGCGCTATTGCGGAGGTAAAACCAAGTTTTTGCGCTTCTTTCAACCTGTTTTCGGTCTGCGTGGCAGGGCGAAGGGCACCTGACAGGCTAAGTTCCCCAAATACAACGGTCTCTGCGGGTAATGCTGTGTCTTCGCGTGCGCTTAAAAGCGCGCAAGCCACGGCCAGATCGGCAGCCGGCTCTGATATTTTCATGCCTCCGGCAACGTTCAGGTACACATCCAGCCCCGCAAAAGGAATCCCGCAGCGCGCTTCCAGCACTGCCAAAATCATCGCCAGACGCCCCCCATCCCAGCCGACAACAGTACGGCGCGCCTGAGAATGGGGAGAGGGCGCAACAAGCGCCTGTATCTCAACCAGCACAGGGCGGGTGCCTTCAATTCCGGCAAACACAACCGATCCGGCGGCGGGTTGGCCGCGCTCTGACAGGAACAGGGCAGAGGGGTTTGTGACTTCGGCCAGACCACGGCCAGTCATCTCAAACACACCGATTTCGTCGGCAGGACCAAAACGGTTTTTGACCGAGCGCAGGATACGGAAGGGGTGGCCGCGCTCTCCCTCAAAGTAGAGGACTGTATCAACCATGTGTTCGACCACGCGCGGCCCTGCGATCTGGCCCTCTTTGGTAACGTGACCGACCAACACCACCGACGTGCCTGTGCGCTTGGCGAAAGACGTCAATTCGTGACTGGCCGCGCGCACCTGAGATACTGACCCCGGCGCGCTTTCGACATTGTCGGCCCACATGGTCTGGATCGAATCGATGATCGCCAGATGTGGGCGTTCTTTGTCCAGCGTGGTAAGAATATCGCGCAAGTTGGTTTCCGCGCCCAGCCTTACGGTCGCATCCGACAGGCCGAGGCGCTGCGCGCGCATGCGCACCTGCGCCGAGGCTTCCTCACCCGAGATATAGACAACCTTAAGGCCCTGATTTGCAAAGGCAGCTGCGGCTTGTAACAACAGGGTGGATTTCCCGATCCCGGGATCGCCGCCCACCAAGATAGCCGACGCCGCCACCAGACCACCGCCCAAAACGCGGTCAAGCTCGCCCAGCCCCGACATGGTGCGCGGTGGCGGCGCTTCCTCGGTGGCGAGGTCCATCAGGGCCATCGCAGAGCCACGCCGCGCGCCCAGTGATTTAGACGGTGGGCCAGCGCTGATGCCCTTATCCTCTTGGATAGAGTTCCATTCGCCGCAATTATCGCAGCGACCTGACCATTTGGGGAAAGTTGTAGCACATTTGGTGCATGAGAAGTTTTTGATTGGTTTTGCCATAGCACGTTGATGCCTCGGCCGAAGGTAAGGATCAATGGGAAAGAGAACAAAAGAGGGACAAAAATGATGGCGCTGTTTTCCGCTGCGGGATTGTCGCTGTTGGCGTCGGGGGCTTTTGCCCAAACCTATTATGTTGAGCCGACGTCCGACGGGTTCTTGAACTTGCGATCCGGACGGGGGACAGGGCACAGTATTATCACAACGCTATACGCGGATGATGCTGTGACGTTTCCGGAACAGCGGGGCAACCGGCTGCGTGTGCGCCTGCCTGACGGTGAGGTCGGCTGGTCTGCGGAGAAGTATCTATACACCTACATTAATCTGGATGGCACGGTTTAGACGGTTCAATCAACATCTGACGGATACCTGAACCTGGGCGAAGGGTCGGGCACCAGCACGGCTATTAGACGCCGTTTTACCCCGGTGACAGTGTCACAATGGTGTCGAGGAAGGGTCAATGGATAAGAGTTCAGATCAAAGGTGGCGTGTTGGGCTGCGCCGATTCACGCTATTTGGTACAAACCGACTAGGAAAACCCGAATTACTCGGCAGCTTTGGGCAATTCATAAACGCTGTTGTCCAGCGCTGTACTGTCCAACGGTGCTTCGTCTTCCTGAGCTGCAGGGCCTTCAACCGGCAGAACGGTTTCACGGCCCAGTTGTGGCATTATTTCGTTCATTTCTTCGGTCAGACGCGCAAGTTGGGCGGCTGCGACGCTTTCTTCGAGCTCTACTTCGTGAAGCCAGTGCTTCATCTCGGTCGAGATTGATTTGGCCTGTTCCAGACGGGAGTTGAACAGATTTATCTCTTCCTGACGTTGTTTGAGAAAATCACGCGCTCGGGCTATCTTATCGTCCGAATACACTTCGGCCAGTTCGCGGCTGATATGGCTCATCTGCGCGGCTGCTTCGAGCAAGGCAGGCTCCAGGGTGCTGAGATCGGGGTGATCGCGCAAATAAGCAAGCCTTTCGCGCACAGCGTCAAATTCCGAGCTGAGCTGGAAGGTGCGGCCACGATCGGCGGCGTGAACCGCCCCATAGGCGCGCGCCACGTCATCCATCGACATCGTAAAGCGACGATGAGAGTTTTCGAGTTGCATAATGCGCGCGTTCGCGGGCAGGAAAAAGCAAATACCGGCGGCGAGTACGGTCGCCGCGATTTGTAAATACATTCCTGCATTTTCGACAGGTTCACCGGCATAGCTGAAGGGCAGTTCGATCCACTGCCAATAGCCCAAGGTCGCCAGAATGGTCGCGGTCGTCAGCGCGGCTGCGCATGCTGCGAAGAACAACATTGCAAGACGCTGCATCACGTATTGTAGAAAAAAGCCAAAGGCTTTTAGTTGTTGCATCATTCATCCCCAGACGGAATGGTAAGCAAAATCTTGCTCACCCCCGCAACCATTAAGAGTAATGCCCCCTTGGGCGCCTGCAAAGGGAAAATTAACGAAGAATCGATCACAACCACGCTGATTGTTTCTCTTTAGTCACTCAATCGACGCATTTTCGCGGAATTGTTGGGTTTTCCAGCTAATTAACAGGGATGCGATGATGCAGAAGGTGAACAGGTAGAGACCCCAAGCGACTTCGATCCGACCTACGCCGATTCCCTTTGTGAGGGTAATGTAGAGTGCAATCAGAAAAATATCGGCCATAGCAAGCTTGCCCATGAACCCCAGCACTTTTTCGACACGCGGGCTCAGCAGATCATAGTGGATCAGCGCCAGACCGATGGTTTTCAGATAGGGCGCGAACAGCGCGAACAATGTCACAACAAGCGCGAGAAATATATCCGACGCCCATAGCGATTGCAGGCCTGTCATCACGGAAATCTCGCTCAGTCCGAAAAGTGGTAACAGCCCTGCGCGCATCAACGGCGCAAACCATGCCACGGGGTAAAGGACCAAAAGCGCCAGATTGGCGATGCGCAGCAGTTTCATGCACTCCAAACGCGGTGATAGCGCGCGCCAAGTCCGGTGAGAATTTCATAACCGATCGTGCCTGCAAAGGCGGCGACATCATCAACAGACTGGTGCGCGCCGATCAGTTGCAGCGTTTCCGGATCGCCTTTCAATTCGCTCACGTCGACAGTGATCAGATCCATCGACACACGGCCCACCACAGGGACAGCCACACCGTTGGCATGCATTCGGGCCTTGCCCCCCATAGCGCGGATCAACCCGTCAGCGTACCCTGCTGAAACGGTGGCAATTCTTGAAGGATTCGGCGCGGTCCAGCCGTTTGAATACCCCACCTTTTCACCTGTCGCGACGGTGCGGATCTGCACAACCGGAATATCCAGTGTAACCACAGGCAGGGCCTGTTCGAAGGGCAGGCCACCGTAAAGGCCGACACCGGGGCGGACCATATCATAGTGATAATCTGCGCCCAGCAATATCCCCCCGGTCGCAGCCAGTGATAGCGGCACATCCAGCCCTTGGGTCATGTCCTCGAATACAGCGCGCTGGGATTCGTTCATCGGATCGTCCGGCGTGTCGGCGCAGGCAAGATGTGACATGATCAGCACCGGATTCTGGGCAAGGGCGATGTCGCGCAGGGCGGACCATTCCGCCGGCTCCATCCCCAGTCGGTTCATCCCTGTATCAAGTTGCAGCCCGAAGGGATGCGCGGGCAGCGCTTCGACGTGGCGCAGCATTTGATCAACAGAGTTGATCATCGGTGTCAGGTTGGCGCCTTTTATCATTTCCGCATCCCCCGCCATATGGCCAGAAAAAACGGAAATGGCGGGGCCGGAGCCAAGCGCGCGGCGCAGGGCAACACCTTCTTCGGCAACAGCGACGAAGAACTGCCGCGCACCCGCCGCGGCAAGGTGACGGGCGACACGACCAGCATCCAGACCGTAAGCATTCGCTTTGACCACGGCAGCGGTTTCGACTTGGGCGATTTTGGCCAGCGCACGCCAGTTTTCGGCGATTGCCTCCAGATTGATGTTTAATGTTGCAGCACTCATACGCGGGTTTTGACACGTTCCTTGGCGGCGTCAAGCACGGCGTGTCGGTACTTGGAACAATCGGCGGGGGGGCGGCGCGGTATCTGGCAGCACAGCCGTAGCGTGGCAGCAGAATTTCGTTCCGGATGAAGCCGTTGTTATTTTTGCGTAATCGCGCTTCATCGTTGACGATGGGATTATGACCGCTTGTTTTGCTCTGCAAAAGAGCGTGACGTCAGACGAACTATTCCTTGTGAGGATGCGCGCGCCCTATAGGGTGAAGATAAAAGTGGAGGAGAAAACAATGAATACCGTGATGAAAACTCTGGTGCCTGTGGCACTGATGGCAGCGGGTGCGGCACAAGCAAATCCGATTGATACACAATTGCCAAACGCGCCACAGCTGGCCGCGTACGGTGATTTTCCAGTCGGCGTGCGCCAGCTTGAGTTGGTAAATCCAGATCAGATCGACATTCTGGCGATTGATCCAGCAGCGGACAAACCGACGGAGTTACCGCGCTCTGACCGCCCTCTGACAGTGGAGATGTGGTATCCGGCAGCACAGGGGGCAACAGGATCAACCGAACTAAAAGCCTATTTGCGTGACGGAACAACAGAAGTCACGCTGACGGGTAAAGCCATGCGCGACGCTGAACCCGCCGCCACGGATACGCCTTACCCCTTGGTCCTGATCAGCCACGGCTATCCGGGGAACCGTTTTCTGCTGTCGCATCTGGCGGAAAACCTTGCATCCAAGGGCTACGTTGTGGCCTCTATTGATCACACTGACAGTACGTATCGCACGCAGGCGGCGTTTGGCTCCACGCTGGTTAACCGCTCGCTGGATCAATTGTTTGTGCTGGAGGAAATGGCCGGAAAAGCAGCTGAGGGCGGAGAGTTTGCCGGATTGTTTGATGCCGCCAACACGGGGCTGATCGGGTATTCCATGGGCGGCTATGGCGCTATTATCACCGCCGGTGGCGGCGTGACCGAAGCATCGGTGGGGTATAGCTGGGGCGCGCCCCATGGCACCCTTGCCATCCACCGAGCCGGATCGGACACACATAACGCGCTGCCCGATCCGCGTATCAAAACCGCCGTTGCCTTTGGCCCTTGGGGTATGAACACAGGGTTTTGGGATGCAGACGGTCTGGCCGGTGTGCAAATCCCCATGTTGTTTATTGCAGGATCACAAGATGACACATCCCTTTACGAAAAAGGCGTGCGCGCAATTTGGGAGAATGTCAGCGGTGTGGAAACGGCGCTGTTGACCTATATAAACGGCGGCCACAATGCAGGTGCGCCGATGCCAGCCCCGGCGGAGAGCTATTATTTCAACGAAGACAAGGGTTTTGACATATCAGAGCATTACTCGGACCCAGTTTGGGACACGGCGCGCATGAACAACATCGCCCAGCATTTTGTAACTGCGTGGCTGGACCAGCAACTGAAAGAGGATGCCGAAAAAGGCATCTACCTTGATCTGGTCGAAAACTCGAACGAGGGTGTGTGGTCAATGAACGAGGACGGGACTGCGAAAGAGGATCACACCTACTGGAAAGGGTTCGCAAAAGGCACGGCAAAGGGGCTGATGTTTGAAGTAAAAGCACCGGAATAAAGCGTGGGGGCCGCGCGGTTAGCGCGGCCCTCGATTGACGCTAGAACTCCTGTTCGTCGCCATCTTGCTGCCACGGCTTCGCAAGGTTGCCAAAACGAGTGAATCTCCCCTCGAAACTCAGCTCGACTGTGCCGATAGGGCCGTGGCGCTGCTTGCCGATGACAACCTCGGCGCGTGCGTGCAGGCGCTCCATTTCTTCCTGCCATATCGCCATTTTATCCAGTTCATGATCACCGGGTTTTTCGCGCTCTTTGTAGTATTCTTCGCGGAACACAAACATCACCACATCTGCGTCTTGCTCGATCGAGCCGGATTCGCGAAGGTCGCTCAGCTGCGGGCGTTTGTCTTCGCGGTTTTCCACCTGACGCGATAGCTGGGACAGGGCGATGACGGGAATGTCGAGTTCTTTGGCAATGGCTTTCAGGCCCATCGTGATTTCGGAAATTTCGTTCACGCGATTTTCACTTTTGCCGGTGCCGCGTACCAGTTGGAGATAGTCGATGATAAGCACATCAAGCCCGTGTGTCCGTTTGAGCCTGCGCGCCCGTGCGGCCAGCTGCGAAATGGGCAGGGCGGGCGTGTCATCAATATACAACGGACAGGACTCGAGTGACTTCGCGGCGTCCACAAAACGGCGGAACTCTGCTTCGGTCATGTCACCGGAGCGGATTTGCTGGGACGGAATCTCTGATGCTTCCGACAGGATGCGCGCGGCAAGCTGTTCGGCGCTCATCTCAAGCGAGTAGAACCCGACAACGCCACCATCAATCGCACCTTCGGTCCCGTCAGGCAGTTGACCGCGCTTGTACGCCTTGGCCACGTTGAACGCGATGTTCGTCGCAAGGGAAGTTTTGCCCATCGACGGACGCCCCGCAAGGATCAACAGGTCAGAGCGGTGAAGACCGCCTAGTTTCTTGTCCATATCAATCAGGCCGGTTGAAACACCCGACAGGCCGCCATCCCGTTGATAGGCTGTATTGGCGACATTAACAGCGTCGGTTACCGCCTTGAGAAAGCTTTGAAATCCGCTTTCTACCTGACCTTGTTCCGCCAGTTTGTAGAGCGCTTGTTCGGCTTCGACAATCTGTTCGCGCGGCTCGCTTGCGACATCTACAGTGGCGGCTTTTGCGGCGATGTCGCGGCCAAGGGCGATTAGATCACGGCGCACGGCCAGATCATAGATCATCTGCGCGTAATCGCGCACGGCAAACGCGGAAATAGCAGCACCAGCAAGACGGGCAAGGTATGTAGGGCCGCCCAGTTCCTGAAGGCCTTCGTCATCTTCCATAAACGCCTTTAGCGTAACCGGGCTGGCGAGATTGTTCTTGGCGATGCGTGCGGCGGCGATTTCGTAAATGCGCGCGTGGACCGGATCGTAAAAGTGCTTTGGCCCGATGATCGAGGCAACGCGGTCATAGATGTCGTTGTTGGTCAGAATCGCGCCGAGCAACTGTTGTTCGGCCTCGATCGAATGAGGCATGGTTTCCGCAGCCTGAACTGCGATGCCAGTAGTGTTTACAGACGAAATTTCGTTCATGTCGTACCCCCGAATATGCCCATGGCTGTCATAGCGAAGCGGGATGGGGCGCGCAAATTGTATGTTTTTGTGGATAACCTGCCGGATGCCAACGCGCTCCCACATCTTGCGATGATCGGGGCGCGCGCGTCAACCTGTGGTATCAGCCCTTTCGGGCGTCCTGCCACTCCCGCGGGGATTTCAGGAATTTTTCGACCTCGTTCAGGGTCGCTTCGGGGAAAGCTGCTTGCGCTTTTGCTTCGGCCAGTACATCCCACCACGTACACAGGTGGTGCAGGGCAACGCCGTGATCGCCCAATGTCTTTTCCGTTTCGGGAAAGATGTCGTAGTAGAATATCACTGCCGTATGGCCGCAGGTTGCCCCTGTTTCGCGGATTGCATCCACAAAGCTAAGCTTTGATCCGCCGTCAGTGGTCAGGTCTTCGACCAGCAGCACACGCTGTCCCTCGCTCATGTCGCCCTCGATGCGCGCATTTCTGCCGTAGCCTTTGGGTTTTTTACGAACATAGGTCATAGGCAGGGCCATGCGTTCAGCTACGAGCGCCGCAAACGGGATGCCTGCGGTTTCGCCGCCAGCGATGTTGTCAAATGCCTCAAACCCCGCGTTGCGCATGACGGTGATGGTCAGAAAATCCATCAGGGTGCTACGGATGCGCGGATAGCTGATCAGTTTGCGACAATCGATATAACTGGGCGATGGCAGACCTGAGGCGAGCGTATAGGGCGTGTCGGTATTGAAGTTCACCGCGCCGATTTCCAGCAACATGCGCGCCGTAAGGCGGGCGATTTCGGACGCTTTGGGATAGGTGGTAGGGATCATTTCGGGCGGTCCTTTGTGCGGCTGGCGTCGGAGGTTTTTTGGAAAAATGAAGTCAGGCCGTCCAATGCAACGGCATGGCAGGATCAAAGACTGTTACAGGGCCATCGGGGGTGTCGATGTGTGCCGGAAACTGTGGGGTTTCGCGCACCAATGTCAGGGTTTCCCCGTTCGGGGGAAGGCCGTAAAACGCAGGGCCGTTCAGCGATGTGAATGCTTCAAGCTGCTCCAGCGCGCCATCCTGTTCAAATACTTCTGCGAGGATCGCCATGGTGTTGGGGGCGGTAAAGCAGCCGGCACAACCACAGGGCAGCAATTTGTTTTCATCCGTATGCGGCGCGGAATCAGTGCCAAGAAAGAAACGTGCATCGCCGCTGGTTGCGGCAGCGCGCAGGGCGAGGCGATGTTCTTCGCGTTTGGCCACAGGCAAGCAGTAATAATGCGGCTTGATCCCGCCGGCTAGAATGTGGTTCCGGTTTATCACCAGATGATGGGTTGTGATGGTTGCGCCAAGGTTCTTGTCGTTGGCGCGCACATAATCAACGGCATTTGACGTGGTAATGTGTTCCATGATCACGCGCAGATCGGGATGTTGGCGGCGGATCGGGTCCAGCACACGGTCGATAAAGACCTCTTCGCGATCAAAAATATCAACACTGGCATCGGTGACTTCGCCGTGGGTACAAAGAGGCAAGCCGATTTGCGCCATTTTATCCAGTACTTTGGCAACCTTGGTAAAATCCGCCACACCGGATGCGGAATTTGTTGTGGCGCCTGCGGGATAGAGCTTTACCGCTGTAATCAGGCCTTCGGCATGGGCTGCGGCCACGTCTGCCGGATCGGTGTCTTCTGTCAGATAGAGGGTCATCAGCGGGGTGAAATCGTCACCCTTTGGCACGGCGGCCAGAATGCGGTCGCGGTAAGCGCGCGCATCTG
Source organism: Sulfitobacter sp. F26169L (assembly GCF_026410285.1). Taxonomy (GTDB): domain Bacteria; phylum Pseudomonadota; class Alphaproteobacteria; order Rhodobacterales; family Rhodobacteraceae; genus Sulfitobacter. Next base: position 164,835 of record NZ_JAPMLP010000003.1, on the reverse strand, counting down.
CGGCGGTAACCACCGGCGGCACAAGATTGGGCATGATAATTGCGCGGGCAAAATGGCGGGAAGTGTGCGGAAGCACGGCGCGTAGCATATCGCCATCGCGCAGGTGCAGGTGCCAGTCGTCAGGACGGCGGATCGTGTGCGTTTGTGTCATGGGCCGCGTGCTAACATGCGGCGCGCGGTCGCGCTAGTCGTCTTCGGTGTTTGTCTGCTTTGCTTCTGCAAGGCGGCGTGCAAACCGTGGCGCGTGCATCCGCGCAGTAACGTTGCGCGCCAGCGCCAGTGCCAGACTCTCGCGCCCGTCCTTGTCCAGTGCGGCAAGCAAATTTCGCAGATAGGGCGGGTGCATCCTGCGGGAGCGCATCATTCTGGCAAAACCCAGATCGTCAAGCGTGTCATCCATTATCGCCAGAAGCAGCGGTGCAAGCTGCTCCATTTCCAATAGATCGGTCTGTATCGCATCTCCCATATGACGCAGACGCAATTTGCGGGTGTTGGGGCGGGTGAACAGGGCAGCGTGCATTGCATCCAGCTGTTCGCGCGGATCATAAACCACATAGGCGGCTGTCGCACCGTCCAGCATGTCAGGCGCGTAACCGTACCGTGAAGTGAAATCCATCCGGCGCATATCGGTGAAGCGATCGTCCCATTCGGTAATTCGCGGATCAAGGGTGGCCTGGGGTTGCACCGCCAGCACGCGCGCTTCGGGTGAGGCAACGGAGTAGGCGGCGGCAGCATAGCCGCACGGGCCCGCGCCATAGAAGATAACCTGTTCGAATTCGTCAAAGAACCCGTCGTCAATCAGGCGGTCAAAGTAACCGTAAACGGATTTGTCGCGGAACCATGTATCGCCGTTAGACGCGATGCACAGGCTGGACCAGTCATGCGCAAGCATCATCTCCCAACCGAGGGGCTGGGCAAGCGAAGACAAGGCGGGGATGCCTTGCAGCGTTTCGAAAGTAACAAGGAGAGTTGCCGATTTTTCGATAAAGGCTGCGTAATGGCGTTTACCCAGCCGTTCGAAATAGCCATCCTCCTCACAGAGTTCTTCAACCGCGGCAAGCCAGTCGGCCTTTTTCATTCCGGCAAGCGACGTCGTGAAATTCAAGCTTTCATCGGCCATTTGTGCATCCTCAATCTGGCCCGCGTGCGTTGGGTGCCGCGGGTTGTTGAGGATCTTTAGCGTGATAATAGGGCAAAATTACGGAAAATACGTGCCAGATCAGGGCAGGTTTTGCGCTGCTGTTCGGGCAAGATTGGCGTAACGCACCATGAATTGTGCTGCCCGCTGCGGAACGGGTTGTGAGGGCGGGGTCATCAACAGGCGGCCGAACAGTGCGCGAAACGGTTCCTTTTGCATCAGCATTTCGAAACGCGCGCTGCGCCATGCTGCGGCGGATCGGTGTAATTCTGCCAGCGCCGGATCAGCCGTCAAGCTGGCTAGTGCTGCGGCGCGGGGGGCCGCAAGGCTCTGGATTGTTTTGTCTTCGTCGGTGTTGAAATTACGTTCGACCCAATAATCGAGGCCGAGCAGGTCATCGCTGTGGACAGCGCGCCCGCGATCCGCCTTCAACACAAAGCTTTCCATCGCGCCGAGGGGATAGTGGTTGAGCTGTGCCAGACCGTAATTGTCTTTTCCGAAATTCGAAAAGATGCGTTTGGTCACAAACTGGTCGGGCAGGCGGGCGCCGTTGCCATCGAACCATTTCGCCTGATCGATTTTCTTTGCGTTTGGGTCACGGGGGCGGTGCACGCCCGGCTTTTTGTAGATGCCGTTGTTGCGGTAGAGCGTTTTAAACATTGATGCGCGCCAGGGCCAGTGCATGACCGCCGGTGCAGCGCGGGTGAAAGTATCCAGAACCGGTGCATCGGTATAGCGGACCTGCCCGTTGGCGCCGAACAGACGCCACGTGAGAGTGATGGCGGTTGCATCGGGGATCGCGGCGTGCAGGGCGGCCAGCGTATGATCGCCGCAGTGGATGTTCACAAACTCATCCACATCCAGCGGCAAAATCCATTTGGCTTTCTTGACCTGATCAAGCTTTGCCGCCGCTTTCAGGGCTGTAAACTGGATGCCGCCCTTGTCGTAGGGACCATCGTTGCGGATATGTGTGACGTGTCCCAACTCTTGCAAGCGGTCCAGCATGGTGTCCGTGCCGTCCTGGCAATCATTTGAAAATACAAGAAATTGATCGAACCCCACTGCGCGGTGATGGGCCAGCCACTCCAGCAGAAATGCGCCTTCGTTGCGCACACATAGAATGGCAAGATGGGTCATCCTACCACGCGCGCCGGAAGCAGACGACCTTTTGGGTCGAGCCGCGCGGATAATAGGCAAGGCCTGCGTCCATCATCGCCTTGAACACTGCGTTCACGCCTTCGGGGCCGATGTGTTGCGGGTGCAGTTCGATCATGGCACCGCGCAATCCGCTCAGGTCGAGATGCGGAAGTAATGTCGCCTCGGCGCCTTCGATATCCGCGATCAGGATATTGGGTTTTATTTCCTTAAACACATGACTGGCGTTAAGCACATCGACTTTGATCTTCTGGGTATTTTCCTCCGTGTCGCCGTCAAGCGGTTCCATCGAGGAAGACAGCAGATTTTTGCGCACATAGAAATCTGTGCTGCCGTTGCGTTTTCCGAGGATACCATGGGTAACATGGGCATTTTTCAGATCATTCGCGGCATGAACGGACTGGATGTAGGGAATCAGGCCGGGGTTGGCCTCAAACGCGAACACACCCTTTAGATTGCGCCGCGTGGCCACGAGTGTGGACATAAAGCCGATGCCTGCGCCAAGCTCGATCACCGTGTCCTCGTCGCGCACCAGTTTCAGCACGCACTGACTTTCCTTCCCCTCATATTTGTTGTCGCGCAGCGAGGCGCGCAGTTTGCCGGTTATGAACTGCCCGTCTTTGGGAAACTTCATGCCCTTGCACATGACGTAGGGGTCGCGTGTGGTGGTCTGGGTGTCCATTAGCTCTCCATATCCAGTGCGAGTGCATAGGCCACGCGCTCTGTCTCGGTCAGTTTGACGGCCAGCGCCTCTTTGTAGAGATCGGCGAATTCGGGGTTGTTGTGCAATTCCTCGACTTTGGCGCGGTGCCAGTCCAGGCCGCTTTCGTGCCAGCGGCGCAGAGTGCCATCCGCCATCAGGCGGTCATATTCCAGCCGCAGGCGGGGGATGTTGCGCTTGATCGTGATGTCACGAAAATCGGACCAATCCATGCGGATCCAGTAATTGATCCCGATTGAGCGATCGACATGCAGCGCGCGCCCCCGCTGGCGTTTGATCAGGAAACTTTCGGCAGAGCGCAGGGCGTAATGGTTGAGCTGGATCAGGTCATAGCCAACGGATTTTTTCGAAGAGCGCCAGCCGTTTTTGGCCACTTCCTTCGTCATATCCTTGCCCGATCCGTTCACCCATTTGACTTTGTTTTCAAATGCTTCGTCCAGCTTGTTTGGCCGGTGGCACGAGATTTTCTCATATGCGCCGATGTTTTTGAACATCGTCTTGAAGCCCCAGACGGTGTGCGGTTTAGGGCAGAATTTGGGGGCGCATGTGTCAAACTGGTCAATCACAAAATCATCGCTGAGCTTGGTGATGCCGTTATGACCGAACATGCGCCATGTCATGGCGACATTGGTCGCATCGGGTACGGCTGCGATGAAGTCCTGCACTGTCCCGTTGCCGCAGCGCACGTTCATAAATTCATCCACATCAATGTGAATGATCCACTCGGCGTTTTTGATCACCGGCTCTTTCAATGACTGGTTCAACGCGTATTGCTGGGGTGAATTGCCTTTCCACTCATCGTTATTGCGATGCTGAAGCACACCCATTTCCTGCAAACGATCCAGAATTTCGCTGGTGCCGTCTTCGCAACCGTTTGTGTATATCAGGAAATTGTCGATACCCATCGCGCGGTGATAGGCGACCCATTCAACAATGTAGGGCGCTTCGTTTTTCATACAGCCTACGATGACATTGCCGGAGTTGCCCTCGGGCAGGTCGCGCGGTGTGATCGGGGTATAGGCGGCGGCCAGCTCCTCTTCGTTGACCGAGCCCATTTTATTGTGCGGCGCAAAAGACGAGCTGCGCAGGGTTTCAAAATTCTGAACTGCCAGCGGCGGCATCAATTTGCGCGCCGTAGCGCTCAGCCCGTCGGGCGCATCGTCCTCAGCGCGCGGGGCGGCTTCGGCGAGGGGGGCGTTTGCAACCGTTCCGGCCAGTCGGGCCAGATCATCAGTGCGCTTTTGCTGTTCCTCGCGGGTGGCTTTATCGATGCGCCACATATAGCCCAGCAGGTATTGCGAGGGGCGGAAACCGAACATCGGATCAGCCTCGGCCCAGCTGCCCCGGGCGCGCGGTGCTTTGAAGGTGTCGGGATGCAGCCCCGCGTGATCTTTCAGCAAGGTTTTCAGACCGGCGGCAAAATGTTTTGTAACCGGATGAAGCGATGCAATGTCAAGCGGGGGGCCGTCAACGGCCACGTCCTGCACAAAGCTGCGCCACAACTGGCGGGGCAGTATGCGCTGGCGGGTCGCAAGCACATCAAGGATCAGCGCGTTTAGCTGGCGGCCCCGCGCGAGAGCCGCAGTAGATGCCGGTGCGGGCAGTGTAATTTCGGGCGCCTTGCCGATGCTTGCATCAATATCAAACGCGTTGCAGATGGTTTCAGTAACGTCCGGCAGGGCAAACGCGTCTTCGTCGTAGCTGTGCAAATGCACACGGCCTTTGCCAAACGTGCCCTCCCAAAACGCAACCAGCGCTGGCAGATCAAGCCAATGATTGGGTGATTGGGTCTCTGCAAATACACCTGCTGCCGGATCAATTTGCGGACTGCGCGCGATGGCTTCGCCCCACCAGTCATCACTGCCGACCAGATCAAGCTCTGCCTGAAGCGATTGACCCCGGCCTTCAAGAATTTGCGCGCCATAGGCCCGTGCCAGCATCCTTGTCGGAAGGTCGACATGGGCCACAACGCGGATATCGTCCGATAGCGGCGTCAGAATATCGCGTAGGCGGCCCAGCTCGGATTCGGTGCGCAAGGCGCTGCCCAATTGGGCGGAAGACAGAATTAGTGCATCGGGTTTGTGTAATGCCACTTCGCGGGCTAAATCGCTGATCACCGTATCGCGCAAAACCGCCTGTTTTTGCGGCGTGATATAACCGCGATTAAAGCGTAACGGGTCAATATGACCCGGGTCAGTAACGGCCATAAAAAGGCGCGTGTGATTTTTATTGCCTGTGCTGCGCGCGAACAGAATTCCCTTGCGTATCAGATGCTCGCGCTTGTCAGCCAGAACAGACTGGATCCGACCAGCGCTGGCCTCTTCGGGGCCGATATGTAGATAAATGCGCATCAACTCGCCTTATGTTCGGTATTGGCGTTGGCATGTCCCCACCACGGCAGCAGGCATCCAAGATGCGCAGCCACCGCCGCATGAGAGCCTGCATCGGTCACGTTATATTCAAGAAACGCGGGGTCATTCCCAAAAATGGCATCTAAATGTGCATAATGTCCGTCAATCCACTGGATACGTTCGCGTGATGTCTCGCCGTAGCCCTCGGGCAATCCGGGGATATCTGATGAGGGCAGGCGATCTGTGCCCAGATCTGACCATGCCAGCATGGATTGCGAAACATTCCAGCTATCACGCCGCGAGGCGAGGAACCGGACATCGGGGTGATGCTTCCGGATGGCGTCAATCAGCGCAAAATCCATCTGCGGCCAAAGTGATTTTCCTTTTCTCAGGCAACTCAGCTCGGTCAACGCAGTAAAATCCTCAAACAATTGTGCCGGATCACCGCTGTGAAAATAGCCCTGATACAGCAGATCAGCGACAAAAGCGTCTTTCAGGGCGGGCGTTTGCGTCTGACGCGCGCGAATGCGGTGATCAGCTACGCGATAGCCCGCCAGTTTCAGCGCCCGTGCAAGGCTTGTCGTACCGGTTTTGGGCAATCCCAGATTAACAACCTTCAGCGTGCTCACGCAGGTTCCTCCAGCAACCCCAGCTTGCGCAGCATTTCTTCTTCTTGTGGCGGCAGTTTCGAAGCGTTTCGCAACTGTTCGCGCATTTCGCGGTAGCTTTCCTGTTTCAACAGGGCATCACGCCGCGCCATATGGGACGCAACACAAGCATCGTGCAGCGCGGCAATATCGCCCTGCGCCTTTAGTGCGCTTATTTGCGCCGTCACCGCAGGCAAATAGCGCTGGATAGAGGTATCCTCCCAGGCTGGGTCATTCCGCTCGCGCCAGTAGGTGTCATCAAACGTACGGTTTTCGCGGTTCACATCGCCCCGATCGTTTTTGACCAGATAGCTATCAAGGCTGCGCAAAGCATAGTGGTTCAGCGTGGCGAAATTGCGCGCCCCTGCGGCGGGAAAACGGCGGATGCGGCGCGGGTTGGCCGCAACCAGAAACCTGTGCGGCACATCGCGCCCTGATCCGTCTGTCCAGCTGGGGCGGTTTTTCTTTTTCACTTTGGGTTTGAAAAACGGGCGGTGCGCCCCGTAATAATGCAAGGGAAAATCCTGTCGGACGAGTGACTTGACCTCGATAGCAGCTTCGCCGCACCACAGATCGGGGTTGTGGCTGCGGCTGAACTGACTGATCACGGGGCGGTCTTCAAATGCCTCGATATCATTGTTGGCGAAGAACTGGAAATTCAGGCTGATGGTTTGCGGATTTCCGCACGCATCAATCAAAGCAGCAAAGCTATGATCGCCTACGTGGATGTTGGGAAATTCATCAACATCAGCAATCCAGACCCAATCAGCATCCTGCACAACTGCCTGCTTTTTCGCATCCTTCAACGCTTCCATTTGGTAATTGCGCCCCTCTGCGGGGTTGGGCAGATGGGTTACGTGACCCAATTCTGCCAGCGCGTCCAGCAGCGCATCAGTGCCATCATCGCAATCGTTGGAATAAAACAAGAAGTCTGTGACGCCGATGCACTGATGAAATGCGATCCACTCCAGCAGGAAAGGCCCTTCGTTCTTCACACAAGTGACGGCAGTAATTTTCAAACTACCAGCCATCGCAGCCTCGCGCAGGGGCCGCCGCATATCGCTTTGGGTTCAACATATCCGCCTCGTTACGGGATGCAGTGCCGATACAGGCCCGCATCCTCCTTCTTTTTTAGTCGCTTTCAGGATGCCATTATGTGCGAATCCCGTCAATCTTTGGTGAAGATGCTCGGCGTATGTCGTGACATATCTGTCATTGGTACCTTGACCCTTGCCGCGCGCAATGGCCTTGTAGGCAGAACATTCGCGGGGGCGACGCATATGCCGGAAATCACATCAATCGATTCAGTGCAGCAGATGCTGTCGGATCAGGGCTATGTCTGTGACCGTGCGCTGGGAACGGTCGTCTTTCTGAGTCTAAAGCTGGGCCGCCCCCTCTTCCTAGAGGGTGAGGCAGGCGTTGGCAAAACCGAAATAGCAAAAGCGCTCGCGGCCTCCTTGGGGCGTCGGTTAATCCGGCTTCAATGTTATGAAGGACTGGATGCGTCCACTGCAGTCTATGAATGGAACTTCGCCGCCCAGATGGTAGCCATCAGAACGGCCGAAGCCACAGGCGAAGCCGACCGCGATGCATTGAACGCGGAACTGTTCAGCGATGCGTTTCTGATAGAGCGGCCGCTATTGCAAGCAATGCAGCCTGATGAAAACGGCGCGCCTGTCCTCCTGATCGACGAACTTGACCGCACCGATGCACCATTCGAGGCATTTTTGCTGGAAGCGCTTAGCGATTTTCAGGTGACCATCCCCGAAATGGGAACCGTAAAGGCGCCCGAACCGCCCATTGTGATCCTGACGTCAAACCGCACCCGCGAAGTCCACGATGCACTCAAGCGCCGTTGTCTCTATCACTGGGTGGACTACCCCGACTTCGACCGTGAAATGGAAATTCTGGCGGCCCGCGCACCCGAAGCGTCAGCGGCGCTAAGCCGCGAGGTTGTGGCGTTCGTACAAAGACTGCGTACCGAAGATTTGTTCAAAAAACCCGGCGTTGCCGAAACAATAGATTGGGCCAAGTGCCTTTTGGCGCTCGACGCGCTGACCCTCAGCCCCGAAGTGATTGCGGACACACTGGGAGCAGTGCTCAAATATCAGGATGACATCGCAAAGCTGCAAGGATCCGAAGCCAAACGCCTGTTGGACGAGGCGCGCGCGAGCCTTGATGCATGACCCCCTTTTCCTTTGGCCTTAAATATCCAATCCGCGACCTGCAGCAAATACAGACGGTAACGTATGGTTGAGCACGTTCCACTCGAACTCCCCGACACCCCGCGACTTGCCGGCAACATCACCCATTTTGCGCGGGCGTTGCGCCGCGCCGGTTTGCCCATCGGCCCGGGCCGCGTCGTCGACGCGATCCGCGCGGTGAAAACAGTCGGCTTCACCGAAAAACGGGATTTTTACTGGACGATGCACGCCTGTTTCGTGAACCGCCCCGAGCATTCTCAGGTGTTTGCGCAATTGTTCCGTCTGTACTGGCGTGATCCGCGATATCTCGAACATATGATGGCTGCAATGCTACCCGCAATTCGTGGTGTTCAGGAGGAGCGTCCTGCACAGGCTGCGGAGAAACGCGCAGCGGAAGCTTTGCTCGACGGCGCTGAAGCCCCGCAGAATGATGATATTGCAGAGACCGAGGACGAAGAAACTCTGATCGAGGTTGATGCATCATTAACCATGTCAACGTCCGAGCGGCTGAAGACATTGGATTTCGAGCTGATGAGCGTTTTGGAGGTTGCCCAAGCCAAGCGGATGTTGGCGCGGTTAACGTTGCCGATCAAACCGCTGCCATCTCGGCGCACCGCAGCCAGTTTCGGCCGAGGGCGCGTGGATGCGGCCCGATCCTTACGTGCAGCGATGCGGCGCGGTGGAGAGATGGGGAACTTGTCGCTCAAAAAACCCAAGCCCCGTTGGCCCAACCTAGTGGTACTGTGCGATATATCTGGCTCCATGAGCCAGTACAGCCGGATTATTTTGCATTTTCTTCATGCGGTTGCCAACGAGCGCGGAGCAGGCTGGGCGCAGGTGCATGCTTTTACCTTTGGCACACAACTTACCAACATCACGCGTCATTTACACACGCGTGACGTGGACGCGGCGTTAAAGGCGGCGGGGGCTCAGGCGCAGGACTGGGAGGGAGGCACCCGCATTGGCCAAAGCCTGGAAACATTTAACCGCGACTGGTCGCGTCGGGTGTTGGGGCAGGGTGCAATTGTGCTGCTGATTACCGATGGGCTGGACCGAGATGATCCGGCGGCTTTGGCGCGTCAGATGCAACGGGTGCGCTTGTCGGCGCAACGGGTGATCTGGCTAAATCCGCTGCTGCGCTGGGACGGATTTGCCCCCAAAGCTGCTGGCATTCGGGCAATGCTGCCCCATGTTGACAGTTTTCGCGCAGGCCATTGCATCGCGTCGCTCGAATCGCTGGCAGAAGCTATCTCCAGACCTGACGATGTCGGGGAAAAAGCGCGTCTGATGCGTCTGATCGAAAATGGATAATACGGATAATCAAGACAAAGACCCCGCCGCACCGGAGGTACAGCAGGGCATATCAAATCATCTGACAAGACAGGTCTAGGTGACCGTTTGCGCGAAACTGCTACGATAAAGGGCGTCAAGGTCTGAAAGCTGCGCCGCCGATGTGCCGAAAGATAACGTATCGCCGCCGAAGGTGCCGATCTGGGTAAGCGGCATCCCCGCGGCAGTGGCCGCTGATAAAAGTGTCGCGGCGCCTTCCGGCGTGGCTGCAATCAGATAACGGGCCTGATCTTCGCCAAAAATTTGTGCGGTGTCCTCTGTCTCCAGTGCAAGACCGAGCTTCGCGTGGTTTGCCATTTCGAAGGCTGCCAGCGCCAAGCCGCCGTCTGAGAGATCTGTACAGGCTGCAATGTTTGCACGGTTGCCACGGATGAAATTACCGTGCGCAGCCTCCGCATCAAGATCGACTGCCGGAGCGTCGCCTTCGATGCGTCCGAATGCTTCGGCGAGAAGGGCGGACTGGCCCAGGTGACCCTTGGTTTCGCCCAGCACCAATGCCACGTCGCCTGATCTTATTTCAAAGCCAATGATGTCGCTTGTCGCCTTTATTAGGCCGACTGCACCTATGGTTGGGGTCGGCAGGATCGCGGAACCGTCTGTTTCGTTATAAAGCGAGACGTTGCCGGAAACGATGGGCATATCGAGCGTCGAAACGGCTTCGCCGATGCCTTTGATTGCGCCGACAAACTGGCCCATGATTTCCGGCTTTTCGGGATTGCCGAAATTGAGATTGTCAGTGGTTGCCAGCGGAGTTGCCCCCACTGCGGTCAGGTTGCGGTAGGCTTCGGCAACGGCTTGTTTCCCCCCCTCGACGGGGTTCGCTTTGACGTAACGCGGGGTCACGTCAGATGTGAAGGCAAGCGATTTGTCGGTGCCGTGCACACGCACGATCCCTGCACCCCATCCGGGAGTGCGGGCACTGTCTCCCATAACCATTGTGTCGTACTGCTCGTACACCCAAGCCTTGCCGCCGTAATTCGGTGAGGCCAGCAGAGCTTTGAGGCCCGTGATCGGGTCTACCTCCGGTGCATTTGCCAACGGGCTTGCGGCAGGGGTTTCGACCCATGGGCGATCGTATTCCGGCGCGGTGCCCGACAGCGCCTTGAGGGGCAGGTCTGCTTTGACCTCACCGTTCAGGCGGATGATGAAGCGATCTTCGGCGATTGTTTCGCCCACGATTGCAAAATCGAGATCCCATTTGTCGAAAACGGCTTTTGCTTCTGCCTCAAGTTCGGGGCGAAGAACCATCAGCATGCGTTCCTGCGATTCCGAGAGCATCATTTCATAGGCTGTCATGTTCGTTTCGCGCGTCGGGACTTTCTCCAGATCGAGAATGACGCCAAGGTTGCCTTTGTCGCCCATTTCAACGGCAGAGCAGGTAAGGCCCGCGGCACCCATATCCTGAATCGAAATCACCGCACCTGTTGCCATCAATTCCAGCGTGGCTTCCATCAGGCGTTTTTCAGTGAACGGATCACCAACTTGCACGGTGGGGCGCTTTTCTTCGATGGTGTCGTCGAACTCGGCTGACGCCATGGTGGCACCACCCACACCGTCACGGCCCGTCTTGGCGCCAAGGTAGACGACAGGCATGCCCACGCCGGACGCGGCGGAGTAGAAGATTTTATCGGCGTCCGCGAGGCCAGCAGCGAACGCGTTGACCAAACAGTTGCCATTGTAGGCTTTGTCAAAGCGGACTTCGCCGCCCACGCAGGGCACGCCGAAACAGTTGCCGTAACCACCGACACCGGCAACAACACCGTGTACCAACTGCTTGGTTTTGTGGTGTGCTGGTTCGCCAAAGCTGAGCGAGTTCATTGCGGCGATAGGGCGCGCGCCCATGGTGAACACATCCCGCAGGATGCCGCCAACACCAGTGGCCGCGCCCTGGTAGGGTTCGATGTAGGAGGGGTGGTTGTGGCTTTCCATTTTGAACACAACGGCCTGGCCATCCCCGATATCAACCACGCCGGCATTTTCACCCGGTCCGCAGATAACCTGCGGGCCGGTAGTGGGCAGGGTGCGCAACCATTTCTTGGAGGACTTATAAGAACAATGTTCATTCCACATCGCCGAGAAAATGCCTAACTCCGTAAAGGTAGGGGTGCGGCCCATCAGGTCCAGAATCGTCTGGTATTCACTTTCGCTTAATCCGTGGGCGGAAATGATGTCTTGTGTGATTTCTGGCTCTGACATGGTGGCGCTCCCCGAGGGCGATAAAACTTGGCCTCTCTCTTAGGGCAGGAGCGTAGAAGGGGGAAGGGCGATTTGCGAAAATGCGCATATGTAAGGGGGATGAGGCCTGTGTTGAAAAGCACAGGACAAAAAAAGACCGGGCACACAGGCCCGGCCAAGTCCAACAGGGAGGTATAAGGGGAGGTGCCCTAAAGCGCCTCAATCCTTATAGGCTCGAATTAGGGCGTGCCCTTTGCATAATCAAGGAATTTGTAATAAATATGCAGCATGTCCGCTATGCGTCTGGCGCATATCTAAATGCGGGTTCATTCCTCGCGGAGCTGTTTGCGGTAAGTGATAATTTCATCTTGCACAAAGTCCTTGAAAGCGGCAACCCGTTTGGACTGGCGTAGCTCTTCGGGGTAGGCCAGAAAAACCGGTACTTCGGCGGATTCAACTTCGGGAAGTACGCGCACAAGTTCGGGGAAGCCCTGTGTGACGTAATCAGGCAGAACGCCAATTCCCAGATCGTGGATAACGCCCTGAAGGACACCGAAATAGTTGTTCACCGTCAGCAGGGAGCGGATGTCGTGCAGCATCAATTGCTGGACAAGGTGCAGCCCTGCGCCCACCTGATTGGTTGCGGTATTCTGGCAAATCAGACGATAATTCGATATATCTTCGATCGTTGTCGGCACGCCGTTTTCTTTGATGTATCCGGTGCTGGCGTAAAGGCACATGCGCACGGTCATCAGCCGCTTGCGCACAAGATCGGCTTGGGACGGTTCGCGCAGGCGGATGGCGACATCCGCTTCGCGCATGGGCAGGTCCAGTATCCGCTCTTCGAGCATCAGATCGACCTTTAGATCGGGGAACTTATCATAAAGTTTGGACAGGCGCGGCGCGAGCCAGAGGGTGCCGAAACCGGTGGTTGTGGTCACCCGAAGCTCGCCGAATACCTCTTCCTCGCTGTCGCGGATCCTCGCGGCGGCGGCATCCAGACGTTTGGACATGGCGCGCGTGGCATCGAACAGTAATTCGCCCTGTTCGGTAAGAATCAGACCACGGGCATGACGGTGGAATAAATTTGTGGTAAGCTGTTCTTCCAGACCGCGCACCTGACGGCTCACGGCGGATTGTGACAGGTTCAGCTTCTCGCCCGCGTGGGTGAGAGACCCCGCGTCTGCAACCGCGTGAAAAATCCTGAGTTTATCCCAATCCATAGTGCGCCTTTCAAGTTATCGGCCTTACTACCGCACTTGCGTCATTTGACATACCCCTTTTGAAGGGGGAATTCTAACTTTGGCGGATAAGATACTATACAGGTCAGTGTTTGTGACCTATTGTGAGGTGAGTCCATTTATTTGGAAGTGGCCGCAAGGCCTGCTCGGTTCTTGGGAGGGACACGATGACAACGCAGAAAATTTCACTGAACGACCGTTTCGATCTGACAAAAAGCCCCGTGTTATTGAATGGCACGCAGGCGCTGGTGCGTGTGATGATGATGCAGGCCGCGCGTGACAAGGCGGCGGGGCTGAATACCGCTGGTCTCGTGACTGGATATCGCGGATCACCGCTGGGGGCGGTCGATATGCAAATGATGCGCGCACAAAAGCAACTGGCGGAGCACAAGGTCACCTTTCAGGCCGGTCTGAACGAAGATCTGGCCGCTACCGCCCTTTGGGGCGCGCAGCAGGCAGAAGTGCGCGGCGAAGGGAAGTACGACGGGGTTTTCGGCCTGTGGTATGGCAAGGGGCCTGGGGTGGACCGTTCGGGTGATGTGATGCGTCACGCCAATATGGCAGGCAGTTCCAAACACGGTGGCGTGGTGATGGCCATGGGCGATGACCATACGGGCGAATCCTCTACCGTGCTGCACCAGTCAGACTTTGCGATGGTGGACGCTTATATGCCGGTCCTGTCGCCTGCTGGTGTGCAGGAGATACTGGATTACAGCCTTTATGGTTGGGCGCTGTCGAGGTATTCTGGCCTGTGGGTTGGTTTGAAAACCATGAAAGACACCATTGAGGTGACGTCGGTTGTGGATGGTGATCCGCACCGGATGCAGTTTGTTACACCAGATTACCCGATGCCAGAAGGGGGGCTGAACATCCGCTTGGTGGACGAGCGTATTGCCCAAGAGGCGCGTCTGATTGACCACAAACGCTATGCCGCCGAAGCGTTCAGCCACGCCAACAAGATGGACAAGCGTATCTGGGGCAAAGCTGGTGCCAAAATCGGTTTCGTAGCTGCCGGCAAGAATTACCTTGATCTGATCCATGCGATGTCACTGCTGAACATTGATCAGGAGGAAGCAGAGCGGCTGGGCCTGACAATTTACAAGGTGGGCCAAACATGGCCGCTGAACATGAAGGGTTTTCACGACTGGGCGGAAGAGCTGGACCTGATTGTTGTCGTCGAAGAAAAGCGCAAGCTTCTGGAAGTTCAGATCAAAGAAGCGCTGTTTGATGATGACATGCGCCATCGCCTGTATGGTGGGCGCAAGAACGGTGAGGAGTTCTTCTCGGCGCGTTGGGCGCTGGACCCGATCGATATCGCTGAAAAGCTGGGTAATGTCCTGTGCGAGGAAGGCCGCGGAACCGATGGTATCCGCGCGGGGCTGGCCGATCTGGCAGATGCAAAGCGGGCAGACAACGCCGAGGAGCTTGCAGGGCGTTTGCCGTATTTCTGTTCGGGTTGCCCGCACAACTCATCCACCAAGGTGCCCGAAGGCAGCCGCGCCTATGCGGGCATCGGGTGTCACTTTATGGTGCAGTGGATGGACCGCGAGACGCTGGGCTTTACCCACATGGGCGGGGAGGGCGCAAACTGGATCGGCGAAGCGCCGTTTTCAAAAACGCCGCATGTGTTCCAGAATCTTGGCGATGGAACCTACAACCATTCGGGCGTGCAGGCGATCCGCGCGGCGATCGCGGCGAAAACCAATATTACCTATAAAATCCTGTATAACGATGCGGTTGCCATGACAGGTGGGCAGGAAAACGAGGGTGATCTGGACGCGCCGCGCATTGTCGCCGAGCTGAAAGCAATGGGCATCAAGGAGCTTGTTGTCGTTTACGACGAAAAGGAAGATGTCGATTTCGCTGCGTTCAAAGGGGTTGAAACGCACGAGCGTGCCGAACTGCAAAACGTACAGGAACGTTTGGCCAAGGTCGAAGGCGTGAGTGCCATCGTCTATATCCAGACCTGCGCCGCTGAAAAGCGCCGCCGCCGCAAGCGCGGCCTGTTCCCCGATCCTGACAAGCGGGTCTTTATCAACACTGACGTATGCGAAGGGTGCGGCGACTGTGGAGTACAATCAAACTGTGTATCTATTGTGCCTGCGGAAACCGAACTGGGGCGCAAGCGCGCGATTGATCAATCGTCTTGCAACAAGGATTTTTCCTGTGTCAACGGGTTCTGCCCCTCTTTTGTGACGCTGGAAGGCGCGAAAGTGCGCAAGGAAGCCACTACCGAGGTGAAAATACCTGATCTGCCACAGCCCGATCTGCCCGCAATCAAAGGCACGTATAACGTGGTGATCACGGGTGTCGGCGGTACAGGTGTTGTGACGATCGGTGCTGTGCTGGCGCAGGCGGCCCAAATTGACGGAAAGGGCGCTGGCATGATGGAAATGGCCGGCCTGGCACAGAAGGGCGGCGCGGTCAGCATCCATTGCCGTCTGGCAGAAAAGCCGTCCGATATCAGTGCGATCCGCGTTGCTACGGGCGAATGTGATGCGTTGGTGGGCGGTGATCTTGTTGTGTCTGCTGGCAACAAAACGCTTGGTCTGACATCGACAGGGCGCACGGGGGCGGTTGTAAACAGCCACCAGATTATCACCGGCGATTTCACACGTGATACGGAATTCCAATTGCCCTACGACCGGCTGGAACTGGCGCTGGAGGCGCGTCTGAAGGACAATCTGTCGATGTTCGATGCCTCTGATCTGGCGAAGGCGACCTTGGGCGATTCGATCTATTCCAACATGATGGTGTTTGGCGGTGCGTGGCAGCGCGGCCTTATTCCGCTATCACTGGAGGCCGTGACTGAAGCCATCAAGCTGAACGGTGCGGCGGTTGAACGCAACCTGCGGGCGTTTGAAATCGGGCGCTGGGCGGTGCTGTATCCGGCTGATGCACAAGCGGTCATCACGCCAAGTACAGTTACAGCTTTGCCAAAAACGCTGGATGACAAAATCACCTTCCGTCGCGCGCATTTGGTGGCCTATCAGGGCAAGGGGCTGGCCAAGCGCTATATGAAAATGCTGGACGGGATCACCGATAAGGCAGTGCGCGAAGCAGTAGCCGAAGGCTATCATAAGCTTTTGTCTTACAAGGACGAATACGAAGTGGCGCGCTTGCTTCTATCCTCACGTGAAAAGGCGCAGGCAGAGTTCGAGGGCGATTTTAAGATGACCTTCAACCTTGCCCCGCCGATCCTGTCAAAGACGGGTGCAAACGGGCGCCCGATGAAGCGGGAGTTCGGACCATGGCTGGAACGGCCGCTGCGCCTGCTGGCGCGGATGAAGGGTCTGCGTGGCACGCCGTTTGATATCTTTGGCTACACCGCCGAGCGCAAGATGGAGCGCGCGCTGATCACACAATATGAAACCGATATGCGCGATGTGCTGCCGAAGCTGGACGATAACACCCGTGAAGCGATCATCGCATTGGCAGCCCTGCCGCTGCAAATCCGCGGTTTTGGCCCTGTGAAGCAGGAAAACGAAGCCAAAGCGGCCAAACGGCGCGAAGAGCTGCTGAGCGTGATCCGTATGGGTGGCACACCGGTGGCGCGCGCAGCGGAATGATCTTGCGGGCTTACCGGCCTCAGGTGGGGCCGGTAAGCAGCGGCGCCGAAATTCGGGGCCTGGTCCATGGCATGCACCCTTGGATGCGACTTATCAGCGCCGATTTGACGCGTCATAAAAGCGGTGATGGATTTCCGGTGAAAAGCGGCGTATTGCCATGCACGTGAACCGCTGGAATGGTCCCGCGCGGTATGGATTTTGAGGACCGGTACATGTGCCGGTAGAGTAAATGGCAGTAGGTATTTTCGACAGCGGGTTAGGCGGCCTTACAATTCTGGATGCTGTGCAGGCCCGCTTGCCGGATCAGGAGTTTGTTTATCTCGCTGACAGCGCCCATGCGCCTTACGGCGTGCGCACGGCGGATGATATTTACGACCTGACGGTTGCTGCCACGCAGCGCCTGTTTGACGAGGGGTGCGATCTGGTTGTGCTGGCGTGCAACACCGCCTCGGCGGCGGCGCTGCGCCGTATGCAGGAACGCTGGGTGCCCGAAGGCAAGCGTGTGCTGGGTGTCTTTGTGCCGTTGATCGAAGCCCTGACAGAACGCCAGTGGGGAGACAACTCGCCCCCGCGCGAAGTTGCGATTAACCATGTTGCGCTGTTTGCGACACCGGCAACTGTTGCCACCCGCGCCTTCCAGCGCGAACTGGCTTTTCGCGCAATTGGTGTCGACGTGGAAGCACAGGCCTGTGGTGGCGTGGTTGACGCGATAGAGGACGGCGATATGATCCTTGCGGAAGCGCTGGTGCGCAGCCACGTGGACGCGTTAAAACGCAAAATGCCGCACCCGCAGGCAGCTATTCTGGGCTGCACACATTACCCGCTTATGAAGGATGCGTTTCAGGACGCGCTTGGCGCGGATGTGAATGTATTCAGTCAGGCCGATCTGGTGGCAGAAAGCCTTGCGGATTATCTGCAGCGCCATTCTGATAAAACAGGCAGCGGTGCAGGTGCGTTTCTGACAACGGGTGACCCCAAAAGGGTCAGCACCCGCGCGACCCAGTTTTTGCGACGACCGATGACGTTCACCGCAGCGTAACCGACACGCAGAAACATTTTTTCGGGACAACAAACATGACCTACAATATCGCAATTCTTGGCGCATCCGGCTACACTGGCGCTGAACTGATCCGTCTGATCGCGGGGCATCCCTTCATGGCGATCAAGGCTTTGGGAGGAAATTCCAAAGCAGGGCAGAGCATGGCAACGGTTTTTCCGCACCTGCGCCATCTTGACTTGCCCGATCTGGTGAGCATGGAAGAGATTGATTTTTCCGGCATTGATCTGTGCTTTTGCGCGCTGCCGCATAAAACCTCGCAGGAGGTTATCTCGAGCCTGCCGAAAGATCTGAAAATTGTGGACCTGTCCGCAGATTTCCGGCTGCGTGATCCGCAAGAGTACGAGCGTTGGTACGGCAATCCGCACGCAGCGCTGGAACAGCAGGCGGAGGCGGTTTACGGGCTGACCGAATTTTACCGCGAAGAGATCAAAGGTGCGCGGCTGGTGGCAGGAACCGGCTGTAACGCCGCGACAGGGCAATTTGCCTTGCGCCCGTTGATCAGTGCGGGATTGATTGATCTGGATGATATCATTCTTGATTTGAAATGCGCTGTATCCGGGGCAGGGCGGGCGCTGAAGGAAAATCTGCTGCACGCAGAGCTTTCGGAAGGATATCACGCCTACGCCTTGGGCGGCACACACCGTCATCTGGGCGAATTCGATCAAGAGTTTTCGCAGATTGCCGGCCGGCCTGTAAAGGTTCAGTTCACCCCGCATCTGGTGCCTGCAAACCGCGGTATTCTGGCAACCGTTTACGTGAAAGGTGATGCGCAAGCCATTCACAAAGAAATGAAAAAAGCATACTCCTACGAGCCGTTTATCGAGGTTTTGCCGTTCGGAGAAGCACCGTCAACCCGCCATATTCGGGGCTCGAACTTTTGTCATATCGGTGTGGTCGGCGACCGGATTGAAGGACGCGCCATTGTGGTGGCCGCTCTGGATAATCTCACCAAAGGGTCGTCGGGCCAGGCGTTGCAAAACGCAAATCTAATGTTAGGTATTCCAGAGACAGAGGGCCTGATGATGGCACCTCTCTTTCCGTAAAGGCAGAAAATGCTATGAAAAGCCTGAAAAAGCAACGCCGTATTCAGTTGATCGCTGTGGCAGTGATCGCCTTGATCGGCTCTACCGCCCTGATCGGTTACGGGATGCGCGACGGGATCAACTTTTTCCGCGCGCCATCGCAGGTTGTCGAAGCGCCGCCAGCCCCGACCGAAGTTTTTCGCATTGGCGGATTGGTCGAGGAAGGTACGCTCAAGCGCGGTCAGGGGGAGCAGATCAGCTTTTCCGTAACCGATGGCGGGGCAAGCGTGCCGGTGGTTTTCTCGGGAGTGTTGCCTGATCTGTTCGGCGAGAACGAAGGTATGGTAGGGACGGGTCGTCTGATTGATGGTGTCTTTGAAGCTACTGAAATTCTTGCCAAACACGACGAAACCTACATGCCGAAAGAGGTGGTTGACGCGCTGAAGGAACAAGGCGTTTACAAAGAACCCAAAGGCTAGGGCGACCGCTCGGGTGAGGGGCTGTTAACCATTTTCGGGCCTGATCCCCCTTCGTTATGAAGGGGAGATCCATGCAAACTGTTCTGCAAATTGCACATGAAATTGTCGCCCGCGAGGGCGGCTATGTAAATGATCCCGATGATCCGGGCGGGGCGACCAATTTTGGTGTGACAATCCACACAATGCGCCGTCTGGGTCTGGATCTGGATTGCGATGGCAGCATCACACCTGCGGATGTGCGCCGTCTGACACGCGCGCAAGCCATCGAGATTTTCCTAAACCATTATTACAAAAGGCCGCTGATCGCGGAGTTGCCACAACCGTTACAGGCCAGTGTGTTTGACATGTACGTCAACGCGGGCAGCAACGCTGTGAAAATTCTGCAACGGCTGATGGTTGAAATGGGATATGGCGTGACGGTTGACGGGGCTTTGGGACCGCAAAGCCTTGCAGCCGTGCGCGCGGCGTTTGCGGCGTCGCCCGAACATCTGGTCGATGCCTATGGCATTGCGCGGCGGAACTATTATTTCCGCATTGCAGACAGGCGCGCAGCCAGTCGTAAATTCGCGCGCACGCGGGCGGGTGGCAAGGGCGGCTGGATCAAGCGGGCGGAGGAATTCATGGCGCCGCGCTATCACATGACATCACAGGAATTCAAAGCGAGGATCGCACAATGGGATTGATCGAGCGTCTTTTTGGCGTTGTTTTCGGGGGCGAGCGTAATGTCGTTCGCGACACGGTGGAAGTATTTCGCGAAAACGCCGAGAGCGGCGCGGCGCGCAGCGCAATCGTGCAGGGGCAGGCGATGGATCAATATGGTGCCGAATTCCGCGCCCCGTCGAAAGGTGGTTTTGATCGGTTTATGGACGGATTGAACCGTCTGCCGCGTCCGGCACTGGCAATGGGTACGCTGGGGCTGTTTGTCTCTGCGATGGTTGCACCCTTGTGGTTTGCCCAGCGAATGCAAGGTATCGCATTGGTGCCCGAGCCGCTGTGGTGGTTGTTGGGCGTGATTGTGTCGTTTTACTTCGGCGCGCGGCATCAGGTGAAAGCACAGGATTTCCAGCGCAGCATCGTGGATACCATCAAGCATGTTCCGCAAGTTATCGAAAATATCGAAACCCTGTCTCAATTGCGGGCAACTTCCATTGGTGTCGCTGATACGGGGCCTGACGTGCGGCTTGGGGCACAGGTGCTGAAAGCGGACGAAAACGCAGCCCTGCGGGCCTGGCGCGCGGCGCGCTAACACCTGCGGCGCTTTGACCAACCGATTTGGCCGATTGTGATTGGATCGGCTGCGCGCGCGGTTTATGCTGCGCGCATGATTACAGAACTCGGACATTTCGCCCTTTTGCTCGCCTTCGGTGTTGCAATGATCCAGATGATTGTACCTATGGTCGGCGCGGCCAAGGGCTGGCCCGCCTGGATGGCTGTGGCGGAGCCTGCGGCGACTGTGCAGTTTCTGCTGATCGCGGCGTCTTTCGGGGCGCTGACGTGGGCTTTTGTTACCTCGGATTTCAGCCTTTCGGTCGTCGTATCCAACAGCCATTCGATGAAACCGATGATTTACAAAATCAGCGGAACATGGGGCAATCACGAAGGCTCTATGCTGCTTTGGGCATTGATTGTCGCGCTGTTCGGGGCGATGGCCGCGTGGTTTGGCGGCCAGTTGCCAAGCAGCCTGCGCGCGCGCGTTCTGAGCGTTCAGGCCTCTATCGGCGTGGCGTTTATTGCGTTTATCCTGCTGACATCCAATCCGTTTGAACGTCTTGCCGTGCCGCCCTTTGACGGACAGGATCTGAACCCGTTGTTGCAAGACCCCGGTTTGGCGTTTCATCCGCCGTTCCTGTATCTGGGCTATGTTGGCCTTAGCATGGCGTTCAGTTTTGCGGTTGCTGCACTGATCGAAGGCCGCGTTGATGCGGCATGGGGCCGCTGGGTGCGTCCATGGACGCTGGCCGCTTGGGTGTTTCTGACGATCGGGATCGCGCTGGGGTCCTGGTGGGCTTATTACGAGCTGGGTTGGGGCGGTTTCTGGTTCTGGGATCCGGTTGAAAACGCCAGTTTCATGCCGTGGCTTCTGGCAGCGGCGCTGCTGCACTCGGCCATTGTTGTAGAGAAACGCGAAGCGTTGAAAAGCTGGACAATTCTGTTGGCAATTCTGGCTTTCGGTTTTTCACTAATCGGTACATTTATTGTACGCTCAGGCTTGCTAACGTCTGTTCATGCCTTTGCCAACGATCCTGATCGCGGGATATTCATTCTGGCGATCATGGCATTTTTTATGGGCGGCGCATTGATCCTGTTTACCCTGCGCGCTGGTGCAATGGAGGCGAAAGGCGTCTTTGGAATCGCTTCGCGCGAAAGCGCGCTGGTGCTGAACAACCTGCTGCTGGCGGTTGCCTGTTTTGTGGTCTTTGTCGGCACAATTTGGCCCCTGCTGGCCGAGATGTTCTTTGACCGCAAGCTCAGCGTCGGACCACCGTTTTTCGATTCTGCCTTTACGCCGTTTATGGTGCTGCTGGGGCTGGCCCTGCCGGTAGGATCTGCGATGCCTTGGAAGCGGGCCAATCTGGCCCGTGCCATGCGCCCGCTGCGGTATGTTTTTGTCGTCGCACTGGCCATCGGCGGCCTGGCCTGGGCCATGCAGACAGGGCGCAGCCTTATCGGGCCGGTCGGCATGTTCCTCGGCGCGTGGATTGTAATGGGTGTGCTTGTCGATCTGGCGCAGCGCACAGGGCGGGGACCGAACCGCCTGCGCCGTCTGATGCGTTTGCCGGGCGCAGATTGGGGCAAGGCAACCGCACATGCGGGGCTTGGCATCACCATGCTGGGCATTGCCGGTATCTACGCATGGACTATTGAGGACATTCGCGTGGCCCAAATTGACATGCCATTCGATGTGCAGGGGTACGAGATGACACTGCGCAGTGTCACCAATAGCAACGGGCCGAATTATGTCGCGACAACGGCTGTTATTGATGTTGAACGGAACGGTAAATTCATTGCTACACTTTTACCCGAAAAGCGTTTCTATCCTGTCGCGCAGATGCCCACAACCGAAGCTGCGATTCACCAGAATTTCAAACGTGACCTCTATTTGGTGATCGGGGATCAGCAGGACAACGGCGGATGGACTGTACGCACCTACATCAAGGTGATGACCAGCTGGATCTGGGTAGGGTGTGCACTGATGGCTCTTGGCGGATTTTTCAGCCTTCTCGACAGGCGGTTCCGCGTGGCGGTTGGTGCGCGCAAACAGCGCGATACGGTGGCGGCAGAATGAAACGCTTTGCCCTGATCCTGATGTTGCTGGCCTCACCACTTGCAGCGGTTGAACCGGATGAAATCCTCAGCGATCCGGTGCTGGAACAGCGCGCGCGCGAGTTGAGCAAAGGTTTGCGCTGTCTGGTATGCCGCAACGAGAGCATCGACGAAAGCAACGCGCCACTTGCCAAAGACCTGCGCCTGCTGGTGCGGGACCGGCTGGTGCAGGGCGATACCGATGAAGAGGCTGTGAACTTCATCGTGGAACGTTATGGCGAGTATGTCTTGCTGAACCCCACACGCGGCGGCGCCAACTGGCTGCTCTGGGGGGCAGGGCCGCTGATGCTGTTGTTTGCGGGCGGTGCGGGGATTGTCTATGTTCGCGGTCGCAGTCGCGCAAATGCCCCGCAAGACGATGGACTGAGCGCCGATGAGGCTGCGGCGTTGAAGGATATTCTGGAAAAATAGAGCGTTCGTTACGGAGCGGTGTGACGCGCGGTTGTGCTGGCAGGGGCGCGGGCATGTGCTACACAGGCTGCGAAACAGCAAACCAGACGAGGACGCTCATGGACTACCAGACAATCACTTATGAACTGAGCGGGGGCGTGGCGGTTATCACGATGAACCGCGCTGATAAATACAACGCACTGACCACCCAAATGCGCGCAGAGATCGAACATGCCTTTACCGAGGGCGGTCGCAACGCGCGGGTCGTGGTGATTACAGGCGCTGGCAAGGCATTTTGTTCCGGTCAGGATCTGGGTGACAGCGGCAACAGCACATCGATTGATCTGGAACGTACACTGCGTGACGAATACGCGCCCATGTTACGCGCGATTACGCAATGTCCTGTACCGACAATCGCCGCCGTTAACGGACCGGCAGCAGGGGCCGGTGCCAATCTGGCGCTTGCAACCGATGTGGTGTTCGCAACCGAAAGCGCATATTTTCTTCAGGCGTTTACCCGTATCGGTCTGATCCCCGATGCTGGTGGCACGTATACATTGCCCCGCCAGATGGGCATGGCAAAAGCGATGGGCGCTGCTCTGTTTGCGGATAAAATCAGTGCGCGACAGGCCGATGACTGGGGGATGATCTGGGAAGCGGTCGAAGATCTCAAATTCGATGCGCATTGGCGCGCTAAGGCCGCGCAATTGGGCGCAGGCCCGACCGCGGCTTATGCGGCTGTTAAAAAAGTACTGCGTGAGAGCTGGGACAATACCTTTGAAGATCAACTTGCACTCGAGGCGCAAGAGCAGGGCAGATGCGGTAAATCGCGCGATTTCAAAGAGGGCGTGCTGGCCTTCACCGAAAAGCGCGCCGCTAATTTTGAAGGGCGCTAATTGCCCCGACATTGAAAAAAACCGCTGCATGGAGACTGCAGCGGTTTATATCCCGGTCGCGCTTTGATCAGGAATGAACGCTGCGCTCTACCAATAAAATATCAGACGCAGATGGCGCCTTGCCTGAGGCGCGGGCAACTACTGCGACCGCGATGCCATTCGCAAGGACGGTGTGAACCGTCCCCGAGACGTGATTGATCGTAATTTCCGGTGGCGCTTCGCCTTTGTCATAGACAACCGCGATGTGGTCTGTGTCGCCATCTCCATCCGGCACCAATGCGCCGGTCGGGCCTTTGTCATATTCCGCTCTGCGTGGCATCAGGCTTTTCGCTTTGGACCACTCATAGCTTTTTGACATGTCGGGGGTTGATCTGGCCATAGTCGGGGGGACTCCTGTCAGGCTGGTATGAGAGTGTTACGAGAGGCGGGTACGTAGCCCACCGCCCATTCGCTTTCAGGATCAGGCCGCAACACCGTGCGGATCAAACATTGCCTCAATCGTGTTTTCAGCGATGAGTGTGATATCACCAGTGCTGAGCGAACCAGCAGCGCCTTCTACCCGTGCCAGTACCGCGTCACCCATACGAATGATCGCATCGCCGTTGTCATTCGTCACGGTGATGTCGGCATCAACGCTTGTGTCATCGACAATCACGGTAATCGCATCGTCCGCGCTATTGAAACCGCCGATGAATGCAGCACCGTTCGCTGAATCCTCCGGCGTGATTTGTTCGGACATGATGTTGAACGTATCGTTGCCATCGCCACCATAGGCCTGATCGAATGATCCTATAACAAGTTCATCGTCGCCGGAACCACCGGCAAGAGTGTTACCCATGCTGTCATCGCGCATATCAATGCCGCCGTTGATGTCAGCAAGTGACCCACCATCACGCAGTTCCTGCATTTCTTCCAGGTTGAGGGGTACACCGTTGATGATGCCGCCGAACAGAACGTCGTCACCTTCCTGGCCGACGACCATATCGCTGCCGCGACCACCAAGAACAGTGTCGTTGCCTTCATCGCCACGCACATTATCCCGACCGTAATCACCGGACAGGAAATCATCGCCGCCCTGACCTTCGATCAGGTCGTTGCCACGGTTGCCTGTGACAACATCGTTATCATCACCTGAGCACAGCATATCATCGCCGTCCTCGCCCTGCAAAACGTCTTCGCCTTCACGACCAAACAGCGTGTCACCGCCTGCGCGGCCGTTCATTACATCGTCACCGGCCTGACCGTCAAGAAAATCGATGCCTTCACCGCCCTCGATTCGGTCATCACCGTCGGTGCCAATCACCTCCGTGTCTTCCGTATCATCATCGCCCCCATCAAGAGCAAACCCCAAAAGGGCAAGTGGCAACGCAAGTCCTAATAACATCAACATAGCAAAAATCCCTTATGCGCGGTTGTTAAAATTGACTATGCAGCCCTACGGCAACCGGTCAAGGCCGGCTGCGTTATTGTACACACCGCCGAAACAATGCCTTATTTCTGCCCATTTTTTAGAATTTTCACTTCATCTCGATTTGGCAAAACGTGAACAATCATGCTTCATAACGTGGATTGAATATAGCCTGATTTTCCATCCCCAGATGTGGAAACCAGTGATTCTCACAGTCTGGTCTCAATCGAATGTCGATAATTATCTGATTTATATTGCATATGGGGTGAACTGGCGCGGTGGCTTCTGAGGGCTTCGCATTGTGAGCGTCATTCACTTTGCGAAAGAGGGCAAAGTTAGCGGGCCCGACCTTTGCCACAATCTCGCCAAAATCCGAAGCGCACAAAAAAAGCCGCCAAGTGCAGGGCACCTGACGGCTTTGATCATGCGGAAGTAAAGATTAGCGCTTTTCAATATCCACGTAAGAGCGGATGTCTTCGCCAAGATACAATTGACGGGGGCGACCAATTTTCAGCTGTGGATCGTTCAACTGTTCTTTCCACTGTGAAATCCAGCCTACCGTCCGCGCAAGCGAGAAAATCGGCGTGAACATCGACGTTGGAAAACCCATCGCCTCCAGAATGATGCCGGAGTAGAAATCGACGTTCGGGAACAGCTTTTTGTCAGCGAAGTAGGGATCTTCCAGCGCCTGTCTTTCAAGTTCTTTAGCGACCTGAAGCGTTGGGTTGTTTTCAACGCCCAGCAGTTCCAGAACCTCGTCCGCGGATTGCTTCATCACAGTCGCGCGGGGATCGAAGTTTTTGTAAACGCGGTGGCCAAAGCCCATCAGGCGGAACGGATCGTCTTTATCTTTGGCCCGCGCAATATATTCGGGGATACGGTCGGGTGTGCCGATTTCTTTCAGCATTTCAAGGCAAGCCTGATTTGCGCCGCCGTGGGCAGGACCCCAAAGGCAAGCAATACCGGCAGCGATACAGGCAAACGGATTCGCACCTGAGGAGGATGCCAGACGTACCGTCGAGGTGGAGGCATTCTGCTCGTGATCGGCATGTAGCGTAAAGATGCGATCCATTGCGCGGCTCAAAATCGGGTCGACAACGTAGTCTTCTGCCGGAACCGCAAAACACATGCGCAGGAAGTTGGACGCATAATCCAGATCATTGCGCGGATAGATGAACGGCTGCCCGATGGTGTATTTATAGGCCATCGCTGCAATTGTCGGCATTTTGGCGATCAAGCGGATAGAGGCGACTTCGCGCTGGCGCTCGTCGTTGATATCTGTCGAATCGTGGTAGAATGCAGACATCGCACCAACCACACCAACCAACAGTGCCATTGGGTGCGCATCACGGCGGAAGCCACGGAAAAAGTTTATCATCTGTTCGTGGATCATTGTGTGATTGGTCACAAGATCTTCGAAGTCTTCAAGCTCTGTGGGGGAGGGCAGTTCACCATAAAGCAGCAGATAGCACACTTCGAGATAGTGGGATTTTTCCGCCAGTTCCCCGATCGGATAGCCACGATGGGTTAGTATACCTTCGTCACCGTCGATGAATGTGATGGTGCTGTCGCAGGATGCTGTTGAGGTAAAGCCGGGATCATAGGTGAAAACACCTGCTTGTGAGTACAGCTTGCGAATATCGATGACTTCAGGGCCAGAGGTCGGCGTGAACATCGGCAGTTCAACTGATTTGTCTCCGATTTTCAACGTCGCAGATTTCGTACTCTCGGTCATGCATATCCCCTTCTAGGTTGGCTGCGGTGGCATCTGCCCCCGTGTCTGCACGGCCCTTGCCGATGCATCCGTTTTCTTCTTATCTACAACATCCTTAACGACAGATTTACAGCTGTCTCAGGATGCGGCGTCTTTGAGTCGTGCCAGCGTTTCATCGCGGCCCAGCACCAGCATCATGTCGAAAACCGAAGGTGTCACGGCACGGCCAGCAAGAGCTGCACGCAGCGGCCCTGCAAGTTTGCCGAATTTGGTATCATGCGCGGCAGCAAAACCGTTCAGAACATCTTCGAGCGTTTCACGGTCCCAGCTAACATCTTGCAACTGCGGCGTCAATTCTCCCAGTATACTGCGGGATACCGGATCAAGATTTTTTGCGGCTTTTTCATCAGTCTCAATCGGGCGGGATGTTAGAATAAAGTGTCCTTTTTCAAGGAGTTCGGGTAATGTTTTAGCGCGTTCTTTCAGGCAGTACATCGCGCGATCCAATCCATCCGCCTGTGCGCTTGTCAGCGCGGGAAGATTTGCAGCAGCCAGATAATCCGCAATCTCGCGCCGCAACGCGGCATCTTCCGCTACGGCAATGTGCTGTCCACAGATGTTTTCCAGCTTTTTCAGGTCAAATTGAGCCGGGCTTTTGCGGATCCCGTCGATGTCGAACCATTCTTTCGCTTGTTCATCGCTGAAAAATTCATCGTCGCCGTGGCTCCATCCCAGCCGGGCGAGATAGTTACGCATACCTGCGGCAGGGTAGCCCATTACTTGATATTCCTGCGCACCAAGTGCGCCGTGGCGTTTGCTCAGCTTTTTGCCGTCGGGGCCGTGGATCAGCGGAATATGCGCCCAGACCGGCACGTCCCAGCCCATACCGTGATAAATCATCATCTGGCGCGCGGCGTTATTGAGGTGGTCATCGCCGCGGATAACATGGGTAACACCCATGTCGTGGTCATCGACAACAACCGCGAGCATATATACGGGCGAGCCGTCCGAGCGCAGCAGGATCATGTCGTCGAGCTGCGCATTGTCGATCGTCACATCACCCTGTACCGTATCACGGATAACGGTCTGGCCCCCATCCGGAGCCTTTATCCGTATGACAAAAGGCGCGTCGGGGTGTGTGGACGGATCAGCATCGCGCCACGGTGAGCGGTAAAGCGTGCTACGCCCTTCCGCGCGCGCTGTTTCGCGAAAATTCTCGATCTCTTCCTGCGTGGCGAAACATTTGAATGCTGCCCCTTTTTCCAGCAGCTCATGCGCCACCTCAACGTGGCGGGGGGCCATTTCATGTTGGCTGATCACATCGCCATCATGATCTAGTCCCAACCACGCAAGTCCTTGCAAAATTGCCTCTGTCGCTTCGGGGGTATAGCGGGCGCGGTCGGTGTCTTCGATGCGCAGCAGGAATTTCCCGCCGCGTCCGCGGGCGTAGAGCCAGTTGAAAAGCGCTGTGCGCGCCCCGCCGATGTGCAGAAAACCCGTGGGCGAAGGGGCGAAGCGGGTAACAATTTCAGAGCACATGGATTTCCCTTTCGGAGGTGTTTCAGGCAGGTCCGGCGGCTACGGCAGGGGCACGTTTACCATTTGGTAACCATCGGCAGAATATGATTTCTGACTGTCTATCCAGTGCAGCGAACGGGGGCAAGCAATGGGCGTGGCATCCGCGTTCTGTGACACAATGCGCGCCCAGCGGGGCGCGCTGTTCGGCTGGGTGCCTGTGTGCCTTGCGGTCGGGGTCGGGTGGTATTTTCACCTGTCTTGGGAACCTGCAATGATCAATCTGGGGCAGGTGGCAATTGGCGCAGTATTCTGTGCCGTTCTTGCGCGCCTGTTGCCAGAGCCTTTGCGCCCATTCGCTGTCGCCGCAATGCTTGTGGGGGCAGGTTTCTTACTGGCGGCGGTGCGGTCACATTCGGTTGCGGGGCCGGTGTTGGAATACCGGTATTACGGCGCGGTCGAAGGGCGCATCGTGGCAATTGATCGCAGCCAGTCAGACGCGCTGCGCCTGACGCTGGATCGTGTGGTGCTGGACCGCGTTCCGCCGCACCGTACACCGAAACGTGTGCGCATGTCGCTGCATGGGGACCGCTTTGCCGACATCAGGCCCGAACCGGGATTGCGGGTGATGCTGACGGGGCATCTCTCGCCACCCTCCGGTCCTGTCGAGCCGGGAGGTTTTGATTTCCAGCGCCATGCGTGGTTTGTCCGGTTGGGGGCTGTCGGTTATGCGCGTACGCCGCTTATGGGTGTTGCAAAATCAACGGGCCGCTTGGGGGTGTTTCGTTTGCGCATGGCAGCGTCCGCGCGAATTCAGGCCGTATTAAAAGGGGATATCGGTGGTTTTGCGGCTGCGATCACCACCGGTGATCGTTCTGCTATCAGCCAGTCGGCGCTGGATGCGCTGCGTGCCAGCAACCTTGCACATTTGCTGGCGATTTCAGGACTGCATATGGGGCTGATGTCAGGCGTGGTGTTCGCTGCGTTGCGGTTGGCCTTTGCGCTGGTGCCGCCGCTGGTGTTGCGTGTCCCCGCACGCAGCATTGCAGCGGCGGGCGCATTGGTGGCGGCCGCAGGATATCTGGCGTTGTCCGGCGGTAACGTGGCCACGCAGCGCGCATTTATCATGGTGGCTGTGGCGCTGTGTGCCCTGATGATCGGTCGGCGTGCCATCAGCCTGCGCGGGGTGGCCATTGCCGCAACGATTGTGCTGATCCTTCGGCCCGAAGCATTGATGGGGCCGGGATTCCAGATGTCTTTCGCAGCGACAACCGCCCTTGTTGCGGTGTTCGGCTGGATACGGGATGGAAAAATTCCACTTGGGCCAAAGTGGCTGCATCCTGTAAGCGCGGTATTTATATCCTCCGCTGTTGCCGGAATTGCGACCGCGCCTATTGCAGCGGCACATTTCAACGCAATTGCGCAATACGGTCTGTTGGCAAACCTCACGTCGGTGCCTTTGATGGGGGTTCTGGTGATCCCCGCGGCGGTAGTGGCGGCAGTGCTCGCACCTTTGGGGCTGGAAGCAATCGGGCTCTGGGGGATGAGCATCGGTGTGCGCTGGATCCTTTATGTCGCTGATTTTGTCTCAACCCTTCCCGATGCGCGGGTGTATGTCGTTGGTCCGAATGCATGGGTGCTGCCGCTGCTGTCGCTGGGGTTTCTTACGGTGCTGTTGTGGCGCGGATTTGCCCGTTGGGGCGGGATGATCGCCATGGGGGCCGCGTTTGTGGTCTGGTCAAACACGACGCGCCCTGATGTTTTGGTATCCGATACCGGCACACTGGTAGGGGTGATGACGCCGCAGGGCCGCGCGCTCAGCAAGCAGCGGGGGGCAGGATTTGTTGCACGCAACTGGTTGGAAAATGATGGTGACGGGCAGGATCAATACACCGCAGCCGCAAGGTGGCAAGGCAGTGGTCCGGTGATCCATTTATCGGGAAAGCGCGCTGTTGCAGCTTTTTCAGGCTGTCAAAAAGGACAGATCGTGGTGAGTTCGATGCCATTTCCACCTCATGGGGGTCCGTGCCCTGTCTATGATCCTGACAGTTTACGCCACACGGGCGCGATCGCCTTCAGGATCGGGTCTGATGGTCCCGAAGTTGCGCAAACCGCACGCAGCGCGGTCGGGGACCGTCTGTGGACGCGTTGGCCGGAAGAAAAACCGCCGCGCAGGCATGCGCGGCGGATCGAAAACTAGCGTATTTCAATAAGAGCGGATCAGCCCGACAAGGCGGCCCTGTACCTTGACCTGATCGGCAGGAAACACACGGGTTTCATAGGCAGGATTTGCTGCTTCCAGTGCAATTGCCGCACCCTTGCGTTTGAACCGTTTCAGCGTAGCTTCATGGTCTTCCACCAATGCCACAACGATATCGCCATCATCGGCGGTGGAGGTTTCGCGGATCACCACAACATCACCGTCATTGATACCGGCCTCGATCATCGAATCGCCTTTCACTTCAAGCGCGTAATGTGCGCCTGCGCCCGATAGCATCGCGTTGGGCACGGTCACCCCGTGCGAACGTTGGTTGATCGCCTCAATAGGCACACCTGCCGCGATCTGCCCCATCACAGGCAGTTCGGTCGCTTCTATCGTGGTGACGGGAAGGGCATTGGCGGGCGGCGGTGTATCGGGCAGATCGCCGTCAATCACCCGTGGCGTAAAACCGTTGCCTGACATGCTGTCTGGCAATTTCACAACTTCGATTGCGCGGGCGCGGTGGGCAAGGCGGCGGATAAATCCGCGTTCTTCCAATGCCGTGATCAGACGGTGGATGCCGGATTTCGACCGCAGATCAAGCGCTTCTTTCATTTCGTCAAAACTGGGCGGAACGCCGTCACGCTGCACACGTTTGTGAATGAATGCCAGTAGATCAAGTTGTTTTTTGGTTAGCACTACGCGGTCCTCGCCCTAGTTTATCTTGCTTTGTTCTAGGGACGTTCCTGTTTTGTGTCAACCTTTTCAGATGTCGATTATATCCACCATGTCGCCCTTTTGGCGTGCCGGATCGTTTGGCGGGCGCACCAACAGGGCGTTTGCGGTGGCCAAAACACTCAGCAGCGAGCTGTCTTGCCGCTGCTCGGCGGTGACCGCGCCGTCATGGATGTTTGCGCGCATGTAGTGCTCGCGCCCACCGTTGGCTGGCAGACCGGCGGCCAGTGGTACAACACGGCGAGGGGCGGCGCTGTGCCCCAGTCCCAGCATTGCACATACCATCGGCGCGACAAAAACAGTGCCGCAAACCATGGCGGACACCGGATTTCCCGGAAGGCCGATCATCGCAGCGTCACGCATACGCCCCGCCATCAACGGCTTTCCAGGACGCATGGCAACCTTGTAAAAAGATTGCTCCATACCCATCGCGGCAGCAACAGGTGCAACCAGATCATAATCTCCGACAGACGCGCCGCCAATGGTTACAATCAGATCAGCGTTTTTAGCCAAAGTAAAACTACGCCGCAGGGAACCTTCGTTATCAGCGGCAATCGGCAACAGCCGCGCTTGTGCCCCCAAACCATCCAGTTGCGCGGCCAGCCCGTAAGTGTTGGAGGCAATAATCTGGTCCGGTCCCGGTGTTTCGCCGGGTTGAACCAGTTCGTCACCGGTGGCGAGGATCGCAACCACTGGTTTGCGATACACCGGCACACGGGCGATGTTCATCGCGGCCAGCAGGGCGATATCGGCGGGGCGCAACCGGCGCGGTGCAGACAGGGTTTGCCCCTTGTGAAAGTCACCGCCTGCGGGGCGGATATTATCTTTTTCGCCGATTGAATGGCCCAGCGTGATCAGATCGCCGCGTCGGGTAACATCTTCTTGGATCACGACAAAGTCGGCACCCTCCGGCACCGGTGCGCCGGTAAAGATACGCACGGCCTGACCGGCGTTAAGCGCGCCGTCATATCTGTGACCAGCCGCAGATTCTCCCACGACCTTGAACATGGCGTCGGGTTCAACCTCTGCGCGGCGCAGGGCATATCCGTCCATCGAGGATGCGGCGAATGGCGGTTGGGTGCGCGCGGCCTCAACGTCTTGCGCCAATACACGCCCTGCGGCACTGCGAAGCGATACGGTTTCAACATCCATCACTGTGGTAAGCGAAAAAAGATGCCCCAACGCCTCGTCAACGGTGATCATGGGTTTTCGTGGCGGCCCGATTTTCCGCCGTCTTTAAGTGTGACGCGCAAGCCGCTGATTTCCATGGTCTTATCGACTGCCTTGCTCATGTCGTAAATTGTAAGGGCAGTGACTGACGCGGCAGTCAGCGCTTCCATTTCAACGCCGGTCTGGCCTGTGGTTTTCACGGTCGCGGTGATACGGATACCGGGTAGCTCGGGGTCAGGTACCAGATCAACGGAAACAGATGTAATCGGCAGCGGATGACACAGCGGGATAAGGTCTGATGTCTTTTTCGCCGCCATGATACCGGCCAGCCGCGCAACACCCATAACATCACCCTTTTTCGCGCGACCTTCTGTAATAATATCAAAGGTTTCGCGCTGCATCTTGATGTGATTTTCGGCGGTGGCGATACGGGATGTCACAGCCTTGTCGGATACATCGACCATATGCGCATGACCATCACCGTCAAAATGCGTCAGTGCCATTACATACCTCCTGCCCGCAGGGGGTTCGCAAGCAGCTGACGTGTTGCGCCCGCAACATCGTCCTGCCGCATCAGGCTTTCCCCGATCAGAAAGCTGCGCGCGCCATAACGCGCCATATCGGCCAGATCTTCGGGAGTGTTCAAGCCGCTTTCGCTAACAATCATCCGTTCGCCCGGAATATGTTTTGACAGCGTGCGCGTCACATCAAGAGAGGTTTCAAAGGTGTTGAGATTGCGGTTGTTTATCCCGATCATACGGGATTTCAGCAGCAATGCGCGCTCCAGTTCCTCGGCATTGTGAGTCTCGATAAGGGCGTCCATGCCGTACCCGATTGCAGCATCCTCCAGTTCGGCCGCTTGCGCGTCCGAAACGCTGGCCATGATAATCAGGATGCAATCGGCACCCATGCTGCGCGCTTCGGCAACTTGATAGGTGTCATACATGAAATCCTTACGCAGAACGGGTAGGTCACACGCGGCGCGCGCATCAATCAGGAATTGCTTGGCGCCCTGAAAGCTGGGCGTGTCGGTCAGAACCGACAGACAGGTTGCGCCACCCTCGGCGTAGGCTTCGGCCAGTGCGGCAGGCTCGAAATCGGCGCGGATCAATCCCTTTGACGGGCTGGCCTTTTTGATTTCCGCGATCAGGCCGTAGTTCTCGATAGAGGCTTCGAACAGCGCTTGGGCAAAGGGGCGCACAGGTGGTGCTGCCTCTGCCTGTGCTTCTATGTCTGCCAGCGGCACGGCGGCCTTGTCGGCGGCAATTTCTTCCAGCTTGTAAGCTTTGATTTTGTCTAGGATCGTCTGTGTCATAGCGCCTCCGGGTCGCCCCAGTTTATGGACCGATGGCCCATCCCTTGCAACCATGCATTGGTGCGGCTGAAAGGCCGTGTGCCAAAGAAGCCGCGATGTGCGGACAGGGGTGAAGGGTGGGGTGTTTCGAGTTTGAAATTCATGTCGGGATCAACCCGTCTGGCCGTCTTTTGCGCGGGGCCGCCCCACAGGAGATAGGCGCGTGGTGTATCTGCCAAACGGTCCAGCACCTGATCAATCAAGACCTGCCAGCCAAGCGATGCGTGACCTTTTGCGCAACCTTTCGGCACCGTCAGGATGGTGTTCAGCAGCAACACCCCCTGATCTGCCCAATCGTCAAGCTGGGTGCGGGTTCGGGTGATATCCAGATCGTTTTTCAGCTCTTTGAAGATGTTGCCAAGACTATCCAGCCGCCCCCCGAAATTTTCCGCGATTGAAAAAGCAAGACCATCGGCTTTTTCAGGGGTGTGATAGGGGTCCTGTCCAAGGATCACAGCGCGCACATCGTCGGGCTGCACCCGTTCAAGCGCGTTGAAAACCAGAGGGGCCGGGGGTAGAACAGGCCGCGTTTCGGTTGACAAAGCCGCTTCGATCCCGGGGAGGATCTGCGTGAAGAACGGCAGATCACTCCACGCGCCCAGACGGGAAAGATCAAACATCAGCCTGCTTGCGTGATGCGCGCAACTGCGGTGATCTTCTCGCGCGCGGCACCGGAATCTATGCTGGCGCGCGCCATCTCAACACCGGTTTTCAAATCAGGCGCGGCATCTGCCATCACCAGCGCTGCGGCGGAATTGAGCAACACCGCATCGCGGTATGCTGATTGCGCACCATCCAGCAAGGCATTGAATGCAATGGCGTTCTCCTCGGGTGTCCCGCCGATGATGTCATCAAATTGATGCACTGGCAGGCCGGCATCTTCGGGGTGGATTTCGATATCGTCGATTTGCCCGCCCACGCGCAGCGCACTGACCCAGCTGACGCCGGTGATGGTCAATTCATCCGTTCCGTCAGACCCGTGCACCAGCCATGCAGCATCCGACCCTAGCTGTTTAAGCGTTTCAGCCATGGGGCGGGTCAGATCACGGCTATACGTGCCTGTAAGCTGGCGTTTGACGCCTGCAGGATTGGTAAGGGGACCGAGGATGTTGAAAATTGTGCGCGTGCCCAACTCGGAACGGGTGGGCATGACGTGGGCAATTGCAGGATGGTGCATAGGGGCCATCATAAAACCGATACCGGCCTCGTTCAGCGCCTTTTCAACCACCTTCGCACCGACCATGGTTTTCAACCCCATCTGTGTCAGCGCATCCGCTGCACCCGATTTCGAACTCAGGTTGCGGTTGCCGTGTTTGGCAACCACAACACCGGCACCGGCCACAACAAATGCTGTTGCTGTCGAGATGTTGAGCGTGCCTTTCCCGTCGCCACCGGTGCCTACGATATCGATTGCGCCGGCAGGGGCTTTTACAGGGTTACACTTTGAAATCATCACAGCGGCGGCGGCGGCGTATTCATCCACCGTTTCTCCGCGCGTACGAAGGGCCATCAGCAACCCGCCAATCTGGCTGGGTGTGGCTTGTCCGTTAAACAGGATCGCAAATGCTTCTTCGGCCTGGGCGCGGGTCAGGGGGCCATTCGCAGCAGCATCAATCAGGGGTTTGAGAAGTTCACTCATGCGGGTTCCTTCACCTCCTTTAGGAAATTCTCCAACAGGGCGTGCCCGTGTTCGGAGCGGATGGATTCGGGGTGGAACTGCACGCCGTGGATTGGCAACGTGCGGTGCTGCAGGCCCATAATAATCCCATTGTCCAATTCGGCCGTGATTTCCAGACAATCGGGCAGCGTGTCACGTTCGACAATGAGCGAGTGATAGCGTGTTGCGGCGAAGGGGCTGGGCAATCCGGCAAACAGGCCTTTGCCTGTGTGGTTCATCTGCCCCATCTTGCCATGCACAATCTCGCCTGCGCGCACCACGCGCCCGCCAAATGCCTCTCCGATGGTCTGGTGCCCCAGACAGACCCCAAGCAGCGGAATGCCTTCCTTGGCGGCGGCGTGGGTCAGTGCCAGACAGATGCCTGCCTGTGCCGGATCGCAAGGACCGGGGGACAGCACGATCCCCGACGGACGCATCGCCAACGCTTCGTCCACGCTGAGCACGTCATTGCGCCGTATCTCCATCTGGGCACCAAGCGTGCCCAGATAGTGAACCAGATTATAGGTGAAACTGTCGTAGTTATCGATCAACAAGAGCATCTTGGGGAAACTTCGTATTAGGACTAGAGAAGGCGGCGTTTGGGTGTGTATAGATGGTCTGGGTAGATGGTCAGTCTTGGGCGCAATCGTCAAGGGGCAGGGCCGCCGCAAAAGGCATTAACCGGAGCGTAATAGTCGGGATGCCTTCGCGCGTATGATAACAGGACAAGGGTGCATTACTTATGGCACGGGGCATTTTAAGCGGAATTGGATTGGGCGCGGTTTTTAGCGTTGGTGTTGCGGGGGTAGTGTCCGTGCTGGTCCCGATTGAGCCGCAGCGCGCGCCCGAACTGGGAACTGCCGAGACAATTGCCCCCCCGCAGCCTACCGTACCGCAGGCAACCGTTACCGTGACAGACAGCGAAAAAGGCGAAATCGGGCAGCCTCAGGTCAGTTTGCGCGCACCGGCAGGCGAAGAACTGCCGAAAGAACCCACCGGCGCTGCGCGTGCGCCGCAGGTGGCCAGCGCGCTGGAGAGCATGGTAGAGCAGCCGCAGATTTCGCCCGATCGTGTCGCGGCCCCGACACAAGAGTCTGCTTCTGTCGCATCTGCGCCGGAACAACTTTCGCCGGTGGGCAGTGATACGGCACCGCAGGCACCGGCGCCCCTGCCGCAACCGCAAACGGGAAGTGCCGCAAATTTGACAGTGCCGCGCCCTTTGCCCGAAGGTGTGGCCGTGCGGGTGGAGGACGACGCGCCTGTACTGCCCAATCCGCAAGCGCTGGCCCCGATGATCCCCGACGACAGCCCTGACAGTGAAATCGTCGAGCAAGATACAGCAGCAGCCGTACCGACGCAGGAACAAGAGGGTGAGGAAACGCTGGTTGTGGTCGAACCTGCACCAGCCCAAACACCGGATTCTGATGCGCAGGAAGAACCGGCGCAGGACCCCGAAACCGCAAGTGTCCCGCCGGTAAAGCCACGCATCGTTACTGTGCCGGGCAGTCAGACAAATACAATTGGCACCACCGCACGCCCCCGCGTAGGCACACCGGCGAACACCTTGATCAACCGCTCTGCAACAGATGACGATACGGCGGTCGAAACAGTCACGCAAAGCGTTGGTGATACCGCGCATGGCACCCCGTTGCACCGCTATGCCCAGCCATTTGAAAATCCCGAAGGCAAACCTCTGATGAGCATTGTCTTGATGGATACAGGAACCGATCTGGATGCCGCTGAAATCGGGCTGCCCGCATTGTCCAGCTTTCCCTATCCTATCAGCGTGGCCATTGATATGCGCCTGCCGGATGCCGCAAAGCGGATGGAGCGCTACCGCGCCGAAGGGTTTGACGTGCTGGCCATGGTCGATCTGCCGAGCGGTGCGCGCCCCACAGATGCCGAAGTGACGATGAGCGTGGCACTGAACGGCTTGCCCGAGATTGTGGGTGTTCTGGAAGGTACGGGCGAGGGGCTGCAAGGCTCCCGCGAAGTGGCCGATCAAGTTACAGGTATTCTGAAAGCCAGCGGTCATGGTCTGGTGACGCAGAACAGGGGCCTGAACTCCATGCCCAAACTTGCCGTGAAAGAAGGGGTGCCGGCCGCGCCGGTGTTCCGTGATTTCGACAGTCAGGGGCAAAAAGCCCGCGTCATTCGCCGGTTTCTGGATCAGGCTGCATTCAAGGCGGGGCAGGAGGGCGGCGTGATCATGCTAGGCCGTTTGCGTCCTGAGACCATCGAGGCGCTGGTCGTATGGGGGCTGGCCGATCGCGCCGGATCGGTTGCGCTTGCGCCTGTATCGGCGACTCTACTGGCGCAAAAATAGAAACCTCGGGCCACCCTGCAAAAATTGTGGAACAAATCCGCCGGATGATGTCTTCTACCTTTATATATTCAAAGGAGTAGATATGTCCTTATCCCGTACCAGCCCTTCGCGTGGTCCGCGCTCTGCGCAAGTGACCGGTTTCTACGATGCGCCAACCGGCAGCATCCAGTATCTCGTCGTCGATCCCGAAACCCGTACCGGCGCGCTGATCGACACGGTGCTGGGCTATCATCCTGCCTCTGCCTCGACAGACACTTCAGGGGCCGAGGCGATCCTGCGCTTTGCCGAGAGCGAGGGCGTCACAATCGAGTGGATTCTTGACACGCACCCCCACGCGGATCACCTGATGGCCTCGGCATTCCTCAGGGAACGGCTGGGTAAACCCAATGGCATCGGAGAGAAGGTAAGCGAAATTGCACAGCTTTGGCGCGACTATTACCACATGCCAGATGCCTTTGATCCCGAACGTGATTTTGATCATCTGTTCGCGGATGGTGACAGTTTCCGGATCGGGTCGCTTGATGTGCGCGTCATGCTCTCTGCGGGGCATACGCTGGGTTCGATCACCTACGTTGTGGGTGACGACGCGGCATTTGTGCACGATACTTTTATGCAACCGGATGCAGGCACTTCGCGGGCCGATTTTCCGGGTGGGTCAGCGGACGATTTGTGGAATTCGCTACAGAACATCCTCGCGCTGCCAGACGAGACTCGGCTGTTTGTCGGACATGATTACGGAACCGAATACCGCAAAATGCCCCAATGGGAATCCTCGGTGGCCGAGCAACGACGACATAACAAACACATTGGTGGGGGCACCTCAAAGGACACGTTTATCGAGATGCGCGAAAGCCGTGACAAGACGCTGAATTTGCCTGACCGTATGCTCGAGGTGCTTCAGATGAACCTGCGCGCAGGCCAGTTGCCCGCGCCGGAAGCGGACGGAAACAGCTATCTCAAGATACCGATGAACCGGTTCTGACTTCAGGTGTTGCTGCTGCCGTCAAAGCGCGCTGCATCTTCTGCGGCGCGCCGGATGGCACCGGATTTATGCACCGTTTCCATATATTCCGCCTCTGGGTCGCTGTCATAGACCACGCCGCCACCTGCCTGAATATAAAGGGTTTCATCTTTGATTACCGCCGTTCGTAAAGCGATGCACATGTCCATATCGCCACCGGCGCTGAAATACCCTACACCGCCGCCATAGACGCCGCGCTTTTCAGGCTCCAGTTCGTCGATAATCTCCATCGCGCGTACTTTGGGCGCGCCGGAAACCGTGCCTGCCGGCATACCTGCAAAGAACGCATCAATCGCATCGCAGTCGGGGCGCAACTCTCCCACCACGTTTGATACGATGTGCATCACGTGGCTGTACCGCTCAACGATGAATTCTTCGGTGGGGCGGACGGTGCCAATTTTTGCCACGCGGCCCACATCATTGCGGCCCAGATCGAACAGCATCAGATGCTCTGCCAACTCTTTCG
Organism: Sulfitobacter sp. F26169L; assembly: GCF_026410285.1. Lineage (GTDB taxonomy): Bacteria > Pseudomonadota > Alphaproteobacteria > Rhodobacterales > Rhodobacteraceae > Sulfitobacter. Next base: position 125,547 of record NZ_JAPMLP010000003.1, on the reverse strand, counting down.
GATCGGCCATCAGATCGGCTTCCAACGCGCGGTCTTCTTCGGGGGTTTTGCCACGGGGGCGGGTGCCTGCGATGGGGCGGATCGTTACCTCTTGTCCGAACACCCGCACCAGAATTTCAGGGCTGGCACCCACCACGTGAAAGCCGCCAAAGTTGAAGTAGAACATGAATGGTGACGGATTGGTGCGGCGCAGCGAACGATAAAGCGCAAAAGGCGGCTGCACAAACGGCTGTGCCCAACGTTGCGACGGGACGACCTGAAAGATATCACCCGCCTTGATGTATTCCTTGGCCTTCAGAACGGCGTCTTTGTAAGCATCTTTCGTGAAATTGCTGACAGGATCTGGGGTAGGCGTGGCATCGCCCAGATCACGGGATGTACCCGCGGGTGACCGCTCTAGATCACGCACTGCGTCCATCACACGCTCTGCCGCTTGGGCGTAGGCTGCGCGTGCGGTCTGTCCCTCGCTGACCCAGGCAGGTGACACGACGGTCACCTCACCCTTCACACCGTCCAGTACCGCAACCACCGAAGGGCGCAGCATCACAGCATCGGGCAGGTCTAGCGGATCAGGGTGGATGTGTGGCAAGCGTTCCACCAGCCGGATCATATCATAGCCCAGATATCCGAACAGACCGGCGGCGGATTGCGGCAGATCGTCGGGCAGCGCGATTTTGCTTTCCGCGATCAGCTCGCGCAGGGCGTCCAGCGGATCACCGTCAACCGGCGTATAAGCATCGGGATCATATCGTGCGGCGCGGTTTACTTCGGATGTGGTGCCACGGCAGCGCCAGATCAGATCGGGTTTCATGCCGATGATCGAATACCGCCCTCGCACTTCGCCACCGGTGACGGATTCCAGCATAAATGCATTTTCCGCAGCGCCGCCCAGCTTGAGCATCAGCGAAACCGGCGTGTCGAGATCAGCGGCCAGCCGCGTATATACGACCTGATGCTGCCCCGCGTTATAACAGGATGCGAACGTATCGAAATCGGGAGTAATAGCCATCTTACTGGAAATTCACGTTAACGGCATTGATAGCACGCGGATCGATATTCTGACCGGCGCGCAGCAAGGTATCTGCGGCGTAGATGTCGAACAGCCCCCGTGCCAGTGCTTCGTTTTGCTGTTCACGCAAGCGGGCGGTCAGTTGACGCGCTTCTTCACTGTCATCTGCCGGTTTGATTGCATCCAGTTGCACAAGAACAACGGTTTCCTCGCCTTCCATGATGCGGATTTCGCCGGGCTCCATTTCGAAAACCGTGCTCATGAAACCGGCAGGCGTGTTGGTGATAAAGGCATTGCGGGTCTGGCCGGTTTCGACACGCTGGGTCAGGCCCTGTTCGGGCAGAGATGTACCTGCTTCCGCGTTGCTCTTGGCTTTGTCGGCAAGCACGCGCAGATGTGAAACGATCTCGTCCGCGCGCCAACGGGCGGCCACATCGTCTGCGACTTCTTCATAGGTTGCAGGGCGCTCGGGCAACGATTCGTCCAGACGCAGGGCAAAAATACCGCCGTCTTCCAGCTGTTCGATTTTTGGGAAATCACCGTCGGAAACGGTCGCTGCCGCTCTGCGGAAATCCTCATAGGCGGCGATGTCATCGCTGCTGTCTACGGTCCAGTCGATCTGGCCCAGCACCATGTCGGTTTGCTCTGCCAGTTGCTCTAGCGTGGTGCCACCTGCAAGGCGGTCGTCGAAATCTTCGGCCTGTGCCTCAACGATGCGGATTGCGCGGTCTGTCGCCAACGCATCGCGCAGTTCCGGCTCGGCTTGCTCGAAGGTGATCTCCTGGGCGGGTAGAACCGCGTTTACACGAAACAGGGCGGGGCCCAGATCGCTGGGGGCAGGGCCGACAACGGTAGCGACTTCTGCCTCGAATACAGCGTCACCCGCAGCACCAAGCGAGGCGCGGTCCACATCACCCAGATCGACATCCGACAGTTCCAATCCACGTTCCTGAACCAGCGCTTCGAATGTGGTGCCACCCACTTCGAGTGCGGCAGCGGCCTGATCGGCGCTGGCCTGATCGGCGAACACCAGACGTTCTGTCAGGCGGCGCTCTGGCTGGTTATACTGTTCGGCGCGGGCATCGTATTCGGCGCGCAGCTCGCTTTCGGGCAGCTCGACCTGATCAATGATGTCTGTGGGGTTCAGCCATGCATAGGTGATCTTTTTGGTGGCGGGCAGCACAAAGCTGTCTGCGTTGGCCTCGAAATAGGCTTTCAGCGCTTCCTCGTCCGGCGCGGCGACCGGTGTTTCCAGTGTGTCTTCGTCCAGCAGGACCCACGTGAAATCACGCTGTTCGCTGACGTAAGCGACAAGGGTTTCGGCGTAAGCGGCTGGCATTTCCACGCCGCTCAGCACTGCACCCTGAAGAAGCTGGCGCGCAGTTTCTTCGCGCAGGCTTGTTTCGAACTCGGATTCGTTCAGACCGGCAGAGCGGAGCGACTGCGCATAGCCGTCACGATCAAAGGAGCCATCGACCCCTTGGAACGCGGGAATTTCGACAATCCGGTCCCGTAGCTGCGCATCGCCAATCGACAGACCCATCTGGGCCGCTTCGTGATCCAATGCGCGGTCACGCATGATACGTTGCAGCACCGCACGGTCCAGCCCCAGTTCCTGCGCTTGCTGAAAGCTCATCGGGGTGCCGGTCTGGCGGCTGATGGCGTTCAGCTCCTGCTGGATCTGGCGCGCGTATGTGTCCACGGGAATGGTTTTATCTCCGACCGAGCCAATGGTGCGGATATTGCCGCTGAGGTTGACTGCGCCAAAGCCGCCCAAACCCAGAAACAGAAGGCCCATAAGGCCCCACATTGCGGTTTTGCCGATGCTTGATCTTTTGGCCATGCTGGATACCCTTTGTGCGGTGTTTGCGACTGTCTAAGGGCTTGCTCCCAGAGGGGCAAGTGCCACCTAGCGGCGGGGCAAATTCAATGCGGCCAGCCGTTCAAACAGCGTGGCAATGCCTGCGGCATCCAGATTGGCAAATGCAATGCGCAGCTGTGTTGTGCCGGTAGAGGAATCCGCAGGATAAAACATCGTACCTGGCAGGCACAAAACGGCGGCTTCACGCACCAGAAGCGGTGCAAGCTCTGCGCTGTCCATCTCGAAAGGATGTTGCATGTATGCGAAATAACCGCCCAGACCTTTCAGACGCCACCCCTGTTCGGTCAGGGTCGGCAAATGGGTTTCTATGGCCGCGCGGCGGCGAAGGATTTCGGCGCGCTCGCCAGCGAGCCATTGATCGAGGTTTTGCATCCCCCAAAGGGCGGCGTGTTGCCCGATCTGGTTGGGACAGATTGCAACTGTGTCGAGAAACTTCTCCACTTCGCCCAGCCGCGCGGGGGAGGAAAGCAATGCGCCGATGCGGTGGCCGGTAAGGCGATAGGCCTTTGAAAAGGAATAGAGATGGATCAGCGTTTCATCCCAGTCAGCCCGTTTGAACAGGCTGTGGGGAATATCTGTGCCGGCGTGAAAGTCGCGGTAGGTTTCATCAACAATCAAGGCGATGCCGCGTGATTTTGCGATGTCATAAAAGGCTGTCACAAGATCGTCGGGGTATTCTGCACCGGTCGGGTTGTTCGGTGTGACCAGCACAATTGCACGGGTGCGCGGCGTGAGCAGTTTGGCGGCGTCCCACGGATCGGGCATCATGTTGCCCTCACACTTTAGCGGGACCGCTTTCACGCCTGCCATATCGAGCCACATTTTTTGATTGAAATACCACGGAACCGGGACAATCACTTCATCCCCTTCACCGCATAGAGATGCTATAGCGGCGGCGAAGGCCTGATTGCAGCCCGATGTAATAGCGACCTGCGCGCTGTTTACGGTGCCGCCGTATATCCGTGCAGTGCGTGCCGCCAGTTCGGTGCGCAACGCCGGCAGGCCCAAAACCGGACCGTAAAGATGTGCGGAATCGTCTGACAGCGCAGCATCTGCCATTGCACGGCGCAGATCAGTATGGGGCGGATCAACGGGAGCGGCCTGACTGACGTTGATGAGCGGCTTCGCCTCCGAAAACGTGACACCCTCCAGCCAGCGGCGCGCCTCCATCACGGGAGGGGGAAAGGTGGCTGCGGTGCGGGTCTGTGTCATTTCGGATGTCCGGATGTGATGCGTGCAGGCGGATTGAGTTTAGAAGAGAAATAAAGAAGCAGGTCAGTCCTTGCCGCGGTAGGGCTCGACATATTGCAGGGCCATATCCCAAGGGAAGAAAATCCATGTGTCCTGCGATACGCCGGTGATAAAGGTATCTACCATCGGTTCGCCGGCCGGTTTTGCGTAAACGGTAGCGAATTGCGCCTTGGGATAGAGTTTGCGGACCAGTTCAAGGGTTTTGCCGCTGTCGACCAGATCGTCGATAATCAGGATACCGGTGCCGTCACCCATCATTTCGGGATCGGGGGATTTGAGAACGCGGGCCTCGCGCCGCTGATCGGCTTTTCCGCCACCCGAGTGGTAGGACACCACTGATATTGTATCGACGGTGCGAATGTCCAACTCGCGCGCGACGATCATGGCCGGGGCCATGCCGCCACGTGTGATGGCAACCACAGCGCGCCACGCTCCGTCATCGGGGCCATTGCCATCCAGCCGCCATGCCAGCGCGCGGCTGTCGCGGTGGATTTGATCCCAGCTGATGTGAAAGCCTTTTTCGTGGGGCAGGCGGGCGGGGTCGGTTGTGTTGGACATTGATAATTACCTTTGCAGCAGAAGTTTCAGACCCAAGCCACCCAGCAGCAGTGCGGACAGGCGGTCAATAACGGGTTTTGCGCGCAGATAGCGCGCGCGTGCAGCCGGCGCGGTAAGAATAAATGCGCAGGCTGTGTAAAACAGGATTTCGAGAACCAGATGGTTGAGCGTAACGGCGGTTATTTCCATTGCGGTCAGGCCGGGTGGAAAGATGACCACCAGCACCGCCGCTGCAAACAACATGGATTTGGGATTGCCGAGATTGACGAGGAAACCTTCGACAAAGGCGCGACCCTGCGCTTTGGGTGCATTTGTTATCGGGGTGTTGGCACCGCGCCATGTTTTGACCGCCAGATAGAGCAGATAACAGGAGCCTCCGGCTTTCAAAGCGGTGTAGGCGAATGGAAACAGGGCAAACAGCGCATCAAGCCCGAGCAGGGCTGCCAATGTCCACAGACTGGCCATCAGACCCAGGCCGAAACCGGTTGCGATTCCTGCGCGCCGCCCGTTGGACACAGAACTGCGCACGGCCATCAAAAAAGCCGCGCCTGGGCTGAGGATTGAAATCATCAGGACGGCATTGAAGGCTATGATGTGCTCAACGGTCATGACATCACACCTTTTGCCGCTGGTCAGTCTTTTGACATGTCTGGTGCATCGACCGCTTTCATGCCGACCACGTGATAGCCTGCATCAACATGCAGATTTTCCCCTGTGGTGCCCGAACCCAGATCGGACAGAAGATAAAGAGCGGATTTGCCGACTTCGTCGATCGTCACATTGCGGCGCAGGGGCGAATTGTATTCGTTCCACTTCATGATGTAGCGGAAATCGCCGATGCCGGAAGCGGCGAGCGTTTTGATCGGCCCTGCTGAAATGGCATTGACGCGAATCCCGTCTTTACCAAGATCTTCGGCGAGGTATTTGACAGAGGCCTCAAGAGCGGCCTTGGCCACGCCCATTACATTATAATGTGGCATTACTTTTTCAGCGCCGTAGTAGGTGAGCGTCAGGCAGGAGCCGCCATTTTTCATCATCTTTTCCGCGCGCTGAACGACCGACGTAAAGGAGTACACCGAAATATCCATCGACATCGCGAAATTGGCGCGGCTGGTGTCGACATAGCGCCCGCGCAATTCGTTTTTGTCCGAAAAGCCGATCGCGTGTACGATGAAATCCAGTGTGTCCCAGCGGGCGGCCAGTCCCTCAAACAGCGCATCAATCGACGCTTCGTCACCCACATCACAGGGCAGGACCAGATCGGAGCCAAGCTGTGCGGCCAGTGGGTCAACTCGCTTTTTCAGCGCATCCCCCTGAAAGGAAAACGCCAGGTCGGCCCCGGCGTCGGCGAGTTGTTTGGCAATGCCCCAGGCGATTGATTTATCGTTGGCCAATCCCATGATCAGCCCCCGTTTGCCCGCCATCAGGTTATTCGACATGGCCATTCTCTCCGTTCATATTTGACTGATATCGGGTTTACGCGATTGCCTGTCCGTCATCAAGTCGGGGCAGGCCATATCGTGATTTTGGTTGCGCAGGCTGTCGCGATGGTAGATTTGTGTTCACAGGCAGTAGTCTAATAGGAATTTTCAAGGGCATTGCAGTTCAGCAGTGTTGGTCCTTTAATGACAGTTAGGACCGCCGCGCAAAAGGAAAGGATAGCCCAATGACAGACCGCACAGGTATCTTTGCAGGTGACGATCCTTTGGCACTGGCGCGCGACTGGCTCGCAGAGGCGTCCAAGGAAGAGATCAACGATCCAAATGCCATGGCACTTGGCACTGTCGATGGTGACGGTATGCCGAACGCGCGAGTTGTATTGCTTAAAGCCATCGAAGACGGAGCGTTTGTCTTTTATACCAATTATAATAGTGCAAAAGGGCAGGAGCTGGATCATTCCGGTAAAGCCGCATTTGTTATGCATTGGAAATCCCTGCGCCGGCAGGTACGGGCGCGCGGAATTATTACCCGCGAGGACGGTGTGAAGGCGGATGAATACTACGCGTCCCGTCCGCTCCGGAGCCGTCAAGGGGCGTGGGCATCGCGCCAGTCACAACCCTTGGAAAGCCGCGAGGCCCTGAAGCAGGCCTTGGAAAATGTCATATCAGAACACGGGGATAATCCCTCACGCCCAGAATTTTGGGGCGGTTACCGCCTGACTCCGCTGGAAATAGAATTCTGGGCTGACGGGGAAGCGCGTCTGCATAACAGGTTCCAGTGGCGCCGCGAGAACGTGGATGCATCTTGGACGATTACGCGGCTAAACCCGTGAATTTTAGAAAGTCCGCCTGTTTTTTGGCGGCAGGGCGTCAGGCTCCCAAAGATATTTGAAAGACTGTTTAACCATATGACACAAACACAAGATCAAGTGAACCAACCACATCGAATGACGGGCACGGTTAAATGGTTTGATCCGGTGAAGGGTTTCGGGTTTGTGGTGAGTGATCAGGGCGGTACAGATATTTTATTGCACGTGAATGTCTTGCGAAATTTCGGGCAAAGCTCGGTTGCGGACGGATCAAAGGTTGATTTGCTGGTACAGCAGACCGAAAGGGGCGTGCAAGCGTCAGAGGTTTTGTCGATCACTCCGCCCACAGGTACACATACCAATCTGGAGGACATCGCAGGGCTCGACAGCGAAGAAATATCTAAAAGCCCGATGGTGCCTGCGCGAATCAAATGGTTCGACAAGGCTAAGGGGTTCGGGTTTGCCAATGCGTTCGGCTGTCGCGAAGATGTTTTTGTCCATATGGATGTCCTGCGCCAGTCCGGCTTGTCAGATCTGGCACCGGGCGAAGCGATTGCGATGCGTATAATTTTGGGTAAGCGCGGCCGGATGGCCGCAGAGGTGCAGGCATGGGAAGCAGTGGTTTTAACCGAAGAGGGTTCCTCACCGGAATAGCCGCAGGAGCAGCGATTTTTGCGTCCGGTGTGCAGGCGAAAGCGCCTTACGATCCCTGTGGTCGGGATAATGTGATGATCACCGGCGGCTTTGGTACTGCGATGTTCCGCGTCGATGTCGTCGCGGACGAGCAGTCCCGCGCGCGCGGTCTGATGCATGTACCGAAGATGCCGATGAGCTATGGTATGTTGTTCTACTATCCTGAGCCGCAACTGATGAGTTTCTGGATGCGCAATACCCTCATCGAGTTGGACATGCTGTTTATTGATGCCGCCGGTGTTATCCGTCACATCCATGAACGCGCCAAACCGCTGGACGAAACGCCGATCTCGGGCGGCGATGATCTGCTTTCGGGTGTGTTGGAAATCAACGGCGGGCTTGCGCGGCGCATCGGGATCAAAGCGGGAGACGTTGTGTATCACCCGCACTTTGCCACCACTATAGATACCGCGCACTGCGACGTCGAAAAATAGATTACTTCAAGGGCGAATTTTGCCTTTTCAATCGCTACAGCCTTCGCTAAAGAGGCGTCAGTCGGGGCGTGGCGCAGCCTGGTAGCGCACCTGTTTTGGGTACAGGGGGTCGGATGTTCGAATCATCTCGCCCCGACCACATCTAAAAAAATCCCAATATCTTGTTTGGCCTTTTCGCAGCAGCGAAAGGGCCACAAGATGTTTTGCTATTCAGTTTACCAGAATCGGCCCGCTACGGGGAATCGCGGCTCTCGGAGACTGGTGCCAAAAATTAACGGATAGCCACATGTTGTGCACAGCTCGGCATATTCGGCGCGTTTTGATACCACCGGTAGTATTTTCCCCGCGTGCGACTGTGACCGGATTACCCCAACGCGCAGTCCTTTGGTGTCTGGCAATGATCTGGCGGGCGCGGCGCAGCTGACCTGCTTTATGTTATTTTCTTGTTAACCATTCCGCGCCTGCACGGTCACAAATAGGTCGAAAGCCATGGTTTTTATGGCTGTTTCTCAAAACCGGTGTCGCGCGTCGTTTTACTTATTATTGAGACTGAATCACGTATCGGAATCGGGAGGGGGCGGATTGACCTTCGTCAACCGTGTAAAAATGAATTTAATACTAATAAATCCGTTGACCAGATAGGGGCTGTTACGCCAGATTGTGCGAGCAGACGGTCACGCCACAATATGTAGTGGTTAAACGCTCTTTTGGCGGATCGAGCAGTAAGTACAGGCAATGCGTCATACATGGCGGATATAGCGGCACGATCCAGGGGCTCTCTCTTGGTCGACAGTCGGCTTGACCTTACTGCACTGCAAGGAGGCTGGGCGGGCAAGTGTGCGTCTGTAAATAGGAATGCTGGATATGGGGCAGCGCGATGAAAATTGAACGGAACTTCACTACTCAGGGGCAAGACGCCTACGCGGATCTGGATTTTGTGAGCACTGTCTCGGAAATCCGCAATCCTGACGGATCGGTTGTCTTTCATCTCGACAATGTCGAAGTTCCGAAATCCTGGAGTCAGGTTGCCTCCGACGTCATCGCGCAGAAATATTTCCGCAAAGCGGGTGTGCCTTCTGCCACCAAGCGCGTGAAAGAGAAGGGTGTACCTGAATTCCTGTGGCGCTCTGTCCCCGCCGAGGACGCGGAAATGGGCGGCGAGACGTCTTCAAAGCAGGTATTCGATCGACTTGCAGGCGCATGGGCCTATTGGGGCTGGAAGGGTGGCTACTTTACCACCGAAGAAGACGCGCGCAGCTACTTTGACGAAATGCGCTATATGCTTGCGTCGCAACGCGCGGCGCCGAACTCACCGCAGTGGTTCAACACCGGGCTCCACTGGGCCTACGGTATCGATGGCCCGGCGCAGGGTCACTATTATGTGGATTACAAATCAGGCGAGCTGACGCGCTCCACCTCCAGCTACGAACACCCCCAGCCGCACGCCTGTTTTATTCAGTCCGTTGCAGACGATCTGGTCGGCGATGGCGGCATCATGGATTTGTGGGTCCGCGAAGCGCGCCTGTTCAAATACGGCTCCGGCACCGGGACAAACTTCTCCTCCCTTCGTGGCGCGGGTGAAAAGCTGTCGGGTGGGGGTAAATCCTCCGGTTTGATGGGTTTCCTGAAAATAGGTGACCGCGCCGCCGGTGCGATTAAATCGGGTGGCACCACACGCCGTGCAGCCAAGATGGTGATCGTTGATGCGGATCACCCCGATATCGAAGATTTCATCAACTGGAAAGTTCTCGAAGAGCAAAAGGTCGCGTCCATCGTTGCCGGCTCCAAAATGCACGAACAGAAGCTGAACCTGATCTTTGCCGCGATCGCAGGCTGGGACGGTCTGGAAGCAGACGCGTACGACCCTGCCAAGAACGACCAGTTGAAAGCCGCAGTTCGCGCCGCCAAAAAGGTAGCGATACCGGAGACATACGTGAAACGGGTGCTGGATTACGCAAAGCAGGGCCACACCTCTATCGAGTTCCCGACGTACGACACCGACTGGGACTCCGAGGCGTATAGTTCCGTTTCAGGCCAGAATTCCAACAACTCGATCCGCGTCACCAACGGCTTTTTGACCGCTGTCGAGAAGGATGCCGATTGGGAACTGCTTGACCGCACCACAGGGAAAGTGGCCAAGACAATCCGCGCACGTGATCTGTGGGATCAGGTCGGACATGCCGCATGGGCATGCGCCGATCCGGGCATTCAGTATCACGATACGGTAAACGACTGGCACACATGCCCCGAAGACGGCGCGATCCGCGGCTCTAACCCGTGTTCGGAATATATGTTCCTTGACGACACGGCTTGTAACCTCGCGTCGATGAACCTGCTGACTTTCCTCAAGAATGGTGAATTTCAGGTTGAAGATTACATGCATGCTTCGCGGCTGTGGACTGTAACGCTCGAAATCTCGGTGATGATGGCGCAGTTCCCGTCCAAAGAGATTGCGCAGCGCTCGTATGATTTCCGCACGCTGGGTCTGGGCTATGCAAACATCGGCGGATTGCTGATGAACATGGGCTACAGCTATGACAGTGAAGAGGGCCGCGCGTTGTGTGGTGCGCTGACAGCCATTATGACCGGCGTTGCCTATGCCACCTCCGCCGAAATGGCGGGTGAACTGGGCGCGTTCCCCGGTTACAGTAAAAACAGCGAACACATGCTGCGGGTGATCCGCAATCACCGCCACGCGGCTTACGGCGAGAAGGCCGGCTATGAAAAGCTGGCGATCAAGCCCCTGCCGCTGGATCATGCCAACTGCCCGCAGGCCGGTCTGGTTGATGTGGCAATGTCCACATGGGACGAGGCGCTGACGCTGGGCGAAAAGCACGGCTACCGCAACGCGCAGACATCCGTGATTGCGCCAACCGGCACCATCGGTCTGGTGATGGATTGTGACACCACGGGGATCGAGCCTGACTTCGCGCTGGTGAAGTTCAAAAAGCTTGCCGGTGGTGGCTATTTCAAGATCATCAACCAGTCTGTGCCTGCCGCGTTGGAAAAGCTTGGCTATGGCTCTGCCCAGATCGAAGAGATCGTCAGCCATGCAGTTGGTCATGGCAGCATCGGGAATGCACCCGCGATCAACCACACCACGCTGATGGGCCACGGTTTTGGCCCCAACGAGCTGGCCAAGATTGATGGCGCGCTGGCCTCTGCATTTGATATCCGGTTTGTGTTCAACCAGTGGACATTGGGCGAGGCGTTTTGCACCCAGGTGCTGGGCATCCCCACAGACAAGCTGAACGACCCGACGTTCGATCTGCTGAAATCGCTGGGCTTTTCCAAACAAGATATCGAGGCCGCAAACGACCATGTCTGTGGCACGATGACTCTGGAAGGCGCGCCGCATCTCAAGCAGGAACACTACAGCATTTTTGATTGCGCAAATCCGTGCGGCAAGAAGGGCAAACGGTATCTGTCGGTGAACAGCCACATTTATATGATGGCTGCGGCACAATCGTTCATCTCGGGCGCGATCTCCAAAACGATCAACATGCCCAATGATGCCACCATTGAGGATTGCCAGAAAGCGTATGAATTGTCGTGGTCGCTGGGCATCAAGGCAAATGCTCTTTACCGTGACGGATCAAAACTGTCGCAGCCTTTGGCGGCAGCGCTGGTCGAAGACGACGACGAGGCGGCAGAGACGCTGGAAAGCGGATCGATCCACGAGAAATCCGTCGTGATGGCGGAAAAGATCATCGAAAAGGTGATCGTGAAAGAGATCGTCAAGTCCCACCGTGAAAAGATGCCACAACGGCGCAAGGGCTATACCCAGAAGGCCAATATCGGCGGCCACAAGGTATATCTGCGCACGGGCGAGTATCAGGACGGCAACCTTGGCGAAATCTTCATCGATATGCACAAGGAAGGCGCGGGTTTCCGCGCGATGATGAACAATTTCGCCATCGCTGTGTCTGTCGGCCTGCAATACGGTGTGCCGCTGGAAGAATTCGTCGATGCGTTTACATTTACGAAATTCGAGCCTGCGGGCATGGTGCAGGGCAACGACAGCATCAAATCGGCCACCTCGATCCTCGACTATATTTTCCGCGAACTAGCGGTCAGCTATCTGGACCGTACGGACCTTGCGCATGTGCAGCCACAGGGCGCGACATTCGATACCTTGGGACGCGGTGAGGAAGAGGGTGTGTCCAATGTATCCGAACTGTCGGAAAATGCGGCGGCGAAATCCCTTGAAGTGCTTAAGCAAATCAGCTCTCCGGGGTATCTGCGCAACCGCGTGCCGCAAAACCTGACGGTGTTGCAAGGGGGGCAGTCGGCAGCGATGCAGGCGCTGACATCGGTGATGCCGCAGGAAGACGGCGGCGTTGCGACAGCAGTTGCAGTTGCCAGCAGTAGCACGGCCATTTCCTCGGGGGCGGTATCGATGGACAGCCGCACAAAGGCAAAGATGCAAGGCTATGAAGGCGAAGCCTGTGGCGAGTGCGGTAACTACACGCTGGTGCGCAACGGCACTTGTATGAAGTGCAACACCTGCGGCGGCACCTCGGGTTGTAGCTGACAAATCTGGTCGGGCATAACATGCCCGACCCTTGAAATTCGAATCCGGGGCGGGTGCGCTTGCCCCTGACGCTGACCAAGCCACAGGCATAAAACAACAACGAGCGGTAAACTAACGAGCTCGGTCATGCGAACCTCGGGGTGCCTTCGGGCACCCCTTTTTTTCCGGCTCTCTCTCTGCGCCCTAGATCAGCGGGACGCGAATGATTGCACTGTGAAACACGAAAAGGCAGGCATAGACGGTCACGGCAATAACGGTACGTTTCAGCAGCCAAGGCAGATCGGCTGTGCGGGGCGCAAGCGGGCGGTGCCGTCTGGCGCTATCAAGGGTTGCCTGCCAGTGCTGCGGCGTCATTTCCCGCTTTTTGCGCCTGTCGATCAATTTTCGACCCAACACGGCAAAGCCTGCAAAAATGCCGAACAGCAGCACATGCGCCAGATCGCCGTTGGGTAACAGATGCAGGGCCGCCCACAGCGCCAGTGCAGCCAGTACCGGATGCCGTAGCCAGCCAACAATTCCGGGATGACGTGGATCAAAGCTGTTGTTGTCGGCACCGCCGAATGAAAACGGGTTGGGCCGCCCCAGGCTGTAGGCGACAATCAGGCACACGATCAACATACCGGCAAAAACCACATGATGCATCCATGGTGCTTGCGCCCAGATCATTACAAATGGCGCGTGGCGCGCCGCTGCAATTACAGCGGCGAGCATACCCAATGACAACAGCGAATAGGCCAGCGTAAAGCCGCGCTCTCCCAATCCTGCCACCAGTCGCGCGCGGATTTTCGGGCGCACGGGGATGGAGTGGGTCAGAAAGAACAGCGCAATCACACCACCATATTGCAGCCAGCTCATTGTTTCGGCCCCTTCTTCGCCAACACAAGCATGGGGCCGTATATCGCGACGAAACTGGCAAAGCCGATTATCCAGAACAACGCCGAGGCGTCCAGCAGTGCGGTACGCATATCCGGCAACAGATCGGCGGCAAGCCGCAGGGGGACAGACAGGATCAACGCCAGATATAGCGCGGTGGTGGTGTGGCCGGCTTCGAGCGGATGGCCCGCATGGCCCCGGGTGGCGCGGGTCATCACGGCGATCGTCATCAGCCCGATCGCGCCTGCGGTCCAGATGTGAAGGGCGGCAGCCTGTGAAATGCTGTCAGGGAACAGGATCGAGACGCCCATGGCCAGCGCGCCCAAGGGGACAAACAAAAACGCGACGTGCAAAATCCAGACCAGTGGTTCGGCAACAGTCGCAAGACCCTGCCAGCGAACCAGTCGCATCAGGTTCAGACCGGCAATCAAAACAAGGGCCGCGCCGGTCAACGGGTTGTGGGCCGCAACGCTCCACCCCAGCAGGGCAGCAAGGGTGACCAGAACGGTCGCTTTGTCAAACCTCTGCATAGGAGGTGTGGGTAGCTTGCTCACCTGTCGTTTGACCAGCCAGTTGCGGGTAAATGACGGGATGATCCTGCCACCGATCAGCGAAATCAGCACCAGAACCAGCGACAGTCCCAGACGCATCCCAAGCCCTTGGGCGGCGCCACCGCCCTGTGCGGCTTCCAGATGGAATAAAAGGTTCGCGATAATCAAGGCGCTAACCAATGCCAGCACGGGCAGGTTGCGCCAGTTTTTTCCGGCGATGATTTCACGTAGAATAATCAGGCTCAGCACCGCTAGAAAGGCCAGATCAAGCGTGCTCATCAGCCAGACGGGAAGGTAACCGGATACGGCAACCGCTAGCCGCCCCAGCAGCCAGAGTGCGGCCAGCCCGCCAAGCGGCCAGCCGACCACCGGCAGGCGGCCTGTCCAGTTGGGCACTGCAGTCAGTAGAAATCCGGCGATCACGGCGCTTAGGTATCCGAACAGGAATTCATGGGCATGCCATGTCACGGGATCAAATCGGGTCGGCAGGTCCAGCAGCCCCGACAGCATCGCAATCCAGATTACCATCGCGCAAGCAGCCCAGACAGCAGCAAAAAGGAACATCGGGCGGAACCCGAAACTGAGAAGGGCAGGGCCACGCCACTGGCGCATTTGTTCGGCGGTTGAAAGGGTCATGTCTGTTTTCCAACGGGTGTACGAATTGTCGAGAGCACAGTGCCATCCGCTGCGCATGTCAGCCGGATGCGTCTGTTATCGTAAAAAAAGGTCAGCCGGTAACGGCCTGCATCTTCATCAATGCCTGTTTCGAAAAGGCTGGTGATCTGGCCGCTGCGCATCTTCTGCGGCACCGCTGCGGGCTCAATCCCCAGCAATGGCCCCAGATCCTCTGCGTCAACAGTGGCTTGACCGTCTGTCATTGTAATTTTCACTGACCTGCCTCACCTTCTGCCTGATCCATCAGCCGCCGGATATGTCGTGCAAATGCAATCGATGCAGGCACGCCGATGACGCATCCAAGCGCAAATGACCAGCCCGTTGCCAACACAGGGCCACCCATCCAGCTGCCGATAAGGGCGGCGAAGAATACATTTACCCCCGCAGCCCCAGCGGCAAACGGGTAAAGCACCAGCGCAATCTTGCGCGAGGACCAGCCTTCTTGGGTCATTTTCGCATCACCAGGTAGTTCACCAGCGCCAGCGCGGCAATCAGCATGATTGATGCAAGTGCGAACCACATCTCGGCAGTGGCGGATTGGGCCTGAGGGATGGGACGTTCAAATCCGGCAGCCCAGACGGGTGAAGCGATAACCATGAGGAAGGGAGTAAGATAGCGCATTTCAGGTCTCCTGAGTGAGTGTGCGGTAAATATCGGGGAGGGCGCGGGGCAGGCGGGCGGGATCGGGCAGCAGGCTGAAGCCGCCCCGCCCGAATATACGCGCAAACCAGTCCTGGCCGTCTTCATCGATGATGACGCCGTGCAAGCTCTGCCCCGCGCTGCGTGCTTCGCGCACCGCCATACGGCTGTCTTCGACACCGTGCTGGCCCTCGTAGTGGTCCAGATCGTTGGGTTTGCCGTCTGTGAGAACGATCAACAGCTTGCGGGTGGCGGATTGCTCGGCCAGCATGGCAGAGGTGTGGCGGATCGCAGCCCCCAGACGGGTGTAATGCCCGGGGATAAGGGCGCAAATGTTTGCCGTGATCGCCGGTGACATCTTGGTTTCAAACCCTTTGCATCGGGTCAGGAACACGCGGTCACGGCGCAAAGAGGAAAATCCCCAGATGCCCAGACTGTCACCGGCTGCGTCAATGCCAGTGGCAAGCGCGGCCAGCGCCTCGCGCGCCACATCGATGACGCAGGTATCGCCCACCGCCGCCTCGGTCGAGCGGGATGTGTCAATCAGAAAGGCAACAGCCAGATCGCGTTCTATCTGACGTGCGGATTGCCAGATGCGGTCGCTGCCGTGTCCGGTGGCCTTCAGGTTGGCCTGCGCGCTGATCAGCGCGTCAAGATCCAGCTCGCTGCCGTCAATCTGGCGCGGACGCAGGATGCGTCGGGGGCGCAGTGTTTCGAACTGGCGACGCACCTCACGGATGCGCGCGGCGTTCGGGGTGAATGTGTTCTTTTCATCAGGCACCGCAGGAGCATCAAGAACGCGGCAATGTGCATCCATATAGCTGCGGCTGCGATGGTTCCACTCGGGGTAGGTAAACTCGCCAGCGAGCTTTTCATGGTCTGCGTCAGAGGGCGACAGATCAAGGTGCAGGCGCAGACGGGTTGCCGCTTTCTTGTCGACCTTCGACAGGGTGATATTGTCCTGATCGTCTGCCGCTTTCTGGGCGTTTTCGTCATCGTCATCGTCAACGCTGCGGTTGAGATTCATGGATTCAACCCATGACAGGATCGATTCAAAGCGGTGCAGGATGAAGCTGTCCTTGCGGTTCACCTCGTCGCGGTCCTTACGCTCGCCCAGTTTACGGCTGGTTGTGGCGGCGGTGGGGGGCGGTGCTGCGGCTTCTTCTGCTTCCTCGACACTGGCGGATACACCCGATCCTGCCGCATCAAAACGTAGCCAGAACGGGACGGGGGCAAATGGCATATATTGGCGGTCACTCGCGACATCCTGCACATCTGCTCCGGCGCCGCTCAACCAGTCGCGCACCGCTTGTTCGATTGCCGCTTCGGGCGCGGGCAGGCGCGGTGTGCTGCGTGCTGCAAGGGTCAGTTCAACCATCCGGCGATAGGCGTCACGCAATCCTGCGCATGCGGCCAGCGCCTTTACGGTGGCCAACCCGTTCGCGCGGATGTTGTCGCAATCGGCGGCGTGGGGCGTGGGGGCGGCCGCGGGAATATGCGCATGTGCCGCCAATGCAACCAGCCAGAAATAGGTTGCACGATTTAGTGCACGTTCGGGATAGGTTGCGATGAACGGGGGCAGGCGCAGGCGTTCGCCATCAAAGCTGGCGATGTATTCCTTCTCCCGCTCGGATCCCAGTTTGCGCTGTAACGTGCGGCGGTGGCGGACCAGCGTGGCGGGCGCTTCGCCGAACTCCACACCGGCATCGCCACCAAGGGCACGAAACAGCACCGCAAGGCTTGGCCTGACATCTGCCAGCATCACAGCCGCATCGGGATAAAGCGTATCCGTGCCCATCCCGTGCGCCATGTTGTGCCACAGGTTGCCAACGGTTTCTTCCGGCTCCATCAGGTCAAGCAGATGCATTGCGTAAATTCCTTATCCGTAAACCGTGGCGACCAGATCGCGCAGGGCGGTCTGGATGTCTTCGTCATCGCTGAGCGGTTCGATGATTGCAGCCTCGATCGCCTGATCAACACCCATACCAGCAGCCAGCAGGGTCGCGGCATAGATCAACAGACGGGTTGAAACGCCTTCCTCAAGGTCCATCCCCGACAGTGCGCGGATGTGTCCCGCCAACCGGACAAGAGGGGCGGCGCGCCTTTCCTCAAGCCCGCTTTCACGGACCACAACGGCAAGTTCCAGATCCGGTTCGGGGAAATCGAAGGTAACGGACAAAAACCGCTGCCGTGTTGACGGCTTCATCCGCTTCAGCACGTTCTGGTAGCCGGGGTTATAGCTGGCCACCAGCATGAAGTCTTTGGGCGCGACCAGTTCTTCGCCGGTGCGGTCGATCATCAGGGTGCGGCGGTTGTCGGTCAGCGGGTGCAACACAACTGTTACGTCCTTGCGCGCCTCGATCACCTCGTCGAGGTAACAAATCCCGCCGGTCCGCACTGCGCGGGTCAGCGGCCCGTCAACCCAGACGGTTTCGCCCCCCTTGAGCAGGTAGCGCCCGATCAGATCAGCGGCGGAGAGATCGTCATGGCAGGCCACTGTATACAGCGGCTTGCCCATCTTGGCGGCCATATGTTCGACGAAACGGGTTTTGCCGCAGCCGGTCGGCCCCTTCAAAAGAAGGGGCAAACCGTTTTCATGGGCCATCTCGAACAGCTCGCATTCGCGGCCCGAGGGGGCGTAGTGTGGTACATCGTGGAGGGTGACGTGATCTTTCATCATCATTCTCCCGCCACAGGGATACGTGGACCCGGCTCGATGATTTCACGTTTGCGCACGACCAGTTGTGAATAGATGAACAACAGTGCACCCAACACCACCGCTACACCGGAACCGAAGCGCATTATGTAGAACAGGGACAGGCTGTCCTGAACTTCCATATAGTAGTCGCCAACGACCCGTTGCATGTGGGTCTGGATTGTTCCTGCGAAGGTCAGCACGAAGGTCATAAACGCCATCCCGCCTGTCATCAGCCAGAAGCTGGCCATGTTGAGCACCTGATTATAGGGCTGGCGCTGGCGCAGCAGAGGCATTGCATAGGTGAAGATTGCAAGGTTCAGCGCCACATATGCACCGTAGAACGACAGGTGCCCGTGTGCGGCAGTGATCTGCGTGCCGTGGGAATAGAAGTTAACCCCGTGCAGCGTGTGCAGAAAGCCCCAGACACCCGCACCGAAGAAGGCAACAGTGGCAGAACCCAGCGACCACAACAGCGCGGCCTTGTTGGGGTGGTTACGCTTGCCTTTCCAGACCATGACAAATGCAAAAGACATCATCAGGAAGAACGGGATCACTTCGAAGGTCGAGAAAATGGAGCCGATCCACAGCCAGTAGCTGGGCAGGCCGATCCAGTAGTAGTGGTGTCCCGTGCCAAGAATGCCCGAAAACAGTGCGGTGGCGACGATAACGTACAACCATTTTTCGATGATCTCGCGGTCCACACCGGTCAGCTTGAGCAGCAGGAAGGCGAGGATGGAGGCCATGACCAGTTCCCATGTGGCTTCGACCCACAGGTGAACGACAAACCACCAGTACATTTTGTCCAAGGACAGGTTGTCAGGGTTGATGAATGCGAAAATCCACAGCAGGGACAGCAGCCACATGCCCATAAGCAATACGTTGGTAATGGCTGTCTTCTTGCCCGCCAGAACCGTCATGGAGATGTTGAACAGGAAGATCACGGCAGCGACGAGAATACCGAATTTCACCCAGAGCGGTTGTTCGAGAAATTCGCGCCCCCCGTGGATACCCACCAGATAGCTGCCCACCGCGCCAAGTGTACCGACCACAAGAAGGATCAGTTGCAGATAGGCGAGCTTGACCGAATAGATTTCACGCTCTGATTCTTCGGGAACCAGAAAATAGGCGGCCCCGAAAAAGCCGAGCAGCAACCACACAATCAGCGCGTTGGTGTGAATCATCCGGATGACGTTGAACGGCAGTATTTCGGACAGGAAGTTGGGAGAGACATAAATCCACCCCGCCAGCAGCCCGCCGATAACCTGAATGGCGAACAGGCCCATTGCGCAGATAAAATACGCGTAGGCGATTTTTTGTGTTTCATATTTCATGATTGTTATCCTTTCCCCTTAACCCGCATCATTGGGCGGCCAGCCCAACGTGTCGGTTTGGTCTGCCCAACGCAGAAATTCTGCCAGCCCGCGGATTTCCTCATCCGTCAGGTCATAGCTGGGCATCTGGCGACGTCCTTCGATGCCGCTTGGTTGTGCTTCGATCCAGCCTTTCAGAATTTCAAACGCGGCCTCGGGATCGTCCAGCACACCCCAGCGGGTCATTACGTTGCCGACCTCGGGTGCAAAATACGCGCCTTCGCCGTGTAGCGAATGGCAGTTCACGCATGAAAAACGCTCCCAGACGTGTTTGCCGAGGATCACCTCGTCAGAGAGCGGCATTCCTGCGGTTGATGTCTTGACCACGTGGCGGTGGCTGTCG
This sequence comes from Sulfitobacter sp. F26169L, assembly GCF_026410285.1. GTDB lineage: Bacteria > Pseudomonadota > Alphaproteobacteria > Rhodobacterales > Rhodobacteraceae > Sulfitobacter. The sequence continues at coordinate 105,789 of NZ_JAPMLP010000003.1, read as the reverse complement.
ACAGCGAGCACGATGAAAATTGCTACGAAGAAAAGTGATCCTGCGTAGAATATGTTTCGTGCCCTCGATTTCGTTAAGATTTCAGCCATTTTTTAGGCCCCTAGTGGTTATTGGATACCGCGTTGTAACCGGAGCCGCGTTTGGGGAGTTTGTGCCAGCGCAATGTTTGATGCTGTTTGCCGTGCTATTTCTGACGTCAGAAGGAGGCAGCAATGAAAGCCAGAAAACTTGATGATCCTGATTTACCACTAAGTGAATTACTGGCTGAATGGCCTGAAACCATTGTCGTATTCATGCGTCACAGGATGTTGTGCGTGGGGTGTTTGATCAACCCGTTCCATTCTGTGCTGGACGCCTGCACCGAATACGGGCTGAACATTGATAGCTTTTACGAAGAGTTGCGGGAGGCAGTCAGCCTGTAGCGCCAGACAGCAGCACAAGCCGGTGCGGATCACAAACGGTTATGCGTTTGCGCCCGCTGGATATCAAACCGTGCTTTTCCCACCCGCTCAGGGTGCGGCTGACGGTGTGCAGGGTGCTGCCGGTCATTTCGGATAAATCCTGTCGAGTGATCGGGAAATCAATCTCGATCCCGCCCTCTACCTTTCGGCCGGTTTGGTTGACGAGGCGCAATATTGCGTTCGCGATGCGCTGTTCCACCTGCTGGGTCGCCATCTCCATAATCCGGTTATTCATCTCACCCAGACGTGTGCCCACTGTTTTGTATGTCTCGGTTGAAAAGCCTTCATACTGCGCCACAAACGTATCCCAGAGCCGTGTCGGCCACGACAGGGCGAGCGATTCTGCTGCTGTAACGGCAGTTGCGGGGTAGGTTGTATGCCCCAATGCCTTGGCAATCCCGAACAACTGGCCGCCAGGGATATGCATAACGATCACCTGCTCCCCACTGGGGCTGATGCGCACAACGCGGATATAACCATCCAGAAGCATGAAAAACCGTTCGGCACTGCGACCTTCTTCGAACACAGCGCTGCCTTCATCATAGCGGCGCGCACTGGCCTGATCCAGAATTTCGCGGATTTGGCGGCTGTCGAGTTTTGAAAAAGGCGGAAGGCCCGTCAGCAGGCTTTCGTCGAGTCGAAAATGTGGTCTAGCGCGCTTTGCATTTCTCATAGGGGCATATTGCACAAACTTATTCGCGTGGCCATCAGTTTGATCTGGATCAAGAAAAGGCCACTATTTTGGTTGTCCCAGCGCAAAGTAGGGCGCCTCCGCAACGCTAGTATATGGGCAACTGAAATCGAAAGGACATACCATGTTTCGTAAATCGCTTATCACTCTTGCAGTTGGCCTTAGCTTCGCAGGCGCGGCATATGCCGAAGTTCACGAGGTGAAAATGCTGAACAAAGGTGAAGAGGGCACCATGGTTTTTGAACCTTCGTTCCTCAAGATTGCAAGCGGTGACAGTGTCGTCTTTCGCGCAAGCGACAAAGGGCACAACGCCGAAACTGCAAAGGGGTTGATACCAGACGGGGCTGAGGGCTTCAAAGGCAAGATCAATCAGGAGATTGAAGCCACTTTCGAGGTGGACGGTGTTTATGGCGTGATCTGCAAGCCGCACTTTGCCATGGGCATGGTGATGACCATTGCCGTTGGCGATGTCGAAGCCGCCCCGAGTGATTTCCTTGAGGGGCGTTTGCCGAAAAAGGCAAAAGAACGCTTCGAGGCGCAGTTGAGCAATTTCTAACACAAAAACTTTCAGTGGTGCTGGACCGGCAGGTGCAGACCGCACATTCCCTTCCAATGGAGGACACAATGACCAAATTTGTAAACCCGGGCCTCATGAAAACCAGCCGTCGTAACGTTTTGCGCGGATCCGTTCTTGCCGGTGCGGCAGCACTGACAGGCAGTGGCGCACTGGCCGCTGCACGTGCGCCCAAAATGAGCATCGCTAACGCAACATCGGAAAAGCTTTATAAAGCAGCAGCTAAGCAGGCCGCCGATAGCAAGGCAAAACCTGCAGATCTGTCGGGCTACACCCGTGTCAAGCAAGAGATGGTTGCGCCGCCCTATGCGCCGGTTCACGAACAGGTTGCAACCGGCGGGCCGAAGATCATCGAAGTGACAATGGACACCACTGAACGTTTGATGGTGGTGGATGAGGATACCGGCGCAAGCGTGTGGGCGCTGACCTACAATGGCTCTGTCCCCGGTCCGCTGATCATCTGCCACGTGGGCGACATGGTGGAGCTTACTTTGCGCAACCCAGCCGACAGCCAGATGGAACACAACATCGACTTTCACGCCTCGACCGGCGCGCTGGGCGGTGGTGGTTTGACCCACGTTTACCCTGGTGAGGAATGTGTCCTGCGCTGGAAAGCAACAAAGCCCGGGTGTTTCACATATCACTGTGCCCCCGGTGGCGCGATGATCCCGTACCACGTTTGCCACGGCATGAACGGCGCGGTGATGGTGCTGCCGCGGGAAGGCCTGACAGACAAGGACGGCAACCAACTGAAATACGACAAAATCGCCTACATCGGTGAGCAGGATTACTATCTGCCTATGAACGATGACGGTACCTATAAGGAATACGCCGCCGCCGGTGATGATTACTCTGACAGTCTGGATGCGATGCGTACTCTGGCACCGACCCATTGTGTCTTTAACGGGGCGGTAGGGGCGATCACCGGTGAAAACGCAATGAAATTCAACGTGGGTGAAACCGTGCTGATGATCCACAATCAGGCCAACCGCGACTCGCGGCCACACCTGATCGGCGGACACGGTGACTTCGTCTGGGAAACCTCGTTCGCCGAAGCTCCGATGACTGGTGTCGAGACATGGTTTGTACGGGGCGGAACAGCTATGGCTGCGATGTACACATTCGAGCAGCCCGGTGTTTATGCGTACGTGAACCATAACCTGATCGAAGCAGCCCTTCTGGGAGCAACCGCACACTTCATCGTTGAGGGTGAGTGGAACAATGACCTGATGGAACAGGTCGTAGCACCACGCGCGTTCGCAACCTGATGCGTTAGGAGAAAGAGAATGACTGTCGCCAGTTCCCGCATTGTGATGATGCAAAGACTTGGACGTCTGGCTGTGCTGGTTGGCTTGGCGGCAGTTGGTGTCACTGCGGTGCAATACTACAAACGCGGGGCGGATTTATTGCCGCCCCCGTTGATGGCTGAAAAACCGGTTGTCATGCCCGATGGTTCAGCGCTTTACGTCCAGAAATACGAAGTAACAATTGCCGAGTGGAATGGGTGCCACGCCGCCGGAGCCTGTAATCAGGTTTTGAAATCGCAAGCCGGAAAGCCCGACGACAGGATGCCGGCCACCGGCCTGTCTTATGTAGATGTCGGTGAATATCTGCTATGGATCAGCGAAGCCACCGGTCATGATTTTCGGCTGCCCACACTGCCTGAATGGCAGTATATGGCCGCCGAAGTCTTGCCAGAAGAGCCTGACCCGATTTTTACCTCGCCCGAGCTTACATGGGCCTCTGCCTATCTGACAGCCCCGCAAACGAAGCGGACGCTGAGAGAGCAGGGCACCTTTGCGACCACCTCGCAGGGGATCGTTGATCTGAACGGCAGCGTTTGGGAATGGACCTCGGAGTGTTACGCAGGGGCGTCGAATGGCTACATCACGCCTGATCGGTGCCCCGCTTTCTTTCTGGGCGGTGAACACGTGGCCGCCATGTCATTTCTGGAGCGTGATCCCGCACGGGGGGGCTGTGCCGTTGGTGTGCCGCCCGCGCATCTGGGAATGCGGCTGGTCAGCGATAGGGCACCCGGATTGCATCGGAGACGGGATCAGACAGGTGGTGCAAAGCCCCAGATCAATTGACGCAATCCCAGTGCCGCACCTGCCATAATGCATATTAACGTCAGCGGCGCGCTGTAGGACAGCACCGAGAACGCTGATAGACCCTGGCCAATGCTGCATCCGACAGCAACAACCGCGCCAACGCCCATCAGCGCCGCCCCGAGAATCTGACGGCGCAATTCGCGCGGATCATCACAGGCTTCCCAGCGAAAATGCCCTTTGATCAGGCTTCCCGCCAGCGCGCCCAGCACAACGCCGATGATTGATCCGGTGCCAAAACCGATCGTGTTGCCCGACGATGTCATCACATACAGAATGCTTTCTCCGATGGGGGCGGAAAACGTGTGGCTTACCACCGGAATGGCGTCAAAGCCCCGGCTTGCAATCCATTGCGTGCCAGCCCAGCCCGATACAATCGCAACGCCCGCCACTGCCCCCCACAGGATGTGGCCGGGCGCGTGGCGCAAACTGCGGCTGAGCAGTGTCAGCACAAGGATCAGACAGCCAATCGCGATCCCGGCAGTGGGCGTTGAAACCCCGAGGATTTGCGCCGTGCTAAAGGCAAATCCATCTGGCGCAGGTGCCGGTTGCGTTTCGCCAAACAGCCACAGGCGCAGCGTGGACAGGGGGCCGCCCAACGTCACATAAGCGCTGATCCCCATGACCAGAACAATCAGAAGCGAGCGTAGATCGCCGCCCCCAACACGCGCCAGTGCGCCATAGCCGCAGTTGCCCGCCAGCGCCATGCCATAGCCGAACAACAATCCGCCAACGATGCTTTCCATCGGGTTCCACATCCGCCCGATATAAAGCGTCTGCTGAAAATCCAGCAGCCCCAAAGCAGACAGACCGAACGTGCCGATCACCGATACACCGATCGCGACGCCCCACATACGCAATCGCAGCGGGCTTTCGCCGTAATACAAATCCTCTATCGCGCCGAGCGTACAGAAGCGGCCAATGCGCGCGGCCAGCCCCAGCAGGACGCCGCCGAACATGCCGACAAGAGCGGCCAGCACCGGCTCTGATACAAAATCAAACATAGCAGGGCGCGCGCACAGGCGTTATCGGGCGGTCAAAGGGGCGGACCGGATCAGGAATTTCGGCAAAACAGTTCATAGACAACTTCCATGATCTGTTTGGGCCGCTCGTCCGTCAGGCTGTAGTAAATCGTCTTGCCATCCCGGCGCGGAGTGACCAGCCCTTCAAGGCGAAGCCGTGACAGCTGCTGCGAAACGGCTGCCTGACGGGCGGATAACAGTTGTTCAAGCTCTGTGACGGATTTCTCGCCAGAGGCGAGGTGACACAGGATCATCAGTCGCCCTTCATGGCTGATTGCTTTCAGAAAGTTGGACGCCTCGACAGCACTGGCCGCCATTTTGTCCATATCATCCGGACACATGTTAACATCAAAAACAGGCAATCCCGTTTTTTCACCTACACCGGAATCCGTATCGGCATCTATCGCCGCAGCATGTGTATCCATTAACCTATATGTCCTTTCGCGCATGTTCAGGCGCGGTCCGATTATAATTTGTTACTCGGTCAAATCAACGTTGGCGCGTTGTAACATCTGTTTCAACAGCCCCCAGAAGAAATCCTCACCCGGGTAGCCTTCGATACGTGATGCTTCCTTGCCGTCGACGACCAGCACAAATGTGGGGGTAAAAAAGAACGAGCGCTCGAACTCGATATCGTCGGGGCGGGGGCCGTGAATATCGATCCGGCGCAACGGGGCGGCGCGCCCTTCAGGGGTTTTGGGGTAAATTGGTGATACTTCCTCATTCCAGCGGGCGCACCAGATACAGCCGTGTTCCTCCACCATGACCAGGTTGGCCTGAGCAGGGTTTTGTGCGGACACGACTATCGCGCCGGTGAGCACCAGCAACACGCTGAAGAAGAAGGCTCGTAATGACATGAAATTTGACCTTTACTTATCAGATAACGTAATATGAATATGTGAATGACACAAGGGCGGGACGTTGCGATGATGGACATTACCTTTGCCGGGGCTGCGTTTGCGGGGCTTCTTTCGTTTCTGTCGCCCTGTATCCTGCCGATTGTCCCGTTTTATCTGAGCTATCTTGCCGGTGTCGGCATGAACCAGATTTCGGCCGATGCGACAATCGACGGCAGGACACGCACCCGCGCCGTGCTGGCCGCGTGTTTCTTTGCTGCGGGTGTGATTACCATCTTTATGGGGCTGGGCGCTGCGGCCAGCGTGTTCGGACAGGTTGTGCGCGAATACTTTGACATTCTGCGCTGGATCGCCGCGGCGATCATCATTGCTATGGGGCTGCATTTTCTGGGGGTCATCCGTATCGGCATACTCTATCGCCAGATGCGCGCGGATTCCGGCAACACCTCAAACGTCAGCCTTATGGGCGCTTATGTGATCGGTCTGGCGTTTGCCTTCGGGTGGACGCCCTGTGTGGGGCCGGTGCTGGCGGCGATCCTGTTCACGGCGGCGGGAGCGGATACCGCCTCGACCGGCGCGTGGCTGCTGTTTGTGTACGGGGTTGGTATGACCGCACCTTTCATTCTGGCGGCCCTGTTTATCGGCCCCTTCATGCGCTGGATGCAGAAGTTCCGTAAACATCTTGGAAAAATTGAGAAAATCATGGGTGTGATGCTGATTGTTTTTGGTTTGTTGATCGCCACGAATTCGGTGAATTACATCGCGCAATGGATGCTGGAGGTGATGCCCACCTTTGGCACAATAGGATAACGGGAGGAAATCAGATGAGACAACTGTTCACAGCCGGTATCGCGGTTCTGATGATGGCAACCGGTGCCCTCGCAGCAGGGCTGGGGGATGACGGCCTGCACAAAGCCCCGTGGATGCGCGACACGTTCAAGGACCTTGGCGAGGATCTGGAAGAAGCCAATTCGGAGGGCAAACGCCTGATGGTAATGATTGAACAGCGTGGCTGCATCTATTGCAAAAAGATGCACGAAGAAGTGTTTCCGGTCGAGGAAATCGCCAATTACATCGACGAGAATTTCTTTGTTGTGCAGATCAACATGTTTGGCGATATCGAAGTCACGGATTTTGACGGCACAACCTTGCCGGAGAAAGACATGGTGAAACGATGGGGGGCGCTGTTTACGCCCACAATCCTGTTTTTCCCTGAAGAGGCGGGGGATGACCTGCCTGCATCACAGGTGGCTGTCGCGACAATGCCCGGTGCGTTCGGGCGGCACACAACGTTCAACATGCTGAATTGGGTGGTCGAGCACGGCTATGAAGGCGAGGAAAGCTTTCAGAAATACCACGCGCGCAAATTCGCGGAACAAAGCCAATAACGCGCGACGATGAACGTTGCGGATGCATCAGATAATATAATTCAGTTTATTGAATTTGTTGTTGCGTCCCGGCAAAACTGTGCGCTACGGTATGCAGTACACAGTCTTTGGGAGGACTTATGAGGATTTCTGTCATCACAGCCATAACGGCGGGTGTCGTAGCATCGGGTGCATTCGCACAGGAGGTCGCGCCAACCGACGTCAGCTATACCGAGGGCGCTGTAGAACAGTCCCTGACCGGCGTTGCAGGTGACCCTGCAAACGGCCGCATCATCGTGGGCGACAAGGGGCAGGGCAACTGCGTTGCATGTCATATGGTCACCGATCTGGCCGAAGAAGTGCCGTTTCACGGTGAAATCGGCCCGATGCTTGATGGCGCGGGAGAACGGTGGAGCGAGGCTGAATTGCGCGGGATCGTCGCGAACGCAAAGATCATGTTCGAAGACAGCATGATGCCGTCCTTCTACAAGACGGAAGGGTTTGTCCGTCCCGGAAACGCCTATACGGGCAAGGCTGCGGACGAGACATTCGGCCCGCTTTTGTCCGCGCAGCAGATTGAAGATGTTGTCGCATACCTTGCGACGCTGAAAGAATAATCAAACCCCACGGGGGATGAAGGAGACAACACAATGGAAATGACCAGACGCAATGCGATTGCAATGGGGGCAGGTGCCCTTTTGATTGCAGGTCTGCCTGTGCGCGTATTCGCGGCAGCAGAAGACCTGATTGCAGAGTTCACGGGCGGTGCCGAGGTGGGTGCCGGCGATATCACACTGACTGCGCCGGAAATCGCTGAAAACGGTAACACAGTGCCGATCGAGGTTTCCTCGGAAACCGCTGCGGAAATTCTGGTTCTTGCGATGGGTAACCCGACGCCTGCGGTCGCGACATTCAAATTCGGCAAACTGGCGGCGTCCCGCTCTGCATCCACACGCATCCGCCTTGCGGGTACGCAGGATGTAGTTGCAATCGCCAAGCTGGATGACGGCACATTTGTGCAGACATCAAGCACTGTCAAAGTAACAATCGGCGGCTGCGGCGGCTAAACTCTTCAAGGAGAATTAACATGGCATCTGGTGTAAAACCTCGCGTCAAAGTACCCAAAAAGGCAACAGCCGGTGACTCGATCACCATCAAAACGCTGATCAGCCACAAGATGGAATCCGGCCAGCGCAAGGATAAAGAAGGTAACGTAATCCCGCGCTCGATCATCAACCGCTTTACCTGTGAATTTAATGGTGAAAACGTGGTCGATGTGACGCTGGAACCCGCGATTTCGACAAACCCGTATCTGGAATTTGAAGCCATGGTCCCCGAGGCCGGTGAGTTTAAGTTCACATGGTACGACGACGACGGCTCGGTCTATGAAGAAACAAAAGAAATCACAGTAGGCTGAACGCAGACTTCTTGGGAGGGATACTATGCGGATATTAACGGGCGCCGTTATGGCGGCACTACTTTCGACATCGGGCGCGTTTGCGGATCCGGTTGACGATAATTTGGTCCTCAACGAAGAGACGGAAATGGTGGTGCGTACTGCGGCACCTGATCATGTCTCCGAGGCGCTGGACGAAGTGATGTCGGGCTGGTTGTTCCGCGGGACAGAAACTCGTGCGATGCAGATGGACGATTTTGACAACCCCGGCATGATTTTTGTCGAGCAGGGAATGGATACATGGTCCAAGGTGGACGGAAGCGAAGGTAAATCCTGCGCATCCTGTCACAACGATATCGACAGCATGGCGGGTGTCAAAGCCACCTATCCCAAGTGGAACGAAGCAGCCGGTGAAGTTCGCACCTTGCAGATGCAGGTGAACGATTGCCGGACGGAGCGCATGGGCGCGGAAGCGTGGAAATACGACAGCGGCACAGCGATCAACATGGAAGCAGCGCTTGCGTCCGTCTCCCGTGGGGTGCCTGTGAATGTTGCCATTGACGGTCCTGCGCAATCGACGTGGGAAAAGGGCAAGGAAATGTACTATACCCGTACAGGTCAGTTGGAATTGTCTTGCGCTAACTGTCACGAAGACAGTTACGGCATGATGATCCGTGCAGACCACCTGAGCCAGGGCCAGATCAACGGTTTTCCTGTTTATCGTCTGAAAAACACCAAGCTGAACGGCTCTCACTCCCGTTTCAAAGGGTGTATCCGCGATACGCGCGCCGAGACATACAGCCCCGGCAGCCCCGAATTTGTTGCGCTTGAGTTGTATGTTGCATCACGCGGCAACGGCCTGAGCGTTGAGGGCCCTTCCGTCCGCAACTAACAGTACGCGTAAACCCCGCCCGAGCGATCGGCGCGGGGTTTTTCGCATCCAACCCATTCAATCATGCGCATATGTATGCGTGACAGGAGCCTTGAGATGATTTCTCGCCGTGATTTTTTACAAACCAGCATGGCCGCCGCCGCTCTTTACGGCACTTCGGGTTTTGGCAATTGGGCGCGGCTGGCGGCACAGCAGGCGATGACGCAGGACAAGCTGCTGGAGTTTGACACCTTCGGGAATGTCTCGCTGATCCACATTACGGATATTCACGCGCAGCTAAAGCCGATCTATTTCCGCGAACCGTCGATCAATATCGGGGTTGGTGGCAACAAAGGTGCGGTGCCGCACGTCACAGGCGCGGATTTCCGCAAGCTGTACGGCATTGATGACGGCAGCCCGTCTGCTTACGCCCTAACATACAACGATTTCAGCGCACTTGCGCAAAGCTATGGCCGCGTCGGCGGGTTGGATCGTGTTTCAACCGTAATCAATTCTATCCGCGCAGACCGTCCTGATGCGCTGCTGCTGGATGGTGGTGATACATGGCACGGCAGCTATACCTGCTACCACACCCAAGGTCAGGATATGGTAAATGTGATGAACGCGCTGAAACCTGACGCGATGACATTCCACTGGGAATTCACGCTGGGATCGGAGCGGGTAAATGAAATCGTTCAGGGGCTACCCTTTGCCGCCCTTGGCCAGAATATTTTTGATGCGGAGTGGGACGAGCCGGCAGAGCTGTTCCCGCCGTATAAATTCTTTGAACGTGGCGGCGTCAAAATCGCCGTCATCGGTCAGGCCTTCCCCTATATGCCCATCGCCAATCCGGGTTGGATGTTTCCGGAATATTCTTTCGGTATTCGCGATGAAAACATGCAACAGATGGTTGATGATGTCCGTGCGCAGGGTGCCGAGCTGGTTGTTTGCCTGTCGCACAACGGCTTTGACGTAGACAAACAGATGGCGGGCAAAGTGACAGGCATTGATGTGATCCTGTCGGGCCACACCCATGACGCGCTGCCCGAACCGGTGCTGGTGGGCGATACGATCATCGTCGCCTCAGGCTCCAACGGGAAATTTGTCAGCCGTGTTGATCTGGATGTTCGCGACGGGCGGATGATGGGTTTCCGGCACAAGCTGATCCCGATCTTTTCCGACGTTATCACGCCGGACCCCGAAGTGACCAAGGTGATTGATGCACAGCGCGAACCATATGCAGACGCATTGAGCGAAGTGATTGGCCGCACAGCAGATGATCAACTGCTTTATCGCCGCGGTAACTTTAACGGCACGTGGGACGATCTGATCTGCGATGCGCTGATTTCCGAGCGTGAGGCGGATATTGCCATGTCGCCAGGTGTGCGCTGGGGGCCGTCGATCCTGCCCGGTCAGGACATCACGCGCGAAGACATCTGGAACGTAACCTCGATGAGCTACGGCGAAGCCTATCGCAACGAGATGACAGGCGAATTCCTGCATGTCGTGCTGGAAGACGTGGCCGACAATCTGTTCAATCCCGATCCCTACTACCAGCAGGGCGGTGATATGGTGCGCGTGGGTGGCCTTGGCTACCGGATCGATGTGAGCAAGCCGCAGGGCGAGCGGATCACCGAAATGACGCTGCTGAAAACAGGCGAGGCGATTGATCCGTCCAAAACCTATCAGGTAGCGGGCTGGGCCTCTGTCAACGAGGGCACAGAGGGGCCTGCGATCTGGGATGTTGTCGAAGCGCATATTGCCAAGCAGGGAACAGTCTCGCTCGATCCCAACAACAGTGTGAAAGTGGTTGGCGCGTAAGCGGACCGCAGAAGAAGGAGTGTATTCCCATGTCAGACCATGACACACCGAATGGAACATCACGGCGCGCGTTCTTGCGCGGTGCCGCCGCAGCGGGGGCAGGCGCGTTAACCGCGACGACAGCCAAGGCAGCAACGCCTGATCCGCTGATCACAGAGCTACAACCATGGGCACAGTCGTTTGGCGACGGTGTCGATGAAACACCCTACGGCCTGCCGATCCGGTTCGAGGATGACGTGGTGCGCCGCAACGTGGAGTGGTTGACGGCGGATACCATCAGTTCGATCAACTTCACGCCGATCCACGCGTTGGACGGAACGATCACACCGCAAGGCTGCGCGTTCGAGCGTCACCACTCCGGCGCGATCGAGTTGAGAAAAGAAGATTACCGGCTGATGATCAACGGTCTTGTGGATACGCCCCTTGTGTTCACCTACGCTGATCTGGAGCGGTTTCCGCGTGAAAATCACGTGTATTTCTGCGAGTGTGCCGCGAATTCGGGGATGGAATGGGCAGGTGCGCAGTTGAACGGCGCGCAATTCACCCACGGTATGATTCACAACATGGAATACACCGGCGTGCCGCTGCGCACCCTGCTGGAAGAGGCGGGTCTGGATACGGCTGGCGATCTCAAGGACAAGTGGGTGTTTGTCGAGGGTGCGGATGCGTCCTCCAACGGCCGCTCGATCCCTATGGAAAAAGCTTTGGACGATGTGCTCGTCGCGTTCAAGGCAAACGGCGAGGCATTGCGTAAAGAGCACGGGTATCCAGTACGCCTCGTCGTGCCCGGTTGGGAAGGCAACATGTGGGTCAAATGGATCCGCCGGATCGAAGTGACTGACCAAGCTGTTGAAAGCCGGGAGGAAACGTCGAAATACACCGACACGATGGCGGACGGGACAAGCCGCAAATGGACGTGGGCGATGGACGCGAAATCTGTTGTGACCAGCCCCAGCCCGCAGTCCCCCATCACGCACGGCAAAGGGCCGTTGGTGATTTCCGGTCTGGCGTGGTCGGGTAACGGTGCGATTACGCGTGTCGATGTCTCCAAGGATGGTGGCATGACATGGGAAACTGCGCGACTTTCCAAGCCCGGAGAGAAAATGGCGCTGACGCGCTTCTATCTGGACACCGAATGGGACGGTTCGAAAATGATGCTGCAAAGCCGCGCCATTGACGAAAGCGGATACATCCAGCCGACAAAGACGCAATTGCGTGACGTGCGCGGCCTGAACTCAATCTATCACAACAACGCAATCCAGACATGGCTGGTACGCGAGAACGGTGAGGCGGAAAATGTCGAAGTATCTTAAATCAACAGCACTCTTGACCGCTCTGTCACTGGTGGCCAGCCCCGCCATGGCAGATAAATTCGGCCTCGGGCGTACAGCCTTGCCCGAAGAAATTGCTGCGTGGGACGGTGATGTCAGCCCTGATGGTATAGGATTGCCCGCAGGCTCCGGCGATGCGATTGACGGCGAGGTTCTGTTTGCCGACAAATGCGCCGCCTGCCACGGTGATTTCGCCGAGGGGATTGACAACTGGCCGAAACTGGCAGGCGGGGCAGATACGCTTGACCGCGAAGACCCGCTAAAAACGGTCGGGTCGTATTGGCCCTATTTGTCAACTGCGTTTGATTACATCAAACGTTCGATGCCGTATGGTGATGCCGGTACGCTGACGGATGATGAAACATACGCGCTTGTCGCCTACATCCTTTATTCCAATGATCTGATTGAAGACGATTTTGTGTTGTCAAAAGAGACGTTCTTTAACGTGGAAATGCCAAACGCCGACGGTTTTTTTGTCGATAACCGCCCGCAGACGGAATACGCGCAATGGTCGGGTGAGCCATGCATGGAAAATTGCAAGGATGAACCGGTAAAAGTCACCATGCGCGCCATGGTGCTGGACGTAACGCCGCAGGACGAGGGAGAAGCCGCCGCTGCGGAAGAAGAGGCGGCCGCGGCGCAGGAGCCTGAATCAGTGGTTGCCGAAACCCCCGCTGCCCAACCCGAGCCAGAGGCGGAACCCGCTGTTGCGGCTGCATCATTTGACGCAGCGCTTGCCGCGGACGGTGAAAAGGTGTTTCGAAAGTGCAAAGCGTGCCATCAGGTCGGTGACGGGGCCAAAAACAGGGTTGGTCCAATCCTCAATGGCATCGTCGATCATCCGGCAGGTGCGGTCGACGGTTTCAAATATTCCAAACCGCTGATGGCCGCTGCGGAAGACGGTCTGGTCTGGTCCGAAGCGGAACTGGCCGCATTTCTTGAAAAGCCAAAAGACTATTTGAAAGGCACAAAGATGTCTTTCGCTGGCCTCAAGAAAGAAGAAGACCAGCTGGCCGTGATTGAATATCTGAAATCATTTGCGGACTAACCCCGTGAAAGCAATCTGGCCCATAAATGTTACTCTTGCCGCCGTTATGGTGGCAGGGGCCACGCTTGCCAGTGAAGACGGTGACCGCGAAAGAGGCGAACAAGTATTCAGGCAATGCGCATCCTGCCACGAAGTCGGCGAGGGCGCAAAGAACCGCGTCGGTCCCCATCTTAACGGCGTTTTCGGGCGGACGGCGGGAACCATTGAGGGTGTTAAATACTCGAAAAACATGATCCGCATGGGCAATGACGGATTGATCTGGACCGACCGGACGCTGGACGCCTATCTTGAAAATCCCCGTGCGCTGGTATCCAAAACACGGATGAGCTTTCGCGGTATCAAGGATGCGCAGGAGCGACGGGATGTTCTTGCGTATTTGCGGGTGTATTCGGACGATCCTTCAAATATCCCTGAGGCAGAACCGACCGCGCGCGGCACCGATCATGATCTGGACCCTGCCATTCTGGCCCTGAAAGGGGATCCTGAATACGGTGAATACCTCGCCAGTGAATGTCAGACCTGTCACCAGTCCAGCGGCGCAAATGACGGTATCCCGGGCGTAAGCGGATGGCCGGAAGAAGATTTTGTTGTTGCGATGCACGCTTACAAGCGCAAACTCAGACCGCACCCCGTCATGCAGATGATGGCGGGACGTTTGTCTGACGAAGAGATCGCAGCGCTGGCTGCGTATTTCAAAGACCTCGAATAGCAGGTCGAACTCTGGGAGGAGAATACGATGAAACTGAACAGACGCATTTTCTTGGGCACCGGTGCTGCGGCTGCGGCCAGCCTGTCTGCACCAACTGTATTTGCCGCAGGAAGCGGCAAACCACGGGTTGTTGTGGTTGGCGGCGGTGCGGGCGGGGCAACTGCCGCGCGCTACATCGCGAAAGACAGCAAAGGCGAGATCGACGTGATGCTGATCGAGCCTTCGCGTGAGTATTATACCTGTTTCTTTTCAAATCTATATCTTGGCGGTCTCAAAGAGATGGACGATCTGGGCCACTCTTACGGCGGGTTGGCTGCCGGCGGTGTGAATGTGGTGCATGACTGGGCCATCGGCGTGGACCGTGATGCAAAAACCGTTGCGCTCGCCAGTGGCGGATCAGTGCCCTATGACAAGCTGATCCTTTCGCCGGGGATCGATTTTGTAGATGGTGCCGTTGAAGGCTGGGACCTGTCCGCACAAAACGCCATGCCGCATGCCTATAAGGGCGGCTCCCAGACCGAATTATTGAAAGCGCAGCTGATGGCGATGCCCGAAGGTGGCACATTTGCCATGGTGGCACCGCCGAACCCCTACCGCTGCCCACCTGGACCATACGAGCGTGTTTCGATGGTTGCGCACTATCTCAAGGCGAACAACCCGACCGCCAAGATCATTGTGGCAGACCCGAAATCCAAATTCTCCAAACAGGCGCTGTTTCAGGAGGGCTGGGCGGATATCTATGGCGGCATGATCGACTGGATCGGTCAGGACTTTGGCGGCGGTAATGTGTCTGTTGACCCTGTGGCGATGACCCTCACCATTGACGGGGAAGCCAACAGCGTAGACGTTTGCAATGTCATCCCCGCAATGAAAGCGGGCCACATTGCAGAACTGGCCGGCGTGACGGAGGGCAACTGGGCACCGGTAAATGCTGCTGACATGTCTTCCAAGGTGGACGCGGATGTCTATGTGCTGGGCGATTCCGCCAATCAGGGTGATATGCCGAAATCGGGCTTTTCGGCCAATAGTCAGGCCAAGGTTTGCGCCAACGCCGTGCGCGGCGCGCTAACCGGATCGCGCGTGTTCCCGGCCAAATTCTCCAACACCTGCTGGTCGCTGATCGATACCAACAACGGTGTGAAAGTGGGCGCAACCTACGAAGCGACGGACGAAAAGATTGCCAAGGTTGACGGCTTCATTTCTGCGACGGGTGAAACGGCAGAGCTGCGCAAAACTACCTATGAGGAATCCGAGGGCTGGTACGCAGGTATCACCGCCGACATGTTCGGCGCATAAAGCCGGATTTATACGCAAATGAAGGCCGGAGTTTGATCTAGGACAATGTCCGGCCTTTGAACATCGGGCATCATGCCTGAAACTTGAGGGGATATTCCTATGCGTTCTACTTTTTTGGCCGGTCTGGTACTTGCATTGTCGTTTGGTGCAGCGCGGGCAGACAACACATCAACTGTCTATGATTTCGACGGCAGTTTTGATGACGCGACCTTTAGCGTGGAAAGTGCGATTGTCGGTAAGGGACTTGTCATCGACTATGTCAGCCACACGGGCGATATGCTGAACCGCACCGGCGCAGACGTAGGCAGCACCGAGCCGCTGTTCGAGGCGGCGGATATCTTTGTATTCTGTTCGGCTGTTCTGTCGCGCAAGGTGATGGAGATCAATCCGATGAACATCGCCCATTGCCCGTATGGTATTTTTGTTGCCGAACGGCAGGGCCGCGTGATGATCGGTTACCGGAACTATCCCGAAGGCCCGATGCAGGAAGTGCAAGCACTGCTTGACGATATCGCGCGGGAGGCGGTTGGCGAGTAATGGATTATCAGGGCTTTTTCAAATCCGCGCTGGATGATCTGCGCACTGCGGGAAACTACCGCGTCTTTGCACAGCTAGAGCGCCATTGCGGCGCGTTCCCGCGGGCAACATCGCGCGGGGGCGAAACGGCAGATGTGACAATCTGGTGTTCGAACGATTATCTGGGCATGGGCCAGCATCCCAAAGTGCTGAGCGCCATGCACGAAGCGCTTGACCGCTGCGGCGCAGGGGCAGGCGGGACGCGCAATATCTCCGGCACCACGCACGACCACGTGCTGCTAGAAGCGGAACTGGCCGATTTGCATGGAAAACAGGACGCGCTGTTGTTCACGTCCGGTTATGTCTCGAACTGGGCGGCGCTTGGCACGCTGGCGGGGCGCATCCCCGACTGTGTCGTGCTCTCGGACGCGCTGAACCATGCATCGATGATCGAAGGCATCCGCCATTCCAAAGCCGAGCGGATGATCTGGAAGCACAACGATCTGGCCGACCTTGAGGCCATGTTGGCCGCATTGCCGCTTGAACGCCCCAAACTGATCGCTTTTGAAAGCGTTTATTCAATGGATGGGGATATCGCCCCGATCAAGGAAATCTGCGATCTGGCCGACAAATACAACGCCATGACATATCTCGACGAAGTGCATGGTGTGGGGCTTTACGGGCCGCGCGGCGGCGGTGTAGCCGAACGCGAGGGCCTGATGGATCGTATCACGGTTATCGAAGGAACACTGGGTAAGGCATTCGGCGTTGTCGGCGGCTATATCGCTGCCTCGGCCGAGCTGTGCGATTTTGTGCGTAGTTTCGCCAGCGGGTTTATCTTTACCACTGCACTGCCGCCAGCGGTGGCAGCGGGGGCTGCGGCCTCTATCCGCCATCTAAAGGACAGCAGTGTGGAGCGTGATACCCAGCAGGCAAAGGTTGCCGAAGTGCGCGCGCGTCTGGATGCCATCGGCATTCCGCATGTGGAAAACCCCAGCCATATCATTCCCGTAATGGTGGGCGACCCGCACAAGTGCAAATTCATCTCGGACATGCTGCTGCAAGAGTACG
Source organism: Sulfitobacter sp. F26169L (assembly GCF_026410285.1). Taxonomy (GTDB): domain Bacteria; phylum Pseudomonadota; class Alphaproteobacteria; order Rhodobacterales; family Rhodobacteraceae; genus Sulfitobacter. The sequence goes on along the minus strand of NZ_JAPMLP010000003.1, from coordinate 88,650 downwards.
GTATTTATATCCAGCCGATCAATTATCCGACCGTTCCCAAAGGCACGGAGCGGCTGCGCATCACGCCGTCCCCTGTGCACAGCGCAGCAGATATCGATCATCTCCTCGGCGCGCTGGAGGAGTTGTGGGGCCAGTGCCAGTTGGCGCGTATGCCTTTGGCGGCGCAATAGCCGCCGGCGTTCTGGCCTGCAAACGCAGGAATGAAACATGCTGGAAGCACTGATAGACAACTGGGGTGACGGCGCGGTTCTGGCCGTCGCCGGTGGTGTAACAGGGCTGGTTTTTGGCGCTGCTGCGCAACATTCGCGTTTTTGCCTGCGTGCCGCAACGGTAGAGGTTGCGGGTGGTGTGTTCGGGCCGCGTCTGTCGATCTGGCTGATCGCGTTTTCGGTTGCGGTTTTTTTTGTACAAGGTGCCATTGCGGCAGGTCTGCTTGACGTATCCCAAGCGCGTCCGCTGGCGGCAACCGGTAGCCTTTCGGGAGCTATTATCGGTGGCTTGGTGTTTGGCTGTGGGATGATCCTTGCGCGGGGCTGTGCCAGCCGGTTGCTGGTTCTCAGCGCCACCGGAAATCTGCGCGCCCTGATCACCGGTCTGGTATTGACGCTTGTGGCCCAGGCATCGCTGCGCGGTGCGCTCTCTCCATTGCGGGAGGATCTTGCAGGCCTCTGGCTGCTTCAGGGCGGGGAGGAACGCAACATCCTGTCCCACATCGGGATGGGTTCTACGCTCGCAGCCGTGCTTGCTGCTGCGGGCACTGTCTGCGCCTTTATATTCGCGCGTCGCCGCGCCATCCCCACCAGCGAGGCAGTGGCGGCGGCAGGTGTCGGCATCGCGGTGGGGCTTGGATGGTGGCTGACATACGCGATTGCGCAAGCTTCTTTCGATGTTGTGCCGATCTCGTCTGTCACTTTTACAGGTCCATCCACCGACACGCTGATGGGGCTGGTCAATGCCGCCGAAATTCCGCTGGGTTTTGGCGTCGGGCTGGTGCCGGGTGTGTTTGTTGGTGCAGGCGGCATGGCATTGTTGCGCCGCGAAGCAAGAATAGAACGTTTTGGCCGTGATACACCGATGGAGCGTTATTTGCTTGGCGCTGTGCTCATGGGGTTTGGCAGTATGCTTGCTGGGGGCTGCGCTGTCGGCGCGGGCATGTCTGGCGGATCGATCTTTGCGCTGACCGCGTGGGTTGCCCTGTTCTGTATGTGGATCGGCGCGATGCTGACCCATGTAACGCTGGCGCGGCGGATGTCGCCGCGCCCTGCCGGTGCTTGATCCGCTTTATTCGAATTCCATCTGTTCGTAAACGCGGCCTGCATTTTTGGTTGCCAGTTCCTCGAAGGTGTCCAGATTTTTGTAAGGGGTCTGGTCGACGTAATAGGCGTCGGCCAGATCACCGCCATCATCGATATGCGCGCCGATCTTTTCGCGCAGATACAGCAAGTAATCACGGGTATAGCGGCGAACCTGATCCATATTTGTCGGGTGGCCGTGGCCGGGGATCACATACGTAGCGCCCAGCGGTTCGAACTTGGTATCCCATGTCTCGATCCAGTCGGCGGCAATGGTGTGGGCAAAGATCGGCAACATGCGTTCATGGAACGCCATATCTCCGGCGATGACCATGCTTTGTTCGGGCAGCCATACAACGATATCACCGGGACTATGCGCAGGGCCAAGATAGCGGGCCTCGATCTGCATATCGCCCATTTCGACGATATAGCTGTCTTCGAATGTGGTGGTCGGCAGGACGATGCGGGTGTTGTCCGCACGCTCTTTCACGGTTGCCTGCGCAGCGCTCAGCGATTGGGGACCGTATTCCTTGAACTCGGCAGCGGCATCCACATGGGCGACAATCTCGACACCTTGATCGGCCCAGTAGGAATTGCCCAACATGGCGTGCCCCTGACCGTTTTCGTTGATCACCAGCTTTACGGGCTGGTCTGTCACCACTTTGATTTCCTGGTGCAGAGCCTCGGCCAGTTGATAGGACGCGCCGCCGTTTACAACCACGACGCCATCACCGGTGACGATGAAGCTGAGGTTGTTGTTGTGGCCCGCGTTCTCATAGGTGGGCGGGGCAGTGGCCCCGATTGCAGAGAACACATGGGGGATCACTTCGACAGGTTTGGAATACAGCACCGATGCCGGATATTGATCGGCTATGTCTTCGCTGGCGAGCGCGGGAAAGGCGGCGAGGGCGCAGAATGCGGAAATATATCTCATGCTCATGCCTCCGCCACAAAATGATAACCGGACGCGGTTTTGTCGACGTATCCGGTGCCGCCATCGGTCAGGTGAAACCCGATGATGCGGGTTTTTTCGGCGGCCAGCTGGTCCAGCAGGCGCAGCCGCGTTTGTGCAGCTGTTTCGCCGTCCTGATCCGAACCGGAAATCCATGCGGGCTGCTCGAAGGCCACGTGGTGGTTGCCGATGCAATCGCCGACTATCATCGCGGACTCCGATCCGTCACGTATTTCGAACGCCATATGGCCGGGGGTATGCCCGAAGGTGGCGCGTGCCGCTACGCCGGGAATGATTTCGTCACCGTCTTTGAAAAAGCTCATGGAATCCTCTATCATTTCAAGTCTGCGTTGTGCCCCTACGGCAAAAGACGCGCGCGCTTCGCCGATTTCATTTACCGTGTCGGGGTCCATCCAGTAGTCCCATTCGGTTTTGCCCATCATGTAGGTGGCCTGGGTGAAGAGCGGGTCGTCGAAATCATCCAGCAGCCCCCACAGATGATCGGGATGGGCGTGGGTAAAGATGATGTCGGTTACATCATCTGGCGACACACCAAGCGCGTCGAGAGACTCCAGCAATTTACCGGCATTCGGCGTGAAATCGGGGCCAGAACCGACATCGAACAGAATTGTGCGATCGCCGTGGCGCATCAGGGTCACGTTACACGGCGGTGTCAGCACCTCGGATGACAGATTGTATTTTTCGATGATCGGGGCCAGTGCCTCTTTTGACATCGTGCCGAAGGTGAAATCGGCAGGAATGGTGAGCGAGCCGTCACTGACCACATCCAGTTTGATTGCGCCCAGCCCGATCTGGGCATGGGCCTGTGTATATGTAAGCCCCAGTGCAGTGGCCGCAGTCAGACCCGCGCCCCCCGCCAAGAAATTGCGCCTTGAATATGGCATCACAGCCTCCCTTAAATTCCTGTTTTGGAATATGAGGCAAGTTGCATCACACAGCAAGCAATCTTCTGTAAATGCCTGCTACAGCAGCTCGGCAACAGGTGTGTCTGTCTCCATCCCGATATGTGCGCGGAGTTTTACCCGCGCGCGCGCAAGGCGCGACATGACAGTGCCTTGCGGCAGGTCCAGCTGTTTGGCAATACTGGCGGGGCTGAATTCTCCCTGCATTACAAGCTGCATGATCTGGGCCTGTCCGGCGGGAAGGGCAGAAATGGCGCGTTGCAGATCGGCGAGCGCAAGGCGACTGTCTGCCACGGGATCTATGGTGGCATCATCTTCGTCCAGTTCGACCATCTCGACCCCAAGGGCGCGCCAGCGCGCGCGTGCCAGATTGTGCAGGATGACCATCGCGTAATGCTCGGGGGCATCTACCTTTGTGCGGCGCATCCTCTGCATCAGGCGTAGCACGGTTTCCTGAGCCATATCTTCGGCATCGCCGGTTTGCGCGCCAAGCCGCTGCGCGCGGCGGCGCAGACGCAGCAACAGGGCCGTCATATCTGCGGGGGTATCAAACATACTCATCTAGAGGTCCTGTCATCATTGTTGTTGTGATCGTTCTCGTCGTCACAATGACGGGTTTGTAAGGTTCAACCAGAGGGGGAGTTTCCGCCGATTGCAGGCAACGGGCCTTTTTGGGCGATGAGGCGCGCATTGGTGCTGTACGGATAGGCGGCTGGCCGCGCTTGCCAAAGGAAAGGGGGACGCAAAGGGGGGATGCGTGCTCTTACTGTATGAAGGCGCCGGACGGTGCGTTCATATAATTGAATTGAATGGAGACACCAAATGACACATCTCAAAACTTTCGCTCTGATCGCCACTGCAACTCTGTGCATGCCAGCCTTTGCCATGGGTCAGGACGCAACGCAGGCGGATGCAAACGAGGACGGTGTGCTGAGCCTTGCCGAAGTGCAGGCCGTGTTCCCCGACATGACAGAGGAACAGTTCGCTACCATCGATTTGAATGGTGATGGCGTTCTGGAGGATGCCGAAGTGAAGGCCGCGCAGGAAGCAGGCCTGATGCCAGCCAGCTAAGCCGGCATCCGCACCAGCGCGCCTGTGGCAGCAGTGCGCGCTGGTCATCTCGGGTCCGGTTGCCCCCAGCGCCGGGCCCGTTCTGATTCTGCTGTGTACCACCGCGAGGGTGGTCTATGGGTTGGCGTCGGATTTTGGATATTTAGAGCCAAAAGAAGTCGGGGTATTGCCTGATCTTTCGCCTATGCGGTCAGATGGATGTTGAATTTTTCGCGAATTGCGCGGTCGGTTACCGGATCAAGTGCGGCCGCGGAAGGTGAGGACAGGATTTCCAGTTTTCGCGCAGTTGCGGTGGCAATCAGATCAGGCTTATCCATCTCTACCCATTCCTTTGGTGACATGCGATTTCCGCAGGCGGGGTAGACGTGATCGCTTTGCATACGGCTGAGGGTGCCTGCGGTGCCAAGGTAGTGACCAGGACCGCCGAGGCAGACCTCTGCCATCTGGTCAAGCGCTAGGGTTTCGTCGTTTACCTCTATGCCACGCACACAGCGCAAGGCCTGTCCGATGATATCATCGCCGAGGATCAGGCTTTCCAGACAGAAACCGAGTAGTGAGGCGTGCATGCCTGCTGCTTCGTAGATCATGTTGCAGCCTGACAGACCTGCCATGACGTTGGAGCACATCTGCTCCCAGCCGGCCTGCATATCGGGCAGCTTGCTGTCTGCGATGCCCGCCGCCGCACCGCCCGGCAGGCCGTAAAAGCTGTGCATCTGGGCGCATCCTGCTGTCAGCAGCGCCTGTTCGCCCGAACCGCCCGTCATGGCACCTGTGCGCAGATCGAGCCCGAAGGGCCATGTGCCGAAAACTGCGGGATGTCCGGGTTTGACGGCATTGACATAAACAAGACCTGCCAGACATTCCGCCACCGCCTGTACGATCGCGCCCGCCGTGGTGGAGGGCGCCGTCGCCCCTGCCATTCCTGCGGATAAGAGCAGTACCGGCATGCCGTGCCTGATACATTCCTCCATTACCTGACACGACTCGGTTGCGAATTTCATCGGGGGGACAACAAAGCAATTGGAATTGGAGATGAAGGGGCGCTCGCGCCATTTATCCTCGCCGCCTGCGATCATGTGCAGCATTTCAACTGCGGGGGCTACAAAGCTTGGATCCGTGAAGGAGGTACCGATGTGTTTGGTAGTGCCGGACACACAAGCGAAGATTGAATTGTAATCCATTTCCAGATTGTCAGGGATGTCGCGACAGACCATGGGACGCTGGCAGAAATGCACATTGTCGAGGGTGTTCACGATTTTTGCAGCATCATGCAAATCCTGCACGCCACATTCGCGATAGTTCTTTCCGTCTACTTCGACCAGATGCACGGCAGCACCGGCTGTGCCGTAATGGACACGCGTGCCGGACAGATCGAGATCGTTGTGCCCGTCACGGCTCATTAACGTGATGGAGCGGTTTGCCTTTGCAAGCATGTCCTCTACCAGCGCGCGGGGAAAGCGGATGCGTCCGTCATCGCCGCGTATAGCACCAGCTGCCGTTAGATAAGCCACGCCCGAAGCAGGTGCATCGGCCAGACCGATATTTTCGAGCGCATCAAGTGCGGCGTGATGGATTTTTAGAACATCGGTTTCGGTAAGGGGTTTGTATTGGCCGCCCGAGAGGCCCGCGCGTACAGGGCGCAGATTGTCGGGCAGAGCGGTAGAGCGGGCCGCACGCCGCGCCGCGCGACCACCTGAGCGAGAGGAAGATTGCATGTTCATGGTTATGACTTTCAGCAGGGGATCAGGGAAGGGGGGCTTGAATTCCTTTCGGATCGCCGCGCGCTGCACGACCGCGCTCTGCGCCAATCGTACGGATAACCAGTATCGCAGTGCAGGTGCTGTGCTGCATGTCAGTGCTCCCTCTTCTTCCAGATTGGAAAGGAAAAGCGGCTAAATCTGTCCTGTTAGCGACGCGGCGTTTTGGTCACATTTTCGTGCCCATCAGCGCAACTCTGCCGAGATGCGTCGATATCGGCAGAATAGTGCGTATTGCCGCCGGAAAGGGCAGCGGGACGGAACCAATCACCCTATCTGGATGTTAGCTCCGTGAAAGGCAGGCATTCTGCCTTACGAGCTATGTTACTATAGGAGACACAAATGAAAACGCTATATAAAATCGGTGCTGCAACTGCCTTGTCCACATCTCTTTTTGCGAGTGGTGCGTTCGCGGGAAACCTTGCTGAACCGGTTGTCGAACCTGTTATCACACCCGTGTACAGTCCAGCGCCAACAGGCGAGTGGACAGGCTTTTACAGCGGTCTGAACCTCGGCTACGCCGACATTGACGGTGATGGTGCAGTCGACGGAAACGACACGTCCTACGGTATCCATCTCGGGTATGACTACGACTTCGGCAAATTTGTACTAGGTGGCGAACTTGAGTATGATAAAGCAGATGTTGATCTGAATGGATTGGCGAACGCAGATAGCATTGCCCGTCTTAAAATCCGTGGTGGTTACGATCTGGGTCGCACGATGATCTATGCAACCGCTGGCGCCGCCCGTCTGGATACCAATGTTGGTAAGGACACTGGCGAGTTCATCGGTGTGGGCGTGGCATATCAGGTTACCGACCGTTTCACCGTTGGTGGCGAGCTGTTGGAACATCGCTTTGACGATATCGGAGGCACAGCGCTGGACGCAGATGCAACCACGTTCAACCTGCGCGGTTCGTACCGGTTCTAACGCGGAAAGCCACGACCGATAATCTATGCAATGATAGCGCGCCCCAAAACGGGCGCGCATTTTTCGTTAAGTTTCGTCTGACAGCGTTTTAGCGAATTGGCAGATTGTCGCTAGCGCTGCCGCGAATGCGTTGTCCTCGATCGTCATGGCAACGCGGATATGCCCCCCCGCCGCCGCACCAAAACTTTCACCGGGCATGACGGCGATGTGATGCGACTCGAGCAGCGCAAAAGCAAACTCCTGTCCGCTGAGGCCCGTGGCGCTGATATCGAGCATCATGTACATCGCGCCGCCGTTTGGGATCATGCCGACAACGCTTTGTTGCGCAAGCTGCGCGTAGGCGAGCGCACGGCGCCGACGGAAGGGTTCGGCAATCTCTGTTTCGAAATCATCCCCCAGTCGCAGCGCGAATAACGCCGCCTCCTGAACAAATCCGGCCACGCCGTAGGTTGTATGGGTCGCCAGATTAATGAGATGTTCGATAATGTTTTCCGGCCCGATAATCCAACCGATGCGCGACCCCGTCATCGCGTGGCTTTTGGACATAGAGCCAACGACAAGTGTGCGCTTTGCCATGCCGTCCAGAGCGCGTGGTGAAATGTGTTCGCCTTCCCAGATCTGGGTATCGTAAACTTCATCAGATATAAGCCAAAGATCATGTTTGTGACAGACATCGGCAATGCTTTTCAGAGTGTCGCGACTGTAGATGACACCCGTGGGGTTGTTGGGGGTGTTGATCAACAGGGATTTTGCACCTTGTGCGGCGGCGGCGATGTCGGCGGCGCGCGGCTGGAACGCATCGGTAGCATGGGCCTTGATCGCCACGGGCTTGGCGGACACGCCGCGCAGTGTTCCGGGGTAGGTGGCATAGTAGGGATCAATATACAGTGCGGTGTCTCCGGGATCGAGGACAGCAAGATGGGTGGCAAAAAGCGCCGCTTGCCCGCCGGGGGTGATCATTACGTTTTCGGGTTTAGTCGGAACACCCGTGCGCGCGCTGACGCGGTCGGCAATCTCTTTGCGCAGGGGGTCAATGCCCGGAATAGCAGCGTAGCCTGTATGGCCTGCCATCGCCGCGCGGTGCATATCCTGCAAAATGGGGGCAGCAGTGCGGATGTCATGTTCGCCGATGGTCAGTTCGGTAACGAGCGTTCCGTTGGCAATCATCTCTCTCGCGCGCAGGAATACTTCCCACCCGTCAGAGCCGCCTTCCAGAAGGGTGCTGATACGTTTTGATGCTTGCATGGTCGCCTCCCGCAGATTGTCGCGCGCAGGGACGCAGAGGGGGGGTGATTTGTCAATCAGCCTTGACCGCCGCGGTATTGCTGCGCTAGGCATGTGCAATGAAAACAATGATGATCTTTACAAGCTGTATTACCCCCTGCTGAGACTTCCTCGCGGGCCTTGATCACGTTGTTTTATTTTCCTTGAAACTGTGCCATGTCCCGCGCATCCCGCGCTGATAGGACATATGCCATGACGACCTCCAAACCGACGATCAAACTGCACAATACCAAAACCCGCAAGCGTGAGGTGTTCACGCCGATTGATCCTGAAAATGTGCGGATGTATGTCTGTGGCCCTACGGTGTATGATCGCGCCCACCTTGGCAACGCGCGGCCCGTGATCGTGTTTGACGTGCTCTACCGCTTGCTGCGCCATGTCTACGGGGCGGATCATGTAACCTATGTGCGCAATTTCACCGACATTGACGACAAGATCAATGCGCGCAGCGCCGCCACAGGCCGCCCGATTGGCGAGATAACTGCCGAGACGACGCAATGGTTTCTGGATGATATGGCCGCCGTTGGTGCGCTGGAGCCTGATCAGATGCCCCGCGCCACCGCATATGTGCCGCAAATGATTGCGATGATCGAGAATTTGGAACAAGACGGTTTTGCATATGAGAAAGAGGGCCATGTCTTGTTTCGGGTGCGGAAATACAAGGAATACGGCTCCCTGTCAGGTCGCTCGCTGGATGATATGATTGCCGGCGCGCGGGTAGAGGTTGCACCCTACAAAGAAGACCCGATGGATTTTGTCCTCTGGAAGCCTTCAGATGCCGATACGCCGGGTTGGGACAGCCCGTGGGGCCGTGGCCGCCCCGGCTGGCATATCGAATGTTCCGCCATGGCGCATGAACTGCTGGGCGCACATTTCGACATTCACGGCGGCGGCAACGATCTGATGTTTCCCCACCACGAAAACGAAATCGCGCAGAGCTGCTGCGCAGGGGATGAGTTTGCCAACGTCTGGCTGCACAATGAGATGTTGCAGGTGGAGGGCAAGAAGATGTCCAAATCCTTGGGCAATTTCTTCACCGTGCGGGATTTGCTGGAGCAGGGTGTGCCGGGTGAGGTGATCCGCTTTGTGATGCTGAGCACGCATTACCGAAAACCTATGGACTGGACGGAGAAGAAGCGGGAAGAGGCGGAGAACACTCTTGATATGTGGGCCGCAAAAGTCAGTCTCGACGCAGACCTGCTAAACGAACCTGTGAACATCGAGTTGGTTGACCCTCAAATTATTGAAGCTCTCAGCGATGATCTTAATACTTCACTTGCTCTAACTAAGCTCAAGACGCTAGGGCGTTTTGTAGATAATAGTTTTGAATTCTTGGAACTTCGTGAAGAGGACCAGATGCTCAAACTAAAGAGCTTTATAGCAAGTGCGGAATTTCTAGGCATTGGTGTAGTCAATATGGCGCGTAAGATTGCCGAGACTCCTCTCGTTAGAGACTTGGAGTATTACCAGCTTGAACTTATTTCTCTGAGAATAACTGCGCGGGAAACCAATGATTACAGTGAATTGGATGCGCTCAAAGCTTCATTGAAAAATGCGGGTGTAGAAGTGCAGATGTCCAAATCAGAGGTTTACCTAAAGCCGTCGTCTAACTTTGACCCCGCCAAACTTGAGGCCCTGAAATGATCCGCCCCACAACACAGATCTGTTCCCGTCCGAGGGGGGGCTTGTCTCCGACCGTGGGCGCGGACGGGGACAGGGCGTGCTGCGCGCACGACCTAAAGAAGAAAGAGAAGAGGCGAGCCGATGACTAAAACCCGCCTCTCACTCTACGACACAACGCTCCGTGACGGGCAGCAAACCCAGGGTGTGCAATTCTCGACCGAGGAAAAGCAGATCATCGCGCAATCCCTTGACGCGCTGGGCGTGGATTACATCGAGGGCGGCTGGCCGGGGGCCAATCCGACGGATTCCGCGTTTTTTGAACAGGCGCCGCAAACGCGCGCGCGCATCGCCGCATTCGGCATGACGAAGCGTAACGGCATGTCGGCGCAAAACGATGACGTGCTGGCGGCTGTGATGAATGCGAACACCAAAAGCGTCTGTCTGGTGGGGAAAACCCACGAATTTCACGTGCATACCGCGCTGGGCATCACGCTTGCAGAAAACACCGACAACATTGCCAAATCCATCGCCCATCTGGTGGCAGAGGGGCGCGAGGCGCTGTTTGACGCCGAACATTTCTTTGACGGTTACAAATCCAACCCCGCCTACGCGCTGGAGGCGATCAAGGCGGCCTATGACGCCGGCGCACGCTGGGTTGTGCTGTGTGATACCAACGGCGGCACGCTGCCAGCCGAGATCGGGCGCATCACCGCCGAAGTGATCGCGGCAGGCATCAGCGGCGAGCGTCTTGGCATCCACACCCATGACGATACGGAAAACGCTGTGGCCTGCACGCTGGCCGCCGTAGATGCAGGCGCGCGCCAGATACAGGGCACGCTGAACGGGCTGGGCGAGCGTTGCGGCAACGCCAACCTGACCACCGTGATCCCGATCCTGAAGCTGAAAGAACCCTACGCCAGTCTTTATGAGACTGGTGTGAGCGACGAGGCGCTTGCCGGATTGACGCGCACTTCGCGGATGCTGGACGAAATCCTCAACCGTGTGCCGCACAAACAGGCCGGATTTGTGGGCGGGTCGGCCTTTGCCCACAAGGCGGGGCTGCACGCCAGCGCGATCCTGAAAGACCCCAGCACCTATGAACACATTGATCCGGCGCTTGTCGGCAATACCCGCATTATTCCGATGTCAAATCAGGCGGGCCAGTCCAATCTGCGCCGTCGCCTGACCAGTGCCGGGCTGGACGTGGCAAAGGGCGATCCGGCGCTGGCGGTGATCCTTGATGAGGTGAAATCGCGTGAGGGCCTCGGCTATAGCTACGACACCGCGCAGGCCAGCTTTGAATTGCTGGCGCGCAAGGTTCTGGGCCAGATGCCCGAACTGTTCGAGGTCAAACGCTATCGTGTGACAGTGGAGCGGCGCAAAAACAAATATGACCAGATGGTCAGCCTGTCCGAAGCTGTTGTTGTGGTAAAGGTTGACGGCGAAAAACGCCTGTCCGTATCCGAGAGCATGGATGAAACCGGCAGCGACCGCGGCCCTGTAAACGCGCTGTCACGCGCATTGGTCAAAGACCTCGGTCAGTATTCGGCGCAATTGGAAGACATGCGGCTGGTGGATTTCAAAGTGCGCATCACCCAAGGCGGCACAGAAGCGGTGACGCGCGTGATTATCGACAGCGAAGACGGGCAGGGGCATCGTTGGTCCACTGTTGGCGTTTCGGCAAACATCGTTGATGCCTCGTTCGAGGCGCTGCTGGATGCAATCCGGTGGAAACTGATCAGGGATAAAGGCTGAACCATGCTGTTAAGTATCCTGAAGCGCGTCGCGATTTCCATCGTCATCACACTGGTTGTCGCGGTTATACTGGTGTTCAGCCAACGCACAAAACCTATGAGCGGTGAAGGCGGGCTTGATTTCAGCCGACAACTAGCAAGCGGCGATGGTGCAGTGGCACCGTTGCAAAGTATTCCCATGCGTGACGGTTACGATTTGCAAGTTCGCACCTACGGCGGCGCTGATAACGTGCCGCTGCTGGTGCTGGTGCACGGGTCCGGCTGGCACGGGATGCAATTTGACCGCCTTGGCAAGGCGTTGCAGGGCAGTGCGGATATTATCGCACCTGATCTGCGCGGCCACGGCACGGCACCGGACCGTCGCGGTGACATTGATTACATCGGCCAGCTGGAGGACGATCTGGCCGATATGATTGCCGCAGTTGTGAAGCCGGGGCAGAAGGTGATTATGGGCGGCCACAGCTCTGGCGGGGGGCTGGTGGTGCGCTTTGCCGGTGGGGAGCATGGCAGCCTGCTGGACGGGGCCGTGCTGCTGGCGCCGTTCCTGAAATACAACGCACCCACCACGCGGCAAGACTCGGGCGGGTGGACGCGGGTGTTGACGCGCCGGATCATCGGTTTGTCGATCCTCAACACCTTCCGCATTTCAGCGCTGAACCATCTGCCGGTTATCCAGTTCAACATGCCGCAGGCAGTGCTGGAAGGGAACTTGGGCGACACAGCTACGCTGGTCTATTCCTATCGTCTGAACCAATCCTTCGCCCCGCGCAGCAAGTATCTGGACGATGTTGCAGCGCTTCCTCCGTTTGTCCTGCTGGCCGGCGGCGCGGACGAGGCGTTTTTTGCGCAGGAATACGCGCCGACGATGGGCGCAGTGACGGACAAGGGCCGCTATGAGCTGATGACCGGCGCCTCGCATCTCGACATTGTGAACGATCCGCGCACCATAGCAATTATTAAGGCGTTTTTGGATGAGTACTGATCTGGCAACCGAAGCATTTTTCAAACTGCACCGTGATCTGCCCCGTGAAGGGCCGGGAGTGGCGCAGGACGTGGCGTGGGCGGCATCGCGGCTGGATCTGCCCGTAAATGCGCGCATCGCCGATGTGGCCTGCGGCCCCGGAGGGGATATCGCCGCTCTGCTGGATCAAGCGCCCAAGGGGCATGTGACGGCGGTTGATGCGACAGCGCATTTTGTGCAGGCCGCGCGGGATACGTGGCGCAATGATGATCGCGTGACCGTGCTGAAAGCGGATATGAAGGTGATCGCAAACCTTTATGATCTGATCTGGTGCGCAGGGGCTGTCTATTTCATGGGGGTGGAGCCGGCATTAAAATCATGGCGCAAATCGTTGTTGCCGGAAGGTGCAATCGCGTTTTCCGAAGCGTGCTGGTTTACCGATGCTCCGTCCCGGCGCGCGCGCGCGCATTGGGCAGATGAAAAACCCGATATGACGGATGAGGCGGGGGTAACTGCGCAAATCCGCTCGGCAGGGTATGAAATTCTGGGCCAGCGTCGTCTGCCGGATGCGGCGTGGGAGGCATATTATACCCCGCTGGACGCGCGCATCGCCTCGCTGAGTGAGGGGGCGGATGCGGCCTTACAAGCGGTGCTTGATGCAGCGCAGAAAGAGGCCGCCTGCTGGCGTGCGCACCGTGATGAATATGGATATCTGCTGAGCGTGGTGCGCCCTTTATGAACTGGACAGATGATCTCACCGCCTGCGCGGCCTTGGTCGAGCGGGGCGATCCGCTGCGGTTTCGCACCGCGATGCTGGCTCCGGTTGCAAAGCGCGGAGCGTTGTTTGCGCTATATGCCTTCAACGTAGAGGTCAGCCGCGCACCGTGGGTCACAAGCGAGACGATGATAGCAGAAATGCGTCTTCAATGGTGGCGCGATGCGCTGGAGGAAATTGCGCAAGGAGCAACCGTGCGCCGCCACGAGGTTGCCACGCCACTGGCGCAGGCGATCACGCCGGGGCAGGCGCAATTGTTGGATGAACTGGTTGCAGCGCGGCGGTGGGATATCTACCGCGACCCGTTCGAGGATGATGCCGATCTGGATCGCTATATTGACCAGACTGCAGGTCACCTGATGCAGGTTGCGGCCGAGGTGCTGGGGCAGGCGGATCAGGCAGCTGTGCAACGTGCCGGATATGCCGCAGGCATCGGCGCGTGGTTGCGCGCTATTCCCGCGCTGGAGCAGGCTGGCCGTGTGCCGCTGCTGGATGGCACACCCGACGGTGTGGCCCGCCTTGCCGCGAAGGGGCTGAGTGCGCTGGATAACGCGCGGCGCGCGCGTGCGGACATTTCACGCGCTTGTATGCCGGCACTGTTGCCTGCCACCGCAGCAGAACCCGGGCTGAAATATGCCCAGTCGCATCCGCAAGCGGTTGTTGAAGATCGTTTGCCCGATGCGGGGCTTTCTTTTACTCTAAGGGCGGCGACAGGTCGCTGGTAGCGGCCTCAGGCATTTGCGCGGCGTTCGTAAAACATCAGCCAGACCAGTGAACCGCCTGCAAGGATCAGGAACGGGATCATCGCATAGTTGACCGCCGCCCAGCCAGCCTCTGCCGCGCCGCCAGAACAGTTCATTAACCCGCCCGAGGCCAGCGAAGCCACGGTAACACCGCCAAACACCAGCAAATCGTTCAGACCCTGCATGCGCCCACGCTCGTGCGGGGCATGTGCCCCCGCCAGCATCGAGGTCGCGCCGATAAAGCCGAAGTTCCAGCCAAGGCCCAGCAGGATCAGGGCGATATAGAAATTCTCCAGCTGGACGCCCTGCAAGGCGACAATACCTGCGGCCCCCAGAATTGCGATGCCAGTGCCGACGATCCGTTCAACCCCGAAGCGGTTGATCAGATGACCGGTGAAAAACGATGGCGCATACATCGCCAGAACGTGTCCTGTTACAACGAACCCCGCGTCCTTTTGCTCGAACCCGCAGCCGACAACCGCGAGCGGTGTCGAAGTCATTACGAGGTTCATAAGCGCGTAGGATACCATTGCACAGATCACAGCGACTGCGATGCGCGGCGTTGTGATCAGTTCAATCCGGCTGCGACCGCGTGGCGCATCGATCGATGGTACGGGAGGTTTGGGAATATCCACAAAGAAGAACAGCAGACAGCCCACAACGTTCAGCGCCATGACTGCCAGATATGTGCCGACAAACGGGGTTACAAAAGCAAATGTGGTTGCTGTTGCCAGTTGCGGACCCAAAATCGCTGCCACCAATCCGCCCGCCATCACATAGGAAATCGCCTTTGGCCGGAATTCATCCGATGCCGTATCGGCAGCGGCAAAGCGGTAGAAACCGTGAGCCGACATATAGAGACCCGTCAGGAACGAACCGATCAGAAAGATCGGGAACGATTGTATCATCAGACCGTAAGCGCCCACCGCGCCGCCCAATGCCCCACCAAGCGCACCAAGGAAAAACCCCGCGCGGCGCCCGAAGCGCTGCATGATGGCGGACACCGGCGTCGCCCAGAACATCGAGCCCAGAACAATCATCGAAATCGGCAATGTGGCGAGGCAAACGTTGGAAGCCAGTGATTTTCCTGCAAGCCCGCCGACAAGAAAGATCATCGGCATCTGCGCGCCCAGAAAGGCCTGCGCCAGAACCAAAACTGCTACGTTGCGCTTGGCGCGTGAGTCGTCGATCATCATATCGCCCTCTTTGAATGTCTTATCGCTACCCTTCCGCGTTGAGGGGGGCAACCCCTGCCAAGCTATTGAGGGGCAACGGCTCCTCTTGTGTCCGGCGCGGGGGTGGCTAAAGCTGTGGGCATGGTAAACGGTGGTCATATCCTATTGCTCGCAGGGAGTTTCGAAGCGCGGCGCGTGGCGCAGCGCCTGAGGGGGGCTGGCGTGCCATTTGATGTGTGGGTTTCCGAACAGCCGCGCAGCGGTACGCCGGAGCCTGATTTTGCGCATCTGCGCAGGTTTGAAACGACGCAGGATATGCAAACAGCTATCGCAAAGGGTGGCTTTTGCGCGGTGCTGGATGCAAGCCATTCCTATGACAGCACCGTTACGGCGCAGGCATTTGCCGCATCCGCTGTGTTGAAATTGCCCTATCTGCGGCTGGACAGGCCTGCATGGCACTGTGAGGACGCGCTTTGGCAGTGTGCTGCCGATGTGGCTGCTGCAAACGCCATGATCGGGCAGGGCGCGCGGGTGTTCTGCACCACGGGGTGGGACAGCTTGCGCGATTACGCAGTCTTTGCAGGCGAGGTGTTGATGTTGCGCCAGACGCGGCACCATACCCGCGCCGCCCCCTATCCATTTGTTGAACTGGTTTTTGGCGATCCGCCTTTTTCCGTCGCAGACGAACAGGCGCTGTTTTTGCAAAAGCGGGTTGATACGCTGGTCAGCCGCAATCTGGGCGGGCAACGCAGCCGCCCCAAGCTTGACGCTGCGACAGCGTTGGGTCTGCGGGTGATACTGATCGACCGGCCGCCCCAGCCGGATAATTTACCAACGGTTTTTGACATCGAAAAAGCGCTGGATTGGGTCGGGGCGCAATGACACAGCATATCAGAACGGATGCCGACGTGGCGCAAGGGGCCGCATGGCTGGCACAGGCCGAGCCGCGCTTTGCCGCCGCCCTTGCACAGACGGGCCCCTTGCCGCTGCGGCTGTCGCCGGACGGATTTGGCGCGCTGTTTAACAAGATTGTAAGCCAGCAGGTATCAGTGGCATCGGCGAGGGCAATTTGGGGCAGGGTTGTTGCGGCGGGTCTTGATACACCCGACGCAGTGCGCCGTGCATCACAAGAAGATCTGAAAAGCGTGGGGTTAAGCCGCCCCAAGATGAAGTATGCCCGCGCGCTTGCGGATGCCGCGATAGATTATGACCGCCTTCGCGATGCCAGCGATGCGCAGGTGATCGAAATCCTTACCGCAGTTTCCGGCATCGGCGTCTGGACTGCGCAGGTGTACGCAATGTTCAACCTCGGGCGCGCCGATGTCTTTGCGCCGGGTGATCTGGCCCTACAGGAATCCGCGCGGATGTTGTTTGATCTGCCCCAACGGCCCACGCCAAAACAGCTTGAGGCGATGGCCCTGCATTGGTCGCCGTGGCGGGCGGTTGCGGCGCGGTTGCTGTTCACATACTACCGTATTGCAAAAGACCGGGAAGGAATAACATGACACGAGTCCTCAATTCGGAACGCCGCGAGCCTAAATCAGGGGAAACCCGATCTGTCGTTGTGTTTCTGCATGGCTACGGTGCAAATGGCGCTGATCTGCTCGGCCTTGCCGATCCGCTGGGGGAACACCTGCCCGATACGCTGTTTGTTGCGCCCGATGCGCCGGAGACGGTTGCAGGCATGCCGAACGGGTTTCAGTGGTTTCCGATCCCGTGGATTGATAATTCAAGCGAGGAAGAAAGCGCGCGGGGGATGGCGCAAGCGGTTGAAGATTTGAACGCCTTTCTTGATGCATTGATGGTGGATGAAGACGTGCTGCCCGAACAGGTGGTCCTTTTCGGCTTTTCCCAAGGCACGATGATGTCGTTGCATGTGGCCGCGCGCCGCGAGGACGAGCTGGCAGGTGTTGTGGCGATTGCAGGCCGGTTGCTGGCCCCTGAAACGCTTGTGGACGAGGTGGTGTCGCGCCCTCCGGTTCTGTTGATCCACGGGGATCAGGACGATGTCGTGCCGCCCCAATCATTGCCAGAAGCCGCCGAAGCATTGCAAGGCGCGGGGTGGACCGATGTTTACGCCCACATAATGAAAGACACAGGCCACGGGATCGCGCCTGATGGTCTGTCAGTTGCACTGGCCTTTATGCGGGATAAACTGGGCCTTTAACCTTTCGGCAAAGCGTGGCTTGCTTCGCGCGCCGCATCGCGCAGCAACGTGAGGCTTGCCAGCTTCAAATCACCGGATATAGTCGTATCAGATGGCAAACGGGTGGTATGTGGATGGACGGTGATTTTAGAACCGAATTTACGCGAAGTCCGGCGGGGTTGAAGCATAGCCCCGCGCTGGTGTTAAACGCGGATTACCGTCCGCTCAGCTATTACCCGCTTTCGCTGTGGTCATGGCAGGAAGCGGTAAAGGCCAAATACCTCGACAGGGTGGATATCGTGGCGGAGTATGACGAATGCGTACATTCTCCCACCACAACGCTGAGAATACCGTCTGTGGTGGTGTTGAAAGATTATGTGAAACCTCAAAAGCGCGTGGCTTTCACGCGCTTTAATTTATTTCTGCGGGATGAATTTTGTTGCCAGTATTGCGGCGCCAAGGGTGATCTGACCTTTGATCATGTGATCCCCCGTGCATCCGGTGGTGTGACCAGTTGGCAAAATGTGGTTGCAGCCTGTTCGCCGTGCAATCTGCGCAAGGGATCAAAAGCGTTGCACCAGACGGGATACCGGCTACGCAAGCCCCCGCGCATTCCCGGCGCTGAAGAGCTTCGCAATATCGGTCGTAAATTCCCGCCCAACCACCTGCACGACAGCTGGATGGATTTTCTGTACTGGGATGCAGAGCTGCTGGCCTGAGCAACCAACATTCGTGTGGCGATCGTTTCAACCTTTGTGGTGTTTCCGTTTAGCCCTTGATAAGAGGGCGCAATCGTTGTGCCTGCACGGAACTGTGCTGTCCCGTTAAAATGTAAGTCTAGAGGGTAATATGCCTGAGCTACCAAACCTGACCGCAGCAGAAAGTATTCCCGACGCCGCCATGGCCGAGGTTGAGCGAATTCTGAGGACTGGTGATCTGTTCCGCTATGGTTCCGAGCAATCGCCCGTTGCACTGTTGGAAAGTGAATTTGCCGCAGCACTGGGCAGCAGGTTCGCGCTGGCGGTTTCGTCGTGTTCGGCAGCACTTTTCCTGTCTCTCAAGGCACTTGGCCTGCCGCGTGATGCGAAGGTTCTGATCCCTGCGTTTACCTTTGCTGCGGTGCCTTCATCGGTGATTCATGCGGATTGTGTTCCGGTGCTGTGCGAGTGCGGCAGCAACTACCGGATCGACCTTGACGATTTCGCGCGCAAGCTGCCTGAATGTCAGGCCGTGATCATCAGCCATATGCGCGGTCATACATCCGATATGGATGCGATCATGGCGCTGTGCGATCAGGCCGGTATTGCAGTGATCGAAGACGCCGCACACAGCCTTGGCACCACTTGGGCGGGGCGCAACATCGGGACCATCGGCAAGGTGGGGTGTTTCAGCTTTCAGTCCTATAAATTGCTGAACGCCGGTGAAGGCGGCATAATGATCACCGATGACGAAGACCTGATTGCGCAGGCGGTCATCATGTCGGGCGCGTATGAGCATAACTGGAAAAAACATCCAGTCCTGCACGACGCCTTTGCAAAATGGCAGAACAGGCTGCCGCTGTACAACCTGCGGCTCAACACCCTGTCGGCCGCGTTGATCCGGCCCCAACTGGCGGTGCTGGCGCAGCGGGTACAGAAGGGCCGGCGCAACCATGATTACGTTGCTGATATCATCGGGGCTTCGGCGTGGGTCGACGTCCCAGCGTCCCTTCCGTCTGAGCAGCGCGCACCGGATTCGATCCAGTTCAATCTGGTTGATATGACGGATGCGCAGGTTGACACGTTTGTTGCAACGGCGGCGGGCAAGGGTCTAAAGGCCGAGGTCTTCGGCCGCTCGACAGACAATGCGCGCGCCTTCTGGAACTGGAACTTTCTGGCAGACAATCCCGACCAGCCAAAGACACGCGCGATGCTGAACCGCGCATGTGACGTTCGCCTTCCGGCGCGGCTCTCCCTTGCGGAATGTGACGTGGTGGCGTCCACTATTCTGGACGCATTGTCAGAGACTATGGCGTCCGAGAAGTTGGCGGCGCGGGGCTAAAGGTCCAGTTCGACCCAAACTGGCACGTGATCGGAGGGTTTCTCGCGCGCGCGAACGTCTTTGTCGATCTGGCAATCCACCAGCCTGTCGGCGGTGTAGGGGCACATCAAAAAGTGGTCGATGCGGATGCCGTTATTGCGGTTCCACGCGCCGGCCTGATAGTCCCAAAAGCTGTAATGCCCAGCTGCCTGTGTCCGTGCGCGGAATGCTTCCGTCAGGCCGAGGTTCAGCAGCGCACGCCATTTTGCAAGACTTAGCGGATGAAACAGCGCATCACCACGCCAGCTGTCTGGTTTGGCGGCGTCTTCGGATTGTGGGATGATGTTATAATCGCCCGCCATCAGAAACGGTGTTTCCTCTGCCAGCAGTTCTTTCGCACGGGCCTGCAAACGATCCATCCACGCGAGTTTATAGGCAAATTTGCCGCCCGCGACAGGCACGCCGTTCTCGCTCACCTCCACAGGGTTGCCGTTGGGCAGGTATAATCCGCACAGCCGGACAGAGTGGTTTTCGCCCACGACTGTCGCCTCGATGTAGCGCGCCTGTTCGTCGTCGTCATCACCTGGCAAGCCGCGGGTCACGTCCTCCAGCGGGAGTTTTGACAGGACGCCGACACCGTTGAATGATTTCTGCCCGTGGACTTCTACGTTATATCCACGCTCTTCGAAAATTTCGCGCGGGAAGGCTTCGTCAATCGACTTGATTTCTTGCATCAGCACAACATCGGGTTGCGCTTCATCCAGCCAGTCGGGCAGGGCATTGATGCGGGCCTTGATGCCGTTGATGTTGAATGTGGCGATCTTCATGGCGCAAGGCTCCTTTTCACGGGTGCCTTTGATATCGCCTAATTGACGGGGCAGGGCAAGCGCGCCCCGCCGTTACATTGAAAAGGACGTGCCACACCCGCACGACGACGATGCGTTGGGGTTTTCAATGACAAACCGCGCGCCGATCAGTTCTTCGCTGAAATCAATCACCGCGTTCGCCAGAAACGGCAGCGAGACGCTGTCGATCACTACGGTTTCGCCGCCGCCTTCCAGCAACAGATCATCATCCTTGGCTTCGTCCAGCGCAATTTCGTACTGGAAGCCCGAGCATCCGCCGCCTTCAACAGCCACGCGCAGCACCTTGCCCTCGGTGGCTGCGCCGATCTCGCTCAGGCGTTCAAAGGCGCGTTCGGTCACTTTCGGGGGCAGGTTCATGGGGTCACTCCGCAGTGTGTTTCCATTAGGGCGTATGCGTAATATAGAATTGCACCATGCAGTGTACAAGCACCGCGTTACAGGAGACTTTGCAAATGCGCGCATCCTACGCCTGCGAACCCGATCTGGCCCGTGGCCGGCGTGTACCGGAGGAGGAGAGCAGTTTCCGCTCGTGCTTTCAGCGTGACCGTGACCGGATCATCCATTCCAGCGCGTTCCGCCGGTTAAAACACAAGACGCAAGTGTTCGTCGAACATGAGGGCGATTACTACCGCACCCGCCTGACCCATTCGATCGAGGTTGCGCAGGTCGCGCGCACGATTGCAGGGGCGCTGCACCTTAACGGCGAGCTGACCGAGGCTGTCGCGCTGGCGCATGATCTGGGACATCCGCCGTTCGGTCACACGGGCGAGGATGCGTTACATGCGCTGATGGCGCCCTACGGCGGGTTTGACCACAATGCACAGGCGATCAAGATCGTCACCTCGCTTGAGCGCCATTATGCAGGTTTTGACGGGCTGAACCTGACATGGGAGACGCTGGAAGGCATTGCAAAGCACAACGGCCCTGTTGTGGGGGATCTTCCCCATGCGCTGGCCGATTATAACCGCCTTCACGATCTGGAACTGCACACACATGCCAGCGCCGAAGCGCAGGTCGCGGCGCTGTCCGATGATATCGCCTACAACAACCACGATCTGCATGACGGGCTGCGCGCGGGACTGTTCTCGGAGGATGACATTGCGCAATTGCCGTTGATCGGTGCTGCCTATGCCGAGGTTGACGCGCTGCACCCCGATCTGGATGGGTATCGCCGCCGCCATGAAGCGCTGCGGCGCGTATTTGGCGTGATGGTGGCGGATGTGATCGAAACGTCGCGCGATTTGCTGGAAAGCTCCGGTGCGGCCAGTGTTGAGGATATTCGCACCCTTGGTCGTCCCGTGATCCGGTTTTCCGCATCTGTCTGGCAGGATTTGCGCCAGATCCGGCAGTTTCTGTTCACCCGCATGTACCGCGCGCCTGCGGTGATGAAAATCCGTGCCGAAGTGACCGGCGTGGTAGAGGAATTGTTCCCCTTGTTTCTGGAGCAGCCCGGGTTGATGCCGCCGGATTGGTCAAATTATATTGCCGATGCTGCCGCAGACCGTACAATGCTGGCGCGGATCGTTGCGGATTATATTGCAGGCATGACAGACCGTTTTGCACTGCAGGAACACAGGCGTTTGATTGGCGGTACGCCGGACGCAGGTGTTCAGATGAAACATGGGGGATAGGATATGCTAGATACGGATACAAAAGTCGTGAGCCGCCCCGCAGGAATACTGCAAGGCCAGCGTATTATTGTGCTGGGGGCGTGTTGCGGTTTTGGTCGGGCGATGGTGCGTGCCTTGCGCGCCTCCGGTGCGCGGGTGGTTGCCGCCGATACCGATGCGCAGACACTTCGCCAGATCGAACATGCCGTGCCGTTGACGCTGAAAGAGCCACCGGAAGAAGCGCTGCGCCGTGTGGGCCGCCAGTGGGGTGAAGCGCGTCTTGATGCGGTGCTGAACTTGATGCCGCTGCGCAATCCTGCGCGGATCGATCAAAACGTGGCCATCCTGCAAGGCATCGTGCAGGGCTTCATGCCCGCATTGTCCGCCCGCGAAGGGCAGATCGTGACCGTGGTTGCCCGCCCCGAACAGGCGCTTGATGTGGCCACGGGAGCGATGGCGCCCGCGCTGGTGTCGGCGCAGGCCGCGTTTGCGCATGCCTTGCGCCGTGACGGATTGACGCTGAACCTGATTAACGTCGGTGAAGGGGCGGTAAAGCCTGCGCGCACCGCTGTCGTCGGCCTTTTGGCAAAGTCTATGGGCACGTTGACCGGCGCAGAGTTGCGCCTGTGATTGACGTGCCGCGTTCAAGTGGTAAATGAAAGCCAATTAAATCACCCAAAACCGTCGAAAGCCCTGACATGAACTTATTTGCCGATATCCGTACTCTTGTGGTCAGCGCGCTGGACGCAATGGTTGCCGCTGGTGATTTGCCTGCGGGCCTGTCCACCGATAACGTCACCACAGAGCCGCCGCGCGATCCCGCGCACGGTGATATGGCAACCAACGCGGCGATGGTGTTGGCCAAACCCGCAGGAATGAAGCCGCGCGACATCGCGGAAAAGCTGGCGGCACATCTCGCAGATGATCCACGGATAACATCCGCTGATGTAGCCGGGCCGGGGTTTTTGAACCTACGCCTTGCGCCTTCTGTCTGGCAGAATGTTGCGCTCGACGTGCTGAACTCTGGCACGGATTATGGCCGTGGTGATCTGGGTGCGGGAAAATCGGTTAACGTCGAATATGTCTCGGCCAACCCGACTGGCCCTTTGCATGTGGGTCACACCCGCGGCGCGGTTTTTGGGGATGCGCTTGCATCACTGCTGGAATTCGCAGGCTGGGACGTGACGCGCGAATATGTAATCAACGATGGCGGCAACCAGATCGATGCTTTGGCCCGCTCGGTCTACCTGCGCTATCAAGAGGCGCACGGTCAGGATGTGGCCTTCCCCGATGGCACCTATCCGGGAGATTACCTGATACCGGTTGGTGAAAAGCTGAAAGACGAAGTCGGAGACAAATACCTGGGCCAGCCCGAAGAGGTCTGGCTTGAACCGATCCGCAATTTTGCGACCGACGAAATGATGGACCTGATCCGCGCCGATCTTGCGCAGCTTGGCGTCAAGATGGACCGCTTCTTTTCCGAAAAGTCGCTTTACAACACCGGCAAGATCGAAGCCTGCCTGAAAAAGCTGGACGATATGGGCCTGATCTATCGTGGCACGCTCGAGCCGCCAAAGGGCAAGCTGCCCGATGATTGGGAGGCGCGCGAGCAAACCTTGTTCAAATCCACCGAGTTCGGCGATGATCAGGACCGCCCGATCCAGAAAAACGATGGCGCGTGGACATATTTTGCGCCCGATATCGCCTATCACAACGACAAGGTCGAGCGCGGCTATGATGCGCTGATCAACGTGTTCGGCGCGGATCACGGCGGCTATGTCAAGCGGATGAAGGCCGCGGTGCATGCGTTGTCGGGGGGGAAGGTGCCGCTGGATATCAAATTAACGCAGCTCGTTAAGTTGTTCAAAAACGGCGAAGAATTCAAAATGTCCAAACGGGCGGGTAACTTTGTCACCCTGCGCGATCTGATTGACGAGGTCGGCAGCGATGTCACCCGTTTTGTCATGCTAACGCGCAAAAACGATGCGCCGCTGGATTTCGACTTTGACAAAGTGATGGAGCAATCGCGCGACAACCCTGTGTTCTACGTTCAATATGCACATGCGCGTGTGGCGTCGGTCATGCGTAAAGCTGCCGATGCCGGTATCGACGTCAGCGAAGCTGCGCTGAAGGCGGCGGACCTGTCAAAGCTGGATCACACCGCCGAGCTTGCCTTGCTGCGCAAGGTCGCCGAATGGCCCCGTCTGGTCGAAACAGCAGCGCGCACCAACGAACCCCACCGCATCGCCTTTTATCTCTATGAACTGGCCGGCGATTTGCACGGGTTCTGGAATCTCGGCAATGCCGAAACAGGCCTGCGGTTCATCCAGGAGGACGATCCTGCAACATCACAGGCGAAAATTGCGCTTGCGCGGTCTGTTGCGATTGTAATTGCAGCGGGCTTGGGTATCCTTGGCGTAACACCTGCGGAAGAGATGCGTTAAGCAACCCCGCAAGGGTGCAGGCAACTGGAATATGATCCGCGCGGCATTGTATCGCGCGGGCAGAGAGGCAAAAATGGCAGATTACACACAAAACCCTCAGGAGGGGTTTGCAGGGCATCAACATCCCGAATATGCGGTTTCGTCGCGTGGATCGCTGGGCAAGCTGACCAATCTGATGGGGGCTGCGGTATCGCTTGTGCTTGTGGTTGGTGTGGGCGTCTGGGGGTACAAACTGCTGGTGCGTGATGTTACCGGTATTCCCGTTGTACGCGCCGCCCAAGGTGAAATGCGCGCGCGCCCCGAAGATCCGGGCGGGCAGCTTGCGCAGCATCAGGGGCTATCGGTTAATACCGTGGCGGCAATCGGATCGTCAGAAGCATTGGCCGAAGAACTGCGCCTTGCCCCGCAGCCCACGGATCTGGACGACGAAGACCAGCCGATGCCGGAAATCGAAGATGCCGCCGCTGCGCCTGCCGTCACACCACAATCTACCCAGCCGGATGAACAAGACTTTGCCGAAGCGCTTGAATCGGGTTCGGTGGACAGCATTGTTGCGCAACTGACCAACGGCGTTGCGCCGCTGGAACCGATGGAAGATGAGAGTGTTCCTGTGCTGGCGTCTGTCGATACACAAGACATGGCTGACATGTTCGACGGGGACGGTATGCGCATTTCACTGCGCCCGACAGTACGGCCAAAACGCGCTGTCGCAACCGCCGCCTCTGCCGCAGTAGCACCCGTTGTCGGGGCCGCCAGCACAACCTCGCTTGATCTGGATGCGGCAAGCCTGCCCGCTGGCACGCGTCTGGTGCAGTTGGGAGCGTTTGACACACCCGAAATCGCGCGCGCCCAATGGGGCAAGCTGAACGCGCGCTTTGCTCCGTTTATGGAAGGCAAGCAGCGCATTGTGATGGAGGCGAAGTCCGGCGGGCGGACCTTCTACCGCCTGCGCGCGCACGGATTTGAAGACATCGGCGATGCGCGCCGGTTCTGTTCGGCGCTGGTTGCGGAAAGCGTGGATTGCATCCCGGTGGTGACACGGTGAGCACTGCATCAGCGCGTTTCGGCGCAACTATCCTTGATGCGGCAGGCCACCGCCTGACGGTCGATGAAACAGCATTGTTCCGCGATGCGAACCCGTTCGGCTTTATCCTTTTTGCGCGCAACATCGATACCCCTGATCAGGTACGCGCGCTGTGCGATAATTTGCGCAACGCTGTCGGGCGCAATGCACCCATCACGATCGATCAGGAAGGCGGGCGTGTGCAACGTCTGCGCGCCCCGACCTGGCGCGAATGGTTGCCACCGATGGATTTTGTGCAAGCTGCAGGTGATAACGCCGCCAAAGCAATGTATATCCGTTTCCGTCTGATCGCGCACGAACTTTACGCCTTGGGCATCGATAGCAATTGCGCCCCGATGGTCGATGTGCCCTGTGCCGACACCCATGAATTTTTGCTAAACCGCTGCTATGGTCAGACCGCGCAACAGGTTGCGTTGATGGGGCAGGCGGCGAATGACGGTATGCTGGCAGGCGGCGTATTGCCCGTGATCAAACATATTCCCGGACATGGCCGCGCAACCGCCGACAGCCACTTCGAACTTCCCCGCGTCTCTGCCAGCCGCGATGATCTGGAGCGCGTCGATTTTGCACCCTTCAAGGCATTGCGGGACACACCAATGGGAATGACAGCGCATGTTGTCTATGACGCTATTGATCCAAGTCCGGCAACGCTCTCGCGCCCGATGATGCAGGTGATCCGAGAGGACATCGGGTTTGACAACCTGATTATGACCGATGACATCTCGATGAAAGCGCTATCCGGTTCGCTGACCGATCTAAGCAAAGCTGCATTGGCAGCAGGGTGCGATGTGATCCTGCATTGCAACGGCACACTGGCCGAGCGGGGCGAGGTGGCCACTGCCGCAGGAGAAATGTCGGAGCCAGCACAGCGGCGCGCATTGCGTGCGCTCAGCTATCGCCAGACCCCCGATGACATTGACATTCCCGCCCTTGAAGCGCAGCTTAAGACGCTGTTGGGCGAGGGTGTGAATGGCTGACAACATTTTCGAGGAAGACAGCACAGCAGTTGCCGACAGGCTGGCCGCCGAAGCGCTGATCGTGGATGTCGAAGGCTTTGAGGGGCCGCTTGATCTGCTGCTTACGCTCAGCCGCACGCAAAAAGTTGACTTGCGCCGCGTATCGGTGTTGCAACTCGCGCGGCAATACCTCGCGTTTGTTGAAAAAGCCAAAGAACTGCGGCTGGAACTGGCGGCGGATTATCTGGTCATGGCCGCTTGGCTCGCCTTTTTGAAATCGCGCCTTCTTCTGCCTCCAGACCCTTCCGAAGAAGGCCCATCGGGAGAAGAACTCGCCGCGCATCTGGCTTTTCAGCTTGAACGCCTGTCTGCCATGCGAGACGTCGCCGCGCGTCTGATGGCGCGCGACCAGCTGGGGCGTGATTTCTTTGCACGCGGCCAGACCCAAATGGTCGAGCGTGTGCGCCGTGTGACCTATACGGCCACTTTGCTGGACCTGATGCAGGGCTATGCCCGTATCCGCACCCGTGATGAATTCCGACCGTTTGTGATGGATCGTGAATCGGTCTTCACAATGGAACAGGCCCTTGAGCGGATGCGGGGCCTGATGGGCTATGCAGGCGACTGGGGAGATCTGATGAGCTATCTGCCCGAAGGATGGGAAAGCGATCCGGTCAAGCGGCGCTCGGCCACGGCCGCGACATTCGCCGCCTCCCTTGAACTGGTTAAAGAGGGGCACATGGAAATCCGCCAAAGCGAAAGCTTCGCACCTATCCAGCTGCGCAAAAGGACCTAAGCCTATGTCGACAGATACCGATCCCGCAGAAGAAAGCCTGTTTGCAGCGCCGCCGATGGAAGAGCAGGAGCGCATGATCGAAGCGATCCTCTTCGCCAGCGCCGAACCGGTAACGCTCAAAGACCTCGAAAGCCGAATGCCGCACGGCTGCGATGCAGCAGAAGCAATGGTACACCTGCGACGCCGCTACGACGGGCGCGGCGTTCAGGTCATGAAAATCGGCGATGCCTACGCCCTGCGCACGGCCGTCGATCTGGGCTACCTGATGCAAAAAGAAACCGTCGAGGTGCGCAAACTCAGCCGGGCTGCCATCGAAACCCTTGCGATCATCGCTTACCACCAGCCGGTGACACGCGCAGAAATCGAGGAGATCCGTGGCGTTTCCGTGTCACGCGGCACGGTTGACCAGTTGCTGGAGCTTGAATGGATCCGCCTTGGCCGCCGCAAAATGACACCGGGGCGGCCTGTGACTTTTGTTGTTACAGAAGGTTTCCTCGATCACTTCGGCCTTGAAAATGCCCGTGATTTACCGGGCCTAAAGGAACTGCGTTCTGCCGGCCTGCTTGAAAACAGACCGCCGCCAAGCCTGCTACCTCAAGTCGGAGACGGCGAGGACGAACCAGAAAGCAGCGAAGGTCAAAGTGAACTTTTTGAGGACTAAACCTCAAAAATGCCGTAGTTATCGCTATATTGTAGTCAACGCCTAACTCCGAGGAGAGCAAAATGAACCAGATTTTCAACATGGTCATGCGAATTGTTATGCGCAAAATGCTCAACAAAGGCATCGACGCAGGTTTTAACAAAGCGGCATCCATGCGCGGTGGCCGCAAACAACAGCAACCGCAGGGTGAAATTGACGATTTCGGTAATCCGGTGCAGTCAGGCCCAAGCCAACAGGAAGTGCGCGCTGCCCGTCGCGCCAGACGTCAGGGCGGCCAGAGCGCGCAACAAACCAAACAGGCCATGAAAATGCTCCGCCGTTCAGGTAAATTCTAAACTATTTCTTTTGGCTGAAAATATCCCGGGGGAGTCCGAAGGACGGGGGCTGGCCCCCAATTGTGCCTAGGGCGCTTTGAAGTGCTTTGACAGCTTAAGCCCTTGCCCCTGATAATTTGACGCAATTCCCGCACCATAGAGCTGGGTCGGCGCTTCACTCATTTTCTCGTAAACCAACCGGCCCACAACCTGACCATGCTCCAGCACGAATGGCGCTTCATGACAGCGCACTTCCAGAACACCCCGTGATCCGGCCCCACCAGCAGCGTCATAGCCGAAACCGGGATCGAAAAAGCCGGCGTAATGTACTCGAAACTCGCCAACCATTGCCAGATAGGGGGCCATTTCTGCAGCATACTCCGGCGGAATTGTTACGGCTTCACGGCTAACCAGAATATAGAATGCACCGGGGTCCAGAATAATCTGACCGTTTTCGGTGTGTACCTCTTCCCAATACTCCGCGGGCGCGTAATGTCCGATCCGGTCAAGATCAATCACGCCAGTATGGGGTTTTGCGCGGTAGCCGACCAGTGTTGTATCTTTCAGCTTCAGATCAACAGAGAATCCAAGCCCGTCGTCAATGACGGCTTCACCGTCCACCAGCGGCGTGCGGGCATGAAGCGCGCGCAGATCGGTATCGCTCAGCGCTGTGCTTCCACTGCCAAATCTGATTTGGTTCAGCCGCATTCCCGGACGCACCAGAACAGAGAACGAGCGGGGACAGATTTCGGCATAAAGAGGCCCGTGATACCCAGCGCCGATCCGGTCGAATTCGGTGCCGCCATCGGTGATCGTGCGGGTCAGCAGGTCCAGACGTCCGGTCGAGCTTTTTGCGTTGGCAACCGCACTTATGCCTTCGGGTAGGGCCAGATGCTCCATTAACGGCACAACATAAACCGCCCCTTTTTCCAGCACCGCTCCTTGTGTCAGGTCAACGCGGTGCATTTCGAACTCTTCAAGCCTGTTGGCAACCTTGGCACTGTGACCCGCAAGGAAAGATGCGCGCACGCGGTAGGCGATATTCCCCAGCCTCAGATCAAGACTGGCGGGCTGTATCTGTGCGCCGTCCACGGAGGGCTCAGCCGTAATTTCGCCTCTGGCAATCATCTGTTCAAGCTGCTGGTTGGGAATTACGCCGGGCATGAAGCGTCCTTTTGATATTCTGTCTCTTGATGCACAAAACGCCCGCACCTGACAGGATGCGAGCGTTTTGTGTATGTCGTGGTCGGGCTAGCAGGACTCGAACCTGCGACCTTCCGTCCCCCAGACGGACGCGCTACCAGGCTGCGCCATAGCCCGACATGGGGCTGTTCATACCGCATAAACGGGGCGGCGCAAGAGGCAATTGCCGCATTTGGTACAGCGTTCAGGATTTTGGCTGTTGGTTGCTGCGCCGTGCCGCCATCTGATCACGCAGGACGCCGAGTTGAGCCAGAAGTGGGCGCATTTTCTCTGCTGTCGTCCGGTCCAGCCTGCGGGTGCGACAGGCGCTCGTGAGGGCGGCGGGAGTGGCGTGAATGTCTGCTTCTGCGCTGACGTCAGGCATGCCGATGTCGCGGGCTTTTGGCGCGTGCACTTCCGGCTCTGGTGCTTCCTCAGGCTGGGGGGATTGCACGGGCTCTGTTTTGTCCGGCGAAACTTCCGAAGACGCTGGTGTCGCTATGTCTTGCGTCGAATTGCGCAGGAATGAGGGCAGGGGCGACATGGCCTCAATCGCCGGTTCGCCTTCACCTGCTTCATCGGCCTTGTTGGCAGGAGCTTCTCTGGTCTGATCCGCGAACAGACCTTTCCTGATATCTTCCGATTCGTCAGAGTTCTCCGATCCCTCCGCGAGGACGGGTTGATCCGGTTCCGGCGCGGTATCAGCCACCGTTTCAGTGTCGGAAGGTTCTGCATCAACGGGCGTTTGCGCATCTACCTGTTCAGCGGACGCGGTCACACTTTCCCGTGCGCTGCCCGTGGTTGTCTTTGGCGCCTCTGCCTTGGCGTTTACTGTATCTGCGTTTTCAGCAACAGGAATATCGTCGGCGGCAGATATCTCGCCCGCTTCATCCGCTACATCCGCGTCGGTGCCATCTGATAAATCAGCAGTTTCCGGCTCAGTTTGCTCAGAAGGTACTGGTTTCGGCTCAGACGATTCGCCTGTTTGGACGGGACCATCTGTGGAGGCCATCTCTTCGATTGCAGACGTTTTGTCTGGATTACGTTCGACGGCTTCGCCTTTGTTGCCCGCTGCTTCGGCTGTATGCGTTTCTTCTGCGGTAGGTTCATCTGTCTGCGTAACTGCGTCCGCGGCAGAGGGCTCTTCTGTAACAGACATGCTCTCGGGCTCGTTCGAAACTGCCTCACTTTCCAAAGCATCGGCGGTTACAGCTTCGGTTACTTCGAGTGCAACTTCTTCAACCTGCGTCGGCTCGTCAGTTTGCGGAGCTATTCCAAGGTCAGACGATTCGTCTGTTGCCGACGATGTAGCGCCTGCTGACTTGCTCACTGCTTCTTCGACATTACCCGGTGTATCCGCGGAGTGGGTATTTTCTGTTTCCGTTAGTTCCGGTTCGCCAGCTAGTGTCGGTTCATCCTTAACGGTCGTATCAACAGCCGCAACTTCAGACGCTATGTCCTGCGGTTTGGCATCTCTAGGCGCTTCGAAAGGCAAGACCACTGCTTCCGGCTCCACCTTGGGTTCCGGTTTTGGTGCGGTAGCCGGAGTCCCGGCGGCAACCGGATCAATGTCGGCATCCTCCAGCGGTGTCGACATGGCCGCAACGTGGCTCATCCCTTCTTCGCGCAGCAGCTTTTGCACGCCCTTAATCGTCAGGCCGTCATCGTGCAGCAGCTTTTTGATGCCGCCCAGCAACAGCATATCCGCAGGGCGGTAATAGCGCCGCCCGCCCGCGCGTTTGATCGGTTTCACTTGTGTGAATTTACTTTCCCAGAACCGCAGAACATGGGCTTGGATGCCAAGCCAGTCT
Source organism: Sulfitobacter sp. F26169L (assembly GCF_026410285.1). Lineage (GTDB taxonomy): Bacteria > Pseudomonadota > Alphaproteobacteria > Rhodobacterales > Rhodobacteraceae > Sulfitobacter. The sequence continues at coordinate 57,521 of NZ_JAPMLP010000003.1, read as the reverse complement.
GCGACCTCTGAAATCGTTCGGAATGCGTCGGGCGATTTGGACATCAGATCAAGACTTGTTGCCGTCCGCGACACGGTCTTTCATCAGATGCGAGGGGCGAAACGTAAGCACGCGGCGCGGATTGATCGGCACTTCCTCACCGGTTTTAGGGTTGCGGCCGATGCGCGCTGATTTATCGCGTACAGAAAATGTGCCGAAAGACGAAATTTTTACCTGCTCGCCACGTACCAGCGCATCAGACATTTCTTCCAGTACTGTTTCGACCAATTGCGCGCTTTCATTGCGCGACAGGCCGACTTCGCGGAACACTGCTTCGCTCAAATCCATGCGTGTCAATGTGTTGCTTGTCATATTATTCTCCCCCTAGTGTGGTGCGACATTGGCCAGATTGACGGTTCAAGTCAACAACTTCGCGTATCGCGCGCAGGTTGTAGGCGGTTGCTGCGCTTACCAGCGCAGCACAACTGCACCCCACGCCAGACCGCCACCAATCGCTTCGGTGACCAATAGATCGCCCTGTTTGATCTGGCCACGTGCCACACCGACGGACAGGGCAAGCGGAATGGACGCGGCGGATGTGTTGCCGTGATCCTGTACGGTGACAACAACCTTATCCATCGGCAGGCCCAGCTTTTTCGCGGTTCCCTGAATAATTCTGATATTTGCCTGATGCGGCACGATCCAGTCTACATCCGCACTGTCTACGCCTGCCCTTGCCATGGCGGTGGTAGCTGTTTTGCTCAGCTTTTCGACAGCATGGCGGAATACCTGATTGCCCTGCATCCGCAGATAACCTGTTGTCCCGGTAGAACTGCCACCGTCGACATACAAAAGGTCGCGGTGCGTGCCGTCCGAATTCAGGTCGGTCGAGAGGATGCCGCGATCCGCCGAGGTGCCGTTGCCATCCTGCGCTTCAAGCAGCAGCGCACCAGCGCCATCGCCGAACAATACGCATGTGCTGCGGTCGCTCCAGTCCATGATGCGGCTGAATGTTTCCGCGCCGATCACCAGAACGCGGCGCGCCTGACCCGACACAATCAGCGCGTTCGCATTTGACAGCGCAAAGACAAAACCGGCGCAAACCGCTTGAATATCAAAGGCAAAGCCGCGCGTCATACCGAGTTCGGCCTGCACCATCGTGGCCGCGGAAGGAAAAGTCAGATCAGCGGTAGAGGTCGCTACAACCAGAGCATCGACATCATCGGCCTGCAGGCCCGCCATATCCAGCGCCGCTTGTGCTGCGGCTGTTGCCATGCTCGATGTGGTTTCACCTTCACCGGCGAAATGGCGCCGCTCAATACCGGAGCGGGCGCGGATCCACTCATCGTTTGTCTCAAGGCTTGCCTCGAACTCGGCGTTTTCGACAACACGGGTGGGCAGGTAATGGCCAACCCCTTTTACAACGGCGCGCACGGTCATTCCGGTTCTGCCTCCTCGGTGGGCAAGGCGGCAGCGACGCGCGCCGCCAGCTTGTCATTGAATCCGTTTTCGGCCAGTTGCGCAGCCAGTTTTATGGCGGCGGAAATGCCCGTGGCATCGGCTGAGCCGTGTGATTTTACAACAGTGCCGTTCAGCCCCAGAAAGACGCCGCCATTCACACGGCGTGGATCAATTTTTTTCTGAAGCCGCATGAGCGAGGTATAGGCAAGCAATGAGGCTAGCTGTGACAGGACCGAGTATTTGAACGCCTCACGCAGACGCTGCCCGATCAGGCTGGCCGTGCCTTCACCGGTCTTGATCGCAACATTTCCGGTAAAACCGTCTGTTACGATGACATCTGCCTTGTTGCCGGAGATATCGCCACCTTCGACGAAGCCGACAAAGGTATAGGCGGCATCGGCCTGATGGTCGCGAATCAGATCATGCGCCTCTTTCAGTTCGGTGCGGCCCTTGTGTTCTTCGGTGCCGACATTCAGCAGGCCGATGCGCGGGGTTTTCACGTTCAAACCGTTGCGCGCATATGACATGCCCATCAGCGCATAGCGCAACAGATCATCGGCATCCGCGCGGATGTCTGCGCCGACATCCAGCATCACATTGAACCCCTGGGTGTTGGAAGAGGGGTAGAGCACGGCGATGGCGGGGCGGTTCACACCGGGCAATTTGCGAAGCCGGATCATAGACAGCGCCATCAGCGCGCCCGTGTTGCCACATGATACTGCGACGCTTGCCTCGCCGGTGCGCACAGCCTCGATCGTGGACCACATGGAGGTGTCCTTGCCGCTGCGCACCACCTGGCTGGGCTTGTCGTCCATTGTGACAACGCCAAGGGCATCGCGAATCTGCACACGGCCCCGCAGTTTGGGGTGCTTGGCGACAAGCGTCTGCAATTCAGCCTTAGGGCCGTGCAGGATAAATGAGATGTCGGGGTTCAGCTTGGCCGAGATAAGGCAACCGGCAACTACTGCTGCCGGCCCCTGATCACCCCCCATCGCATCGACCGAGATGAGGGTGCGGGCGTTCGCTGTTTTGTGATCGGTCGCGGCCGTCATCGGTTGCGAATGCCTTTAGTTGTGAATGCTCGCGGCAGCTTAAGCCGCGTCGTCGTCGAGATCAATCTCGTCCATCTGTGCGACAACTTCTTTTTCTGCGTAGTGGCCGCAGGATGCACAAATGTGGTGGGGGCGCTTCAGCTCGCCGCAGTTTGAACATTCGTTCGGGTTCGCCGCAGACAGCGAATCGTGTGCGCGGCGATTGTTGCGGCGTGATTTGGATACTTTGTTCTGCTGGACAGCCATATCAGGTGCCTTTGTATTCGGGGCCATAGCGCGCAGATCGGCTGCGTCGGGCCGTGTTTCGGATCAACTCCCGTACGGGTGTGTCGTGCGTTTAGGCAAGTGCTGCGCGCTTGTCCAACCCTATTTCGTGCAGATGCAGCAAAACACGGTGGAAATCACACAATCCAAGCCAGATTTTGCCGGTTTTGCCGACCTGTTCGGCATCACTCCTCTGAATTGTCGCCCAGTTGATTCTTCAGGGCGGCCAAACCGGCAAAAGGACGCGCATCTTCATCGGTCATAGGTTTCTTACCGGGTTCGGTCACACGTATTGTTCCTGTGGTGGCATCTTCCTTACGCGGATATTCAGGTACGGCGAGGGCCAGCGCTTCTTCCATGATCTGCGCGGGGTCAATCCAGGTGCCAAGCGGCTCTACGGTGTCGTCTTCGGGCATCTCTATCTCAGGTGCATCCGCCTCGGTATAGTCGCGGACGAATTTGCGGATGACATCGATATCAATCCGCGTGGTGACCGGCTCAAGTGTAACCACACAAGGTTGCACCACCGTGGCCCCAAGCCGCGCGACGACTCGCCAGTCCGTATCTGCGAAGGGTTCGATATGTCCCTCAAATGATAATTTGCGCAAGCCGCTCAGTTCGAGTGATTGCGCCAGTTCGGCTAGAGTTGCAGCATCGGGACGCAGTGAAAAAGGCGTTTTGCCGGACTGTGACAGGCTTGAAACGCGCAGGCCGGTTGTGCTTGGGGGCTGTGGAGACATTTGCTATGTGCTTTCGTTTCTTGAACCATGGGGCGCATTTGGTATATGCGAGATAAAAGCCAGACAGGTTAAGGGCAAGGGGCAGCACCATGGGTATTATGAATAACACAGGCGGTGTGCGGCGGGTGCTGCTTGCGGCAACGCTTGGTGGTGGTCTGCTGGCCTGTACGCCGCAGTATGTCAACCACGGCTATATCCCGCCCGCCGAAGACCTTGAACAGATTGTTGTCGGTGTGGATACGCGCGCCTCGGTCGAGGAGGCAATTGGCACACCTGCAACAGCGGGTGTGGTGAATGAAAGCGGCTTTTACTATGTACGCAGCCGCAAACGCACATTCGGCGCGCTGGCGCCCAAAGTGGTCGAGCGGGAAGTGCTGGCGATCAGTTTCGACAATGCAGGTGTTGTGCGCAACATCGAACGTTTCGGGCTTGAGCGCGGGCAGGTCGTACCGCTGGCGCGGCGTGTAACCACATCGGGCGTAGGCGACACCGGCTTCCTGCGCCAGTTGCTGGGCAATATCGGCCGCTTCAACCCTGCCGGACTGGCGGGCTGATCCTGCCCCCTTGCATCGTGGCTTGTTGGCTTCCAACACTGGTGGGCAGGGCCGCGCAATTGCCATGATATCGATGGCCAAAGGGAACTATGCCGTTCGCCCTGTGCATGGCAGCGCAGACATGCAAGCCGTTCTAGATCTGCGGGCGCAATGTTTCGGCGCGGCGAGCGGGCAGACGGACCGCTTTGATGCAGTTTCAACGCAGGTGATGGTTACGTTAGGGCAAGGCGGCGCACTGGTTGCGGCATTTCGGATGTCTATCCTGCCTGTGGCCAAAATTAACGATAGCTATGCGGCGCAATTCTATGATCTTGAAGCATTATCCACCTTTCAGGGAACTCTGCTGGAACTGGGGCGCTTTTGCATCCACCCCGATCACAAAGACCCCGACATCCTGCGCATTGCATGGGCGGCACTGACAGCATTTGTGGACGCGAATGATATCAAGTTGCTGTTCGGCTGTTCGTCATTTGCGGGCACGAAGCCTGAACCCTACCTGCATGCTTTCGGCGTGCTGAAGGCGCGACATCTGGCACCGCCACAGTGGATGCCCGAAACCAAGGCAGGTGATGTGTATCCCTATGCCGAACTGCTTACCGATCCACCCGATCTGAAGGAAGCCGCCGCAACCATGCCGCCGCTGCTGCGCACCTATCTGTTGATGGGCGGCTGGGTGAGCGATCATGCGGTCGTGGACCACACAATGAATACGCTGCATGTGTTCACCGGACTGGAGATTGATGCAATCCCGCCCGCGCGTAAAAAACTGCTTCGCGCACTTGTCTGATTGACGTTTCAACCCGCGCGCAGTAGGCGACAGACATGGCACGCGCACCCCTTCTCCAGCTCTCCGATATCGCCCTTACATTTGGCGGCGATCCTGTATTTGAAGACCTCGGTCTTGTCGTCCAGCAGGGCGACCGATTGGCATTGGTGGGGCGCAACGGCTCTGGCAAATCGACGCTAATGAAGGTCATGGCGGGCCTTGTCGAGGCGGACAGCGGTATGGTCACCGCAGGGCCGGGGGTCAGTGTCGGCTACATGGAGCAGGACCCCGACTTGACCGGGTTCGAGACATTGGGCGATTTTGCTTCACACGGTCTGGAGCCGGGGGAGTTGTACAAGGTCGAACGCGCGGGCGAAGGCCTGAAGTTTGATCCCGAACGCCCTGTTGCCACTGCATCAGGCGGCGAGCGACGGCGCGCGGCACTGGCGCGGTTGATGGCGCTTGAGCCTGAGTTGATGCTGTTGGACGAGCCGACAAACCACCTCGATATCGAAGCGATTGCATGGCTTGAGGACGAGCTGAAATCGACCCGTGCCGCCTATGTCATCATCTCTCACGACCGCGCATTCCTGAACGCGCTGACCCGTGCGACCTTGTGGATTGATCGCGGTGCTGTACGCCGCCAAGAGATCGGCTTTCAGGGGTTTGAGGCATGGCGTGATGCAATCTGGGAAGAAGAGGACATGCAGCGCCACAAGCTGAACCGCAAGATCAAGGCCGAGGCGCGGTGGGCCGTTGAGGGAATTTCAGCACGGCGCAAACGCAATCAGGGCCGTGTGCGCGCCCTGCAAGAACTGCGCGCCGAACGCGCGGGCCAGATCAAGCGGCAGGGCACCGCCGCCATGGCCCTTGAAGCCGGGCCGAAATCGGGCCGCAAAGTGATCGAAATTGATAATATATCAAAAGCTTACGGCGATAAGATCATCTTGCGTGATTTTTCGCTTACCGTTAACCGCGGTGACCGGATTGCGCTGGTGGGGCCGAACGGTGTTGGTAAAACAACGTTGCTTAACATGCTGATTGGCAAGGAAGAACCCGACAGCGGCACCGTGAAGATCGGCACCAACCTGGCGCTGGCGCTGTTTGATCAGGCACGTGCGCAGCTCGACGCAGACATGACCCTGTGGGACAGCCTGACGGGGGATCCCGACATGCGGGTTTCTGGTAAGGCAGACCAGATATTAGTGCGCGGCAACCCCAAGCACGTCGTCGGATATCTCAAGGAATTCCTTTTTGACGAAGCGCAGGCGCGCGCGCCCGTTCGCTCGCTTTCGGGCGGGGAAAAAGCGCGGTTGCTGCTGGCCAAGCTGATGGCGCGCGAAAGTAATCTGCTGGTGTTGGACGAACCGACAAACGATCTGGATGTAGAAACGCTGGACCTGTTGCAGGAATTGCTGGGCAGTTATGACGGTACGGTTATTCTGGTTAGCCACGACCGTGATTTCCTTGACCGCGTGGCCGCTACAACCATCGCCATGGAAGGTGACGGCAAAGCGACAGTCTATGCAGGCGGGTGGAGTGATTATCTCGCGCAGCGCGGGATGGAGGATTTCTCGGAAAGTGTCGTGAAATCAAAAAGCTCCGGCGCAAAGGTGCAAGCCAAAGCGAAACCACAAAGCGGCCTCAGCTTTACCGAGAAACACCGGCTTGAGGCATTGCCCGCCGAGATCGAACGGCTGGGCGCAGAAATTGCAAAACTGGAAGAACTGCTTGGCGATCCGGCATTGTTCACGGAGCAACCGGCGAAATTCCAGAAGGCCAGCGATGCGCTGGTGCAGCGGCATGAAAAGCTGGCCGATGCCGAGGAAGAATGGCTGATGCTGGAAGAAAAGGCGGAAAAGTAATTCCGCCTTTTTGGGGTGCAGGGCGGGCCAGCTTACCCGCCGTGCAGGTGATCAGCGCATTCTGAGCGCACCATCGAGGCGGATCACTTCGCCGTTCAGATACCCCATTTCGACAATAAACGCCGCCAGACGGGCATATTCATTCGGGTCGCCAAGACGCGCGGGATTGGGCACTTCGGCGGCAAGGCTGTCCTGCACGTCCTGCGGCAGCCCCTTTAGCATGGGTGTGCCGAAAATTCCCGGTGCGATTGTCATCACTCGGATACCGGATTGCGCCAGATCGCGCGCCATCGGCAGCGTCATGCCCACAATACCACCTTTGGAGGCCGCATAGGCAACCTGACCCTTTTGCCCGTCATAGGCGGCAACCGAGGCGGTGTTGATGATCACACCGCGCGCGCCTTCGCCGTCGGGTTCGTTCTTTGCCATGGCGGTCGCTGCAAGACGGGCCACGTTGAAGCTGCCGGTGAGATTGATATCAATCGTTTTCTGAAACGCCGGCAACGGGTGCGCGCCATCGCGGCCCGTGGTTTTGATACCCACAGCGATACCTGCGCAGTTGACGGCCGCATTCAGGGCGCCCATCTGCTCTTGCGCCTGTGCAATCGCTGCCTCGACAGAGTCTTCGCGGGTTACGTCGGTTTCGATAAAATGCCCGCCGATCTCTTTGGCGACATCAGCACCGCGCGCGGCGTCACGGTCCAGCAGGGTTACTTTCGCGCCTTGCGCGGCAAAGTGACGGGCGGTTGCCTCGCCAAGGCCCGATGCGCCTCCGGTGATGACAGCGGCGGTGGTGGACATCTGCATTCAAAACACTCCCTATTTGAACATGTGTTCAGATAATCACGTAGGTCTGACGCGCGCAAGAGGGGACCACCGCAACCAAGTGCCGCCGGTCGGCACCACCCGCGCGCCCGCTCGGCGTTTGAAACGATCAATGGCGGGGGTGGTGAGCGGGCCGAGATCAAGGAGTGTGATCCCGTGACGGGATAAATGGCGCATTGCGCCCCACAACAGGAGGTTATGCGCGCAGGCATTACGCCCTGCATCGCTGGTATGCCCGATGTGATAGGTAGCGCGGGTGCCGTGAAGGAGAAACAGCATATGCGCCACGGGGTGACCGCGCAAGTGTGCGGTGAACAGGCTGGTTTGTGGTGGTGCAGTCTGTGCAAAAGCAGCGGTCAGCGCGCTAGGCCAGTTCTGGTAGCCGCGCGCCTTCGCTTGCTTGGCCGCCAGTGCCAGCAAAGGGTGATCCGGCGGCAATCTGCTTTGGCGGACGCGAAGATATGACTGTTCAGCGCGGCGAAGCTGGTTACGCCATTTCTGGTGCAGTGTAGCGCGCAGAACTGTTTCAGGGGGGCAAAGATCAATTTGCAACATCTTACGCTGACCCGTGATGGGCAGGGCGCGCGGCATCGGGCAAGGAGCCTCGGGAGAGAGCAGCAAGGGCAGCCGCGCAAGCCCTGCAAGCGCGAGTTGATGTGAAAGATCATCCGGCGGGTAGGCGCGTGGCAGCATGAGCACCCTAACACCCGCAAGCCGCCGCTTTAACAACACTAATCCTGAAGGCAGAACAACAGGCCGCTCACCGCAAAGGCGAAGTGCGGCGGCAAAAGCGGGGTCTTGCATCAGCGCGTGCGTTGGATGGGGAGTGCTGGCGTCAAACATGCCAACACTACGCGTGCAGCAGGGTTAAGGACGCCTTAACCCCGCTGTTATTAACCAAGCTGAATCAGTGCATGGCGCTTTTTGCCCGCAGACAGCTTAATTGGCGACGCAAGATCATTGGCAGTAATCATCATGCCCGCATCCGTAAGCGGCGCATCATCGATCCGTGCGCCGTTTTCCGCAATCAACCGCTTGGCCTCTTTGCCCGAGCCCGCAAGGCCGGATTTCACGATCAGCTGAACAACGGAAACGCCATCGCCGATCTCGTCCTGTGTCAGCACCAGTGTGGGCAGATCATCGCCAACACCGCCCTTTTCAAACACTTCGCGCGCAGTGGCTTCGGCATTTGCCGCAGCTTCGGAACCGTGCAGCAAAGCCGTAACTTCGTTGGCGAGCCGGATCTTGGCCTCGTTCACCTCGGCCCCTTGAAGCGCGCCGAGACGTTCACATTCATCGACGGGCAGTTCAGTATAGAGCTTCAGGAACCGGCCCACATCGGCGTCAGTGGTGTTGCGCCAGAACTGCCAGAATTCGTAGGGCGACAGCATGTCGCCGTTCAGCCAGATTGCCCCGCCCTGCGATTTGCCCATTTTTTTGCCGTCAGACGTGGTCAGCAGTGGCGAGGTCAGGCCGTAGACCTCGCCGTCGATCACACGGCGCGTGAGATCAATACCGTTCACAATATTGCCCCACTGATCGCTGCCCCCCATTTGCAGGATGCACCCATAGCGGCGGTGAAGCTCCATAAAATCATAGGCTTGCAGGATCATGTAGTTGAATTCAAGGAACGACAAGGACTGCTCGCGGTCCAGCCGCGATTTGACGCTTTCAAAGGCCAGCATGCGGTTGACGCTGAAATGCCGCCCGATATCGCGGAGGAAATCGAGGTAGTTCAGCCCGTCAAGCCATTCGGCATTGTTAAGCATCATCGCATCAGACGGGCCATCGCCGTAGGTCAGATATTTTGCAAAAACCTGCTGCATACCGTCGATATTCGCGTTGATCTGATCGGGTGTCAGCAAGGGGCGCTCGTCCGCGCGAAAGCTGGGGTCACCCACCTTTGTAGTGCCGCCGCCCATCAGGGTAATCGGCTTGTTACCCGACTTTTGCAGCCAGCGCAGCATCATGATGTTCAACAAGTGGCCCACATGCAGCGATTTTGCCGTGGCATCATATCCGATGTAGGCAGGCTGCGCACCTTTCAGCAGCGCCTCGTCCAGCGCCTGATAATCGGTACAATCGGCCAGATAGCCACGCTCCATCATGACTGAGATAAATTCGGATTTGGGGTGGTATGTCATGGCGCTTGCCCTCGGATCAAATTGCAGGGCATCTATAGGCGCAGTGAGGCCAAAGGAAAAGGCAAGATTATGGGCGAACCCGGCAAGAGCAGTGCCATTGCAAAGACAGGTGTCGTCACGGCGGCAGGCGCGATGTCCGGCACATCACTGGACGGGGTGGATGTGGCGGTGCTGCGCACCGACGGGCGCGACATCACCGGTTTCGGGCGCACTGCCTATCGCGATTACAGTGCGGCAGAGCGCGCGACAATTGCAGCAGGTTTCGGCCAGTGGTCCGGCGCGGCAGTAGAAGCAGCGGCAGAAACCATCGAAGCCGCCCATCTGGAGATTTTGCGCGATTTCACCGATGTTGATCTGATCGGGTTTCATGGCCAGACACTGGCCCATGCGCCGCGTTTGCAGGGCACGTTACAGGTGGGCAATGGCGCGATGCTGGCCGAAGCGCTTGGGGTGCCGGTGGTCTGGGATTTCCGCAGCGCAGATGTCGAGATGGGCGGCGAGGGCGCGCCGCTGGCGCCTTTCTTCCACCACGCCTGCGCGCGTTACATTCAGGCTGACGGGCCTGTGGCGTTTCTCAATCTTGGCGGGGTCGGAAACCTCACTTGGGTTGATCCGCGCATCGCAGAACCGCAGGCCGAAGGCGCGCTGCTGGCGTTCGACACCGGGCCCGCGAACGCACCTGTAAATGATCTGATGCAGGAGCGGCTGGGGCTTGCCTATGACAAGGACGGCGGCGTGGCACGGCGTGGCGTGGTTGAAAACGGCGCGCTGGAGCTGTTTCTGGCAGAGCCCTATTTCGCAAGAATACCGCCCAAATCACTGGACCGGAATGATTTTGCCGAAATGGTGGCGCTGGTGCGCGAGTTGTCTGACGCAGATGCAGCCGCCACGCTGACAGCGATGTGTGCTGCAGGAGTAGCAGAGGCGATGCAGCATTGCCCCAGCCCGCCCAGCCGCGTTCTGGTCACCGGGGGCGGGCGGCGCAATCCGGTGCTGATGCAGATGTTGCAGGTTTCGCTGGACTGCCCTGTTGTGCCTGTCGAAGATGTCGGACTGGACGGTGACATGCTGGAGGCGCAGGCATTTGCCTATCTGGCGGTACGGGTGGCCCGTGGGTTGCCGACATCCTGCGCAGGCACAACAGGCGTGCGTGCGGCAGTGGGCGGCGGCACGGTCAGCGTACCAAACGCGACCTGACGGAGCGCGAGCGCGCAAGACATGATTTATCCGGTGCGCGCAACCGAGGTTACGCACCGGATCAGCAGGAGGTGTCGGAAGATATCTGAAATTTAGGCCACGCCCAGCCCCGTTTGTACACGCAGACACAACACGTATCGCCAAATTGTAATGTAGGGCGGACGTCAAGCGGCCCAGTATGTTATTCGTTGCGATCAGACAGCTCGAAGGCGATTCACTATAAATCCGGCCCCCTGTCAGGTACAACAGGTGACACCGTAACTACAGCTGCAGGCACAACAGCATTCATACGGGTAGCGTTATCGACCAGCGCGGGAATGGCAAGAACGCTTTGGTCCGCGAATGCGACCATGCGTTTGCGGTTTATAATCCAGCCTCGAAAAAGATGAGGTGCGGCAAAGCTATTTCGGGGATATCCTGATAGGGGCCACGCTCAGTAAAGCCCAAGTCGGCGTAGAGTGCGCGCGCGGGAGTAAGATTGACCGAGGTGTCGAGCACAACGCGGCTGAATCCATCGGCGCGGGCCTGATCCATCAAGGCAGTGACCAATTTGCGCGCAGCACCAAGGCCCCGCGCGTCAGGGCCGACAAACAGGCGTTTAATTTCAGAGGTTTCCGGATCCAGCGCATGGGTCATCGCGCAGCCGACCGGACGACCAGCAAGCGCTGCCAAAAGGATAATACCCTGAGGGCGCGCATGTTCGACCGCAAGATTATCCATAAGGGTGGTGTATTTTGGTACGGGGTAAAACGTCTGCGTAATTTCTGCCTCAACTGGCGAAACGGAAATTAGATGAGCGCGATAATCCCAGCAGAGCTGTCTTACAGCATCCAGATCAGCAGAGGTGGTGGCAGGGCGGATTAACAATTGTGTCATGTTTGAACTCTTCGCGGAAGGTCGCTGCGTTTGTTTAGGTTGCACGATACCGGTTGTCACGGACTACTCGGGTTTTATCCAATGCTGCAGGGCAGAAAGAAATCCGGTTTCGGGGTGAACCAAACGGACGATTGGACGTTAATTCAGTGAAACCAGTGAGAAGTACAAGGAGCTTGAACGATGAAAACCCGTATTCTGGCGATGACCACCGCACTTATCGCAGCGACATCTACATTTGCCACAGCGCAAAGCACGTTAAACCCGAATGATTTGATCTCTGCTGACCAGATTGCTGATGGTGATATCTACCGTCTTGAAGTCACCTCTGAAGATCCCGCATGGATTAGTGGCGAGCCGTACACCCGCGTTGAGGCCAATTGGAACAAGGTCGGAGATATCTCCGATGTGCTGCTCGACAAAAACGGTCGGATGGTCGCGGTTCTCGTTGAAATCGGTGGATTTCTCGATATCGGGGACCGCGATGTAATTTTGCCTTTGGACAGCGTCCGCTTTACCATCGGGGAAGGTGGCGAATACCACTACGTTACAAACTTGACCGAAGAAGAATTGAACAATCTTCCAGAAGTTGACGAAGATATCTGGGATTAACTCCGCTGGGGTGGACGGTAAAGGGAGGGCAATTGCCCTCCCTTTACTTATTTCAGAATGCTGCGGCCTGCGTATTGCGCGCTTTCGCCGAGTGCTTCTTCGATACGGATCAATTGGTTGTATTTCGCCAACCGGTCCGAGCGCGCAAGCGAGCCGGTTTTGATCTGGCCACAATTAGTGGCGACTGCCAGGTCTGCAATCGTGGCATCTTCGGTTTCGCCCGAACGGTGCGACATTACATTCGTGAAACCTGCGCGGTGCGCCATGTCGACAGCTTTAAGAGTTTCCGTCAAGGTGCCGATCTGGTTGACTTTTACCAGCATTGAGTTAGCTGCGTGACGGGAGATGCCATCTGCCAGACGGGCAGGATTGGTCACAAATAGATCGTCTCCGACCAGTTGTACCTTGTCGCCGATAGCCGCGGTCAGTGCGATCCAGCCGTCCCAGTCATCCTCGTGCATGCCGTCTTCAATGCTGATGATGGGGTAGTCGTTTACCAGCGCCTTCAGGTAGTCGACGTTTTCGTCAGAAGACAATTTTTTGCCTTCGCCACCAAGGACATAAGCGCCGTCCTTGTAGTATTCCGATGCCGCGCAATCGAGAGCGAGGTGAATGTCGTCGCCCGGTTTGTATCCTGCTTTTTCAATGGATTTAAGAATGAAATCAAGAGCATCGCGGGTTGAGCTGATGTTTGGTGCAAACCCGCCTTCATCGCCAACGCCCGTTGCAAGGCCCGCATCGGAGAGCTCCTTTTTCAGTGTGTGAAACACCTCGGCACCCATGCGCACGGCATCGCGGATGTTGTCAGCCGCCACCGGCATGATCATGAATTCCTGAATGTCGATCGGGTTGTCGGCATGTTCGCCGCCGTTGATGATGTTCATCATCGGGACGGGCAGGATGCGCGCAGAAGTGCCCCCGACATAGCGATACAGCGGCTGTGTGCAGAAATCTGCAGCCGCTTTGGCGGTGGCCAGGGAAACGCCCAGAATGGCGTTTGCACCGAGGCGGGATTTATTGGCGGTGCCGTCCAGTTCGATCATCATCTCGTCAATGTCGACCTGTTCGGTCGAGTCCATGCCGATCAGCGCGTCGGCAATCTCGCCGTTTACCGCTTCGCAGGCTTCCAGGACGCCCTTGCCGAAATAGCGTGACTTGTCACCGTCGCGCTTTTCCACCGCCTCGTGCGCGCCGGTGGACGCCCCCGATGGCACTGCCGCGCGGCCCATTGTGCCGTCCTCAAGGACCACATCAACCTCGACTGTGGGGTTGCCACGGCTGTCCAGAATTTCGCGTGCGTGGATGTCGATGATGGTGCTCATGGGGCATATTCCTTGGGGCAGATCGGTGAATTTGCGCTCGTCTTATAGGGCGCTGTCAAGCTTGGGAAGGGCTGCGAACGGCTTTGGCACGGTGTTTGCGCTCACGTAGAACGGTATATATGCCGGAGGCGACAATCACCGCTGCGCCCAGCAAGGTCATCATGTCGGGGCGTTCGCCAAAGAACGTGATTCCAAGGACAAGCGCAAAGATCAGGCGGGTATAGCGGAACGGGCTGACAAAGCTGACCTCGCCCACACGCATGGCGGCAACGATGGCGTAATACGCAAAAACACCGATGCTGATTGCCGAAACCATCAGCACCATCAACCGCGCATCAAGCGGGGCAAGCCGCTGTCCGGTGAGGGGCAGCAGGATCAGTCCGGCAGGGACAAGCACAAGAAACCCCAGAAAACTGAGCTGCATTGTGGAAAGGTCCGGCGAAATCCGGCGCGTCGCCACATCGCGCGTTGCCAGACCGAATACGCCGCACAGCGCAAAAAGCGACAGGGGCGAAAACCCCTCCAGCCCCGGACGGATGATCATCATCACACCGATAAATCCAACCGCGATGGCCGCCCATCGCCGCCAGCCCACAGTTTCGCCCAGAAACAGTGCCGCGCCCAATGTTACAACCAGCGGCGTGGCCTGCAGAATCGCGGAAGCTGTCGAGAGCGGGGTAAACACGATGGCCGAGATGAAACAGACCGTGCCGACAATTTCACCGATCCCGCGTACAATCACGGGGCCGCCCAGCATCGCGGGTTCAAACAATGCGCGCCGCTGTAACAGGACGATCACCGCAAATACGACCGATCCGCCTATGCCGAGCATGATCAGGATCTGGCCGACGGGCAGGGCATCACCCATCAATTTTATAAAACTGTCCTCGATGGCAAAGCCGAGCATGGCCAGCACCATCAGAATCGCGCCGCGCAAGTTATCCATTCACATTCTCCGGTGATATTCTGACGTTTGATGCGCGTTTGGGAGAGGACGTGCAAGAGGCGCGCATTAAGGTTTCAGCCTGACCTGACCGTTGTTGTTCTTGCGGTATTCCAGCATCGGGATCGCCTGTACCAGTTGGGACAGCTTGCTGTGGCCGTAGGTGCGGGTGTCAAAATCGGTATGTGCAGCAATAATGATGTTGCCTAAATGCCCCAGACTGTACCAGTCATCGACTGGTTCCATCTTTTTCATGGCCGCTTTGATCAGCGGCAGGGCTTTCTCGCTTTTCTCGGCACCTTCGCGCGGGGTGTTTTCCGGCGAATCCTCAAGGTTTTCGATAAAGATGAAACGGTTAACCACGTTGCGCAGCGCCTCTGGCGTTTTCTTCTCGCCGATGCCGATGACCATCAGACCGTTTTCGCGCAGACGGTTTGCCAAGGCGGTGAAATCACTGTCGGAACTGACTAAAACAAATCCGTCAAAGCGGCCACCGTGCAGAATGTCCATCGCATCAATGACCAAGCCGATGTCGGACGCGTTCTTGCCCTTTGTGTTGGCTGTTTCCTGCACTGCCACAAGGCCCAGCGAAAGCAACTGGTCATTCCACGGCTTGAGGCGCGCACTGGCCCAATCACCGTAAACCCGCCGCAGGGCAGGCTCGCCGATTGAGGTGATCTCGCGCAGGATGGCGCCTGCGTGTTTGGCGGGGACGTTATCAGCGTCGATCAGGACAGCCAGCAGGGGGCGTTCGCGGGACGGGTTCTGTGACATGAGGGGGCCTTTTCGTTTTGTCCCTGCATAGAACGTAACGTTGACGGTGACCATGGTGCGTTGACTTATCCGTCGCCAGCCCCCATGTGGGGGTCAGAGCGTACCTTCTGCCGCGTGAGCAGGTGACCGGATTGTCCGGTAGTGCAAGGTTGCTCGTTGTTCCCAAAATCACGCGTGGGGCAGACGCATGCCGACAGGTGCCGGACGTTTGGTCCGTTCCTGTGATCGCGTTGTGCGCACCCTGATGACAAGCGCGCGGGAATTCTCCGTCGCGCGGAAGACGAGTTATATAATGAGCGATTTTGACATGATGGAGCTGCCCGCAGCTCTGGTAAAACGACTGGCGGCAATGGGGCTGAAAGAACCCACGCCGATCCAGAAACAGGCGATTCCCCATGGTTTGAACGGCCGTGATGTTATGGGCCTTGCCCAGACCGGCACCGGTAAGACGGCTGCCTTCGGCATTCCGCTGATTGCGCGGATGCTGGAAATGGAAGGCCGCCCCAACCCCAAATCCGTGCGCGGCCTTGTGCTGGCACCCACCCGCGAACTGGCAACACAGATCAGCGTGAACCTGCGCTCCTTTGCCGAAAGCACACCGATCAAGGTGGCGATGGTTGTCGGCGGGCAGAACATCAACACACAAATCAAACGCCTGCACGGCGGCGTTGACATTCTGGTGGCGACACCTGGGCGTCTGCTGGACCTGATGGACCGGCGCGCCGTGCGTCTGGACGAGGCAAAGTTCCTTGTGCTGGACGAGGCCGACCAGATGCTGGACATGGGTTTCATCCACGATCTGCGCAAAATTTCGCAAGTGATCCCCAAGCAGCGCCAGACATTCCTGTTTTCGGCGACGATGCCCAAGCTGATGAACGAGATCGCCAACAGCTATCTCAACAGCCCGATCCGCATCGAAGTCGCCCCTCCGGGCAAGGCGGCGGACAAGGTCACCCAAGAGGTGCATTTCATCGCCAAGGCGGAAAAGAAGAACCTGCTGATCGAACTACTGGCAAAGCACAAAGGCGAACGTGCGCTGGTGTTCGGGCGCACGAAACACGGCTGTGAAAAGCTGATGAAGGATCTGGTCAAAGAGGGTTTTGATGCGGCCTCTATCCACGGGAACAAATCCCAGGGGCAGCGTGACCGTGCGATTGATGCGTTCAAAAAGGGCGATATCACGGTTCTGGTGGCCACAGACGTTGCGGCGCGGGGGCTTGATATTCCCGATGTGAAGCACGTCTATAACTATGAACTGCCAAATGTGCCCGATAACTATGTCCACCGGATTGGCCGCACGGCGCGTGCAGGCAAGGACGGTGCGGCGATTGCGTTCTGTGCACCTGATGAGATGGGCGAACTGATCGACATCCAGAAAACCATGGGCATCCGTATTCCTGTCGCATCCGGCCGGGCATGGGAAAGCCATGAAATCCCCGACAAGCCCAAGCAGAAAGGCCGTGGTGGCCGTGGCCGCAGCGGCGGTGGCGGTCGTCCCCAAGGGGCAGGCCGACCGCAGGGCAGTGGCAGACCACAAGGTGCTGCAAAACCCGGTGGTAATGGCGGACGGAGGCGTCGCAGTGGCGGTGGTGCCAAAACGGGTGGCGCCGCTTAGAGCGATCAATACAAAGAAAAAGGCGCCCGTTCGAGGCGCCTTTTTTTGTCAGCAACTGACGGTTGCTCAGGTGTAAAGTGATGGCACGCCGATTTGTGCGTGAATATCGTTCACTTCTTGCGGTTGCATACCATATGCCGTCGCCAATTTATGAAGGTACTGCGCTTCGTCCTGTGTATCGAGGTCAATCGCCATCACGCTCATTGCGTAAACCTGCGGGCCCATGCCTTGCGGCGTGTTGGCGACAAGGCTGTCAATATCGACAGGGGCTTTCAACTGCGCATGCACAAACGCTGCTTCTTCGGCGTCAACGTCGCCCAGATGGCCCAGCAGCTTTTCTTTTTCGGCATCATCGAATGTGCCATCCGATTTGGCGGCCTGTATCATCGCCGACAACATCAGGGCCGCAACCGCTTCCTGATCCTGTGAGGGGGTGATTGCAGGTTCCGGTGTCTGGTCGAACTGCGAGTTCAGAACCGCGCCAAAGCTTGCGTCATTCCGGGCGGGCGCCTTGTCCATTGCGCCACTTAGGCCGCCCAGCAGGCCGCCTGCACCCGCCGCACCGGCAAGGCCGCCCAAAAGGCCGCCAAGGCCACCTTGCGCGCCTGTGCTGCCGCTTTTGCCGCCGCCCAGACTCTCCAGCATGCCGCCGAGCCCACCGCTGCCTACGCCGCCCGCTGTTGCGCCGCCCCCCAGCAAACCGCCCAGCATATCCTGAAGCCCGCCGCCACCTGTGGATGCGCCGCCACCTGTCAGGCCGCCCAGCATACCGCCCAGACCACCGGCCTGGGACGTACCGCCCTGCTGGCGGCGCTTCATCATTGCGCCGGCACCCTTTGCGACCGCAACCCCGATGGCCACTTTGGCCAGTGTTTTCATAAGGCTCATTTAAAAGCTCCCCCTGTTTTGATTCACTATTTCATCATCATGGCATATTTGCGCGGTCTGTGTCGGGGGAAAACTGCGATCCCGGCTGCATTGACATTCGCGCTCACAAGGCGATTGGTTAAGTCATGGAACGTAAAACAGATATGGACGCCTTTGGCGCAGCGGCTCTGACAGCATTTGCGCTGCATCTGGCCTTCAATCAGGTGGTGATCAAGGTCACGGGGGGCGGCTTTGGCCCTGTGTTTGCTGCCGGTGTACGTTCTGCCGGGGCGGTGGTTGTGCTGTTGCTGTGGATGCGCCTGCGCGGTGTGTCGCTGCGCATGCCGCGCGCGGCCTATCCTTGGGCTGTGGTGTCGGGGCTATTATTTGCGTTCGAATTTGTGTGCCTTTACACGGCGCTTGATATCGGATCGGTCAGCCGCTCTTCGGTGATATTCTATTCGATGCCCCTGTGGCTGGCGCTGGCCAGTACAGTGCTGATCCCCGAAGAACGTCTGACGCAGCGCAAGGCGCTGGGGCTGGTGTTGGCATTTGCGGGTGTGGTTGTGGCCCTGTCGGATCGCAGCGGCGGGCACGTAAGCTGGACAGGTGATTTGCTCGCGTTATTCTCGGCACTGGCATGGGGCGGCATCGTTCTGGTGATACGGATCACGCCGCTGGCATACGTGCCGCCAGAACAGCAGTTGATTGGTCAGGTGGCTGTGTCCGCGCCGGTGCTGTTGCTGATTGCGCCGCTGTTGGGCCCGCTTTTGCGCGATGTACAGCCGATCCACATTGCCGGCATGTTGTTCCAGATTATCGCGGTGGCCAGCTTGGGCTATCTGGCGTGGTTCTGGCTGATCAAGCGGTATCCCGCCAATTCCGTGGCCTCGTTCAGCTTTATCTCACCCGTGGCGTCGGTCCTCATGGGCTGGCTGCTGTTGGGAGAGCAGATCGGCCTGTCGATCTGGTTGGCGCTTGCGCTGGTGGCGGTAGGAATAACGCTGATCAACCGCCGCCCCCGCACGCTTTAGGTCCCGCAGAATGTGGCAGGCACAATTTCCGACTGCGAAGGCGGTCTGGCCAGATCAGCATCGCTGAGGCTAAAAGGCGTTGCAAAGGCGCTCATCAGCCGCTGGAAAGGTGCCATATCACCGGCGGTGGCTGCGACGATCATTTGCTCTATCCGGTGGTTGCGCGGTATCACGGCGGGGTTGGCGGCGTTCATGGTCGCTACCGCGTCCGGCTCGGCGGCGGTGCGCGCGCTGTGCTCTTGCGTCCAGGCGTCAAACGCGGCGCGGTCGCTGAACTGGTCACGCGCTGCGGCGGTTGGCAGGGCGCGGAAGGTGTTGGTGAAATCCGCGCCGTCCTTCTGCATCAGGTCCAGCAGGCTCTGGATCAGATCGGTATCTGCCGAATCCGGGTTCGAAATGCCGATCTTGGCGGCAAAGCGCTTTAACCACGCCGCTTCGATTTGGTCGGGCATGGCATGGATGATCGCCGTTGCCTCTTCCAGCGCAGCTTCCTTGTCGTCGCGCAGCGTCATCAGGGCGGTGGCAAACTGCGCCATGTTCCAGATCGCCATGTTGGGCTGATTCCCAAAGGCATAGCGCCCCTGTTGATCAATCGAGGAAAACACGCGGCCCATGCGGAAATCATCCATAAACGCGCACGGGCCGTAATCAATCGTCTCACCGGAAATCGAACAATTGTCGGTGTTCATAACACCGTGAATGAAGCCCACAGACATCCAAGCGGCGACCAGATCAGCCTGCCGTGCGCAGACCGCGCGCAGCAGGTCCATCGGGCCCGATGCATCGGGATAGTGGCGCGAAATCGCGAAATCGGTCAGCGTTTGCAGATCATCTGTCTGGCCGCGATGGGCAAACACCTGAAAAGTTCCGACGCGCAGGTGGCTGGCGGCAACGCGCGTCAAAACCGCACCGGGCAACAGGCCTTGCTCGCGCAGGATATCTTCGCCGGTGGCAACAGCAGCAAGAGCGCGGGTGGTGGGGATGCCAAGAGCGTGCATCGCTTCGGATACCACATATTCACGCAGTACAGGGCCAAGCCATGCACGCCCGTCACCGCCCCGCGAATAGGGGGTGCGGCCTGAACCCTTTAGCTGAATGTCGCGCCGTAGGCCGTTGGTATCAATGACTTCTCCAAGTAGTATCGCCCGCCCGTCACCAAGTTGCGGGTTGTAGTTGCCAAATTGATGACCCGCATAAAGCTGTGCCAAGGGATCAGCACCTTGGGGTATCTTGTTACCCGCAAAAGTCTCGGCAACCTCGGCCATCTCGGGGGCAGATAGACCCAGAATCTTTGCAAGATCGCCGTTGAATGCCAATAGTTTGGGGGCCTTAACGGGTGTTGGGCTTACGCGTGTATAGAACGCATCGGGCAGGGCGGCATAGCTGTTGTCGAAGGGGATGTGCATTACAATCTCCGTCAGAGGCGTTTTGACATGAACGCATAATTTTCGCGCAGGGCAAACCCAGCGCGGCGGTACAGTTTCAGCGCCTGCGCGTTGGTTTTGTCCACTTCCAGATGCATGGCGCGCAATCCGGCACCGGCCAGCGCGCGGGGCAATGCGATCAGCGCTTCGGAGGCGATACCGCGTCCGCGTACACCGGGCCTGATGTACAATTCGTCGATGATGCCATCCAGACCGCCAAATTCAACCGACCAGCCAAAAGTAATCACGATATAGCCGATCGGCGCGCGGGGAGGGCCGATCAGATAAGCGCAGCCGTGCGGAATACCCTCCAGTAGCGGGGTAATCCCGGCGCGGCGGGACTCGTCAGTGGAACTGATGCCTTCCTCGGCGTGAAAAGACGTGACAAGTGCCAGCAGTTTCTCAAGGTGATCGCGACCACCAAGGGTAATAACCGCGCTCACAATCTGGCCAGACGCTCGGTCAGGAGGGTGAAAAAGCCGTCAGCGTCGATGTCGTTCATAAACGTTGCGTTGGGGGCACGGTCGGTTACGCGCCACCAGTCGGCGACGGTCATGCCCATGGTCAGCTCCGATGTGGTTTCGATCTCGACATTGATGTGGCGGCCTTTGAACAGATCAGGGCGGATCAGATAAGCGGTGACACAGGGATCATGCAGCGGCGCACCTTCGGAGCCGTATTTTTCCTTGTCGAAACGCTCGAAAAAGTCGGTCATCTGCGCCACGGCAATGCCTTGGGGTGTGCCAAGCGCGCGGAACGCGTCATTGCGCGGTTTTGTGACCAGCGCCTTATGCGTGACATCCAGCGGCATCACAACAATCGGCACACCGGATTTAAAAACGATGTCAGCAGCTTGCGGATCGACATAGATGTTGAATTCGGCTGTGGGGGTAATGTTGCCCCCCTCGAAATAACCGCCGCCCATCAGGACGATCTCGGCAATGCGGCTGGCGATTTCGGGCGCTTTTTGCAAAGCGGTGGCGATGTTGGTCAGCGGGCCCAACGGACAAAGCGTAATTGTCCCTTCGTCATGCGTACGCAGCTGATCGATGATGTAATCTACCGCGTGTCCATCTGCCATTGGCATGGTCGGTTCGGGCAGTGACGGGCCGTCAAGGCCCGTTTTGCCGTGCACATGCTCCGCCGTTACCAGATCGCGGCCAAGCGGGCGATCACATCCAGCATAGATGGCCATTTCCGAACGACCGGCAAGCTCGCAAACGATGCGCGCGTTTCTGGTGGTGAGCGGTAAAGGCACGTTACCCGCTACACAGGTAATGCCCAGCACGTCGATTTCTTCGGGGCTGGCAAGGGCCAGCAGAATGGCAACGGCGTCGTCCTGTCCGGGATCGGTATCGATAATAATCTTGCGCGGCGGCATGTGGTTTTCCTTGCAGGCGTGTTTTGCGCACCCTCGCAAGGTGCCGGTCCATTGTCCAGTCATCAGCGGCGCTTGCGCAAGGGCGCGCTGATTGGGTAAGCGTTGTCCTATGATCACCGGAAAACCGCTTTATCTGCATCTGGGTGCCCACCGCACCGGCACTTCATCGTTCCAGATGATGCTGGCCGAAAACCGTGATGTGCTGGCGGGCGCGGGGTATGATGTGGCCTATCCGGGACGTGATGATATTCCGCAGGGGGATCTGGGGCTGCGTTTGCCCAGTCCGCGCACGGCGGATCAATGGGAAAACAGATTTGTGCCTGCAGTCGCCCAGGAATTGCAGCGCATCGCGACACCTGACAGCCACGCAATGATCCTGTCCGAAGAAAACATCCCCGGCCGTATGATCCACTTTGCTGCCGGACAGTTCTATCCGGCCGCCGAGGCGCGGCTGAAAACGCTGGCGGCAGCAGCAAATGCGCCGGTTTTACGTGCGGTTCTGGTGGTGCGGGCGTATACTGAATTATTTGTGTCAGCGTGGCGCAAACGCGCAGAAGACAACGCATCTGACCCGTTCAAGGCGGGACATCAGAACATGTTGCATATGACGGGCGGCTGGCCTGATCTGCTGCGTCTGGTGATCAGTCACCTTAATGTTCAAGAACTGGTGGTGGTCGAATACGCGCAGCGTGGGCGCAGCGTGGATATGGCGCGGCTGCTGGTGCCGGACTTGGCGGATGTGCCGCTGCGCGAGCCTGCGCGCCGGATGAACCATTCCGCCACGGATGCAGCCCTGATTGCGTTGCAGGAAAAGTACCACAGCGGTGAAACGCTGGAGCGTGCCTCGTGGCAAAGCATCATTGCACAACACCGCGGCGATAAAACCTCACATGGCGTGTCAGAGTTTACCAAACGCCAGATCCGCATTCTTGAGGGGCGCTACAACAGGCATCTGGACGAGATATCGCAGATGCCTGGCGTTGTGCTGCTGCGTTAGGATTTTTCGTCGGCCTTGACGGCATCCCACAGGGCGTCCATCTCTGCCAGATTGCTTTGCGCGGGGGTCTTGCCGATTTCTTCCAGCTTGGCTTCGACCGCTTCGAAACGGCGGGTAAACTTGGCATTTGCGGCGCGCAGGGCGGCCTCGGGCTCAATCCCCAGATGTCGGCCCAGATTGGCCATAACAAACATCAGATCGCCAAACTCCTCGAATTGCTCGGCTTCGCTCAGGGTATCGCGCGCCTCTACCAGCTCGGCGGCTTCTTCGCCTATTTTCGCGATCACATCGCCGGTGTCGGGCCAGTCAAACCCCACACGCGCGGCGCGTTTTTGCAGCTTGTAGGCGCGCAGCAATGCAGGCAGGCCAACGGCCACACCGTCCAGCGCGCCTTTTTGCGCTTTGCCTGCGCGCTCTGCCGCTTTGATCGATTCCCAGTCTGCGGTTTGTTGTTCGGCGGATTTATCGCGGGATTCATCGCCAAAAACATGCGGATGCCGCGCCACCATTTTGTCAGCGATATTGCGCACTACCGATTGAAAGGAAAACAAACCACGCTCTTCCCCGATGGCAGTGTGATAGACCGATTGCAGCAACAGATCGCCTAATTCGCCCTCCAGTTCGCGCCAGTCGCGACGCTCGATCGCGTCGGCAACTTCGTAGGCTTCCTCGATTGTATAGGGCGCGATCGTGTCGAAATCCTGTTCGATATCCCAAGGGCAGCCGGTTTCGGGGTCACGCAAACGGCGCATGATTTCCAGCAGGCGTTCAATGCCTGCATTTTGGTCGTTTATCAGGTCTTCTGCCATTGCGGGTCCTCTTCGTCTGGTGTCAGATAAGGACAACACCACAAAGGAGTCCACCCATGCCCGTCATTAACCGTATTGCCGATTTTGCCGAAGACATGACCACCTGGCGCCAGCACCTGCACACCATCCCCGAGTTGAGCTTTGATTGCCCCAAAACGGCGGCATTCATCAAAGAGCGGCTGGAGGAGTTCGGTGTCGATGAAATCCATGATGGCATCGCACAGACCGGCATCGTGGCGATCATCAACGGCAAAGGTGCTGGTCGCACCGTCGGGCTGCGCGCCGATTTTGACGCGCTCCCCATCGAAGAAGAAACAGGTGTTGAGTATGCCTCTACTCATGCTGGGAAAATGCATGCCTGCGGCCACGACGGACACACGGCAATGTTGCTGGGCGCTGCAAAGTACCTGACAGAAACACGAAACTTTTCCGGCCGCGTGGCGTTGATTTTCCAACCTGCCGAAGAAGAAGGCGGCGGCGCGCAAGTGATGTGCCAGGAAGGCATAATGGACCGTTTTGAGATTGCCGAGGTTTACGGCATCCACAACATGCCCGGGTCAGATTTTGGAACCTTCCACACCACACCGGGGCCGATCATGGCGGCGGTGGATATGTTCACGATCAAGATCAACGGGCGCGGTGGCCATGGCGCGATGCCCCATGAAACCGCTGATCCTGTTGTTGCTGCCTGTGGTATTGTGCAAGCGATCCAGACCATCAGCAGTCGGAATGTGCATTCCGCGGAAGAAAAGGTGATATCGGTCACGCAAATCCACACCGGGACAGCCAGCAATATCATTCCCGACACGGCCATGATCAACGGCACCGTGCGCACCTTCAGTAAAGAGGTGAAGACGCTTATCCGCAAACGGATGGAAGAGATTGTTCAGGGGCAGGCGGCCAGTTATGGCGTCAGTGCCGAACTGGATTACGAAGAAGGCTATCCGGCCACTGTGAACGCGCCGACCGAGACAGAGTATGCGGCAAGGATTGCGCGGGAAGTTGTTGGCGAGGCGAACGTCGATGCTGAATCGCCCAAGGTCGCAGGGGCGGAAGATTTTTCCTACATGTTGGAAGAGCGGCCTGGTGCCTATCTGTTCCTCGGTGCCGGTGAGGGCGCAGGGCTTCACCATCCTAAATACAATTTCAACGATGAAATTGCACCGATTGGCGCGTCGTTCTTTGTACGGCTGGTAGAACAGATGCAACCGGCGGCGAACTGATGGCGCTGGAAGATGCAAAAACACAGGTAGATCAGGCATTTACCCGTGATGATCTGAAGGGGCCGAGCTTCGAGAACGCCTTTGGCGGGGCTACGTCCTTCATGCGCCGCAAATACACCAAGGATTTGCGCGGTGTGGATATTGCGGTGACGGGTGTGCCGTTTGATCAGGCGGTTACCAATCGCACAGGCACGCGGCTCGGCCCGCGTGCGATCCGCGAGGCAAGCAGCCTGCAACCCTATGATCCGCCCTTTGGTTGGGATTTCGACGTTATGTCGGAATTTGCCGTTGTGGATTACGGCGATCTTGCGTTTGATTATGCGCAGGTGAGCGAGTTTCCGGCAACTTTGACGCGCCATATCAAGGGCATCCTGGACGCAGGGGCGGCCAGTGTTGCCTTGGGCGGTGATCACTACATCAGCTTCCCGATCCTGCGCGCCTACGCCGAGAAATTCGGCCCCCTAAGCCTGCTGCATTTCGATGCCCATTCCGACACATGGGTTGACGATGATATGGAGCGGATCGACCACGGCACCATGTTCTACAAGGCGATCAAACTGGGTTATATCGACCCCGCGACATCGGTGCAGGTGGGGATACGCACGCATAATGACGACACGATGGGCGTCACCACGATCGACGCGCGCGAAGTGCACGAGCGCGGCACAGCAGCGGCAGTGGAGAAGATCAAAGCGGTGCTGGGGGATAATCCGACGTATCTCACGTTCGATATTGATGCGCTTGATCCCGCCTTTGCGCCCGGTACGGGTACGCCCGTCTGGGGCGGATTGGCCAGTTGGCAAGCGGCTGCAATGCTGCGCGATCTGGCAGGTATCAACATTCAGGGCGGTGACATTGTCGAAGTCTCCCCGCCGTTTGACACAACAGGCGCCACAGCCATCGCAGGCGCGCATGTGGCCACGGAGATCTGCTGCCTTCTGGGCGCGAGGATGCGCAACACATGAGCACGAAGAACCAACCGATTGGTGGTAACGAACTGGCGCGCTTTTCCGGTCCGGGGACGTTTATGCGCCTGCCTGCAGTCAATGATCTCAAGGGGCTGGATGTGGCGGTGCTGGGTGTCCCAATGGATATCGGTACATCGTGGCGCTCTGGCACACGGTTCGGCCCGAAACAGATCCGAGCCGAAAGCGCGATGCTGCGCCCTTACAACCTTGCCACGGGGGCTGCGCCCTTTGACAGTTTACAAGTGGCTGATATTGGTGATCTGGCGATAAACACGTTCTCGCTAAGCGATAGTTTATCAATCATCAAAGATAGTTACGACGAGATTTTAAAGTATGACGTGATGCCGATGGCCATGGGCGGCGATCATTCGATCACCCTGCCGATCCTGCGCGCGATTGCCAAACGTCACGGGCCCGTGGCGCTGGTGCATATTGATGCGCACGCAGACGTCAACGACGAGATGTTCGGCGAAAAGGAAACCCACGGCACCGTGTTCCGCCGCGCCTATGAGGAAGGGCTGATCCGCCCTGAAAAAACCTATCAGATCGGCATTCGTGGCACCGGCTATGCCGGCACCGATTTTGCAGAAGCGGCGGGATGGGGTTTTCAGCAGTGGCCCGCAGAGGAGCTATGGCATCGCAGCCTGTCGCAACTGTCAGGTGAAATCCGCAGGGATATCGGCGATACACCCACATATATAACCTATGATATCGACAGTCTCGATCCGGCATTTGCCCCGGGCACCGGTACGCCTGAAATCGGCGGGCTGTCCACACCGCAGGCGCTGGAACTGATACGCGGGCTTAGGGGGCTGAACATCGTAGGCTGCGATCTGGTCGAAGTGTCACCGCCCTATGATCCTTCGGGCAATACCGCCCTGACAGCGGCGAACCTGCTGTATGAACTGTTGTGCGTCCTGCCCGGAGTTGCGTACAGGTAACTCAACACCCTGAAATTGGGATTAGCAAAAAGGTGCGCAAAATGATCTGGTTTATTCTGGCTGCGGCGATTGTTTCAGGCGTTCTGTTTGTCAGGCTCGCGCCGACGGACGTGTCCCGCTGGCACAAACCGATTGGTGATGCCGATAATTCCGACGGGGCGGGCTGGTCAGCACGGGTTATTCAGGCCACGCCCGGCCTGTTGTCGGACCTACATCAGGGGATGCTGGCCGTGCCGCGCACCGAGCTGATTGCAGGCAGCGTGACCGAAGGCCGACTGACGTATATCACCCGCTCCAAAGTGGTGGGGTTTCCGGATTACACAACGATTGAGCAGGACGGTGACCACATCAAGCTTTATGCACGCTTGCGGTTTGGCAAATCAGACTTCGGGGTGAATGGCAAACGTCTGGACGGGCTGGTCAGTTCGGTGCGCGCCCGCCGCGTCGACCGGTGAGATCAGGCGCGATTGCAGGCACCCTTCCTGCGTTTCGCGCCACATGGGCACATTCAATGACATCTGGCATTGCGCCATAAACATACGCCCGCTGACCGTCAGGCAGATCGTTTCGCCCAATTCGATCCGCGCGCCATCTGTATCGGTACAATAACAGTCAACCGTGCGACCTTGCGGGGTAAGCACATCGGCGTTCGCCGCAACCGGTAACATGGCAAAAATCAGGGCCAAGCGTATCATGTCATCTATCATAACATATCGCGGCTCTTGACCAAAGCGCTTTGATCGGTCACTTCCACGGAGATGATACCGATGGACCGCCTTGCCCAGATTACCGCCCGTTTCGAATACCTCGAAGCGGCAATGTCTACTGCGGGCGGCGATATTTCAAAGCTGGCGAAAGAATACAGCAGTTTGCGCCCCGTTGTGGATGAAATAACTGCCTATCGCACCATGCTGGAAAATCTGGAAAGCGCGCGCGAGATGTTGGATGATCCCGACATGAAAGAACTGGCGCGCGACGAGATTGCCGAAATCGAAAGCGCGCTGCCCGCTGCGGAAAGCTCTCTGCAACTGGCGTTGCTGCCAAAGGACGAGGCGGATGCGCGCCCCGCGATGCTGGAAATCCGCCCCGGTACGGGCGGCGACGAGGCGGCGCTGTTTGCCGCTGATCTTTTGCGCATGTATCACCGTTATGCCGAGGCGCGGGGCTGGAAACTCGACGTGATCGAAGAGCAGACCACTGAATTGGGCGGGATCAAGGAAGTTGTCGCGCATATCACCGGTGAAAATGTTTTTGCGCGCCTGAAATACGAAAGCGGGGTGCATCGCGTGCAGCGTGTGCCCAGCACCGAAAGTCAGGGGCGCGTTCATACCTCGGCAGCCACGGTTGCGGTATTGCCGGAAGCAGAAGATGTGGACATCCAGATCGCGCCCAATGACATCCGCATAGATACCTACCGCTCCAGCGGGGCAGGCGGGCAGCACGTAAACACCACCGACTCTGCCGTGCGGATCACCCATATCCCGACCGGAATTGTGGTGACCAGCAGCGAAAAATCCCAACACCGCAACCGCGAAATCGCGATGCAGGTGCTGAAGACGCGTCTGTATGATGCCGAACGCCAGCGCATTGATACAGAACGCTCTGACAGCCGCGCCAGTCAGGTCGGCAGCGGCGATCGCTCTGAGCGGATACGCACCTATAATTTCCCGCAAGGGCGGATGACGGACCACCGGATCAATCTGACGCTGTATAAGCTCGATGCGGTTATGCAGGGGGATCTGGACGAAATTGTTGATGCGCTGACGGCGGATGCGCAGGCAAAAATGCTGGCGGAGATGGGCCAATGACAACTGCGGCTGTGGCAATGGCCACGGCCACGGCACGCCTGCGCGCTGCCGGTGTTCCGGATCCTGCGCGCGACGCCCGTCTGCTGTTGGCCCATGCCGCCAGCGTTGATGCTGCGCGGGTGACGCTGATCGCCCCCGAAGAAATTGCACCCGAAATATCCGAACGCTACGAAAACCTGATTTCATTGCGCGCAGTGCGTGTGCCAGTCTCGCATCTGGTGGGGGAGCGTGAATTTTACGGGCGTCCCTTCAAGGTCAGCCGCGAGGTGCTGGACCCGCGCCCCGAGACGGAAAGCCTGATTGAGGCGGCGCTTGGCGCTCCGTTTGATCGTGTGCTGGACCTCGGGACCGGATCGGGCTGTATCCTGGTGACATTGCTGGCAGAGCGTGCGCAAGCCACAGGTACAGGTGTAGACCTTTCGGAAAACGCGTGTTTGCAGGCCAGTGCAAATGCGGTTTTGCACGGTGTTGCCGATCGTGCGGAAATCCGCCAATCGGACTGGTTTGCGGCAGTCGACGGGCGATATGATCTTATCGTCAGCAATCCACCCTATCTTGCACAGGCGGAAATGCGCGATATTGCGCCCGAGCTTGCCTTGCACGAACCATCTATGGCCCTGACAGACGGGGCTGACGGACTGAGTGTCTATCGCCTGATCGCACAACAAGCCCAGGGGTATCTGAGCGCTGAAGGCCGTGTGCTGGCCGAAATCGGCTGGCAACAGGGCGATGTCGTGCGTGAGATATTTAAAGCCGCAGGCTGGGCCGATGTGGTGATTCTACCGGATCTGGACAGGCGCGACCGTGTTATTTGCGCAAAAAACCCGGCTTAAACGGTATTTCGGAGTTTTTTATTTCTATTGCCCCTTGCCCCAGAGGGCCAGAGAAGGGTAAGAAATACGTGTTGCAGCGGTGAAAGTTCATTACGGTCCCGCGCGGCGTTATGCCCAACTTCATCCAGTACCGACCGGACGCGCACTGCGCACCCATGGTATGAACGAATAACAGCACCAAAAGGCTGACCCTTTCTATGAAACCTCAAAGATCGCGTTCGCGTAACAACAAGAACCGCAACCGTAGCGGTGGCAACCAGAATCAGGGCGGCAATGTCGTCAACCGTGTCTTCGACAGTTCTGGTCCCGAAGGAAAAGTACGTGGCACGCCCAGTCAGGTCATTGAAAAATACAACCAGCTGGCCCGCGATGCACAGCTGAGCAATGATCGCGTTGCGATGGAGAATTTCCAGCAACACGCAGAGCATTACCTGCGCCTGCTGTCCGAAGCGCAGAAAGAGCAAGAAGCCAAGCGCGAAGAGCAAGAGCGCCAGAACCGCGAACGCCAAGCGGAGCGCGACGAGCAGGAGCGCCAGAATCGCGAGCGGCAGGCCGAGCGCGACCGCGAGCGCAACGAACGTCAGGAGCGTGAAGCAGAGCAACCCGTGGAGGAGACTGCAGCAGCGGACCCGTCCGAGCAGCCGCAGCCTGTCGCCGAGGAAGAGGCCAGTACGCTGGTAGATACACCTGAAACCAAGCCGAAAACGCGCCGCGCTCCGCGCCGGAAGGCAAAACCGGTTGAGGAGGCAGCTGATGCGCCGAAAGCCGGGAATGGTGAGCAGCCGCCGGAAGCCGCAGAGTAAATCGCGGAAAATGATTTGGGGGCCTCGCGGATGCGGGGCCTTTTATTTTGCGGAGGCGTTGCGCAGGGGGCCAGCCCCCGTCTTCGCTGACGCGAAGCCCCCCCCGGGATATTTTGGGCCAAAAGAAATAACGGACTACGGTTTTGCAATCTCGCGGGCGAGGGCGCAGAAACCTTCGAGCGGGATCTGCTCTGCGCGATCTGTTGGTTTGATACCTGCTGCGGTCAAACGATCTTCTATATCGGGTGCTGTTCCTTTCAGCGCGGCGCGTAGCATTTTGCGACGTTGATTAAATGCGGCGGCAACTATGCGAGACAGGATTGCGGCATCTGCCGGAAATCGCGGCGCGGGCAGGGCTGTGAGGTGGACCACCGCGCTGGATACTTTTGGCGGCGGGGTAAATGCCTCTGGTGGCAGGTTAAGGACAATTTTTGCATCCGCGCGCCACTGCGCCAGAATGGCGAGGCGACCATATGCTTTGGAGCCCGGCTGAGCGACGATGCGCTCGGCCACTTCACGTTGGAACATCAATGTGAGGCTCTGCCAGAATGGCGGCCAGTCTTGTGGCGTGAGCCAGCGGACCAGGAGTTCTGTACCAATGTTATAGGGCAGGTTGGCCGCGACACGGATGGGGGGGGTCAGATGCGCGAGGGGATCAACCTCCAGCGCGTCGCCCTCGATGATCTGCAGGCGACCGTCATAGGCGGCGGCGATCTGATTGAGGGCGGGGATGCAGCGGCTGTCTTTTTCGATGGCCAGTACGCGGCGCGCGCCTTCGGCCAGCAGACCACGGGTCAGACCACCGGGACCCGGGCCGATCTCGAGGACATCGCATTGGCGTAGATCGCCCGCCTGCCGTGCAATTTTTGCTGTGAGGTTAAGATCAAGCAGGAAGTTCTGACCTAGTGATTTGCGTGCTTGCAGATCGTAATCGTTGATGACCTGACGCAGAGGCGGAAGAGTGTCTATGCTGCTCATGCGGTTGCCATGTGGTGGGCCATGCGGATGGCTTCGATCATGCTGGAGGGATTGGCAAGGTCTTTGCCCGCGATGTCGAAAGCGGTGCCGTGGTCCGGTGAGGTGCGGATGAAGGGCAGGCCAAGGGTGATGTTTACACCCCTGTCGAAGTCCAGCGTTTTGATGGGGATCAGTGCCTGATCGTGGTACATTGCAATTGCAACGTCGTAGCCAGCCCGAGCCGCAGGGTGAAACATTGTATCCGCAGGAAGCGGGCCGCGCAGATCATAGCCCTCTGCAATCATGTCGCTGACAAGGGTGTTGATCCAGTCGCACTCCTCGCTCCCCATTGCGCCACCCTCGCCTGCATGCGGATTAAGGCCGCAGACGGCGATACGCGGATTTGTAATCTTGAATTGCTGTTGAAGGCTGTTTCGGGTGATTTCGATGGTGCGGCGTAGCAGTGCGGGGGTGAGGGCGGCGGGGACATCACCCAGCGGAATGTGGATTGTGGTGGGCACCACGCGCAATTGTTCCGAGGCCAGCATCATGACCACATCGGTTTGCCCTGCCAATGCCGCGAGGTATTCCGTATGTCCGGGGTAGGCGAAGTCGGCACCGTCTTTCAGCGCCTTTTTGTGAATTGGGGCGGTACAGATGGCCGATGCTTCGCCGGATTGCACCAATGCGACAGCGCGCGCAATCACCTCAATCACGCCGGAAGCATTCGCCGGATCGGGGATACCTGCGGTAGCTGATCCGTCAAACGGGTGGTGAAGGACAGGTAGAGCGCGCGCGCCGATGGCACAAGCGTCGGCCAGATTTTCAACAACCACTACGGGCGTTCCGTTGGGCAGGTGGCGCGGATCACCGATCCACACCATAGGCACGCGATCCGCAAGTGCCGCCCAAGCACGGGCAGCGATTTCGGGCCCTATGCCTGCAGGTTCGCCGCAGGTCAGTACAACGGGTTTCATTTTATGTTAATGCGGGCTTCGGCGCGCAACTGTGACAGCAGGCTGTCGGCAAAGCCGGACAGGCGTCGCTGGCGGATCGATGCGGCGACTTCCTCGCGGCTGACTTCTGCGTTCTGCGCAGCGGTGCGGCCACACAACATCAGAAACACAAGCGCCTGACCGTCAGAGCGTGTCAGCGCGGTCGAGACTTCGCCTTCGTCCATTTTACTGAGTTCCATTGCAAAATCCCTTGGCACTTCTGCGGGAGTGCGCGTTTCGCGGTCCAGCACGCTTTCGGGTTGGCCTTTTGCAAAGGCATAAAGATCGTCGCACACGTCAACCTGCGCCTTCAGGTTGGCGGCCTGCTGCAATGTCTCTGCAGAACGTCCCCCTGCCATATAGTAGGCGGCGTATTCGATTGCCGAATATGTCTTTTCCGGCTTTCCGGTTTCCTCAATGTCGCGCAACTGGAACAGCGCGACGGCATTGGGGATGTTGAGGGGCTGTGTCACTTCACCCGGCGCCAGAGACAGGATCAGCGGTTGCAGCGCCGGGGGCAGATTGCTGAGCGATTGCCACGGCAGCCGCCCTCCTGCGCCGCGGGTGGCGGTTGCAGAATACTCGCGCGCATAGTCCGAAAACTGGGCGGTTGAGGTGCTTTCGGCGATTTCTTCGGCCAGTGCGGCAACACGGGCTGCTTGTGGCGGCGGGGCGGGAATGATGATTTCGGACACCAACACGCGAATGTTTGATCCGCCGCCGCTCTGGCTGGACAGGGCGCGGTCAATCTCGGCCTCTGAGATTGTTACGCGTGAACCGTAGCGCGCGCGGATCAGGTCACGCCATGCGATACCGTTGAGAACAAAATCACGATATGTCTCGGCTTCGACACCAGCACGCGCCAGTGCCGAAGTGAATTCGGCGCGGCTGAGGTTCGCACGTCCTGCGAATTCTTCGAGTGCTGCGTTGATGCCTTCATCGGACAGGACCAGCCCTGCATCGCGGATCGCTTCGCCGCGCAAGCGTTCGTTAATCAGGCTTTCAATGGCGGCCTTGCGGGTAGCACCGCGCGCATTGAGAATTTGCAAAAAACGCACCCGCTGCTGCACTTCGAATTCGGTTACAACGCTATCGTTCACTGTGGCCACGGGGGCGAACAGGTTTTGCGCAGTGACAGGGCCGGCAAGAGCAGCAATCAGACCGAGAGCGGCAAGGGCAGGTTTTATTTTGAACATGAGCGGACGTATCTTTCTGTTCCTGTATCAGCGGCAAAGCC
Organism: Sulfitobacter sp. F26169L; assembly: GCF_026410285.1. GTDB lineage: Bacteria > Pseudomonadota > Alphaproteobacteria > Rhodobacterales > Rhodobacteraceae > Sulfitobacter. The sequence goes on along the minus strand of NZ_JAPMLP010000003.1, from coordinate 24,258 downwards.
CCGCAGACCGACGTTAAATCCGAAATCGGTCGAGGGCTCAATACTTGTTGAGGTTGTATAGCGGCGCTTGACCTTAAGATCGAGGGTCACACACTCGTTTTCGTAGCGCAAGCCGAGACCCGCTGTTGCGGCACGGTCGGAAGATACATCGTAGCGCCAGTTGGCCGAAGCGGTCCAGAACTGGTTGATCTTGTAGCTCCCGTCCATCGTAAACTCGGATACCTCGCGGTCACGGTTTTCCATCGCGTCTTCCTGTAGCCAGACGTAAGAGCCGCCGACGCGGCCGCGGCGGAAGGCGAAATCGCCCCGTAATTCTGCTTTTGAAAGGGTCAGGTCGTTTTCAAACAGGCTGCGGCCTGTCAGATACACGTTGTCATGGGCGATGATCTGACCTGCCAGCAAAAAGTCCGACGAAAGCGTGTTCAGGCCCGAAGTGGTGGAAAAGGACGTGTCGCGATCTTCGCGAAATACTTGTCCTACGCTTATATGCGCGTCCCATCCCTGCGGGTTGAAGCGGGACCACCCGACCCCGATTGCCGCCATTGCACCACGTTCGCGCCGGTCTGCGCGCGGAAACCGCGACAGGCTGAGCAGGTTCCCCTGATCGAATTCGACCTGTGTACTCTCCTCATTGGGGATTTCGAGACGTGTACCGCCTGTCCAGCTCAGTTGTACCACAGGTTCCAGAATATGGCTGATGCCCGTACGGGTGGTCTTGGCCAATGGATAGCGCAGTGTGATTGCCGCGTGGGGTGTTACTTCGGTCGGATCAATGGGGGTGGTGTCGTCTTGCTGGATGTTGAAGGTATTCAGCGTAACGCCGATGCGGGTATCGGTGCGCAGGCCACCGCGCAGCGTATAGCTGCGCAGCCAGTCGATCTGTGCGTTCAGGCGTGCCACATCGCGGCCATCGACGATGGTGTCGGGATCGGTGCTGTCCACGGGTAAATCCGAAATCCGGCTGTGGCTGTGGGCCACCAGACGTGCGCGCACTTCACCACCCAAAGCCTGCGGGAAAAAGCGGCGATCATATTCGCCATCCAGCACAAGGGTAGGTAGCGTTTCGTTTACCTCGTCGTCGCGCAGGGATTTGAAGTTGTAAAAACTTGCGCGGATGTATTCATCACGGCGCGTACGGCTGACTGTCAGCTCAGATCGCAGCCGGTCGGCGCTGGAATAGCCGTAGTTTTCCAGGTAGCCGTCATCGCTGACGGTTTCGATTGAAAACGCGAGGACAAAATCGCGCGGCAGTGCAAAAAGACCGCTGCCGAACAGGTAGCCGCGTGTTTCGTCAGGGCGCAAATCATCGCGTGTAACAGCCGCGTCAAACTGGATGCGCCCATTGCGGTACGCATGACGGTAGCGCAGCTCCAGCGTGCTGGTCGAGCTGGACAGATACGGCGTGAGTGTCAGATCACGTTTATCGCTCAGCTTGATGAAATAGGGAATTTTCAATCCCACACCAAGGCTGGATGTTGACCGGATGGAAGGGACCAAAAAACCGCTGGCGCGCTCGACAGAGGGGCCGGGCAGGCGCAGACGTGGCAGCCAGAACACGGGAACTCGGCCAATGCGAAATTGCGCCTCGTCAAAGTATAGCTGCTGTTCGACCTCGTCGTGGATCACACGCTTGGCCCGAATTTGCCACAGCGGCGCACGACCGTCATCGCAGACGCGGCAGGAGGTAACAGCGGTTTTATACAACTGATTATAGCGCCCGTCGACGCGGTCGATCTGCACGGCAGCCAATTGAAGCTGCTGGTTCAGGACCATCCGCGCGCCTTTCAGGATTCCATTGCGCAGCTCTGCATCCAGTTCGGCGGCGTTGGCCAGAATGACGGTATCTTCCCCCTCGCTCAGGGTGATCGGCCCTTCGATAGAGAGCGCGCCGCTGTCCTGATTATAGCGGATTGCGCTGGCTTGCAGGCGGATGCCATTCTGGAAGGCTTCGACGTTGCCGGAGGCGACCAGTTCACGATCCCGTGTGATGTATAGCTGGTCGGCCACCAGCAGGGCGGCTTTCTGGTCCTGGGCGACGGCGCGCAGGGGCAGCAGTATTACGCAGAGAAGGATCATCAGCCGCAGCATCAGCCATCCTCGCGGTGGAGTAGCAGCCCAAGGGCGAGCATAATCGCGGCCAGCGGCGGTGCCCAAGCGGCAAGAAGCACGGGAATCTGCCCGTTTTCACCAAGAATTTGGGCAAAACTACGGATGAAATACAAACCAAACCCCAACAAAACAGCACTTAGAACGGCAATGCCTGTCCCTCCCGATCTGGTATGGCGCATGGTGAAGGCGCTCGCAACCAGAACCATTGCAATCAGGAACAGGGGGCGCGCCAGTTCCGTCTGCAGCCAGACCTTGTGACGGCGTGGTGAAAAGCCGGAAAACTCAAGCTGCTGGATAAACGCGGGCAGATCGTAGATCGATATCGCTCCGGCCTTGCCGAAACTGTCTCGGATACGGGCAAGGGTGAGAGTTGACGGAATGGTCAACGTGTCATGGATTTGCGCGTTGCCCTCGGCGTTGACACCTGTTTGCAACGGCCATGATTTGGCATTTTGCAGCCGCCATCCCTTCGGCCCCAACGCGGCGCTTTGTGCTTCGATCCGCCGGAAGGGGTCGCCGTCCTGTGTGTAGGAAATGAACGTAACATCATACAATACCGACCCGTCATCGTTGGACCGCCACGCACGGATCACGGTCTGGCCTTCTGCGGTGCCCTGACGCAACCACAGCCCTTCTTCGGAGATCGAAAGCGTCGATGCACCAACGCTGCGATAGCCTTGGGAAACCTGTTCGTAGCGTTTGGATGTGGCCGCAACAATCGGGTTAAACATGGCGACAACCATCAGCCCGATCAAAAAAGCGACCACCAGCGGCGATGTCAGCGTTTTCAGCGCAGAGCGACCGGAGGCGCGCGTGATTACCATTTCCGACGAGCGCGCCATACCAAGAAACAGAACAACCGTTGCCAGAACCATGTTCAACGGTAGGATCAGATTGATCTTTTGCGGCGCGTCCAGCAGCGTCAGCTTAACCAGATCCGCGAATGTAACGGCATCGATGTAGTCTCGGCGCGTTTCTTCCAGCAGTCCGGTCAGAACAATTAGAACGAACAAAATTGCTGTGATCAGCAAAAAGCTCATCGCGAAACGGCGCGCGAAGTACAGATGCAGGATCATGCGGTTGCCCCGCGCCGCTTCAGCCTGGCGCGCCAGCTTGGGTGGGCAGCATGCGTCAGCATCAGTGCCGCAAGGGACGCGCCAACCAGCGACGGAAGGTAAAGCACAGGCCAAAGATTGGCATTTGCTGTCACTTCGGATGTCAGCGAGCCGCGCAATCCGTCCAGCACAATTAATAAACCAAAGGCGATCACAATTTCGCGCCAAACACCAAATCGTGAAAACCCACCGATCAGCAAAGTGGTGAATCCGATCAGGGCTGCAACAATACAGAACAGGGGCTGTGCGAAACGGGTGTGGATCTCCTCTGCGACAGCGCCTGCGGATTTGCCCGAGCGTTCTGCGATGGTGTTATAGTCTGCCAGCAATTGCGGCGTTGTCGTGTTGCCCAGATTGATCGTTTCGGACTTTTCACTGCGCACAAGCGACGAAATATCAAACGAAAAATCCGCAAATTTCGCAGTCGCCAGACGCAGGCCGTCCCGCTCAAGCCTTTGGGCAAGACCGTCCACCATGATCAACGTGGTAGCATCGCCATTGCGCACCATATAGGCTTCGGCGGCTGTGTATATTATGCCTTGGTCCGGATTGCGCCGATCGGATAGAAACACATCGCGCAGGACGCCATCCGCATCGATCTGGCGGGTATAGAAGGTGACCTGTTTTGACGGATGCAGAAACGTCCCTTCGGTCAGCAGACGTGCGGTGACGTTCTGCGCAATTTCCTGCTCACGCTCTTTTAATTGGGCCTGCGCCATGGGGACCAGAAAATTGCTGAGCATCGACATGCCAAGCGCAACGCACAGTCCGAACACCAGCACAGGGCGCGCCATGCGCCATGGTCCTGTGCCTGTGGCCTGCAACACAGTCAGTTCGCTATCCGATGTCATGCGGTTGGTCACGTAAACAGCGGCAGCAAATGTGGCGATCGGCAAAACAGTAGCGATCAGTTTCGGCAGACCGAGTGCTGTAAATTCCAGAAAAACAAGGGCGGTCTGACCGTCGCCGATTAGGCGGTCAAACAAAACCACAGCGCGGTTGATCCAGAAAATTGCGACAAGAACCAGCGCAAAAAACCCGAAAAGAACCAGCAGCTGTGACAGCATATAGCGGTCAAACTTGGCCACCCGATTCCCTCCTGTTGTGCGTGCTCTGACGGCGATTGGCGTTACATTACCCCAAAGCGGCGGGGCATAAAACTCATATCTGGTCATGGGGGCCGGGGCGCGTTAGGTCTTGGGCAATATCTGACAAAAAGGCACATGACATGAGCACACTCACCCCGATCACATTTGCAGCCACCGATCTGGACGCTATCGCCACGCAAACGGGCCGTGTTGCCGTGTTTGTCGATGCTGCGGGCAAGCTTGATCCCGGTGCGCGGCGTGTGAACCGCCTGACCAAAGGATCGGTCGCACGGCTGATCGAAAGCGACCGGTGGGGCAAGATGAAAGACGGCGAGATTGCAAGCATCGGCTATCCTGCGGGAATGGCAGCGGAAGCTGTGGATGTCGTCCGGCTTGAGCGTAACGCCAAGGGTATGATCGCACGAAAAGCGGGGGCGGCACTGGCAAAAACACGCGCCGGCAAGGCTGATATGCTGCTTCTGTGCGCGCCCTTGCGTCACGCGTCAGAGGTCGTGTTCGGCCTGGCAATGCGGGATTACGCGTTTGAGCCTCATAAAAGCGCCGACAGTACCCGCACAGGTGCGGTGCAGGTAATGCAAGGCAAGCCCGAGGAACTGGAAGCCGCCTGCGCGCCGTTGCTTGCCGTTGCCGAAGGCGCGCACATGACCCGCGATCTGACAAATGAACCGTCCAATGTGCTGACCACCACCAACTATGCCGAGCGGCTGAAAGAGATGGAAAGCCTTGGTTTGAAAGTTGAGGTGTTGGATGAAAAGGCGTTGGTAAAGCTTGGAATGAGAACGCTTTTATCCGTCGGGCAGGGGTCTGACAGCCCGTCTTATGTCGTGGCGATGCGCTGGGACGGTGGCGAGAAGGACGCGGCCCCGCTGGCGCTGGTTGGCAAGGGTGTGGTGTTTGATACCGGCGGGATCTCCCTGAAACCAGCCGCCGGAATGGAAGACATGACAATGGACATGGGCGGCTCTGCCGTTGTGGCGGGCGTAATGCGCACGCTGGCGTTGCGCGGTGCCAAGGCCAATGTTGTGGGCATTGTCGGCATTGTCGAAAACATGCCATCTGGCAAAGCGTCCCGCCCCGGTGATGTGGTGAAAACCATGAAGGGTGACACGGTCGAGAACATCAATACAGACGCGGAAGGGCGTTTGGTGCTGTGTGATGTCATGTGGTACGCGCAGGAACACTACAAACCTGCGGCGATGATTGATCTGGCCACGCTGACAGGGGCGATCATCATCGGCTTGGGACATGAAAACGCCGGAGTCTTTTCCAACAACACCTCGTTTTGCAACGATTTCCTGAAAGCGGCCGAGGCCGAGGGCGAAGGGGCATGGCGAATGCCCATGGGTCAAGCCTATGATGACCAGTTGAAAAGCCGCATCGCAGATATGAAAAACGTAGGCGGGCGGCCCGCTGGCTCTATCACGGCGGCGCAATTCCTGCAGCGGTTTGTGAAAGAGGACTGCCCTTGGATTCACCTTGATATTGCCGGTGTGGCATCTGTCAAATCCGAGACCGCTTTGGCACCTGTAGGCGCAACAGGCTGGGGTGTCGCATCTCTTAACCGTTTGATTTCAGATAATTACGAGACGGAGTGAATCCATGGGCGCGGTGATGTTCTATCATCTGACGCAGCGGCCCTTGATGGATACGCTGCGCATGCTGGTGGAAAAATCGCTAGCGGCCGGCTGGCGTGTGTCGGTGCGTGGCACCGACCGCGGGGGCCTTGAGGCGCTGGACACGGCCCTGTGGCTGGGGCCGGAGGGCAGTTTTCTGCCGCACGGAATGGATGGGACGGCGCATGATGTCTTGCAGCCCGTATTGCTCGGCACAGCAAGCGCCAATGCAAACGGCGCGCAATGTTTGATGGCCGTACACTCCGCTGAAATCACACCCGAGGATGCCGCGGCAATGGAGCGGGTGTGCATTCTGTTTGACGGCTACGACGACGCCGCGCTGGCCCATGCGCGGGGTCAATGGCGTGCCCTGACAGGCGCAGGCGTCAGTGCGCAATATTGGTCCGAGGAGTCGGGGCGCTGGGAAAAGAAGGCGCAAACCTAGCAGATGCGCCGTCCCGGCTCGCAGCTAGCGTAACACTTATTCGAAATCGCTTTCAGCATCCTCAGCTATTGACCACGCCGCCAGGAGCAGAGCAGAGTCGCGAGATATCCTTGTGATAACCCGCTCGACCCGCGTTTCAGCATCGTCTGTACCGCTTACCTTCGCGCCGATTTTAATCGCATCGCTGCCTTTGCGGCTGGCAATACGGCACAATTTCAGCGACTCTTCCGTCAGGGTTGCCATCAGGATTGCGCGAAATTCTTTTTCATCATCTGGTCTGCATTCAAACGTCAGATCGAAATACTGTTCGGAATCGTAGGATCGTGCGGATGCGGCTTTTAACCTGCGGACAATCGGGCGCAGTCCCAAATTTGCAAATACAATCAGGGAAGTGAGTGCGACTGCATACAAGATGTGACCAGTGCCGGCAATCATGCCGACAGCGGCGGCGCACCACAAGGTTGCTGCTGTATTGATCCCTTGAATGTTGAAACCGTCACGGAAGATAATACCTGCGCCCAGAAATCCGATGCCAGAGACAATCTGTGCGGCAACGCGTGTCGGGTTGATGTCATCCGGAAAAAGCGCGGCAAAGGTAACAAATGCCGCCGCCCCAAGCGCGACCAAAGCATTTGTGCGCAATCCGGCCATCCTGCCGCGAAATTGGCGTTCCGAACCGATGATAGCGCCCAAGGTGAGCGCGACAGCCATGTTGATGCTCGCAAATAACAGGGACAGATCAATGTCTGCAAAAATATGTACCAACGGACGGACCTTTTTGATTTTGTAGGGTTATTAATACTGAACCTGCGCTAAAACAGGCTGGCGGCACAGTCGGTTTAGGGGGCTTTCGCGACATTGCAGCGGATTAAACGCGCACGTGTTTATCGTGTCAGGCGCAGCTCTCCACCTGAAATTTCGATGCGGCCCCATTTTTCCAGATAGCCCATGCCAAGCAGCGAGCCGTCCATCTCGCCGCCGTTTACAGAAGCACGCACATCGGTATCGGTGATGTCGCCCAGTTGCACGGTGTCGATCCGAACTGGTGCGGTGCGAACCCGGCCGTTTGCCGTGTTGGCTGTACCGATGAAGTTCAATGTGGCGGGGTCAAGGCCAGCACGCTGCGCATCTTCGCGGCTCAGCACCATGTCGGTGGCCCCTGTATCAACGACAAAGCGGATGTTTTCGCCATTCAGCCTTAGCGTAAGGTAATAATGCCCGTCCAGTTGGCGCGGTACGCTGATCTGTCCGTCGCCAAGTTGCAGCATCTGGTCGTTCATTGTCTGCCGCTGCACGTCGTTCCACAGCCCGTAAGCGGCAATTACCCCAAGGAACAGAAAGCCCCAGATCATGGCTTGCTGCAACATTTTGCCAAGGCCACCGCGATTCTGCACAAAGAACCAACCTGCAATGGCGCAGCCCAGCAGGGCGAGGTAGATCAGGCTTGCGGTGTCGTCTCCGGTCATGGGCAGCTCCTTTTCGCTAATAACTAATATAGGAGCGGGGCGCTGTTATCCAACAGGGGTGACGAACCCGAATTCTGCCAGACCGTCGAGAACAAACTGCACCGACAAGGCCGCAAGCAACATACCGAAAATGCGGGTAAACACGTTAATGGCAACCTTGCCCACGCGCTTTTCCAGATTGCTGGAAACCCGCAGCATCAAATACATCATCAGCAAAACAACAGCCAGAATGCCAAACACCGTGACCAGGCCTTCACCGCCTGGCTTTTCACCAACCAGCAGGATCACGGATGCAATTGCACCGGGGCCGGCGATCAGCGGGATGGCGAGGGGGAAAACGCTTGGGTCTTCATGGGCTGGGTCCGGCTCACTGGAGCTGTCTTCGCGCCGCTTTGTGCGCCGCTCGAACAACATATCAAGGGCGGTCAAAAACAGCAAAACACCGCCTGCCACACGGAATGCAGCCATCGAAATGCCGATGAAATCCAGTACAGCTTCTCCCGCCAGCGCAAACACCACAAGGATCAGCCCACCGACCAGAACCGCGCGCCGCGCGATGCGCTCCCGCTGGATAGAGGTGAGGTTTGGCGTGATCGCAATGAAAATCGGCGCAATCGCGATCGGGTCGACAACTACCAAAAGCGTGACAAACGCGGTGATCATATAGGCGGTGTCAAATATCACGCTTGGGCCTTCTCTAGCTTCTCTTCGGCGGCCAGCCAGATGCTCTCGGCCCGTTCAAGCGCCTGCATCACTTCGGCATATTTCTTGTTCCAGACTTCCAGCTCGCCCACTTTGTCTTTTTCATAAAGCGCGGGATCGGCCAGCTTTTTGGCCAGCTTGTCCCGCATTTCATTGATCTTGGATACACGCGCTTCGGATGTACGCACCTCGCTGCGCAGGGCAAGGATATCCTCGCGGCTGGCGCGCTTTTCTTTTGGGACTTCTACCTTGGGTTTGGCGTTCTTGCTGACCGGTTTTTCCACGGTCAGCAGCATCTTGCGATAGGCTTCCAGATCGTCCTCGTAGGGTTTTACCGTGCCGTCGGACACCAGCCAAAGACGGTCTGCAACCATCGACAAAAGGTGCATGTCGTGGCTGACCAGAATTACCGCGCCGCTGTAACGGGTCAGCGCCTCAACCAGCGCTTCGCGGCTTTCGATATCAAGGTGGTTTGTCGGCTCGTCGAGGATCAGCAGGTGCGGCGCATCAAGGGTGGCCAGCAACAACGACAAACGCGCCTTTTGCCCACCGGACAAGCGGCCAACTGCGGTATCGGCCTGATCTGGGCCAAGTCCGAAGCCGGCAAGCTGTGCGCGCAGCTTGGATTGCATCACACCGGGGCGTGCAGCAATCATGTGCTGTAGCGGGGTTTCGTCGATCATCAGCTCGTCAACCTGATGCTGGGCGAAAAAGCCGATGCGCAGTTTGTTGGAATTGACCTGCTTACCTTCGAACAGAACCAGACGGTTTGACAGCAGTTTCGAAAGGGTCGATTTGCCCTGACCGTTTTTGCCCAGCAGGGCGATGCGGTCATCCTGATCAATCCGCAGGTTCAGGCGCGACAGAACCGGAACGCCGTTGTCATAACCGGTTGATCCCCCCTCGATAGAGATAATGGGCGGCGACAATTCATCCGGTTGCGGGAAGGTGAATACCTTGCGCGCGGCTTCTTCCGGCGGCGTGATGGTCACCATCTTTTCGATGGCTTTCATCCGCGATTGCGCCTGTTTGGCCTTTGATGCCTTGGCCTTGAAGCGATCGACAAAGGCCTGCATGTGCGCCTTGTGCGCTTGCTGTTTCTTGGCGGCGGCGCTCAGCTGTGCGCGCTTTTCGGCGCGCATTTTGGCGAACTGGTCGTAGTTGCCCTGATAGTAGGTCAGCTTGCGGTCTTCCAGATGCAGGATGCCGCCAACGGCGCGGTTCAGCAGGCCACGGTCGTGGCTGATGATGATGACTGTGTGCGGATACTTGGCGAGGTAGTTTTCAAGCCAAAGTGCGCCTTCAAGGTCGAGATAGTTTGTCGGTTCGTCCAGCAGCAGCAGATCAGGCTGCGCAAACAGCACTCCGGCCAGCGCCACACGCATACGCCACCCGCCCGAATAGGCCGAGCAGGGCTGTTGCTGGTCATAATCATCAAACCCCAACCCCTTGAGGATGGATGATGCGCGTCCTTCGGCGGTCCATGCGTCAATGTCGACAAGACGGGCCTGAATATCGGCGATGCGCGCGGGGTCGGTGGCGGTTTCCGCCTCTGCCATCAGGCTGGCGCGTTCCACATCGGCGGCCAGTACCGTATCAATCAGCGATGTCTCCGAGCTTGGCACTTCCTGCGCGACGCCCCCGATCCTCGCACGGCTGGGCAGCGAAATCTCGCCTGCGTCTAGCCCCAGCTCCCCGCGGATGATGCGGAACAGCGTGGTTTTGCCAGCCCCGTTGCGCCCGACAAGGCCCACTTTGTGGCCATCGGGAATGACGGCGCTTGCCTCTTCAAAGAGAGGACGGCCTTCGACGGAATAGTTGATCTCTGATATACGTAACATGGGCTGCGTTTGAACCATGTAGCGTCGCGCGTCAATCGCCGCTTTTCACGGGGCGGGGGCCATGCTAGGGAGCGGCCAAATCAACACTTACACGGAGACGACCCATGGCTCTTGAGCGCACATTCTCGATCATCAAACCAGATGCAACAAAACGCAACCTTACCGGCGCGATTGCAAAGAAATTCGAAGACGCGGGCCTGCGCATTGTCGCATCCAAGCGTATTCACCTGACAAAAGCACAAGCAGGCGAGTTCTACAAAGTACACGCCGAGCGTCCATTCTATGACGAACTGTGCGAATTCATGGCCTCCGCGCCAATCGTTGCGCAGGTTCTGGAAGGCGAAAACGCCATCGCGAAAAACCGCGAAGTCATGGGCGCAACCAACCCTGCAGACGCAGAAGCCGGCACAATCCGCGCCGAATTTGCTGAATCAGTTGGCGAAAACTCGGTTCACGGCTCAGACGCGCCAGAGACTGCAAAGGAAGAAATCGCGTATTTCTTCTCCGGTCTGGAGCTGGTGGGCTAAGCCAACCTGCTGATTGACGGATGGACCAGGGTCGCTTTCGGGCGGCCCTTTTCTTTTCCGATTGTGGCGCTAGCGCAGCAGGGCCGGGTTATAGCCCATATCGAGCTTGGGAAAAATTTCTGTCTCGAGGGTGGTGCGCTCCAGTCCGAACTGGCTGTGCAATAGCCACGCAAGATAGGCGCGCACGTCACGGGTGGGCATCAGATCGCGGCGCGCATAAAGCTGTGCTTCATCCAGTCCGGGCCAGTCGCCTGCCACTTGTCTACCCCGCAATGCGCCCCCTGCCAACACCATCAACCCGCCGGTGCCGTGGTCGGTGCCACCTGATCCGTTGATCCGCGCGGTTCGGCCGAATTCGGTCACTGCGACAACGGTTGTTTTGTTCCAGACGGGGCCGCGCACAGTTTCCTGTAGCGTCAGAATTGCATCTGCCAGACGTTTTAGCGTTTTGGGCAAGGTGGCGTTCTGGGTCTGGTGGGTGTCCCAGCCGTTGATAGAAAACGAGGCGATGCGCGTATCTGCGCGCAAACGCTTGCCTGCAAATTCCGCAATGCGTTGTTCAAGCGAGCCGTTCTTGCCGCCCCCTTGCGCGCGGTTCTTGTTAACCATCGACATCATGTCATCGGGTGTGCCGGTGATCGCCACGGCATCGCCGTCACCGTCCGACAAGGCCAGCGCCTGCTGGAACGCTGCGTCAAACAGCGGATCATCTTTCATGATCATGCCCGCCAGCTTGATCGCCTGCGGGCTGAGGACCAGATCAGCTTCGGGTGTCCAGCGCTGCACGGGCGCCGCACCGCCCAGAACCCCCAGCGGATCGCGGCCGATGGCATAGGCTGTCTCGGAGCGGCTGTCGGGCAGGTGTTGCAGAACGCGGTTTAACCAGCCGTCACGCGATGTCCCCGCACCCAGATCGCTCAGGCCGGCCTCCAGCAAATCCTGGCCGTCGAAATGGCTGCGCTTGTCGCGGTAGGGGGTAGAGACGGCGTGGGCAAAGCCAAGCTGCCCTTGTTGCCACAGCGGCATCAGCGGGCGCAGCGCAGGGTGCAGCGCGAAATATCCGTCCAGATCAATCGCACCTTCCGGTCCTTCCAGCCCCGCATCACCGCGCAGGGCGGCATACGCGGGGTCACCATACGGGCGCACAACATCCAGCCCGTCCATGCCACCGCGCAAAATGATCACCACAAGACGATGATCACCGGGGATGGCGGCAAAACTGACGGGCGTCAGCAGCGGGCTGGCCGCCAGCGAGCAGCCGATCAGGGCGGAGCGTGCCAGAAACGTGCGGCGGTCGAGGGACTCTGTCATGCGCTCAACTCCTCTGAAACGCGGGCGAAGCCAACACAAGGCCAACGCCGTCCCAACGGCTTTCGGCGGCTTTGGCGGCAAATTCAACCGCGGGCGTGGTAAACCTACCCAGCGCGGTATGCACAAACTCACGCGGATCGGGCAGATCGCTCAGCAGCAGTTGTGGCACGGTTATTGCCCATTGCAGACGTGCGGCGATGCCTTGGGGCGCAATCCATGCGCTGTCTTCTTCGGGCAGGCCATCCGGCCCGTCGGGTTTTTCCCAGATATGGCCCATCTCGCCCATTGGCAAAATAATCAGCCGCCGTGCAAGGCGCTCTTCCAGCGATGATATCCCATCGGGCGGCACAGCAAGGGCGCGCATTGCTGATCCCATGAAATGAAACGCGGGTTTCACATTGCTGCGCGGTGTTTCCCATGCGGCGGGATGTGTCAGCAATGCTTCGTTCACCGCGCCCAGATCGCCACCGGTTTCAAGGAAACGCGCCTCCAGCGCGCTGACCAACGCTGGATCAGGTGTATCGGATGTGAAATGCACGGCCAGCTTCCACACAATGTGGCGCGCTGTTGCGGGATGCTTCGCCAGATCGCGCAGCACCGCCTGAATATCGCGGATATGCGCAGGGCCACCGCCATAGGTCTTGCCCAGTACTGTCTCGCTGCCCGGTTCGGCCTGATCCTTTCGGAATTTCAACTGCATCGGGCGGCCGAAGGTGAGGCCGCTTAGCAACTCTGCCAGTTCGGTCACGTCCGTCTGGGTATAGGGTGCATTTGCGCCCAGCGTGTGCAGTTCCAGCACCTCACGCGCGAGGTTTTCGTTCAGGCCGGTGAGTTTGCCACCTTTCGCCGCGCGCGGCGAGTTCGCCCCGATAGAACGGTCCTGATCAAGGTAGTGGATCATCAGCGGATGCAGGATGGCGGCCTGTAACAAATCTTCGAACGGGCCGTTGATATGGGGGCGAATTGCGCTTTCCATATAGGGGGATGCGGCGCGGCGCACCAATCCTGCCTTGCCGGTTGCGGTGAAATGATCGGCCCAGAACATCGACAGGCGTTCGCGCAGGGGGGCGTTGGTGTGGGCCCAGCGGTTCAGATGTTGACCCAGCCAGCCGACCTGTGCAATTCGCGCTTCCTTGTTCAACACACGGCGGTCTTTCTTGGCGGTCAGTGCCTCGGGCGAGCCGCGATTTTGCTTGCGGATCTTTTGCAAATCCTGCGCCGTGCTGATCCGCGCCTGAAACGCATCGAATGTTTCGATTGGAAAGCGTTTGGCAATGGCATCGGGCGATTTCAGCGTGGCAAGCATTTGCGCAACAGATGCAGGCGGCGCCACATTGGGCGACAGACCGCAGCCGAACCGAATGTCTGCCAGTTGTGGATCGAAACGCATGTGCAATATCCTTGGCGGGTGGTGTGACAGATCATAGCGTCTGCGTGGCGGGAATACAGGGTCACCGGAGGGCCGAGCGCACAATTGGCGGTTCATCGCTGTTGTCTGGCGCGCGCGCCGCGCGCTAACGTTTTTTGCCGCGCCCTCGGGGCGCTGCGTTGCCCTTTGCGCCGTTAGGATCGGGTGCGTTTGCATCGTTTTCGTCGCGCAGTTTTCGCCAGCGGTCCAGCCGCGCGGAATCAATGCGGCCAGCGGCGACAGCAGCGCGCACAGCGCATCCCGGTTCATGCGCATGGGTGCAGTTGCGAAATTTGCAATCGGGTGCGGTTTCAGTGATTTCGGCGAACAGGATATCCAGACCATCGGATAAATCCCTAACATGCAGCGTGCGGATACCGGGGGTGTCGATCACCCAGCCGCCGCCCTTTATGGCATGGAGCGAACGCGAGGTTGTGGTGTGCCGGCCCTTTGCATCATCCTCGCGGATACCGCCGGTAAGCTGCGCATCTTCGCCGGATTTTTCGGTCAGTGTGTTCAGCAGCGTTGATTTCCCAACGCCCGACGACCCGACAAGCGCAACGGTCTGTCCTATGCCGCACCACGGGGCCAGCGTATCAACAGCCGAATGGGCCTTTGCATTCAGCGATACTACCTTCAGCCCACGCTGCAATTTCGTCGCGGCGTCCTTGAAGGGGGTCACGTCATCGACCTGATCCGCCTTGGTCAGTACGATCACGGGGTCGGTGTCTGCCTCGTTTGCGAGGGCAAGATAGCGCTCCAACCGTGCGGGATTGAAATCATCGTTGCACGACGTCACGATAAACAGTGTGTGCAGGTTGGCGGCGATCAGTTGCGGCACACGCGCGCCTTCGGGGTTGCGTTGCAGTAGCGCATGCCTGTCGAGCCTGCGCACCAGCAGATTTGTGCGCGGCTCCGCCAGTATCCAATCACCAACGGCGAACCCTGTGGTTTTCGTCTTTGCCGGCAGCGTGACCCTGACCGGCCCGTCAACAGATTGCGCGGTCATGCGCGCGCGGTGCACGGTTGCGATGCGCAACCGCTCCAGCGGCATTTCATCCGCTGCAAGCTGTTCTTCGAAAAATGGGGACCAGCCCAGTGTGGTCAGAGCAGCAGTGCTTTGGCTAGGAGTTTCTATCGCAAATATCCTGAATCTGTGCGGTGATCATCTATCGCAAGGGGCGCGGTCTATCGCAAGGCCGCAGATAGGTAACCGCCATGAAATTTCTGCGCTGCACTATCCCAGAACTGTCAACCAGACCCAGACCGTGAGGATAGACGAGGCCGTAGCGATTAGTACGGACGAGGCGGCAACACGCCTGCTGCGACCGTACATATTCGCGAAAATATAGGCGTTGAACCCCGGCGCCATAGCGGCTGTCAGCACGCCCGCACGAAACAGGTCAGTCGGAACAGATAGCGCGCTGCCCATCACCCATACAATTGCCGGATGAGCGATCAGCGCGATACAGCAGACCATGGCGATGGCTTTCATATCGCCCTCGGGTTTGTACTGGATCAGCACGCCACCCAATGCAAACAATGCCGCAGGCAGGGCCGCGCGCACGATCAGCGACAACGCGTCATCAACAACTGCGGGGATCGGCAAGCCGGTGAAATTGACAGCAAAGCCTGCCATAATGCCAATCACCAGCGGGTTGTGAAACATGGCACGGGTGACTGAGCGCGCAAAGACCCCACCGCTTTGTCCGCGATTGCGCACAAATTCCATCACCGTGATGCCCAGCCCGTAGCAAAACGGGGAATGTATTGCGATGATCATGTAGTTGCCCGTCAGGTGATCCGCGCCGTAAGCGCGTTCGGATATTGGCAATCCCAACAGGACCGAGTTTGAAAACAAGCAGCAAAAGCCGATTGCAACGCAATCTTCCCAATCGCGTTTGAAAAACAAGCGCGCGCCAAAGGTGCCAAGGGCAAAACAAATAGCCGCGCCGCTGTAAAAGCTGAACAGCAGCCGCGCATCAAAAGAAGCCTCAAGATCAAGGTTGGCAATGGCTTGAAACAACAGGCACGGCACAGCAAAGCTCTGTGCAAAGCGCAGCACACCATCAACGCCTGATACCGGAAATAGCCCACGCCAGACCGCGACATAGCCAAAGCCGATGACCAGAAAGACCGGAAGAATGACTTCTAGAAGGGTTTGCATGGCGGGTGGGTCCGAACAGGAATACGTCTTTGCCTACACCGCCGTGTCCAGGGACGAAAGGCGCGATGTTAGTCCAGCGCGAACTCCATGATCATGCCGTCATAGGCGGGGCTGACGTGATCGGGGGTTTCGGCCAATAGAGTGGCGTAATCCAGATCGGTGTGCATGTTGGTCAGTACCGCACGTTCCGGGCGCATCCTTTCGATCCAGTCCAGCGTCTGTGACAGGTGGCTGTGGGTAGGGTGTGGATCACGGCGCAAGGCATCAACAATCCAGCAGCGCAGACCTTCCATATGATGCCATTTATCATCTGGAATGGTTGCAACATCAGGTAGATAGACCACATCGTTCACCCGAAATCCCAGCGCGTCCATACCGCCGTGCGGCACTGAAAACGGCGTGAATTCCAACCGCCCGCCAGCACCGTCAATCACCACGTCGCCCTGCATCAGGTTCATTTCCAGAATGGGCGGATACATGGACCCTTCGGGCGTCACAAAGGCATAGCCGAACCGGTCCATCAGGGCATCGCGGGTAGGCTGGTCAGCCCAGACAGGCAGCCGTTTGCGCATGTTGATCACGATCATGCGCAGATCATCCATGCCGTGCACATGGTCTGCATGGGCGTGGGTATACAGCACGGCGTCCAGTCGCCCCACCTGCGCATCCAGCAACTGGCTGCGCATGTCGGGTGACGTGTCGATCAGCACGGCGGTGGTGCCGGAATTGCGCACCCGCTCCACAAGGATCGAGCAGCGGCGGCGCGCATTGCGCGGCTCTGCCGGATCACAGGCCCCCCACACACCACCGAGGCGCGGCACCCCGCCGGAGGATCCACAGCCAAGTATAGTAATGCGCATCACATCGCTCATGCGGTCTCCTTGTAGGCAGCGGCCTTGGTGAAAAGGCGCTCGAAATTGGCCTCCGACTGTGCGGCGAATGTCGCAAAATCAATGCCGAATGTCTCGGCGGCGCGGCGCGCGGTATGGGCGGTATAGGCAGGCTCGTTGCGCTTGCCGCGGTGGGGCGGGGGCGCCAGATAGGGGCTATCGGTTTCGACCAACACACGCTCTAGCGGGGCGGCGGCAAAGATATCGCGCAACTCCTGACTTTTCGGGAACGCCGTAATGCCCGACATGCTGAGATAGAACCCCAGATCAAGGGCGGTGCGGGCCAACGCAGCTGTGGAGGAAAAGCAATGCATAACGCAGGTATAGGCGCCTTTTGCATATTCATCGCGCAGGATATGCGCCATATCCTCATCCGCATCGCGGCTGTGAATGATCAACGGCAGGCCGGTTTCACGCGCGGCGGCGATATGGATGCGCAGGCTGTCCTGCTGCAATTGCGCGCTTTCGGCGGTGTAGTGATAATCCAGCCCCGTTTCGCCGATCCCCACCATTTTGGGGTGCTGCGCGATGGTGAGGAGCTGGTCCAGCGTTGCCATAGGTTCACTTGCCACACTCATCGGGTGGGTGCCTGCGGCATAGAAAACCGAAGGATGGCTTTCTGCAATGGCGCGCACGTCCGGCTCGTTCTTGAGTTTGGTGCAAATCGTGACCATGCGCATGACGCCTGCGGCATGGGCGCGGTTGATCACCTCTGGCAATTCCTCGATCAGTTGGGGGAAATCGAGGTGGCAGTGGCTGTCGGTGATATGTGGTGTGTCGGTCATAATGCTCCGTAGGCGCTTAGCGTGGGGCGGCTTTGGCCATCTTTGTGAAGGTATCTAGAACCAGCGCAGCAGGGTCAAGGTTGACCGCGATACCATGCCGCGCGCGTGCGCCGATTTCGCCAGCCAGATCAGCCCAGATGCGCGCTTGATGGGGGTTAGGTGAGAGGCGCTGCAGGATCTCTGCCTCATTCGGTGCGGCCTGTGGTTGCGGTGGCGTGCCAGTGACACCGGTGCGCGCCAACCGGCTGAACAGCAAATCAATCAGCGTAAACATCAAATCGCGCTTTGCCTCGCCCCCGCGCGCAGCCGCCATTTCCGCTAGTTTCAGCGCCGCTGCGCGGTCGATACGGGGCAGGCTGCCCATTAATGCGACCAGATCGGCATAGAGCGCCGCGCCCCCAAGAAGGGACAACCGCATCGCGCCGCCGACAGAGCCACCCGACAGCGCGGCAAGCGCATCGGTATTGGCCGCCTGAACATCGGCTTGCGCCATCGCCTCCGCCACTTCTGCGGCGTCAAGCGTGCGCAAGGGCAGCGTGCGACAGCGCGAGCGGATTGTAGGCAGCAAGCCCGACGGCTGGTGCGAAATCAGGATCAAAAGCGCGCGGGCAGGCGGCTCCTCCAGCATTTTCAGCAAGGCGTTGGCTGCGGTGACGTTCATCTGGTCGGCGTCATCGATGATGACCACACGGTAACCGCCATCCGGTGCGGACATCTGGAAAAACCCGTTCAGCGCGCGGATATCATCTGCAACAATTTCCTGGCGCAATTTTTTGGTGGTGGGGTTGACGGTGCGCGTCACATTGCGAATGCGCCCTTCACCCCCAGAGGCCACGCGCAGGGCGATAGGATGATCCAGTGGAATCGGCAGGGTCGTGGCTGGTTGCGTTGCAAACATCCCGCCGTCATCAGGTTCGGGCGTGGCCAGCAGAAAGCGTGCGATCTGCCATGCCAACGTCGCCTTGCCGACACCGCGCGGCCCCGTCAGCATCCATGCATGGTGCAAACGACCTGTATTAAATGCATCGACAAAAGCGGTTTGCGCGGCCTCCTGACCAATCAGGCGCAGCGTGTCGCGCGGATGCGGCGCACCGTCGAGCCGTTCAGGTTGGGGAGGGGGTTCATCGCTCATATGCTGGGTTTAGCGGGGATCGGGCAGGTTGGAAATGGGGCGCGTAATTTTTCAAAAATTACGTTCGTTTTCCTTTCGGGGAGAACGGTTAGGGCTGCGATTTCAGTGCGCCTGCAACGACCGAGCGGATATCGGCGGCCACACTGTCCATATCTTTCGCACCGTCGATCACGCAAAAACGCTCGCTGAACTCTTCCGCTAGGGCCAGGAATCCCGCGCGCATCGCCGCTTGCAGGTTTTCGCCAAAATCCTCGAAACGCTCTTCGTCTCCCTGTCGGCCTCTGGCGCGCTTCAACCCTTCAGCGGGGTCCATATCGATCAGGATTGTCAAATCTGGTTCAACCCCGATCATCATGGCATGCAGGCTGTCGACTGTACTGCGCAGATCGCCACGGCTTAGCCCCTGATACATGCGCGTACTGTCGGCGAAGCGGTCGCAGATGACGATTTTTCCCTGTGCAAGGGCAGGGCGGATCAGTCGCTCCAGATGGTCACGGCGCGCGGCAGTGAACAGCAGGATTTCGGTTTCGGCGGACCAGCGGTCAGGGTCGCCCTGCAAGACCAGCGCGCGAATCTCTTCTGCACCTTGCGAGCCGCCCGGCTCACGGGTGAGGACAACGTCATGACCATTCGCACGAAGATTCTCTGCCAAGCGCTTGACCTGCGTGGATTTTCCCGAACCGTCGATGCCTTCAAAGCTGATGAACAAGCCTTGTTCGCTCACGATGCCTCAGACTCGGGTACGGACTCGGGATTAATCCGTGCAGCCACATGTTTTGCGGCCGCCAAAACCCGCGCGACAAATCCGTGCGGCGCAATCGTGCGATCGGCAAACAGTGGCACGCGGGTTTCGGGCAACCCTTCGGGGGTGATGATCAATTCTGCAATCTGCTCACCCTTCACCGCATGTTTCGCCTTGATCGGTCCGGAGTATACAACTTCGGATTTAAGCGGCGTCATGGGGTTGACCGGCAACAACAGGCTGAGATCTTCGCCCAGTACCAGACCCACAGTCGGTTCGGCACCAATCGCTACTTCGGCTTCGGCAATCTTTGTACCTGCCTTGCCCAGATCGGTCTGGGCAAACTGGCGGAATGCCCAGTTCACAACTGTTTCAGATTCACGTGCGCGCGCTTGTGCCGATTCTAGCCCCGACAGGACAAATATGATCCGTCTGTCGCCCTGCTTGGCGGAGCCGACAAGGCCGTAGCCCGCTTCCTGCGTGTGACCGGTTTTCAGACCGTCCGCACCGATGCCAAGACCCAGCAGCGGATTGCGATTCATCCTGTTGGCCGATTGTTTCGGATCGTACAGGAATTCCTTTTCTGCGAACATCGGGTAGAACTGTGGATAATCCCTGATCAATTTCGCCGCGATCAGGCCCAGATCACGCATCGACATGCGATGCCCCGCTTTGGGCCAGCCGTTGGAATTTGCAAAGGTTGAATTGGTCATACCCAGTTGCTGCGCGCGCATCGTCATCTGGCGTGCAAATGCGGCCTCTGTACCGGCCAGCGCTTCGGCGATAACAACACAGGCATCGTTGCCCGACAGCACGATAATTCCGCGCAACAGGTCTTCCACGGTGACGCGCTCACCGGCCTCCAGAAACATGGTAGAGCCGCCATAGGCCTGCGCGGCCTGTGACACGGGCAGTTTGGTATCCAGCGTAAATGTGCCTTGAGTATCGAGGGAGAGCGCCTCGAACGCCATGTAGAGGGTCATCAGTTTTGACATTGACGCAGGCGGCAGGGGCACGTCAGCCTCTTTGGCCAACAAAACAGTGCCGGTGTTGAAATCCATCACATAGGCCGAACTTGCCCGCGTATCGAACGCTTGTGCGCTTACGGATGATGCAAGCAGCGCAAGTGCGCTAAGGGTCAGTTTTAATCCGCGCATAAATGAACCTCTACGTATCAGCTGGAAACGGCGTAGGCATCGGTGAAGCCTTCCGATTTGATGGTCGATAGAATTTTTGACTGCTCGGCGCTGGTTGTGGCAGGGCCAACAACGACGCGCCAGAAAGTTTTTCCATTGATCTGGCTTTGCTTTACAGTCGGGGAGAGGCCCGCGCTGCGCATCTGTTTGGCCGCGCGGTCAGCGTTGGCCTGAATGCTGAAAATACCAATCTGGATAAACGGTTTGGAAAGACGGGATGCTTTTTGGGCCGGTGCAGGCTTTGGTGCCGGCGGTGTGGGTGCCGCAGCAGTAATCGCGGCGTCTGCTGTTGCTGTGACGTTATCCAGCGGCGCAGCAGTGACCTGTGCAGGGCTTTCGATTGCAACATCGGTCGCTGTTTCGCCGCCGCTTGTGTCCGGCTCTTCTACCTTGCGCAGGGCAGTCACATTCAGCTTTGTCGGCGCTCCGGCCAGAATACCCAACGCCACTGCCGCATCCGAGGATATCTGAAGGCTGGGTCCGGGAATGTCGCGCTCACGGCGGAACAGGGCACCTACAACAAACTTACCGTTGTCCTGGTTGCGGATGATCACCCGCTCGGGGTCTGTCACGTCAGGGTGCGCCACCCAGACACCACCAAGGCTTGGGCGGCCATCCCACAATCCCTGATCGGTAACCGAGAAGATCTCCGGCGCTTCGACGTCCCGCTCAATTGTCGGGCCTGTCACCGCCTTGGCCTGCGTGTCTGTTTTTCCCGCTCCGGCGGAGGGGAAGGCAAACTGACCCTGCTCGTCGCACCCTGCAAGCAGCGTCGCCATCAGCAGCGTGCCTGCCAGCGCGTGCAGCGGCCTGCGAAAAGCCGTCGTGTGTGTTTGATTGATCTGACTGCCCATGTGTCCCTCGTTCTTGCCTGTGCGCGGTCCTGTGTTCAGGCCACAACGCATCACCCCGTTTGCGGAGCATTTGCGCTACTGTAACGCGCCAGAGCCCCGCGCGACAAGACACGCAAAGAGCAATAGGCAATTTTCCCCGTCACATCGCGTGAATTTTGCCCGATTGCAGAATCATTTCGACCGTTTTAGGAAGCCATTACAGCGGAGGTTTGGCAGAGTGGTCGATTGCACCGGTCTTGAAAACCGACGGGCGTGAGAGCGTCCCCAGGGTTCGAATCCCTGAGCCTCCGCCATTTCAACTTTTCGTTTGTTTTCGATTTATAAATTCCGGATGTATGCGCTCTAGAATACATTCATGGATACACTTCTTTCTCCGCGTCCTAGAAATTTGATTAGGAAGCCTCCCACAGGTTTGCCAGTGGTTTCGAGAACTCTGGTACAAAGACAGATTGACCAAACACATCAAGGTGGTTTTTGGACCTAAGTCCTGAGATGTCGAACGTCACGTTGGACTGGTAAGAGTTAAGTGTATAAAATTCAAAAAACGGAGATTAAGTCTCTGTTATAGTTTGGTTTATGTGTGGTTTGGGCATTACTATCCTGCGTAGAAGCGATTGCATTAAATTGATAAACGAAAGGCCCCTAGATACCATTCGATAACGATAGATCGGCAGGGGACGTAAGTTTTGATTTCTATGGCAATGCGAATTGCATTTGCTCTGCAGCGCTCGATCAATATGTTGACTTCCAAAATACGTGCTCGTCGTGATTTGTAACAGGTTGCAACAGGCTAAGAGCCACTGGTCTCAGACATTATGGCGAACCGCTTCCGCTTGAACGCCGCCCAACCTGCGGCGCAAAAACACGTGATGGACTTGAGTGTCGTGAGAAAGTCGTCCTTAGCAAGACTAAGTGCCGGCTGCACGGTGGGGCATCGACGGGCGCCAGAAGAGAGGCGGGGAAAGAACGCATAGCACAGTCCCAGCGTTACCGCTGGGCAGCTTCTGGCATCTCGTAAAAGCAGCATCCAATACCCCTATATTGCAGATACGCAAAATCTATACTTTCCCATGGGCTTTAACGACGAAACTGTCTTAGATTTGGTCGCGAGCAACTTCCTTCGATCTATGCTAAAATGTTGTTCGCGGCGCGACTAGGCAGCATGTTGAACTTGTTTGACCTCGTTTTTAAATGCAATTCATAGGATTGATGCTCCAGCATACATCCGGCTCCACCTAGGTTGCGTCATTTTGCGTGCGCGGGGGCTTTGTTCCACAAACCCGCTTGAGGACGGGCTTCCCCTCTCCCCGGACGGATTTAGCCCACGGCCACGGTCTGGGCTCTGCCAAGAGTTGTGAAGCCATCGAGGATCGCTGCGCGGGTTTGGATCTCTGTAACCTGACGATCGAAGTCGCACGCCGAGAGGCGCTGGCCATGTAATTTTAAACAATGCTCCTTCGTTTTCGACGCGGCTCCGGCGGTGGTACCCGGTCAGATATCGCCACAGCGCGCGACCCAGGTACTTTGAGGATCGCACCGCTTCGTTGTGAGCTCTGGCCTCTGGCGTATCAGGCCTACACAACTTGGCATTCTTGCGCGGCGGGATAACGGCATACGCATTGCGGGCTGCAGTCGCGTCATGGCATTTGTGTGTGTCGAAAGCACCATCGGCAGTAACGCTGCCAAGCTCCTGATCCGGAGCAATCTGACTGAGAAGGCCGGGAAGCATCGGCACATCCATTGTCCGGCAGGCGCATGCGCAGCCTGCTGCCGAGAGAGGCTAATGCTGCTGCTCGTGACCTCGATTGCGCGTATCTAGAGGGTCTCCTCATCAATCCCTATGTGGACCTTGCGCCGTAGACGGCGTTTGGAGCCTACGTGCTTGCGAGCGTTCCACTCGCCTTCATCTTCAGCCTTTATGCCAGTGCTATCCCTTACCAGTGGCCAGCTGATCCCTTGTAAGGGATAGCGACGGCCAATGTCTTTTGACGCCGATACAGGGTGCTTAAATCTGACACCGGCCAGTCCAGCCCAACCCGCTTCAGCAGGTTCTCCACAAAGCCGGTCGTCTGTCTCAAAGGCGAACCGAAGTGGACTTGGAAGGTCGATCAGGCCTGAATGACCGCATCACTGTGGGTTTGTTGACATCCCCGCCGGCCAGAAGATGTCGCCTCCCACGCCATCTCAGGGTCGAACCAGACTGATAATAATCCGCGCCGCGTCAGCGAATGGTTATACTCTGGACAGCTTCGGGTCTTGTATGTCGTTGATGCCCAGCTGCGTATGAGCGCCAGCTATCACGCTGGATTAAGACAGTGATCCCTTTCAGAATGCGATTTTTGCAACATAGCTGTGCGCCGGGCATCGTCAATTCGAGTGCCGTGGCGAGGCCGATTTCGCGACTAAAGCATCCTTTGGGCGTTCCGGTTCGATGGCTGATGGTGGTGAATGTGCCTCTGGAGGCTTGGTAGTACCGACATGCTTCCCGTGGTCGGCATGGAAATTATAAAAGGCTAACAGCGCGTCGCGATCCTTGATCAATGCTGTCACAGTCTTGTCGTATACCATGCCTAGGTGCAGCCCATCACACAAGCCGACACTCTTGGGTATCCAATTTCATTCTGGTTGATTAACCAGACCGCCGCCCTCCTAAATGCAGCAAGCGGACACTCAGATTGAGCGGGTCGAGTGTCTGTTTTGCGGATATTCTGTTGAAAAACTCACGTTGATTTAGCCTCGTCTAACTGATTCAATTTCCTCATTGAGATGGGAGATTGTTGCGATGTTGGGACCACGGCAAGAAGCGCAAAGCGCTCTGTTTTACGATTTCTCTATCGAGGATCATG